>JBBCGD010000009.1:0-185122 GCA_037200665.1 Pseudomonadota bacterium | reverse complement strand
CCAGGAGCTCCTTAATCTGCGCGACCGCTTCATTCACGTGCATGTCGTAACCAACCTTGCCGATCTCCGCCGTCGACTGACGACCATCACCGCTCACGCCGTTCGGAGGCGGTGCATCCGGATCGGGCGGCGCACCGCGCTTGCGACCACCGCCGATGGCTTCGGGCAGCTTGTCGGCTCTGACCCATGCGCTCGGCGAAGGTTCGAGGTACATCATCTCCGAAGTGTCGTTGATGGAAGCGTGGCCACCCGGCGAAAGCCCCTTCGACTTGATGTAGGCATCGAAGTCGTCGTTGGACTTCTGGTAGGCGTCCTCGCAGAAAACGACGCGAATGCCCTGCGGCGAATACTTCGCGTCCAGCTCCTTGGCGAGGTCTGCCAGCTCTTTCTGTCCGCCGCCGTGGTCACCCATCAGCACGACGTTCCTGAAGCCATTGGCGATCAGCTGCTCGGCGATCTCGCTGTTCACCTGCTTGAAGGTCTCGGCCTTGAGGCCCAGCGTGCCCGGAATGTCCGCGCTCGCGTTGTTGGGCGAGAACGGCAGTACCGGCGCCGCGATGGCATTGCCCAGCGCCCTGGCGATGGCCACGTTCTTGGCATGCGCCACCAGCGTGTGGCCGCCGTTGACGGCCTGGGGTCCGCGCGTCTCCGTGCCACCGTTGTAGACCAGCGCCGTGGTCTTGCCGGCGGTGATGGCTGCCTTGATCTCCACCCAGGTCATCAGTTCCCAATCGACGGGCGCGTCCGCCTTGATCGCGGCCCTAGGCGCCGGGTCGGCCGCGAGGGCCGGAAGGCCCGTCCCGCAGCCCACCATCGCCACCAGGCTGATCATTGCAACACGTCGCACGGTTCCTCCGGGTAGGCCTGAGCCTGATGTGGCAATCATGTCCCACTTCGTCGTGTTTTTTCCTGTCCGATAATTCGCATGTCATCCCCGCGCTGGCGCAACGACGACCGCGGGGCAAGCGCGAGGCCCGCAACACTTCACATATCTAAATCGGCGCCGATTTTTTCTGCGTGATCGATGGGGCTGCGCAACAGATGGAACGGCGAACCAATGCGCCATTCGAGGCGCGTCCCGACCTGCGTTCACGGCAGAAAAACCCCGGTTGAATGCTTCAACCACGTAGCTTTGATGAACAGTACCGCAACCGCATTCATTGCAGCGAGGAGGCGGCTCGTCAATTATGTATAGATGAAAGCAAAACACCTCGCCTCGCTCGCCCTGCTGGTCGCTGCGCTGTTTGCCGAACCTGTCCTCGCGCGCACCGCCACGCCGGAATTCAGGCTCGAAGAAGCCACCATCCAGCAGATCCAGCAGGCGTTGCTGGGCAAGCGCTTCACCACCGAGCAGCTGGTGCGTGCATACCTCGCGCGCATCAAGGCTTACAACGGCGCCTGCGTGAAGCAGCCCAACGGCGTGCTCGGCGTCATCGAGACGATTCCGGACGCGGGACAGATCAACGCGCTCTCAACCTTGAACCTCAGGCCCGCGCACCGCATCGAGCTGGGCTTCGACGACCGCAAGGCGCGCAGCATGACCGACGCCAGCGACAACGATCCGCGCATGCCCGATGCACTGGAGGTCGCCGCCGCGCAGGACCGTCAGTTCAAGCGCACCGGCAAGCTGGTCGGCCCGCTGCAGGGCGTGGTGATGGCGTTCAAGGACCAGTACGACACCTTCGACATGCGCAGCACCTCCGGCGCGGATGCGTTCTATGCGAACGATCGGCCGCCGAAGGATTCCACCTTCGTGCAGCGGCTGCGCGATGCCGGCGCCATCATCCTGGCCAAGGCCAACCTGGCCGAGTACGCATCGGGCCTGCCGCGCAGTTCCTTCGGCGGCGTGTTCTGCAATCCATACGACACCACGCGCACGCCCAACACTTCGAGTGCGGGTTCGGGATCCGCGGTCGCGGCGAACCTCGTGACCTGCTCCATCGGTGAAGAATCCGGTTCTTCGATCCGCGCGCCGGCGAGTTCGAACAACACCGTCGGCCTCGCGCCCACGCAGGAATTGATCAGCCGCGCCGGCATGATCCAGATGGGCATCAACACGCGCGTGGGGCCGATCTGCCGCACCGTCGAGGACGCCGCACGCGTGCTGGAAGCCTATGCGGGCTACGATCCAGCCGATCCGCTCACCGTATTCAGCATCGGCCGCAAGCCGGTGAAGACCTACCAGTCGTACGCGCATGGCACCGACCTGAAGGGGGTGCGCATCGGCGTGGTGCGCGAGTACATGAGCAAGAAATTGTTCACGGTGGCGGATGGGCCCGCCATCGACATCGTCAGCAAGGGCGTCGAGGACCTGCGCAGGCTCGGCGCCGACATCGTCGATCCCGGCCCTGAAGGCGAGCTGTTCAGCTCCTGCCTGCGCGAGTACGTGCCGCGCTTCTTCAACAAGCTGTTCACATCGCGCTATCCGAATCTGTTCCCGGTGGACAAGCAAGGCCAGCCCACCAACGACCACATCGCGACGCTGGTCGACATGGCGATGGATCCTTCGAAGGTGCCGAACGACATCAACCTGCGCACGCTGGGTCGAGGTCGCGCGGTGGGTGAAGGCCGCTACGAACTGAACCTGTACCTCGCGCAGCGCGGCGACGCCAACATCAAGAGCAACACCGACCTCGTCAACAAGGCCAACTACTACGTCGATGCGAACTTCAGCGACCAGAAGGATGCGCGCGCCCGCGCCGACAAGCCGATGGAGCTGGATTCTGGTTCGCGCATGCAGGGCCGCTTCGCCGTGCAGCTGGTGATGCTCCAGTGCATGGCCGAGATGCATCTCGATGCCATCGTCTATCCCACCGACAATCTCGCGCCACTGAAGATCGGTGCGCCGGATCCGCCTTCGGTCAATGGTCGCGGCAGCAACAGCGTGTGGAGCTTCCTCGGCACGCAGGGCTTCCCCGCGATCACCGTGCCGGCAGGATGGACCACCGAGGTGTGGGACTTCGAACGCAATCCCGGCGGCGCAATGCCACCTGCCGACACGGCAGGCAACAACGGTCGCATGGAGGCGGTGAAGATGGTCGGACCTGTGCCGGCAGTGCTGCCCATCGGCATGGACATCCTCGGCCGGCCTTTCGACGAACCGACCTTGTTACGCATTGCTTCGGCGTATGAGCACGCGACCCATCATCGCGTCGCGCCGAAGGATTTCGGCCCGGTGCCGGGTGAACAGCAGGCGCTGGCCAAGGTGCACAGCCATTAGTTTTTCTAAAGTGTCCGCGACGATGTCTGCGTACTTAGCGTACGGATCGCCCCGGACAATGCAGATGTAGAGAGGAGATATCCAACGGTGTCTGTAGTTCCGCAGAGCCGGCCCGCGCCGGAGTTGTTCTTCAATCCCAATATCGAGGCCCTGCCCAAGTACAACGCCGGGCTCACTGTCGCCGCCGCCCGGGCTGCCAGCGGCCGCGAGTTCATCGCGAGGCTGGGCAGCAACGAGAACCCGCATGGCTGCTCGCCGGCCGTGCAGCGCGCCTTCGCCGCGCCCGATTTCGAGCTGTCGCGCTACTCCGACCCCCTGTGCAGCAGGCTGCGCGAGGTACTGAGCCAGCAGCTGCACGTGGACCCGGCCGAGATCGTGTTCGGCAATGGCTCGGAGGAGATGATCGCGGCCAGCTCGCGCGCCTTCCTCGATGCCGATGCCACCGCGCTGACCGTGACCCCCTGCTTCGGACTGCACGAGATCGAACCGCTGGCCGTGGGCGCGAAGGTCACCAAGGTGCCGATGACGGCGAGCCTGGAGTTCGATGTGCCGGCACTTGAAGCGGCGCTGGCGGCAGCGCCGAATCTGTGCTTCCTGCCTTCGCCGTGGAATCCAGTCGGTGCCGCACTCGATGCGCCGTCACTCGAGCGCATCATCCGCGCCACCTCGCCGGCCACCATGATGGTGCTGGACGAGGCCTATCACGAGTTCGCATCGTCCAATGTCCCGGATGGACTCGAGGCGTTGCGCCGCGCGGATATCCCGCACATCGTGCTGCGTACCTTCTCGAAGGCCTTTGGCCTCGCCGGCCTGCGCGTGGGTTACGCCGTGTGTTCCAGCCCGCGCGTGGCCCGCATGCTGTCGGTGGCCAAGCCGCCGTTCAACGTCAATGCAGCGGCGCAGGTCGCGGCCGTGGCCGCACTGGGCGACCAGCAGTGGATGCGCGACACCACCGGCATGATCAAGCTGGAACGCGAGCGCGTGCGCGCCGCGCTGAAGGACATGGACCTGGCCGTGGCGCCTTCGGAAGGCAATTTCCTGTTCTTCAATGCCCAGCGCAGCAGCGCCGAGGTATCCGCCGAACTGCTGCGCCAGGGTGTGATCGTGAAGCCCTGGCTCGAGCCCGGCTATCAGACCTTCATCCGCGCCTCGATCGGCGCGCCGGCGGAAAACGACCTGTTCCTCGCCGCGCTGGCGGGCATCGTGCGCTCGACGCGCTACGCCGTAGTCCGGTAGAACTCGGCCAGCAGCACCATCGCCGGTGCTGCTGCGATGAAGGCAAGCTCGCGCGGTGGCGCGCGGAACAGCATGCAATCGCGCTCCTGCAGCGAGGCGTGCGATACGCCCTCGCCGCTGCAATCCACTACACCCGCACAACAGAACACCGCCGCTGCATCCGCCGCGGTGGTGATGAATTCCTGGTCGCGCACCATGATTCGCCGCACGATGTGCCGGTAGCGGTTGCGCCGGCTCATCACGTTCAGGTCAGTGATGGTTCCAGCGAGCAGGCCCGCTTCCGCAGCGATGTCACCAGGGAAATGGAAGGGATCGGATTCCGGCGTCAGCAGGACGGAAGCCTGCGCGGCGCCCAGTTCCAGCTCCATGCCCGCGCCATTCAGGATGGTGAGCGTGCGATCGACGCCGGGGAACAGCGAGAACGGTCCATCCCCCGCCACCACGGCCATGCTGATGCGCCAGTCGATGGCATCAAGCTCCGCCTGCGGTGGCGATACCGCGATCTCGAAGGTCTCGCCACCGCCGTTCTTCCACGGCATGCGACGAAAGTCGTTGGCGCGCAGCAGCTCCATCAGCCCGTGATGCCCGGCAGGTCCAGGCCCTTCTCGCGTGCGCATTCGATGGCAATCTCGTAGCCCGCATCCGCATGGCGCATGACGCCGGTGCCGGGATCGTTCCACAGCACGCGACCGATGCGCTTGCTGGCTTCAGGCGTGCCATCGCAGACGATGACGACGCCGGAGTGCTGCGAGAAGCCCATGCCCACGCCGCCACCATGGTGCAGCGAGACCCACGTGGCACCGGAGGCCGTGTTCAACAGGGCGTTCAGCAGCGGCCAGTCGGACACCGCATCCGAGCCATCCTTCATCGATTCGGTTTCACGATTGGGCGACGCCACCGAGCCCGAGTCGAGGTGATCGCGGCCGATCACCACCGGCGCCTTCAGCTCGCCCTTCGCCACCATCTCGTTGAAAGCGAGGCCGAGGCGATGACGATCGCCGAGGCCCACCCAGCAGATGCGTGCCGGCAGGCCCTGGAAGCTGATGCGCTCGCGCGCCATGTCCAGCCAGTTGTGCAGGTGGGGATTGTCCGGAATCATCTCCTTCACCTTGGCATCGGTCTTGTAGATGTCTTCCGGATCGCCCGAGAGCGCGGCCCAGCGGAACGGTCCGATGCCGCGGCAGAACAACGGACGGATGTATGCCGGCACGAAACCCGGGAATGCGAAGGCATCCTTCACGCCCTGGTCGAAGGCGACCTGGCGGATGTTGTTGCCATAGTCGAAGGTGGGGATGCCGAGGCGGTGGAACTCCAGCATCGCGCGTACATGGCGCGCCATCGAAGGCTTCGATGCCCTGGCGACTTCAGCGGGATCACTGGCGCGCTTCGCATCCCACTCCTCCACGGTCCAGCCGATGGGCAGGTAGCCGTTGATGGGATCGTGCGCGGAGGTTTGATCCGTGACCGCATCCGGTCGCACGCCGCGCTTCAGCAGTTCCGGCAGCACTTCAGCGGCGTTGCCGCGCAGGGCCACAGAGATGGCGCGACCGGACTGACGCGCGTCGTCGATGATCTGCAGCGCTTCATCGAGAGTCTGCGCGGCGACATCCACGTAACGCGTGCGCAGCCGGAAGTCGATGCTGGTCTGGCGGCATTCGATGGCAAGGCAGCTGGCACCGGCCATGGTGGCGGCCAGTGGCTGCGCGCCACCCATGCCGCCGAGTCCCGCGGTGAGCACCCACTTGCCCTGCAGGTTGCCGCCGTAGTGGCGACGTCCCATCTCGACGAAGGTTTCATACGTGCCCTGCACGATGCCCTGCGTGCCGATGTAGATCCACGAGCCCGCGGTCATCTGGCCGTACATCATCAGGCCCTTGCGATCGAGCTCGTTGAAGTGTTCCCAGTTGGCCCAGTGCGGCACGAGGTTCGAATTCGCGATCAGCACGCGCGGCGCATCCGCATGCGTGCGGAACACGCCCACCGGCTTGCCCGACTGCACCAGCAGCGTCTCGTCATTCTCGAGGCGCTTCAGCGTCTCGACGATGCGATCGTAGGCATCCCAGTCGCGCGCGGCGCGGCCGATGCCGCCATATACCACCAGCTCTTCCGGACGCTCGGCCACCTCGGGGTCGAGGTTGTTCATCAGCATGCGCAGCGGCGCCTCGGTCAGCCAGCTCTTGGCGCTCAGTGTCGTTCCACGGGGTGCGCGGATAACTCGTGACTTGTCGATGCGGCGCATGGTCTTTCCTGGTGAAGTGGATGATCAGTGGAGGGACGCGAATTCGAGGCAGTGCTGCAGCACGCGGCGAAGCACGTCCTGCAGCGGTATCGCGAAAAAGGGATCGAAGGGCACCGGCCAGTTGTCGGTCGTGGTCGTGCCGGCGGGTTCACGCAAGTAGCCGCGACAGGCCAGTTCCATCTGCACGGCATGCACGCCGCGCGCCGGGTCTCCCAGGCTGCGCGTGATGTAGCCGCCCTTGAAGCGGCCATTCAGCACGCTGGTAAAGGACGACCGCCCACAGATCGACGACAGTGCCGCGCTGAGCCCGGGATCGCAGGCGCGATCCTCGTTGGTGCCGATGTTGAACTGCGGCAGCGCGCCCTCGAACAGGCGCGGCACGCTGGAACGGATCGAGTGGCAGTCGTAGATGACGACACGGCCGTGACGCCCGCGCAGGCGCTCGATCTCGCCGCGCAGTGCTGCCTGATAGGGATCGAAGTAGTTCGCACGCCGCGCGGCGATCTCGTCCGCGGATGGCGCCTGCCCTTCCAGGTACAACGGCTCACCATCGAAGGTGGTCGTCGGGCAAAGCTCGGTGGTCGCCTTGCCCGGATACAGCGACATGCCCGAGGGATCACGATTCACGTCGATCACCGTGCGCGAGATCGCGGTGCGCACGATGGTGGCATCGAGCGCATGCGCGAACGTATAGAGATCGGGGATGGACCAGTCCGCATCCTTGCGCGCCAGCCACGGCGATACCAGGCGCGGCTCGAGACCTTGCAGGTCGATGCCGGAATGCGGCATCGACAGCAGCAGCGGCGCATCACCCCGCGTGATGGAAAGCCAGGAACTCAAGGCTGCTCCGACGAGACCTCGGGCAGGCGCACACCCACTGCGGCCGCCAGCGCGCCACTGCGCACCAGCGCCACGGACTTCTGCATGTCGGGATACATGTAGCGATCGTCCTCGAGCATGGGCACCTGCTCGCGCAGCACCGCGCGCGCGGCTTCCAGCGGCACGCTGGATTTCAGCGGCGCGTGGAAATCGCAGCCCTGCGCGGCCATCAGCAGTTCAATGCCGATCACCGCGGTGGCGTTGTCCACCATCGCCAGCAGGCGACGCGCACCGTGCGCCGCCATCGACACATGGTCTTCCTGGTTCGCGGAAGTCGGAATGGAATCGACGCTGGCCGGATAGGCGCGCTGCTTGTTCTCCGACACCAGCGCGGCCGCGGTGACCTGCGGAATCATGAAGCCTGAATTCAGGCCGGGCCGCGGAGTAAGGAACGCCGGCAGTCCCGACAGCACCGGATCGATCAGCATGGCGATGCGCCGCTCGGCGATGGAACCGATCTCGCACACGGCCAGCGCGATCATGTCGGCAGCGAAGGCCACCGGCTCCGCGTGGAAATTTCCGCCCGAAATCGCTTCACCGGTTTCCGGGAACACCAGCGGGTTATCCGATACGCCATTGGCTTCGGTGGCGAGGAAGTCCGCCGCATCACGCAGCAGGTCGAGGCAGGCTCCCATCACCTGCGGCTGGCAGCGCAAGCAGTACGGATCCTGCACGCGGCTGTCATTCACCAGGTGGGAAGCACGCAGCGGGCTGCCTGCCATCAGATCGAGCAGCGTGCGCGCGGATTCGATCTGCCCGCGATGGCCACGCAGTGTGTGGATGCGCGGATCGAAGGGCTTGTCCGTACCGCGCGCCGCATCGGTGGACAGTGCGCCGGTGACCAGCGCGGCCTGGAACAGCGTCTCGGCTTCGAACAGCGCGGCGAGCGCAACGGCCGTGGAGAACTGCGTGCCGTTGAGCAGTGCAAGCCCTTCCTTCGGCGCCAGCACCAGCGGCTTCAGCTTGATCAGCGCCAGGCCATCAACGGCCGACATGCGACCCTGCGGCGTCTCGACTTCGCCGACGCCCATCATCGCCGCAGTCATGTGTGCCAGTGGCGCGAGGTCACCCGATGCACCCACCGAGCCCTGCGCCGGAATCACCGGGATCACGTCACCCGACAGCATCGCTTCCAGGAAACTCAGCGTGCGGTGCTGCACGCCCGATGCGCCCTGCCCCAGGCTGGCCAGCTTCAACGCCATCAGCAGGCGCGCGATCTTCGACGACAGCGGATCGCCGGTGCCGGCCGCATGCGACAGCACGATGTTGCGCTGGAGCTTGGCGAGATCCGCGGCATCGATGCGCACCTGCGCCAGCTTGCCGAAGCCGGTGTTGATGCCATACACGGGATCGCTCTTCGCAGCGATGCGCGCCACGGTCGCGGCGCTCTGGTCCACGGCAGTCCTGCACGCGGCATCGAGCTTGGGTGAAGCGCCCCGATAGATGGTGCGCCAGTCGGTGAGCCTCGTGGCCCCGGGCGTCATGACAATCGCGATCATCGACCTCTCCAGATACGTTCGTGCAGCGGATTGCGACCAATGCAGTAGACGAGTTCCGCGGGCGAACCGATGTCCCACACTGCAAGGTCGGCGTATTTGCCGGGTTCGATCGAACCCGCTTCATGCGACAGGCCCAGTGCCTGTGCGGCGGCGCGCGTGGTGCCGGCGAGGCATTCCTCCACCGTCAGGCCGAACTGCGTCGCCGCCATGTTCATCGCCAGCAGGGGCGAAGTAAGTGGACTGGTGCCGGGATTGCAGTCCGTGGCCACTGCCATCGGCACGGCGTGACGACGCAGCAAGGCCACGGGAGGCTCGGTCTTCTCACGCAGGAAATAGAACGCGCCGGGCAGCAGCACGGCGACAGTGCCGGCGCTGGCCATGGCGCGCACGCCGATCTCGTCGGTGTGTTCGAGATGATCGGCGGACAGCGCGCGATGGCTCGCCGCCAGCGCGGCGCCATGCAGGTTCGACAGCTGGTCGGCATGCAGCTTGACGGGCAGGCCGAGCACACCGGCCGCGGCGAACACGCGCGCGATCTGCTCCGGCGTGAAGGCAATGCTTTCGCAGAAGCCATCCACCGCATCGACAAGATTCTCGGCGACGAGGCGCGGCAGCATCTCCTCGACTTCAGCGATGTAGGCGTCGGACTGGCCGGCAAGTTCCGGCGGCAGCGCATGCGCGCCGAGGAAGGTGGTGCGGATGTTCACCGCACGCTCCACGCCCAGCTGCCGCGCCACGCGCAGCATGGCGCGCTCACTGCCATAGGTGAGTCCGTAGCCGGACTTGATCTCGACCGTGGTGACGCCTTCGGCCAGCATCGCATCCAGGCGCGGCATGGCCTGCGCAAGCAGCTCCGCTTCGCTGGCGGCGCGAGTCGCACGCACGGTGGAAAGTATTCCGCCACCCGCCGCTGCGATCTCGCGATACGTCGCGCCACGCAGGCGCATCTCGAATTCATTGGCGCGATTGCCACCGTGCACCAGGTGCGTGTGGCAATCGACCAGGCCCGGCGTGATCCAGCGACCTTCGCAATCGATGATCTCGCTGCCGGCATTGCGCGGCGCCGGCGCTTCCGATGCCGGGCCAACCCATGCGATGCGCTCGCCCTGCGCGATGACCACCGCATCGGCCACCACACCGAGACCGCGCTCGCCAGCCATGCTGGCGAGCGAAGCGTTGCGCCAGATGCGCTCGCGCTGCTGTGGTTCGGTGTGTGCGGAAGAATTCATGGGCGGCTACGGACTTCGCGTGGAAAAATACCGGCGCGTTGAAATGTATAGTCATATACTTTGCGAAGCAAGGGAGGTAATCGAGGCTTCCTGATGGAACTTGGTTAACGATGACCACCATTCATGCTTCGCAACTGCTGGCCGCCGACGGCTGGAAGTCTTCCGCCCGCCTGCGCATCGAGGCCGGTCGCATCACGTCCATCGAAACCGACGTACCGCCGCAGCCCGGCGATGAACGCCATGCGGTGATCGTGCCCGCGGTACCCAACCTGCACAGCCATGCGTTCCAGCGCGGCATGGCCGGTTTCGCCGAATCACGCGGCCCGGGGCGCGATGATTTCTGGAGCTGGCGCGAGACCATGTACCGCTTCGCCGCGAACATGTCGCCGGCGCAGCTCGAAGCGGTGGCGAGCCAGGCCTACATGGAGATGGTGGAGTCGGGATTCAGTCGCGTCGGCGAGTTTCATTACCTGCACCACGATCTCGACGGCCGCCCCTACTCCGACATCGGCGAGATGGCCGCGCGTATCGCCGCGGCGGCACGCACCACCGGCATCGGCCTGACGCTGCTGCCGGTGTTCTACGCGCATGCTTCCTTCGGTGGGCTCGCGCCGCGCGACAACCAGAAGCGTTTCATCCTCGACACCGATGGCTATGCACGGCTCATCGAGCGCTGCGGGACATTGTTGACGGACCTTCCGGAAGCAAGGCTCGGTGTCGCACCACACAGCCTGCGCGCCGTGACACCGGAGGAACTGCAGCGCGTGCTGCACATCGCGCGCGGCATCGGCAGCGACGCACCGGTTCACATCCACATAGCCGAACAGGTCGCCGAAGTACGCGATTGCATCGGCTGGTCGGGCCGGCGCCCGGTACGCTGGCTGCTGGATCATTGTGAGGTCGATGCGCGCTGGTGCCTGGTGCATGCCACGCATGTGGATGAGGGCGAACTGTCGGACATTGCAACGACTGGCGCCGTCGTCGGCCTGTGCCCGATCACCGAGGCCAATCTCGGCGATGGCGTATTTCCCGCCAGTCGTTTCATTGCAGGAAACGGCCGCTTTGGCGTCGGTTCGGATTCCAACGTGCAAATCAGCCTCGCGGCCGAACTTGCATTGCTGGAGTATTCACAGCGATTGACCCAACAGGGTCGCAACGTTATCGGCGGACCGGAAGAAAACATGTCGACGGGTCGCGCGCTGTTCCAGCGCGCGCACGCGGGCGGTAGCATGGCGCTGGGAACCGCGGGCACTGCACTCATGAAGAGTGCGCCGGCTGACCTCGTCAGCCTCGCCGCGGACCATCCGGCACTGGTATGCCGAAACGGAGACGCGCTGCTCGACTCGTGGATATTCGCGGGAGCGCAGGGTGCGGTGGATTGCGTGTGGGTCGCCGGTCGCAAGCTGGTGGAAAAAGGCCGGCACGTGCGAAGGGACGAAATCCTGCGCGGCTACCGGCAGGCAATGGAGGAATTGTGCGCTTGATGAAGGACTATCCATGACGGCACGGCCCGTACGCAACACCGCACGCAGCAAGGCTGCGCCGATGTTCCTGCACCAGAAGATCCTGTCGGACATCCAGGGCAAGATCATGTCGGGCGAATGGGAAGTGGGCCGCCGCATTCCGGTGGAGCACGAACTGATGACGCAGTACGACTGCTCGCGCATGACGGTGAGCAAGGTGCTCACGCGGCTCGCACACGCAGGGCTCATCGAACGCCATCGCAAGGTCGGCAGTTTCGTCGGCCGGCCGCATTCGCAGTCGGCGGTGCTCGACATCCCCGACATCAAGACCGAAGTAGGCGCACTCGGCCTGCCCTACAGCTTCGACGTGCAGCGCCGCCAGAAGCGGCGCAGTACGCGCGAAGACAAGCAGTTGGTGGGCAAGGACGGCTCCGTACCGCTGCTGGAAATTACCTGCCTGCACATGGCGGGCGCGCAGCCGTTCTGCCTCGAAGAACGCATGATCAACCTGCAGGCGGTGCCCGAAGCCGCAGCCGAGACTTTCACGGAACTCTCGCCCGGCGCCTGGCTGCTGCGCCGTGTGCCGTGGCGACTGGCCGAACATCGCATCCGCGCTGCCGCGCCTGAAGCAGAAGTCGCCGCCGTGCTCGGCATCAAGGCGAAGACGCCCTGCCTCGTCGTCGAGCGCACCACGCGCGGCGTGGATTCCACCATCACCTTCGTGCGGCTGACTTACCCGGGCAACCTGCATGAACTGGTGGCGAGCTTCACGCCGTTTGCGCCGGTGGCGCAGAACGCAGGCAGCGGCAGCAGCGCGCCGCGCCCGAAGCGCGGCTGAGTATTTCTATTCCGCGGTGAGCGGGAGGGGCAGCGTGCCGGAGGAAAGATCCTGCTGCTGCCGTCCGGCGGCCACCAGCATGTTGCGGAATTCCATGCCCGAGGGACGATCCATGGCATCGCGTTCCCAGGCGAGGAAATAAGGCGCGGGCATCGACAGGCGCCGGTCCACGGGAATCACCAGCCGGCCGCTGCGCACATGGTCGGCGATCATCGATACCTGGCCGAGCACGAAACCGCCGCCATCGAGCGCGGCACCAATGGCCGCTCCGGACAGCGAGAACGCGAGGTCGCAGGGATTCTTCGGTGGCTTCGCATCCACCGACCAGGCCCAGTCCGCCCATGAAGGTGGCGGACGATGGCGCGGATCCCACACCACGTCGATCAATGGACCGGCGAGGATGTCGGAAGCGGAACGCACCGGGTTGCTCTTCAGGAATTCGGCCGAGCATGCCGGCACCACCGCATCGACGAACAACTCCGAGAAGCGATCGTAGCGGCGTGCATCGGTGCCGTAGCACAGGCGGAAGTCGATGCTCTCTTCCTGCAGCGAAGGTTCCTGCTCCGTGCCGATGAGCCGCACGTTGACGCCGGGATGGCGCGTGCGCCAGGTGAGCAGGTGCCGTTGCAACCAGATCGCGAGCGACGGCAATGCCGACAACACGATGCTGTGGCGTGAGCGCGCGACACGCAGCGTCTGCTGCGCGGCACGCAATTCATCGAATGCCAGTCGCACCTTGCCGTAGTAGATGCGACCCCACGACGTGAGCGTGAGTGCGCGACCATCGCGCTCGAACAGGCGCACGTTGAGTTCGCGCTCGATCTTGCGCAACTGCTGGCTGACGGCACCGGCCGATACGCCAAGTTCCTCTGCGGCACCAGCGACGCTGCCACAGCGCGCGATCGCCTCGAAAGCCTGTATCGCACGCATCGCGGGAAGCGCAGCGCCGGTCTTGCGGTTATCGTCCATCGGCATGGTTGGGATCTATCAGTTTGGGAAGCCAATCATTTTCCGCGCGTTGAATGCGTTGCCGGATCCAGCGCTGATCCAAATGTACATACATTTGGAATTCTTTGTATAGACGTTATAGAGTCGGCCGCAACGGCATCGTGAAAACAACGCGTTTCGCACGCATCCTGCAGGGAGTCCTCCACACGTGAATACGTTCTTCCATCTCCACGCTCCGCAAGGCATTCGCATGTGCGAATACACGATGACGAGCAGGGTCGCGCCGCGATGATCGACCTCATCGTCATCATCGTTTACATCGCCGCGATGGTTGGCATCGGCTTCTACGCCAAGGCACGCGCGCGCACCGAGTCGGATTTCCTCGTCGCGGGCCGGCGCCTCGGACCGATGTTCTACGCCGGCACCATGGCTGCGCTGGTGATGGGCGGCGGCGCCACGCTCGGCGGCATCGGCTTCGGCTACACCTACGGCATCTCCGGCGTGTGGCTGGTGTTCTCGCTGGCGCTGGGCGTCGGGCTCATCAGCCTGTTCCTCGCGCCGCTGATCAACCGGCTGAAGGTGTACACCGTCGCGCAGATGCTGGAACTGCGCTTCGGCGAGATCGGCACCGTGGTCTCCGGCGTGGTGATGCTGGGCTATGCCCTCTTCATCGCCGTGACCTCCACCATCGCATACGGTTCGATCTTCTCGGTGTTGTTCAGCATCGACAAGAGCGCCGCCATCCTGCTCGGCAGCAGCGTGGTGGTGCTGTATTCGGTGCTGGGCGGCATGT
Source organism: Pseudomonadota bacterium (assembly GCA_037200665.1). GTDB lineage: Bacteria > Pseudomonadota > Gammaproteobacteria > Steroidobacterales > Steroidobacteraceae > ZC4RG30. Next base: position 170,778 of record JBBCGD010000009.1, on the reverse strand, counting down.
GGTCGATCACGCTCACCGACATGGTGCAGTTCCTGGTGAAGACGCTGAGCATCTTCGTGATCCTGCTGCCGGCCGCGCTCATCAAGGCCGGCGGGTTCGCGGGGGCTCCAAGCGCACCTTCCGGCATCGGCTTTCAGCTGGACGGCGATGGGCGGCGAGAAGATCTTCATGCAGCTGATCCTGTACGTGCCCACCATGGTGATCGGCCAGGACCTGTGGCAGCGCGTGTTCACCGCGCGCAACGACAATGTGGCGCGCTGGGCGGGATTCGGCGCGTCGATCTACTGCTTCGCCTACGGCATCGCCGGCGCGCTGATCGGCATGTCCGCCGCGGTGCTGCTGCCTGGACTCGCCACGAAGGACGAGGTGTACACGCAGGTGGTGCGCTCGGTGCTGCCCGTGGGCCTTGCCGGCCTCGTGGTGGCCGGCGCGCTCGCGGCGATCATGAGCACCTCGAGCGGCGCGCTCATCGCCACCGCCACCGTGGCCAAGCAGGACATTCTCGGCGGCCTGCGCCGGCGCAAGGGCGCGGGCACGAAGCCCGCAGGCACCCCGCACGACGAGATCCGTGACAGCCGGATCTTCATCGTGGTGTTCGGCATCGTGATGGCAGGCGTAGCCTGCGCAGTACATGACGTGGTCGCGGCACTCACGCTGGCTTCGGACTTCCTGGTCGGCGGCCTGATGGTACCGGTGCTGGGCGGCATGATCTGGAAGCGCGCCACCGGCAAGGGCGCGGTGGCCAGCATCATCATCGGCGTGGTCGCCACCATCGGCACGATGATCATCATGCGTGACATCTTCGCCAACATGCCGATCTACATCGGCATCGTGGCGAGCTTCGTGTCCTTCATCGCAGTGAGCCTGTTCGACGAACCCACTTCCCCGGCGATCATGCAGCGCTGGCAGCAGCGCATCGCTTCGAAGCCACGCTCCTGATCGATCGATCGCGCGGTTCGCAGCCTGTCACGGCCTGCGAACCGCTCTCTGCCGCGGGAACAACCCGCACATCGCGGAGTACCAGGCACCTGAACACGATGCGCTGCGCACGGTTAAATACCGGCGCGCTCTCCCCCATCGTTGCATCCATTTCGTGCTTTTCCTTGCACCACGCACCGTAGCGATGCAAACCACATGATTTGCGTTGCAAACGATTTTTCTAACGAAGCAAATCTCCTCACCAGAAGACGAATAACTTCACTACAAACCATTTTGCACACTCATATGCCGTGGTATGTATAGACATATACGCGGCGCACTGCGTGGTGTCGCCGAATCTTGGTTACTGGTGTTCTTCTGGCGCAGGGGAGTTAAATGTCTTCAAAGAAGTTTGTGTTCAAGGGCCCGGACGTAGGGACTGCCGTCCGTATCGCGATGCTCGCGGGAATGATCTCGCTGTCCGCATCGCAAATGGCCACTGCCGCCGACGCGGACGCCAAGGATGAAGTCCTCGAGGAAACGGTGGTGACCGGAACCCGCGTGGTACGCGATGGTTACCAGGCGCCGACACCGGTCAGCGTCGTCACGGCCGAGGAGCTGAAGGATTTCGCGTCGACCAACATCGCCGACGCGCTGAAGACCCTGCCCTCCATCACCGGCAGCGTGTCACCGGAGACCCAGCAGGTGAATGCCAGCTCGGGCCAGTCCGGCATCAACGCACTGAACCTGCGCAGCATCGGCGCTGGCCGCACCCTGACCATGGTGGACGGACAGCGCATCGTGCCGTCCACCGAGACGGGCCTCGTCGACGCCAACACCATTCCGCAGGAACTGGTGAAGCGCGTCGAAGTCGTGACCGGCGGCGCGTCGGCCTCGTGGGGTTCGGACGCCATGGGTGGCGTGGTGAACTTCATCCTCGACAAGGATTACACCGGCCTCAAGGCCTCGGTGACTGGCGGCGCCACGAACTACTGGGACAACAAGCAGGGCCAGCTCACGCTGACGGGCGGTACGCCTTTCGCTGATGGCCGTGGCCACATCCTGTTCAGCGCCAACGCCTCGCGCCAGGATCCGGTGATCCTGAACCAGCGTGACTGGAACCTGAAAGGCTGGCAGCGCGTCGTCAATCCGCTGTACTGCTACAATGCCACCAACCCCGCTGCCTGCGCTGCCGGTACGTCCAGTTCGGTTCCGCAGAACCTGATCCTCGACCAGGTGTCGTCGTACCAGGGCGCCATCGGTGGCGTCATCGGCCAGGGCCCCCTCATGGGTACGGCCTTCGGTCCGGGCGGCGTGCCCTACGACATCCAGGAAGGCACGCTCGTGCAGACCAACCGCTTCAACGTGGGTGGCCCGATGTGGCAGCAGCTGGACACGCGCGGCAAGCACGGCGGCCAGCCACTGGCCTCGCGCATGCGCTCGCTGGGCGGCTTCATGGACACCACCTGGAATCTCACCGACGACATCCAGATGGGTTTGATGCTGACCCGCAGCCGCAGCCAGACCGCCAACTGGGCGTTCTCGGACGAGGACTACAACTCGATCACGATCAAGACCGGCAACCCGTTCATCCCCGCGGCCCTGCAGACTGTGATGACCGCGAAGAACATCGCGAGCTTCACCATGGGCACGATGCACCCCGACCTGCCCATCGCGGTGGCCGCCGGTGATCGCACGGTGAGCCGCGGCGCACTGTCGTTCGACGGCAAGTTCGGCGAAGGCTGGAAGTGGGATGCGTACTACCAGTACGGCATCAGCAAGCAGTTCTACCAGACGCCGGGCATGTTCCTGCTTGACCTGACCAAGGCCTACGACGCGGTCGTCAACCCGAACACCGGTGCGATCGTGTGCCGCGCGACGCTGACGAATCCTTCCGATCCCTGCGTGCCCTACAACCCGATGGGCAGCGACGTGAATACGCCGGAGGCGGTCAACTACGCGACTGGCAATGGCCAGATCCAGACGCGCGTCAATCACATGGAGGAGAACGTCGCCTCCGCCAGCATCAACGGCACGCCATTCTCGCTGTGGGCGGGTGATGTCTCGCTGGCCGCTGGCGCCGAGTGGCGCAAGGAGTGGATGGGCCGGAGCTGGGTCGACGCGCTGTCGGTCGCCAAGGCATGGTGGGCCGGCAACGCCCTGCCGAGCCATGGCGAATACAACGTGAAGGAAGCCTTCGTCGAGACGGTGGTGCCGCTCGCCAAGGATCTGCCGCTGATCAAGTCGATGGACCTGCAGGCCGCCGCTCGCGTCGAGGACTACAGCACCACCGGCACGGTCACGGCCTGGAAACTGGGCACGACCTGGCGACTGGTGGACAGCTTCTCGCTGCGCGGCTCGCGTTCGCATGACATCCGCGCCCCCAACCTGAGCGAGCTGTATGCCAGCGGCCGCGGTGGTGCGCCTTCGGTGGACGACCCCTGGCTGACCGCGCTCAATGGCGGCCAGACCGTGACTTACGGCACGACCACGCAGACCGTGGGCAACCCGCTGCTGAAGGCCGAGACCTCGGATTCGTGGGGCGCTGGCTTCGTGTTCCAGCCCACCTTCCTGTCGGGCTTCGGCACCTCGGTGGACTACTGGGACATCAGCGTCGGCAACGCCATCGCCAGCGCTGGCGCCATCGGCACCATCGTCACCAACTGCTACACCGGCCAGAGCGAGTACTGCGACCTCATCACCTTCGGCGCGGGTGGCCCGGGCGTGGGTCGCATCACCTCCGTGAAGCTGTCGACGGTGAACAACGCCAACCAGACGCTGCGCGGCGTGGATGCGGAGATGAGCTACCGCTTCAATCCGGAGTTCATGCCGGGCGGCTGGGCCTTCCGCCTGCTCGGTACGCGCTACCTGGAGAACTCCAGCACCAGCGCGCTTGGCGTGAAGACGGACAGCGTGGGCCAGAACAGCGGCAACACGCCGAAGTTCCGCCTGACCGCCTCGGCGGACTGGACGTACAACGGCTGGCACACGGGCCTGTCGGCGCGCGCCGTGAGTTCGGGCGTGTACAACAACTACTACGTGGTCTGCACCACGGGATGCCCGGTATCCGCTCCGACGACCGATACGCGCAAGCTCACGGTCAACTACAACCACATCCCGGGTGCCGTGTGGTTCGATGGCACGATCTCGAAGGACGTGACCTTTGGCGAAGGTTCGAAGGCCAGCCTGTTCCTGAACGTGCGCAACCTGCTCAACAAGGATCCGGCGGTGGTCGCGAGCTCCGGCAGCTTCGGCGACACGACCTCGCCGTACAACGCAGGCTTGTACGACGTGATGGGCCGGGTATTCAACGCCGGGTTCCGCGTAGAGTTCTGAGGCTCGGCCAGGACCAGTCGGCGTGAAGGCCCGGGCATCACGGTGATGCCCGGGCCGATGACCAGAAAAGAAGGATCCGGGCTGCTTTCAGCTGCCCGGATCCGCAGGGGAAAGCGCCGCAGCCAGCGCGCGCTCCAGTTCCGCGGTACCACTGAAACCGCGCAACTCGCTTCCTTCCCAGCTGCGTACCACGGCGCCGGCATCGACCAGCACCAGGCCGTCGCAGTAATCCTTCACCACATCGAGTGCATGCGTGGCCAGCACGATGGTCAGGCCCTGCTCCGCCACCTGTCTGCGCAGGTGTGTCTTCAGCACCAGAGCGCTGCGGATGTCGAGACCGTTGAACACTTCGTCGAGCAGCAGCAGTCGAGGCGCGGTGAGCAGCGCCAGCACTACGGCGAGTTTCTGGCGCGTGCCGAGCGAGAGGTGCCGCACCAGTTCGTGTTCGTGGGGACCGAGGCCGAGCTCGCGGCATAGCGTGAGCGTCGCTGCGGGCACATCCGCCAGTCCGTGCGCATTGGCGTAGATGGCGAGACTCTGCTGCACGCTCAGGAATGGTGGCAGTTCTTCGGGTGCGGCGGCGAAACCAGGCAGCTCGCCTTTCCACGCATCAACTGGATAAAGCGGACTGCCATCCATGCGCACCATGCCGCGCGCGGGAGGCAGCCGCCCCGCCGCACAACGAAGCAGTGTGGTCTTGCCACTGGCGTTCGGGCCGACCAGGGCGATCCACTGGCCACGCTGCACGATGAGGCTCGCTGCATTCACCACGCGCTTGCTGCCGTAACGCAGGTCCGCGGCTTCGATCTGCAGCATGCAATCGCTCATGGCTTGATGACCGCCGGTCGGTGCGCGGTGAAGCGCCAGCCGAACCATAGCGTCGCGGCACCGATCAAAGTCGCAAGCGCCACGTAACGCCAGATATACCAGCGCATACGTTGCACACCGAGCGTGGCATGCGGCATCCAGCGCTCCAGCGCACGCGTTACCTGCGCAGCTGAGCGCCACCAGCTGGCAACGTACATCAGCAGCGTCCAGCCCAGCACCGCGCGCAGCACTTCCTGCGCGGCGGTGCCCATCGGCGCCAGCAGCAGCACCGGCACTGCCAGCAGAGCAAGGCGTCGTGGCTGCAGCAGGCGATTGGCCTCACGCAGCGGCACCCAGGACAGCGCGGACAATCCCCGTCGATGCGAGAGCTGCGAGGACGCGGGTTCCGCGGTACTCGCTGCCTGTCGGCGCTGGCCCAGCAGCAGCCAGGCCAGCGATGCGCCACCGACGAGGGCGAAGGCATCTACCAGCAGCATCTCGAACAGATGCGCGGCGGCACGCGGACTGCCCAAGGACAGCAGCAGCGCCGCAAGTGCGAGGCCCGCGGGCCAGCGCACAGTGCCGAGCAACCGCGCGGCAAAGAGCGCCTTGCCTGCGATGCCGCGGGTCGTGGCCGGAGAGATCCAGCTTTCTGTATCGATACGCGAACCCAGCGCAACGATGGCAACACCCACCTGCGCGGCGAGCAGCAACTCCAGTGGCGTGTCGAAACTCAGCACCCAATCCATGCCTGCGGCGGCCGGCGCTTCTCCCGCCAGCGACAACGCAGCGGGCAAGGCGATGGCCGGCAACAACCACGCGGATGGCATGAGAGTGCGGCGCACGGGCGAGGTGCGCCAGGCATTGATCCATTGAAAGGCCAGCAGCCGCAACCACCACCAGCGCGCCGTCATGCAGCTATCCGCGGTGTGCGCGTTGCAGCCGTATCGCCGAAGCAGCCCCTTCAGCCACCATAGCGGCGACGCGGATGCGTCAGGCCATCGACACCAGGCTGATATGCAACGCTGAATCGTCCCAGCTGCGCGATGGCCAGCACAGGGTCCTCACCATCGAGCAGTTCGAAGGCATCGAAGCCGCAGCGTGCCAGCAGGTACACCTGGTCGACGCGGATCTTGCCCATCGCACGCAGCTCACCCTTGTAGCCATGGCGTTCGCGCAGCAGTCGTGCCTGCGTGTAGCCGCGGCCTTCACCGGTGCTGCCGAAATACGCGGCGATCAGTGGCAGTTGCGCGACATACGGCAGCAGCGGCGCGAGGTCGTGTTCCTCGGGCTTCAGCAGCACCGCCGTCGATGCCGCGGGCGCGCCAGCCGCGATGGCCTTGATGTATTCCGCCAGCGGCAAGATGACCTTCGCGGCGCCGGGCGCGAAGACCTCGGCCGTCGTCCACTCGTCGGCGACGACCGCGCGATCCTTAATGAGCAGCGGCATACACACGCTCGCCAAAAGGCTTGACGCCGATGCGGCGTACCGTCTGCAGGAATTCCTCGCCCTCTTCGCGGCGCTCGACGTAAACCTCGAGGATGCGCGCGATGGTCTCGGCCACGGCGTGCTTGGCCACCGAAGGACCGATGACCTCGCCCAGCGAAGTGATGCCGCTGGCCGAACCGCCGAGGGTGATCTGGTACCACTCCTCGCCGTGTTTATCGACGCCGAGGATGCCGATCTGCCCGACGTGGTGGTGGCCACAGGCATTCATGCAGCCGGACATCTTGATCTCGACATGGCCAAGGTCGTACAGGTAATCGAAATCGTTGAAGCGCTCGTGGATCTGCTTGGCGATGCCGATGGAACCGGCATTGGCCAGCGAGCAGAAATCGAGCCCGGGGCAGCAGATCATGTCGGTGAGCGTGCCGATGTTCGGCGTCGCGAGGTTCAACCCCTTCAGCGCCTGCCAGGTTTCGACCAGATCGATCTGCCGCACTTCACCCAGCACCAGGTTCTGGTCATGCGTGGCGCGCAACTCGCCGCTGGACACGCGATCCGCAAGATCGGCCACGGCGTCCATCTGCGCATCGGTGATGTCGCCGGGTGCTTCGCCATGCGCCTTCAACGAGACGACGACAGCACGGTAGCCGGGCACCTTGTGGGGCCGCGTGTTGTAGCGATACCAGGCCTGGAATTCCGGTGGCTGGCCCGCGGTGGCATCGATGTCGACGAGCTTCTCGTACGGCGGGGGCCGGAAGAAGGCGCGCACGCGCTCGATCTCGGTGAGCTCGAGCTTCAGTGAGGACTCGCGGATACGCTCCCACTCCTCTTCCACAAGCGCGCGGAATGCCTCGACGCCCTTGGCCTTGACGAGGATCTTGATGCGCGCCTTGTACATGTTGTCGCGGCGACCTTCCTGGTTGTACACGCGCAGGATGGCTTCCAGGTACGACAGCAGGTGTTCGCGCGGCAGGAACTCGCGCACGGTCTTGCCGATGATGGGCGTGCGGCCGAGGCCACCGCCCACCAGCACTTCGAAACCCACTTCGCCATTCGGGCCATGCTTCATGTGCAGGCCGATGTCGTGCACTTCCGAAGCCGCGCGATCAGCGGGCGAACCGGTCACCGCGATCTTGAACTTGCGCGGCAGGTAGTTGAACTCCGGATGCAGCGTCGACCACTGGCGGATGATTTCGCAGTAGGGGCGCGGATCCTCGATCTCGTCGGGAGCGATGCCGGCGAAATGATCCGCCGTGGTGTTGCGGATGCAGTTGCCGCTGGTCTGGATGGCGTGCATCTCGACGCTGGCGAGATCGGCCAGCATGTCGGGCACGTCCTCGAGCTTCGGCCAGTTGTACTGCAGGTTCTGGCGCGTGGTGAAGTGGCCGTAGTTGCGGTCGTACTTGCGCGCCAGGTGCGCCAGCATGCGCAGCTGCTGCGTCGACAGCAGGCCGTACGGAATCGCGATGCGCAGCATGGGCGCGTGCTTCTGGATGTACAGGCCGTTGCGCAGGCGCAGGGGACGGAATTCATCCTCGGGCAGCGTGCCGGCGAGGAAACGGCGCGTCTGGTCGCGGAACTGCGCGACCCGCTCGGCCACGATGGTGGTGTCGATTTCGTCGTATCGGTACATGGGGCGGCACTTTAAAGCAGAGGGCCCGGCAATGGGCCCCGGATGGGCATTATTTCAACCTGCGGGGGCGTTATGAACAGGTTTCACCCCGCTGTTTGGCCTGTGCCGCGGGTACCTCTTTGAGATGCGACATCACCCCGTTGTCTGAAGTCCCTGCGCGATGCCGCTGACGCTGGCCAGCAGCGCCCGGAACAGGTCCTCGTCTTCGCGGGCCGTAGCGCGCCAGCGCCGCAGCAGGTCCACCTGCATCAGGTTCATCGGATCGACATAAGGATTGCGCAGCTGGATGGAGCGCTGCTGCGTGCGATCGCCGTCCAGCAGCTCGGTCTCATCCTTCACGGCCAGCACGGCTTCACGCGCGCGGACGTATTCGGCGCGCAGCAAGGGCATGTAACCGCGGCATGGCACCGAGGCCAGTTCGGCATAGCGCTCGGCGATGGCGAAATCGGTGCGCGCCAGCTGGCCTTCGATGTCGTCCACCAGCAGGGTGAACAGCGGCCAGCCCGCGTACAGTTCGCGCAGCGACTGCAGGCCATCGCTGGCAATGGATTCGGATAGCGCCGTGCCCGCGCCATACCAGCCCGGCACGAAGCAGCGCGCCTGCGACCAGGCGAACACCCATGGCGTCGAGCGGATGGCGAGCGCGCCACCGCTGCCGCCTTCCCACAGCGAGCGCGAACCGATCTGCATGCGCTCGATCACGTCGATGGGCGTAGCGGCGCGGAAGAAATCGTGGAACTGCTGGTCCTGCACGCACAGCGCGCGCCACACGGCCTGGCTGCGGTTGGCGAGGCGCATGGCCAGTTCGTGCTGCGCATCGGTCTCGCGCCAGATGGTGCCGCGGCGGCGTGCCAGTGTCGCAAGGCCCAGCACGCCGAAGGCGCGCTCCAGCGTGCGCAGGGCGGTGAGGCGCAGGCCGTAGTTCTGCGTGATGGTCTCGCCCTGTTCGGTGATGCGCAGCAGCCCATCCACCGTATCGGGCGGCGCCGTGCGCACGATCGAATCGAGGCGCGCGCCACCACGCGCCGTGCTGCCGCCGCGTGCGTGCTGGATGTGGATGGACACACCTGCCTCAGCCGCCGCGCGCGTGAGGCTGCGCTGTGCATCGTAGGCAGCCAGGCGCATGGCGAGATAGCCGCACTCACGACCCGCTTCCGAATAGCCGATCAGCACCGGCTGCGGCGCGGCGCGCGCACGCAGGTGTTCGCGATAGGCGGGATGCGCCAGCAGGTCGCGCAGGATCTCGCCTGCCGCGTCCATGCTTTCCACCGATCCGAACAGCGGCGCGAAATCGAGGCCGACGGCACCGGAGCGCCGATCATCGACGCCGGCCCAACGCGCCAGCACCAGCGGCGCGAGGATGTCGTCGATGCCTTCCGAGGCACCGACGATGTAGCTGCCGATGGCCCGCGCTCCGTAGCGCGCCCGACATTGCGCGGCCGCTTCGAACACCGCCAGCGTGCGGCGTGACAGGGCATCGAGCGGCGCCGAGGGCCCGGCATCACGACGCAGTATCTCCGACAGCTTCGCGATGCGTTCGGCGCGCGGACGCTGCATCCAGCCCGCATCGTCGATGCCCTGCGCGATGACGCGATGATGTACATCGGCGTGCTGCTTCAGTTCCAGCGTGGCCATGTGGAAACCGAAGGTATCCACGCGCAGCAGGAACCGCCGCACCAGTTGATAGCCCGCGTGCTGGCCGCGGTTGGCGCGCAGGCTTTCCGCTGCCAGCATCAGGTCGGCGCGCAACTGCTCGACGCGCTCGTAGCCGCCGGCATGTCCTTCCCAGGTCTGGTGCAGGCGTTCGGCCACCTGCGCGAAGAACACGCGATACGGCATCTGGTCGTGGCGCGCCGGCGCCACGCTGCGCGCGCCCGGCAGCAGCACCAGGTATTCATCGATGCGACTGCGCAGCGCCGTCGAGATCGGCACGCGACTCGCGCTCTGCGACAGGTGTTGCGCCAGCTGCTGGCACTCGGCGTGGTACTCGTTGACGATGACGCGGTGCTGGCGCGCCAGCGTTTCGCGGATGGTCTTGGCGTGCACGTCGGGCGCGCCCTGCATGTCGCCACCCACCCAGCTGCCAAAGCGCAGCACGATCGGTGGATCGACATCCGCGACGCTCTTGCCCCACAGGCTCTGCAGTGCCGTGCCCACTTCCTCATAGAACTGCGGCACGATGCGGTACATCACTTCGGCGAGGTGGAACAACGCGAACTCGCGCTCATCGGCCACGGTCAGGCTCTGGCGCGGATGCTCCTCGGTCTGCCAGCCGGCGGTGATCTCGGTGCGCAGCCGGCCCCACACATGGCGCTGTTCCTGCGGATCGAGCTTGGGATTCAGGCGATCGAGCAGCGCGCTGGCCAGGCGCTGCGTGCGGCGCAGTTGCGTGCGGCGCGTGGATTCGGTCGGATGCGAGATGAACACCGGCTCGATGCTGAGCCCGCTCAGCAGTTCCAGCACTTCCTCGAGCGACAAGCCCTGCGCCTTGATCTGTGCCAGCGCATCCTCGATGCCACCGGGCTGTGGCTTGCCGCCATCGGCCAGGAAGTATTCGCGCCGCCGGCGGATGCGATGCGCCTTCTCGGCCAGGTTCACCGCCTGGAACCAGGTGGAGAACGCGCGCACCAGGTCGCGCGCCAATTCCGGTGGCCGGCCCGCGACGCGCGCCTGCAGCGCCAGCGCGCTCTCGCCCTCATGGTCGCGCCGCTCGATGGCGGCACGCCGGTCGCCTTCGACCAGTGCATAGAGTTCGTCGCCACCCTGCTCACGCAGCATCTCGCCGATCATCACGCCGAGCTGATGCACGTCCTCGCGCAGGGCGAGATGCTTGGTGGGGAACTGGATTTGATGGCGGTCCACGGGGCAGCGATTCTACACTGGCGCCTTCATGCCGACTTCCGCCCCGCGCCGGTCCAGCACCGGTTTCCTCTTCGCCGGCTGCGCCGCCCTGCTGTTCGCCACCAAGGGCCTGTTCGTCAAGGCACTGGGCGCACGCGGCGTGGATTACCTGACCGTGGCGACGATCCGCGGCCTGCTGGCCCTGCCGATGTTCGCGAGCCTCGCCCTGTGGCGCGGCGTGGACCTGCGCCGCGCGCCGCCGCGCGTGCTGGCACTGGCCGCGCTGGCCGGCGCGCTGGGTTACGGCGTCGGCGCGCTGACGGACTTCCGCGCACTGGAGATGATCGACGTCAGCGTGGAGCGCGCGCTGCTGTTCACGTATCCGGCGCTGATCGTCGGCTGGCGCGCGCTGACGCGACGCCGGCTGCCGCGACCGCTGGCGTTGCTGGCGCTGCTCGCGACGTATGGCGGCATCCTGCTCGTAGTGGGCGGTTTCGACGCCGGGCTGTGGCGGCAGAACCTGTTCGGCGCCGTACTGGTGCTGATCTGCGCGGCATGCATGGCCTGCTATTTCCTGCTGGGCGAAAAGTGCATCGCCGTGCTGGGCAGCAGTGGCTATGCGTTGGTCGCACTGGGCGCCGCCGCGGGTTTCGTGCTCGCGACCTTCCTTGTCCTGCGGCCAGTATCGGTAGTGGCCACGCTCGACGCGCATGACTGGTTGCTGTTGATTGCGCTGGCGCTGATGGGAATGTTCCTGCCCACCTTGTTCCAGGCGGGCGCGATCAGTCGCATCGGTGCCGAGCGTGGCGCGATGGCCAGCACCATCGGACCGCCGGCGGCGCTACTGCTTGGCGTGCTGATGCTGGGCGAGCGGCCGGGCCTGTCGCAGCTGGTGGGGACGGCGCTGATCCTCGTCGGCATCGCGCTGATCGCGCACGACGATCCGCGCCTGGACTAGTGCGCTGGCCCCTGGCGCAGCAACGCGGCCAATTGGGGCTTGGTGTCGATCAATATCTCGGTGATCGTCTTGCGCTCCTCCGCGGGAATGCGCGCAGAAATACCCGTGGTGTCCTTCCCCTGCAGCACTTCGACGATGCGCGAGTAAAGATAGTCGAGCGCATACTGCGGCAGGCCATCGACCTGCTCCGAATAGATCTCGTAACTGAAAGGATGGCGCAGCAGGTGCTTGTCCAGGTCGAGTTCGTGCAGGCTGCGGCCTTTTGAATCCTTCGGTCCGAGCTTGGTGAAACGCTCGGCGAAACCGCTGCTGCCTTCGATGCGATGCCCATACGAGACAGCATCCTGGAAGAACAGCATGCGCACCAGCGGCTCGATCATCGACTGCAGGCGCTTCTGGTCGGCCGGGTTCACGTCTTCCCAGCTGCGTGGCATGGCCGCGGTGGCATCGTCATGTACGCGCGACATCACCGTGCGCACCTTGTAGTTGGCGCGCGTGATCAGGTTCTGCAGGCCGGTCTGGTGTTCGAGCACCAGCAATGCCACCACGTCGCTGTGGTCGGTGGGCCAGTGCGAGACATCGATGTAATCCTTCAGGCTGTCGATGTCCATGCGCCGGCCCTGCAGTTCCTGCAAACGCTCGCCGCCGCGCTCCTCGCGCAGTGGCAGGTTGCCGAAATGCGTCTGCGTGCCGGTGCGACCGGTGACGTACCAGCCGCCCCAGCGCTGCTCCAGCGGCGTGCGATCGTCGGTTTCATCCGCGGCGGTGGCCGTACGCGTATCGGCAGCGGTCAGCACCGGCGCCGACATCACCATCACGCGCGGCACGCCGCCGCCCAGCATCGAATAGGTATCGTGGCAGGTGAGGCAGCGGCCGCCTTCGCGCTCCATGTGCGTGGGCGTGTCATCCGGCTTGTTGTCGAAGACGTAGAACACCGGGCCCTTTTCACTGTCGATGGTGGTCACTTCCACGATGGTGGAGTTCTGCACATAGCCGATGTAGGTGTCGTCGTTGAAATACACCGCGCGCGGCGTGTGCGCATCGATGTGGTCGAACTGCAGGCTGGTGCGCGAGAACACCAGCGTCTGTGAATCGACATCGATATCCAGCGCCTGCAAGAACGAACGCAGGTAGCCGAACCTGGCATCCCACTGCAGCTTGAGTTCACCGTTCTGCAGTTTCTGCTGCACCTTGTACACACGGTTGTGCGTGGCGGGCCCGGAATAGGCGATGAGCGGATATTCCTGGTCGTAGCGCAAGGTGGTACGCAACCGGTCCGGATCCGCCTGTGCGGCGACGGCAAACAAACCAGCCAGCAATCCCCACGCCGCGAGATGTCCAGGCGCGTTCTTCTTGTGCATGTGGTTTCGATGCGGCACGCGGCCGCGAGTTCCCTGCAATCTGCTTCTTTAACCTGCCAGCAGGATGGCTTCAGCGTGCTCTATGGCCTGCGGCTGGCCATAGACCACCAGCACGTCGCCACCTTCGAGCACGGTGGCCGCATCCGGTTCGCGTCCTGCGATGCCGTGCCGGCGCAACGCCGTGAAGGCCACCTCAGCGCCGCGCGCGCGCACTTCGGCCAGCGTCCTGCCCACGGCCCAGGCCCGCGGCGGCAGCACGATGGAGGAGATGCCCTCCTCGCCCGGATCGCCCTCCACCGCACCGCCCGGGGTATACGGCAGCAGCACGTTGCGCAGCGTGGCGTAACGACCGCGGCGTATCTCGTCCATGGTGGCGATCACGCTCGAAGTAGGCACGTCGAGCAGCATCAGCGTCTGCGCGGCCAGCATCAGGCTGGCCTCGAAGGTCTCGGGCACTACCTCGGTGGCGCCGCTGGCGCGCAGCTCGTCGATGCCGACATCATCTGCCGTGCGCACCAGCAATGGCACGTCGCTGCGCAGCTCGCGCACCGCGCGCACGATCGCCAGCGACACCGCCGGATCGGCAAAGCTCACCACCACCGCGCTGGCTTTGGCGAGACCGCAGGCGGCCAGCACATCCTCGTCGGAGGAATCGCCATAGATCACCGGATGCCCGACCTGCCGGGCCTGTCCCACCTTGTTCGGATCGAGGTCCACCGCGAGGTACTCGAAGCCCTGCGATTCCAGAACGCGCGCGATGTTCTGCCCGACGCGCCCGTAGCCGCACAGGATCACGTGCTCGCGCCTGGCGACATCGCCGGCGGCCGCATCCTCGCGTTCGATGGAACGTTGCGGCGGTCCCTTCTGGCGCAACACGAAGCGCGCAATCGGCTTGTTGTAGCGGATGCCGAATGGCGCCACCAGCATGGTGATCACGAGCGCGAGCAGCAGCGGCTGGATCACGGAATTGGGCGCGACGTTGTTCGGTGCCTTGATGAGCAGCGTCAGCAGCGCGATGCCGAATTCGCCGCCACCACCCTGCAGCAGCGCGGTGCGCAGCGCCTTGAAATTGGAATTGACGAAGCCACGCACGGCGAAGGTGGCGGCGAGCACCTTCAGCACCACGATCCCCGCCACCGTGGCCATGATCAGCCAGAACTGCTGCTGGATGAGCTGCAGGTCGAGCAGCATGCCGACGGAGATGAAGAACAGCCCGAGCAGCAGCTCGCGGAACGGCCGGATCACCGCTTCCACCTGGTGGCGGTATTCGGTCTCGGCCAGCAGCATGCCGGCGAGGAAACCACCCAGTGCCAGCGACAGGCCCGCATGCTCGGTGACCCAGGCCGCCGCCAGCACCACGAACAGCACGGCCAGCGTGAACAGCTCCTTCAGGCGGCTGCGTGCCATCTCCACGAACAGCGGTCGCATCAGGTAGCGGCCCGCGACCAGCACCACGAGCAGCGCGACGAAGCCGCTCAACACCGCCTTCACCACGGCGCCGAGATCGAAGCGCGTGGGTGCGCCTTCAGCCAGCGCGCTGCCCATTGCCAGCAACGGCACGAAGGCCAGGTCCTGGAACAGCAGGATGGCGAAAGTGAGGCGCCCATGCGTGCGGTTCAGCTCGGCCTGCTCGCTCAACTGCCGGATCACGATGGCGGTGGAGGACATCGACAGCGCACCGCCGATCACGATCGACACCAGCCACGACAATCCCAGCAACCGGCCCACGCCCACGAACAGCGCCGTGGTGATCAGCACCTGCAGCGCGCCCAGGCCGAACACCTCGCGCCGCATGGCCACCATGCGCGGCCACGAGAATTCCAGCCCCAGCGTGAACAGCAGGAACACCACGCCGATCTCGGCCAGCAGCTGCGTGCGGTTGGAATCGTCGAGTATGCCCAGCACGTAAGGGCCGACGATGACGCCGACCACGAGATAGCCCAGCACTGGCGGCAGGCCGACGCGACGCGCCAGCGCCACCACCAGCACGGCGGCCAGCAGCAACGCGAGGATCTGTGTCAGCGGATCATGCAGCATCGCGGGAGGATAGCCGAAAGAGGCACTGCCTCATCGACTCGCGATGCATCAGCCGGGGAAGAACTCGATGGGCTTGGTAAAGGTAGTGGAGACGAAGTTGCCCGCTGGGAAGCGGATCAGCTTCACGCGCGCCACGATCTTGCGCTCGAGTTCGTCGTCCTTGAGTTCGCTGGAGACGACACGGCAGGCGGTGACCTCGCCCGATGGCGCGACCGTGACTTCGAGCACCAGCTTGCCCTGCAGCTCCGGGTGCTCACGCAGCGCGCGCGTATAGAGTGCATACAGCGCGCCCTTGTTGCGATCGAACTCTTCCTCGAAGGCTTCCTGCCCGCGCTTGCCGTTGCCATTGCCGGTGGCGGCGGTCTTCTCGCCACCACCAATCGCGGCCACGCTGGAATTCACCGCGCCGGTGCTGTGCGTGCCGAGTGAACCCGCGCCGCCACCAAAGCCCTTGCTGCTGCTGGCGGAAGTCACGCCCGCGCTGCCCGTTCCGGCCTTCGATGCAATCAGCGAGCGATCCGAACGCGCCTCGGCATTGACGTTGCCGGTGGTCAGCGTGTGCGTATCGGCCGGTTGCACGCTGGCGAATTGATCCTGCAGCGAGGCCAGCGCCTTGCTGACGTTGGCGAGGCGCTTCTCCGCCTTCTGCCGCGCCTGCTCCACGCGCTGCTCCTGCGGCACGGGCCTGGGCTGTTCCTTGGGCTTCTCTTCTTCCACCGGCTTGGGCGGCGGTGGTGGTGGCTTGGGCTTTTCCTGCACCATCAGGCGCGCGAGACGCTCGGGCACTTCCGGCACGATCTGCGCCGGCCTGGGCCGCGGCACGAACGGCATGATGATGGCGAAGGCCACCAGCAGCGCGAGGCCGGTCCACATCAACCTGCGGAAACGCTGCAGCGAATCCTGGTCTTCTTCCCAGGGCAGTTCGTAGCGACGGTAGTAAGGAGCAAGTACCACGGCTGTTCCTGCGGTTACTTCGCGCGCCCGGCGCTGAGGTCGACCGCTTTGTCTTTCTCTACAGCGGCGAAAGAGATCCTGGCGAAGTCGGCATTGGTCGCCGTCTGCATCACTTTCTTCAGCACCTCGTAGGGCAAGGACTTGTCGGCCAGCACGGTGACTTCAGGCTCGGCTTCAGCAGCGCCACCGACGCGCGGCCGCGACAGCACTTGCTGCAAGGGCTTGAACACCGCATCGTTACTGGCACGCAGTTCGGCCACCGAGGACACACGCTCGCCCTGCACGAACACTTCATCCCTGGTCACCGTCACCACCACGGTGGTGCGTGGCTTGGCCTGGACGATGGACTGCGGCGGTTCGATGCCCTTGGTGTTCTGCACCACCTCGACCTCGGTGGAATACACCAGCAGGAAGGACACCAGCACCGACAGGATGTCGATCATCGGAATGAGGTTCAGCTCGCCCTCGGCGGCGTTGCGCAGGTGGTGCGCATACATGCGGCGCGCGCGGCTGGACATCTTCATGGCTTGCCCGCCCCGCCCGTGACTTCGGCATCGCCCAGCGAGATGTCCGGGAACAGCGGCAGCTGCACGAACTTGCCGCCCTGCTTCTGCTCGTTGGCGCGCACGGTATCCATCACCTGCACGAGGTCGTCGTAGGGCACGTCGGGTTCGAGCAGCAGCGTGGCTTCGGTCTTGTCCGGGAACTGCGCCTTCACCTGCTGCAGGAAGGTGGAGAGGCTGGCGAGGTCATACTTCGCGCCGGCTTCGGTGCGCGGGAAGCTGCCATTGGGCAGCGGGCCGCTCTTGCGATCCTGCACCACGAGGCCGCCCCTGCGCAGCACGACTTCGAGCACGAGACCCGGCGGCAGATCCGCGGCGGGCCCGCCATCCTTCGGCAGTTTCAGTTCCATGATCACGGTGCGCGAGAACACCGCCGTCATCAGCAGGAAGGTGACCAGCACCGTGAAGATGTCGATCATGGGCACGAGCAGCAGCTCCGCGGGCTTGCGGTGCTGCCGTTCGAGCTTGCGCATGGCATAGCCGTGACGCATGGAGATCGATCCCTAAGCCGGCCGGATCAGGCTGCGGCCGGGGCGTCGGGCCGACGCTCGACGATCGAGTTCAGGAATTTCACCGAGGCCATTTCGAGGCTGTCGATGAGCTCCGTGGTCTTGGTCTGCAGCACCGCGTGGATCACCAGCAGCGGCACCGCCGTCATCAGGCCGAAGGCCGTGCAGTTCATGGCCTCGGAGATCGAAGCCGACAGCAGGTTCGCCTTCTCGGCGGGGTTCACCGTGGCCACGGCGCTGAAGGCCTGGATCAGGCCCATCACGGTGCCGAGCAGGCCGAGCAGGGTCGAGAGATTCGCGAAGGTGGCGAGGTAGTGCGTGCGCTTCTCGAGCCGCGGCACGATGCCCATCAGGCTTTCTTCCATCGCCTTCTCCACGTCGTCGCGACGCTTGGCGCTCTGGATGCGGGCCAGGCCGTACGTGAGGATCTGGCCGATGGCCGCGGAAGACTGCGAAGCCAATTGCGCAGCTGCCTTGAAATTGGCGGCGCCGAGCAGTGGTTCCACCTGCTTCCACAGTGCCTGGTTGCGGCTGCGCGCCCAGCTCAGGTAGAGGAAACGCTCGATCGCGATGGCGATGGCGACGACCGCCACCACTGCAATCGGTGCCATGAAGGTGCCGCCGTCCTCGAAGAACTTGGCGATTCTGGAGATGAAACCCATCTGAGCGCTCCCTGAACTGTTGGGGCTGTGCCAGCCCGCAAGATGAAACCCTTGCAGCGATTTTGCTGCGACCTATCTCTCAACCTTTGGCTCGGCCGCAGCACCTGCGACGGGGCTCGCACCCGCAGCCGCAGCATCGGGCTGCAATGCGTCGTGGTAGCGGTTCTGTCGCTGGAACACGTCACGGTCCACCGGCGCCAGCACCTCATCGAGCAGGCTCCTGGTCGGCTTGCCCGACAGCTCGCCGAGGTCGGCGCGCTTCCATGGCACCACATACAGCACGCGCGGCAGCTCGCGGTTGCCGGTGATCTGGGTGGTATCGAGTTCGACATTGCTCGCCGGTGCCGCTGGAGTGGCCGGCTTCGCGGGCGCAGGAGAATTGGCTGCCTTCTTCTTCGCGGCAGTGGTCGACGTAGCTGCAGGTGCCACCTCTGGCGCAGAGGTACCCGGCGCTGCGGCCGCCCGTGATGTGATGACAGCAGGTTCGGCTGCAGGCTCGGCCGCATCCACGACACCAGCGAGCAACGACACCATCAATACAGAAAGAGTTTTCATCCCGTCACCGCTGGTGCTGCTGGCGTCGCCGGGGACGCGGGTGATGTGGCGCCACGCTTGCTGGCCCGCTGCTTCACGTCAGCGATCCAGCCCGTGACCGGACGATCCTCACCGGTCACCGTCTTGTACTGCTCGAGCAGCTGCAACGCGCCCACCGGATCATCCTGGTAGATATCGCGCAACACGCCGAGGTTACGTAGCGACGGCGCGTATTGCGCATCGATGGCGAGCGCATGCGTGTATGAATCGGCGGCCGCGCCGAACTCACCGCGCTGGCGCTGCACGATGCCCAGTTCATTGAGCGGCGCAGGACTCTGCGGCGCGAGCTCGGCGCTGTGCTTGAACGCGGCTTCGGCTTCTTCCAGCCTGCCGGCATCGCGCAGCTGCGCGCCATGCTGGTAGGCCGTGGTGGCTTCGGGCGCGAGCATCAGGCCCTCGCTCCACGCCACCGGCAGCTCGGTCTTGCCGAAGCGCGCGGGCAGCAGTTTCGCCAGTGCGCCGAAGCTGGCCTTCACGCCGTCGTCGTAGAGACCATCGCGGGCACGCTCGGCATTCTTCTCATGCATGGCGATGGATTGATCCTCGAAGGGAGTGGCCCGTTCTTCGAGCAGCAGGTCGAACTGCTCGCGCTCGTCGGCGGACATCTTCTTCGGGCGTTCGGAGGCCATCAGGTCCACCGCCAGCTGGCGATACAGCTCGGCCATCTCGAAGCTCGCCTGCGTGGCGACTTCGGCGATGTTGTAGTCGGCCGCGCTCTTGTAGGCAGCCAGCGCCGAATCCAGTGCCTTGCGTTTCGGGGTGAGTGACTTGTCCAGCGGCCAGGTCAGCTTCAATGCACGGAACCTGTCGCGCTCCGGCGCAGCCAGCGCGAGGCTGGCTTTCGCCGCGAGGAAACGCGTGCGATCGGTGCGTGCCGTGCCGGCGCTGCCGTCGGCCTTGACGATTTCCTTCTGCCAGTAAGCGACGCGCTGCGCGTCGCCACTCTTCGCGGCATAGTCAGCCAGCTTCTGGCGCGTTTCGATGCGCTCACCCACCGGCGCCGGATAATCCGCAACCAGCTTCTGCCACAGCGTGGCGGCATGCGCGACATCGCCGCCCTTCTCGTATTGATCGGCGGCGAGACCCAGCGCTTCCAGGCGCACTTCAGCGGGCTGGTCGGTAGCACCGGCAATGCGTTCGTATTCGGCGGCCGCCGCCGAGCCGCGACCGGCCTGCGTATAGGCGACGGCGAGTTTCTGCGTGACATCCGACTGCCGCGGACTCTTCGGGTAATCGCGACGATAGCCTTCCAGCACACCGATGGCGCGCGGCCAGTCGGCGAGCTTGATGAGCACCGCCGCGGCGTCGTACTGCGCGGTCTCCACTGCGGCCGCACCCGGAGCAACGCTGCCGACGCGCAGGAATTCAGTGACCGCACCGCTGTCATCGCCGGCGGCACGCCTGGCTTCGCCCTGGCGATATACGGCCACCGACAGCTGTTCGGTCAGCGTCTTCGTCAGATCCTTGTCGCCACCGGCCAGCGTGCGCGCCTGCGTCCATGCCCCTTCGGCAGCGGCAAACTGGCCCTGGTCGAACTGGGCCTGGCCGGTGACGCTGTAAGCGATGCGTCGCTGCGCCGGTGTCGCCGGCGGCATGCGCGCCAGCAAGATGCCAGCCACTTCGATGGCACGCGGCAGGTTGTGCTCGCGATACAGCTCTTCGGTGGAACGCGTCAGTACGCCGGGGCTGTCGGGATGATCGGGGAAGACGCTGGCGAAGCGCACGCCGGATTCGATGCCGCGCGCATGCCAGGCCGGGCGCTGCGGTTCGATCAATTGCGGTTCGCGCTTCTCGTATGCCGAGAGCGCGGCATAGCCGGCCTTCGCCGCATCGGGCGTCGGCGTATAGGTGTACGCCGTGCGCTCGTATTCATCCACGGCGCCCGCGAAGTCGCCGCTCTCGTACAGCGCATCGGCGAGATGGAAGTTCACCTGCGGCGCATCGGCATCCTGCGGAAAGGACTGCAGCTCCATCCGGTACCACTGGGCTGCCTGCACGTAGTTCGCAGACTTGTCACTGGCCGAACCACCCTTCTGCGCCTGTGCGTGGTAGTACGCCGCGAGATCGGTGAGATGCGTCTTCAGTTCCGCCACGACCTGCGGATAGCCGTCGTGCTGGCGCTGCAGCCAGAACGCGGTGCTGAAGTTGTAGTTCTGCACGTACTCGCGCTTGCCATCGAGCACCAGCTGCGGGAAGCCACCCTTGCGATACGCCTCGATCGACTGCGTCACCAGCAGCGGCGAAGCCTCGTCATAAGGCGCGCGCGCCACGAAGGCACGATAGGTATTGGCCGCGTCCTGGTAGCGCTGCTTCTCCACGTACAGGTCGCCGAGGCGCGAATACAGCAGCGCGGTGTACGGCGGATTGCCCTGCTTCGTAACGAAGGCATTCAGTGGCGAGACGCCATCGCCGTACGAGAAAGTCAGGCTCATCACCCGCAGCGTGTCCTCGACCAGCTCGCGGTCGGCACGACCCAGTGATTCAACCGGACGATAGCCACGCGGGGATTTCGCGTCACGCAGCTGGCCATCGAGCAGGCGCGCGAACAGCGGCAGGCTTTCCTCGTTGAGGTTCTGCTTGAACAGTGCCCAGCCCTGCTTGTACAGGCCCTGCTGGTAGTACTCGCCCACGCCCCGCTTGGTCACTTCGGCGTAGGCGGCCTCGGCATCACGATAGCGATGCGCGGAGAACAGCAGCTCGCCGCGGCGGAACTGCACCTCGACGATGCGCGGTGAACCCGGATAGCGACGCACCACTTCATCGAGCGTGGTCAGCGCCTTCTCGGGCTGCCCGGTGGTTTCATAGGCAC
Source organism: Pseudomonadota bacterium (assembly GCA_037200665.1). Lineage (GTDB taxonomy): Bacteria > Pseudomonadota > Gammaproteobacteria > Steroidobacterales > Steroidobacteraceae > ZC4RG30. Next base: position 149,349 of record JBBCGD010000009.1, on the reverse strand, counting down.
GCGCCAGCTGGTACAGCACGCGATCATTGCCGGGCGCCTCGGGATGCGACTTGAGCAGCTGGGTATACAGGCGGATGGCTTCGGCGCTGCCCGGATCCACAGCCGTTGCATCGGTATCGCCGCGAGTCTGGTCACCACCTTCGAGCGACAGGTCACCGAGTCGACGCAGGGCCTCGGCCTGCAGCGACGGATCCACATCCTTCAGCTCGAGGAACTGCCGGTAGTTCTCCATGGCCTTGCCCGCGTTAGCATCCGAAGGCAGGTCCTTGCGGATCTCCACCTTCTTCTTCGGCAGGTCCTTCAGCGTGGGCGCGGGCTGGGCGGTGTCCTTGTCAGCAGCAAAGCCGATCATGGACTGCGCGAGCAGCAGTGCCAGCGACAGCACTTGCAGGCGCATGGCTTTCATGGCGTGACCGCCGCGGGTACCGGCGTGGCAGGCGCAGGCGTGGCATCGGCCGCAGGCGCGCCGGACGGATGATCGCCTTCGGCCGCGCGATCATAAATGGCTGCAAGCGCGAAGCGCGCCTGCACTTCGTAGTCGGAGATGCGCTGGCGCTGCGCCTCGAGTTCACCCGATGCGATACCGGCGAGCAGGTTCTCCTGCGCGGTGGCCGCCGCATCGAGGCGGGTACGCAACGCCTGCAGGCGCGCCTGCAAGGCGGCGACGCGCTGCGCGAAATCCCCGGTGGTGCTCGGTGCCGTGCGCCGCGCCTCGGCCACGCGCAGCCACAGGCTCTGGCTGTCGGACAGCAGCTTGTCCAGGCTCTTCAGTTCGCGGCGCTGCTGGTACAGGCGCGCGGGGAATGCATCGCGCATGTCCCAGTACAGCACGCCCTTGATGAGTTTCAATTTGTCGCGCAGCGCGGTCGTCGCTTCGTTGTCCGGCTGCGTCAGCAGCGCCACTTCGACGTTGAGGATGCGCTGCCACTGCGCGCGCTGCTCGGGCGTACCGAGCTCGGCCACGTCCTCGTGATTGACGATGTCGTTGAGGCGGCCGGCAATCTGCTGGCGGCGCGCGGTCAGTCGCGTGAGCGCATCACTGCCGAGCAGCGCATCGGTACGCGGCGTGCGCTCGGCATAGGCCCGCTCGCGCGTATCGATCATGTCGTCGTACACGAGCATGTTCTCGTCCCAGTGCGCCAGCGTCGAACCCATGTAGCCGAGGTCGCGGTAGTTCTTCAGGCCTTCCTGGAAATCGTTGCCGGCGAGGATGGGGTACAGGTAACGCGACTCCGGTGCATCAGGCAGTTCCCGCAATTGCCAGAACCAGCCGCGCTGCGGGGAATCCACGTCATCGGCGCCCACCAGTTCGCGTGTCAGGTTGCCTTCACGGATGCGTGACAGCGCGCCATCGATGCGGCCACGCTCATCGCCGAAAGACTTCAGCGCCTCTTCGTAGTACTGCACGGCCTGGCCGTTGGCACCGAGCTGCGCGTAGGCATAGGGAACGGCGAGATAGGCTTCCTGCACGGCGGCGTCGAGCAGGTTGCGATCACGCAGCTCGCTCCATGGCGTGAGCGCGTCTTCTTCCTTGCCCTGCGCGGACAGCGACCAGCCCAGGCCCAGCAACGCGCGAGTGGATTGCGGCCCCTGCAGGCGCACGCGTTCCAGCAGCGGCTGCGCGCGCTCGGGCTTGCCGGCCTGCAGCCAGGCGTAACCCTGCGCGACATTGGCTTTGTCCCGGAGCGCCAGCATTTCCTCGTCCTTGCTGGCGAGCTGCCCCACTGCCTCGAGGAAAGGCACCGCGTCGTCCAGCCGGCCTTCGCGCGCCAGCGCCACGCCGAGGTTGAAGCGCGCGTACTGCATCCAGCTGCTGTCGCTGTGCCACTTCGCGAGCAGGTCGATGGTCTCGTCATAGCGCTGCAATTGCAGCAGCGCGTTGGCTTCCAGGTGTACGCGCTCGGCCTGCTCCAGCGGCGACAGCAGACCTTCCACGCGATGCAGCGACTCCACGCAGCGATCGAAGTAACCGCGTGCATACCAGACCCTCGCGAGATAGAACCAGGCACGCGACTTCACGTTGGCCGGCACGTCGGCGGTGAGCACGGATTCAAAGCGTCGCCCGGCTTCGTTGTGCATGCCGAGCTGCAGGTACAGGCCACCGGCAAGCAGGTCCGCTTCAGCCTCGTGGTGCGGCAGCAGCTTCCACTGGTCGTAGGCCTCGAGCCGCGTCAGCGCTTCCAGGTCCTCGCCCATGAAGTACTGGAACAGCACGTCGCCGTAGTGCAGGTCCTGCACCTTGGTGACGGGCAGCTTGTCCGGCGCGTGCTTGTCCTTCGCGCAGGCAAGGACCGGCGCCAGCAGCAGCGCCGCCGCAAGGGACCCGGTGATGGCAGCACGCCGCAACATCCGCTGCCGCTATTCCCAATCCCGGATCTCGAATTCCGGCTGGTGCTTGGCCTGCCGGTCCGAGATCTTCAGTTCCAGGTATTTGGCGCCGACGGATTTTTCGAACTTCACCGTGGCGCCGCGTGTGTAGTCCTGGCCCTGCGGCCCCTTGCCACTGAACAGCGCCACGACTTCGTGGTTGCCCACCTTCAGGTTGCCGAGGTACAGACGCTGCACGCCGCCCTTCAGCAGGGCCTCGGCTTCGCGCGGTGTGTAGAGGTGCTTGGCCACCTGCTTGTCATCGATGCGCAGCTCGACGGTGTCGAGCGCGAAGAAATCGCCCACATCCATCGACAGGAACACGGCCACCTGCGTGTTGGCGGGAAACAGCAGCTCCTCTTCCAGCACGAACAGGTCGCGGTTCAGGTCCACGGCATCCTTCTTGATGGACTGGATCTCCTCATCCAGTGCACGCGTGTCGGGCGTGGCTGCGGCACCGGCGGCCGCCGCGGGTGCAGCTGGCGCCGCAACTGCAGGCGGCGTGGCCGCGGGTGTTTCCGTCGCGGCCGGCTCTGCCGCGATGGCGGCCAGCGGCGCGAGCAGTGCCAGCAACAATGCCGGCAGTGGGGAAGAATGCTTCATGATGCCTCTTGCTGTTTGCATGCCACGCGGCTATTCGTCGAGCAGCGTCCTGACCTGCGCGAGATACGCCGCTTCACTGTCGCTCTTGTAGTCGCGTGCGGCCCAGCGGATGGTGCCGCCGCGATCCACCAGCAACAGCATCGGCAGGTTGTCCACGCGATACGCGCGACCCACCTGCTTGCCCGGATCGAGCAGCACCGGGAATCCAACCGGATGCGCCACCGCGAAACGCGCGGCGGCGACCGGATCGTCATCGACATTGACCGCGAGTGCCTCGAGCCCCGCCGACTGGTAGGTGTTCACCGCGCGATTCACCGCGCCCAGCTGCGCACCGCATTGGCCGCAGCGACTGCCCCAGAACGCGAGCACCACCACGCGGCCACGATATTCAGCGAGACGGAAGTTGGTGCCGGAAGTGGCGCGCAGCGTGAAGTCCGGCGCGCCCTGGCCGAGCAGCCGGTAAGGCTGCGCGCCGGGAACGGCCGCGGCCAGCAGCAGCGCTGCCAGCATAAAGAAGGAGTGTCCGGCCTTTCGCACCGCTAGCACCACGCGCGATTTAACAGTAACGGAACTAGAGAATAGCGCGCGCCGCGAGCCGGGCAATGACTCCGTTCACAGACGTCGCACTCACGCGATCTGCGTGAATGCGGTCCAGTTGTCGAGCGCGGAGCCCAGGCCATTGCTCGGGAAGAACGTGGACATCTGTCCAGCCTGCCCGTGCAGTGCGAGGTAGTTCAGGATCACGACTTCGACCAGCTGGTTCACGGCGTTGGCGCCGGGATGGCTGGTGGTGACCACCGAACCATCGGCACTGTAGTAGCCGATCTGGTTACGCGGCACGTTGCCGGTGCCCATCATCATCACCGGCGGCGCCGCGGGGTTGAACACCAGCATCACCGAGGCGGCGGTCGCCTGGTTGTCACCGGCCCATGCGCCCTTGCCGCGGCCACCGACGGAGTTGTCGATCATGCCGTTGGAGTTCAGCGAACCGTCGCTGAAGACGTAGATCATCAGCGGACGACCCTTGCGCGCCGCGTATTCCAGGCAGGCGCCGATGCACTCGCCGGCGCGCTGGTCACGCGCCTCGCCGGTGGAGCGATCACCCGTGTGGTAGTCGAAGCCGCCCATCTGGATGGTGCCCGCGCCGGCGTTGCCGTCGATCACCATCTTCATCACCGCGGCGGTCTTGCGATATTCGCTGTCGCTGGCGTATTCGGCCGCGGTCCAGATGCCGCTGGGGCCGACGATGTCGGCATCGATGTCCGGATTCAGCGCAGCCGGGTTGTTGAACTTCTCGGCGAGGTACGCGGATTTCACGTAGCCGCACTTGTTGAATTCCTTGGTGCCGGAATCATCCGCACTGGCAAGGAGAGTGCTGACATGGCCGTGCTTGGCATTCGTCAGCACCGCCATCGATTCCATCACCGACACGGCATCGGCCGGATCGCTGAACAGCGTGCCCAGCTCACCGGTATCCACGAGGCCGGTCACGTCGCTGGCGCGATCCACCTTGGTGGGACGGATCTGCGGATCCATCATTGCGGCCGGCGCCGCGGAGTTGCCACCCGAATCGGAACTGACCGAGCCGATCAAGGTGAGCAGTTCGCCGCGCGAACCGGTCTTCGCGATGCCGTACATCGGATTGTGCGGGTTGTTGCCCGTATCGTTTTCCGAGCGCGCCGCGATGATGGCGCCATTGGTGCGCGCCGCCGTCGACGCACCCTTGGCGCGCATCTTCATGCCACGCAACCAGGCGCTGTCGATGTGGAAGGCGACGCCGAAGCTGCTGTCGATCTGGCCCGGCAGGTTGGGCGTCATGGTGCCCGGCAGGCCGAGCTTGGAGTAACCCGCGGCACTGAGGAAATCCTGCTGGCCGCCCTGCTTGCCGATCAGCACGTTCGAGCCCGCGATGTTGGCGCCGCCCGACAGATCGAAGCAGATGAAGGGCACCCGACCCGCGCCACCCTGCAGGCCGCAGTTGGCGAGACCCAGGTAGTTGAGGTCGCCCTTCACGTCGGCGCGTGCGGTGCGCGGCGTGATCAGGCCCATGGTGGGCACGATCACGCTGGCCGCGCCGGTGATGAAGCCGGCTGCGAGCAGCTCGCGGCGGGTCACAGGCTTCCTGTGGTCACCGTGCAGCAGCGGCGCGTTGAGGCCAAGGCCCTTGGGAATCTTGCGGATGTAACGCATGTCTTCGTGCCTCTAGAGAATCTCGAGTGCGCCGCTGCCCAGAGCCGCCGCGCAGGCGGCCTTGGCTACCGTGGCGCTGTTGGCGCCCGCTTTGGCGGAAAGTTTGTCGATCAGCGCGGACAGCTCGGTGCGCACTTCGCTGTTCGTGGGTTGCGTGGCGAGGTCGACACCGCCCTTCTGCTGCAGCGCCTTGGTCAGCAGCGGCACCAGCAGCAGGTCCTTGCCACTGCCACTGAACTGCGTGGCCGGCGCCGCGCTGACATCAAGGCCAGGGAAGAACGCCGTGCGCGTGCTCGCCGTATCCACCATCACCGCGCAGTACTTGATGGCGAGCTGCGCCACGCCCGTCTGGTTCGAAGCCAGGAAGGCCTGGATATCCGGCACCGGCGGCAGCTGCTGCTGCACCTGCAGATACGTGGCGCGCACCAGCGTGTTGGTGGTGGGTACGCCCGTGATCAGCGACATGCTCTGGTTCAGCTGCTCGAAGGTACGCACGCCGATGTCCGACGCCGGCGCGAGATCCACCGCCGGTGACGGCACGCCGATGGCCGGCGTCCGCGCATGCGTCTGAGTGCCGATCTTGTCGAAGCTGAGGAAGAACTGGTCCAGTGCCGGTCCCTTCTGCAGGGCGATGACCGTGCCGATCGGCGACAGCAGCTGGCCCTTCTCCGTCGAGTAGTTGTTGTCGGTGACCGTGACGTCGAGGTTCGAGTACGCCTGGCCACCCGAGGCCTCCGCCCCATTGATGCCGAGGCGCAGGCCCTGGATCGGAATCGAACCCGGCTTGTACGTCGGATCGAGGCTGATGAAGGTCGGCTTGTTGAAGAGGTAGCTGTAGCTGTCGTACTGGCTGGCCTCGAACATCACGAACTCATGCGGCTTGGTCAGATCGGCACCGATCAGCGCGGTGACGTCGAACAGCAGGAAGTAGCGCTCGCCCACGCCGGCGGCGAAGTTCTGCTGCACCTGTGCGGCGGTCAGCGCGTGATCGTGGATGGCCACGAAGCGCAGCACGCCCTGCCATTGGCGGTTGTTCGAGGTCTCGTTGCCGAGCACCAGCGCGAAGGTGTTGTCCCAGCCGGCGAGCGTGCCGCCGGCGCGTGCGTCCACATCGCCAGTGTAGTTGCCGTTCACGTACAGCTTGCGGCCGTTGATCGGGTCATACGTAAGCACCACATGCTGCAGGGCTGCCTGCGCATCGCGGTCGGTGTCCTTGGTCAGCAGCGACGGCGCGCCGTTCGGACCGGTGACGGTCGAGCGACCCATGGCCTCGTACTGGTAGGCGCGCTGCGCCAGCGTCACGTTGCGCGTGGTCGCGCTGCCGGAGTAACTGACGATGTACGCGTCTTCCTGGGTGACGTTGGCCGGCGCGGCCCACACCTCGATCGAATACTCGCCCGTGTTCTTGATGTCATCGGCCAGCTTGGCGCTCGCGGTGACCGTGCCCTGCACTTTGCCGCCAGTCTTGATGTTCACACCGTAACCGCCCACCCAGTCCACCGCACCGGAGATGGTGAGGTTCAGCTCGGCGCCTTTGCCACTGGTGTCATAGACCGTATCGCCAGTTCCGGTCTTGAACTCGTACTTGGCGATCGCAAACTGGTCGATGCGGTTGCCGCCGGAGGCAGGAACACCATCGGTCAATCCCAGTGAACGACTGACTTTCAATGCCGGATCCACCGGCGTCGCCTGCACCTGGTCGGCGAAGGCCTTGATCGCGGCCTGCATCTTGTCGGAGTCGGTGGAGCAGCTGGAAGTCCAGCAGTTGTGCGATTCCTCGCGCAGGCGCACCACGAAGCGCGAGCTGGCGGGATCATCCAGGTTCATCTTCGCCTGTGCCGCGGCATAGGCCTCGTTCACGTCGGCGCTGGCGAAGAACGGCGACTTCGGATCCGCCGCGGTGGACTGGTGGCAGCGCAGGCACTTGCCATCACCACGCAGCAGCGGCCACACCGTGCTCTGGAACAGCGCGGGTGAATCCGGGAAGCTCTTGCTCGAACCCACGGCCTTGTCACTGGGCGCGACGAGTGCGATCTGCGTGCCGGTGCTGGCGGCGGAGCCCGCCCAGTTCTTGATCCACACCGTGATGATGTCGGCGCAGGCCAGCGAGCTCGCCTGCCAGCAGTTATGGCCACCGGCCACATGCGCGACGATCGGTGACTGGTCCGGCTCGGCCAGATTCACGTACGGCAGGATGGCGTCGTACGCGGCGTTCACGTCGTTCGGGTTCGCGAACATCGGCACCTGGGTCGTGCCATGGCAACCGCCGCAGCGGTTCACGGCCTTGACGTTCTGCCAGAAGTTGATGCGGAAGGACTGCACGTCCGCATCGCGCGGCGCCGGGCCGGCGTAGTCATCGCCGCTGCCGGTTTGCGTGGGGTTGTTGTTGGTCGTCGTGGGCGCACCGCCGGAGCAGGCGGCCAGCAGCGCGACGACCGCGCCAAGCAGGGTGAGACGCAGGGTTTTCATGCGATGCATTCCCTTAATTGCCCTTGCAGTACGCAGCGGTCTGCGCAAACACGTCTTTCAGCTTGTAGCCGCCGTTCTTGAACGTGTTGATGGTGGAATCGACCGAGGCACGGTCCGCCGAATTGACCGGCGGATGCAGGCATACGGTCTTGAAGACCTTCTCGACCGCGCAGCGCGCGAACTGGTCGCTGTTGGCCAGCTCCGCACCCATGGACTTCGCGCCATTGCCGTTGCCCGGCAGGCTGGTGTTCCAGCCGTACACGCTGTTCTGGCCCTGGCGCCAGTAGTTGTGCCAGCCGTCATCCGGCGTCACGAAGCCGGGCTTGAAGTTGTCGGAGTTGATCAGGTACTTCGGCTGCACCTGGCCCGCGGTGTACTCGATGCGACCACTGTCGGCGTTGAAGTTGTAGTAGGCGAAGGCCTCGGCCATCGGATCCATGCCGCTGTGGCAACCGATGCAGTTGTTCAGGAACACGCGCGAGTCGCCACCGGGCGAGCGGGCCACGTCCTGGCGGATGTGGTCGGGCGGCAGTTTCACGTCGAGCATCTGCTCATGTCCCGGCACATCTGGCTCATCAGCGTGAAGCGGAACATCGCGCGGTTGGTGCCGTTGATGAAGAAGGACTGCGCGGCGGCACGCGTGGTCATGATGCCGGCGGTGGCTTCGGGCGGCAGGCCGGTATGGCCTGACTGCGTCGAAGCCACGAGCTTGGTGGTATCGCCGAGGTTCACGTCCTGGTCTTCCAGCGCCTGGTACAGGTTGTTGTCCGTGGGCGAGTACGCCGGGAAGCCGGAACCACCGATGTACAGGATGTCGCCCGACAGCACCTGCCGGTAGTCGATGTCATCGCGCACGATGCCGATCACCGTGGCGGTGTAGTCGTTCAGCGGCTGGAACACGCTCTGGTCGCGGTTGGTCCACGGCGTGATCCAGTTCTTCAGCGTGGTGGTGTAGAAGCTCGGCGCCGTCATCGCGATGCGCGCGGCACCGGCGGCATCACCCGACGAGACCTTCGCCTCCATCGCATCGAGCGTGGCGGTGCTTGGTGGCACGCCCGCGATGCGATCGTGGATGCGCTTCGCCTGTTCGCGCGCACCAGCGAAAGCCTGTCCCGAGACGCCACATGCGAGCACTGCGCTCACCGCGGCGGCAACGAGAAATCTGCCTGTATTCACTCGCATCATGAGACCTTCCCTCGAAAGCGGTAGCTGCTTCGTGCCGGGCTGTTGCCGTTCCGTGGCGGGCAATATAGCGGCCGGTTCCCCTGGCCTGAATGTCTCAAAGGACCGACGTCGCCGCGCACAGACAACGCATCGACATGTAGTAGAGCGCATATGATTTTCCGGCAATGGGAGTCGCGTCACAGCCGCGGGCCCGTTCCCGCGAATACTCCACCACACGGCCCGCCACGCGGGTTCGAGGGCAGTCTCAAGTGAACAGAAACAGGGCCGCATACGGTGCAATCGCAGCGAGCCTGCTCGTGCTGCTGGCCGCTTGCAGCAGCAAGGGCAGCGTCAACATCGGCAAGAGCCAGGGCGTCGATCCAGGCACCGTCGATTTCCCCATCGTATATGTCAAACATTACTTCGATGACGTAACGCTGCCGGACTTCGACAAGCTGAACAACCCGGGCCGCACTCGTCTTGCCGTGGGCGATGCGGATCTGTTCCTGCGCAGCAGTGCCTCGCCCGGCGCCACCGAGATCAACATCACCGGCAGCATGACCGCGGATGGCAACTACGACATCAAGGATGTGGATGTCTCGCCGGATGCCAAGAACGTCATCTTCGCGATGCGCGGCCCGATCGCCAAGAACGCCAACGAGCGCAAGCCGCCGTTCTGGACGCTGTGGGAATACACCGTCGCCACCGGCGACCTGCATCAGGTGATCGACACCACCCTGTTTCCCGTGGGCGGCAACGATGTGTCGCCGCACTACCTGCCCGATGGCAGCATCGTGTTCTCCTCGACGCGCCAGCGCGGCGGCCGCGCGGTACTGCTCGATGAGAACAAGCCCGGGTACGAAGCGCAGTTCCAGGGTGCGGGCGAAAGCGCCTTCCTGCTGCACGTACTGAGCCCGGATCGCCAGAACATCGAGCAGATCACCTACAACCTCGGCCACGACCTGTGGCCCGAGACGCTGCGCGATACCACGGCGCTGGCCGACAACCCGCAGGGCACGCCGCTGATCCCGCGCCAGGGTCGCATCGTGTTCAGCCGCTGGGACAGCTCGGGTGGTGGCATGAGCCTCTATACCGTCAACGCGGATGGCTCGGGCCTGAACCTGTTGTACGGCGCGCGCAGCCACGCTGCCGGCATCGATGGCAACGACGTGCAGTTCACGCATCCGCATGAGATGGCCGATGGCCGCATCCTCGCGCTGATGCGTCCGTTCGACGAGGACACAGACGAAGGCGGCGACCTGCTGGTGATCGACACCGACGAGTACGTGGAGAACACGCAGGCGATGGCCGCGTCCGCTTCACTCGCCGGCCCGGCACAGAAGCGCATCACGCCGAACCAGGTGAAGACCATCGAGGGTCCCTCGCCCGGCGGACGCTTCCGCTCGGCATATCCGTTGTGGGATGGCAGTGGTCGCATCCTGGTCAGCTGGTCGCTGTGTCGCGTGCAGGACACGACCGCGGCAACGCCGGTACCAACGGCCTGCACCACCGCCCATCTCGCGGACCCGAACTACGAACCCGCACCGCCGTTGTACAGCGGCTTCGTCTTCAATCCCGCCGACAACACCTTCAAGCCGCTGTTCACGCCGGAAGAGAACGTCATGGTGTCGGACATCGTGGCGGTACAGGCGCGCACGCAGCTGTGGGTGAAGGCCGCCGCCGTGGCGCGCCCATTGCTCGCGGACCAGGGCGTGGGGGTGCTCAGCATCCGCAGCGTCTATGATTTCGACGGTGCGCAGGCGCACACCGCCGGCACCAACAGCGCCACCTGCACGGCTACGCGCAGCATCGCCAATCTCGCGGATCCCACGCTGTGTACGGCCGCGAATCGCACCGCGCGCTTCATCCGCATCGAGGAAGCCGTGCCACGCTTCGACCGCCAGCTCGACATGAGCCTGCCCGACATCGACTTCAATGCGTCGGTGGGCAGCGGGGTCGGCTTCATGCGCACCATCCTCGGCTATGCGCCGGTGGAGCCGGATGGTTCGGTCAGCGTGCGCGTGCCCGCCAACCTGCCGTTCACTTTCTCCATCCTCGACAGCAATGGCCGGCGCCTGCCGCAGTTCGGACAGCATGCGTCATGGCTGCAGCTGCGGCCCGGCGAGGAACGGCATTGCAATGGCTGCCATGAGAAGCCGGCCGGCACCACGGCGGTCGAGAAATCGCATGGCCGCGATGGCACCAGTGTTTCGGCATGGAACGGCGCCATCAGCACGACGTTCCCGAACACGATTCCCGCCGCCACGGTCACGGCCCAGGCCGGTGACACCATGGCGCTCGCGCGTGCGCGCGCCACCTGCGTCGGCAGCAGCGGCAACTGCTCGGAAGTTCCGCGCGTGAACCTGCTGGACGTGGATTTCTGGAATACGCCGGTGACGACGCCAGCCACCGACCCCGCTGTCCTGGTGAGCCTGCGCTACAACGATGGCGTGCCACTGGCGCCGACCAGCCTGGGCTGCCAGAGCAACTGGACCAACACCTGCCGCATCGTGATCAACTACGAAACGCACATCCACCTGCTGTGGTCGAAACTGCGCCAGGAGCTCGATCCGAACGACAACACCATCGTCACCGCCGATCACACCTGCATCAACTGCCACAGCTCCGCCAACGCGATGGGCAACCCGCAGGTGCCCGCTGGCCAGCTTGATCTCACCGATGGCGACCGCGACCAGACCACGCAGCACAAGAATGCCTACACCGAGCTGGTCACCGGCGGTCAGCAGCAGCAGATCGATGCGGTCACCGGCCAGCTCACCTTCGTGACGGTGCTGGTGGATTCCGGCACCGTGGATCCGGTCACGGGCCAGCCCATCCTGATCCCGCAGCAGGTTCCGGAGTCGCGACGCCTGACACCGTTGTCGGCGCGCGGCTCCACTAGATTCTTCTGCAATAATGGCAACGGCAACCCGTGCGTGGAACGATTCGGGCCGCAGGGCTCGCACGCGGGTTATCTCACACCCGGCGAGTTGCGCCTGATTTCCGAGTGGACCGACATTGGCGCGCAGTACTACAACAACCAGTTTGATCCGGACGCCCCCAAGAATTAGCGCGCTGCCTGCGCTCGTCCTGCTGCTGTTCGCGACGCTCACCGGTGGCTCGCTGCATGCCGCCGAGGCCGGCTCACGCCTGCAGCAATTGTTCGTGGCCGAGCCGTATCTCGAACTGTACGAAGGACCTGGCCGCGGCTACGCCGTCACGCAGGTGGTGCCGCGTGGCGAATCCATCGACGTGCTGTATCGCCGTACCGAATGGTTCCTGGTGCGCACCCGTCGCGGCATCGAGGGCTGGGCCAAGGAAGCGGAGATGCGCAAGACGGTGCTGGCCGATGGCAGCACCTTCAACTTCGACCTCGGCAATCTCGCCGGCTTCACCTCGCATGATTGGGAGCTGGGCGTCGGGACCGGTTACTACGGTGGCGCCACGTTGATCAGCAGCCACCTTGCGTACTCGTTCAACGAGCAGCTTTCCATCGAACTCACCGGCTCGCAGTTCCTGGGCAATGTCTCCAATGGCTACGCGGCCGAGCTGGGCCTCGCGCATGTGTACCGCCCGGACTGGCGCGTCTCGCCGCTGCTGACGCTGGGCACCGGCGCGATCTGGATCACACCCAAGTCCACCACGGTGGCGGCGCCCGACCGCAACGACCAGACCGCCTACGTGGGCGTGGGCCTGCGTGGTTACGTGACGCGGCGCTTCTTCCTGCGCGGTGAATACCGGCACCATCTGGTATTCACCAGCCGCGACTCGAACGAGGAGATCAGTGAATGGAAACTCGAGCTCGCCTTCTTCTTCTGAGCCTGGTCGCGAGCATGTTGCCGGGCTGTGCGTTGCTGCACGGGAAGAAGGCAGATGCCCCTGTGCAGCAGGCCGCCACAGTGGCCGATCCCGCGCAGGAAGAACCCACTGACAAGCCGCCGCGCGTCATCGAGCCCGAAGTCGCGCGCCGCCAGATCAAGGTCGCGAAGATCGATGCGAAGAACGTCGAGCTCGGCAGCTTCTACGGTTCGATGTCCATCGAGGATTTCGGCAGCAATGCCACCTGGGGCTTTACCGCCGCGTACCACGTCACGGAAGACTTCTTTTTCCAGGGCGGATACGGCCGCACCACCGCCGGCAAGACCAGCTACGAAACGCTCGGCGGCAACGTGCAGTTGCTTACCCCCTCTGAGAGGCGCTTCACGTATTACAACCTCTCGCTGGGTTACAACCTGTTCCCGGGCGAGGTGTACATCGGTCGCAAGCTCGCCATGAACAGTGCGCTGTACGCCATCGGCGGCATCGGCAGCACCAAGTTCGCCGGGGACGACAAATTCACGGTGAACTTCGGCGCGGGCTATCGATTGCTGCCGACGGATTGGCTCGCGATTCACATCGACGTGCAGGACCATGTGTTCCAGTCGGACCTGCTCGGCAGTGACAAGCTCGTCAACAACCTCAGCGCCGGCATTGGCTTGACCGTGTTCTTCTGAAAGCGCGTGGAGGATTGGACATGAACATCGCAAAGACACTTCGCCGCACGGCCCTGCCTGCCCTGCTGCTGGCTGCGTTCGCCGCACCGGCCCTCACCGGTGCTCCGCCGCCTGCCGGTCCCGCGCCGCAGTTCCATCTCGACAGCATGGCCGGCAAGCCCGTGGACCTGAGCCAGTTCAAGGGCCAGGTGGTGATGCTGAACTCTGGGCGAGCTGGTGCGGCCCGTGCCGCACCGAGATGCCCATCCTCGAGAAGCTGCACGAGAAGTACAAACCCATGGGCTTCACCATGGTGGGCGTGAACGTGGAGCCGGGATTCGAAGCTTGCAGTCGAGTGGCTCAAGGCCACGCCTGTCACCTTTCCGATACTGTTCGACACCAAGAGTGAAGTCAGTAAGCTTTACCAGGTCGCCGGCATGCCGAGCACCGTGATCGTGGACCGCAAGGGCAACCTGCGCTGGCTGCATCGCGGCTACAAGCCCGGCGACGAGAACGAATACCAGGACCAGATCCGCGCACTGGTGCGCGAGTAAGGAGCGGTTACGAAAACGCGGCACTTCCTGCTGTTGATCTCTGCCGCGTCGCTCGCGCTTGCCGGCTGCGCGCCCATTGAACCGTGGGTGAAGCCTTACGAGCGCGAGCACCTGGCCGATCCGATCATGTCGATGGATCCCGATCCCGTGTCGTCCGCCTACATGGACCACGTGTTCGAAGTGCGCGAAGGCGCCAGTGGCGCGACCGGCGGTGCCGGCGGCGGCTGCGGCTGCTCGTGATGTTCCCGCGCGTTGCGCGCCTGGTGCTGCTGGCACTGCTGCTGCCGATGGCGGTGGCGCGCGCTGGCGTGTTGCCCGATGACCGCGCCGACGTGCTCTACCACCGCTACCAGGGTGGCGGGCTCACCGTGCAAGGCCCTTCGATCCTGGTGCGCAAGCGCATCGGCGAGAACTTCTCGGCCACCGCCAACTACTACGTCGACGCCATCAGCAGCGCGTCGATCGACGTCGTGGTCTCCGGCGCCAGCCGCTATGCCGAGCGGCGCGAGCAGAAGAGCCTGTCGCTCGACTACCTGCGCGGCAAGTCGACGTGGACCGGCAGCTACATGACTTTTCCAAGGAGCACGACTACCTGTCGGACACCTGGTCGCTGTCGGTGAGCCAGGACATGTTCGGCGACCTCACTACGGTCAGCATGGGCTATTCGCACGGCAGCGACGTGATCCACAAGATCGTCGACGACGGCACCGGCAACAAGATCCAGGATCCGAACTTCCGCCGCACCGTCGCACGCAACGACTACCGCGTCGGCATCACGCAGGTGCTGACGCGCAACCTGCTCGCCTCGCTGAACTTCGAAACCATCAGCGAGCAGGGGTTATCTGCAGAACCCCTACCGCTTCATGCGTTACCTGCCTGCTCCGGGTTCACCCACTTACGGGCGCGCGCCCGAGATCTTCCCGCACACGCGTACCAGCGATGCGGGTTCGATCACCCTGAAGTACTACCTGCCCTGGCGCGCCGCGCTCTCGGGCCAGTACCGCTACTACGGCGACACCTGGGGCATCGGCGCGCACACGGCCGAGGTGGAATACACGCACCCTGGAAGCAGTGGGTGTTCACTGGTTCGTACCGCTTTTACACGCAGAACCAGGCGGATTTCTTCAGCGACCTGTTCCCCGCCATCGACGCGCAGAACTTCATGGCGCGCGACAAGGAAAGCTCTGCGCTGAACACGAATACGATCGGCCTCGGCGTCGCCTATGAATTCCCGGTGGGCTGGGCCCAGTGGCTGAAGCGCGGCACGGCGAACTTCCACCTCGACCACCTGATGGTCGACTACTCGCAGTTCCGCGACCTGCGCCCGCCAGCGTCGGGCCCGGCGCCGGCACCCGGCACCGAACCGCTCTACTCGCTGACCGCGAACATCTTCCAGTTCTACGTGTCGTTCTGGTTCTGACCAGAACGCTCGCTCAATCGCCAGCGTCCTGCGGCGGAACCTTCAACGAACGAGACACGGGACGGCGTGTACGCCGCTCTTCACTGGTTGACGCCCCGTCGACTACACGCACTCCAGCGAAGGCCTTGAAGGCGAGCGTATCGACCGCACCCTCGAAGCTGCGGTAATCCGCGATGAGACGCCGACCGAAATCGGTGAGCCGCGTACCACCACCGTCCTTGCCGCCCACCGACAACTCCACCACGGCCTCTTCGAAGCCTTCATTCGTGGCATGCAGCAGCAGCCACGCGCGGCGGTAACTCATACCCAGCGCGCGTGCCGCCGCGGACAACGAACCGGTGCGCTCGATGCCTTCGAGCAGACCGATCTTGCCGGGACCGATCGAGCAGGTGCCTGAAAAATCCAGACGGATATGGGCGTGTGGCTTGGCCATGGGCTATATTCTGTGGAGCATAACGGAGTCAGAACATGAAATTCGCGAACAAGAACATCTCGAAGAATACCTCCCTGCTCGCAAGCCTGCTGCTCACGCTGAGCGCGGCCACCGCGCATGCCGCCGACCGCATCGTCACGGTGTTCGCGGCATCATCGCTCACCGACGTGCTGGAAGAAGTGGGCAAGGCGTACACGGACGACACGCATGTCGCCGTGCGCTTTTCTTATGCCGCAAGCTCGGCGCTGGCGCGGCAGATCGAATCCGGGGCACCGGCTGAAGCCTTCATCTCCGCCGACCAGGACTGGATGAACTACCTGGCCGAACGCAAGCTCATCCAGCCCGAATCGCGCGGCGACGTGGTGACCAATGCACTGGTACTGGTCGCGCCCGCCGACAGCAAGATCGCAGTAAAGATCGCGCCGAAGTTCAACCTGCTGAAGGCACTGGGCGACAAGGGACGCATCGCCACGGGTGATCCGGCCAGCGTGCCGGTGGGCAAGTATGCGAAGGCAGCGCTCACCAACCTGGGCGTGTGGGACAGCGTTGCCGATCGCATCGTGCCGGCCGAGAACGTGCGCTCCGCGCTGAACTTCGTCGCGCTGGGCGAAACGCCGCTGGGCATCGTCTATGCCACCGATGCCAAGGGCAATGCCAAGGTGCGCGTGGTCGATACCTTCCCGGCGAGCTCGCATGATCCCATCACGTATCCCGCCGCAGTGACCACGCGTGGTGGTGCGGATGCCGGTGATTTCGTGCAGTTCCTGAAGACCGGCAAGGCCCGCGCCATCTTCATCAAGTACGGCTTCGGCATTCCCTCGACATGAGCCTGCGCCACGCGCTGCGCGCGACCTGCCTTGCAGGCTGCCTGTTGTATGGCGCCGGGGCGCTGACGGCGGATGCCTGCAGTGAATACAAGTGGGACATCGCCGGCGAAGTGCGCCTGTTTGCCAGCACACCCACTGCGCTGAATGTCGGCACCACGGTGATGGCTGCGCCGGTCATCGCCGCGGGCAAGCTGTATGCACTGACGCTGCTGCCGCAGGAAACCATCAGGTACGCGGCAGAGCCCAGCAAGAAGATGCTCGCCGACGGCGCCTTCGGCGGCCTGATGAAACTCAAGGTCGAGCATGCCGGCGCGTATCGCGTATCCATCGACTCGGGCTTCTGGCTCGACGTGGTGAATGCCGGCAAATCGCTGCCCGCGCTCGATTTCAACGGCGTGCGCCAATGCGTCGGTCCACACAAGATCGTCGTGTACGACCTGCCGGCCGGCGTCGAACTCACGTTGCAGATCGCCTCGGCCTCCGAGAACGCAGCCCGGCTGACGGTGACACCCGTTGCCGCGCCCGGTGGCTGAGCGCCGCGCAGCCGCACTTCTCGCGCTCGGCATCGCACTGCTGCCGACGATCGTCGCTGCCGCTGATCATCCAGACGGCGCATCGCATCGGGACGATCCATTCATCGGTCGCGCGATCTTCCCTGATCGTCGCGAGCCACCAGCACGGCGTGAACTCGATGCACGGCAACGCCAGGCCTTCGACCTGGGATTGCTGGTCTTCAACACGCCATGGGTTGAAGCCGGCACGCCACGCGCCGAGCGTCGCGATGGACTCGGTCCGCTGTACGTCAGCGCCAGCTGCGACAATTGCCACAACAACGGCGCGCGTGGTCGCCCGCCGGAAACAGGCGGACTTTCCAACTCCTTCGTGATGCAGCTCGATGGGCCGCGCGACCTGCCCTACGGCGCCGTGCTCAACACGGCCGCGCTGCCCGATCACTCGCGCGAGGGTCAGGTGCAGGCGAACTGGACGCTGCGCCATGGCCAGTACGCGGATGGCACAACATGGACACTGCGCGAACCGCACTACGCGGTGGATCACCTGCTGTATGGCCCATTGCCCGCTGCGACGATACTGCGGCCGCGCATTGCTCCGGCCATCTACGGCGCCGGATTGCTCGAGGCCGTGCCGGAGAAGGCCGTGCGCAACATCCGCGCGCAACAAGCACACGTGGTACGCGGTGACCTGCCGCTCGGCCGCTTCGGTTGGCGCGGCGATGTACGCGACATCGCAGACCAGACCGGCCGCGCCTTCGCGCGCGAGATTGGGCCTGACCTCCAGCTTGCGCATGCAGGATGACTGCACCGCTACGCAGGTTGCGTGCCGCGCCTCACCGCAGGGTGGAAAACCGGAAGTGTCCGATGATTGAATTCCTGCAGGCAGTACTCGCCTTCCAGCGCGAAACTGCCGGTGCCGGCCCCGCACTGCCCTGCCCGCCGACATCGAAGCGAAAGGCCGTCGACTTTTCGACCAGGACGGGCTTGCAGCACCTGCCACGTCGACTCACTGCCCGTTGCGATTCGATGGCACGCAGGCACGCATCGATGCCTTTTCGGATCTGCTGCTGCACGACCTTGGTAATGCGCTGGCCGACCATCGTTTCCGACGGCCCGCACCGTACCCAGCCCGCTGGCGCACGCCGCCGCTGTGGGGCCATAGCCCAGGCCCAGCAGTTCGGTGACGTCGCGCTGCTGCACGATGGCCGCGCCGGCAGCATCGAGCAGGCCATCCTCTGGCACGGCGGGACAGGCGGAAAAGCTCGCAGCGCGCATTCCAGCGGCTCGATTGCCGCGGAACGCGCGCTGCTGCTGCGGTGGGTGGCTTCGCTTTAGAAGTTGTAGCGCACCTTGGTGAACATCGAGCGACCCGGTTCCGGGAAGCCCGGGGCGAGCTGGTAGTTGCGATCGAACAGGTTGGCCGCGCCGAGGCACGATCTCGGCGTTCTTCACCGGCTGCCAGCTCACCTGCAGGTTGGTCAGCGCATAGCGGCCGAGACGCTGGTAAACCCGTGGTGTTGCTGCCGTTGATGTCCGACCAGCGGTTTGCCCGCGAGCTCCAGGCTCGGTTTGCACGGTGAGCGAGGGCAGCGGCTGCCAGCCCACGTAGACGAAAGCCGAGGTGGTTCGGCGCACCCGTGGCCTCGATGCCTGGCTGCAATGCATCCTTGATCTCGCGATGCAGGTAGCTGTAATTCGCACCAACGTGCAGACGCGATGACACGCGGAAGTCGCCGGCGAGTTCCGCACCGGTGAAGTGTCCGTCGCCGACGTTCTGCGATTGCGTCCACCGCCGCCACCGCACCCACGGCCGGCGTCAGCACCACCGTCTGGATGAGCTCCTGCACATCGTCCATAGAAAACCGACCGCGGACAACTGCAGGGCCATTCAGCGGAGTCGCCTGCCAGTTCAGCTCGAAGTGGTTTCGCCTGCCTCCGGCGCGAGATCCGGATTCGGGCTGTTGGTTGCCGAAGCGCGTGCTGAAGCGCTCGAAGTTGTTCGGGGAAGCGCGAGCGCGAAGAAAACGCTCAGGGCCCACCTGTCCCAGTCTCCGAGTAATGCCGCTGCAGCGCGAACTGCCAGTTGAGGCTGTCGCTGTTTGCCCAGCGGATAGTCGTACAGGCAAGGCGCTGCGCCGGCCGCGCAAATGCAGGCCCCTGCGAGGCAGTCGGCGTGCCGTATTCCTCGGCACGCTTTCAGCTGGTTGCGGTCGTAGCTCACGCCCGCGATCAGGTCGGTTCTGCTTGCTGACGTTCCAGGTGTTTTTCCAGCGCCACCGACCAGGTCTGCTCCTCGTTATGCTGGTAGGGCTCGATGGTGTGCAGCAGCGGGCTCGGGTTGGTCGGCCGGTTGTCGTTGTATTCACGATGGCGGTCCTGGCGGAAGAACACCGCCGCGCGCGTCATGCTGTTTGTCGGCGAAGCTCGTGCCCCGCCTCCACGCTGCCGCCCGCGCTGTTGTTCGTGGTAGTAGCTGCGGAAGCGGCCCGCGAGGCTCTGCGAGTTTGTAGTTGATGTCATCCCAGGCGTACAGCGTGTTGTTGAACTCGCTGTAGGAGAGGACGCGTCTTCACGTAGGTGCTGCCGTCGAATTGCGTGTTCGACAGGAAATAGGCGCTTTCCACGTCCCAGGTCGGCCAGGTCCAGTAATTGTTGGCCTGGTAGGTCGGGCGTGTTGACGGTGGTGGTGTTGGCGGCCGGCGGGCTGGGCTTGAAGAAATCCACGCCCAGCGGTGCGCCTTTGTTGCCGTTCTGCTTGGTGAAGTTCAGCGAGTATTCGTCGGTGTTGTTCGGCGTGTAACCAGCCTTCAGGTTGATGCGCCAGTCCTTCGTGCCGGAACCGTTGCGCTCACCGCCGTCTTCGGCGGGGCCGACCGGCGTGAAATCCTTCGACAGCGTCCACGAGTCACGCTTCAGCTCGGTGGCGCTGGCCTGTGGCGTACCAGTTATCCATGCGCGTGCCGACGATGGGCCGTACCCATCCAGCCGTCGTAGTCGGCGCTGCGATCGAAAAATGAACCCGCCTGCACTTCGGCCTCGAAGGGCTTGGTGGGCTTTGCGGGGTCACGAGGTTGATCATGCCGCCCATGGCGCCGGGACCATCGAGCACGGAGGACACGGCCCTTGCGCACCTGCACCTCGCCGAGGTCCGGGCGTCCAGGAAGCGGTTGAAGTCGATGCGGTTGTCCGCAGGCAGGTAAACGCGGATGCCGTCGATGGCCAGCGGCACCCGCCCAGCGATCGAAAGCCGCGCACGCTGATGTCGCCCTCGTTGCGGCGGCCGTTGGAGATGAAAGTTGCTGGTGGACGCCGGGCACGAGTTTTCACCGCATCGGTCAATGTGTTCGCGGTTTGAACTTCCAGACTTCATCCGCGCTGACGTTGTCATCACTGGAGGCATCGGTCCACGCGGTCACCGACCACCTGCACTTCGCCAAGCGTGAAGAGGTCGGCATCGCGCTCGGTGCCGCCGTCACTGGATTCAGCGGCAACGACTGCAGACACCTGGCTTGCGAGGATGGCGGCAACGGCAAAGGAGATCGATCTGGGAATAGGCAGGCATGGTTGTTTCCCGATATGTTTCTTGTGGGCATAACGATTCTCAAAGAGAAGCCGCCGATACCACGCGGTATCGACGGCTGCTTGTTCAAGGCTTGTTCAGGGCTTCGAGTAGGAGATGCGGTAGATGAGATTGGCGCCGTCATCACCGAGCAGCACCGAACCATCCTTCAATTCGGTGAGGCTGACCGGTCGACCCCAGGCACCCGCCGTCTGCGGTGATGAAAGCCGGTCATGAAATCGATGTACTGGGCCCGTGGCCGTCGTCTTCACGCCGGCGGCGTCCTGCTTCATCGGCAAACGCACGATCTTGTGTCCGGTGCGGAAGGCGCGGTTCCACGAACCATGCAGCACCGCGAAGGCATCGCCTTCGTATTCCTTCGGGAACGCCGATGCACCGCCCGCTCGCGGTATAGAAGAAGATGTTGGTCGCGGCCGAAATGCGCCTGGAAAGGCACATCGGGCACCGTGGCCTTGCCGGCAAGATCCGGACGCTGGCCTTTCAGGCGCGGATCCTCGTTCCTGCCCATGTAGTACCAGGGCCAGCCGTACCAGGCGCCTTCCTTCAGGCTGGTCGCATAGTCGGGCACCAGGTCATCGCCCAGGTTGTCGCGCTCGTTGACCGCGCACCAGAGCTTGCTCGTCGACGGCTGCAATGGTCAGGCCCACGCAGTTGCGGATGCCGCTGGCGAAGGTGCGGCCCTTCGTGTCACCGCCGAGTTCGAAACACACGCACATCCGCACGGTTTCTCTTCCTGGTCCCAGGTCCGTGCCGAAGCCATGCGCGCTTTCCCAGTCCTTGATCTCCGTCGGGGTTTTCTTCGGGAGATTCTCCGGTACGTTCGACTGCGAACCCACCGACACGTAGAAGAAAGCGCTTGCCATCGGGGCGCGAACACGATGTCGCGCGTGTAATGACCGCCGCCCACCGGCGACAGCTGCGGAATGATCACCTCGGGCACGCCACTCGCCACGGTAATCGCCGACCTTGTAGGGATAGCGCACGACACGGTTGGTCTCCGCGATGTACACCCACTGTGGATGATCACCCGCGGGCTGGAACGCGATGCCAATACGGGCTGCTGCAGGCCCCTGCGCGAATACCGTCCACCGCCGCGGTGGTGCCATCGGCCGAAGGCCGCCAGCACTTTTCACGCGGACTGCTCTGCGTCTCGGTGAGGAAACACATCACCGTTCGGCGCGACCTTCATCGCGCGCGGACCCGTGAGGCCGGTGAGATTACACCTCCACCTTGAAGCCCGGCGGCAACTTGAGCTTCGCGCCCTCGGGCTTCGGGACCACGCTCGGGAAATTGGAAGCCGAAGGGCGGTCGCACCCGGCGCGGGCAACCTCGCAACCACCACGCGAATGCACGACACCCGGCGCATCCTTCTTCCAATCCGCTTTCGCCTGCGACAAGGACGCGGGCGGCGGCGCACCCGCGCCAGGCCCTGCCGCGGCACGCGGGGCAGCAGGAGCCGTGCCATCGTGCACGGCGGTGAAATAGGCAACGAGGTTGTCGCGATCCGCCTGCTGCGGCACCGGGATCACCATGGCGGAGCCGGGCACCACCGTCGTCGGCGAAGCCAGGAAGCGCGGACAGCGTGGCGCCGTCCCAGGTGAGGCCGGATTTCTTCAGCGCATCGCTGTAACCGAAGTTCGTGCTGGCTGCCTTGCGGCCGACGACACCAGCGAGGTTTCGGGCCCTGCGCACCGCCGTTGTCGCCAGCCTCTGCGCTATGGCACAGCGCGCACTGCGAGCGGAAGAAAGCGCGGGCCCGGCACCGACATCAACGCCCAGCGCGGGAATGGCTGGCGACTCCGCACAGCGTGGCGATGGCGAGCAGTTTGCGTACTTCCATGTTGTCCCCGGACTGGATTAAGACCGCCGACGGAGCGAGCGCCGCAGGCGTTATATCGCGGGGAATATAAGTCGAACATCTTTGCCGCGTAAAGGGAAAAAAACTCCCCGCGGTGGTATCAGGGCGTGGGCTTCGCGCGCCTGCTGGTGCTCGGCGGATTCGGCGGGCAGCAGCAATTGCACCCTTGCCATTGCGCCAGCAGTGCCGCCGAACTCATCCTTGGTGGACCGCGGCGCTGTGCAGGTAACCCTGTGGACTGGTGGCAACCCAGCTGCCACAGCAGGTCGAGCTCCTGCTGTTTTCTCCACGCCCTTCGGCCACGGTGGTGAGATTGAAAGCACGCGCCAGCACGATGATGGTCCTTGATGAGGCTCGCACCCAATGCGCTGTCCACCGATTGCGTGACGAAGCTGCGATCGATCTTCAGCGTGTCGATGGGCAGGGCCGCAAGGCGACTCAGCGAGGGAATAGCCCGTACCGAAATCATCGATGGCGATGCGGATACCGGCCGCGGCGCAGGCGCTTCAGCAACCGCGATCTCGGCCACCGAAATCATCGTGCAACACGCCTTCGGTGATCTCGATGTCCAGGCCCGAGTTGCGGTTTCGACCAGGATTCCACTGCCTGCATGAAGCGGCCCTCGAAGTCGGAGTGGCGGCAGCTGCGCCGGCGCGATGTTTCACCGCCACGCGTTACCGGCGGCAGGCCCGCACGCATCCATTCCTGGCAATCGCGCGCGGCCTGCTCCACTACCCAATCGCCCACCGGCACGATGAGGCCGACGGCTTCGAGCAGCGGCAGGAATGCACCGGGCGACACGAGACCATCCTCGGGACTGCGCCAGCGCAACAGTGCCTCGGCGCCTTCGATGCGAACGCGTGGCGACGTTTGACCTTCGGTTGGTAGTGCAGCTCGAATTCACGCCGCTCGAGCGCGAAGCGCAGCCGGTGTTCGAGTGCGAGGCGACCGACGTTCTCGGACCGCGCCGCCGGGTTGTACTGCACATGCTGCTCACCGGAGACGCGTGCGTGGGCGCAGCGCCGCCTCGGCGTTTCTGGGACCAGCGTGGGTCGCATCCTTGCCGTGGTCGGGGCTCAGCGCGAAGCCCGTGCGTTACCGCGGACCGGGATGCGATGTCCTTCGATCTCGAAAAGGTTCGCCGAAAAAGTTTATGCAAGCTGCCGCTCGCCCACCGCGCGGATCTGCTCCATCGTGCGGACTGCCCTGCGCGCGCAGTACCGCGAAGGTACCGCCACCGAAATGCGCGATCTGGTCGGTCTGCGGGAAAATGGGTCTCTTCATGCGATCGGACACATGCTGCAGCAGCAGGTCACCGATACGGACGTCCGAAAGAATCGTTGATGATGCTGAGGCGTTCGATGTCCACGACCACGACGCCGTAGTGTGCGTCCTTGCCCGTGCCAGTCACCATGCGCTGCACGCGTTCGCAGAACAGCGGCCGCTTGGCGAGGCCGGTCTGCGGATCGAAATGCGAGAGGAAGCGCGCGCGGTTGTCCCGCTGCAGGTATTGCAGGCCGAAGGAAAGGTTGCCGGCGACTTCGCGCAGCATGTCCAGTTCCTCATCGCTGATTGCGTCGGAAATTTTCGGCGGCCAGCAGCAGCACCCCGATGGGCGTGCCATCGACCAGCAGCGGCAGCACCACCACCGAACGCAGGCCGACGCGGATCATCAATGAATCGAAGCGCGCGGTTTCATCCGCCTCGCTGGTGTTGTTGCACACGAAGTCGCGGCCCGTGCGCACCACGCGACCGATGACGCCGGACTCGGCCATCGCCGAATCGGCGACATAGGTGCACAGGTCCTTGGTCAGTTGTTCGTCGAGGCCGCTCCACGCGACCGGCTGGATCGCAGGCAGCCCTGGAACTTTGGCCGCGGCGATCGCGGCCACATAACCGCCGGCGGAAACTGCGAAGCGACAGGTCTCGCGCAGCAGCTCGGTGCGATCACGGATGCGCAGCACCAGTCCGTTCACGCCGCTCAACATGCGCAGCACGCGATTGAGCCGCGCGATCTGGTCTTCCTGCTGCTTGCGTTCGGCCACGGCCTCGGCCTCGCCGATCGCGCGGCGGACGGCGGGCGCGAGGCGCGCGAGGTTTTCCTTCAGCACGTAGTCGACGGCGGCCGGCGGCGCAACGCAGTGATCGCGCGCTCTTCGCCGATGGTGCCGGAGACGAACACGAAGGGAATTTCCGGTTTCAGTTCGCGCACCACGCGCAGCGCTGACATGCCATCGAACTGCGGCAACGAGAAATCCGACAGCACGATGGTGGGTTCGAATTCCTCGAGCGCGGAGCGCAGGGACTGCTCGGTCTCGACACGGCGCCACGTACAGCTCAGGCCATCGCGCTGCAGCTGGTAGAGCTCGCGCTCCATGTCCACGTCGAGATCCTCGACGAAGAGCACGCGAATTGCCGTCGTTTCCTCGTTTCTCATCAGACTTAAGACCACTACTCGCTGTTCGATAATCGACAAAAATGGGCCTCCGTGGCCCTCACCCGGACGTTACGAACAAGTAAACCGTAGCACTTTCAACAGGGACTTCCTG
Organism: Pseudomonadota bacterium; assembly: GCA_037200665.1. GTDB lineage: Bacteria > Pseudomonadota > Gammaproteobacteria > Steroidobacterales > Steroidobacteraceae > ZC4RG30. The sequence continues at coordinate 124,351 of JBBCGD010000009.1, read as the reverse complement.
CCAACCCTTCCGACAATGGCTGTAGGACCGGTGATGAATCTCACAGTACTGGCATCCTTTTCGGAGACGCACCCCTCGACGGCGTGATCGCGCTGCAGCGAAATTGTTTTCGCACAGCGGGGAATCTCGCCTGCAGGGATTTCGCAGGCATCCGAATTCCGGGAAGGCGTGCGACGCCATCATTCATTTCCGCTGCACGTCGCAATTTTCCGCCCATCCCCAGCGCGGGATCAATCCGCACTGATCAGGAATGAACAGCGCACGGATGCGCGAGTCGCGCGGCACGCCTGCCGCCAGTTTCACGATGCACACTTCGATCACCGCAGACCACGAAGGATCAAATCGAACCTTCTTTCGCCGGGACAAACCTTGACGCAGGCCAAGCTGGCTGATTGTGGGCTGTGCTACTTTGAGGCGGTCACGCAAGTTGCCAAGGCGGGCGAGTGCTGAAACAGGGAGTGTGAAAGCAATGAATGCTGTTGGGAACGTCTTGACCAGCCGCCGCTCTTCGCTGGTATTCGCGCTGGTCTACGCAGCCACCACTGCGGTGGCGCACGCCACCGAGAACATCGACACGATCAGCCACCTCAAGCAGCTCAATGTCGAGGACCTGCTCGATGTCGAAGTCACATCGGTCAGCCGGCACGCGTCACCACTGGCGCAGGCGCCATCGGCGATCCAGGTGATCACGCAGGCACAGATCCGGCGCTCAGGCGCAACCACGCTCGCCGAGGTGCTGCGACTTGCCGACAACCTGCAGGTGGCCCAGCGGGGTGCCCGTGGGTGGGCCATCAGCGCCCGCGGCTTCAACACCGACCTCGCCAACAAGCTGCTGGTGATGATCGACGGACGGACCGTGTACACGCCGCTGTATTCCGGCGTGTTCTGGGAGGCCCAGGATTACCTGCTGGAAGACATCGAACGCATCGAGGTGATCAGCGGACCCGGCGGAACGCTGTGGGGCGCCAATGCGGTCAATGGCGTGATCAACATCATCACCAAGCGGACTGCCGACACGCAGGGCCTCTATGCCGAGGGCGGCAGCGGTTCGGAAATGGACGCGATCGCCGGCCTGCGTTATGGCGGCACGCTGACGCCAGACGTCAGTTACCGTGTCTACGGCAAGTACCTGGATTACGACCAGAGCGTGCTGCCGGACGGCAGCGGCGCCGGCGATGCCTGGCGTCGCAGGCAGGCGGGCTTTCGCATGGACGGCGCTCACACGACTGCGGGCAACTGGACCGTCCAGGGCGACTACTACTCGAACCATGAACAGGTCCCGACCGGCGGCACCACGACCATGGAAGGCGAGAACCTGCTGGGCCGCTGGAACCACGCGCTGGCAGATGATTCCGGGCTGAGCCTGCAGCTCTACTACGACCGCACCTTCCTTTCGCTGGCGGTACCACCGTTGATGCTGGGCAATATCCCGCTCACCGCGGCCGGCACGTTGCGCGACGAGTTGCAGACCTTTGACCTGGATTTCCAGCACCGGCTGCGGATCAACGACGCCAACACCTTCACCTGGGGCCTTGGTTTCCGTGACACGCATGATGTCGTGGACAACGCGCCGGCCATTGCCTTCCTGCCCGAGGTGCTGGACCAGCAGCTCTACAGCGCCTTCCTGCAGGACGAGATCCGGTTGCGGGAGGGCCTGTCGCTCACTGTCGGCACGAAGGTCGAACACAACGACTACACGGGCTACGAATTCGAACCGAGCCTGCGGGTCCAGTGGCAAGCTGCTGCAACCCAGACCGTCTGGGCGGCGGTGTCGCGCGCGATCCGCGCGCCGTCGCGAATCGATCGCGACCTGAACGAGGCACCTGTGCTGACCATCCTCAAGGGCAGCGAGGACTTCCACTCGGAAAAAGTGCTGGCCTACGAACTGGGCTGGCGCGCCCAGGCCAGCGCGCGGCTGACCACTTCGCTGGCCACCTTCTACAACAACTACGACGACGTGCGCAGCACCGCCATCACGCCGGCTACCATCCTGCCGTTCTATTTCCAGAACGGCGTGAAAGGACATACCTGGGGCGCGGAATGGACCGGCGCTTTGCAGCTCACCGACGACTGGTCGCTGCATGCCGGTTACGTGCTGCTGCAGGAAAAGCTGCGCGTGAAACCGGGCGAGACCGATCTCACCAATGCCCGCAACGAAGTCGCCGATCCGCAGCAGCAGGCCTCGCTGCATTCGTCGCTGGACCTGCCCCGACGCGTGACGCTCGACCTGGGTCTGCGCTGGGTGGATACCGTGCGCAACAGCAATGGCCAGGCTACCGGCCGCGTCCCGGCCTACCTGGACCTGAACGCGAATCTGTCCTGGCATGCGACCGCAAATCTGGAACTGGCGTTGACCGGGGCGAACCTGCTGCACGACCAGCATCCCGAATACGGGTTCCCGCTGGCTTCGCGCAGCGAGGTCGAGCGCAGCGTGTACGCGAAGCTGGTGTGGCGCCGTTGAAGATCGCACGCAAACTGCTGGTGCTTGGTGCGTTCGCTGTAACGGCCAGCCTTGCAGCGCAGCCGGCGCGCCCGCAGACGACCGCACCGACGGAACAGCAGCTGAAGGCGGTGTTCGTCTTCAACTTCTCGCATTTCGTGGCCTGGCCGCAGAACAGTTTCGCGACGCCCTCGGAACCGTTCGCCATCGGCGTGCTGGGTGGCGATGCCTTCGCCGCCGAACTGGAAGAGGCGGTACGCGACGAACGCGTGGATACGCATCCGCTGGTGGTGCGCCGCTTGCACAGCATCGCCGACATCGCGGACTGCCGCATCCTCTACATCGACCGCTCGCAGGGCGCCGGGCTGGAACGCATGCTCCCGCAACTGCAGCAGCGCGGCCTGCTGACCGTCTCGGACATGGAAGGCGCCGCGCGGCAGGGAGTCATCATCGAGCTCGCCAGCGAGAAGAGCCGCATACGGCTGGTGATCAATCCGGACTCGGCGCACGACGCCGGCCTCACCATCAGCTCGAACCTGCTGCGACTGGCAAAAGTCGCGCGGACCGGCCAATGAACGGCCCGGTGGAATCCACCGCGCCGCCACTGCGCAGCGCGCTGGTGCGGATGATCTTCATCTGCTGCGGGACCGTGCTCGGGCTCACCGTGACTGCGCTGTTCGCCTACGAATTGCTGACCTTCCGCGAAACCAGTGTCGGGCAGCTGCAGACGCTCGGCCAGGCCATCGCCAGCAACAGCACTGCCGCACTGGCCTTCGACAATCCCGAGGACGCCACCGCCGTGCTCGCGGGCCTGCGCGCGGACTCGCACATCACCGCCGGTGTCCTGTACGACGCGCAGGGCCATGTGTTCGCCACCTACCCTGCCGATCTCGCCGTCCGTGCGGCGCCGGCCGCTCCGGGGGCAGCCGGCTACACCTTCAGCGGTTTCCGGCTGTCCGGATTCCAGCCGGTAGTGAAGGAATCACTGCAGCTCGGCACGCTGTATGTGCAGTCCGATCTTGGCGAGATGGCCGAACGGCTGTGGCGTTATGCCGCCATCGCATTCGCAGCCGCCGGGCTGTCGCTGCTGGCCGCCTATGCGCTGTCGCGGCGCCTGCAGCAGCGCATGTCGCGACCCATCATGGCGCTGGCGGATACGGCCCGCGTGGTCTCGGACCAGCACGACTATTCGGTGCGCGCCGCCGCCACCGGAACGCGCGAATTCGACATGCTCGCCGGCGCCTTCAACCACATGCTCACGCAGATCCAGGAATCCGAGGGCGCGATGCGCTCGCAACTCGGCCGCCTCGGCCTGCTGCAGCACATTACGCGCGCCATCGGCGAACGGCAGGACATCCAGAGCATCTTCCAGGTCGTGCTGGACAGCCTCGACGCCAATTTTCGTGCGGACTTCACCTGCGCACTGAATTGCGACCGCGCGGCCGGCACGTTGACGGTGTTCCGGCTGGGCGCCGCGAGCCGCGCGCACCTGCCGCTGCTCGATCTCGCCGAAGGCAAGACCGTCGCGATCGATGCCAACGACCTGTCCCGCTGCATCACCGGCGAACTCGTGTACGAACCGGAAGTCGCAGACGTATCGCACCCGTTTCCGCAGCAGTTCGCGGCGGCCGGCCTGCACTCGCTGGTCATTGCGCCGCTGCTGGTGGAGAACGAAGTCTCCGGCGTACTGCTGTGCGCCCGGCGCAACCCGCATGCGTTCAGCAGCGCCGAGTGCGAATTCCTGCGCCAGCTCACCGAACACGTGGCGCTCGCGAACCATCAGGCTGGCCTGTACGGCGCCCTGCAGCGCGCCTACGACGATCTGCGTCAGTCGCAGCTGACCATGCTGCAGCAGGAACGCCTGCGCGCGCTGGGCCAGATGGCCAGCGGCATCGCGCACGACATCAACAACGCCATTTCGCCGGTATCGCTGTACACCGAATCCCTGCTCGAACGCGAACCGAACCTGAGCGAGCGGGCGCGCAGCTACCTCACCACCATCCAGCAGGCGATCGACGACGTGGCGCGGACCGTGTCGCGGATGCGCGAGTTCTACCGCGAACGCGAAACGCAGCTGACACTGCAGCAGGTCGACCTGAATCGCTCGATCAACCAGATCGTGGATCTCACGCGGCCGCGCTGGAGTGACCAGACGCAGCAGCGCGGCATTTCGATCGAACTGCGCACCGAGCTGGCACCCACCCTCCCCGGCATCATGGGCGCGGACAACGAGATCCGCGATGCGCTGACCAACCTGATCTTCAACGGCGTGGATGCCATGACCGCCGGCGGCACGCTGACGCTGCGTACCGGCACGCGGCTGGACGATAACGGCGTCCCCTCCGTCTTCGTCGAGGTCACCGACACCGGCATCGGCATGGATGAGGAAACCCGCCGCCGTTGCCTGGAACCCTTCTTCACCACGAAAGGCGAACGCGGCACGGGCCTCGGTCTCGCCATGGTGTACGGCATGGTCCAGCGGCACAGCGCCGGTCTCGAGATCGACAGCACGCCAGGCCAGGGAACGACGATGCGCCTCATCTTCGCCGCCGCCTCCGCATCGACCCTGGCTGTGCAGCCCACCGCGCCCCTGCTGCCAAGCCGACCCCTGCGCCTGTTGCTGGTGGACGACGATCCGATGCTGCTCGGCTCGCTGCAGGACATCCTGCGCGAGGACGGCCACGTGGTCACTCCGACCAATGGTGGCCAGGCGGGCATCAATGCCTTCACGGCCGCCTGTGAACGCAACGAAACCTTCGACCTCGTGATCACCGACCTCGGCATGCCCTACCTCGATGGCCGCAAGGTCGCAGCCGCCGTCAAGTCGCTGTCGCCGGCGACGCCGGTTATCCTGCTGACCGGCTGGGGCCAGCGTTTCATCACTGCGCGCGAAACTCCGACCCATGTCGACAAGGTGCTGGCCAAGCCACCCAAACTCAGCGAGCTTCGCGCCGCGTTCGTGGAGTTGACTGCATGACGAATAGCCGCCTGCTGATTGTCGACGACGAAGCTTCGCAGTTGCGGGCGTTGTGCGACACGCTGGGCCTCGAGGGTTACCGGACCGAAGGCTTCGCGTCGCCGCGGGCGGCACTGGCCGCACTGCGTCCCGGCGAATTCGACCTGCTGCTGACCGATCTGCAGATGCCCGAGATAGACGGCATCGCGCTCATCGAGGCAGCCCGCAAGGTGGATCCCGACCTCGGTGCCATAGTGATGACCGGCCACGGCACCATCGATACCGCGGTGCTCGCCATGCGCAATGGCGCGCTGGACTACATCACCAAGCCATTCCGGCTGAACGTGGTGCTGCCGGTGATTGCGCGTGCACTGGACCTGCAGCGCCTGCGCCACGAGAACGCTGCCCTGCAGGTGCTGGAGAAACAGCGTGCCGAGGAACTCGCTGTGGCCTACCAGGATCTGGAATCCTTCTCCTATTCCATCTCGCATGACCTGCGCGCGCCGCTGCTGTTCGTGAAGGACTTCGCGCTGCGGCTGGAACGCGATTTCGCCGGACAGTTGGGCGGCGATGGCCAGCATGTGGTGAAGGTGATCAGCGACGGCTGTCGCAGCATGGATGAAATGGTGGTGGGCCTGCTGGCGTTCTCGCGTGCCACGCGCCAGCCGGTGAGCCTGAAGCAGATCGACATGGCGCAGCTGGTGCGCACTTCGGTCGCGGAAGCGCGCGCCATCTACTCGAACCCGGAGGCCACGGTCGAGATCGGCGAATTGCCGCCGGCCGCGGCGGACCCGGCCGTGATCCGCCATGTGTGGTCCAACCTCATCGGCAATGCCTTCAAGTACAGCTCGAAGCGGGAAGAGCCCCGCATCCGCATCAGCGGGCGCATCGAAGGCGGGGGAAAACCATCTATACGGTCGAAGACAATGGCGCCGGCTTCGACATGCAGTACGCGGAGAAACTGTTCGGCGTGTTCAAGCGCCTGCACAGTTCGCGCGATTTCCAGGGCACCGGCGTGGGCCTTGCCATCGCACACCGCATACTGATGCGCCATGGCGGCTGGATCCGCGCGCGCGCTGAACCGGACAAGGGCGCCACCTTCGACTTCGCGTTGCCCGCGAACGTGCCCGGCGATATCAGGGCGGCTGCAGGCCTTTCGAATAACTGACCTTGCCGTCGGATTCGATCACGATGGCATCGGCATCGTCGAGCTTGTCGATGAAGGCGATGCCCTCCCTCGCGCCCATGATGAACACACTCTTGGTCAGGCCATCGGTGCGCGTGGCGGTGGATGCAATCACGGTGACGCTGCGCACGCCATGCGGCGAGTGCCCGGTCTTCGGGTCGATGATGTGGTCGTAGCGCACGCCGCCTTCGTCGAAGAAGCGCTCGTAGTCGCCTGAGGTCGAGAACGCCGCATCCTCGAGCGGAATGCGCAGCACCACTTCATCCTCGTGGTCCGGATGGCGGATGCCGATGATCCATGGCTTGCCGAAGCGGTCACCGATGACCCGCGTGTCGCCGCCGGCATTGACCATGGCATGCGTGACACCGCGCGCCTTCAGGATGTCGATGCCACGATCCACCGCGTAACCCTTGCCGATGCCGCCGAGGTCGATGCGCATGCCGGGCTTGCCGAAGGCTATGGTGTGCTTCGCCGGATCGAGCTTCAGCTGCCGGTAGTCGATGCTGGGCAGCGCCTTGTCGATGGTGGCCTCATCCGGATGGATATGCGCGCGATAGTCGTACAGGTAGCCGACGCTGGCGTAGGTGATATCAAAGACGCCGTGCGAAAGCTTCGAATACTGCTGCGCGGTCTCGAGCAGGTCGAACAACTCTTTCGAGATAATCACCGGTCCCTTGCCCGCCAGGGCATTCACATGCGAGACCTCGGAATCCGGCTTGTAGGTGCTCATCGCCGCATCGATGCGCCGCATGTCGGCGAACACCGCATCGATGCTGGCATCGCCCGCGGCGTGGTCTTCGGACCACAGCTCCACTGCGCAGCGCGTGCCCATGATGGCTTCTTCGCGATGCAGCCATTCGGCCTGAACAGCGGCTGAATACATGGCACCGGCGAGCAGCAGACTCAACGATGCATGTCGCCAGATGGACACAGCGCCTGAGCTCTTCTTCATCCACAAACGATACCGCACGATGGAGGCGTGGAGTAAGCTCGCCGCAACGATTCACGCATGGAGTTGCATCCCACGATGAACAAGATGCTGCGCATGAGCTGCTGTGCGTTGCTGGCCGTGGCCAGCCTCGTTGCGCAAGGCGCGACGGCACCGTCGAACGAAGAAGCGCGACTGCTGGTGGCAAGCCAGGTGCTCGATACACTGCGCGGCCAGACCGACCAGCTGATCCCGCAGCACCTGCTGCAACGGGCCTATGGCGTCGCGGTGATTCCCGCCGTCACCAAGGTGGCGCTGGTGGTGGGCGGCCGCCGCGGCAATGGCGTGATGGTGGTGCGCGACAGCCGCGGCCGCTTCAGCAATCCGATCTTCATCAACCTCACTGGTGCCAGCGTCGGCCTGCAGTGGGGTGCGCAGGAGACCGACCTCGTGCTGGTGTTCACGACCAGGCGCGGTGTCGAAGGCGTGGCCGGCGGCAAGCTCACGCTGGGTGTCGGCGCATCGGTCGCGGCCGGTCCGGTGGGTCGCCAGGCTGAAGCCGCGGCGGGTCTCTCCGCCGAGGTCTATGCCTACTCGCGTTCGCGTGGGCTGTTCGCCGGCATCGCACTCGATGGCACCTCGCTGTCGATCAGCAACAAGAGCAACGACGCCTACTACGGCCGCAAGGATGTGCTCGCCTCGGAGATCATCAGCGGTGCCGCGGCAGCGCCCAATTCCGAGAACGCCCGGCGCTTCCTTGCCGCGCTTGCCACCAGCACCGGCGAAACAGCCGATGCCCCGAGCGCCATCACCACTTCCGCGCCGGCACCGGCGGCTGCCGAAGTGGGTCCGCACGCGGCCGCTCCCGCCGGACAGGTGCAGACCTTCCCCATGGAAGACCCGTCGCCAGGCAAAGAACCCCCGCGCTGAGTCACTCAGCCGTACCCTGAACCGACAACGTAGTGCGCGACGGATCACGACCGTCGCCCGCGATTGATGGTTAGAATCTGTCACATCAACCGCTTTCGAGATTGCAGCCCGCGTGAACGAAACCAGCCACCGTCCATCGCGAGCCTCGCTGCTCGTCCTGCTCGCCCTCGCCACCGCTTCCGCACCGCTGTTCGCCGCACCGGCTGCCAGGACGGTGGCCGCGAGCAAATCGCCGGGCCTGCGTTCGGAAGCTGCCCTCGTGATCGACCCGGTCACGGGGTCGGTCATCTACGAGCGCAATGCCGGTGAAGCGGCCCCCATCGCTTCCATCACCAAGCTGATGACGGCGCTGATCGTGCTCGAGGCACAGCAGCCGCTGGACGAGGAAATCGAAGTCACCGCGGAAGATCGCATCCGCACCGGCAACAACGCTTCACGCCTGGCGGTGGGCACGCGGCTGACACGCCGCGAGCTGCTGCGCCTGGCGCTGATGTCTTCGGAAAACCGCGCCGCGCAGGCGTTGTGCCGCAACTACAGCGGCGGCGAGAGCGCCTGCATCACCGCGATGAATGCACGCGCCCAGGCGCTGGGCATGACGAATGCGCGCTTCGAAGACCCGACCGGCCTGTCCGAACACAATGTGGCGAGCCCGAACGATCTCGCCAAGCTGGTGATGGCCGCCAACCAGGAAGAGCTGATCCGCGAATTCTCGACCACGCCCGCCTACTCCGCGCGCGTCGGCCGGCAGACGCTGCAGTTCCACAACACCGATCCGCTGGTGCGCGATCCGGGCTGGCAGGTTTCCGTGCAGAAGACCGGACACATCGCCGCCGCCGGCCAGTGCCTGGTACTGCAGGCACTGGTGGATGGCCGCGACGTGGTCATCGTGCTGCTGAACTCCATCGGCAAGCACACGCGCGTGGCCGATGCGCGCCGCATCCGCAAGTGGCTGGGCACGGTGGAACACGCCGTCGCCGGCATCACGCAGAAGCCGGCCGCACCCTGATCTTCGCCGCGCTTCAGCGCGGCAGCAGCCACAACGCCAGCGGCGCGTAGACCAGCCCGATCAGCACCGAGATCGACGCGGCACTGGCCGCGAGTTCGCGGTTGAGCTTCTCCATGTCCGCGAGTACCACGGCGTTGAAGCCGATGGGCGCAGCCGCGCCGAGCAGTATCACCGCGCGCGTGAGGCCGGTGAGCCCGAACACCTGCACGCACACCCAACCGAGGGCAAGGCCGACCAGCATCCGCAACCCGATGATGGCCGGCACGCGCCGGTCACGCAGCAAACCGTGCATCGAACAGCACGCCGAGCGCCACGATCACCAACAGCAGGATCCACTGCCCCACCGTGTGCAGCACGGTTACCAATGAAGCCGGCAGCGTGGTTCCGGAAGCGTTGATCAGCAACGCGACGATGAGCGCCCACAACGGCGGAAACTTCAGCACGCGCCGCAGGATCGGACCGAATCCGGCGGCATGTCCGCCGTAGGTCGCCGCGATCGCATACACCATGAAGCTCTGGCCCAGCACATGGCCGAGGTCGAACAAGGCCATCTGCCCGAAGCCCACCGCACCCCATACCGCGAGCACGAATGGAAACAGGAACCCGTTGTTGATCGACATCCCCGAGATCGTCATCGTGCCCTGGTCGGTGCGCGTCAGGCCGAGCGCACGCCCGACCAGCAGCGACAAACCCCAGGTCACCGCCATGATGGCGAGGCTGGTGGCAGGCAACGCGATGAGATCCGGACGCAGCACGATGCGGCTGACGTCCGCGAGGAACAACGCCGGCAGGCCCACGTTGATCACGAGCCGCAGCATGAAACCCGCCTGCGGCGGCTTCAGCCAACCCATGCGCCGCGCGATGAAACCCACGGCAAACAGCCCGATCAGCAGGGCCACGCGCACTTCGACGGACATCGACCAACCCCGCTAGTAGAAGCTCATGCTGAAGCCGAAGCTGACGCGCGTGTGGTCGAGCGAACCCGAGCCGTCGTTGCGATCGCCGAGCGCGGAGTATTCGAGGTTCAGGCGCATGCCCAGGTGCACGTCCTCGATGCCGCCGACGGTCCAGTCGTAACCGGCGCCCAGCTGCGCACCGACGCCCTTGTACTTGGCCTTGAAGGGTGAATCATCGTCGGCGGAATAGGTGGAACTGCCAATGCCCGCCTGGTAGATCCAGTGGCCGCGACCGGGGTTGAACAGCACCGTGGCATAAAGCTGCGACAACCCGTCATGCGAAGTCAGCGGCACATCCTGCGTACCGACGCCCACCAGCCATTCGCGGTTCACGCGCAGGCCACCTTCGAGGCGCCAGTATTCACTGCTGGAATGGATGCCATCCATGGCGGCGCCATGGGTCTGCAGCTCAGTCAGGCCGTACTGGAAATTGCCCCACACTGGCGAAGGAGATGCTCCATCAAATGCGGATTCGGCATGCGCGGGCGGCACGGCGGCCAGCGCCGCGAGCGCGCAAAGCGTGGTGGCAATGCTGCCCGTTCGAAGATTCCGTAAAGCCATGGCTCCCCCGTGTTGCCGGCCTGGCCGGCGCGGCGAGATGCGCGCAACTCTATATCAAGAGCCTCTGGCACGGTCGCCGCTTGTTTTCGACCAGGTCGATGTGCCGCGCCACTCGCCTGCTAGAATCCTGCCATGCCCCTCATCCAGTCCGCCCACAACCTGCGTCGGCCACACAGTGAAGAGCCGACTCCCTACGGCATCCGCGTCTCCCTGAAGGAGAACGACCCGTTCCGTAAACTGCTGGGGCCGGACTGGCATCGCCTGCACTGGTACCGCACCTCGACGGAACGCGACAGCGCCTTGCTGGAGATGAGCCGTCGCCACGATTACTCGCGCCCTGCCGACCAGCCCACGCTGGTCTACTCCAAGGTCGAGAACCTCGCGGCCAGCCGCGGCCTGACCTAGGCCGCGCGGCTAGAAGCCGCGTCCCAGCGACAGATAGAAGGCGTACTTGCCGCGACTGTCGTAGCCCGCCGCGAACCAGGCGGGCCCCAGGAAAGTATCCATGCCGAAGAACAGGCTCGCGTCCTTGCGCGCCGATGCGAAGCTGATGTCGGAGCGACGCTCCCACACATTGCCCAGCTCCGCGGAAACACCGGCATACATCGGCACGTTGAGGAAACCTTCGCCGCCATTGCCGATGCGGCGGTAGTAGATGAGCCGCGCCATGCCGAATTCCGGGCCGTTCAGGCGATCGGCGGGCAGGCCGGAAAGATTCAGGAACCCGCCCAGCGGATACAGGCTGCGCTCATCCACGTACTCGGGGTTCAGCAAGGTGCCGCCCGACAGCCATGCGATGACGGTGTTCTTGCCCCAGGACTGCGCCTGCCGGTAGTCGAGGTTCACTTCATCGGACACGCGCTCGATGCGCCGGTTCGCTACCTGCCGGCGCCACTCCAGCGTCACGGATTCACCACGCCGCGGAAACGCCGCGCTGTCGAGCGTGTCGAGGCTGAAGCGCGTGTAGAGCTCGTTGTGCTGGAATTCCTGGTCCGGTTCGTCGCCGCCTTCATAGCGCGCGCGCTGCCGCCCCAGCTCGCGCTCGGCACCGATGCGGATTTCGCCGAAGTTGGCGAGCTCGCGCCCCAGCGCGCCGCCATAGCGCAGGGTGCGGACGCGCAGCACGCCGATGCGGTCATCGCCATCGAACTGCGGCAGCTCGCGGATCTGCCACAGCACCGTGGGCTCGATGAACCAGCGATGCTCCAGCGAGAACGGCAGGTACAGCTGCGAACCGAGCTGCGGATTGCCGCCGATCTGGCCGTCCCAGATCCATTCGGCGCCGTAGCTGTTGATGTCGGTGAGCACCAGGCGTGCGGCGGCGTCGAAGGTGGAGTTGCCGTCGAAATCATCCTGCAGTCGCATGCCGACGCGGATGTAGTTCGGACCCCAGGAATTCTCGCGGAACTGGAAGGCGAGGTCCGCCTGCTGCGTACTCGCGCCAGGCACGGGTTGCAGCTGGTAATCGAGGACTTCGAGGTGACCCTGCCCGTAGGCGCGATCGATGTCGCGGCTCACGAGCCCGGCATCGAAGGGTTTGCCCGCGAGATCACCGAACAGCACCTGCGCAGGCACCGCGAAAGGCGCGGACCCTGCCTGCATCACCACGTCGCGGATCGCCGGCTGGTATGGCTCGACGCGGCGCGCAGCGAGGTAGCGCGCATATTCTTCCGGCGGGACGGCAAGGCCAGCCAGCTGCGCGCGCATGTCGTCGGCGGCGTGCGTACCGGCGCGCACGATGTGTTCGAGATCGGTGAATGAATAGGAAGAAGTGCGCGGCATGTCCGGGCTCACCAGCACATCGCCGGCACCCAGCGCATCGGCCTGCTGGTCCACCTGGCGGCGGACCAGGATGGTGAGCATCTGGTTGGCCACGTTGGTGACTGAACCCAGGCGGTCGCGTTGCCCGAGCGGCAGGCCCACGTCGACGACGATGAGGCGATCCACGCCCATGGCGCGCGCCACATCCACCGGCAGATTGTTGGCAAGGCCACCATCGACCAGCAGCCGGCCATTGCGCTCCACCGGCGCGAATACGCCCGGCGCGGACAGGCTGGCATGCAGCGCGGTGGTGAGGTCGCCATCCTTCATGACCACGGCCGCGCCAGTCTCGAGGTCGGTGGCCACGGCGCGGAATGGCGTGGGCAGGTGATCGAAATCGGCGATGCCGGAAACCTGCAGCGTGTTCTGGCGCAACAGCTGCGTGAGCTTCTGTCCCTGGATGAGGCCGCTGGGCAGCAGGAAGCGGCCTTCGCGGAAACCCAGCGGCAGGCGCACGAGGAAGTCGCGATCCTCGCGCCGGCGCCGGAAATTCAGGCCCGCGCGCGCCGGGCGGTCGCTGAAGGCATCGGACCAGTCTACGCTCTGGAAGAGCTCATCGATCTGGGTCGCCGACAAACCGCTGGCATACAAACCGCCCACCACCGCACCCATGCTGCTGCCGGCGATGGCATCGATGGGGATGTGCATCTCTTCCAGCACGCGCAGCACCCCCACGTGCGCAACGCCGCGCGCGCCGCCACCGGAAAGCACCAGGCCGATACGCGGCCGATGGGTGGCAGGCTGCGGGGCGACCGCATCCGCCACGACAACCGCTGGAGGCGGAGCGGCCTGTTGCGCCCTCGCCGGCCCGGCCAGCCCGAGTGCCATGGCCGCAGTTCCAGTCAGAAAGATGTGTGTCCGAGCCCGCATGAGGGCTTTAAGGATAGTCGGCCTCGCCGCGCCTTGGGGAGGCACGGTAAGCTTCACCGCCATGTGGTTCCTGCTTCTCCCGCTCGTCATCCAGGCGCTGCTCATCGTTCATTGCATCAAGACCGGCCGCAACCAGATCTGGATCTGGGTGCTGGCGCTGTTGTCGTACGCCGGCATCATCGCCTACGTGGCGGCCGAGCTGTTGCCTGAACTATTGAACAGCCGTGGCACCAAGCGTGCCGTGCGCAACGTCAAGAAGACGCTCGATCCCGAGGCACAGCTGCGGCAGCTGGCCGCGCGTGCCGAGATCGGCGGCGGCGTCGACGCGCGCCAGCGCCATGCGGAGGAATTGCTGCGGCTGGGCCGGCATGAGGAAGCCATTGCCGAATACCGCCGCACCCTGCAGGGGCTGTACGAACACGACCCCAACCTCATGCTGGGCCTGGCGCGTGCGCAGTTTGGCGCCGGCAAGCCCGCCGAAGCGCGCGCCACGCTCGATTCACTGATCCAGCAGAACCCTTCCTTCCGCTCCGCCGACGGGCATCTTCTGTATGCGCGTGCGCTGGAAGAAGAAGGCGATGCCACGCGCGCGCTGGAGGAATACAAGACTCTCGCCGGTTACTACGCGGGCGCCGAAGCCACCGTGCGCTATGCGCGCCTGCTGCGCAAACAGGGGCAACCGGAGCCTGCGGGCGAAGCCTTGCGCGCCCTGCTCGCACAGGCAGCCGTCGCGCCCCAGCACTACCGGCGTACGCAGGAAGAATGGCTCAAGCAGGCGGAGCGCGAGCTCGCTGCGCTTTAAGGGAACACCAAGGGAAAGGCATGACGAAGATCATCTACACGCTGACCGACGAAGCCCCGATGCTGGCCACCTACTCGCTGCTGCCCATCGTGCAGGCGTGGACGCGCACCGCCGACGTGAGGGTGGAAACGCGCGACATCTCGCTGGCCGGGCGCGTGCTCGCCGCCTTCCCGGATTTCCTGAAACCGGAACAACACTGCAGCGACGATCTCGCCGAGCTCGGCGAACTGGCGAAGACGCCGGACGCCAACATCATCAAGCTGCCGAACATCAGCGCATCGATCCCGCAGCTGCTCGAGACCATCAAGGAGCTGCAGGGCCAGGGCTATGCGCTGCCGGATTATCCGGAGGCGCCGAAGGATGATGCGCAGAAGCAGCTGAAGGCGCGCTACGCCAAGGTATCGGGCAGCGCGGTGAATCCGGTGCTGCGCGAAGGCAATTCCGATCGTCGCGTCGCCAGGGCCGTGAAGCTGTATGCCAGGGCGCATCCGCATTCCATGGGCGCCTGGTCGAAGGATTCGAAGACCCGCGTCGCCAGCATGGATGGCGGGGATTTCTACGGCAACGAGCAATCCGCTTCCATCGCGAAAGCCGGCGTGCTGCGCATCGAGCACACCGATGCCGCGGGCAAGGTCACCGTGCTGAAGGATGGCATCAAGGCCAGGGACAACGAGCTGATCGCCTCGACTTTCCTCAGCGCGGCGAAGCTCGACGCCTTCTACGGGCGCGAGATGGATGCCGCCAGGCGCGATGGCCTTTTGATCTCGCTGCACCTGAAGGCCACCATGATGAAGGTGTCCGATCCCATCCTGTTCGGCCATGCGGTGAGCGTGTACCTGAAGGATCTGTTCGCGAAGGATGGCGCCGTGCTCAGCGCGGCCGGCGTGAATCCGAACAACGGTCTCGCCGTGCTGAACGACAAGATCGAGGCGCTGCCCGAAGCACAGCGCGCCACCGTGAAGGCCGACATGGCCGCCGCCATCGCGGCGCGCGCACCGCTCGCGATGGTCGATTCGGCCAAGGGCATCACCAACCTGCATGTACCCAGCGACGTGATCATCGATGCCTCGATGCCCGCGGCCATCCGCGCCTCCGGCAAGATGTGGGGACCGGACGGCAAGCTCGCCGACATGGTCGCGTTGATCCCGGATCGCTGCTACGCCGGCGTGTACCAGGCGACCATCGACGACTGCAGGGCACTCGGTGCCTACGACGTGCGCACCATGGGCAATGTCAGCAACATCGGCCTGATGGCGCAGGCCGCCGAGGAATACGGCTCGCACGACAAGACCTTCGAGATCGCAAGCGCCGGTACGGTGCGTGTGGTTGGCGCCGATGGCAAGGCCCTTACCGAGCACAAGGTGGAGAAAGGCGACATCTGGCGCATGTGCCAGACCAAGGACGCGCCGATCAAGGATTGGGTGAAGCTCACCGTCGGTCGTGCGCGCGTCACTGGCCAGCCCGCCATTTTCTGGCTGGATTCCGCGCGTGCCTATGATCGCAACCTGATCGAACGCGTGCACACAGCGCTGCAGGATCACGACACCAGCGGCCTCGACATCCGCATCGAATCGCCGGTGGAAGCCACGCACTCCACGCTGAAACGCCTGCGTGCCGGGCAGGACACCATCTCCGTAACCGGCAACGTGCTGCGCGATTACCTCACCGACCTCTTCCCCATCCTCGAGCTCGGCACCAGCGCGAAGATGCTGTCCATCGTGCCGCTGCTGGAAGGCGGCGGACTCTACGAGACCGGCGCCGGCGGCTCCGCGCCCAAGCATGTGCAGCAGTTCCTGGAAGAGAACCACCTGCGCTGGGATTCGCTGGGCGAGTTCCTCGCGCTGCAGGTTTCCATCGAGGATCTCGCCACGCAAGACCGGCAACAACAAGGCGAAGGTACTGGCCGAGGCGCTGGATACAGCCAACGGAAAATTCCTCGAGACCGACAAGTCACCGAAGCGCGATGCCGGCCAGCTCGACGTGCGCGGCAGCCACTTCTACCTCGCGCTGTACTGGGCCGAAGCACTGGCGGCGCAGGATGACGACGCGGCGCTGAAGGCGAAGTTCGCGCCGCTGGCGGCTGCGCTCGCGAAGAACGAGCAGGCCATCGTCGCGGAGCTGAACGGCGCGCAGGGCAAGGCCGTGAACATAGCCGGCTACTACCATCCGGATCCGAAGCTGTGTGCAACGCTGATGCGGCCGAGTGCATTGCTCAACGACGCTGTCGATTCGTTGTAGTCCACCGCGGTCGGGACGAGGGAGGAATAAAGTGCTGCACTTCTACTACAGTCCGTTCTCGGTGTTCGCACGGCGCGTGCACGTGGCCCTGCTGGAAAAGGAAATTGCGCACGAGAAGGTGCTGATCGACCTGCCGGCGCGTGCGCAGCGGCAACCCGAGTACCTGGCGTTGAATCCCTACGGCCGGGTACCGGCCATCGATGACGATGGATTCCGGCTCTACGAATCCGCGACCATCCTCACCTACCTCGAGCAGACCCGCACGGCGCGCCCGCTGGCGCCGCAGGGCATCCAGGGCAAGGCGCTGGTGGACATGCACATACGCCTGTGCGACCTGCAGTTCGCGCCCCACGCCCGTACCATCATCTTCCCGAAACGCTTCATGCCACCCGACCGCTGGGACACGCAGGCCTTCGCGCTGGCCAGGACGGAAATCGAGGCGCACCTCGCCATCGTCGCGAGCGGCCTGCAGGGCAACGACTACCTGGTCGGCAACAGCTTCTCGCTGGCCGACATCGCCTACCTGCCCTTCCTGTATTTCCTGCCGTTGATGGAAGCCGCGACGCCACCGGCGGTCGTGGCCTGGAGCGAGCGGCTGCTGTCACGGCCCAGCGCGCAAGCCACCATCCCGCCGAAGTAGCGGCTACCGGCGCTTGATGGCCGGCACCTGCTGGGTGATGCAGTGGATGTTGCCACCGCCCAGCAGGATCTCCCTTCCCGGCACAGCGACCACCTTGCGTTCCGGAAACACCCGCTTCAGCTTCGCGACTGCCGTCGCGTCGGTACGCGCATCGAGCAACGGCACCACGATGCCAGCATTCGCGATGTAGAAATTCGCATAGGAACCCGCGAGCCGCGCGCCAGCTTCGCGCGGCCGCGAGCCGGCGCGCAACCGCACGCCAGCTGCTTCATCCGTCGTCATCTTCATCGGCCCCGGCGAAGGCAGCTTGTGCACCTTCAGCTTGCGGCCGCGCGCGTCGCGCGCCGCGTGCAGGCGTTCCAGCGCATCGTTCGACACCGCCCACTGCGCATCGCGCTTGTTGTCGGTGAAGGTCAGGCACACCTCACCCGCCCGTGCGAAGCAGGCCAGGTTGTCGACGTGGCCATCGGTCTCGTCATTCACCACGCCCTGCCCCAGCCAGATGATGGCTTCGGCACCGGTGTAGTCGCGCAGGTGCTTCTCGATCTGGTCCTTCGTGAGGTGCGGATTGCGGTTGGCGTTCAACAGGCACTGCTCGGTCACCAGCAGCGTGCCTTCGCCATCAGTGTGGATGGCGCCGCCTTCCATTACGATTGGCGCGCGGTAACGATCGACGCCCTCCACTGCCGCGACTTTCTGGGCGACCAGGTCATCCTGGTCCCATGGGAAATACAGGCCACCGTCGAGGCCGCCCCAGGCGTTGAAATGCCAATCCACCGCGCGACGTTTGCCAGCGGCGTTCACGACGAAGGTCGGACCCACGTCGCGCATCCACGCATCGTTGTTGCTGATCTCGATGAGGCGGATGCCGGCGTCGAGTTCGGCGCGTGCGAACTCATACTGGGCGGCGCTGACGCCCACCGACACGGGTTCGAACTGCGCGATGGCCGCAGCCACTGCCGCAAAGGCCTTCTGTGCCGGACGTGCACCATCGCGCCAGTTGTCGATGCGCTCGGGCCAGAGCATCCAGCAACCGGCATGGCGATCGAACTCGGCGGGCATCCAGTAGCCATCGGCCCTGGGGGTGCGGATCAATGTGCGCGTCATGTGCGGCAGTCTAGGCAAACTGCGCAGGCGTAGCGAGCGTGGGGCCGCTCAGAAGAGTTCAACGTCCCCGGGTGTCGCGCGCTTGCGCCGTTCCTCGGACTGGGGATCCGTGGCTGCCAGCTGTCCCTGCGCAAAACTCTTGCCGAGGTGAAAACGCTGCGTATCGGACAGCAGCCGGTCGGAAAGCTGTTGATGCACGCCGGTCCAGCCACCGGTTGGCTCGGGGTTGCCGATCTTGTCGGCACTGCGTGCGAGGTAGTCCTGTACGTGGGAGAGATGCTGGGTCATGCGGTCGTAGAACTGCAGACGTGTCACGGCGCGACGCATGACGCCGGCCAGAGCGCTGACATCCAGTCCGGCCGCGTCACCAGGCCGCGACAACGCGCCCGCCAGCTGTTGCAGCGATTCACCCAGCGCTTCGACCTGCGGCTGAGCTTCACGCAGCGCGAGCGCGATCTGCTCGCCCGCTGCTTCCAGCGCGCGGGCCGCCTCGCGTCGTGCGGTCTCGGCCGCAATGGAATCCTGCGACACGCGCCTTCCCTAGCTGCCTGTTTTCTGCAGGGCAGCGGATGACGGCGGCATCATGCGCAGCAATCCCGGAATGTCCAGGATCAACGCCACTGCGCCCTCCCCCAGTATGGTCGCGCCGCCTACACCCTCGATGCGTGTGTAATTGGTTTCCAGTGATTTGATCACCACCTGCTGCTGGCCGAGCAGGTCGTCGATGAAGAGGCCGGCACGACGGCCGTCGCCTTCCACCACCATCAGCAGGCCATCGCCCAGCGCGCGGCTGCGTGGCTCGACGCCGAACACATCGTGCAGGCGGATGATGGGCAGGTAGTCGTCGCGGAAGTGGAACAGCTCGCCATGCTCGAACACCCGGTGTGAATCGGCCTGCTTCAGCTGCAGGGATTCGACGATGGCGGTGAGCGGCACGATGTAGGTTTCCGTGCCGACCTGCACCGTTTGACCGTCTACGATGGCGAGCGTCAATGGGAGTGTGATTGTCGTGCGCGTGCCCTTGCCCGCCTCGCTGTGCAGCTCGACGTTGCCGCCCAGCTCCTTGATATTCCGCCGTACCACGTCCATGCCGACGCCGCGGCCGGAAAGGTCGGTGGTCTTGTCGGCGGTGGAGAAGCCGGGCGCGAAGATGAGATCCCAGGCCTGCTCGTCGGTGAGCACGGCATCGACATCGATCAGGCCCTTGCTGCGTGCCTTGTCGACCAGCCGTTTGGTGTCCAGGCCCTTGCCGTCATCGCTGATCACGATGTTGATCGAACCGCCCTTGTGATACGCGGTCAGGTGCACCAGCCCCTCTTCGGGTTTGCCGGCGGCAACGCGATCGGCGGGCAGCTCGATGCCATGGTCGATACTGTTGCGCACCAGGTGCACCAGCGGATCGCCGATCTTCTCCAGCACGGTCTTGTCGAGCTCGGTCTGTTCGCCCGACAGCTGCAGGCGGATCTGCTTGCCCAGCCGTGAGGAGAGATCACGCACCAGCCGCGGGAAGCGCGCGAACACCGAACCGACGGGCAGCATGCGCACGCGCATGACGCTTTCCTGCAGCTCGCGCACATTGGTCTCGAGCTGTGCGAGGCCGGAACGCAGGCGCTCGGCATCCGTGCCGACGAAATGCCGTGCCAGCTGGCCCAGCATGGAATTGGTGATGACGATCTCGCCCACCGTGTTCAGCAGCTCGTCGATCTTCTCGATGGCCACGCGGATGGAATTGCCATCCGGCGAAGCGGCCTTTGCAGGCGCCGCTGCGGCCGCGGGAGTGGGTGTCGGTGGCGATGCCGGCGTTGCCGCGGATACCGGAGCAGCAGGTGCGGATGTTGTTGCCGCCGCAGCCTGCGGAACCTCTGCAGCGGACGCGGCGCTGGCAGCAGCGGGTGTCACCGTCGTCGATCCAGCGCGCTCGATGCTCAGCTCGCAATCGCCATCGGCCCATTCGAAGATGAGGTCGATGGCCGAACGCGGCGCGGTGGAAGCAAGAACCAGCTTCCATTCAATATGGCAGTGGGCAGGATCCAGACTCGCCAATGCGGGGATGGCGGAGCAGTGCGCGGTGATGTCGAGCGAGCCCAGGCCAGCCAGTTCATCGAAGATCCGCAGCGGATCATTGCCACGCGACAGCAGCGCGGGCAGTGCCCTGAACCCGATATGCCAGACGCTGGCCTCGATCGCCGCCGCCGGCGCGGGCGGAGGTGAAGCAGCAACCGGTGCAGTGCCCGGCGGCGCGGCGGGTAGCGCAACCGCACCCGGCTGCCCTTCGCCCGCAATCATCTGCTTGAAGTCCTGTTGCAGTAACTGCGAAACGGAAAGGTCCAGCGGCTGATGGTGCTTCTGCGCCGTCATCAGCGAACGCATCACGTCCACGGATTGCAGCAGCCCATCGCACATCGGCATGGTCACCTGCAGGCGGTGCGAGCGCAACTCGTCGAGCAGCGTTTCCATGGTGTGCGTGAACGAGGCGATGTCATTGAAGCCGAACATGCCGGCGCCACCCTTGATGGAATGCGCCGTGCGGAAAATGGTGTTGATGGTCTCGGGGTCCGCCATGCCGGGCGTCAACTTCAGCAAGGCGGTTTCCATCGCATCGATGGATTCGAAGCTCTCCTCGAAGAAGACCTCGTGGAATTGATCCATGTCGAGGCTCATGGCGCAGCTCCCGATTCGGGCTCCAGGCCCAGCACCTCGAACAGCGCCAGGCGTTGCGCGCACTTGCGCAGTTCCGCCGAAGCCGCCTTCCATTCCAGGCGGCGGCCGGCATGTCGTTGCTCCAGGGCGAGCGCCACCAGCAGCTGCAGGCCGGCCGTGTCGATACGCTCGACTGCGCCACCATCGATGATGATGGGGTCGCCCTTCGCCGCGACCAGCGAGAACTGCAGGTCCGCGGTTTCACGCAAGGTGCAGCTCGATTCGAGATTCAGGTAGAAAGCCTCGGTCGCAGGCTTCGATGAGGCCTTGACCACGAACGATCCCGTCGCTTCGAGAGTCACCTTCACCTGGGACGCCAGCTTGCTGCGCGCCGCGCTCTTCGCGCGCGCCTTCCGGGCTAGCCGAGCCTCACCTTCGCGCCCGGCCGGCTTGTTCATATGCCCAGCCCCGCGATCAGGTCATCGACGTCCGCCTGCCCGTTGATCGCATTCTGCGTAACGCCCGGCACGGCTGGTCCTTCGAGGGCGGTGGGCGACGCCTGCGCCTGGTCGAAGGTGACCCCGGTGATGCGGGTGAGTTCACCCAGCGTCTTCTCCACCTCCCCGATCAGGCGTTGCACGCCGCGCAGGATCTGGCCGGTGAGATCCTGGAAGCTCTGCGTCAGCATCACTTCGGAAAGATTGGTGCGCACCGCCTCGAAATTGCCGCGCGTCTCGTCGAGGAAGCGACGGATCTCGTTGTGCGAGCGATCGTCCAGCGAAGCCATGAGTTCGGTGGTACTGCGCACCGTGGCATTGGCCAGCGGCACCGACAGCTCGATGAGATCCAGCGTCTTGTTGGCCGCCTGCTCGGTCATCGACAGCACATGGTCGAGGCGCAGTCGCGCGTCGGGAATTTCCTTGTGGGCCAGCGCCGCCATGCGCGAATCATCGCGGAAGCGTGCCAGCGCCTGCTGCAGGTCGTCGGAAAGCTTCACTACTTCGGCCATCACCGAGGGCCGGCCTTCGTACATGGCGTCGAGCGCCACCTCGAAGGCCGCCGCGTCACCCGCGGCGTAGGCATGGTTCAACTGCGCGATCTTGCCGCGGTAGCGGCTGGTAAATTCCGTGTTCAGCATTTTTTTCTTCAAGCCGCCCTGCTCGCCAGTATTTTTTCGATCTTTTCTTTCAGGATCTGCGCCGTGAACGGCTTGACCACGTAGCCATTCACGCCGGCCTGCGCGGCCTCGACGATCTGCTCGCGCTTGGCCTCGGCGGTGACCAGCAGCACCGGCAGCTTGGTGAGCGCCGGATCCGCACGCACCGCCTTCAGCAGGTCGAGCCCCGGCATGCCGGGCATGTTCCAGTCGGTGACCAGGAAATCGATCTTGCCCTGCTTGAGGATGGGCAGCGCCGTGTTGCCGTCATCGGCCTCGGTGATGTCGTTGTAGCCGAGGTCGTTGAGGAAATTCCGCACGATGCGACGCATCGTGGAGAAATCATCGACGACCAGAAAGCGGATGGCGTTGCTCATGAACAGTTGCTCCAGAATCCTCTGAACGACACTACCTGTGGGTTTCCCCGGCACCGACCGCCTCGGTGAAGCGCACGCCATAGCGGTCATTGACCATGACCACCTCGCCATGCGCCACCAGACGGTCATTCACATACACATCCAGCGGATCACCTGCGGGGCGCTCCAGCTCCACCACAGAACCCGGCGCAAGCTGCAGGAATTCGCGGATGGTCAGGCGCGCACGGCCTACCTCCAGCGACAACAGCACGCCCACATCGAGCACCACGTCGGCGGGTCCACCATCTTTCACGCTTACGGCGTTCATCCGGTCTTCCTCATGAATACATCCAGGCTGTTGCCGGTCTTGCGCACGTTCATCTCGCTGACGCGCACCACCTGCCGGCCACGCTGCTGCCCGAGCTCACCCCAGAACAGCGGTATGCCATCGGCCAGCACCGTGGCCTGGCCGTCGAATTCGATGGGGATCACATCCCCCGGACGCATGTCGATCAGGTTGCCGACCGTGGTCCGCGCCGTGCCCATCTGCGTGATGATGTCCACGGAGGATTCCTCCAGCTCGTTGCGCAGGATCTGGCTCCAGCGTTCCTCGCGGTCGGCGCGGTCGCTCTGCATGCCGGCGCGCAGGGTGTCCTTCAGCGGCTCGAGCATCGAGTACGGCAGCACCAGGTGGACTTCACCACCACGGCCATCGATGTCGATGCGGAAGCGGCTGACCACCACGATTTCCGTGGGGCTGACGATGTTGGCGAAATGCGGGTTGATCTCGCGGTTGATGAATTCCACCTTCACCGGCATCAGCGAGGCCCAGGCCTCCTGCGTGGCGGTGACCACCTGGTCCATCAGCATCTCGATGAGATGGTTCTCGGTGCCGGTGAAATCACGGCCCTCGATCTTGGCGTAGCGGCCACTGCCACCGAAGAAGGTATCGATCAGCGCGAACACCAGCCGCGCCTCGAAGATCATGAGCCCGGTGCCGGCCAGCGGCAGGAAGCGGATCAGGTTGAGGCTGGTGGGCACGCTCAACGTGGGAATGTATTCGGCGTACTTGGGCGTGGAGATGCCCTGCACCGCGATGTCGGGCGAACGCCGCAGCATGTTGTAGAGCGAAAGCCGCAGCGTGCGCGCCAGGCGCTCGTTGATCATCTCGAGCGTGGGCATGCGCCCGCGCACGATGCGGGTCTGCGAACTGAAATCGTATTCCTTCGCCGTGCCGGCTTCTTCCGGCGGCTTCGGCTCGGTATCCACCGCGCCGCTGTTGACGCCGTGCAGTAGCGCGTCGATTTCGTCCTGTTCGAGGATGTCACTGCTCATACGTACTGCTCACCACCGGCTCCGCCCAATGCAATGGTTCCCGCGTCGGCCAGGCGACGCGCGATCACGAGGATTTCCTTCTGCGCGGCCTCGACCTCGGAGAGCTTCACCGGGCCGCGGCTTTCCATGTCGTCCCTCAGCATCTCGGCCGCGCGGCTCGACATGTTCTTCAGGAAGTGCGCCACCAGCGCCTGGTCGGCGCCCTTCATCGCGATGACCAGGCGCGCGGAATCCACCTCGCGCAGCACCGCCTGGATGCCCTTGTCGTCGATGGTGCCCATGTCACTGAAGGTGAACATGAGGTCCTGCAGCTTGTTGGTCGTGGCTTCGTCGGCCTTGCGCAGGTCTTCGAGCACCGCGCCGGGCATGAAATTGAGGATGCTGGCGGCCATCTTCGGGCCACCAAGGTTGGCGGAGACGCTGCCGCCCTTGCCGGCGATCTGCTTCTCCAGCATTTCGTCGAGCTTGCCGAGTGCGGAGGGTTGCACGCCGTCGAGCTGCGCCACGCGCAGCAGCACCTCGGTCTGCACGGACTGCGGCAGTTCGGTGAGCACGCGCGCGGAAAGGTCGGGGTCGAGGTACGAGATCACGATGGCCAGCACCTGCGGATGCTCGAGCCTGACGAGTTCAGCGATGGCGCGCGGCTCCATCCACTTGAGCACGTCCAGGCCCTTGCTCTTCCGGCCGACCAGGATGCGGTCGATGATGCCGCTGGCCTTGTCGTCGCCCAGTGCATCGGTGAGCACGCGGCGGATGTAGTCATCCGAGCCCACCTTGATGTCGGCCTGCCCTTCCATGGTCAGCACGAAGCTGCCGATGACCTCGCTGACCTCGTCGCGCGAGGCCGAGCGCAGCTGGGTCATCTCACTGCCCAATTTCTGCACGACCTTGGCGTCCAGGTGCTTGAGCACCGTGGCCGCCTCGTTCTCGCCGAGGGCCAGCAGCAACATGGCTGCACTGCGCGTGGATTGGAGTTCGTTGCTCATCGGCCTGATGGAAGCAAAAGGCGTGCCGGGCACGACCTGTGACGCGTGTCACAGGAAGTCGCCGGATTTCTGGCGGCGCAATCAGCCGGCATGACGAGTGACGTCCATTTCGCCGGCCAGCGCCAGCGCGCGACCGCTGATGCGGGACAGAGGCAGCACTTCGGCCGCGGCGCCGATTTCCACCGCCGAGCCAGGCATACCCCAGACCACGCTGGTGGCCTCGTCCTGTGCGATGGTCGGGCTGCCCGCATCGCGCATTTCCTTCAGGCCCTGCGCGCCATCGCGACCCATGCCGGTGAGCAGGATGCCGATGGCGTTGTGGCCGGCCTGTTGCGCCACCGAACGAAACAGCACGTCCACCGAGGGTTTGTGGCGATTCACCAGCGAGCCGTCATCGAGCTTGCAGATCCAGCGCGCGCCGCTGCGGACCACGACCAGGTGCTGGTCGCCGGGCGCGATGTACACATGGCCGGGGCGGATCTGCTGGCCGTCGGTTGCCTCATATACCGTCATCGCCGAACAGCGGTTCATGCGCTCGGCGAAGGGCGTGCTGAAGGCTTTGGGAATGTGCTGGGTGATCACGATGCCAGGCGCATCAGCCGGCATGCCGGCGAGCACGTCCTTGATGGCTTCGGTGCCGCCGGTGGAAGCACCGATGGCGATCAGCAGGTCGGTGGTGCGGAAGTTCAGCGGCGCGGCCTTCTGCAATACCGCGTCGGCGCTCAGCGCCTTCACGATCTGCGAGTTCGAAAGCCCATCGGGGCGGCCGTTGTAGGGACGCACGCGTGCCCGCGAGGCCACGCGGATCTTTTCGATCAGCTCGTCGCGATAGTCACCGAGCGTCGCGGCGAGGTCGGTCTTGGGCTTCGGCAGGTAATCCACCGCACCCACGGCCAGCGCATCGAGCGTGACCGTTGCGCCGTGGTCGGTGAGCGAGGACACCATCACCACCGGCATCGGCCTGAGGCGCATCAGGTTCTTCAGGAAGGTGAGGCCGTCCATCTTCGGCATCTCGACATCGAGCGTCAGCACATCGGGATTCAGCGACTTGATCTTCTCGCGCGCGATGAAGGCATCCGGCGCGGTACCCACCACTTCGATGTCGGGGGCGCTGCCCAGCAGTTCCGCCAGGATCTTCCGCACCAGCGCCGAGTCGTCGACGATCAGTACGCGGATCGGCCTTGCCGGGGTTGGCTCTGCCACGGTTCACTCCTCGAAGAGCTCGATGTCATCACCAGTGGCCTCGGCCTGCATCGCCCACCGTGCCCATGTAGCGCTGCTCGCGTGTCTCGACTTCCTTGATCTCGTGGGTCGCAGGTGCTTCACGCGCACCTTGCCGTCGGAGGGAAAGTAGATGACGCGGCGGGGTGAGGTGCCGCCCACGTCTTCCGCGACGATGGGCAGCTCCTCGGTCTTCAGCCAATGGCGGGCGAATTCGATGTTGCGGTCGCCGACGTTGATGCCGGCATTCAGCACATGCCCGCCGCCAAACAGCTTCACTTCCAGCCGCGAACGGCTCGCGCCCATCTTCAGCAGCGCGTTGATCAGCGTTTCCATGGCGTAGGAGCCATAGCGCGTGGCAAGGCCAGTGGCATTGTCGAGCCAGCTGCTTTTCCCCGGCGGTGGTGTCTTCGGGCAGCATGAAATGATTCATGCCTCCGACACCGATCTTCGGGTCGCGGATGCAGGCCGAGATGCACGAACCCAGCACCGTGCTGATCACCTCGTGATGCGAGGTGATGTAGAACTCACCTGGCTGGATCTTCGCACCCCAGCAGTTGAAGGTCGCATCCCAGGCGCGCGACTGCCAGGCAAAGCCCAGCGACACATCCGGCTTCGCCGCGGCGCCCGACTTCATGCGTCACCATCGCGGCGGTAGACGGTCTTGCCGACCAGCTTCCAGGCATCCGACACCTTGAACAGGCTTTCGGAATGACCGAGGAACAGCGTGGCGCCTGGTTTCTGCAACGGCGCCATGCGGCCGAACAGCATGCGCTGCGTGTCCTTGTCGAAATAGATGATCACGTTGCGGCAGAAGATCACGTCCAGCGGACCGCCCATGGGCAGCGGCTGGATCAGGTTCAGCTGGCGGAAGGTGATCATCTGCGCCAGCTCGCTCTTCACCTTGTAACGTGGCGCATCGCCTTCTGCGCCACGCGTGAAATATTTGGTGAGCAGCGCGCGCGGCATGTCGCGCACGCGATCCTCGTTGTAGATGGCGGTCTCGGCGTGCTTCAGCACATTGGTATCGAGATCGGTGGCGAGGATGCGGATATCCCAGCGCTGCCAGTCCGGTATCGCCTCGGCGATGGTCATGGCGATGGAATACGGTTCCTCGCCGGTGGAGGCCGCCGCACACCACACGCGGATGCGCCGCGAAGCCTGCGCATCGGCCACGCGCTGCGCCAGCACCTGGTCGCGCAGGTATTCGAAATGATGGTTCTCGCGGAAGAACGCGGTGAGGTTGGTCGTGACCGCATTGATGAATTCGCCGATCTCGCCAGGACCATCGGGGCCGGCCAGCAGCGCGCGATAGTCCGCGAAGGAAGTCAGGCTGAGCTGGCGCAGGCGCCGCGACACGCGCCCATAGACGAGCTCGCGCTTGCCATCGGTGAGGTTGATGCCGGCCAGCTCGCGCGCGAGCGCACGCAACGACTCGAAATCCGCGTCGGTAAAGCCGAATTCACGCTGTCTGGCTGGCGCAGTGGACAAGACCGTCTCCATCCGGAAAGAAAAAGCCGCCTCAGTTCAGGCGAGCACTTTCTGAACTGTGGCGAGCAGCCGGTCCGGATCGAAGGGTTTGACGATCCAGCCGGTGGCACCGGCCGCCCGGCCTTCCTGTTTCTTCTCCGCGCTGCCTTCGGTGGTAAGCATCAGCAGCGGCACGCCCTGGTACTGCGGCAGGCGTCGCAGTTCGCGCACCAGCGTGATGCCGTCCATGTTGGGCATGTTCACGTCGGTGATGACGAGGTCCACCGGCTCACCGCTGTTGGCCTTGGCGAGGCCATCCACGCCATCCACCGCACTGACCACCTCGTGCCCGGCCGACTGCAGCGTCAGCCCCACCATCTGGCGCATTGACGCCGAATCATCCACTGCGAGTATTCGTGCCACTGACCTGAACTCCCCTGCCCGGATTCCTAGAATTCCTTCCACACCGCTTCGTCGCCGCCGACGGCCTTGCGCGGCGCGGGTGCGCGCGCGGCCTGGGTTGCTGGCTGCGGCTTCCAGTTGCGCACGGGCTTCGGTCCGCCGGTGCGCGCTGGTGCGCCGGCCGGACGGCGCAGCAGCGCGTCGGCCAGCTGCCCGTCATCCACCTGGTACTTGGCCATCAGGTCGTTCAGGCCGCGCGCCTGCTCGGCCATCGACTGGCTCGCGGCCGATGCCTCTTCAACGAGTGCGGCGTTCTGCTGCGTGAGTTCGTCCAGCTGCATCACCGCCTTGTTCACCTGCTCGATGCCGGCGGACTGTTCGGTGCTGGCCGCGGCGATCTCCGCCACGATGTCGGTGACCTTCTTCACCGCGCCCACGATCTGCTCCAGCGTCGCGCCGGATTGCTCGACCAGCGTGGAACCATCCGTCACTTTCTTCACGCTGTCCTGGATCAGCGCCTTGATTTCCTTCGCCGCAGTGGCGGAGCGACCCGCGAGGTTTCGCACCTCGGTGGCCACCACCGCGAAGCCACGACCCTGTTCACCGGCACGCGCGGCCTCCACCGCCGCATTCAGCGCCAGCAGGTTGGTCTGGAACGCGATCTCGTCGATCACGCCGATGATGTTGGCGATCTTGCTGGAGGCGTCGTTGATCTCGGTCATGGCCTTGACGGCCTTGGCCACCACCGCGCCGCCTTTCTCCGCCTGTTCGCGCGCCGCCAGTGCCAGCTGGTTGGCCTGGCCGGCGTTCTCGGCGTTCTGCTTGACGGTGCTGGTCATCTCTTCCATGGAAGATGCGGTCTCTTCCAGCGAGCTCGCCTGCTCTTCCGTTCGCTGCGACAGGTTCGCGTTGCCCTGGCTGATCTCCTCGGCACCGCGGGTCACTTCACCTGCGGCCGTCTTCACCTGCGAAACCACTTCGGCCAGGCTGCCGGTGAGTTCGTTGATGCCCCTGGACAGATTCAGGAAGAAGCCATCCTTGCCATTGAGGTCGATGCGACGATCCACGTCGCCCTTCACGGCGGAGGCCACGATGTCCTGCACTTCGGATTCGACCGCGAGTTCCTGCGTGCGATCGGCCCATTCCACCACCGTGCCCAGGCGTTCGCCGCCATCACCCATCATCGGGTTGGCGATGATGCGCATGGTGCGGCCGCCGATCTTGATCTGCGTGGCGACGGTACGATCGAGCTTGGCCAGCATGTTGCGCTGGTGCGCCGGGTTCTTGTGGAACACGTCGATGTTGGCGCCGATCCAGCTGCAGCATCGGCCGCGCGCTGGACAACGACTGGGCCCTGCCCGACATGTCGCGCTACCTGTCCGGCCGCCACGCGCACATCCATTTCCGCGGCGGCGAATACTTCCTCGAGGACACCAGCAGCAACGGCACCTACGTGAACGATTCGGTGGCGCCGCTGGGCCGCCGCGGCTCGCGCGTATTGCTGCATGCGGGCGATGTGCTGCGGCTGGGCGATTACCGCGTGCTGGTGCATATCGACGAACGGCCGCGACCGCAGCCCGAACCCGCGACGCCGGCCGAAGCGCATCCCGACACGCAGACCATGGCGCAGATGACCGTCGAGACGGTGGTGCCGTTGCGTGCGCCGGGCGGACGCCGCGTCACCGCCGAAGAGCCCATCGATTTTTCCGCGCTGGTGCGCACCGCCGATGCCACCTCGACACTGCAACGCATGGGCACGGCCAAGCCTACGCGCGAAGCCGATCTGGGCGATGCGCTGACCATCGACTCGCTGCTGGTGGATCTCAACGGCACGGCCGGCACACCGACCGCAAGCAACGCTCCGCCACAGAATCGGACGCAGCCCCAGTCCCAACCGCAACCGGTCGCCCAGACCGAAACCGACATCGACGCCACCAACACCGTCGCACGGCTGGCGGAACAGGAACGCGTCAGCCGCCTGCGCGCCGCGGCCAAGGCCAGGCAGGAAGGCAGCGCCACGATGCCGACGCTGGACCTGCACAGTGCGCTCGACATCTTCTGCCGCGGTGCTGGCATCGATCCCGGCGAACTGCCGGTACGCGATGAAGCACAGCTGCTGCAGCTGGCGGGTCGCCTGCTGCGCGAGACGCTGCTCGGGTTGAAGGAGGTACTGCGCGCACAGCAGGGATTCGTGGATCGCAATGGCATCGAGCGCCAGGCGCCCGAAGGTCGTTCACCGGTGGATGCGGCCATGGATGAATATCTCCTCGACCTGCTCGCCGGACACCAGAAGCGCCGCCTCGATGCAGTGATGCAGCTGCGCGACCAGTTCGCGCATGCCAGCCGCCATGCGGCAGCCATCGACCCGGCGCTGCGCGGCGCGCTCACACAGTTCCTCGGCCACCTCGCACCAGAGCGCCTTGCATCAGGCAAAGACGCAGCCACCAACTGGAATCGCTATCGCGATGTCTACGGCAACCTGCTGCAGGCTTCGAACGGCAGCCTGCCGCACCTGTTCCTCGAAGCGCTGTCGCAGGCCTATCAGGAAGCGCGCGGCAAGTCGGGCTGAGCGCGGTTCCGCTGCAGCGGGATGTCGTAGGTGATGCTGGCGCCGTAGGCTTCGGGCGCCTGCGCATCACGGCGCAGCTTGTCGAAGGTCAGCAACCGCGTACCCAGCTTGAAGCTCTCCTGGATGTCGTGCGAGATCATGAAGATGGTCATGCCGTTGTCGCGCCACAGTTTCTGGATCAGCACGTGCATGTCGGAGGTGATGCCTGGATCGAGCGCACCGAAAGGCTCGTCCAGCAGCAGGATCTTCGGCTCGCAGATCACCGCCTGCGCGATCGACAACCGCTGCTGCATGCCACCGGACAGCTGCGCGGGATAGCGGTCGCGCGCGGCGGCAAGGCCGACGGCTTCGAGCATGTCGCTGGCGCGACGCTTCGCTTCACTGCGCGCGGCGCCGAACAGCCTGCCGAGCAGGCGTGAACGGCGCAGCTCCAACCCCAGCAGCAGGTTGCCCATCACCGTGAGATGCGGGAACAGCGAATAGCGCTGGAACACCACGCCGCGCGCCGGATCCGGTTCTGGGCGTATCTGCTCGCCATCGATGAGGATCTCGCCGCGCGTGGGCTGCTCGGTGCCGAGGAGCATGCGCAGGAAGGTGGTCTTGCCGCAGCCCGAGGCACCCACAATGGTGACGAACTCGTTGTCCGGTACTTCCAGGCGCAGATTCTCCAGCACAACATGATCGCCGTACTGCTTCCACACATTGCGCACCGACACCGTCGCCATCAGTGTCCCGGCTTCGCCCAGGCGAAGGCGCGCGCGCGGATCAGTCGCAGCAGCAGGTCGCTCGCCACTGCCAGCAAGGTGATCCACGCCACGTACGGCAGGATGATGTCCATGGCGAGATAGCGGCGCACGAGGAAGATGCGATAGCCGAGGCCACCGGTCGAAGCGATCGCTTCAGCGGCGATGAGGAACAGCCATGCGGCGCCCATGTTGAGGCGCAGTACGTCGATGAGTCGCGGCAGCGTCTGTGGCAACACCACGCGCAGCGCCAGTTGCCACGTCGATGCACCCAGCGTCTGCGCCTTCACCAGTTGTTCCTGCGGCAGCTCGCTCACGTGCAGGGAAAGATCACGCGCGATGCAAGGCATCACGCCGATCACGATCAGCGCGATCTTCGCGGTCTCCTCGAGGCCCAGCACGATGAACAGCACCGGCAATATCGCCAGCGGCGGAATCATCGCCACGGTGCTGAGCAGCGGGCCGAGCAGCGCGCGGATGCGCGGCACCGTGCCGATGGCCAGCGCCAGCAGCAACCCGAAGCCTGAGCTGATGGCGAGCGCACTGCCGATGCGTTTCAGGCTGGCCCAGGTATCAGACCACAAAAGATACTGACCACTGCGCTCGTCCTGGGTGAAGGCGTAGTCGTGCAGGCTCTGCCCCATGTGGGCGAACGAAGGCAACAGCTTGTCGTCGGCGTTCTCGGCGAGACGCAGGCGCGATGCAATCACGTATAGCACCAGCAGCGCCACGAATGGCACGACGCCGAGCGCGATGCGCTCGGCGCGTGCCGGATGCTGGTTGATCAGTCGCCGCAAGGCGGATCTGCCGTGCGGGCTGCGTGGCTCAGAGCTTTCCGTCCGCCGCCAGCTTCATGTACGTGGGATCGAAGCGCATGGTGGTGCTCTTCGCACTGCCCAGCATCTTGCCCGCGGGGAACTCGATGCCCACGGCATCGACGGTCTTGGCGCCGGCACCGAGCAGGCCCTTCTCGAACGAGAACTTGCGCACCAGGTCCATCTTGGTGATGAGATCCGGTGCACTCACGGCGGCCAGAGCAGAAGCCGGAGTCCAGTACATATAAGTAGTGGCAAGCTGACTGTTGAAGGTGGGCACATCGGTACCCGACGCCTTGGCCATCGAGGCCAGCGCCGCAGTTGCTGCCGGCGTCTTGGCCTGCATCAGCGCCAGCGTCTCGTACCAGGCACCGACCAGCGCCTTGCCGAGCTTGGGGTTGTCCTTCAGCACCTTCGAGTTCACCACCATCAGGTCCATGATCTCGCCGGGGATCTTGCTGGAGTCGAACACCAGCGAGCTGTCCGGGTTCTTCATCACTTCGGAGAGCTGCGGCTTCCAGGTGACCGTGGCGGTGACCTTGGGCGTGGCATAGGCCGCGACGATGTCGGCGTCGGAGGTGTTCACCACCTTCACGTCGCGCTCGGACAGGCCAACGGTCGAGAGGCCACGCGCCATCAGGTAGTGCGACACCGACAGTTCCACCAGGTTCACCGACTGGCCCTTGATGTCGGTGAGCTTCTTGCCCTTGCCCTTCAGCACCACGCCATCGTTGCCGTTGGAGTAGTCGCCGAGGATCAGCGCGGTGGAATCCACCCCGCCCGCCGACGGAATGGTCAGCATGTCCATGTTGGTCATCACGCAGGCGTCGTACTTGCCGGCGGTGTACTGGTTGATCGATTCGACGTAGTCGTTGATCTGCGTGAGCTCGATCTTGATGCCGTACTTGTCGGCCCATTTCTTCAGGATGCCGCTGGGAACCGGCGTAATCCCACGGCATCCAGCCGACGTAGATGCTCCAGGCGACCTTGAAGGAAGTTTTCTCGGCGGCCTGCGCGGGCGCGAGGCCGAGGCTGAGTGATGCGAAAAGGGCAAAGAAAAGCGGCAGGAATCTGCGAGTGATGCGCGACATGGCTTCTCCACTGTTGTGACTGGCGTTGCGGACCCACCTCCCGGGCTTTTGTCCCGCCGTGTATCCCCAACGCGATGGCGTTGCCAGGACTGCCTCTCTCGGACCAGCACCGCGCAAGCGGCCGGAACCCTAGACGCACATTTGCTGTTGGTGAGTGCAAGGGCCGTGCCGTACGGCGATGGCGTGCTGCTGCGTTGTCGAGCGCGATCGCGATGCTCCCTGCACCACAAGGCAGCGCACCGACTGCACTACGCCCTCGCGTTGTGCAATTCTCCACCGTGCGAGGTCGGCATCACGCACGCCGCACGATCATCGGTTGGTATGTCCCTTGCACTTTCGTGCCGGACGCGCACAACGGGGAGACGAGTTTGGTCAGTTCAGGCCTTCCGGCCATCACGCCACTGTGGACGCAGGCCCTGCATGGCGGCACGCACTGGTCGGCGGTGCTGCGGCGTGGGCAATCGCTGCGCCTCACCGCGCAGGGTGCGGATGCGAATGTCGCGGCACTCTTCTACAGCCGCGAGCAGCCGCTCGAACGCTACAACATGGCCGATACGCTGAAGGCCCAGCACACGGCGCACCTCACCGCGGGCTGCGTGTGTTACTCGGACATGGGGCGCGTGCTGTGCGCCATCACTGCGGACACACTCGGCTGGCACGATCCGCTTTGCGGACTCACCGACAAGGCGCTGGTCGACGTGCGCTATGGCGCGACCAGCTACCAGCAGCAACGCAATGCGCGCCACGTGAGCGGCCGCGAAGCAATGCTGGTGGAACTGGGCAAGTTCGGCCTCTCCGAGCGCGACCTGGTCGCGAACATCAACTTCTTCAGCAAGGTGGTGGTGGATGACAGCGGCGCGATGCAGCTGGCCATCGGCCACAGCCGCGCGGGCGATGCCATCGACCTGCGCTTCGAGATGGATTGCATCGTGCTGCTGCATGCGGGTCCGCATCCACTGGCACAGGCAACACGCTATGCGCCGCCGGATGTGGAGCTTTCGGCTTTCAGCAGCGCGCCGCTCGCGGCCCACGACGCCTGCCGCCACCGCTGCCCCGAGAACGAGCGCGGCTACATCAACACCGAAAGGCATGTAGCCGCATGAGCAGCGCCAAGCCCCTGATCGATACCGTGGTGCTGGCCGGCGAGCCCTTCATGGGCGTGGTGCCAGCGGGCCATCATCTGCGCATCGTGGACCTGGAAGGCAACCAGGCCGTGGACACCCTCTTCTACAACGCGCTCGATCCGCACGAGCACTACAGCGCGCAGGACACCATCCAGGCCCAGGGCAACATCTACCTCACCACGGGTTCGGTGCTGCGCTCGAACCGCGGCCGCGCGCTACTCACCATTGAAGACGACACCTGCGGTCGCCACGACACACTGGGTGGCGCCTGTTCCGCCGAGAGCAACACCGTGCGCTATGCACTCGACAAACGCCACATGCACAGCTGCAGGGACAGCTTCCTGCTGGCGCTGGCCACGCATGACGGCGGCATGACCAAGCGCGACCTGCCCAGCAACATCAACTTCTTCATGAACGTGCCGGTGACGCCGCAAGGTGGCCTCACCTTCGCCGACGGCATCTCGGGTTCAGGCCGCCATGTCGAAATGCGCGCGGCCATGGACGTGCTGGTGCTGATCTCCAACTGCCCGCAACTGAACAACCCCTGCAACGCCTACAACCCGACGCCCATCCGCGTTCTCGCCTGGGCACCGGATTGATATGCTGCGCAGGCCGGCGGGACGACCCGCCGCGCTTTCCCTCCCCTGCCGGGACGACCTGGCGCTTCAAACGAAGTGTCTTGTCATGTTCAACAAGGTATTGATCGCGAACCGCGGCGCCATTGCCTGCCGCATCCTGCGTACGCTCAAGCGCCTCGGCATCAAGTCGGTTGCCGTGTATTCCGAAGCCGATGCGCAAGCGCCGCATGTACGGCTGGCGGATGAGGCGTATTGCATTGGCCCCGCTCCGGCTGCGCAGAGTTACCTGCGGCAGGAGGCATTGCTCGACGTAGCGAAGCGCAGCGGTGCCGAAGCCATTCATCCGGGCTACGGATTTCTCTCCGAGAACGCGGGGTTCGCGGAAGCCTGCGCGGCGGCCGGCATCGCTTTCGTCGGCCCGACGCCGGCGCAGATGCGCGACTTCGGCCTCAAGCATCGCGCCCGCGCGCTCGCCGAGCAGAATGGTCTGCCGCTGCTGCCCGGCAGTGGCCTGCTGGCCGACATTGGCTCCGCTCTGGCCGCAGCTGTGAACATCGGCTATCCGGTGATGCTGAAGAGCACGGCCGGCGGCGGCGGCATCGGCATGCAGCTGTGCGCAACGCCGGAAGATCTCACGCGTGCCTTCGACAGCGTGCGCCGCCTCGCCGCCGGCAACTTCGGCGATGCCGGCGTGTTCCTGGAGAAGTACGTCACCAGCGCGCGGCACATCGAAGTGCAGCTGTTCGGAGATGGCCGCGGCAACGTGATTGCGCTGGGCGAGCGCGACTGCTCGATGCAACGTCGCAACCAGAAGGTGCTGGAAGAATCTCCCGCGCCCGGCTTGAGCGATGCCGTGCGCACGGCCTTGCATGCCGCCGCCGAACGGCTCGGCCGCGCCGTGCAGTACCAATCCGCCGGCACCGTCGAATTCATCTACGACGCCGACACCGCCGGTTTCTGGTTCCTCGAAGTGAATACGCGACTGCAGGTGGAGCATGGCGTCACCGAGGAAGTCGGCGGCATGGACCTGGTGGAGTGGATGCTGCGCGTCGCAGCCGGCGAGCCACCCGACCTCACCGCATTCCATTTCGCACCGCGCGGCCATGCCGTGCAGGCGCGCCTCTATGCCGAGGACGCGGCTCGCGCCTTCCGCCCCAGCAGCGGCCTGCTGACCGAAGTGCTGCTGCCCGGCGATGTGCGCGTGGATGGCTGGATCGAAACGGGCACGGAGGTCGGCAACTGGTACGACCCGATGCTTGCGAAGATCATCGCGCACGGTGCCACGCGCGCGGACGCGATCGCGGGGCTGCGCGATGCATTGGCGCGCACGCGCATCCATGGCATCGAGACCAACCTCCCCTTTCTCGAAAACATCCTCGGCAATGAGGAGTTCCTTGCTGGTCGGCAGACCACGCGGCTGCTCGGGGGACTTGCCTTCAGCACACCCGGCATCGAGGTGCTCAGTCCCGGCACGATGACCACCGTGCAGGACTGGCCGGGTCGCCTCGGCTACTGGGACGTGGGCGTGCCGCCATCGGGCCCGATGGATGACCTCGCCTTCCGCATGGCCAATCGCATCGTCGGCAATGCCGAGGGTGCGGCGGCGCTGGAGATGACGGCCACCGGCGCAACACTGCGCTTCACCACCGCGGCGCTGATCACGCTCACCGGCGCCGCCATGCCGGCAACGCTCGATGGCGAACCAGTGGCATGGTGGTCGCCACTGCAGGTCGCAGCCGGCAGTGTGCTGAAACTCGGCGCCATCAGCGGCGCGGGACAACGCAGCTATCTCGCCGTGCAGGGCAGCTTCGACCTGCCGGAATACATGGGCAGCCGCGCCACCTTCACGCTGGGCCAGTTCGGCGGACATGGTGGCCGCGCATTGCGTGTCGGCGATGTACTGCGCCTCAGGCAATCAACCTGCGATCCCACGCTCGCGCAACCGTTGCCGGCGGCTGAACGCCCCGAATACAGCACGCACTGGAAGCTGCGCGTGCGACACGGCCCGCATGGCGCGCCGGATTTCTTCACCGCATCCGACATCGAAGCCTTCCTCGCCACCGACTGGGAAGTGCACTACAACTCCAGCCGCACCGGCGTGCGCCTCATCGGCCCGAAGCCGCAATGGGCGCGCAGCGATGGTGGCGAAGCGGGCCTGCATCCTTCCAACATCCACGACAACGCCTACACGGTCGGCGCAGTGGACTTCACCGGTGACATGCCGGTGATCCTCGGACCCGATGGACCGAGCCTCGGCGGTTTCGTGTGCCCGGTGACCATCAGCCTCGATGACCTGTGGATGGTGGGACAGCTGCGGCCCGGCGATCGCCTGCGCTTCATCGCCATCGACGGGGGTGGCGATCCTGCGAATCCATCCGTGCTCGCGCGGCTGCCGGCAGGCGCGCGACATGCGCAGATCTGCATCCGTCGTTGCGGCGAGGACAATGTGCTGGTGGAGTTCGGCGCGCCCGTGCTGGACCTCGAGCTGCGCTTCCAGGTGCAGGCGCTGCTCGACACGCTGCGCGCACGTGCCATCCCCGGCATGCTCGATCTGACGCCCGGCATCCGCTCACTGCAGCTGCATTTCGATCCACGGCGGTTGTCGCAGGCGCGTGCACTCGAAGCCGTACGCGCGGCGCTGGCGGAGCTGCCCGATGCGGAGCAGATGGAGATACCCAGCCGCATCGTGCATCTGCCGCTATCCTGGGATGACCCGGCCACGCAGCTCGCCACGCAGCGCTACATGCAGTCGGTGCGCGCGGATGCGCCCTGGTGCCCGGACAACATCGAGTTCATCCGCCGCATCAACGGACTCGAATCGCGCGAGGACGTGCATCGCATCCTGTTCGAGGCGAGCTACCTCGTGATGGGACTCGGCGATGTGTATCTCGGCGCACCCGTGGCGACGCCGCTGGATCCTCGTCATCGCCTCGTCACCACCAAGTACAACCCGGCGCGCACCTGGACGCCGGAGAACGCCGTGGGTATCGGCGGCGCGTACCTGTGCGTGTACGGCATGGAAGGCCCGGGTGGCTACCAGTTCGTCGGCCGCACCGTGCAGATGTGGAACCGCTGGCGGCAGACCGCGGACTTCCGCGACGGCAAGCGCTGGTTGCTGCGCTTCTTCGACCAGCTGCGGTTCTATCCCGTTGCCGGTGACGAGCTGCTGCGGCTGCGCGAGGATTTTCCCCACGGACGCTGGCAGCTGCGCGTCGAGGAGACGACGCTGCGCCTGGCCGACTATCGACGCTTCCTCGCTGACAACTCGGTATCGATCGAGGCTTTCCGCCAGCAGCAGCAGGCGGCATTCGCCGCCGAACGGCAACGCTGGCGTGAAGCGGGTCTCGCGGAAAGCCCGGTTGCCGAAGCGGCGCCGGTGCGCATCGAAGCTGAGCTGCCTGCCGGCAGCGAGGCGGTGTATGCACCCGTCACCGGCAGCCTGTGGCAACTGCATGCAAAGGTCGGACAGAAGGTCGCGGCCGATGAGGAACTGCTGGTGATGGAAGCGATGAAGATGGAAATCAGCGTGCGCGCACCAGTGGCTGGAGTGGTCACTGCAATCTTCTGCGCACCCGGCAAGCCCGCGCAGGCAGGTGATGTACTGCTCGCCGTCGACGCCACGGGAGCATCCTCGTGATGTGCATGGACCTTGCCGGGCTGCGTGCCGCGTATCTTGCTGGCCGACAGACTCCGCGACAGACGGTGGAAGAAGTGCTGGCGCGCATCGCACGACATGCAGACAACCCGATCTGGATCGCGCGCGTCGATGACACTGCGCTGT
This sequence comes from Pseudomonadota bacterium, assembly GCA_037200665.1. Classification (GTDB taxonomy): domain Bacteria; phylum Pseudomonadota; class Gammaproteobacteria; order Steroidobacterales; family Steroidobacteraceae; genus ZC4RG30. The sequence goes on along the minus strand of JBBCGD010000009.1, from coordinate 85,643 downwards.
TCGCGCGCGCTGCGGAACTGGCCACGCAGGACCCGGCGCGGCTGCCGTTGTATGGCATTCCCTTCGCCATCAAGGACAACATCGACCTCGACGGCCTGCCGACGACTGCGGGCTGTCCTGCGTTTGCGTACCAGCCCGCTGCCAATGCCGCCGCCGTGCAGAAGCTCATCGATGCCGGCGCCATCGCCATCGGCAAGACCAACCTCGACCAGTTCGCCACCGGGCTAGTGGGCACGCGCTCGCCCTATGGCATCGTGCGCAACAGCTTCGATGCGCGTTACGTCTCCGGTGGCTCGTCGAGCGGCTCGGCCGTGGCTGTCGCACTTGGCCAGGTGGCTTTCGCATTGGGCACGGATACCGCAGGCTCGGGGCGCGTGCCGGCCGCGTTCAACAACCTCGTCGGCTACAAACCCACGCTGGGCGCGATCAGCACGCGCGGCCTGGTGCCGGCCTGTCGCACGCTCGATGCCATTTCGATCTTCGCGCTCACCGCGGGCGATGCGGCGCAGGTCGCGGAGGTGATGCGTGGTAACGATGCCGGCGATCCCTGGTCGCGCGCGGCGCAGCTTGCACCACGTCGCGGCTGGTCACAGCAGGCGACGCCACGCATCGGCGTGCCGCGCGCCACGCAACGCGAGTTCTTCGGCAACACCGGATATGCGCACCTGTTCGCGGCCAGCATCGAACGCTGTGCGGCGCTGGGCGCGAACATCGTCGAAGTGGACATCGCACCCTTGCTCGAAGTTGCAAGGTTGCTCTACGAAGGACCCTGGGTGGCCGAGCGCTACCTCATCGCTCAGGGACTGCTGCAGACCAACCCGGACACGTTGCATCCGGTCACGCGGCAGATCATCGCCACCGGCAGCAAGGCCACCGCAGCCGATGCCTTCGCTGCGCGCTATCGTGTGCAGGAACTCGCGTCCGTCGCGCGCAGCCTCTGGTCGCATGCGGATGCGCTGCTGCTGCCGACCGCTGGCACGCACTTCACCATCGAGCAGGAGCAGGCCGAACCCCTGCTCCACAACAGCCAGCTCGGCTACTACACCAACTTCGTCAATCTGCTCGATATGGCCGCGGTGGCCATACCCGCCGGCTTCACCGAGGCTGGCCTGCCCTTCGGCGTGACGCTGATGGCGGAAGCCTGGCAGGACGAGGACCTGCTGGCTTTCGGCGCGCGAATGCATGCCACCGCCGCTTCAACAGCTGGTGCAACGGGACTGCCACTACCCGAACCATCCGCATCGCTCCCCGCTCCTGCCGGCACGATCGACATTGCCGTATGCGGCGCGCATCTCTCCGGCCTGCCACTGAACCACCAGCTCATCGAGCGTGGCGCCTGGCTGGTCGCCGCCACGCACAGCACCCCGGAATACAAGCTGTACGCGCTGCCTGGCGGCCCACCGCAACGCCCGGGCATGGTGCGCGTCGCCAGCGGCGGCACCGCCATCGAGATCGAGATCTGGCGCATGCCCGAGGAGCACACCGCCTCCTTCCTGCGCGGCGTACGCGCACCGCTGGGCCTCGGCCGCGTGCGCGTGGCCGATGGCAGTGAAACCTGCGGCTTCATCTGTGAAGGCATCGGCATCGAGGGTGCACGCGACATCAGCGACTTCGGCGGCTGGCGCGCCTGGCTCGCGCAGCAGAGCAACAGCGCGCGATAATGCGCGCCCCGCCGCGCGCCGGCACTACAGTGATGGAGCATCGATGTTGCGAACCCTGCTGCAAGCCAAGCTGCATCGCGTGCGGGTCACCGAGGCCGATCTGCACTATGAGGGTTCGTGCGGCATCGATCGCACGCTGCTCGACGCCTCCGGCATCGTCGTGAACCAGTACATCGAGCTGTACAACATCAGCAACGGCGAGCGTTTCAGCACCTATGTGATCGAGGCACCGCGCGGCTCGGGCATCATCTCGCTGAATGGCGCGGCGGCCCGCAAGGCGATGGTGGGAGACCTGCTGATCATCTGCGCCTACTCGCAGTACGATGATGCGGAAGTCGCGCGCCACCAGCCGGTGGTGGTGCTGGCGGATGAGAACAACCAGCCGCAGCGGGGCTGAACGCGTCGATTGAAGCTGCACCGGTACCGGTGTCGAACCAGCGCCGTCAGAGCTGCTCAGCTGTCGCGGGCGGCCAGCAACAAGTCACATACCTCGCGCACCGCGCCGGCGCCACCCGGCAGCACGGTCACGTAATCCGCCTTCGCGCGCACCGCCGCCACGGCATCAGCGGGACAGCAGGCAAAACCCGCCACTTCGAGGCCGGGCAGATCATTGAGGTCATCGCCCACGTAGGCGATCTCATCGACGCTGCAGTTCCACTGCGCCGCCAGTGTTTCGAGCGCGCCACGCTTGTCGCGCTGGCCGGGGATGTAGTTGCGGATGTTGAGCTTGCGCATGCGTGCATCCACCGCCGCGCTGCGCTCGGCGGTAACCACGGCGATGTGCAGGCCCGCCTGCTCCACGCGATGCAGGCCATGCGCATCGCGTGTGTTGAATTTCTTCTGCGCCTCACCGCTGGCGTCGTAGTACATGCCGCCATCGGTGAGCGTGCCGTCCACATCCACCACCAGCGCGCGGATGCGGGCCAGTCGTTCGCGGCCGGCGCGACCGCGCTGGCGCAGCAGTCGTTCGACCACCAGCCAGTCTTCCGGCTCGTCGATCTCGACCGCGCTGTCGCCGGTCATCTCGTGGATCGCGATCTTGCCGCCGAGGCGGCAACGCTGCTTTTCGAGCACTGCGCGACGCGTCAGGTAGAACGCACCGTTCTCCATCAGGCTGCCGGCGAATTCCTGGCGGCGCGGGCGCGCGGCGGGATCGTAGTTCAAAGGCCGCGCGTCGTCGGTCCAGTAGAAGCGCCTGGTGCGCGTGCCAGTGAGCAGTGAATCCGCTGCGCCCGATTCCAGGATGCGTTTCGCGGACTGGAAGTCATGCGGCTGCGTCATCGGTGATGTCGCCTGGATCGTGCACAACACATCGAAGTCCGCATCCGCGGCGAACTCCAGCAATGCGCTTTCCGTGGAGGCTTCATCGGTGCAGGTGGCGGCGCCGCGCTTGAACACGCGCACTCGATCGCCGAACTGACGCTGCACCGCCTGGCCTATCTGCTCCGAATCGGTGCCGACCCACACCTCGTCGAAGCAACCGCCGTCGAGCGCGGCACCCAGTGCCCACGCGAACAGCGGCTTGCCCGCCAGCGGCCGGATGTTCTTGCCGGGGATCGACTTCGAACCGCCACGCAGCGGCATGTAGGCGATCCACCGCATTCATCAGGCCTGCGGCTGGAAGCGCTTCAGCTTCTTGCGCTGGGGCACCTCGATGTCGAGGATGGCCTGTTCACGCAGCGTCAGCGCCTGGCTCACTGCCTTCACGTCGCGCACCAGGCGGCGCAGTCCATCCGGCTCGAGCGAGGCCGCATGGTCGGTGCCCTTCCAGGTGCGATCGAGCGTGAAGTGGCGTTCGATCCACTGCGCGCCCAGCGTGTACGCCGCGACATCCGCGGCAATGCCGAGGTGATGGCCGGAGAAACCGATGGCACGCACTTCACTGCCGTACTTCGCCACCAGCTCGCGGATCTCCAGCAGGCACAGCTGGTCGAACGGCACCGGGTATCCCGAGGTGCACGCATACAGCACCGTACGGTCGAGCGCGTGCTCGGCGCGCAGCAGGCTGACGATCTGCTCCACCTCATCGGGCGTGGTCATGCCCAGCGGCACGTGCAGGTCGCCTTCGTAGGTACGCGCGAGTTCGCGCAGCATGTCGAAGCGCAGGTTGCAGGCCGACGGAATCTTGATGTAGTCCGGTTCGAGGCTGACGATCTCGCGCACCGAGGTGAGATCCCACACCGAGGTTGCATAGCCGATGCCGTACTCCGAGCACCAGCGCTTCAGCTGTCGGTGCTGGTCCAGGTCGAACTCCAGGAATTCACGATGCGCGCCGTAGCTTGCGCCGTAGGAATTCGCGGGGTTCGGATGTGGCGCCGCGTATTCCTCCGGCGTCAGCAACTCGCGGTTGTTGCGCTTCTGGAATTTCACGTAGCCGGCGCGCCCGAAAGTCGCGGCGATGCCGATCATCTCGCGCGCGATCTGCATGTCGCCCTTGTGGTTGCAGCCGATCTCGGCAACGACAACGGGAGGATAGGATGTAGTCATGAGTTCACCTTTGCTTCATGGCCCTGCAGTCGCTGCTCCAGTTGAGACAGGAACAACAGGGCGTCATCGTGCCACTTCTCATCGACCGCCAGGTCGGAGAGGGTTTCACACTCGTAGGCGCGCTGCCAGTGCACGGGGCTCGGCAGCAGGCACAAAGTCGCAGTCAATCGCGGTCCACGCGTGGGACTGATGCCACGGTGCAGCACACGCGAGGGCTGGAACAGCACCGCCTCGCCTGCATCCAGTTGCTGCATGCGCGCAGTCAGCTTACGTCCCGCCAGGCGCGACAGATGCTCGATATCTCCCGTACGCGTCCTGGACCAACCGAACAGGTAGCCCTGCTGCGCGAGCGTGAGAGTGTCGTCGAGATCCATGAACTCCGTATTGCCGCCATGTGACGCGGTCGGGTTCAGGTAGACGATGATCTTCAGGTGCGAGCTCGGGCCCTTGTCGCAATGCCAGCGGAACGATACCGAAGCCTGTTCCGGTGCGGCACGCGTCAGCGACAGCGCCACCCAATGCACGAGGTATTCGCTGCCGAAGAAGGCCGCGACGGCGTCATCGACCGGACCCTGCAAGACCTGCGTCAGCATGCCCTGCATCCATTGCCGGTCGTCGATGCGGAAACCCTCCAGGTCGCGGCTGTCCTTCTTCAACAGCTGCGGCGTGTGGCGATTCTCGAGTTCGGCCGAATATTTCGCGGCGGCAGCGGGTGCGAGCGCACGCAGGTAACTGAAACCACGCTGCTGCAGATCCGGGTTGGCGATCGGCGCCGTAGTACGGCGCGATGCGGCCTGGCAGCGCGCGAGGTATTCCGCGTAGTGGCGGTTATGGTCGAACTCCTGCCAGATGTGCTGCGCGCGCGCGGGATCACGCTCGCGCTTGTAGACCCAGTTGACGAGCTTCAGCAACCGGGGCTGCAGGCTCATGGCGCGCCTCGTTCCGTGAACACTTCGAACAAGTGCTCGCCGCGTTCGCGCACGCGCACCGATCCGAAGCGACCCAGGGTGGCGCCGAGTCGCTCGATCAACTTCGCCACGTCCTGCACACCGATGCGCGGGAAGCGGTGATCGTGGTAGTTGGCGCGGTTGCGCCCGGGACGATGCATATACAACTTTGTCAGTGCGGCCTTGATGTTCGCCATGGCCGCGGCGCGCAGTCGCGTGGCGGTTGCCGGCGGACGGGGCGCATTCTGCCGCAGCTTGGCATCGAGCACGTCAAGAATGCGTTCGCTGGCAAGCGTGCCCTTACGGGCCGTTACGTAGTGATCCATCAGCGCATCACGCTCGGGCGTGTTGAATGCCGGAGCGGTGCCATCGACCACGGCGCGGACCATCGTGGTCAGCTCTTCCACGTTGAAGCATTGCGTGCTGAGGCGATTGGGCAAACCCTGGAAATCCATGTCGTAGCCGGTGTCGAAAGGCTTGAGGTAGGCAACGGCAGGTACGCCCATGGCATATCCCTCGACCGCGGTGGTGCACCCGTTATGCACCAGAGCACGGCAGGCCAGGAGCCATGGCAGCGCATTGCCGCGATGTACCACGTGCACGCGACTGCAACGGCGCGCCAGCTCGTGGTACACGCCATGATGCTCACTGGGGTGCGGACGCAGCACGATGTTCACACCCGGCAGTGCCCGCTCCAGCTCCGGAATCATCGCCAGGAAATTGTCGATGATCGCCTGCTTGTGCAGGCGCAGGCCTTGCGCGAACGGCAGCGGCATGCCCTTGCCTGCCTGCCCGAATTTCGCGGGCTTCGAAGCGTCCTTCGACGCCACGAACAGCCCAAGACCCGGCAGGTAGGGATTCACGTCGGTGAAGTTCGTGTTGACCATCACGAACTCGCCGAACTCCTCGCGCAAGGCGCGCACGTCGGCATCGAAGAACGCGCGCAGCTCGGGACGCAGCATGTCGCCGCGCGGATTGCCGGTGACGTGCATGCGCAGCTGCGCCGGCAGGTGCGGATAGCCCGCGAGCAATTCGCGGTTTTCCTCGCCCCATGCGAAGAGGTCCGAGACATACGGCATCGTGCGCGGCGACAGGCGCAGCGTGTAGAACACATCGGCGGGCGGATGGACCAGCGCTTCCTCCTCCCAGGCGATGATGTCGTGGCCCAGGTTGCGGATCAGCCTGAACATCAGGTCACTCATGCCGCGCATGCTCTTGGCGATGTAGGTACCGCGCGGCAGGCCGGCGATCGCGAAATGCACATAGGCGCGCGAACCGATGACGACGCGATAGCCACGCTCCGCCGCGCAACAGGCGAGCAGCAGCTTGGCATCCATTTCCCGGACCTGTGTTTCGACCGGGATGATCAGTGTGGGGGCTTCAACCATGCCGTGTTTCAGCTGGCAGTGACGACCCGGGGACGCTGCTGCGTCCGGTTGCCCGCGTATCCAGCGCGGCAGGTTCGAAACTCGAAGCAAGGCAGCAGCATTTGCATCACGGTATTGTAAGGGTTACGAGCGTTTCGCGCTTGCCACAAAGGCATTCGCAGGCGCCTCGGCCTGCACGAATATGCTGGTTTTGTGCGGTTCACGCAGCGTTCATGCAACAGACGGGCCCGACGCGAAAACACCACAACTCCATCGCAGAAGTTTACGGCGCTGTAACCAGCTGCACTTCTCAATCACCGCAAGGGTGCGGGCGCCAGTCGGTATGCTGCGTTCCCCTACGGTCACCGCACCTCAAACAGGAAGACATCCGTGAAGAGCTCGGCCAGGCGCTCCTTCGTTGCGCCCTACCCCTTCCTGCGCGGTGCCATCCGTTACCTGCAGGACCGTTACGGCAGCTATCGCTCCATGGAGGTCATCTACCGCGAACTGTTCGTGCGCGAGCTGCGCAGGCTGGATATCGAGGATCGGTTCTTCCCGGTGGGCGCAGCGGCCAATCACGGCCTGCTGTACCTAGTACTGCGTTGCTACGTGGAATTACCGGTGCGGCGTGTGCTGGACGTGGGCGCCGGCCAGACCAGCCTGCTGCTCGACGCACTCAATCGCAAGCTGGGCAAGGCGGAGATCATCACGCTGGAACATGATCCGGCGTGGGCCGAGCGCGTCGCCGCGCAAGTGAGCCATCAGGTAATGCGCCGTGATCTCATCAAGTCGCAGGTCGGCGGCCACGCGACGCAGATGCATGACACCACCGGCCTCGATGGCCCCTTCCAGTTCATCATCATGGACGCGCCGCCCGGCGTACCGCGTTACTCCCGCCTCGGTCTGCTGCACCTGATGCAGACGCGGATGGACCACAAGGATTTCGCCGCCATCCTCGACGACGCGGACCGGCCAGCCGAGCGACAGACCATGGAGGTGTGCCGACGCTGGCTCAAAGCGGAAGGCCTGCAATTCCGGCAGGCTCAGCTGCGCGCGGCGAAACGCCAGTGGCTGTGCGCAGGCGGTGCGCTGCAGAGCGCAGCGTTTTTCTAGGCCGCGACGGGTTTGATGCGCGGCGCGAGCTTGCCGAGCACGTCGATCATGCGACCGATGTCCTCGTCGCTATGCGCGGCCGAGAGACTGATGCGCACGATGTTGAGGCCCGCCGGAGTCGAAGGCGGCACCATCAGGTTGGTGTAGATGCCTTCATCGAGCAGCCCCTGCCACAACGAAATCGCCTGCTCGCGCTCGTTGAATACCAGCGCGGTGACCGGACCCGGATCCGTACTGCCCGTGCGATAGCCGAGCTGGTTCACGGCCTTGTAGAAGCGATGGATATGGCGCCACAGGCGCTCGCGCAGATCATCACCCGCAAGCAGGCGCGTGAGCGCAGCCTGCGTGGCGGCAATGACCGGCGGTGGCGGTGAGGCCGTGAAGATGTACGGACGGCTGGCGAGTCGCAGCAGTTCCAGCTCCGGATGGCGACTGACGCAGAAACCACCCACTCCACCCAGGCTCTTCGAGAACGTACCGACGACGAAATCCACGCGATCGAGCAGGCCGAGCTCGGCACAGATTCCCAGGCCCTTCGGTCCGAACATGCCGAAAGAATGCGCCTCGTCGACGATGATCATCGCGCCGTACTTTTCCTTGACCTCGACGAACTCCTTCAGCGGTGCGCGATCGCCGAGCACGCTGTACAGACTTTCGACGACGACCAGCGTGCGCATGGCATCTTCGCCAAGGCGCTCGAGGCGACGCGCGAGGTTTTCCGGATCGTTGTGGCGAAAGCGGATGGTGGTCGCGTTGCTGAGCTTGCAGGCGTCGTGGATGCTGGCATGGCCGTCGGCATCCACGAGCAGGTATTCACCGGCACCAGCCAGCGCGGAGATCGCGCCGAGGTTCGCCTGGTATCCCGTGGAGAACACGATCGCCGCAGGCCAGCCGAATGCATCGGCAAAGGCGCGCTCGAGCAGGCGATGGCCGGCGTAGTTGCCGCTGGCCATGCGCGAACCCGTGGTACCCGTGCCCAGTTGCTCGATCGCCTTGATGGCGGCTTCGCGCGTTTCCGGTGCGAAAGTCAGGCCCAGGTAGTTGTTGGTACCGGCGAGCAGCACCTTCCTGCCGTCGATGATCGCGGTGGTAGCAGACTGCACCGAATCCATCGGCGTTGCCACGGAGGGCACGCGGCCGCGACCTTCCAGCGCACTGCGCAGCTCCGCGAGCGGTGCGAACTTGTCGAAAAGACTCATCGGGGCGTCGCCATCGATAGCGCGCGCGAGAACGTAGACACGTGACTCATGATTCGTTTACTACCCGGCGCACGCTGGCGCACAGCTGGTCGAGCGTATGGGCTTCGGCGATCGAGGCCACGGGGATCGAGATATCGAGGCGATCCTCGATCTCCATGATCATGTCCATGACCTGGGCGGAGTCGAGGCCGAGTTCGCTCGCGATATGCGTACTGCCTTCGATGGCACCGATCTCCGGTGCCGCAAGCTTCAACGCCTCGCGAACAACCTGTTCGACCCTGTCAGCCGCCACCGCCACGCCCGTGTTCAGGCCGCGACGGCCCGTCTGCCGCCGTCGCTGACCAAGAAGCGCCGCTGCGGTGCTTCGCGAAGCGTGTCTTCATCGTGGCGCTCGAGGAATTCCTTGCGCGTGACACTGCGCGACAGCTTGCCCGAGGAAGTACGGGGCAAGGTGTGCGGCGGCACGAGCTCGATCAGGCAGCGGATGCCGAACTCGGCCGAGATCGCACCGTGCAGGCGATCGGCGAGTTCCGCCTGCGCCTTCGGATCCGTCTCACGGCATTGCACGACCATCACGGCGACTTCGGTGCCATCACTGCCAGGCACCGAGAACGCGGACGCATCGGTCGGACGCACTTCCGGCTGCTGCTCGGCCAGGTTCTCGAGATCCTGCGGCCAGATATTGCGGCCGTTGATGATCAACAGGTCCTTGGCGCGACCGGTGAGGTACAGGTTGCCGTCCACGCGGTAGCCGAGGTCGCCGGTGTTGAGCCAGCGATCCTTCGACAGCACTTCGGCCGAAGTATCGGGCGAATTGTAGTAACCGAGCATGACGCTGGGGCTGCGCAGGAACACGCGGCCTACGCGACGCTCCGGCAGCACGCGGCCCTGCTCGTCACGCACTTCCACTTCGAAGCCCGGCAGCGGTTCGCCGCAGTTGACGAAACCCTTGCGACGCGAATCCGCACCGGCGGCCAGCGGCTGCGCGGTACCGGTGTTCGAGAGCAGCTCGCCATCGACGTAGTCGATGTGCATGCCTTCACCAACGGTGGAGAAGCTCACGGCCAGCGCCACTTCCGCCATGCCGTAGCACGGCAGGAACGCCTTGCGGTTGAAGCCAGCAGGCGCAAGCGCCTTCGCGAAGGCATCGAGCCACTCCTCGTGGATCATCTCGGCGCCCACGCCGGCAACACGCCAAGCGGAAAGATCGAGCGACTCGGTGTCCTTCGCGCTGATGCGGCGCGCGGCGAGCGCGTAGCCGAACGGCGGGCTGAAGGAAATGGTCGCGCGGTTCTGCGAGATCAGCTTCAGCCACAGGCGCGGACGCATAGCGAACTCGCGCGAGCCCATGAAATCGCAGGAGCGCTGCGTGGCCATGCAACCCAGCACGATGCCGACCAGGCCCATGTCGTGGTAGTACGGCAACCAGGAGAAGAAGCGGTCTTCCTGCACCAGGCGGAAGCCATGGTTGAAGATGGCTTCGAGGTTATGCATCACACCGGCCTGCGTGATCATCGTGCCACGCGGGAAGCGCGTGCTGCCCGAGGTGTACTGCAGGTAGGCCAGTTCTTCCGGACGTGGCGGCTCGGGCAGCTCGCCCATGTCAGGCAGTTGGTCGAAATCTTCCAGCGTGCCGGCCATTGCCATCGGCAGGCCAACCGACGCTTCGCGCAGCAGCTCGATGAATTCACCCGGAGCAAACGCCGCGGCGGCTTTGCAATCGAGCACCATCTGGCGCAGGTGGCGGACGTAGGCGTCATGGCCACCGAGATGAATCGCCGCCGGCAACGGCACGGGCACGAGTGCCGCGTACTGGCAGGCGTAGAACATCACCATGAAGTCAGGATGCGTGTGGGCGACGAGCGCCACGCGCGCACCGCGACCCAGGCCTTGCAGGCGACGCGCCAGCAGCCGCGCCTTTTCACGCAGTTCGCTGTAAGGCAGCGTCGTGGTGAGCTCACCACGGCCGTTGTAATAGTTGAAGCCCGACAAACCGCCAGCGGCATAGTCGAGCGCATCAGTAAGCGTGGCGAATTGCGCACGACGCAGCTCAATTCCGCTGATCGTCGGCGTCGGCACGTTCTGTAAAACGAGGTTACCGTCCAATTTTTGGTCGAGGCCCGCAGGCTCTCCAGTGTTCAGATGGGACAAATTTAGTGTGGCGCGAGCGCCAAAGCAATTTATTTGCAACTTGTTTGTGATGGACCGCAAACCACAGTACCCGGCGAGCGGTCGGGATCATACCCCCTCCGGACCCGCGATAGGAGGGGTTTTGGTGGCTTATGCCCGTCTAATGCGGCTCACCGAGCAGGACGGCCAAGGGTGTGTAAACTGCCTCCTACGGTAAATCGGGATCATCAGTGAGCGTCTCAAAATTACAACACCGGGTTCTGGCATGAAGGCCATCCTCATCAGCGCGGGCCAGGGGACGCGCCTGCTGCCCCTGACCATCCACCTGCCCAAATGCCTGGTCGAGATCAATGGCAGGCCAATCCTGGACCACCAGATCGAGGCTCTCAGCGATGCCGGCATCGAGGAAATCTTCGTGGTGGGCGGCTATCGCAGCGAACAGATCCGCGAACACCTGCAGACCTACCGGCCGCCGGCCCTCACGCGACTGCTGATCAATCCCTTCTGGTCGGTGGGGAGCAGCATCGGCAGCGTGTGGGCGGCTCGCGATCAGCTGGATACCCCCTTCTGCCTGATCAACGGCGATACGGTCTTCGATGCCACGGTCATCCGGGATGCATGGCAGCGCGCGCAACCCGGGGTGAACCTCGTGGTGGAGCCCATAAAAGAGCCCCAGTCCGACGACATGCGCGTGCAGGTGAAGGATGGACGCGTCGTCGCCGTGGGCAAGAAGCTGCCGGCGGGTGAAACCACCCACCGCTCCCTCGGCATCGTGCTCAGTCCCGACCAGCCCGGCGGCGACTATCGCCGCGCATTGCAGGCAGTCATCGAAGAACCCGAAGGCCACAACGCCTACCACCATGCCGTCATCGACCGCCTGGCGCGTTCGGTGGGAGTAACCGCGCTGGAGAATCGCTCGGGGCTCTGGTGCGAGGTGGATCGCCCCGAAGACATCGAAAACTGGACCCGTGACCACCGCCCGAGACCCTGGCCGCGGATCTTGCCGTGAAGGGACCGGTAGCGTTCCTCTTCCTCGGCGAAACCCTGCTCATCCCGCACCTGTATCCGGTGGTGGAAGAGCTTGCCAGGCAGGATGACCTCATCATCGACCTGTGGGTCGTCACCTCGGTGCACGAGGAATTGCTGCGCAAGTGGAGCAAGGACCTCGGGCCAGCGCACATCCGCATCCGCCGCGCACCGCGCTTTCGCGACCTCCCCGATTACCACGACGGCCGCAACCCACCCCCGGCCGACAAGTCACTGACACTGGCCGGCATGCTGCCCTTCCTGCTGCGCGCGCCCGTCACGGTGGTCGCCGAACAGACCAGCCTGTGGGTGCCAACGCTGCTGCCCTGGCTGCGCCGGCGTTTCATCAAGCTCGCCCACGGCTCGGGCACGCTGATGGCACGCGATGACATCCGTCGGCGTTCCGCGTGGCGCATGCCGGTGCCGAGCGAAGCCGAGCAGAGGCAATACGTGCAGCTGGGTTTCGATCCCGGCTACGTGCCGGTGGTCGGTTCGGTGAAACCCACCTTTCGCCACCGCATGCATCGCGAGCTGCCCTTTCCCGAGCAGCGGCCGGTAGTGCTGTACAACCCACACTGGCAGCAGCATCGCTCCTCGTGGTGGAGCTGGGGCCGCGAAATCGTGCAGCAGCTGGTCGCGCAGAATCGCTACAACGTGATCCTGGCTCCGCACCAGCGCCTGGTCGAGGGCGATGCCGAACTGCCACGCATCCTCGCCGACGCCGCGCGCCATGCGCATGTGCACAGCGACCTGGACAGCTTTGCCATGGTGGATGGCAGCTACACGGCTGCCGCGGACATCTACCTCGGAGATACCTCGAGCCAGGTGATCGAATTCCTGGCCCGTCCCCGCCCCTGCCTGTTCCTCAACGACCGGCGCGTGGACTGGAAAGCGCGCGGCGACTATGTGATGTGGCAGGCCGGCGAAGTCGTGGAAACACTCGATGAGGTACTGCCTGCGCTCGCGCGTGCGCCGGCGCGGCATGCAGGCTTCGAAGCCACGCAGCGACAGATCGCGCAGCAGTGGCTGGGCGATACCAGCGGTGCGCCAGCCCGCATCGCCACGCACATACTCGAAGCGCTGGCGCGCTAAGCCTTGGCGGCCGGCGCGCGCGGCGGATTCGCCACCAGTTCGCGCACCAGGATCAGATCCGCCGGCTTGTCCACGTCGATGGCCGCGCGGCCATCCGTCAGCATGACCGGCGCGATGCGCGCACCACCCAGCTTGCCCAGGCGTGCCAGCGCCTGCCCCAGGCCGAGCCAGCCGAATCGATACCGCAGTACATAGCTCAAGCCCAGCCGGCGCAGCAGCGACAGCGGTTTCTTGCGCTCGGCCTCCAGCTGCTGCCAGAAGCGCACGATGTTGAGCGCGGCGGGTGTACGCAACAGGAACAGGTTGCAGCCGGAATACGCCCCATCCGGAAACCGGAGCCAGGTGCGTTGTGTATTGGGAGCTGCCGCCAGCACCGCCTCGCTGCGCGCGAGGCCGATGAAGGCATCAGCGTCGACATCCAAGGCAGCAGCCGCCACGAATTCATCCACCCATGCGGATTCGAGCAGCGCGTGGTCGGCGGTGGTTACCAGCAATGGGGTGCCTTCGCGGGCCAACGCAGCGGCGACGCTCGCCGAGGGACCACTGGCCGCGGCCATCACGGTGACTTCCTTGTCGACAGCGGCGAAACCCGCGAGCACGTCGGCGCGATCGATCGCCACCACGATGCGCTTCACGCACTGCGCACCCGCCAGCGCCAGCAGCACGCGCTCCAGCATTGCGCGGCCGCCGACTTCGATCAGCGCCTTGTGCGAAACGCCCGCATAGGTGGCCAGCGGATCGCCACCCGGTCGCGTACCGGCCAGCACCAGTGCGGTGTAGGAAACAGGGTTGTCCAACAGGACCTCGATCAGGTTGCGCGGGAGCCTATTGTCTTCGAGGTGGCACGAAAGCCCAGCACTTTCGAGCGAGTGGACCTGCCTTCACGCAAAGCGGGTTTCCAATTTACCTCGCAGGCCCTAGGCTCTTCGAACGATGCAGCCCGTAACCCCGTCGCAGCCCGCGCCCTGGTTGAGCGTGCTGGTTCCCGTCTACAACGTCGGTGCGTACGTCGGCCCCTGCATCGATTCGATCCTGGCGCAGGCCATCGAAGGCGTCGAGATCCTGCTGCTCGACGATGGCTCCACCGACGATTCACCGCGGATATGCGAAGCGCGCTGCGCGCAGCACGCAAGGTCGATGCGCCTGCTGCGACATGCAGGCAACCGCGGCCTCAGTATTGCGCGCAATACACTGCTCGAAGCGGCCGCCGGCCGCTACTGCTGGTTCCTGGATTCCGACGACGAGATGCTGCCCGGTGCGATAGCGGCACTGCGCGCCATAGTCGATGCACACGCGCCGGACATGATCCTGTGCGACTACCACGAACAGCAGCGCGCCCTCGATGGCTTCAGCGGCAGCGCGCGCACGTTGAGCACCGACCGCGAGGCGCTGGTGCGCGGCATATTCGAGAGCCGCCGCATGTACATCTGGAACCACATCGCGCGCCGCGAAACCTGGGGTGACCTGCGCTTTCCCGCGGGCCGCTATTTCGAGGACATCATGACCACGCCCTGGCTGTGCCTGCGGGCGCGCAGCTTCTTCTACGCGGACCAGCCCTGGATCAGGTATCGCCTGCGCGGCGACAGCATCATGTCGACGGCGACGCGCGACCACAGCCGCTTCAACCAGCGCATGAACGACGACCTGGCCGGCGCGCTGGCCGGTTTCCACGCCGCGGCCACCGCGTCGCTGCCACCCCTGTCGAACCCGACCCAGCTCGCCATAGCGAACTTCTGCGCCAGGAATTTCACCGACATGGCCTGGCGCCTGCTGCGCGCACGCCTGTTCAAGGATGGCTGGAAAACCGTACACGGCGAGCTGCAGCGCTATCGCGCGACCATCGAACAGGAAGTCCCGTCGGGGTTTGCCAGCGTCGCGCATCGCCCATTGCGTGAAATGCGCATCAAGCGCTGGATCGGACAGGTGCTGGCGCTGGCGCTCACGTCGCGCGTGCGCGCGACGGCCCGGACGGCCTGATCCTCAGGCGCGCTCGCACAGCTTCAGCTGTACGAAACCCAGCAATGCGAAGGCAGCCGGCGCCGCGGTGGCCGCGAGCTGCGGCGACACGCGGCCGCTGGTGCCGAACGAAGAGAAGATTCCATCCACCAGCAGGAAGCCCAGGCCGAAGAACAGCGCGAGCAGCATGCGACCGCCACCACCACCACGCTCCGAGACGATGGCTGCCGGCATCGCCAGCAGCATCATGATGAACACGGTGAACGGCGCGACCAGGGATTGCAGCAGCACGGTCTGGTAGTAACTGCGCGGCCGCGTCGACACGCGCTCACCGCCGATCACGTCCGCCAGCGCCTCGGTGGAGAGATGCGGGTCGGCGACATCCAGCTGCACCACGTCGGCGGGAGTCAGGTTCGAACTCCAGTCGCGCTCGGTGGCACCGGCCTGCCAGTCACCGGCCGTCACACGCACATCGCGCGCGCCGCTGAGATGCCAGTGGCCCGCATCCCAGCGCGCTTCCCCGGCACGGGTGGTGAGCGTGAGCAGGTCGTCGCTGCCGCGCAGGTAGATGCGCACGTCGAGCAGCCGCCGCCCATCGGCGCTGCTTTTCTGGAACAGCAGGATGCCATTGCTGGTGCGCACCCACTGCGGATCGGAGGCATGCTCTTCCAGCGGCGCGGTGGAATCCCACCAGGTCTTCAGTGCGCCTTCGGACATCGGCACGATCTTCTGCGCCAGCGCGATATGCAACGCCGCGAACAGCACCGGCACTGGCACCAGGTAGATCAGCAGGCGCCACAGGCCGACACCCGCCGAGCGCAGCGCGGTGATCTCCCGCGCGCGCGCCATCGCATAGAACGTGGCCATCGAACCGAGCAGCCCGGCCAGCGGCAGGGCGATCAGCATCTGCGTCGGTACGGTAAGCGCGGCATAGCGCAGTACACCGGCGATGCCGAGATGGCGCTCGAGCACATCCGATGTGACTTCGAGCAGCGCCAGCAGCTGCATCAGTCCGGTCAGCGCCAGCAGCAAGCCGATGATCTGCGTGGTCACGCGCCGGCGCAGGTAGTTGCCGAGCACGAAGCTCATTTCTTCACCGGCTTCTTGCGATGCAGGCCGTCGAAGCCCGCTTCGATGGCGCTCACCGCGCGCATCACGGGGTTGTCGCCGGGCCATTGCAGGCTGCTGCGGAACAGCCAGATACCGAACAAGGCGAACACGATCACTGGTGTCCATACCGCGATCCACGCGGAAATCTTGCCGGCTTCACCGAGGCTTTCACCGAAATTCAGCGCCTGGTTCAGCGCCAGCAGGACGATGACGCCGAACACCGTGCCCGGAGCGCGCCGGCCGCGCTTCGCCGCCATGCCCAGCGGCAACGCCAGCAGCGGCAGCAGCAGCGGCAATATCGAGCGCGCGATGCGGCCGTGGAATTCACCGGCACGCGCACTGGCACCCATGTGCTTGTCGGTATTCCCGGCTGGCGCGGGTTGGCGCAGTTCCGGCAGCGTCAGCTCGCGTACCGATTCACCGCGCGCGCGGAACGGCGGCGGCACCGCGGTGAAGTCCTCGTTCAGGTGCGCATCGGTGAACAGCACGGTGCGCACCGAACCATCGGGCCGGTCGGTGACGATCATGCCGTTGGCGAGACCCAGCAGCAGCTTCTTGCCGTCGGAGGATGGCGTGAGCAGACCGGTCTTCGAAGTGATGATCTCCTCGCCCTGGTCGTCGCGCCGCTCGACGAACACGCCGGTCAGCTGCCGGCCATCCGGCCCGACGTTGTCGGCACCCAGCGTGTAGCCGTGCTGCACGGAGACGAAACGGTTGTCCTCCATGCGTGCATTCCAGCCCGCCTGCCGCGCATCGTGCGCGTAGACGTTGTACCCATAGCGGGTCAGCGGCTGCAGGTATCCGAACAGGTAGAAATTGAAACCCACCAGCACGAGCGCAACGATGAAATACGGCACGGCAAGGCGCGCGATGGAACGCCCGGTGGCCAGCATGACGTCCAGCTCGTTGTCATCGCCGATGCGCGCCACCGACATGAAGATCGCGGCGAAGAAGGCGGCAGGCACGGCGAGGCCGAGGTAGTAAGGCACCAGCGTGCCGACCATCTCGGCTACCAGCCAGGGACTGGCGCCGGTCGCCGCGGCGAGATCGAACAGGCGCAGCAGGCGCGTGAGCAATTGCGCGATCAGCAGCACACCCAGTGCCAGCACCAGCGGACCGACCAGGGCGCGCAGCGTGTAGCCGTCGAGCCGATCGGGCAGGCGATGCACGAGTCCGGGCGAGTCGCTGCGGGTATCAGCCACGATCCGGCAACCTCAATTCATAACTGGCGGCATCCACGAAACCTTTCGCCACCAGCGACCACTGGCGCACCAGCACGCGCGCCCAGCGGGCACCGTCGGCAACCGGCAACTGCACCAGATGCCAGCGCGCGGCCTCGTCATGCGGATTCGGCAACGCCGATGAAGAAGGCACGCACAGCACCGGTATCGGCCCCGCGGGACCCGCCACCGATTCGAGCCGCGCACCACGCGCATGACCATGCAGTACCAGCTCCGCACCCACACGTTGCAGCACTTCGCGCAGCGCGCGGCGATCGCGCAGTGCCTTGCGTGCCGACACCGCGCCATCCACCAGCGGGTGATGCAGCAGCACGACGCGCGTGCGACCCGCCGCGCCCTCTTCGCGCAGCAGACTCTCGGCGCGCGCGAGTTGCTGCGCGCCCAGCCTTCCCGAGGCCAGCAGCGGCGCGGTGGGCAGCGCCGTCTTCAAGCCGATGAACGCAACCTCGCCGCAGCGATGCACATAGGGCCATGCACCCTCGTCCGTCATGTACGCAGCGAGCTGGCCCAGGCCTTCGGCATGCGGCATCTCCACCAGCGCGTCGTGGTTGCCCGGCACCGCGCTGAGCTTGCCCGGTGGCGCGAACTCGCCGAGCCACTGCGCGGCCTGCGTGAATTCACCCGGCAACGAGAAGTTGGTGATGTCCCCGGTGATCACGATGTGATCGGGATTGCGTGCATGCACGTCATCGCGCAACGCGGCCAGAATCTCCGGACGCTGCACGGCGCGCCGCCGCCGCCACGACCAGGCCGACAGCTGTCGCTTCGAGAAACGCTGCTGCAGGGTGAGGCGCGGCTCGAACGGCAGGTGCAGGTCGGATACGTGCGCAAAGCTCGGAGCGTTCAACGATAATGCCGGCGCCGCAGAAGCAGTCATAAGGTTTGGATCATGCCACAGTCCCCGGGGAGCCCAGCCGTCGTTGCAGGCCAGGTCGTCGGCGAATCCACCCTGCGCATCTGGAGCCTCACCTCCACCGAACGCCTGCGGCGCCAGCTCGCACGTGCCGGTGCCACTGCCGATGTCGCTACTGCCGGACATGTCGTACTGCTGCGCGCCGACTGGGTCTACGACGACCCCTTCGTGAAAGGACTGGTCGCGCGCAACACCCCTTGCGGCATGTGGAGCGACGACACCTGCGTGGCCATCGTGGTGCCGCCGGCGCGCGTCGCCGCTGCCGCTGCCGAGCTGGCGCAGGGTCGTGCACCGGATGACCTGCCGCGCGTGCTGCCGCCCGAGATCGCCGGCAGCTACAACGACAAGCTGCGCAAGCGCGAACCACCGTTCCTTCTGCCGCTGACCGCGCAGCAGTTGCCGCTGATCGAGAAGCGCGTGTTCGCCGGCTCCTACAAGGGCGTCACCGATTTCGTCACGCTGTCATGGCCGCGCGCAGTAAGCGCGGTAACGCGCGCGTGCGCGGCGCTGCGCATGACGCCGAACATGGTGACCTGCGTGAGCCTGGTGATGACGCTGCTCGCAACCTGGCTGTTCTGGCATGGCCACTACGGCGTCGGCATCGTCGCGGCCTGGCTCATGGCCTTCCTCGACAGCGTGGACGGCAAGCTCGCGCGCGTCACCATCACCTATACGAAGTTCGGCGACCTGTTCGATCACCTGATCGACCTCATTCATCCGCCGTTCTGGTGGTGGGCGTGGATCGTCGGCCTGTCGGTGGTGAACCTGACGTTCTCCTGGTCGGGCCTTGCACTCGGCATCATCCTCGTCGGCTACGTGCTGCAACGGGTGGAAGAAGGCCTGTTCATCAAGCTGTTCGGCATGGACATGCATGTGTGGCAGCGCTTCGACAGCCGCTTCCGCCTGGTGACCGCGCGCCGCAATCCGAACCTCGCCATCCTCACGCTCGCCGCCATCGCGGGGCGACCGGATGTGGGCATCGCCATCGTCGCCATCTGGGTGGCGCTGTGCCTGCTGGTGCATGCGGTACGCATTGCGCAGGCCGCGGGCGCGCGTCGCAGTGGCCCGCTGAAATCCTGGCTGGCGTGATCGCGGGTCCGCTGCGGCAGCTGCTGGCAACGGAGCTGGATCAACCAGCGCCACCGGCCGCGCGCGCCATGGCGCAGGAACTCGCGAGTCGCGGCGGTGAAGCCACGATCGCGGTGCTGTA
The DNA here is from genome assembly GCA_037200665.1 of Pseudomonadota bacterium. Taxonomy (GTDB): domain Bacteria; phylum Pseudomonadota; class Gammaproteobacteria; order Steroidobacterales; family Steroidobacteraceae; genus ZC4RG30. The sequence goes on along the minus strand of JBBCGD010000009.1, from coordinate 66,191 downwards.
CTACGGTTCGGCGCTGCGCGCGGGTTCACTGGACGGCATCCTCGATTTCTACGTCTTGCTGGATGACGTGCGCGCCTGGCCTGGCTCCTTCCTCGCGCGTTTCGCCAATCGCGTGCTGCCACCGAATGTCGGCTACATGGAATTCCAGCACGCAGGACAGACACTGCGCGCCAAGTTCGCGGTGCTGAGCCGCGGGCAGTTCGCGCAGCGCGTGACCACGGCTTCGCTCGATACCACGATCTGGGCACGCTTCAGCCAGCCGGCATTGCTGGTGTGGTCGCGCTCGGTGGCGGATCACGATGCTGCCGTCGGACTCGTTGCTGCCGCAGTCGGTTGCGCGGCGAGCTGGGCCGCGAGACTCGGTCCCGTGCAGGGCCGCGCGGAAGAATTCTGGCGCGCGCTGTTCGCACGCACTTACGCGGCGGAGCTGCGCGTCGAAACGCAGTCACGCGCGCAGGACATCATCGGCAAGGCACCGGAGCGCTATGCGCAGCTGCTGCCACTGGCCTGGAAGGATGCGGGCATCGCGTATCGGCAGAACGGCGACGCGACGCTCGCGCCCACGCTTTCACCGGCACAGCGCGATCGCGCCAGAAGCAGCTGGGCCTGGCGCGCTCGACTCGGTCGCCCACTGAACATCGTGCGGTTGCTCAAGGCTTCATTCACCTTCGAAGGCGCGACGGACTACGCCGCCTGGAAGGTCGAGCGCCACAGCGGCGTGCATGTCGAAGTCGCGCCCTGGCAGCGACGTTTTCCGATGCTCGCCGCGCCCGTCTTCTACTGGAAGCTGCGCCGCCGCGGCGTCATCAAATAATCAGAGCCAGCCCGCGCGCCGATACCAGGCCACTGTCTGCCCGAAGCCATCGCCGAGCGGATAGCGCGGCTCCCATCCGGCCGGACGCGCCCATTGATCGGCGGGCACGGACCAATCCAGATGCCGCAACTCGCGCAGCTTCTGGTGATTCAGCATGTTCGCACTGCCCGCGGCACGCGCGATGTCGCCAGCCAATGCCACTGCCTGGATCATCAAACCCGGCGCCTGGAACAGGCGCGCACGCGGATTACCCACCGCATGCGCCGCGGTACGCAGCACTTCGCGCCAGCTGTAGCCATCCGGCCTCGCATCGGCCGCGGTCAGCACCGCGCCGCGCGGCTCCTCGTGCAGCAGCGCCACCAGCAAGGTGGCGAGGTCATCGGCGTGGATCATCGCCGCACGCGCCTCTGGTGCCCCGAGCACCGGCACGAAGTGCTTCGCCGCCAGCTGGAAGAACAACATGGATTCGCGATCGCCCGGTCCATACACCGCTGGCGGACGCAGCACGGTGACGCGTGCGCCGAGACGTTCGCGCACCGCGTCCTCGCCCGCACGCTTGCTGCCCGCGTAATCGGACAGCTGCGGCTCGCGCGCCGCGATGGTGGAGACATGCAGGAAGCGCGCGTTCGGCGCAGTGGCGAGCACGGCATCCGCAAGCGCCGCGCTGCCCGCGTGATTCACCGCGTAGTACTGCCGACGACGCGTCGCCTTGATCATGCCCGCGACATGCACCACCGCATCCGCGCCTGCCGCGAACTGGCGCAGCGCCGTCGCATCAACGAGGCTGCCCGCAACGATCTGCAGGTCCACGCCGCGCCACTCGGGCACGACCGGATCACGCCGCAGCAGCAGGCGCACGCGCCAGCCTGCGGCAGCGAGCAGCGGCACCAGCCGCTTGCCGACGAAGCCACTGGCGCCGGTCAATGCCACGATGGGGCGGGTATCCACGCTCACTTGCCGGCCACCGGGAAATTGCGCCAGCGACGATGGTGCCAGCTCCACAATTCAGGATGCGTGAGGATCTGTCCTTCCACATGCTTCACCACCGCAGCGGTGTCCTGTTCGATGCTGCCACCCGGCGCGAGCACGAGCTTCGGCTCGATGGCGAAGCGCCACACCGGATCCACCGCCAGCGAAGTCACCGGCACGATGGGCGCGCGCGTCTGCCGCGCCAGCTGCACCACGCCGCCGGGCATGGGCATGTCCTTGCCGAGGAAGCGCAGCGGCACGCCGGTCTCGGCTTCCTTCACACCCTGGTCCATCATCGCGAACAGGATGCGGTCGTGGCGCAGGGCATCCACCATGCGCGCATAGGCGCGAAAACCTTCGTTGGCGAGGATGCCGTCGAAGCCATAGCGCGGCAGTCCATCGACGAAGAACTGCAGCGACATCATGCGGGCCTGCCGGTACACGATGGTCACGGGCCAGCCCGCATCGGCGAGCTGCGCGGCCAGCAGCAGGCTGTTGCCGGAATGCGTGGCCAGCAGGATGGCGCCGCGACCAGTGCGCGCGGCGGTGAGATTGTCGAGGCCCTCGACCAGGCAACGCTCGCGCAACCGCTGCGCATCGAGCTTGCGATCCACCATGCTGAGCACTTCCAGCACCGCGATGGTGTTGGCGCGGAAGGCCGTCCTCACCGTACGCGCGACTTCCGGATCACCCACTTTGCGATCCAGCACCGCGGCCACGCCTTCGATGCAGCGTCGGCGCAGATCTGTGGAGAACAGGTACTGCACGCGCCCAAGCAAAGTGCCGAAGGTGCGCGCACTGTCAAAGCCGCAACGACGCAGCAGCCAGCGCATGCCCAGGAACAGCCAGCGGCGGCGCAGGCGCGCGAACGTGACCTTCTGGTCAGCCTCCAGTGGCGACACGCGCTTCCACCTGGCTGATCGCTTCGAGACGGCCATCCGCGAGCCGCAGGATCTGGTCGGCGACTTCCACCAGCTTTTCCTGGTGCGCAACGGCCAGCACCGCCACCTGCGATTTCAGGTGCGCGACGGTTTCGACGATGGCGTCCTGCGCATCCGGATCGAGGTTGCTGGTGGCCTCGTCGAGGATCAGCAGCCGCGGCTCGTGGATCAGCGCGCGCGCGATGGCGAGGCGCTGGCGCTGTCCGCCCGACAGCCGCGAACCACCCTGCCCCACATGCGTCAGCAATCCTTCCGGCATGGCTTCGACGAACTCCAGGGCATCCGCGGCACGCAGCGCGGCGCGGATCTTCTCTTCGGGAATCTCCTCGCCCAGCGTGAGGTTGTGCGCCACCGATTCATCCACCATCACCGATTCCTGCGGCACGTAGCCGATCTGGCGGCGCCAGCCGCGCAGTTCGAGTTCCGTCAGCGGCACGCCATCGATGAGGATGCGGCCGGCATCGGGCTCGCGCAGCCCCACGACGAGGTCCAGCAGCGTGGTCTTGCCGGAACCGGATGGTCCGATCAGCAGCGTCAGGCCACGCGCTGGAATGCGCAGCGAAACATCCCGCAGGATGCGCGTGCGACCGCCATGCGCGTACGCCACATGATCGAACTCGAGCTGCCGCGCCAGCAGCTGCTGGCGCCCGCCGCCGGCCGGCTCGCGCTGCTCATGCGCCACGTCGATGGCATGCACCAGCGCCCAGTAGGCGCTCTCGCGTACCACCACCTGCTGGTAGGCCTTCTGCCCCTTCGACAGGTAGCTGACCACGCGCGCCAGCATGAACAGCATCACCACGAGGTCGGCCATCTCCATCTTCAGCACCGTGGTGCCGAGGAAGAAGCCGATGCCCACCATGATGGCCAGCATGGGTTCCTGCAATGCCGCCATCGCTTCCTTGCTGATCACCTGGCGACGCATCGCGCGTTCGAGATGTTTGGTCTCGTCGGTCATCAACGCATCGATGTGGCCTTCGCGCGCCATGGCTTTGAGCGGTTTGGCCGCGGCGAACTGGGCGCCAATCAGCGTCAGCAGCGACTTCTGCAATTTGGTCTGGCGCTGGCCGGCGCGTCGTGAAGACTTGACCAGCCGCCGCAAACCGAGCAGCAGCACCACGCTGGCAATGCTGGAAGCGAGGCCAGCGGGCGCGGAGATGGAATACGCCACCGTGAGGTACACGATGGAGCTGATCACCATCGCGGCCATTTCCGCTCCCAGCTGGAAAGCTTCCGAGGCGCGCTGTGCCTCGTGCGCAATCGCATTGGTCAGGCCGCCCACGGATTGCTCGAGGTAGTGGCTCCAGCGTGCACTCATCGTGGCGCGCATCAGCTGCAGACGCAGGTCGGTGGCGATGCGCGCGACGGTGTAGCCGACCTGCCGGTTCGCCAGCAGCGACATCACGCCGCGCATCGCGATCAACGTGATCGCCACCAGCAGCAGGTTGCGCGGCGTTGGATCAAGACCCACGTCGCGCACCGCGTTCATCGCCAGCTTCTGCGGCCCGGACACCTTCGCACCCGGATTGCTGGTAGTCAGCGCCAGCATCGACAGCAGCATGGACATGCCAAGGCCTTCGAACAGGCTCGCCACCGACACCGCCGTCAGCGCGCGCGCGGTGCGGCCGGGATAGGTGCGCGCAATCGCCCACAGCATGCGGAAGCTGCCACGATGCTGTGGCACATGCAGTTCGTGGTGCTGCGTATCGCTCATCGGGCCATGCTCATGGATGCAGCACCTTCAGCGCGACGCCCGCGGTGAACACCAGCGGCTGCGCTGGATCAGCGGCGAAGATCTCGCCGTCAAGCGCATAGCCCGCGACACCGAGCAACTCGGCACGCTCACCGCGGCCACTGAGGAATCCCTGCGCCAGGTCCATGTCGTTGTCGAATCGCCCCTTGATGATCTTTGGCAGACGCCGCCAGAAACGCGGCGCATCGGCCGCGATGGCCGTGAGCCGCACCGGTCCCGTGCCGCGCGCGGCGAAGGGATTGTAAAGGGCGCGGCGCAGTTCGAGCGTGGAAGCCAGCAGGATGCGCACTGGTGCGGCCAGTTCGCCACGACCCGCCAGCCGCGTGACGATGTGCGCGGCCGGCGGCAAAGGCTTGCGACCCAGCAGGCCGAGCACGATCAGCCTGGTGTACACGTAGGGACCAGAGAAGAAACCGGTGCGCCACCAGCCCGCCGCGCGGTGCGCCACCAGCTCGCTCAGCACATCGTGGATCATCGCGCCCGCGAGCAGGAAGCCATGGCGCGTGGGCTGGCCGGCCTGCGAAACCTGCAGCGTGGGCAACCGCTCTTCACGCAGCGGCCGCCCTTCGCGCCATGCTGCCAGGGCCTTGCGCAGCATCGGCATGGCCGGATAACCACCGCATTCGCGCGGCACGAGATTGGCGCGACCACCGGCGAGCAGCAGCAGGCCCGGTGACCAGTCGCCGCCGCGTGCGGCGAAGTAATCGGCCATGGCGTGCAGGGTGCCATCGCCGGCCAGCACCCAGATCTGCTGCTGTCCGCTGGCGCGCAGGCGATCGAGCAAGGCACATACGCTGGATGGATCGAACACCTGGTGCACATCGAGGCCGGCCGCGTGCGCGAGACGCGCGCCACGTCGCGCGTAGCCCAGCCATGAAGCACGGAAGCTGCGCGGATTGACGATGAGGCAGGGCCGGTTCGTGGCGTCCGCACCCACTGCCTGTCCTTGCGTCGCGCTGTTCAATGGCGTCCGGTTTGCACGGGCGCAAGGATACTGACGAGCTATGGGCCAAACAAGGAACGCGCTCAGCGCGCGGCGTCGGACAACCCCGCGAGGATGATGCCTACATGGCGTTCCCAGCGAAATTCACGCTCCGCGCGCAACGCCGCCGCCTCAGCCAGCGAGTGGCGCAACGCCGGATCGGCGAGCAGGCGGCGCAACGCCGCAGTCACCGCGGCCTGGTCGTGGCCATCCACCAGCAGGCCGGAAACCCCATCCTCCATCAGTTCGCGTACGCCACCGTCGCGGCCGGCGATCACCGCGGTACGCGCATACATGGCGTCGGCGACGGCGATGCCGAAGCCTTCGAAATCACGGCCGCCTTCGAGATTGACCTGCGGATGCATGAACACGTCGGCATCGCGGTACAGCTGCACCGCGCGGCCCTGTTCGATGAAGCCGGCCAGTTCCACCACATCGCCCAGCGCATGGCGTGCGACCAGCGCGCGCAATGCCTCGAGCTCTTCACCACGACCAGCGAGCACGTAGCGGAAGTCGAGCCCTTCGCGCCGGCAGGCGGCAGCGGCTTCGATGGCGGCGCGCAGGTTCTTGCGCGGTTCCATGCGGCAGACGGTGAACACCAGCGGCGGTTCCATGCCCCGGCCCGCGCTGCGCTCCAGGCCCGCGGTCACCCCATTCCATGCCACTACCGGCGGGCGCCGCAATCCCGGGATGCGCTTGCCCAGCTCTTCCGCGGTGTAATGACTGACAGTCACCACGCGTTGCGCACGACGCGCGATGCGCGTCAGCAGCTTCAGCTTCCAGCCTTTCGCGCGATACATCTCGCGCCCATGGAAAGTGGTGACGAACGGCAACCCCAGCGCCATCGGCACGATGGAAGTCTTCCAGGTACTGCCATGGACCAGCAGCGGAATGCCATGCTTGCGGCGCTCCGCGCGCAGCGCGCGCGCGATGCGCAGGTGCATGAGCAGGCCGCGCTTCGGGCCGACATCCACCACGCGCACTGGCCCGATGCGCGTATCGCGTGGCCCGGCGCTGGTGCGCGTGAATACGGTCACCGCTGCACCCAGCGCGGCATAGGCCTCGGCCACCGCGCGCGAGTAGGTCTGCATCCCGCCTTCATCGGGCAGGTAACCCTTCGCCATCACCCAGACTGATTTGCCGTGCAAGCTCCCCGTATCGGTCATTCCCTGCTCCGCGTTACCGCTGCCTTGTCCAGCAGCTGAAGATAACGCTCGGCAATGGGACCAATCACGTAATTCGAGGCCGCCGCGCGCGCGGCGACGGCATCGCCCTGGCGCGTCGTCCAGTATTCGCGGATCGCGGCCGCGAAAGCCTGCGGCGTGTGGCTGGCCACGATCCTGCCCGTGCGCGGCACGGCGAGGATCTCGCGCACACCGGCACCACAGTCGCGCGCGATCACGAATGTGCCGGCAGCCATGGCTTCCACGCACACCGCGGAGGAGGCCTCGTAGTCGGAACTCAGGAGCAGCGCCTCGGACTGCGCCATCAGCGGCGCGACGTTGTCCACGGTGAGCAGGAACTGCACGCGATGCTCGAGGCCCAGCTCTTCGGCGAGGCGCTGCAACTCGTCACGCAGGTTGCCGTCACCGGCGATGCGCAGCGTCAGCGGCAGGTCGCCCAGCAGTGCAAAGGCCCGCAACAGCAACGGATAGTTCTTCTGCAGCTCCAGTCGGCCGACTGCGCAGAACTGGCCAGGCACTTTTTTCGCCGCGATGCCGGACGGCATCGCATCGAGGATGGGATTGGTGATCACCGTCACCGGCACCTGCGGCTGCACCTGCTCGTGGATCTCATCGGCCTGTCCCTGCGAGCAGATCACCAGACCATCCAGCGTGCGCCAGCGACGCGCGGTGGCCATGCGGAAGGTGAAATTGCGCAGCGGGTTCTTGTCCCGGCGCACGATCGGGTTCGACAGCTTGCTGAGCACCGGCAACTTGCTGCTCAACGCGGGGATGGCGCGGAAGTAGCTGTTGCCGGGCAGGAACATCACATCGACGCCCGCAGCGGTGGCGGCCTGCGCAGCCCAGCGTGCGAGGCGCCGGATCTGCCATTTCGAGCGTTCGTATTTCTGGTCGTAGAAACAGATCGACACCAGCGGACTGACCAGCCTGCTGAGATGTCCACTACCCTCGCCGACGAACAGCGTGACACGCCGGCCGCGCGCCGCCCATTCCCGCGCCAGCCGGATGGCGATGCGTTCGGAGCCACCGAGGCGGAAATCATGCAGCAGCAGGCCGATGTGGCGGGCCTGTCCATTCGTCCATGAACCGCGCGCCAAACGGAACGGGGCTTCCATGCCGCCCGCGTCATCAGTGAAGAGCAGACTGTCTATCGCCATGTACGCGGGATTTTCATCGACATCCCGTTACTGACGCATTTCATTACATCTGTTTCACGATGTCGGTGCGCACAGACAGCGCGATGAATTCACTGGATTCGCAGCCTGCAAATGCAGCCGCCGCGCTGGCTGTAGGATGTGGACTACAGAGAGTCAGGAGATTTGGCGGAGAGGGTGGGATTCGAACCCACGGTGGGCGTAAACCCACGCCTGATTTCGAGTCAGGTACATTCGACCACTCTGCCACCTCTCCGCAAGACGATGGCCCGAAAGGGCGGCGTATTCTAGACGAACCATGCAGCCAGAAAAAATCACTTTTCCAACTGACTACCCCATCAAGGTGGTCGCGCGGTCCGAATTGAAGCTGCGCGCCGAGATCGATGCCATTTTCGAGCGCGAATTCGGGGCCCTGCCGCCGGGAAACCCCACCGAGCGTCCCTCGGGCCAGGGCAATTTCATGGCCCTGACCTACGTGATGCGGGTGCAGGGAGTCGAGCAGCTCACGGCATTGAACGCCGCGCTGCAGGCACTGCCGGGAGTGCTGTTCGTCCTTTAGCTGCTCGTCCTTTTAAAGGTGAGTCAGGCCGCCTGCTGCGCGTCGAGCCGCTGCGCCAGGTGCCGCGCGAACTCGCGGCCCACCGATTCCACATCGCCGGGCACGCCGAGCTGGGCAAGGCTGGTCACGTCGAGGCCGGCCATGCCGCAGGGATTGATGCGCGCGAACGGCGTGAGGTCCATGTCCACGTTGAGTGCAAGGCCGTGGTAGCTGGCGCCACGCCGCACGCGCAGGCCCAGGCTCGCGAGCTTGCGGCCATCCACATACACGCCCGGCGCATCGCGCCGGCCCACTGCGGTGATGCCGTGCACGGCGACGAGATCGATCACCGCCTGTTCCAGCTGCATCACCAGCGTGCGCACCTGCACGCCGAGGCGACGGATGTCGAGCAAGGGATAGGCAACGAGCTGGCCGGGACCGTGGTAGGTCACCTGCCCACCACGATCGGTCTGCACCAGCGGGATGTCACCGGGCGCGAGCACATGGCTGCGATCGGCCGCCATGCCCAACGTGAATACCGGCGGATGTTCCAGCAGCCACAACTCGTCGGGCGTCGAGCCATTGCGCTCATCGGTGAAGCGCTGCATTTCTCGCAGGGTGGGCTCATAGTCGACGCGACCGAGCCAGCGCACGATCACGGCGTGGCCTGCAATCCGACGTTGTTGCCGGCCAGCGCCTGCTCGGCGCGATAGCTCGAACGCACCATCGGGCCGGACACCACTTCGCGGAAACCGCGCGCGAGACCGGCCTCGCGATACTGCGCGAACTGCTCCGGCGTGACGAAACGTGCCACCGGCAGGTGATTCGGCGTGGGCCGCAGGTACTGGCCCAGCGTGACGATGTCCACGCTGGCGGCACGCAGATCGTCGAGGGCTTCGATGATCTCCGCGTCGGTTTCGCCGAGACCCAGCATCAGGCTGCTCTTGGTGAGCACTTCGGGTCGATGCTGTTTCGCATGTTTCAGCACCGCCAGCGTCTGTTCATAGCCGGCGCGTGCATCGCGCACCGGATGCGTCAGGCGGCGCACGGTTTCCAGGTTCTGCGCGAATACCGCCAGCCCTGAATCCACCACGGTCTCGACATCGGCGAACACGCCCTGGAAATCCGGCGTCAGCGCTTCGACCGCGGTCTGCGGCGCGCGCGCGCGGATGGCACGCACGCAGGCGGCGAAGTGCCCGGCACCACCATCGGCGAGATCATCGCGGTTCACGCTGGTTAGCACGATATAGGAGAGCTCCATCAGCGCCACGCTCTCGGCGACATGCGCGGGCTCATCGGCGTCGAGCCAGCCACGCGGATTGCCGGTGTCCACCGAGCAGAAGCGGCAGGCGCGGGTGCATACCGCACCCATCAGCATGATGGTGGCGGTGCCGGCGTTCCAGCATTCGCCGATGTTCGGGCATTTGGCTTCCTCGCAAACAGTGGCGAGCTTGTGCTCGTGCACGTTGCGACGCGTGCGCGCATAGCGCTCGCCGGTCGCGGGCAATGCCTTGAGCCAGCGTGGCTTGCCGGTGGCGGGCGCACCCACCGTTTCGCCGCGCGGCTTCTGGCCATCACGGATGGCGGTGAAGCCCTGCGCGGTGGTGTATTTCTCGCCGCTGCGCGCGCCGGTGGCAAATGGCGCGGCGGGCTCGACCACCACCTGGATGCCCTTGATCTCGCTCATGGCGAAGATCCTCGCACGCCCCGAAGTTCAGCGTCGAGTTGCACCAGGCGTTCCGGCGTGCCGATGTCCACCCAGCGGCCCGCATGCTTCTGCGCCCCCAGGAAGCCGGCCTCGCGAGCGCGGACCAGCCAGGGCAGCAGCGGAAAGCGTTCGCCCTGCGCGCCGGCGAGCAATTCGGGCCGCAGTACCGCGATACCTGAATAAGTCAGGCGCTCGCCGCCCTCTTCCACCACGCGCCCATCGTGCAGCCAGAAATCGCCCTTCAGGTTGTGCGGCGGATTCGGCACCAGCACCAGCTGGCCAAGATCATTGGGTGTCAGGCGCAGCGCGCCGAAATCGATGTCGGTGAACACATCGCCGTTGACCAGCAGGAAGGGATCGGGCCCGAGCAGCGGCAGCGCATTGAAGATGCCGCCGCCGGTCTCGAGCGCCGGCCACGGCTCGCGGCTGTAAACGATGTGCACGCCATGGGCCGAACCATCACCCAGCGCAGTCGCGATCTGTTCGCCCAGCCAGGACAGGTTGATGACGATCTCATGGAAGCCCGCGGCAGCCAATCGCTGCAGATGCCAGGCGATGAGCGGCTTGCCCGCGATGGGCAGCAGTGGTTTCGGGCAGCTGTCGGTGAGCGGCCGCATGCGTTCGCCGCGTCCGGCCGCGAGCAACATCACACGCATCAATGTTTGCCCGCGACGTGGGCCAGTGCGCGCGCGTTCGCGGCAGGCAAGCCGGGAGCAAGCCGCGTATCGACGAAGTCCGCGAACGCTGCAAGCTCCGGGAACACGCGCGCTGCCTGCTGCACATAGGCCAGCGTGCGCGGCAGGTCACCGAGGTAACCGGTCTTGCCATCGCGCCAGCACAGCCGCGCGAAGATGCCCAGCACCTTTATATGGCGCTGCAGGCCGATGAGATCCACCCAGGCGATGAACTTCGCATCCGATGCACCAGCCAGCGCGCGACCCGTTGCACCCGCCGCCAGCAATTGCGCGCGATATTGCGTGAGCCACGCGACCACGCGCGCACGCGGCCATTCGATGTAGCAATCCTTCAGGATCGACGCGAGGTCGTAGCCCACCGGCCCGCGCAATGCATCCTGGAAATCGATGACGCCGGGCGAACGCTGGTTCATCACCATCAGGTTGCGTGAGTGGTAGTCACGATGCACGAACACCTGCGGCTGCTCCAGCGCGCGCGCGGCCAGCCAGTCGAAGGTCTGCGTCAGCAGCGCCTGCTCGGCGGCCGTGGGTTCGAAGTCGAGATGCCTGCGGCAGTACCAGTCGGGCAGCAGCTGCATCTCACGCAGCAGGGTGGCATTGTCATATGGCGACAGATCGCGGGATGCCACATCGCCACCGAGCTGCAGGCGCGCGAGCTCAGCGAGCGCATCGGCATACAGAACGGCCGCATCCGCGCCGCGATTCAGCGCGGTCAGCATGTGCGTATTGCCCAGGTCCTCGAGCAGTGCGAAGCCCAGCGTCGTGTCGGATGCGAGCACATGCGGCACATGCACGCCGCAGGATTCCAGCAACGCGGTTACGCGCAGGTAAGTACCGAGATCTTCCTTGTCGGGCGGCGCATCCATCGCCACCCACGACACGCCGTCATTGCGGCGCAGGCGGAAATAGCGGCGGAAACTCGCGTCGGCGGAGGCAACCTCGATGCTGCCCGCGTCGAAATCGGGGAAGCGTCGGGTCCAGTCGCGCAGGAGCTCTAGTCGAAGATCGGTGGATTCGGCGGAAACAGGCACGGGAATAATTATAATCGAGCGCTCGATGCGACTGCTCCGCTCCCTGACTCTGCTCGCCGCCGGCCTCGCGCTTGGCCTCGCCCAGTCACGCCTTCCGGCCGCGGAAGCCGCGGTCACCCAGGTGGCCAATCCCTATGAAACGCTGCCGCGCTGTCCCGATGACGCCGCGGCCTCGCGCCAGCAGAAGATCAGCAAGCCGCTCGACCCCAACGAGCAGTACGAGGTGAACCTCGGCACCCTGCACCTGGATTCCGAGCGCAATGCGCAGGCGGGCCAGAAGGTCACCGTGCAACAGGGCGAACACACGCTCAGCGCTGACCGTGCCAGCATCAGCCAGGACCAGAACCGCATCGATGTCGAAGGCACGGTGGAATACCGCGATCCGCAGCTGGTGATCCGCGGCAACACCGGCAGCTTCGACGGCCAGCTGGCCACCTTCGAAGGCGCGCAGTTCGAGCTGCCCACGCGACCGGCGCGCGGCGCGGCCACCAGCCTGTCGGTGGACCAGGAAGGCGTGGTGCGACTCAAGGACGTGGAATACACCACCTGTCCGGTCGGCAAATCCGACTGGATGATCAAGGCGGACAGCGTCGCCATCGATACCGCGGCCAGTGTCGGCACTGCGCACGACGCGCGCGTGGAATTCTTCGGCGTACCGCTGGTGCGCCTGCCACTCATCACTTTCCCCGTCGGCAATGCGCGCAAGACCGGCCTGCTGTTCCCGACCTTCGGTACTTCGACGCGCGGCGGCGTGCAGATGTCCGTGCCCTGGTACTGGAACATCGCGCCCCAGCAGGACCTCACCGTCACGCCCACCTGGTACACCGCGCGCGGCATCGACATGGAAGGCGATTACCGCTACCTCACGCACATCGGCAAGGGCGAACTCTCCGCCAACTTCCTGCCCGACGATCGCAAGGCCAACGAAACGCGCAGCCGCTGGCGCCTGAACACAGTCACCGGCCTGCCCGATGACTGGCGCCTGACCATCGCCGGCGAGAACGTCAGCGACGCGCAGTACTTCGAGGATTTCTCGCACGGCGCTTCCGATGGTTCGAGCACCACCTTCCTGCCGCGCTACACCGACCTCGCCTGGCGCGATGCCAACTTCCATGCGGGCATCATGGCGCGCAACTTCCAGACGCTGGACCAGGACCTGCCGAAGGACGAACGCCCCGCCACCGAGTTGCCACGCATCTACGCGCACGGCGACTGGCGGCTCGATGGCACGCTGCCGCTGAACTACGGCCTCGATACCGAAGCCACGTACTTCCGCCATCCCGGCGAGGAACAAGGCTGGCGCTTCGATGCCGAACCGCGCGTCGGCCTCGACTACAGCGGCCCGGGTTATTTCGTGCGTCCCAGCGCCATGCTCGATGCCGCGGGCTACCGCCTGCACGACAACCCCGCCGGCACCGACGACACGCCCACGCGCACGCTGCCCGTGCTCAGCCTCGACACCGGCCTCACCTTCGAAGGCAACAGTGGCTCGCATGACCAGCGCCGCGTCACGCTCGAGCCGCGCGCCATGTATCTCTACGCGCCCTATCGCAACCAGTCGGACCTGCCGCTGTTCGACAGCTCCGAGCCCGACCTCAACTGGATCGAACTGTTCCGCACCAACCGCTACGTGGGCCTCGACCGCATCAGCGATGCGAACCAGCTGAGCTTCGGCCTGACCACGCAGATGTACAGCAGCAGCAGCGGCATGCGCATCCTGTCGACCACCATCGGGCAGACCATCAACTTCGTATCGCCGAAGGTGCGACTGCCCGGTGAGGTGCCGGATTCCGGCGAATTCTCCGACGTCATCGCACAGGTCGAGCTTTCCGCCTACCACAACTGGAACATCAGCACGGGCATGCAGTGGAACCCGTACGACAACCGCACCGAGCGCGCCGAGGTACGGCTGCAGTACCAGCCCGCCCCGACCAGCGTGCTGAACCTCGGCTACCGCTACCAGTACGACCGGCTCGAACAGGTCGAGGCATCGGTGGCCTGGCCACTCACCGATGAATGGCATGTGTACGGCCGCATGCTGTATTCGCTGCGCGAGAACCAGCCCATCGAGCAGCTCGCCGGCTTCGAATACAACAGCTGCTGCTGGGCCGTGCGCGCCGTGGTCCGGGATTACGTCAGCCGCCGCACCGGCGCCCGCGACCGCAGCGTATACCTGCAGCTGGAACTGAAGGGCCTGTCCAATGTCGGACAAGCGGCCGACGCTTTCCTCGAAAAGGCCATTCGCGGATACTCCGCTCGCCAGCGGCCCTGAGCCGCGGCAATTGTTAAGGAATATTCATGCCCCGCGCCTCCCTCGCATTCCTGGCTTTGTCACTCGCCGCACTGGTGGCACCGCTGCATGCGGCCGAACCAGGCCATGCCGGAGCGCCCACGCGAACGACGCGTGAGGTCAAGGCACCCACCGAGGCGCAGAAAGCCGCGGCCACCGCGGCGGATGCCGCCGCCACCCCGCCGCCGATCGATCCCAGCAAGCTCGGGCAGTCGCTCGACCGCGTGGTCGCCATCGTCAACGACGGCGTGGTCACCGAAAGCGAACTCAATGACCAGATCGCGCAGATCACCGAGCGCCTGAAGCAGCAGAACGTGAAGCTGCCCGCCGCGGACGTGCTGCGCTCGCAGGTGCTCGAGCGCCTGGTGGTGCAGGAAGTCCAGATGCAGCGCGCCGACCGCGTCGGCATCAAGGTGTCGGACGAACAGCTCAACGCCACCGTTGCCGACATCGCCAAGCAGAACAACCTGACGCTGGCGCAGTTGCCGGCCGCGCTGTCCGCGCAGGGCGTGGACTACCCCGCGTTCCGCGATGGCACGCGCAAGGAAATGATCCTGGCCACGCTGCGCCAGCGCGAAGTGCTGTCCAAGATCAACGTCACGCCGCGCGAACTCGACCAGTTCATGGAGCACCTGAAGAAGCTGCCCGGCGAGAACGATGAATACGATGTCTCCGACATCCTCATCGCCATTCCCTCGGAAGCGAACCAGGCCAAGGTGGATGAGCTCGCGCAGAAGGCGCAGGAAGTCTACGAGCGCGCGGCCAATGAAGATTTCGCGCGCCTCGCCGTCGCTTATTCCAACAGCCAGACCGCACTCGAAGGCGGCGCGCTGGGCTGGCGCAAGGGTCCCGACCTGCCCACGGTGCTCGCCGAAACCATCGTGGCGCTGAAGCCCGGCCAGGTTTCGAAGCCGCTGACCACTGCGAACGGTTTCCACATCGTGAAGCTCAATGCCATCCGCACTTCGACCGGCGATCCGGTGCAGGACCAGGTGCACGTGCGCCACATCCTGGTGAAGACCAACACGCTGCAGGATGACGCGACCGTGAAGCTGAAACTCGCCGGCGTGCGGCAGAAGATCCTGGAAGGCCAGGATTTCGGACCGTTCGCTTCCACCATGTCCGAAGACCCGGGCTCGGCGGTGAATGGCGGTGAGATGGACTGGACCAGCCCCAACACCTTCGTGCCCGAATTCGCGGCACAGGTGGCGCAGTTGAAGGACGGCGAGATCAGCCAGCCGTTCCAGTCGCAGTTCGGCTGGCACATCGTGCAGCTGCTCGGCCGCCGCAAGTTCGACACCACCGAAGACAGCCTGCGCGATCGCGCCTTCCGCCAGCTGCGCGAGAGCAAGGCCGACGAGGAGACTGAAGACTGGGTGCGCAAGCTGCGCGACGAAGCCTACATCGACACCTCGCTCTGAGCGGCGAGGAGATCCCCTGCGACTGGTACTGACCTCGGGAGAGCCCGCCGGCATCGGCCCGGACATCTGCCTGCAGGCGGCACTGGCGCTGCGCGAAGAGCGCATCGATTGCGAGATCCTCTGCCTTGCCGATGCCATGCTGCTCGAAGCACGCGCGCAGCAGTCAGGTCTGCCCTTCCCCATTCCCGACCCGCGCTTCCAGGTGGAGCATGTGCCGGTCGCCGCGCCCGTCGTTGCGGGCAAGCTGGATACGCGCAATGCGCGCCATGTGCTCGCCATGCTCGATCGCGCACTCGCGGGCTGTCGCAGTGGCGAATTCGCCGCCATGGTGACGGCACCGGTGCAGAAGAGCGTCATCAACGACGCGGGCATCGCCTTCACCGGACACACTGAATATCTGGCCGATGCCTGTGGCGTGTCGCGTCCGGTGATGTTGCTGGCCGCGGGTTCGTTGCGCGTGGCGCTGGCCACCACGCACCTGCCGCTGCGCGCGGTGGGCGATGCCATCACCGGCAGCTCGCTCGACGAGATCCTCGACATCCTGCAACGCGACCTCAGCAGCCGCTTCGGCATTGCGCGGCCACGCATCGGCGTGTGCGGACTCAATCCCCATGCGGGCGAATCCGGGCATCTGGGGCGCGAAGAAATCGAAGTGATCAGCCCGGCCATCGAACGCGCCCGCGCGCGCGGCATCGAAGCCAATGGACCCTGGCCCGCCGACACCATCTTCACGCCGCGCCAGCTCGAGAATTTCGACGCGGTGCTGGCGATGTTCCATGACCAGGGCCTGCCGGTGCTGAAGCACGCGGGCTTCGGTGAAGCCGTGAACGTCACGCTGGGCCTGCCCATCATCCGCACTTCAGTGGACCACGGCACCGCGCTCGACCTCGCCGGCACCGGCCGTGCGGATGCCGGCAGCCTGCTGGCGGCGCTGCGCCTGGCTGCGCAGCTCGGCCACGGCCAGCGCGCGGCGTGATCCGCGTACGCAAACGCTTCGGCCAGCACTTCCTGCACGACCAGAACGTGCTGGAGCGCATCGCCACTTCCGTGGCACCGCGCGTGGAGCAGCACATCGTCGAGATCGGCCCTGGTCCCGGTGCGCTCACCGCGCACCTGCTGGCCCGCGTGCCACACATCGATGCGGTCGAGATAGATCGCGACCTCGGCGCAGCGCTGCGCGAACGCTGGCCGCAGGCACTCACGCTGCACCAGGGCGATGCGCTGAAGTTCGACTTCACGCAGCTGGGCACCGAACGCGGTGGCCCGCTGCGCCTGGTGGGCAACCTGCCCTACAACATCTCCACGCCGCTGCTGTTCCACTTCCTCGCGCATCGCGCCGTGATCAGCGACCTCACGGTGATGCTGCAGAAGGAAGTGGTGGATCGCATGGCCGCCGCGCCCGACACCGATGACTACGGCCGACTCACCGTAATGCTCGCGCCCTGGTTCGACATCGAGAAGCTGTTCGATGTCGGTCCCGGCGCATTCCAGCCGCCGCCGCGCGTGTGGTCGGCGGTGGCACGACTCACCGTACGCGCACAACCGCGCTTCACGCTGCCCGCCGCCTATGCCGAGGTGGTCGCGCGCGCGTTCTCGCAGCGACGCAAGACCCTGCGCAACAGCCTGCGTGCGCTGTTGCCCGACGATGCATGGACACGAAGCGGCATCGATCCGCAGTCACGACCTGAAGTGCTGGGTCCCGAGCAATTCGCATTGCTCGCCGCACTGGTTGAGACACCAGTCAAGACTGCGGACTGACTCCTGCGCGCAGCCTTGACAAGGCAACGAGCCGGCGAGGGATAATCGCGCGGCTTTCCGAACAAGACGGCAGGGAAACAACAATGGGTCGCCGAGGCCGCGCGGGGAGCGCGCATTCGCCTTGCATGGAGATTGCGTGAGCACATCTCCACAACCGGCGGTCTACGACATCGCCGTGATCGGTGCCGGCCCTGCCTTCAATCCCGGCAAGTTCGCCGACAAGGCGCGCACCGCACAGGCCACCATCAAATGAAACTCCGGTTCGCCGCGACCACCAACGCCGGCAACCGGACAGGCGCCAACGAGGATCACATCGGCTGGAACGAAGCCGCCGGCCTGTGGGTGGTGGCCGATGGCATGGGCGGCCATGCGGCGGGCGAAGTCGCGAGCGAAATCACCGTCGAGGCCACGCTCAAGTGGGCCGCGGATTTCCGCCTCGCCGATTCGCTGCTGAAAGCGCATGAAGCCGTGGCCACCGCCGCGGCCGCGGATGATCGCCGCTTCGGCATGGGCAGCACCGTCGTAGCCCTCAAGCAGCGCGAGGCCGATGTGGAGATCGGCTGGGTCGGTGACAGCCGCGCCTACCTGTGGCGCAGGGGTCAGTTCAGGCAGCTGACCCGCGACCACTCGCTGACCCAGGCCCTCACGGAACGCCTCGGGCGCGACACCGTCATCGCCGACAACCGCATCCTGGTGCAGGCCATCGGGATGGATAATCCCCGGCCTGAAGTCATTTTCCAGCCAGTGCAGGTCGGCGATATATTCCTGCTCGCCACCGATGGGCTGACCACCGAACTCACCGACCCCGTGATCGCCGCCATACTGAAGGACGCGGCCGATCCACAGGCTGCGGTCGATGCGTTGCTGGCGGCCACACTGGAACATGGCGGCGGCGACAACGTGAGCATCATCGTCATCGCGGCCAACGGCGGGTGGTTCGAGCGGCGCGGTGCGCTGGCCGGGACATTGATCGGCGCAGCCGCGCTGCTTGCGGGCCTCCTGCTATGGCTGCTGATGTAAGAGAATTGGCCCGATGAGTACCGACAGACCGCACCTGATCCGCCTCGACAACCAGGAAATCATCCCGATCGATCGCAAGATCGTGCTCGGGCGCCATCCCGGCTGCGACTACGTCATCTCGATCAATGACAGCAACATCGGGATCTCCGGACGCCACGCCACGGTCGACGCGCAGGACGATATCGCGTGGCTCGAAGACCTGGGTTCGACCAATGGCACCTGGGTGACGGGCGAACGCATCGCCAAGCGCACGCAGCTGATACCGGGCGATCGCTTCCAGCTCGACCGGCTGGAGTTCGAATTCCGCGCGGCCGTTAAGAAGGCACCGCCACCGCCGCTGCGCACTTCCACGACGGTTGCGATCGGGATCGAAGACCTCGCACTGCCGTCGCCGGCACCGATGCAGCCGCCGAAATCGCAGCCGGTGAAGCTGACACCACCGCGTGCACCAGCAGTTGTCGTACCGCCGACAGTTGAAGTGAAGGTCGCGGGCGCCGAAGCCATCAACCAGCTGGGTTCCGGGCCGGTGCCGTGCACCTCCCTGCTGCCGGAAGGCGCTGCCGCTGCGCGCGCAGCGCGGATGGCAGCCGCGGAGAAAAAGTCCGCGCTACCATGGCCGCTGCTGCTGGGTGGCGGTGCCGTGGCGCTGGCGCTCAGCGGCGTAGTGATCTACCTGTTGTTGCGCTGAGGAGTCTGCTTCGTGGGCACCGAGGGACCACACCTGTTCCGCTTCGATACCGGCGAGGAATTGCCGCTGTCGGGCACGCAGGTCATCGGTCGCAATACCTCGTGCAATTACGTGATCGAGATCAGCACCATTTCCCAACGCCATGCCTCCATCACGGTCAATGGCGAGATGGCACTGATCCAGGACCTGGGCTCCACCAACGGCACCTACATCCGCGAGAAGCGCGTGGAACGCGCTGCCTGCCTGCAGGATGGCGACCGCTTCCGCCTGCATGAAACCGAATTCGAGTTCCGCACCACGCGGCGCGAAGGCGCATCCGATGGCAGCGCGCGCACGGCAGTGGGCCGCGCCACCGCGCCCTCACCACTGCCCCTGCCCACCGGTTGGGACGCGGTGCGCGTGCCCACGCTGGTGTTCCCGGCAGATCGCGTGGAACTCGCACTAACCAGCGAACGCCAGGAATGGACGGTGGGCCGTGGCCTGAACCGCGAGGTGCGCATCGACCATCCGCTGGTATCCAAGCGCCACGCCAAGATCGTGCGCGATGGCGATGTATGGAAGGTGATGGACCTGGTCTCCACCAACCAGACCTGGGTGAACGAAAAGCTGGTCGCCAGCGCCTTCCTGCAATCGCGCGACCGGCTCGCCTTCGGGCCGGTGGCCTGCGTGTTCCTGCTGCCGCGCAGCTGGGGCAAAGCCGGCGCATGACCTCGAACATCCGCGTCAGCGTGGAAACCAGCTACTTGCCCGAACAATCCGATCCGGGCGGCGAACGCTATGTATTCAGCTACACCATCACCATAAAGAACGATGGCAGCGAGGCCGCGAAGCTGCTGCGCCGTCACTGGGTGATCACCGATGCCAACGGCAAGGTGCAGGAAGTGCGCGGTGATGGCGTGGTCGGCGAGCAGCCGCATCTCGCGCCGGGCCAGGGCTTCCGCTATTCCAGCGGTGCGATCCTCGAAACTCCCGTCGGCACGATGCAGGGCAGCTACCAGATGGTGACCGACGAGGGCCGCAACTTCGACGCGCCCATCAAGCCGTTCCGGCTCGCCATGCCGGGCATCCTGCACTGACACGATGGCGCGCTATGCCATCGGCGACCTGCAGGGCTGCCACGACGAGCTGCTCGAACTGCTGGCGCGGCTGCGCTTCAGCGCCGACCGCGACCAGCTGATCTTCGTCGGCGACCTGGTCAACCGCGGACCGCAATCGCTGCAGGTGCTGCGCTTCGTGAAATCCCTCGGCGCCAACGCGCAGAGCGTGCTCGGCAACCACGACCTGCACCTGCTCGCGCATTGCTTCGATCCGCAGCGCAAATTGCACAGGGGCGATACCTTGCAGCAGGTGCTGGATGCGCCGGATCGCGCAGCGCTGGTGGAGTGGCTGCTGTCACTGCCGCTCACCATCCATGACGCGGCCCGCGATGAACTGGTGATCCACGCCGGCCTCGTGCCGCAGTGGTCCGCCGCGGATGCCGCCGCGCATGGGGCGCGTGCGAGCCAGGCACTGCGCGATGATCCGCAAAAATTCCTCGGTGGCATGTACGGCAACGAACCGGACACCTGGAGCGAGGACCTGAAGAAGAAGGACCGCCTGCGCTTCGCCATCAACGTGCTCACGCGGCTGCGCTATTGCACGCCCGAAGGCCGCGTGAACCTCCGGCTCAAGGGCACACCGAAGGAAACCGCCGCGCCCTTCGCGCCCTGGTTCAGCCATGCGAACCGGCGCAGCGCCGCCACGCGCGTGATCTTCGGCCACTGGTCGACGCTGGGCCTGCTGCAACGGGACAACCTGCTGGCCCTCGACACGGGCTGCGTATGGGGCGGTTCGCTCACCGCAGTGAACCTGGACGACCCCGAGGCAAGGCCCGTGAGCCTCGCCTGCCGCGCGCACCAGGAGCCCACCGGGGATTAACGGATTCCCGCGGGTCTTGCCGCTATCATGCGGGCCCCTGCTGTTCCCCGAGGCTTACATGACCATTTCGATGCACAACGCGTCCGTCGGTGTTTTCGTGCGCATCCTGAACAACCTCACCACCATCCTCGACAAGGCCGAGGGCTGGGTGACGGAGCGCAAGCTCGACCCGAACGCGATCCTGCAGGCGCGCCTGGCGCCGGACATGTTCACCTTCACGCGCCAGATCCAGATCACCACCGACATGGCCAAGGGCACGACCGCGCGACTCGCTGGCCAGACACCGCCCGCGTTCGAAGACAACGAGGCGAGCTTCCCGGACCTGAAAGCGCGCGTGGCGAAGACCATCGCCTATCTCGAGAGCATCCCGGCGGCAGCGTTCGAAGGCTCGGAGGCGCGTCCGATCAAGCTGCTGCTCGGCCCGCCCACCAATCGCATCGAGCGCAACTTCAATGGCCTCGACTACCTGCTCGGCTACGGCACGCCGAACGTGTACTTCCACTATTCGATGACCTATGCGCTGCTCCGGCACAACGGCCTGGAGATCGGCAAGAAGGATTACATCGGCGGTTGAGCCGCGCGATCACCAGCGGGCGAGGCGCGCGGCGAGGGCCGCGCCCACGCCGCTGACGAAGAGCACGCCCAGCGTGTACCAGAGCGCGACGAACAGCGGACTGTCGTCGGTGCAATGCACGGCGTAGATGGCAGCGGCCAGGCCGCCTGAGACCAACCCGGCCACCGCGCCGGCGCGTACCGGATCAGCGGGCGCCGCACGGCGCAGGCAGTACAGACTGGCCGCAAGCGGCACGACGGCCAGCATCGGCACCATGGCGAGGCACCACAAGGCGTTGTGGCCCACGGCAAGCGGCAACCAGCGCGCGTCGGGAACCGTGCCGAGTTCCACTGCCACGCCCACCAGCAGCACCAATGGCGCAAGCCACAGCAGAAGCATGCGGCGACCCAGCTGCGGCAGCGGCGTCGCCACGCGCGGCAGCAGCAGCAGCGCCGGTATCGCGAGGCTCAGCGTCACCAGGAACTTGAACAGGAAGCGCGGCGACGCGAGCACATTGGCAAGATCATGGCGTGGGCCTGCGGTAGCCAGCAGCAGCACGCCTGCGACCAGCACCGCCAACGGCAACAGGCGCGTCACCAACCGCTCCGGCGATGGCGTCGCCTGGCGATCCTGCGCGAGTGCGGCGATGAGCTCTTCGGTCTTCACTCTTTACCCTTGCGGTACAACGCGGCCAGCGCCTTCAGGCTGCGGTGCAGGCTGACGCGCACGTTCACTTCGGACATCTGCAATTTCTGCGCTACCTCGCGCACGGCCTCACCTTCCACCGAAACCATGCGCACGATCTGCTGCTGGCGCTCGTTGAGGTTCGACAGCAGCCGCGATACATCCAGCGATTCATCGCCGGCAGCGACCTCGCTTTCGTCGGCGAGCGAAGCTTCCACTTCTTCCAGCGGCAATTCCACGCGACGACCACGCCGGCGCAGCGCGTCGAACAGCTTGTTGCGCGCCACCGCCGCGAGCCACGGCTCGAAGCGCTCCACCCGGTTCCAGGTGTGCCGCTTCAGATGGATGGCCAGCAGGGTTTCCTGCACCACGTCTTCCGCCTCCACGTCGGTTGCACCCCAACGGGCCAGCCGCCCGCGCAATTGCGCGCGCAGCCGATCCGCCACCGCGGCCAGCAGGCGCCGGTATGCGGCCTCATCGCCATCGAGCGACTGCCGCATCCATAGCGTCCAGTCATCGGCCGTTTGCACGGAATCCACGCGGGCCCTGCGGTACTCTCGTTGCGGAGATTGGTTTCGTTACAGCGGCGGTTTCGCCGCTGGATAAACCATGTTGCCAGATTTTCCCGTGTAACGAACGGCACACGAGGCGCGAGAAGCACGGGGAGGGCCAACACCGGCCACCTACAACTGAATTGAAGAAGGAAACCCGAACCATGAACCGCACACGTCTCGTACTGCTCGGCTCGCTGACCGCCATGCTCACCGGCGTCGGCGCCGCTTCACTGGCCGCTGACAAAGCTCCGGATACCAAGGCCGATCCCGCCAAGCAGGAGAAATGCTATGGCGTCGCGCTCGCCGGCAAGAACGATTGCAAGGCCGGCGCCGGCACCACCTGCGCAGGCACTTCGAAGAAGGACTACCAGGGCAATTCCTGGAAGTACGTGACCAAGGGCACCTGCACGACGATGAAGACGCCCGACGGCAAGATGGGCTCGCTGACCGAAAAGATGTAAGGACGCTCGTGTCCCCCACTCTTCCAATCGCCGCCGGCACCGCGCTGAAGCCGGAGCACTACGCGGCGATCCTGGCAGAGCCTCCCGGCGTGGGCTTCTTCGAAGTCCACGCCGAGAATTTTTTCTGCGCGGGAGGGCCGCGGCATCGCTGGCTCACCGCGTTCCGCGAGCGGCATGCGCTGTCGATGCATGGTGTCGGCCTCTCGCTTGGCGGCGCGGATGCGCCGGATGCCATGCATCTCGCACGCTTGCGTGAACTGCTGCTGCGGTATGAGCCGCAGGCGTTCTCCGAGCACCTGGCGTGGAGCAATGGCCC
Source organism: Pseudomonadota bacterium (assembly GCA_037200665.1). Taxonomy (GTDB): domain Bacteria; phylum Pseudomonadota; class Gammaproteobacteria; order Steroidobacterales; family Steroidobacteraceae; genus ZC4RG30. The sequence continues at coordinate 42,763 of JBBCGD010000009.1, read as the reverse complement.
GCAGGGGCATCTCAATGACCTGCTGCCGCTGCCCTATACGCAGGAATCACTGGCTCTGGTTTCAGCGCACGTTGACCAGGTACAGAACGCGCTGGGTCGACGCATCCTCATCGAGAACCCGGCCACCTACCTGCGCTATCGCGACGATGGCATGGGTGAAGTGGAATTCCTGCGCGAGCTCGCGGCACGCAGTGGCTGTGGCCTGCTGCTCGACCTCAACAACGTGCACGTCTCCGCGACCAACCATGGTTACGACGCGCTGGATTACCTGCGCGCCTTTCCATTGCAGGCCGTGGGCGAGATCCATCTCGCGGGCCATGCGCAACATGTGGATGCGGATGGTCGCCCGCTGCTGATCGACTCGCACGATGCTCCGGTGGATGCGGCCGTGTGGTCGCTGTATGAAGCCTGCCTGCAGTTGACTGGTCCATTGCCCACGCTGGTGGAGTGGGACAGCAATCTGCCCACCTGGCATCAATTGCTCGACGAAGCCGCGCAGGCCCAGCGTCGACTCGATGCCGCGCGACTCGCGCAGCAGGGAGCCGCGGCATGAGTGCCGTGAACTGGGCGCGGCAGCAGCAGGTCTTTGCCACTGTATTGCTCGACGCGGACGCACCCACTCCGGAATTCCTGCGCGCACGCGACGGCGCGTTGCTGCCATCGCGCTTCGACGTGTATCGCAACAACGTGCATGCCAGCCTCACCGACGCACTGCGCGCCGTCTTCCCGGTGACGACGCGATTGGTGGGAGAAGAATTCTTCCGCGCGCTGGCCCGGGAATTCCTGCGCCACAACCTGCCGCGTGGCGCGGCGCTGCACGACTACGGCGCGGACTTGCCCGACTTCATTCGTGGCCATGCACCGGCTGCCGAACTGCCGTATCTCGCGGATGTCGCGGCGCTCGAGCATGCATGGTGGCAGGCCTACGGTGCGGCGGAAGCGCCAGCAGTGTCGCTGGCAGAGCTGGCCGCCATCGATGGCGAGCAGCTGCTCGCGCTGCGTGCGCGCCTGCATCCGGCTGTGCGGATGCTCAACTCCGTACATCCCATGCACGGCATCTGGTTCGCGCACCAGGCGGACGACGAACCAGTCGCTCCTGAAAGCTGGCAGGCCGAAGCCGCTTTGATCACGCGTCCCGACGCAACCGTGCAGGTGCGCGGTATCACACCGGCGGCACACGCCTTCTTCGTGACGCTCGGCGCGGACGCGACACTGGAAAGCGCAGCGAGCGCCGCACTGGAACTGGATCCCGCATTCGATCTCGGAGCCACGTTGCTGCTGGCCATCCAAGCTGGCGCAATACAGGAGCTGTATCCATGAACCTCGCCCGCCTGCAAGCCATCGGCCAGAGCGCAACGCTGCTGGTGGTGCGCATCGCCCTCGCCGTTCCCTTCTGGCGCTCGGGCCTGACCAAGTGGGATGGCTTCCTGCATCTTTCCGACAGCGCGCGCACCTTGTTCAGGGAAGAATTCCGGCTGCACATCTTCGGCAACGAGATTCCGTATCCCATGCCGGACGTGGTCGCGCATCTTTCCGGCACGGCCGAGATATGCCTGCCGGTGTTGCTGGTGCTGGGCCTCGGCACGCGCTTCGCAGCGGCGGGCATCCTGGTGATGACGGGCATCATCCAGCTCACCGAGCCGGATGGCTGGGCGAATTTTCATTTGCCGTGGGCGGCGATGGCACTGGTGCTGCTGGTGTTCGGGCCGGGCCGCGTGGCCTGCGACAGGTTCATCGCATCTTGGTGGCGCCTGAGCTCTGCAACCCGCCGCTGACGGATGAATCGAGTGACGGAATGTTCTTCGCCAGCGTAGCGGCCACTTCATCCAGCGCCAGCTCCATGCAGCCAATGAGCTTCGCGTGCTGCTGCTGCATCTCGCCGAACGACTTGAAGTGGCATTCCTTCGCGGTGTCGAGCAGCACGCTGTCCGCGGTGCTGCGAAAAATCTTGTGGCTGCCGAAGATACGGTCGCCTTGATCACGCTCCGTGAACGTCCGCAGGAAGGTGTTGTAGCGGATCGTGCGCGTACCTTGCACCACGGCACCGGTGGGATCCACCCAGCGATAGTCCAGCAGCACCGCGGGCTGGTACTCGTCGGCCATGTAGATATACACGCCGAGGTAGTAGATCGAGATATCGAGCAGCAGCCGCGCATCCGCGTTTTCGGGAACTTCGTCGCGGGCCAGCGGTGCGATGCCCGACCGCTTGCGCCGCACGATGGTCACGCCCTGCGCCGTATGGCCCTGCTTCGCGAATTCATCGGTGAGGGCGGCCTCGAGTGCGCGGATCGGCTCGAACCCGGCGTTCGCCGCCAGCTCCTTCAGCTTGTTCGCCTGCGCCGGCACATCCCTGGCCGCATCCGCAAGCCCACCGGTTAACATCCCGGCGATGCTCCAGTCGGCGTCGATATCCATCTGGCCTGAGTAGGCGGGAGTGAGGATTCCGATATCCACCGCACGAGCCTCTCCGGCCAGCATGCCGGCGATGAGCACGCAGCAAGCACGCAAGCAGCAACGATCAGTCGTGGTCATCACGGTCGGACTCCCTTCCTCGACACCTGCGCATGGATCGCAAACCCGATCCATGCTCCATGAAAAAGGCCCGCCGCGGATACACCGGGCGGGCCTCGCATCAGCCAGGGCTGACGAGCATCGCGCTCAGAACAACCCTTCGATCTGCCCTTCCTTGTTCAGGAAGATGTTGTTCGCCGACGGCACCTTCGGCAATCCCGGCATGGTCATGATCTCGCCGCAGATGACGACGATGAACTCCGCACCGGCCGACAGGCGCACGTCACGCACGTTCAGCGTGTGGCCCGTGGGCGCGCCCTTGGCGTTCGGATCGGTCGAGAAGCTGTACTGCGTCTTCGCGATACACACCGGATAGTTGCCGAAGCCCGCGTCGGTGAATTCCTTGAAGAGATCCTTCACCTTGGAATCCATGCTGATGTCGGCGGCGCGGTAGATCTCCTTGGCGATCGTGCGCACCTTCTCCACCAGCGGCAGCTCGTCGGCGTACAGCGGCTTGTAGGCCGCCTTGCCGCTCTCGGCGATGGCGACGATTTCATTGGCCAGCTCGATGGTGCCCTTGCTGCCATCGGCCCAGTGCGAGCACAGGATGGCTTTCGAGCCCACGCCCGCGCACAGCTCCTTGATCAGCGCATGTTCGGCCGGCGTATCGGCGATGAACTTGTTGATCGCGACCACGGCCGGCACGCCGAACTTGGCGACGTTCTGCAGGTGGCGCTCCAGGTTCGCGAAGCCCTTCTTCAGCGCTTCGAGGTTCTCCGTACCCAGCTGGTCCTTCGGCACGCCGCCGTGCATCTTGAGCGCGCGCACGGTGGCGACGATCACCGCGGCATCGGGCTTCAGGCCCGCCTTGCGGCACTTGATGTCGAGGAACTTCTCGGCGCCGAGGTCGGCACCGAAGCCGGCTTCGGTCACCACGTATTCGCCGAGGCGCAGGCCGGTCTGCGTCGCCATCACGGTGTTGCAACCGTGCGCGATGTTCGCGAACGGACCACCGTGCACGAAGGCCGGGTTGCCTTCCAGCGTCTGCACCAGGTTCGGCGACAGCGCATCACGCAGCAGCACGGCCATGGCGCCATCGGCCTTGAGATCGCGCGCATAGATGGGCTTCTTCTCGCGCGTGCGGGCCACGATGATGTTGCCGAGGCGACGCGTGAGGTCTTCGAGGTCGGTCGCGAGGCAGAAGATCGCCATCACTTCCGAGGCCACGACGATGTCGAAGCCATCTTCACGCGGATAGCCATTGCCCGGGCCACCCAGCGAGTTCGTGATCTGGCGCAGCGCGCGATCATTCATGTCGACGACGCGCTTCCAGGTCACGCGACGCACGTCGATGCCGAGCTCGTTGCCCCAGTACACGTGGTTGTCGACCATCGCGGCCAGCAGGTTGTTGGCCGCGGCGATGGCGTGGAAGTCGCCGGTGAAGTGCAGGTTGATGTCTTCCATCGGCACGATCTGCGCGTAACCGCCGCCGGCCGCGCCACCCTTCACGCCGAAGCAAGGTCCCAGAGACGGTTCACGCAAACAGATCACGGCCTTCTTGCCGATGGCATTGAGACCATCGCCGAGGCCGACCGTCGTCGTCGTCTTGCCTTCGCCCGCAGGCGTCGGGCTGATCGCAGTCACCAGGATCAGCTTGCCTGGCTTGCGCTTGCCGATCTCCTTCACCGCGTCGAGCGACAGCTTGGCCTTGTACGGGCCGTACTGCAGCAGCTGTTCCTTGGGCAGGCCGATCTTCGCGGCCACCTGTTCGATGGGCTGCATCTTGGCCTGGCGTGCGATCTCGATGTCACTCAGAGGCATGGTTTGAACCCTGCTTTTTTAAATGTGGTTGGGGAGAAAACGGCCCGCTAAGGGGCGCGCAATGATGTCCGAAAGGCCCCCTCCGCGCCAGCTATGGGGCAAACTTGCCGCCCCGGGTGCATGCCCGCGGCAGAGCATGCCGCAGGCAGCTTTTCACTTATCATTGCCGCACTTGAGCAAGTGCTGAACGGATGGATTCATGGGTCGCATATTCGAAGTACGCAAGCACACGATGTTCGCGCGGTGGAACCGCATGGCGAAGCAGTTCGCCAAGATCGGCAAGGAAATCACCATCGCGGTGAAATCCGGTGGCACGGATCCCAGCGGCAACCCTGCCCTGCGACGCGTGATCCAGAACGCACGCGCCGTGAACATGCCGAAAGACAAGGTGGATGCGGCCATCAAGCGCGCCGCCGGACGCGATGCCACCGACTACGCCGAAGTGCTGTACGAAGGTTACGCACCGCATGGCGTCGCGGTGCTGGTGGAAACCGCCACCGACAACCCGACGCGCACCGTCGCCAACGTGCGCAACATCTTCGCCAAGCACGAGGGCAACCTCGCCAGCAACGGCAGCGTGGCCTTCATGTTCCGCAAGCTGGGCGTGTTCCGCCTGAACCCCGAGGGCATCAACCACGATGACCTCGAGCTGTACCTGATGGACCACGGCCTCGACGAGATGGGCGAAGGCACCGGCGAGAAAGGCGAACCGCAGCTGGTGATCCGCTGCGCCTTCGACGATTTCGGGCAACTGCAGAAGGCGCTGGAAGAACGCGGCATCGCGCCGCTCTCCGCCACGCATGAATACCTGTGCAGCGCGCCGACCACGCTGCCCGAAGACCAGGCCACTGAAGTCATGACGCTGCTGGACAAACTGGAGCAGGACGATGATGTGCAGAACGTCTACCACACGCTCGCTTAGCGTTTTCGCGCTCGTCGCGCTGCTTGCCGGTTGCTCGGGTGGCGTGAGCTCCGGGCCACCGACCACGCAGCAGCGCCAGGTCGGCGACTTCCACGCCATCCAGCTGCGTGGCGCGGCAGACCTCACCATCACCGTGGGCGCGCCGACCGCGCTGTCGGTCACCGCCGATTCCACCACGCTCGGCAAGCTGACCACCGAAGTGCATGACGGCACGCTCGTCATCGATCACGAGCGCGGCTGGTCGTGGATCGGCGGCGGCAGCGCCAAGGTGCAGCTGAGCACGCAGCAACTGGACGCGCTCACCATCGACGGTGCCGGTGATGTTTCGATCACCGGTGTCAAAGGCGCGCGGCTCGATCTGAAACTCAATGGTGCCGGCAGCCTGAAGGCCAGCGGCGAAACACAGGACCTGCAGGCAAGCCTCAGCGGTGCGGGCGACGTGAATCTCTCGCAGCTCACCGCCGTGGATGCCGAAGTTTCGGTCAACGGTGCGGGCGGCCTGAAGGTCACCGCCACCGGTACGCTGGATGCGACAGTGAACGGCGTCGGCAGCATCAGCTACGCCGGCCCACCGAAGCAGGTGAAGACGCAGATCAACGGCGTCGGCAGCATCAAGCCTGCCGCCAGCGGCGGCTGAAGGCTTTCAGAAAGCTTCATCCGCCGCACTGTGCATGACGGCTAGAATCGCCCTCCGCACACGACAAAGACAAAGGAATTCGGGGGCATGAAGCAGTACTCGGCCGGTTTGATCATCGGAGCCTGCCTCGCAGGCATGACCGCCAGCGCGTTGGCCAGCGCACAGGAAGCCACGCAGGAACTCGCCACGGTGGAAGTCAGCGCCACGCGCCTGCGCAGCGTCGCGGACATCGACGTGCCCGCCGCCGTGAGCACCGTGAAGGTGAATGCGGACAGCAACCGCAACCAGACCAATGTCACCGAAGTGCTGGCGGGGTTGCCCGGCGTCACCGCGCTCGATCGCCAGAACTACGCGCAGGACACGCAGCTTTCGATCCGTGGCAATGGCAGTCGCGCCACCTTCGGCGTGCGCGGCCTGCGGCTGTATGTGGATGGCATCCCGGCCTCGATGCCCGATGGCCAGGGCCAGCTGTCGCACTTCAACCTGCTGGGCGCCGACACCGTGCAGGTGATGCGCGGCCCGTTCTCCTCGCTGTACGGCAATTCCTCCGGCGGCGTGGTGGAGACGTGGAGCAGCCCCGGCACGCAGGATTTCTCCGCGCGCGCGCGCGCCACCTACGGCAGCTTCGGCACCGAGACCTATGGCGTGCAGGGACTCGGCACCACAGGTCCGGTGAATTACAACCTGTCGCTGTCGCGCTTCGACACCGACGGCTATCGCGATCATTCCGCCGCACGCCGCGACTCGACCAACCTGCGCCTGGGCGTGGATGTCGGTGACAGTCGCACGCTGACCTTCGTCGTCAACTACGTGGATATTCCAGAGGCACAGGACACGCTCGGCCTCACTCCCGTCGACTGGCGTGCCGATCCGAAGCAGGCCACCGCCGTGGCGAACCAGTACAACACGCGCAAGTCGGTGGAGCAGCTGCAGGGCGGCGCTATCTTCGAGCAGCGCATCGGTACAAACACCTTGCGCGCCATGGCCTACACCGGCAATCGCGAGGTCACGCAGTACCTCGCCATCATGCCTACCGTGCAGAACTCACCACTGCACTCCGGTGGCGTGGTGGATCTCGACGGCGGCTACCGGGGTGGCGATTTGCGCTGGTCATGGTCCGGCAATCTCGCCGACCGTCCGCTGGAGCTCACCGCGGGCACCAACTTCGACACGCAGCAACAGCATCGCCGCGGTTACCTGGACTACACCGGCCCGGCCAGCAATGCCTGCACCGGTACCACGGTGTGCGGCGTGCGTGGCGCCCTGCGCCGGGACGAGAACGACAACGTCTACAACTTCGACCAGTACGCACAGGCTTTCTGGCAATTCGCCGATCGCTGGACCGCACTGGGCGGGCTGCGCCACACCGAGGTGAAGTTCGATTCCCACGATCACTACATCGTGACGGGCAACCCCAACGACAGCGGCGACAAGACCTACAGCGACACCACGGCCGTCGGCGGCGTGCAGTTCCACCTGCTCGAATCACTGCGCCTGTATGCCTCGACGGGTGATGGTTTCGAGACGCCCACCTTCAACGAGCTGGCTTATCGCTGCGACGGCGGCGCCGGCCTCGCCTTCAACCTGAAGCCGGAGCAGAGCCACAACTACGAAGTCGGAGCGAAGTGGCGATCGCAAGGTGGCGCGTCGCTGGACGCTGCCGTGTTCCGCGGTGACACGCAGGATGAGCTGGTCGTGTTGCGCAACTCCGGCGGCCGCAGCTGCTATGGCAACGTCGATCAGACGCGCCGCACGGGCATGGAACTGTCAGGACAGCTGCAGATCGTGCGCGACCTGCATCTCGAAGGTTCCTACACGCTGCTGGATGCCAAGTTCCGCAGCGACTTCAGCGTATGCCCGGGCACGCCATGCACGGCAGCGGTGCCGGTGGTGTCGGGCTCACGCATCCCCGGCGTGCCGAACCAGCAAGGCCGGCTGCGCCTGTCATGGACTCCGGCCACCTGGACCTTCGCCATGGAATTCACCGCCAGCAGCGACATCGTGGTTACCGACGCGGGCTCATGGGCGATCACCCAGTCGACGATCAAGACCGATCGCGCGTCGGGTTACGGCATCTGGAGCGCGGATGCCGGATACGACTGGCACCTCACCAGCAGCGACCTGCGCGGCTTCGTGCGCGTCGAGAACCTGTTCGACAAGAATTACGTCGGCTCGGTGATCGTCAACGAGGGCAACAACCGCTTCTTCGAATCCGGCCCCGAACGCAGCCTGATGGCCGGCGTGCAGTGGCGCTGGCGCTGATCAGAACGCGCCGCTGGCGCCCCAGCTGACGGTGAGCTCGGCGGTGTCCTTGCGGTAGATGCCGGGCGTGAGTTCCGCGGTGACGGCATCGGTGCCGGCCGCGGCTACCGGCAGCAGCAGGCGCTGCTCGCCGCGTACTTCCAGCTCTTCGAAACGGCGCGGCGCCATGCGGAAGGCCAGGCGCGCGGGCCATGCCTTGTCTGCCGCCGGTCGCAGCGTGACCTGGCCCTGGGCACCGACGTTGGCGAGGTCGAGCACCAGCGTATTGCGCTCCCAGTACTGCAGCACCACCGGCGGATTGGCATCCTGCGGCCAGCCCACGATGAGCTCCGCCACCGGCGGCGGGGCTGGCGGCGCGCGGCGCGCGAAGGTCCAGTGGTTGCGGAACGTGGTGCAGCCTGCAAGCGTGGCTAGCAGGATCAGTGCACCGGCGCGGATGAGGCCATTACGCAGCATCGGGTTCATTCTACAATCGCCGCCACCATGCTCCCTCCTTTCGACTTCAAACAGTGGATTGAGTCTCACCGCCACCTGCTGAAGCCCCCCGTGGGCAACAAGCAGCTGTTCCCGATGGATGACTTCGTCATCATGATCGTGGGCGGCCCGAACGCGCGCAGCGACTACCACGTGGACCCCGGCCAGGAATTCTTCTACCAGGTCGAGGGCGACATGGTGCTGAAGACCGTGCAGCACGGGAAGATCGTGGATATCCCGATCCGCCAGGGCGAGATGTTCCTGCTGCCGGCCAACCTGCCGCATTCACCGCAGCGCCTGCCCGATACGGTGGGCCTGGTGATCGAACGTCGCCGCCTCGCGGGCGAGCAGGACGGCCTGCAGTGGTACTGCGAGCAGTGCGGCAACAAGCTGTACGAGGAATTCTTCGAACTCACCAACATCGAGACGCAGTTTCCGCCGGTGTTCCAGCGCTACTACGACAGCCTCGAACATCGCACCTGCAGGCACTGCGGCCATGTGGCGGCGGTGCCGGAATCGCGCAGGAAGCGTGGCTGAAGTGAGCCTCGCCAGCGGCACGGCGGGTTCGAGCACGGTGCCCGGTGTCGATTTCACTGCGGCGACTTCGCTGGCGCTGCCCCTGGATTTCAATGCGCCGCATCCGCGGCACTTCGGTGCACCGGCTGCGCACAGCGAAGCGTTTCGCGTCGGCGCTTTCGAAGGCGATGTGGCGCGCGGCGCGAGCTGCAACTGCCGCAGCGTGACGCTGGTCCCCCATTGCAATGGCACGCACACCGAGAGCGCGAGCCACCTGACGATCGAGCAGCGCGCCTTGCATGAATTCCTGCCGGTTGCGCCGATACCTGCACTGCTGCTGACCTTGCGGCCGGTGGCCGCGGGCAGCAGCGATGAAGACAGCCTGCCGGCGCCGCAAGGCAGTGATCGGCTGGTCACGCGCGCCTCACTGGTCGCGCGCATGGAGGCCCTGCCCTACGGCAACGAAGCGACGCCGCGACCACGCGCACTGCTGCTGCGAACCGGCACCGACTGGCGCGATACCGCCCCGCCCTTTCTCACACGCCAGTTCGCCGTGGAGCTGGTGGCACGTGGCATCGAGCACCTCATCTGTGACCTGCCCTCGGTGGATCGGCTGCAGGATGAAGGGCGCCTCACCGCGCATCGCATCTTCTTCGGCCTGCCTGCCGGCAGCACGCGGCTCGCCGATGCGACGCGGCCTCACGCGACGATCACCGAGCTCGCGCACTTTCCCGCCACGCTCGTGGACGGCCGCTGCGCGGTGCAGCTGCAGGTCCCGGCGTGGAGCGGCGATGCGGTGCCGAGTCGGCCGCTGCACCTGCCGTGGGTGGCAACGTGAGCGTGAGCCTGATCGAACGTGCGCAGCAGCTCGATGCGGCTGATCCGCTCGCCGGGTTTCGAGATCAATTCGCGCTGCCCACGGGCAGCAATGGCGAAACGCTCACCTACCTGTGTGGCCACTCGCTGGGCGCGGCGCCGCGCGCGGCACGCACGCGCGTGACGGAAGAACTGGACGATTGGGAAAAGCTCGGCGTCGAAGGCCATCATGCGGGCCGTCGTCCGTGGATCGACTACGCGGAGCAACTGGCGAAGCCGCTGGCGCAACTGGCCGGCGCACGCGAACATGAAGTAGTGGCGATGAATTCGCTCACCGTGAACCTGCACCTGCTGATGGCGAGCTTCTATCGCCCGCAGGGACGCCGCCGCTTGATCGTGATCGAGGGCGGCGCATTTCCTTCGGATCGCCACGCCGTGCTCGGACAGTTGCAATGGCATGGCCTCGATGCAAGCTCGCTGATCGAGGTCGCGCCGGCAGCGGGCGCGGATCTCATCGATCCAGCGCAACTCGAAATCCTGCTGGCGCAGCGTGGCGATGAAGTGGCGCTGGTGCTGTGGCCCGGCGTGCAGTATCTCACCGGCCAGGCCTTCGACCTCGCACGCATCGCGCGCGCCTCTGCTGCGGCGGGCAGCGCCTGTGGCTTCGATCTCGCGCATGCCATGGGCAACCTGCCGCTGGCGCTGCACGACTCCGGCGCCGACTTCGCCGCATGGTGCAGCTACAAATACCTGAATGCGGGCCCAGGCGCGCTGGGCGGTGCTTTCGTGCACGAGCGGCATGCGCGCAGCGAACTGCCGCGCCTTGCCGGCTGGTGGGGCCATGAAGGCGCGACACGCTTCCACATGGGACCGCAGTTCCATCCTTCATTCGGCGCGGCGGGCTGGCAGGTGAGCAATCCGCCCATTCTTTCGACCGCGCCGCTGCTCGCTTCACTGGCACTTTTCGAGCAGGCCGGCATGGCAGCACTGCGCACGAAGTCGCTGGCGATGACTGGGCTGCTGCTTGATGAACTCGACGCGCGTTTCGCCGGGCAGCTGCAATGCGTGACGCCGCGCGAGGAAGCACAGCGCGGCTGCCAGCTATCACTGCGCGTACGCGCTGGCCGCGCCACGGGGCGCGCGCTGTTCGATGCGCTCACCGCGCAGGGCGTCGTGCTCGACTGGCGCGAACCGGACATCCTGCGCATCGCGCCGGTGCCGCTGTACAACCGCCATGCGGATATCGCGCACTTCGTGCAATGCCTCGGGGCCGCGCTCGCGTGAGCGTTGGCGCCAAGGTCACCACCGACCTCGCCATCATCGGTGCCGGCCCTGCCGGCGCGCTGCTCGCCATCCTCGCCGCGCGGCGCGGACAGTCGGTGGCGCTGTATGAACGACGCGGCGATCCGCGCAGCACCACGCCGGAAGCGGGCCGCTCCATCAACCTCGCGCTCGCGGCGCGCGGCATGCGCGCCCTCGATGCAGTCCGCGTGCTGCCGCAGGTCCAACCACTGCTGGTGCGCATGCCCGGTCGCCAGCTGCACCTGGCCGATGGCGGTGAAGCCTTCAACGCCTATGGCCTGCCCGGTGAAACCAACTACTCCATCTCGCGGGTGGATCTCACGCGCTGCCTGGTCGAAGCCGCGGGGCACGAACCGCGGGTCGCCCTGCACTTCCGCCAGCGCTGCAGCGGGCTCGCCGATTCCGGTGCCGCGCTGATGGTCGATGAGGACAGCGGTCGCGAATTCGAAGTACAGGCCACGCGCATCGTCGGTGCGGACGGCGCCGGCTCGGCGCTGCGCAAGGCACTGGCACAACAAGGCCACGCAAGCGCCAGCAATGAACTGCTGGACCACGACTACCGCGAGCTTTCCATTCCAGCGGTGAATGGCAGCAGCGCGCTGGCAGTACGCGAGGCACTGCATATCTGGCCGCGCCGTGGCCACATGCTGATCGCGCTGCCCAATGCGGACTTCAGCTTCACGGCGACGCTGTTCCTGCCACGCACCGGCCCGGTGAGCTTCGCCTCGCTCGAACCACCCGCCGCGGCGCGCGCATTCTTCGCGCGCGAATTCCCCGACGCACTGGCGCTGATGCCGGACTTCGGCCGTGAATTCGCCGTGCATCGCCAGGGCATCCTCGGCACCGTGCGCTGCACGCCGTGGAACCTCGATGAACGCGTGCTGCTCATCGGCGACGCCGCGCATGCCATCGTGCCCTTCCATGGCCAGGGCATGAACTGCGCGCTGGAGGATTGCCTGCTGCTCGATGCGCTGCTCGCCGATGGCGCGCCGGCGCCTTTCGCGCGCTTCAACGCCACGCGACGCGCGGACACCGACGCCATCGCGGCGATGTCACTGGAGAACTACGGCGAGATGCGCGATGAAGTGCTCGATCCGGTGTTCCAGCGCCAGCAGGCGCTGTCACTGGAGCTTGAGCGTCGCCATCCCGGCCGCTTCATCCCGCGCTATTCGATGGTGATGTTCCATCCCGAGATTGCGTACTCGGTGGCGCTGGCGCGCGGGAACATCCAGCAGCAGATCCTCGACGAATTGACTCGCGATGCCGAGCCCGATCTCCCGCGCGCCGATCGCCTGATCGACGCGCGCCTGCCGGCGCTGCCCTGACCAGCCTCAGGGCTTGTCCACTTCCGTATTGACCCACACCTTCGGCTCGCGACCGCTGACCGGGTTCGCGTAGTGGAAGCCCACATCGACGATGTCCGGGAAGGCGTACTGCCGCGCGCGGATCTGGCGATCCGGCGGGAAGGCCTTGGTATCGAAGGAGGTCATGCCGCCGATGCCCTGGGTGAGCCCACCACCGGGCACATCACGACCTGGGGGTGCGGCTGCTGTTGCGGGACGCGGCGCAGCCGCCGCCACCGGCGCTGCCGCTGACGGGCGATCGCCCTGCGACTTCAACTTCGTGACGCCACCCACGCGCGCCCAGCCATTGCGGTAAGAGGCGTTGAACAGGTGATGCAGGTCCTGGCGCGCGAGCTTCCACTCACCGTCTTCGAACACCGCGGTCTCTTCATAGATGCCGCCGATCCACGAGCCACTGCTGCCATTGGCCGCGCCGCCATCCTGGAACAGGCGCAGGCGCTGCTTCGCACTCAGGCCATCGGCGGCCACGTGCGTGACCGGCTGCGTGAGCTGGTGGATGGTGTAGACGGTAGCCGAGCGACCCACCGTTCGGACCGCGCAGCTTCAGCGCCTTGCGGATGCGCTCGCGGCCCACGTACACGCCAACGCCAGTGAGTTCCTTCGCGCCCACGGTGGCCGAGTACGCATCGGACATGCCGTCCCAGTCCGATTCGTCGATGGTGTAGCCGTAGTTGCTGTTGAGGTTCTCCACCGCATCCACCGCGATCACGCGATTGAGCGCGAGGCTCAGGGTCGCCAGATCCGGCGTGTCCTTCGCATTGCTGGCTTTGCCTGCAACCCAGCGTTGGGCAGCGCCTCGTCATGCGGCAGCGGGAAACGCAGCGCCATCGGCAGGCCGGGTTTCGGCCGCCAGTCGCGCGACCAGCCCAGGTCGAAGTCCGTGATCATCGTCGGCTGGTAGTGCACGGCCTGCACCTTCCAGGTGCCACCTTCCTTCACGAAGCTGTTGTCGAACTCACCCAGCTCCCAGTTGGCGTAGTCGCCCATCTTGCCCAGCTCGCCCAGCTGCGAGGTGCGGGCCTGCGCATGCCTGCCATCCGCGGCAATGGTGATCACCGTGCTCATCAGGATATGGTCGAAGAGTTCGCCACGCTGCAAGGGCGACGGGCCGAACTGCTTGATCAACGAAGCCTTGATGGCCTTCGCGCCGTGCGCCGCGGCCACGTTGCCGAACTTCATCTCGCCGCTGGCGGCGAAGAGATCCGCGGCGTCGTCATACAACTTGCGGTCCAGGTAGTAGCCGAAGGCATGCTGCAGGTTCTGTACGTCGGTTTCATCCTGCAGGCGGTTGATGCGGGCCGCGATCTGCGCGCGGCGCGCGGCTTCGACGGAGGCGCAATCCACCGCCTTGACCTTCGCGCCATTCACGATGGCGCAGTTCTTCTGCACGACGAAGGCGAAGTTCACCGGCAGTGCCGCGCCCACGTGCTTCGCCTCGTAGTGATACGGGATATTCCACCTGGCCGGCGCCTGGTGGCCAAAGGTGTCGTAGTCGCCGGCGTACTGCAGGTAGTAGTGCAGCTTGCTGATGCGCCCACACGCCGTTCTCGCGCCGGTACTCGTTCTCGTACACGCCGCCGCCGGAGCTCGCGCCCTTGCCGAACTCACCCTGCATCCAGAACTCATGGTACGTGGCGAGGATGGTGCCGCCGTCGGCGGTGGCATTGACGATGGGCTGCAGCTGCAGGTGTGCGTTCAGCTGCCCGGGTGCGAGGCCGGGCGCGCTGCGGCCGGCCCGCTGCATGAACAGCTCCTTGATCGCCGCCGTGCCCTGCGCCTTGCCGTCGGGAAATTCAGCCGTGGCATCTTGCGTGAACAACGCGGCCACATCGTTCCACTGCCCGGCTTCGAGGTAGTGCCCGTAGGCATTCTGCAGGCGCTTGGCGGCACGGATGCCTTCGGCGGCGTCGAGGCGTGCTTCGATGGAATCGAGGGATTCCGCGGCGGCCGCCGCTATCGGCATGGCGAATATCAGGGCAGACAGCAAGGCAACGCGCATGTTTTTTCCCCCGGAAGTTCTGGCCGCAGTCTACGCCCCGGCTCCATGCCGTCGGCGGCTTCGGTCCACGCAATCAAGGCAGCCGACTATATGCGCCAGCGGTGGGCTTTCTTGACCGAAGGGGAAGCAGGTGTGGATGAATTCGACCGCATCCTGCGTGCATCCTGCTTATGCGCCGGCTGGTCGGACCACACGCTCCAGCGTGATGAAGCGCATCGCGTAGGCATTCTTCTCATCCGCCGCACGTTCCTCGAACGCGGTCTCGTGCCATTCCGAAGCCGGCAGCTCCGGCAGGTGCGCGTCGCCCTCGAGCCGGCAATGCACGCGCGTCAGGTAGATGATGTCCGTCTCGGCCAGTGTCTGCCGGTACAGCTGCGCGCCACCGATGATCGCCAGCTCAGGCACATCACCAAGCAGCACACGCTTGCGCCAGCGATGCGACGGTCTCGACGCCAGGCGCCGAGAAACCGCTGCGACTCATCACCAGGTTGCGCCTTCCCGGCAGCGGCCGGCCGATGGCCTCGAAAGTCATGCGGCCCATCAGGATGGGCTTGCCCAGTGTGAGCCGCTTGAAATGCGCGAGGTCCGCCGGCAGGTGCCAAGGCAGCGCGTTGCCGCGTCCGATCACATCGTTGTCGGAAGCGGCAACTACAGCCGAAAGCTTCATGCGGCGCGCTTTTTCTTCGCCTTCTTCTTCGCGGGCGCGGCCTTGCCTTTCTTTGCAGCGGCCTTCTTCTTCGCGGCCGCCTTCTTGCGTGCCGCCTGGCGCGCGCGGAATTGCTTCATCGGCGGCCACAGCATCGAGCCACGGCACTTCGGCGAACCGCAACGGCAGGCGTAGATCTCATCCACGTTGGGCGGGTCCGCGCGATCGCGGCCGATCTGGTAGTCGTAGCTGGTAGTCGTAGCCCAGCTCCTCGCCCTTCTTGATGTCCTTGATGGCATCGACGAATACCCGACCCTTGCTGGTGTCGGATTCGCAGTTGCCGTCGCAGTGGTGGTTGATGAAGCGCGATTCGTTGCCCGCCGGTGGTGGCGTCGATCACCGTGCGCTTGTCCGCGATGAACAGGAAGGTGTGGTTGTCGTTGACGTCCGCGCCTTCATAGCGCTTGTCGGCTTCCTTGGCGAGATGCGCTCGCCGAAGTATTCGATCATGCGCGTGCCCTTGGGGATGTCGCGCCGCGCGAAGCAGCCGAAGCCGTGCACGGGTGAGTTGCGCACGATGATCCACTTGTTCTTGGGGTGGACCTTGCCCTTCTTTGCCTTTGCCATGTTCAGACCGCCACCGGCGCCTTGATCGATGCATGATGCTGGTAATTCACGAACTCGATGTCCTCTGCTGTGTAGTCGAACAGGCTGGCGGGCCGGCGATGCAGCTTCAGTTGCGGCAGCGGGTAAGGCGTGCGCGCAAGCTGCAGGTCGGCCTGTTCCAGGTGGTTGAGGTACAGGTGGCAGTCGCCACCGGTCCAGATGAAATCGCCGGGCTCAAGGTCGCATTGTGCGGCGACCAGGTGCGTGAGCAATGCGTAGGAGGCGATGTTGAAAGGCACGCCCAGGAAGATATCGGCACTGCGCTGGTACAGCTGGCAGGAGAGCTTGCCCTCTGCCACGTAGAACTGGAACAGCGCATGGCAGGGCAACAGCGCCATCTGCGGCAACTCGCCGACATTCCAGGCACTGACCAGCATGCGGCGCGAATCCGGGTTCTTGCGCAGCGTGTCGATGACCTGCGCGAGCTGGTCAATTTGCTTGCCATCCGCCGTGCCCCACGAGCGCCACTGCACGCCATACACCGGACCAAGTTCACCGCGCTCATCCGCCCATTCATCCCAGATGCTGACGTTGTGCTCGCGCAGGTACGCGACATTGCTCTCGCCGCGCAGGAACCACAGCAGCTCATGCACCACCGAAGGCAGGTGCACGCGCTTGGTGGTGACCAGCGGGAAAGCCCGCGGCCAGATCGAAGCGCATCTGCCAGCCGAACAGCGACAGCGTGCCGGTGCCGGTGCGGTCGGTCTTGCGCGCGCCGCGTTCGCGAATCGCGCGCAGCAGTTCCAGGTATTGCTTCACGTCGCCGCGTAGTTGGTGGAAGGCCCGGGCCAGCGCATAGGCGCGGCCCATCAGCGCGAGGCCGACGATGACCATCGGCAGCGACAGCAGCTGGCCCATGGTCACCCCAGTCGAAGGCGAGATAACCCACCTGTGCATCGGGCAGCCGCACGAACTCGATGAGGAAGCGCACCATCCCGTACCAGGCAAGCGCGAGCCCGACCACGGCACCGCTGGGGCGCGGCCGGCGCGAGTAGAACCACACGATCAGGAACAGCGCGATGCCTTCGAGGCCGGCCTCGTAAAGCTGCGAGGCATGGCGCCCCACTATTTCACCCGTGGCCGGATCCTCGACGAGGAACCCGTACTTCCACTGCGTGGGCGCACCCCACAGCTCGCTGTTGATGAAATTGCCCACGCGCACGGCGAAGAAACCGATGCCCGGCAACGGGCGCGGTGAAATCGAGCACATCCAGCGCCGGCCGCTTCTGCCGCCGTGCGAACAGCAGCAGCGCCGTGATCACGCCGACGAGGCCACCGTGGAAGGACATGCCGCCCTGCCAGATCTTCACCGGATAGAGCCAATCATGCGTCAGCAGCTGCGGTTCGAACGGCAGCACGTAGATGAGCACGTAGCCGATGCGGCCACCGAGGATGACGCCGAGCATGGCCCAGAAGATGAGGTCATCGACTTCCTCGGCCTTCCATGTACTGCGCGGACGCGCCGCCTGCCGCCGCGCCAGCCACCAGGCTGCGGCGAAGCCGACGACGTACATGATTCCATACCAGTGGATCTTGACCGGACCCAGCGCCAGCGCGACGGGGTCGATATGCGGGTAGTGCAGCATCGAGGGGATTCTAACTACGAAACGCGCGCGAACAAGGCCTTGAGGTAGCGCGTCTCGGCATGGCCGGATGCACCGGATGATCGGGTGACTGTCCGCCCTGCGCGATGATGGCGAGGTTGCGACCCGCATGACCGGCGGCAGAGTTGAGCAATTCGGGCAGGCGTTCGGCCGGCAGATGCCAGGAGCAGGAGCAACTCACCAGCAGGGCTTCATCGCTGGCCAGTTGCAGCGCCAGCTGGTTGAGCTTGCGATACGCCACCTCGCCTTTCGGGCAGATCCTTGCGACGCTTGATGAATGCCGGCGGATCGACCACCAGCACATCGAAGCGGCGTCCCTCGGCAATGCAGCGCGGTGAGCACATCGAAGGCATCGCCCTTGCGTGTTTCGAGTTGCAGGTTGTTGCTGGCAGCGTTGCCGCTGGCGGCTTCGAGTGCAGTGGCGGAGGAATCCACGCACAAGGCCGAGCCCGCTCCCGCCGCCAGTGCCGAGACCGCCCAGCCACCCACATAGCTGCATACATCGAGCACGCTCTGCCCCGGGCTTGAGCAGGCCGCGCAGCAGTTTGCGGTTCGCGGTCTGGTCGTAGAACCAGCCGGTCTTCTGGCCAGTGGCCAGCGGCGCGGTGAAATGGACACCCGCCTCGACAACTTGCAGCGAGGGCGGCAGTTCACCCGCATCACAGCGCAGTTCATGCGGCAGGCCTTCGAGATCGCGTGCGCCGGTATCGTTTTTCCACGCGATGACGCGCGGTTGCACTACTTCACGCAGCACTTCCTCGAGCAGTCCGCGCCGCTGTTCCATGGCAAGGGTCGCGATCTGGCCGACCAGCACGTCGCCGAAGCGATCCACCACGAGACCTGGCAATCCATCGGATTCGCCGTATACGAGACGGTAGTGCCCGCCACCGCAGTAGCGCTCGCGCAGCGCCAGCGCACTGCGCAGCCGCGCCACCAACAACTCGCGGGACACCGGTTGATCCGCATCGCGGCTCATCAGGCGCGCCGCAGATCAGGGCATGCGGATTGGCCAGTGCATGGCCCAGGAAATGGCCGCGACTGTCGTGCACGGTCACCGCGGGCGCCGGGCTCGATCGCAGCCAGCGGCGTCGCGACCGTATCGATCTCGTTGGAAAACACCCAGGCGTGGCCGCTGCGGATGCGCTTGTCTTCGTGGCGCTTGAGCTGCAGTCGCGGCAGCTCGCCAGGCAAATCTGTCATAGTGCCGCGCAGTCTACTGCACTCGCCCTTCGCAGATGCTCCACGTAACGCCATCCGATGCGCCAGCCAACCGCCTGGCCGGCGCAACCAGTCCCTACCTGCAGCAACACGCCCGCAATCCCGTCGACTGGTATCCATGGGGCGAGGAAGCTTTTGCGCTGGCACGCACCACCGGCAAGCCCGTGCTGCTGTCGATCGGCTACTCGGCCTGCCACTGGTGCCATGTGATGGCGCATGAATCCTTCGAGGATCCAGCCACCGCGGCAGTGATGAACGAGCTCTTCGTCAACATCAAGGTGGATCGCGAGGAACGGCCGGACATCGATCGCATCTACCAGATCGCGCACCAGCTGCTCACGCGGCGCGGTGGCGGCTGGCCGCTGACCATGTTCCTCACGCATGACGACCAGCGGCCGTTCTTCGGCGGCACCTACTTTCCCCCTGAACCGCGCTACGGCATGCCGGGGTTGCGCGCGCTGCTCGAACGCGTGCCGAGTACTACCGCGATCACGGCACGGAACTGCGCGCGCAGTCGGCAGCCCTGGTCGATGCGCTGGCCTCCATCGATGCACCCACCGCTGGCGGTGCCGCCGGACTCGACGACGCGCCACTCGCGCTGCTGCGCCAGCAACTGGAGCAGCGCTTCGATCGCGAATATGGCGGCTGGACCCGGGCACCGAAGTTCCCGCATGCCGGCATCATCCAGCGGCTGCTGCGCGACTGGCATCGCACCTCGGGCAGCGAGGCGCCGGATCTCAACGCATTGTTCATGGCCACGCTCAGCCTGAAGCGCATGGCCGATGGCGGCCTGTACGACCAGCTCGGCGGTGGCTTCAGCCGCTACAGCGTCGATGCGCGCTGGGAGATCCCGCACTTCGAGAAGATGCTGTACGACAATGGCGCGCTGCTGTCGGCATATGCGGATGCCGCAAGCGCCACGGGTGAAATCGCCTTCCAGACCATCGCCCGCGAAACCGCCGAATTCATGTTGCGTGAAATGCAGGGATGCGGCCGGTGGCTTCTACTCCTCCTTCGATGCGGATTCGGAAGGACACGAAGGCAAGTTCTACGTGTGGAATCCCGCGCAGGTCGCGCAGCTGCTCGCGCCCGCGGATGCGGCACTGTTCACCGCCCGCTACGGACTCGACCAGCCCGCCAACTTCGAAGACAGCTGGCATCTCATCGCCGCGCGTGAAATCAGCGAGCTCGCCGGCAGCGGCGAATTCGGCGGCAACGCCACCGAACTCACGCAACGCCTGGACGCGGCGCGTGCCCGGGTTGCGCACTGCGCGCGCACTGCGCGTGCCACCGGGACGCGACGACAAGATCCTCACCAGCTGGAACGCGCTGGCCATCCGTGGCCTTGCCGATGCCGCGCGCGCGCTCGATGAGCCGCGCTTCGCCGACAGTGCCGCGCGCGCGCTCGACTACCTGCGCAAGGTCCACTGGCGCGACGGGCGACTGCTCGCCACATCGCGCGATGGCCAGGCGCAGCTGCCCGCCTACCTCGACGACCATGCGCTGCTGATCGATGCCATCCTCACGCTCATCACCGTGCGCTTCGATGCGGACGCCCTCGCCTTCGCCGCGCAGCTGGCCGATGCGCTGCTCGGGCGCTTCGAGGATCGGGACCATGGCGGCTTCTTCTTCACCGCCTCCGACCACGAGGCGCTGATCCACCGCAGCCGCTCCTTCACGGACGACGCCACACCTTCCGGCAATGCCATCGCGGCGCAGGCGCTGCAGAAGCTGGGATGGTTGCTGGGAGAACCGCGCTATCTCGCGGCGGCGGAACGCACGCTGCAGGCTGCGTGGGCCACAGTTGTCGGAATCACCGCTGGGACAGGTGCACATGGCCAATGCGCTGGAAGATCATCGCGCCGCGCACGCCTTCGTCATCCTGCGTGGCGCACCGGCTGTGATCGGGAACTGGCGCCGCGAACTGCAAGCGTGTGTGGCATCCGCTGGTGAGCGTGATGGCCGTGCCGGCGCAGGCCGAAGGCCTGCCACCAGCTCTTGTGGAGAAGCCCGTGCACGGTGAAGCGGTGGCTTACCTGTGCCGTGGCAGCATCTGCGAAGCACCGCTGCACGAGCTCGCGGCCGTGCAGTCGGCGCTCGCGTCCGACACGGACTAGTTGGCCTTGGCCGCCTCGATCGAGATCAGCACCTTGGTCTCCATCTTGAAACCAAAGCTCTTGCCATAGTCGACGCCGAAGTCGTCACGATTGAAGGTGGCCCACGCATCGGCGCCGCAGGTTTCCTTCTTCGTCATCGGATTCGGCTTGCACATGAAGCTGTTGATGGTGAGCTTCAGCGGCTTGGTCACGCCATGCAGCGTGAACTGGCCGTCACTTCGGCCGGCGCGTCGCCGTTCCACTTGCTGATCTTGCCCTTGTAGGTGGCGGCCGGGTACTTGGCGGAGTCGAACATCATCGCGCTCGCCGCTTCCTTGTTCAGCGTGTCGTTGCCGAAGTCGATCGACGCGGTCTGCACCGACACTTCCACTTCGCCGGTCTTGGCGGCCACATCCAGCACCACCTTGCCCGAGGTCGAATTGAACTTGCCACGCCACAGCGACATGCCGCCCATGTGGTCGGCCTCGAACGCCGGGAAGGTGTGCGACGAATCGATGACGTAGGTGGCGGGCGCGGCCATGGCGCCGCCTGCGACGGCGAGCAATCCCAATACTGCAATGCTGCGAATCATCTGTGTTCTCCTTGAGTGCCTATGGTTGCTTGCGGGCCAGCCTAGCGGCCACCCACGAGATGGAATTTCACGACCACCTTGTCCTCGATGGCTTCTTCCCAGATCGGGTCGCCGATGCCGAAGCCCTTGCGTGAAATGGTGAAGCTGCCGTCGAAAGCCGTGCCTGCTGCGGTGGTGCCCACCCGTGACCGGAACGGTGATGGTCTGCACCTTGCCCTTGAGGGTCAGGGTGCCGGTGGCGTCGAAGCGCGTAGCGGAGACGGCCTTGATGGCGGTGGACTTGAACACGCCCTTCGGATAGCTGGCGCTGTCGAACCAGGCCTTCTTGGCAACCTCGGCGTTGTAGCCCGGGTCGCCGAAGTCGAGGCTGGCCGTTTCCACTTCCACTACTGCGGTCGCGGCAGCCACGTTCTTCGCGTCGTAGCTGATCTTGCCGGTGAAGCGCGTGAACGGGGTGTCCACCGCGACACCCTCCTGCCTGAAGGTGGCGATCACCGTGCTCCTGGTGGCCGGACCAACATTCAAGTCAGCAGCCATCAGCACGCCCGATGCAGCGTGATCACCGCAGCGAAGGTCTTGATACCGGATTGCATGGTCGAACTCTCCCTGATGCTAGGCGCGCCATGCCCACATGCGGCGCAGCGTGTTGTCCCTGGCGATGAAGTGGTGCTGTAGCGCCGCCAGCACATGCAAGCCTAGCAGTACGGCGAAAATCATCGCGAGGTTGTGGTGCACCTGCAGCCACTCGGCGGCCAGTTCCTTGTTGCGCGCCACGAGGTTGGGCAACGGCAATTTGCCGAGGTACACCACGCGATAACCGGCGGCGTTGCTGTAGATCCAGCCGGCCGCGGGCACCGCGATCATCAATACATAGAGGAGGCCGTGAAGCAGCTTGGCGGCGGACTTCTGCCAGCGCGGCATCGGCGGCAGTGGTGGCGCCACATGCGTGAGCTTCCAGGCGAGCCGGAACAGTGCCAGTGCCAGCACCGTGATGCCCACCCACTTGTGATAGTTGTAGACCTTCAGGCGCTGCGGACTGATCGCCATGTCGGTCATGGTCCAGCCCATGAACAGGCCGGCGATCACCAGGCCCGCGATGGTCCAGTGCAGGGCGACAGCCGTGCGGTTGTAGTGGGGTGCGCTCATCGTCTCGATTGCAGTTGAAATGTTGTCAGTGGGAGGCGCCGCGAAACATGAACCAGGCCGCCGCTACCATGCACAGGCCAGCCCAAAGGTAATCGAGCCGGATCGGAGTACGCATATAGAAAATCGCGAAGGGCACGAACACGGCCAGCGCGATGATCTCCTGCATGATCTTCAGCTGCGGCAATGACAGCGTGGTGTAGCCGATGCGATTGGCCGGCACCTGCAGCAGGTATTCGAACAGCGCGATTCCCCATGAAAGCAGCGCCGCCACGAACCACGGCTTGCCCGAAAGATTCTTCAGGTGCGCATACCAGGCGAAGGTCATGAACACGTTGGAGAGCGTGAGCAGGCCGATGGCAGTGAGCGCGGGTGGGATGGATCGGGTCATGGGATGCGCTTCGTTGCTGTCTTTGCCGCGTCAATAAGTTAACCGAAAAACGCCCCGCGACCGTTCGAACGCGAGTTCAAAGGGAACTCATGTCAAGTCAAAGACTCAATATACTAGGCGGCCATAAGCGGCTGGCCATTAGTGGATGGGCAACCCGCTCACAGTGATGTCGGGGGGAATTTCTAAATGAGTTCGATGCGCATGGAACGACTTTTTGCTGCCGCCTCCGGGTTGGCAGCAATGGGGCTTCTTGCTTCTACCGCCATGGCAGCCACGCCGGCGGCAATCACGCAGCCTCCGGCGGCAATCACGCAGCCTACGGATGCGCCACGGCCAGTGGAAAGTGGTCGAAGACTACTGCTTCAAGTGCCACAACACCGAAGACTGGGCCGGCAAGCGTCGCCTTCGACACCATGTCGGCCGATGGCATTCCCCAGGGACGGCAAGGTCTGGGAAGCCGCCATCAAGAAGCTGAAGAGCGGCTTGATGCCGCCTCCCGGCCAGAAGCAGCCCGAGAAGCAGGCTGTCGCCGGCCTCGTCACCTTCCTTGAAACCACCCTCGATGCCGCGCAGACCAAGCCCTACGCCGGCACCATTCCGCTGCGCCGCCTGAACCGGCGCGAGTACGGCAATGCCGTGCGCGACCCTCATCGGCCTGAAGATCGATCCCCGCCGCCTACCTGCCGCAGGATGAACTGAAGGACGATTTCGACACCAACGCCGAAGTACTGCGCGTGTCGCCCACCTTCCTCGACCAGGCGGTGACCTCGGCGCGCTCCCTGGCGCTGCTCGCCGTCGGCGACGGTGAAGTCCGTGCCGCTCGAAACCACCTACGGCCAGGTGCCGAACATGATCCTGTCGCTGGCTGCGCGCCCGACGGACTCCAGCGGCAACCAGCAGAAGTACAAGGGACGGCATGCCCTTCGGTACGCGTGGCGGCATGCTGGTCGACCACAACTTCCCTGCGGATGGCGAATACGTGCTGAGCACGGTGACATGGCCCTCGCCCGCACCGTGCCCAACATGGAATTCGAAAACACCGTCATCGCGCTGCTGGATGGCAAGGAATTCTGGCGCACCACCGTCGGCGGCGAAGAGGACCACAAGTCCATCGACCAGAAACTCGACGACGGCACCGCGCGCATCAACGGCCGCCTGAAGGACATCCACTTCAACGCCAACCGCCGGCCCAGCACCAGATCGCGGTCACCTTCCTCCGCCGCAGCTATGCGGAGCAGGACGATCGCACTGCCTCGCCCGGCCACTCCGACGACAGCCGCGGCTTCAACCCCGCTCGAGGGCGGCCAGCAGCGCGTGCCGGCCGTGCATGCCGTGTACATCAAGGGTCCGGTGAAGATCACCGGCATGAGCGATTCGGCCAGCCGCCAGAAGATCTTCATCTGCAAGCCGGCGAACGCTTCGGAAGAGTCGGCCTGCGCGCGCAAATCGTCGCGAACCTCGCCGGCAAGGGCCTTCCGTCGGCCGGTCACCGATGAAGACGTGAACCCGCTGATGAAGTTCTACGACAAGTCGCGCAAGGACGGCCACAGCTTCGACGAAGGCGTGCGCGATTCGCTGTCGGCGATCCTCGCCAGCCGCCTGTTCCTGTACCGCGCCCGAAGCCGCCGTCGACAGCGGCAGCCGCGAACTCAGCGATATCGAGCTCGCCTCCCGGCTGTCCTTCTTCATCTGGAGCAGCCTGCCCGATGACGAGCTGCTGCAGCTGGCGGTGAACCACCAGCTTTCGAAGCCTGATGTGCTGAAGGCCCAGGTCCACCGCATGATTCGCGACGACCGCGGTGAGTCACTGACGCGCGGACTTCGCCTTCCAGTGGCTGAACGTGGCGAAGATGGATGTCATCGTTCCGAACCGCCAGCAGTTCGGCCATGCCAGCGGCGTATACGACCCGCGCCCTGCGTTCAAGAAAGAGCTCGAGCTCTTCATGGACAGCGTGCTGCGCTCCGACCAGAGCGTGGTTGACCTGATCACCGCCAACTACACCCTATCTCAACGAAGACATCGCCCTGCTCTACGGCATCACCGATGTGCGCGGCAACTGGCTTCCATCGCGTGGTGCTGAGTGACCCGAAGCGCTTCGGCCTGCTGGGCAAGGGCGCGGTGCTGATGCTGACCGCGAACCCGAACCGCACGGCCCCGGTACTGCGCGGCGCGTGGATCATGGAGCGCATCCTCGGTACGCGCCGGCGACGCCGCCGCCCAATGTGCCTGACCTCAACGCGGCCGCGACTGGCGGCAAGCCGACCACGACGCGCGAGAAGACCGAGATCCATCGCCGCAACCCGGCCTGCGCCAGCTGCCATGCCGTGATGGATCCGCTGGGCTTCGCCCTTGAGAACTTCGACACGGTGGGTGAGTTCCACACCATCGACCCGCAGTCGCGCCTGCCCATCGATACCGCAGCCACCATGCCTGATGGCACCCATCTCGCCGGCCCCGAAGATCTGCACAAGGCGCTCGCCGCGCGCGGCGACCAGCTGGCGCAGATCATCACCGAGAAGCTGATGACCTACGCCGTGGGTCGTCACGTCGACTACCGCGACATGCCGACGGTACGCCGCATCGTGCGTACCGCCGCGGCCGACAACTACCACTTCGAAGACATCGTGCTGGGAGTCGTCAACAGCGACGCCTTCCGCCGTCGCGAAGCACCTGAACTGCCGAAGACGACCACCGCGCAGGCAGCTAATATCGTTCCCGCAACTTCCGTCGCACCCTGAAGGCCTGGAGAAACACATGTTCCTCACCAAGAAGCATCTTTCCCGTCGTACGGTCCTGAAGGGCGCCGGCGCTGCCATCGCGCTGCCGCTGCTGGATGCGATGATCCCGGCGCACACCGCGCTGTCGGCAACCGCCGCGAACATCAAGCCGCGCCTGGGCTTCGTGTACTTTCCGCACGGCGCCGTGCAGAAGTTCTGGACGCCGCAGGGCACGGGCAAGAATTTCGAATTCTCCCGAATCCTCAAACCCGCAGAAAGCATGCGCGACTACATCACTGTGGTCAGCGGCCTGCGCAACAAGCCGGGCGAGAGCTCGAACCCGCACGGCATCATCGAATCCACCTGGCTGGTGTGCAAAAGCCCGGATGACCGCACCAACAGCGGCCAGTACAACGGCATGTCGATCGACCAGATCGCCGCCAAGCAGATCGGCCAGGACACCCCGCTGCCCTCGCTCGAACTCTGCGGCGAGCCCGGCGGTTCGGTGAACTATCGCACCGGTGGCGCCAGCCTTCCGCTGGAAGGCAACCCGCGCAAGGTGTTCTACACCATGTTCGGACCTGGCGATTCCAACGCCGATCGCGTGGCGCGCCTGGAAGCTACCGGCAGCCTGCTCGACTACGTGCAGGACGCGACCAAGAGCCTGAACAAGACGCTGGGCGCCAGCGACCGCGTGCTGGTCAGCGACTACCTCGATTCAGTGCGTGAAGTGGAAAGCCGCGTTTCCAAGCTGATGGCCAAGGCCGACAGCCTGGGCAGCCTGCCGGATGCGCCGCTCGGCACGCCGGACGACTTCACCGAGCTGCTCGACGTGCAGTTCGACATGATCGCGCTCGCCTTCCAGACCGGCCAGACGCGCATCGCGTCCATGCGCATGATCAAGGAAGCCTCGATGCGTACCTTCCCGACGGTCAACGTCGACGAAGCCTTCCATCCGCTGTCGCACCACGGTGAAGACCCGGCGAAGCACGAGAAGCTGGTGCGCGTGCAGGCCTACAACACCGAGCGCTTCACGCGCTTCATCAAGCGCCTCGCCAGCGTCAAGGAAGGCGACGGCAACATGCTCGACAACTCGATCATCCTGTTCGGCTCGAACATGGCGAACAGCGACCTGCACAACAACAACCCGTTGCCGCAGCTGATCGCGGGCAAGGGCGGCGGAATCAAGGGTGGCCAGCACCTGGCCATGCCCAAGGACACGCCGCACGCGAACATCCTGTTGACCATGGCGCAGCACGCCGGCGTCAACATCGACAAGTTCGGCGACTCGACCGGCGCGTTCAGCGAAGTCTGAACATGAACCGGGGGGCGAAACACATGGTGGCGGCTGCCGTAGCCGCCGTCCTGATCGCGTCGGCGAATGCCGCGCCGAAGACGGACGTGGATGCACGCAGGCCCGATGGCAGCACACCACTGCAGTGGGCCGTCTTCAATGGCGACACGACGGAAGCCGCGCGCCTCTTGAAGGCCGGTGCCGACGTAAAGGCCGAGAACAACTATGGCGTCAACGCCATGCTGCTCGCGGCCGACAATGCCAACACTGATTTGATCCAGCTGCTGCTGAAGGCCGGCGCCAACCCGAACTCCGCCAATGCGGACGACGAGACGGCACTGCACCTGGTGGCACGTTCGGGCAATGTCGCGGCGGCACAGCTGCTGCTGAAGGCGGGTGCCAAGGTTGATGCACGCGAGCACTTCGGTTCGCAGACGCCGCTGATGTGGGCCGTCGCCCGTCGCCAGCCGGCGATGGTCGATCTGCTCGTCAGCAAGGGCGCGGACATCAATGCCCGCAGTGCCATCCGCGACTATCAGCGCGTGGCCACGGCGGAAAGCCGCTCCAAGCAGCTCGACCGCGGCGGCCTAACGCCGCTG
The DNA here is from genome assembly GCA_037200665.1 of Pseudomonadota bacterium. Classification (GTDB taxonomy): domain Bacteria; phylum Pseudomonadota; class Gammaproteobacteria; order Steroidobacterales; family Steroidobacteraceae; genus ZC4RG30. Next base: position 15,172 of record JBBCGD010000009.1, on the reverse strand, counting down.
ATGTATGCCGCGCGCGAGAACTGCCGCGAGTGCGCCGAGACGCTGATCAAGCACAAGGTGGACGTAAACCTGCCGGATCCTTCCGGTGCTTCGCCGATGGTCATCGCGATGATCAACGGCAACTGGGACATCGCCAAGCGCATCGTCGAAGCGGGCGCGGACGTGAACCAGTGGGACATGTTCGGCCAGTCACCGCTCGCGGTGGCCATCGGCGGCATGAACGGCGCCGGCAGCCGCAACCCGCTCGACTCGGATACGCCCAACAAGGCGACGGGTCGTGAAGTGGTGCAGATGCTGGTCGACCGCGGCGCCAACCCGAACCAGCAGACCTACTTCCGTCCGGCGCGTGGCGCGGGTGGCGGTGGTCGTGGCACCACGCCTTTCATGGTGGCCGTGAGCTCGGGCAACATCGAGCTGGTGAAGCTGCTGCTCTCGAAGGGCGCGAACCCCAAGCTCGCCACGTCTGAAGGCCAGGGCCCGATCATCATGGCCGTGCAGGCTCGTGGTGGTGGCGGCGGTGGCGGTGGATTCGGCGGTGGTGGTTTTGGTGGCGGTGGTGGTGGCGGCGATGACGTGCCGGACGCACCGGCTGCCTCAGGTCCTGCTGAACCCGGCGCTCCTGCTCCCGGTGCTGCTCCTGCCGCACCAAGGCCTGCAGCTGCAGCGCCTGCGGCTGCTTCCCCGGCGGCGGCTGGTGCTGCTCCTGCCGGCGCAGCTCCCGCTGGTGGCGGTGGTGGTGCTGCCAATCGCGCTGGTGGCGCTGCGCCTGCTGCTGCGGGCGGAGCTACCCGTGCTGGCGGCGGCGCTCCCGGTGGTGGTGCACGTGGTGGTGGTGGCCGCGGTGCCGGTGGTGGTGGTGGCGGCGCTGGCGCCGGCCCCAACACGCAGGTCGAACTGATCAAGCTGCTCGCCGATTCCGGCGCCGACGTGCACCTGATGGCCAAGCGCCACTTCCTGCAACGTACCCGCGGCGGCTCGGCCATCCACTACGCGGTGCGCGCGGGTGGCAATCGCCAGGTCATCCAGACGCTGGTCGATCTCGGCGTCGACATCAATGCCAAGGACGAGGACGGCCTCACCGCCCTCGACTACGCCATGGCGCGTGGTTACGTCCCCTTCCTGCAGATGCCCGGCCAGCCGAACAAACCGCTGGCGGATTACCTGCGCAGCCTCGGTGCCAAGGTCGAGCTCGACAAGACGCCCGACTGGCCACCGCAGGGCCCACCCATCGCCACCGCGGTGTACGACGCGGTCGTCTGGCCTGTTGATCCGGTAGGACCGTAATGTCTATTTCACGTCGAACTTTCCTGCGCGGCGGCGCGCAGGCCCTGTCTGCTGCGTCCGTACTGGGCGCAACGTTGACTGGCAGCCCAGCTTTCGCCAAGGACGAGAAGGGTCGCGTCTCGGCCAAGGACATCACCACAAAGGATGTCGCCGGCCTCGCGCTGATCTCCGGCAGTGGCTGCAATGTCGTCGCCCTGCCCGGCCCGGATGGCGCGCTGATGATCGATGGCGGCCTGGCGGTGAACTCCGCGCTGCTGCTGGCGGCGGTGGCCAAGGCCACCAGCACCAAACGCGTCGCGACGCTGATCAACACGCACTGGCATCCCGAGCAGACCGGTTCGAACGAGGCCGTGGGCAAGGCCGGCGGCACGATCATCGCGCATGAAGTGACCAGGCTCGCGCTGGCCGCGCGCAACCGCTCGATGCTGGTCGATGGCATGTCCTACGGCCCGCTGCCGAAGGAAGGCCTGCCCACGCAGACCACGTACAACACCGGCTCGCTGCAGATCGCGGGCGAGCAGGTGGATTACCGCTACCTGCCCGGCGCGCACACCAACGGCGACCTGTTCATCCACTTCCCGAAGCGCAACGTGATCGTTGCCGGCGGACCGGTGGGCTCGAACAGCTGGCCGGTGATGGATTACCTCAACGGCGGCTTCATGCACGGCTTCGTGCGCTCGTACGAGATCCTGTCGGATGTGGTGAAGCCCGACACCATCGTCATCCCCGCGGTTGGTCCGACGACCACCGGCGCGGACATCGTGAAGCAGAAGGACATCTTCTGGGCCCTGTTCAAGCAGTTCTTCATCCTGTTCAACAAGGGCGCCGGCCCGCAGGACATCGTGAACTACAACAAGGGCATCGACTTCGCGACGGTGGGCACGCTGAATGCGGAGCGGCCGTTGAAGTCACTCATCGAGCAGATGGGCGACCCCGCGCAGTTCCTGGATGCCGCGTACCGCAGCACCCAGATGGCGACCATTCCGTTCTGATCGCCTGACCGGCGGGATCCACCCCGCCGGTTCCCATCCCCGCTATTCTCGCTGGCGTGCCCGCAAGCACCGGGGGATCCATGGCAGCCGACAACCTCTTCGCAACCTACCTGCGACTCAAGCCGGACAGCGCCATCGAGAAACTGCCGGCGGACGGCTTCTGGCCGAAGCTGATGAGCGGTGCGCTCGGCAACTTCCACCATGAATACCTGGTCACCACCGGCGACTACGACGCCGACTGGAAAAGTTGGGAGATGCATCCCAACGGGGATGAAATCGTCTGCCTGCTGAGCGGCGCAGCCACCATGGTCATCGAAGCCGCGGATGGTTCGCACGGCCAGCTGCAACTGGAGCAGGCGGGCAGCTTCGCGTTCATCCCGCGCGGCAGCTGGCATACCGCGAAGATCGCCACGGCATCGCGCTTCCTGTTCATCACCGCTGGCGAAGGCACACAGGGCCGGCCGGTGTAGCCGTAACGGCAGCGCATGGAGTTCGCGGAAGTCGAATCGTTCATCGCGGCCTTCGAGGCGCTGGAGCTGCCGCGCGAACGCTGGACGCATGAAGCGCACCTGGTCGCCGGCCACTGGTACGCGTGGCGACTTGGCATGCCCGCTGCGCTGGATGAAATCCGCGGCCGCATCCGTGCGCACAACGAATCGGTCGGTACGACCAACACCGACAGCAGTGGTTACCACGAGAGCATCACGCGGCTGTACATGCTGGTGATCGACGACCACATCGCGCGCCATTCCGGCATGCCCTTCGCCGCTTCCCTGCGCGCACTGCTCGCCTCGCCCGTCGCCGCCCGCGACTGGCCGTTCACGTACTATTCGCGCGAGCGGCTGCTGTCGGTGGACGCGCGGCGCGATTGGGTTCCACCAGACTTGCACGAGGAGATACCGTGAAGACCAACACCGGACGTTACCTGCCGGGCATCGCTGCAGGCATGGCCGACACGCTGGTCCGCCGCGATGGACACTGGATGTTCCCGCGACGCGTGCCCGGGAGCGGCGCGCCATAGCCGGGAAACTGCAGGGTTTCGCACCCGTCGCAGGCCGCCGCGCCCGCTTGCTGATCCTCGGCAGCATGCCGGGCATCGCCTCGCTGAATGCAGGGCAGTACTACGCGCATCCACGCAATGGCTTCTGGCCGTTGCTGGAATCGATCTGGAAAATTCCGGCCACGGCGAACTACGCGGCGCGCCTGCGCGCGACGAAGCAGGCCGGCATTGCCATCTGGGATGTGCTCGCGCGCTGTGACCGGCGTTCGAGCCTGGATTCCGACATCGATCCCGCGTCGATCGTCGTCAATGATTTCGCGCAGTTCTTCCGCGGTCACGCGGGCATAGAGGCCATCGCATTCAACGGTGGCACGGCGGCGCAACTGTTCCGCCGCCATGTATTGCCCGGACTTGCCACGCCGTGGAAGGAGCTGCCAATGCTGCAGCTCCCATCCACCAGCCCCGCGCATGCGCGGCTATCGCTCGAGGACAAGCGCCGCGCCTGGGCGGCGCTGGTCGCCGACTACTCGTAGCGCAAGCACGGATCGGATGCAGTCGCCAGACGCACCGTCACCTTGCGATCCTTTTCCCTTCCTCGGCGGCTTCCAGCAGGCCCTTCTCGGTGAGCCACGTACGGTCGTAGAGGCGCGAGACATATTTGGCACCGCCATCGCACAGGATAGTGACCACCGTGTGCCCCGGGCCGAGTTCACGCGCCACGCGCACGGCCGCCGCCACGTTGATGCCGCTGGTGCTGCCCAGGAACAGGCCTTCCTCATGCAACAGTCGGTACACCATCGCGACGGTCTCCTTGTCTTCCACATGCGCGGCGCTGTCGATGGGCGCGCTGTTGAAATTGTCGGTGACGCGCGCGATGCCGATGCCCTCGGTGATCGAGCCCTTGCCAGTGGATTTCACTTCACCGTGCAGCACGTATTCATACAGCGAGCTGCCGGGTGGGTCGGCCAGCACCGTGCGCACCTTCGAACTGCGCGACTTCAGGTATTCGGAAGTACCGGCCAGCGTGCCGCCCGTGCCGCTCGAGGCCACGAAGGCATCGATCTTGCCGCCAGTCTGCTGCCAGATCTCCGGGCCGGTGGATTCCACATGCGCACGGCGATTCGCGGTGTTGTCGAACTGGTTCGACCAGATGGCATTGGGGAATTCCTGCGCGAGCCGCCCGGCCTGGTGCTGGTACTGCTGCGGATTGCTGTACGGGACCACGGGCACCTTGCGCACTTCGGCACCGAGGGCCTGCAGCAGCTGGTACTTCTCCGGCGACTGGTTGTCGGGCATCAGCAGGATGAGGCGGTAGCCGCGCGCATTGCAGACATGCGCAAGGCCGATGCCGGTGTTGCCCGCGGTGCCTTCGACCACGGTGCCGCCTGCCTTCAGAAGGCCGCGTGCCTCGGCGTCCTGCACTATCCACTTGGCGGCCCGGTCCTTCACCGAACCACCCGGGTTCATGAACTCCGCCTTGCCGTAGATCTCACAGCCGGTTTCACGGCTCAGGCCCGCGAGGCGGATCAGTGGCGTGTTGCCGACGGCTTCGATGAAACCCTTGTAGACGGTCATTGGAAACTTCTCCCGGGGAAAACTTGCGTGCTATCTGCGTAGCTGTGCGTCGATGGATGGCGGGTCGGCAGCCGCGTTGCCTGTGACCTGCGCGAGGGCCGCAACCTGCCCGACGACCAGCAGTGTCGGTGAGCGCAGCTGTGCAGCCGCGGCCATTGCGGGCAATCCTGCCAATGTGGTCTTCAGTACGCGCTGGTCCGGCCAGGTGGCGTGCTCGATCAATACAGCGGGATGCGCGCCAGGCAGCCCATGGGCGAGCAGGCGTTCGGCGATATGCGCGCTCTGCGCCGCACTCATGTAGAAGACCACCGTGTGATCGGGCTGCGCCAACGCGGTCCAATTGAGCGCATCGCCTTGCGCGCCCGTCGCGGTGACGAAGGTCACGGCCTGCGCCATGCCGCGCTGGGTCAGCGGCATGCCGGTGCTCGCGGCGGCGCCGAGACCTGCAGTAATGCCGGGCACCACCACGACGGGAATTCCCGCGGCGCGCAGCGCTGCGAGTTCCTCGCCGCCGCGACCAAACACGAAGGGATCGCCGCCCTTCACGCGGGCCACGCGCTTGCCCTGCCCCGCCTGCTCCAGCAACAGCGCATTGATGTAATCCTGCGTGTGTTCGTGCTGGCCGGGCGTCTTGCCCACATTGATCTTCACGGCATCACGACGCGCGCGACCGAGGATGACCTCGGGCACCAGCCGGTCGTACAGCAGCACATCGGCCTGCTGCAGCAGCTGCTGCGCGCGCAGGGTCAGCAGGTCCGGATCACCGGGGCCGACGCCTATGAGATACACCTCACCGCGTGGCACGACCGCTGCCTCACGCGCAGTCTCCAGCGCAGCGCGCATTTCATCATCGGCACCTTCCTCACTGCCCGCGAGCAATCGCGTGGCCACCGGACTCGCGAGGAAGTTGTCCCAGAAGCGCAGCCTTGCGGGCAATGCCGGCAATGCCTTCGCCACTGCCTCGCGCCAGCGACCCGCATAGCGCGCGATGTCGCCCAGCCGCTCCGGCAGCAACGCCTCGATCTGCGCCCGCACACGGCGCGCCAGCGTGGGCGAATTGCCCGCAGTGCCCACCGCAACGATCAATGGCGAACGATCGACGATGGCGGGAAAGATGAAATCCGAAGCAGGACCATCATCGACCACATTGGCGAGGACGCCGCGCTCGCGCGCCGCTGCGGTCACTTCGACATTGACCGCAGCATCATCGGTCGCGGCGATGACCAGCAACGCGCCTTCCAGCTGCGGCGCCGAGAACGACAGCGGCCGCCACTCGATGCGCGCCAGGTCGCGGAATGCCTCGATCTCCGGACACAGCTGCGGCGCCACCACGCGCACGCGCGCATGCGCCTTCAGCAGCTGCTCCACCTTGCGCGCGGCCACGACACCACCACCGACCACCACGACCAGGCGCTCGCGTACATCCACGAAGATCGGCAGGTAGTCCATGCGCGGCCTGGAGGATCAGCTGGCGGTGGCCGCCGGCTTGCGCACGCGCGGCTGCAGTCCGCATTCCCTTGAATCACTGTTCTCCCACCACCAGCGGCCGGAGCGACTGTCTTCGCCCGCCTGCACGGCGCGCGTGCATGGCTCGCAGCCGATGCTGGGATAGCCCATGTCGTGCAGCGGGTTGTAGGGCAGCTTCTTCGAACGGATGTAGTTCCACACTTCATCGTGTGTCCATTCGAGCAGTGGACTGATGCGCGCGATGCCGCCATTGGCCACATCGATCTCGATGGACTGCGCCTGCGAACGCGTGGCGGATTGCTCGCGCCGCACGCCGGTGATCCATGCCTTCGCGCCGGCAACGGCACGCTTGAACGGCTCCACCTTGCGGATGTGGCAGCAGCCCTGGCGCTGCTCCACGCTGTTGAAGAAGCCATTGATTCCGTTCTGCGCGACCCCAATTTTCCAGGGCGACGGCATCCGGGTAGTACACCTTCATGCGGCGCTGGTAGCGGCTTTCCAGCCGTTCGATCAGGTTGCGGGTGTGCTCGTGCAGCCGCCCGGTATCGAGCGTGAAGATTTCGATCTCCGGTACCTGCCCCCAGATGAGGTCCGTGAGCACGATGGATTCGGCGCCCAGGCTGCTGGAATAAACCACCTTGCCGTAGTCGCGGACCGCGGCCCGCAACAACGCCAGCGAGGCTTCGGTTTTGGCTTCAATTGACATAGGGCATTCTCTCCCAACCACCTCATAACATGGGCTCATCACTTGTGGCAGGATGCGCCCCTCGCGGGGCATTTTGCCGCTTCGCGCGACCCACAGGAACATCATGACCGGAATCACCCTCCGCCGTCTGCGCCAGGACTCCCATGTCCGCGGCCTGACCCGTGGCGCGCGCCCGCACCACGAGCAGTTCATCCAGCCGCTGTTCGTGGTGGAAGGCATCGCGGGGCGCGAAGTCATCCCCGGGCTCACCGGCGTGTATCGCGAAACGCCGGCTTCGTTGCTGGCGCAGATCGAATCCGACCTCAAGGCCGGGGTCAGCAAATTCCTGCTGTTCGGCGTGCCGGCTTCGCACCAGGCGCAGGGCATCGACTGGTCCTTCACCTCCGGCCAGATCGCGGCGATCAAGCAACGCTTCGGCAAGGACGTGTGGATCGCCGTCGATGTGTGCCTGTGTTCTTCCACGCCGCACGGCCATTGCGGCGTGCTGAACGATTCGCACGACCATCTCGACAATGCGGCGAGCGTGAATGAGCTCGTGGCTGCCGCGCTGTCGTATGCGCGCGCCGGTGCCGACTGCGTCGCGCCCAGCGACATGATGGATGGCCGCATCGGCGCCATCCGCCAGGCGCTCGATGCGAGCGGCCTCGAGCGCACGGTGCTGATGAGCTACGCGGCGAAGTTCCATTCGAGCTTCTATGGTCCCTTCCGTGTTGCTGCGGATTCCGCGCCCAAGGGCGAAGGCATCCTGCTCACCGATCGTTCCAGCTACCAGATCGATCCGTCGCGCGCGCAGGACGCGCTGCTGTCGGTGGAACGCGATGTGCGCGAAGGCGCGGACATCCTGATGGTGAAGCCGGGCATGCCGTACCTGGACATCCTTGCCGACCTGTCGCGTCGCTACGCGCAGCCGTGGGCGGTGTATGAAGTGAGCGGCGAATACGCGGGCATCGAACTGCTGGCCGAACAGGGCCTGGCGAATCGCGTCAACGCGCACCTCGAAGCGTGGCATGGCTTCCTGCGTGCCGGTGCCTCGATGATCATCAGTTATGGTTCGCGTCACGCAAAGGAATGGCTGGGTCGATGAGTACTTCGGATGCGTTGTTCGAGAGATCGAAGAAGGTCTCGCCAGGTGGCGTTCACTCTCCGGTGCGGGCCTTCAAGGGCGTAGGCGGAACGCCGCGCTTCATGACCGGCGGCGCCGGCGCACTGATCCGCGATGTGGATGGCCGCGAGCTGCTCGACTTCTGCCTCGCCTTCGGACCGCTGATCCTCGGCCATGGTAACAAGGCTGTGCGAGACGCGGCCGTCGCCGCCATCGATCGCGGCTGGAGCCTTGGCACCGCCGAGCCCTACTCGCTTGCGCTGGCGGAATACATCACCGCGCGCATTCCGTGGGTGCAGAGCATCCGCTTCGTGAATTCAGGCACCGAGGCGGTGATGTCGGCGCTGCGCGTGGCGCGAGGTGCGACGAAACGCGACATCGTGCTGAAGTTCGATGGCTGCTACCACGGCCATACCGACGCGATGCTGATCCGCTCCGGCTCGGGCCTCGCCGAAGCCACCGAACCCGACAGCGCCGGCCTCAACAAGGACACGCTGGGCGGCACGCTGGTCGCACCGCTCAACGATGAAGCCGCGCTCGAAGCCGTCTTCGCCAGGCACGGCAGCGAGATCGCCTGCGCCATCATCGAACCGCTGCCGGCCAACTACGGCCTGCTGCCGCAACGACCCGAATTCCTGAAGACGCTCGCGGCGCTGTGCAGGAAGCATGGCGCGTTGCTGCTGCTCGATGAAGTGATCAGCGGCTTCCGTCTCGGCTTCACCGGGGCTGCCGGCCTGTACGGCATCGAGCCCGACCTCGTCACCTACGGCAAGGTGATCGGTGGTGGCTTCCCGGTGGGTGCGTATGGCGGCAAGCGTGAATACATGGAACTGGTGGCGCCGGTGGGCCCGGTGTACCAGGCGGGCACGCTGTCGGCGAATCCGGTGGCGATGGCCGCGGGACTCGCGACACTCGAGCAACTCGCCGATGGCAAGCTCTACGCGCAGCTCGAGAAGCTCGGTGCGGAGCTGGAAGGCAAGCTGAATGCGATTCCTGGCCTCACCGTGCAACGCGTGGCCTCGTTGTTCTGGCCTTATCTTGCGCAAGGCGCCGCGCGACTGCGCAGCCTCGGTGATCTGAAGACCAAACCGGCCGCGCCATTCGGCCCGGTGTTCCACAAGCTGCTCGATGCCGGCATCTACCTGGCGCCGAGTGCATTCGAAGTCGGTTTCCTCTCCGCCGCGCACACCAGCGCGCATGTCGAACAATTGGCGCAGGAACTGCGCTCCGCGCTGGCCTGAATCGCGCACTCGAACGGCGCGCTGCCGGGCAGACATCAACCCGCAGGCTGCAGCTTTGCCTTGGTGACCGGAGCTGCCGGTGACGCCGGCGCAACCGGCGTCGCGCCGGGCTTGCCATCATTGGCCACCGCCTTCTCTTCCTTCAACGGCGGCACGCAATCACTGGAACGGCAATTGTGCGAGTTGGGCGAACCGAGCTTCTCGAGCAACACCACGGCCTCGGGATTCGGCAGCGACTTTTCGAACGGCCCGTTGGCCGAGTCGGCGGGATAGTCGCCGGCCTTGCTCTTCACATCAGTCTTCGCACCACTGTCCACCAGGTACTGGATGAGTTCGAGGTTACCGACGAAGCCCGCGCCATGCAGCGCGGTGAAGCCCTGCTTGTCCTGGTGATTCACGTCGGCACCCATTCCCATCAGGTATTTCACGGCCTCCATGCGCGTCGGTGCAGTGGCGCTGTAGTTCGCGCCCCAGCCGATGCCGGCCGCGACCATCAATGGCGTGGTGTCGTTGTCCGAGGCGATGGTGACGTCGGCGCCCGCAGCCTTCAGCAACTGCATGGCCTTCATGTCATCGGCCCAGGCCGCGCGCCAGAAGGCGGTGGAACCCGCGGCGTCGGTCCAGTGGCGATTCTCAGTCAGCGTGCGGAACCACATGGTGCGGCCGAGCTTCGCATTCACGTTGGCGCCATGGTCGATCAGCAGCTTCATCAACGTGAGGTAGTCGGTGTGTTCCTGGTCCACCAGCGGTTCGGGTGACCACTGCTTCGGTACCCATTGCACGTCGATGACGGCATACAGCGGTGCCAGGCCCATGATGTTGGCCTTGTTCACGTCGGCGCCGTGCTCGACCAGCACCTTCGCGACATCGTAGTGGCCGTTGGCAATGGCCAGCACCAGCGGCGTGGTCTGCTCGCTGCCGCTCTGGATATCCATCTTCGCGCCGCCTTCGATCAGCGCCCTGGTGGCTTCGACATTGCCCTGGCGCGCCGCGTAATGCAGCGGCGTCAGTCCGCCCATCTTCGAAGCATTGCCACGGTCGCGGCGCTGCGCGGCGGCCGCGGCGTTGTTGCCGCCACCACCGCCGTTGTTGCCGACGTTGTCGCTGGCCGACGCGGCGATTTCAGTCGTGGGCGATGTGCCCGCAGCAGGGCCGGGCCTGCGGTTTGCAGGCCGCGCCGGTGCGCCATCCTTTGCGGCCGGGTCTTTCGCCGGCGCATCCTTGGGAGGCGCGGCGTCGTCATCAGTCTTGTCGGCGTCATTGTTGTTGTTGTTGCCGGGACGGCTGCGCGTGTAGCTGGTCGCGGGCACCACGGTCGACGCGGCATTGGCATCGGCGCCATGCACCAGCAGTGCATGGATGGCCTCGGCGCGATTCAGGTTGGCGGCGAACATCAATGCCGTCTGGCCGTGCACCTTCTCGCGCTCGTTCGGATCGACGCCATGCGCCACCAGCGCATCGACGGCCTTCGCGCTGCCCGAAGCCGCGGCGACCATCAGTGGCGTCGTGCCCAGCGCATTGGCCTGGCGCGGGTTGGCGCCATGATCGATCAGCAGGTTGATCATCGCCGCGTCGCCGGTTTCGCAGGCCAAGAGCAGCGGCGTGAGGCCACCGTTGCGGGTCACCGCATTCGCATCGGCGTGCGCGGACAACAACAGCTTCGCGATGGCGAGCTTGTCATCATGCGCGGCCCAGTGCAGCGCGGTGCTGCCGTCACCTTCGGCTTCATTCACGGAAGCTTTCTGGCGCAGCAGTGTGCGTACCGCGGCCACATCGCCACCTTGTACCGCTTCGACCAGCCCGGTGGGAGCGGGCAGAGTGTTCGCGGAGAGCGCGGCGCCGGCTGTTGCAAGCAAACCCGCGAGCGCCAGCGATACTGGCAATGACCTTGGCTTCATCTGCATCTTCTGCGCTCCAGGCTAGATGGCGATTTCGCCGGTGCTGTCGGACAGGCTCGTCATGCCCATGCCGAGCTTGTTCATCAGGGTCAGGTGCACATTGGCCAGCGGCGTGCCATCGGCTACGCGCACGTGGTTGTTGCCACGCACGTTGTTGTTGCCATGCCCCACCAGCAGCACCGGCAGGCGCTTGTGGTTGTGCGCATTCGAGTCGCCGATCGGGCTGCCGTACAGCGTGATCGAATGATCGAGCAGGCTGCCATCGCCATCCGGGGTGCTGCGCAGCTGCTCGAAGTAATACTTCAGCAGGCCGACGTGATACTTGTTGATCTTGCTGAAGTCCGCGATCTTCGCGGGGTTTTCGCCATGGTGCGAGCACGAATGGAACGGCGTGGAAACACCGCTGTCCGCGAACACGCGCATGCTGACGTCATGGCTCATCTTCAGCGCCGAGACGCGCGTCGAGTCGGTCATGAAGGCCAGCACCTGCAGGTCGAACATCAGCTTCAGGTGTTCTTCGTAGCTGTCCGGCACGCCGATGGGCGCGGCCGGCAGCTCGCGATCGCCGCTCTGGGAGTTGTGCTTCTCGATGCCCTGGATGCGGCGTTCGATCTCGCGCACGTTGGCGAGGTAGTCATCCATGCGCGAACGGTCGGCGGTACCGAGAGTCTTCTTCAGCGAACCCACGTCGCTGGCGATCCAGTCGAGGATGCTGGCGTTGACGCGCTGGCGCTGCGCGCGCTCTTCCTTGGTGGCACCATCACCGAACAGCGCCTCGAAGGCGACGCGCGGATCCACCGTCATCGGCAGTGGCGCGGTGGGCGAAGCCCAGCTGATGGTGTCGGAGTACACGCAGGCGTAGCCGTAGTCGCAGGCGCCCGAAGCGTCGGCGCTCTCGATGCACAGTTGCAACGAGGGCAGCGGCGTGTCCTGGCCGAATTTCTGCGCATACAGCTGGTCGATGGAGATGCCGTTGTAGATATCGGCACCCTCGGTCATCTTCGGATGTGCGGCGGTGAGGTACGCGGCGCTGGAGCGCATGTGGTCGGCACCCTCTTCCTCATGCGTCCACGACATCGCACCCTTCAGGTCGGTGCCGGTGACGATGGTCATGTAGTCGCGGAAATCCTTCAGCGGGCTGAGGATCTCGGTCATTTCCCAGTTCGCGCCATCGCCCGCCGGCGACCACAGGTGCTGGGCCGTGCCGTAGGCGGTGCTGCCGCCATTGCCATGGACCATCTCGATGCAGGTCAGTCGCGACTTCGGGTTCGCCGCGGTCAGCGCCATCGCCGTGCTGGCTGGAATCATCGCGTCGAGCAGTGGCAGCGAGATGCTGGCACCCATGCCACGGAGCAGCGTGCGTCGGGACAGATACTTTTTCGTGTTGAACATGGTTTCCTCGATTCAGGATCTGTGGCGGGCGCGGTCAGTCGACACGCGCGGTGGATGGGGGCTGCGTCGAGGCCTGCAAGGGCGCATGTCCCTCGGCCGGCGCTGCACGCATGCGGAACGGCGCGGATTCGACGATGCCCAGCACGAAAGCGGAGAAGTTGTTGCCCTGCTTCGCGGCATCACGCTCGATGGCGCGCACCACCGGCATGTCGCGCGCACCGAGCACGCGACCCATGCCATAGGCATACAGCGACTCGCTGAAGGTGTTGATGAAATCCTGCGAGTGGTTCATCAGCGCCTTGCGCAGGCTGGCCGGGCCATCGAGCGGCGTGCCGTCGAACAGCTGGCCCGCGGAGTCGATCTTCGCGCCCGAGTCGTTGCTGCGCCAGGCGCCGATCGGATCGAAGTTCTCCAGCGCGAAGCCGATCGGGTCCATGTACTTGTGGCAACCCGCGCACTGCGGATTCTTGCGATGCTGCTCGAGGCGCGCCCGCACCGTCAGCGGAGTGATGCCACCTGCGTGTTCTTCCAGCGCCGGCACATCCGGCGGCGGCGGTGGCGGCGGCGTGCCCAGGAACACTTCCATGATGTACTTGCCGCGGATCACCGGCGAGGTGCGGTTCGAGGCCGAGGTCAGCGCCAGCAGGCTCGCCTTGCCCAGCAGGCCAAAGCGGTTCTCATCCGCCAGCTCCACGCGGCGGAAGCGATTGCCCAGCACATTGGGAATGCCGTACAACGCGGCCAGCTGTTCATTGACGAAGGTGTAGCGCGCATCGAGCAGGCTCTGCACCGGCCGGTCCTCGCGCACGATGCTGTCGAAGAACAGGATGGTCTCGCGCCGCATGGCGTCGCCCAGCGTCTTGTCGTACATCGGATAGAGATAACCATCCGGACGCAGCGACTTCAGGTTCTGCAGGTGCAGCCACTGGCTGGCGAAGGTCTCCGACAGCGAGATGGAACGCTCGTCCTTCAACATGCGCTGTACCTGGGCGCGCAGCGTGCGCTCGTTGTGCAGCTTGTTGTCCGCCGCCAGCTGCAGCAGCTGGTCATCGGGCGGCGCATTCCACAGGAAATACGACAGGCGTGAGGCGAGCTCGAGGTCGCTGATCGGATGGCTCGAGGCTTCGGTGTCGGCCTTGCCCGCGGGCGTCGATGTCTTCAGGTATTGCGCAGGCACTTCCTCGAAACGATAGATGAAGCGTGGGCTCGCGAGGATGGCCTGCAGCGCCACGCCCACGCCACCTTCAAAGCCGCCATCCACATGCCCCTGCGTGTAGAACTTCATCAGCTGCGCCACTTCATCGGTGGTCGCCGGATGGCGATACGCACGCGTGGCCAGTTGCGTGAGCACCTTGCGCGCGCATGGCTCCTGTTCCGCATCCGACTTGGGATAGCAGGTGAAGATGGCCTTGCGGCTCGGCGTCTCGGAAATGCCGGTGACCTTGGTCGGGCCCGCGATGATCAGCTCATGCAGGTGCGGCAGCGTGGTGAGGCCAGCCAGCGTCGCCTGGTTGAGATCCAGCAGCGACAGGCCGATGGGCATCACGGCGTCTTCCACCGGGCCATCCGCGGTGACCACGAAGGCAGCGGAAACGCGCTGCGGACCGGCCTTGATGTGGATGGGCGGCGTCTTGATCTCGTCGAACTTGGTGACGTCCGGCGAAATGGGGAACAGCGCCACGCGCTCGCCATTGACCGAAACTTCGATCTGCTGGCCCTTGCCCTGCGTCGCGCCGAACAGCGGACCATCCAGCGAGAAGTAGAACGACAGGCGGATGGAGTAGTCACCATCAGCGGGGAAATCGTGCATCACCGAGATGCCGCCACGGGTTCCCAGTGGCGTGCCCTCGATGTGGCGCACCTGCGAAACCACGCGCGGCACCTGGTAGATGGCCATCAGCGGCGTGGCATCGACCTCACCCAGGGCCTGGCGACTGACCTTGCCGGCCGCCCGCACGTAGGCTTCCATCAATGCAGGCGAAGAGCCCAGCACGTCAGCCATGTTGTCGAAGCCATGACTGAAGGCATCGCTGGGCAACAGCGCTTCGGAATCCACGTCCACCTTCAGCAGCTCGCGCACGGAGTTCGCGTACTCGGTGCGGTTCACGCGATGCAGGGGCGGATTGCCGAGATCCGGATGCGTGGCAGCCCAGCTGTCCACGCTCTGCGACAGCGAGGCGACGAAACGCGCGCGCGTCGCCTGGTCGGGACTCTTGTTGCCCGGCGGCGGCATCATCTGAACGCCGACCTTGCGGATCACTTTCTCGGCGAGGTCCCAGTTGGCATGCGGCTTCGACAGGTCGAGGTCCGTGATCATCATGTCGCCACGAATGTCCTCGGGATTGTGGCAATCCATGCAGTAGCGATCGACGAAGGCCTGCTGCTCGGGCACCGACATCGGTGCCGGTTTGCCTGCGGCCTGGAGCAGCGCGGGGGCTGCCACCGCGCACAGCGTCGCCAGGATGCGCAGGCGCATGCGTTCGGTCTTCATGGAATTACTTTGCAGGCTGTGCAC
>JBBCGD010000008.1:0-430941 GCA_037200665.1 Pseudomonadota bacterium | reverse complement strand
GTTTTTCAGTTGGCCGCACGCAGGCGGCGCACCTCTGCGGGTGAGATGGAGGAAGGCGCGGCGCCGAAGCGCGCGATCACGTAGTTGGAAAGATCGGCGATCTGCGCATCGGACCAGCCACCGAAGGATGGCATCGCGATCTTGCCTTCGCTGGAAGGCAGCGGCGTCGCCCCATGCAGCAGCGCCTGTGCCACGTTCACTGCTGCGGGATCATTCACCGAGCGCGTGCCCGTGAGCAGTGCATGCGGCACGTAGTCGTTGGCACCGGCCCAGGTATGGCAGCCCGAGCACAGGCTGGCATACAGTGCCTGGCCGCCCGGGTTGCGCTGATCGGCAGCGAGCGAATCGGTGGCGTGGTCCGGCGCGCGCGCCAGTTTCGGTGCCGGCAGGTTGCGGTTCGAGATCGCCGGCACGCTGCGCACGTATTCCACGATGGCCGCGAGATCCGCGGGCACCAGCTTCTGCAGGCTCAGGTGCACGGCCTCGGCCATCGGGCCGAACGCCGCGCCATGCTCGAGCGAGCGGCCGGTGCGCAGGTAGTCGTTGAGATCCGCGGCATTCCAGGCGCCGATGCCCGAGTCACGGTCGCTGGTGAGGTTGTAGGCATGCCATCCCTCGGCTTCGCCGCCGGCGAACTTGCGCCGGTTGTTCAAGGCCTGCAGCGGATTGCGCGGCGTGTGGCAGTCACCGCAATGAGCAAGCCCTTCGGCGAGATAGGCGCCGCGGTTCCAGCTGGCCGTGCGTTCGGCCACGGGCTGGTAGCGCGCCTTGGGGTTGTACAGCGCGGACCACACCACCATCAGGCCGCGCTGGTTGAAGGGGAACTGCAGCTCATTGGCACGCGATGCGCGTGGTACGGCCGGCAGCGAGAACAGGTAGGCCTTGATCGCGAGCACGTCCGCGTCGGTCAGCAGGCTGAATGACGCATAGGGAAACGCCGGATACAGCGCCTCGCCACGACGGTTCACGCCTTCATGCAGGGCCTTGAGGAAATCCGCGTCGCTCCACGCGCCGATGCCGGTCTGCCGATCCGGCGTGATGTTGGGCGAGTACAGCGTGCCGAACGCCGTCTTGAACGGCCGCCCACCGGCAAAAGGCTGGTCGCCGGGGATGGTGTGGCAGGCCTCGCAATCCGCGGCAGCGGCGAGATAGCGACCGCGCGACACCGCATCGTTGCTGTCGGCGGCTGCGGGTACACCGGTAATCGTCGCGGGATACGCATCGAGCGCCACGCGCTTGCCGGCTGCAAATGCCGTGGCACCGGACGGCATCATGAACCAGGCGGCCACGAGCACCACCACCAGCACGGCGGCCAGTACCCAGCGGATGCGCGGGCGGCGCGGCTTCACACTGTTCGACATGCGGTGGAGCATACGCCCGCGAGCGACCCGCACGGAACGGAACCGTTGCCGTCCCGGCGCGCTATCCATAGAGTTCGCAGACTTCCCGCCAGCCCACCGGAGCACCCGTGCAGCAACCCTCGAGTCCCATGAGCACGCTTCTGCCCATCCTCATCGTGTTCACCATCGTCGTCCTGCGCATGCGGCGGATGACCGGCGTGCGCCCGATGAAGCTGCGTAACCTGTGGATCCGGCCAGCCATCGTCGCGGTTGCCGCCGTGGCTCTGGTATGGAGCGCGCCACCGCATGGCGTATTGCAGGTACTCGCCTTGCTGGTGACGGTGGGCGTGGGCGCACTGCTGGGCTGGCACCAGGGCAAGCTGATGGCCATCAGCGTGGATGCCGAAAGTGGCCAGCTGCAGGTGAAGGCGTCCATCTGGGCCATGGCCGCCTTCTTCGGCGTGGTGTTGTTGCGCATCGGCCTGCGCCCCTGGCTCACCAGCGCCAATTCACCGGTGCATGCCTACATCGGCGTGGTGACGGATGGCTTCCTGCTGTTCGTCGTCGGGCTGTACGCCGCGCAGGCCACCGAGATGTTCCTGCGTGGACGCAGCCTGCTGCAGGCCGCGCTCAGCGGATCTTCGCGCGCGGCAAGGTGACGGTGAAGCTGGTGGTGCCTTCGCCGCTCTTCACCTCGACCTCACCGCCATGCGCGCGGGCCAGCTGCTGCACGATGTAAAGACCGATACCGAGGCCCGCGCCGCGCTCGCCGCTGGGCCGGTCGCGACCGCGGAAGGGCTCGAAGATCTCGCCGCGCAGGTGCGCGGGAATCTCGCCGGGGTTGATCACCGACAGGCGCACGCGCTCCGCGGCGCTGCCATCCAGGTGCACGCGGATCACGCCTTCCCTGCCGCCATGTTGAAGCGCATTGCCGACGAGGTTGGAGGCCACCTGCGCGATGCGTTCACCATCGAAGTCGGCACGCAGTGAACCTTCCTGCGTGAGCTCGATGCTGCGTTCGGGTGCGGAGACCTGGTGCTCCTGCAGTACGCGCCGCGCGACATCACCGAGATCACCGGGCTCGGGCTGCACGGTGATGCCGCCAGCGAGGCGCGCACGCGAGAAATCCAGCAGGTCCTCGATGAGCCGCGCCATGCGCCGGCTGCTGCTCAGCACGCGCTGACCGGCACCGCGCGCGGTTTCATCGGGACTGTTGCGCAGCAGGTGCGCCGAGGCAACGATGGCACTGAGTGGATTGCGCAGGTCATGGCCCAGCACTGCGGCGAACACTTCGTTGAGGCGCAGCGTCTGCGCCAGCTCCGCGACATTCGCGTCGAGCTGCTGCTTCTGGCGGTGCAGCTGGTAGAACACCTCGGCCTTGCTGCGCAGGATGTGTGGATCGATGGGCTTGTACAGGAAGTCCACCGCGCCAGCGCCGTAGCCGCGGAAATGGCGATGCGAATCGCGCGCGCCGGCGGTGACGAAGATGATGGGCACGTGTCGCGTGCGTTCACTGCCGCGCATCAGTTCGGCGAGTTCGAAGCCATCCATCTCGGGCATCTGCACGTCGAGCAGGGCCAGCGCCACGTCGTGCACCAGCAGGAGTTCGAGCGCCTCGGCGCCGGAGCGTGCCAGCAGGATCTCCACATGGCTCTCGCGCAGCAGTGCCGACAGCGCCAGCAGGTTGTCCTCGAGGTCATCCACCAGCAGGAACTTCACTGGTGGCAGGTCGATGCGTGCGGCGTTCATGGCGCATCACCCAGTTCGGCGAACAGCGCGCGGATGCCGGCGAGCGGCAACACTCGCTGCGCATGGCCGGTGCGCAGTGCCGCCGTCGGCAGCATGGGTGCCAGTGCCTCGGCGGGATCCTGCACGACAGTGATGCCGCCGGCGCGTGCCACCGCTGCCATGCCGCGCGCGCCATCTTCACTGGCGCCGGTCAGGACCACTGCCATCAACCGCTCACGCCAGCACTCCGCGGCGGATTCGAACAGTACGTCGATGGACGGTCGCGAGTAATGCACGGGCGCATCCACCGACAGCGCCAGCGTCGGTGCGTCGTCATGGCAATCCACCAGCAGGTGGTAATCCGGCGCGGCGAAATAGACTGCGCCGGCTTCCACGGCCTGTTTGTCCACCGCTTCAAAGATGGGCAAGGCACATCGGGAGGCGTACAGCCCGCTCAGCAGGCTGGGTCGTTCGCGCGGCAGGTGCACGACGATCAGCACGCAGACGCCGCAGCCAGGTCGCAACGCGGCAAGCAGCGCACCCAGTGCCTCGACGCCGCCGGCCGAAGCGCCGATCACCACCGCCGCGACTTTGTCCGGGGCCGCGCTCATGCCGCCACCTTCTGGTAGATGCGGTCCTCGCGGTCCAGTTCCGCGAAGCTGTCGACATGCGAGGAGAAGCGCAGCGATTCACTCGAGCCGATGCCGAGGAAGCCCTTGTAGCAGAGCGAATCGCGGAACAGGCCGACGGCGCGATCCTGCAATGCGCGGTCGAAATAGATGAGCACGTTGCGACAGGAGACCAGCTGCACTTCGGAGAAGGCGGCATCGGTCGAGAGGCTGTGGTCGGCGAAGGTGATGTGCGCCTTCAGCGAACGATCGAACACCGCCTTGCCATAGGCTGCGGTGTAGTACGTCGACAGCGAACCCCGCCCGCCCGACTTGCGGTGGTTGCGCGTGAAGCCGCTGATGCGTTCGATGTCGTACACGCCGGCCTGCGCCTTCTCCAGCGCCTGCGCATTGATGTCGGTGGCGTAGATGAAGGAGCGCTCGAGCAAGCCTTCCTCTTTCAGCAGGATGGCCAGCGAATACACCTCTTCGCCGGTGCTGCAACCCGCCACCCAGACCTTCAGCGACGGATACGTACGCAGCAGCGGCACCACCTGCTCGCGCAGCGCCTGGAAATACGGCGGATCGCGGAACATCTCGCTCACCTGCACGGTGAGGATGTCCATGAGTTCCTGCATCAGCGTCGCGTCGTGCAGCAGGCGCTCCTGCAACCGCGACAGCGTGTCGCAGCCGAACTTGTCCATGGCCACGCGCAGGCGCCGGCGCAGCGAACTGCGCGCATAGCCGCGGAAGTCGTAGTGATAGCGCAGGTACAGCGCTTCCAGCAGCAGCCGCAATTCAATGTCGTTGACGGGCTCGTTCATGCGCGGGTCACTGCGGCATCCATACACGGATCAGCGACAGCAGCCGCTCGATGTCCAGCGGCTTGGAGAGATAATCGCTGGCGCCGGCCTGCAGGCTCTTCTCCTGGTCGTCGCGCATGGCCTTGGCGGTGAGCGCGATGATGGGCAGGCGCTTCCATTGTGGCAGCTTGCGGATCTCGCGCGTGGCGGTGAGGCCGTCCATCTCCGGCATCATCAGGTCCATCAGCACCAGATCAGGCGCATTGGGCGTGCCCTGCGTGCGCTCCAGGTGCTCGAGTGCCTCGCGGCCGTTGCGCGCGATGTCCACGTGCGCACCGCGCGGCTCCAGCACCTTGCTGAGCGCAAAGATATTGCGCACATCGTCTTCGACCACGAGGATGCGCCGCCCTTCGAACGCCGCCTCGCGATCGCGCGCGGCGCGCAGCATGCGCTGCCGCTCGGGCGGCAGTTCCGATTCCACCTGGTGCAGGAACAGCGTCACCTCATCGAGCAGCCGCTCGGGCGAGCGCGCGTCCTTGACGATGATGGAGCGCGAGAAGCGCCGCAGCCGCTGCTCCTCGTCGCGGCTCAACACGCGGCCGGTATAGACGATGACCGGCGGATAACTCACGCCTTCGGTCTCACCCATTTTCTCCAGCAGCTCGTAGCCACTGAAATCGGGCAGGCTCAGGTCGAGCACCATGCAATCGAAGGTCTGCTGGCGCAGCAGCTCCAGCGCGCGCGCCGCGGTCTCCACGGCCACGATCTCCACCGATTCGCTGGCCAGCAGGTGGCGCATGCTCTCACGCTGGCGTTCATCGTCTTCGACCACCAGCACGCGGCGCAGGCCGGGCGAGATGCGCGCGTCGAGGCGCTGCAGGGCCGCGGCGATCTGCTCGCGGTCGATGGGTTTCAACGCATAACCCACCGCGCCACGACTGAGCGCCTCGTGCGTGTAGTCCGCGACCGAGATTGCATGCACGGGCACATGGCGCGTGACCGGATCGCGCTTGAGTTCATCGAGTATCGCAAGGCCGGTGCGATCCGGCAGGTGCATGTCCAGCAGCACGGCGCTGATGCGGTAGCTGCGCGCGGCGGCGAGACCCTCGGCACCGGTATGCACGACGATGGAATCGAAGCCCTGCTGCGCCGACATCTCGCGCAGGATCTCGGCGAAGGCCAGGTCATCCTCGATGATCAGCAGCAGGCGCGCGTCGGATCCCGGTGGCCGTGGCACGTCGGCCAGCGTGGAAGTGCTGCGCAATGGCGGAGGCGCCGCGCGCGCCGGTGCCGGCGTCGCATGCGTGGCCGCGGTGGCATGCGCGGCAGGCTCGGGCGTTGCAAAGCTCGTCGATTGCCGGACTCCGCCTTCGGCTTTCTCGGGCATCCGCTCCGGCAGCCACAGCGTGAAGGTGCTTCCGGATCCGGGCGTGCTCTCGACAGTCACCGCGCCACCCAGCAGGTGCGCGAGATCACGCGAGATCGACAGGCCGAGGCCGGTGCCACCGTACTTGCGATGCGTGCTGCCATCGGCCTGGCGGAAAGCCTCGAAGATGTTCTGCTGCTGGCCCGGATCGATGCCGATGCCGGTATCACGCACGGCAAAGCCGAGGCGCCGCTCCGCGCCGCTGCCGGTTGCCGACACCTGCACCGTGACTTCGCCGGTGGCCGTGAACTTGAAGGCATTGGAAAGCAGGTTGCGCAGGATCTGCAGCACGCGCTGGCCATCGGACTCGATGCTGGCCGGCACCTGCGCCGACTGCCCGAGCTCGAAGCGCAGGCCCTTCTCCTGCGCCAGCGCCGTGAAGCCTTCGCGCAAGGTATCGAGCAGCCGCAGCGGCACCAGCTTCTCGCGCTGGATGTCCATCTTGCCGGCCTCGATCTTCGACAGGTCGAGGATGTCGTTGATCAGCGCGAGCAGGTCGTTGCCGGCCGAGTGGATGGTCTGCGCGAAGCGCACCTGCTCGTCGCTGAGGTTGCCGTTGCGGTTGTCGGCCAGCAGCTTGGCGAGGATCAGCGAGGAGTTCAGCGGCGTGCGCAGCTCATGGCTCATGTTGGCCAGGAACTCCGACTTGTAGTCGTTGGCACGCTGCAGTTCCTCGGAGCGCTCGCGCAGCGCGACCTCGTCGCGCGCCTGGCGGTCCGAATGCTCTTCCAGCGCGCGCGTCTGCTCCTCGAGCTGCGAGTTGGTCTGCTCCAGCTCCACCTGCTGCTGTTCGAGCCGGGCCTGTGAATTCTTCAGCGCCTCGCTCTGCTCATGCAGCTCCTCATTGGAGACGCGCAGTTCTTCCTGCTGGGTCCGCAGCTCCTCGGACTGGCGCTGGGTCTCCTCGAGCAGCTCTTCCAGCCGCGAGCGGTCGATGGAGGAATTCACCGCGACACCCACCGCCAGCTGCACGCGTTCCAGCAACTGCAGGTGCGCGGCATCGGGCGCGCTGGTCATCGCGAATTCGATCACCGCGTTGATGCGGCCGTTGTAACTCACGGGCACCAGCACCACGCGCTGTGGCACCGTGGACAGCAGCGTGGATTCCAGGCCGCAGGTGTGCGGCCGGCACCTCGCGAACCTGTATTACCTGGCCGGCACGCGCCCGCCTCGCCCACCAGTCCTTCGCCGACTGCGAAACTTTCCGGCGGTTCACCCGCCAGTGCGAAACCCGCCACCCGGCGCAACACGCGGCCCTGCTCCATCACGTAGAACGCGCCGGCAGGTGCAGCCAGCTGCCGCGTCATGAACTGCAGCACGCGTGCGCCGAGCACCTCCAGCCGCTGTTCGCCCTGCATGGCCAGCACCAGCGCGGCCTGCCCGGCGCGCAGCCCAGGCCTCGGTCTCCCGGCGCTGCGTCTCGCGCGCCATCATCGTGCCGGCGATGAGCACCAGCAGCAGCAGTACCGCGAGGCCGCCCGAGTCCACGATCACGGCACGGGACTGCGCCGCCTCCAGGGCCGCTGAACGCGTCGCGAGCAGGGTCTGCTCCTCCGTCGTCATCGCGCTCGCCAGCTGGGCGGATCTGGTCCATCAGGCCCTTGCCGCGATCGCCGCCCACCATCGCCATCGCTTCGGCTTCGCGGCCGCCGCGCTGCAGTTCGATGGTCTCCTTCAGTTCCGCGAGCTTGTCCACCACCAGCTGGCGCAGCGTTTCCGCGCGGCGCAGCTGCGCGGGGTTGTCCGCGAGCAGCGGCCGCAGGCCATTCACTTCGGCCAGCAGGCCGGCGTTGGCTGCGACATAGGGCTGCAGGTATTCCTCGCGTCCGGTGAGCAGGAAACCGCGCTGGCCCGTTTCCGCGTCCTTGACCATGGACAGCGCATTGTTGACGGCAGCCAGCACGTCGAGGGGTATGCAGGGTCTTCTGGCGACTCTCGCCCTGCTGGCGCAGGGCCGTGAACGACAGCGCTCCCACCAGCAGGATCGCGAACACGGCGATCGCTAGGCCCAGCAGGATGCGCGGCGGCAATGCAGTCCGCAGCGCGAGGTTGTCGGCAGAGGCGTCGGCGGCTGCCGTACCCGTGGGCGTGTTGGAATCCATTGCGAGACTTTTCTTGGAAGGCGCCATTATCACAACTGACCCTGTTGCTGGCTGTCGGACTACGCCGCCACCGTAGGAGCCGGCTGCCAGTCACTCAGGCGGGTCGCTGCTTCCGCAACCGGGCATGCGCGGCTGCAATCCCGTGGTGCCCGAAGGCCCCACCATCATCCTGCTGTGTGAGCAGGTCGCGCGTCTTGCCGGCCAACGCATCGAGGCGGCCAGCGGCAACGCGAAGATCGACATGGCGCGGCTGGCGGGCCAGACCGTCAAGGCCTTCCGCAGCTGGGGCAAGCACTTCCTGATCGAACTGCCCGAAGTGGCAGTGCGGGTGCACTTCCTGATGTTCGGCAGCTATGCCATCGACTCGCGCAAGGAGCGCGAACCGCGCCTGCGCCTCACCTTTTCAAAAGGCGAAATCAATTTCTACAGCTGCGCGATCCGCCTCGTCGAAGGCCCGCTCGATGCAACCTACGACTGGTCCGGCGACGTGATGGCCGAGGCCTGGAACCCCGCGGCCGCCAGGAAAAAACTCCGCGGCATGCCGGATGCGTTCATCTGCGATGCGCTGCTGGACCAGAATGTATTTGCAGGAGTCGGCAACATCATCAAGAACGAGGTGCTGTTCCGGGCGCGTGTGCATCCACTGTCGACAGTGGATGCACTGCCAGCGGCGCAGCTCGACGCCATCATCGGCCAGGCCAGGCAGTACAGCTTCGAATTCCTGGAGTGGCGACGCGCCGGCGTGCTCCGCCAGCACTGGCAGGTGCACAACAAGGGCACCTGCCCGAACTGCGGCGGCAAGCTCACCCGCGCCTGGCTGGGCAAGACCGATCGCCGCAGTTTCTTCTGCGAGCGCTGCCAGAAGCGCTACGGGGCGGCACGCGTCGCGGCGGATGCGCAGCGCAAGACCAGGACCAGGACCAGGGCGAAGACGAAGGTCAAGAGCAAAGCGAAGACCACCGCGGTTGGCGCAAGGAAAAAGGCGTGATCATCATCGCGACGGCGGGCTGGTCCATCCCCAGGGCCAGCGCCGCGCACTTCGCGGCGGATGGCTCGCACCTGCGGCGCTACGCGCGCACTCTGCGTGGCGTGGAGATCGACACCTCGTTCTATCGCCCGCATTCCAGCGCCACCTATGCGGGCTGGGCCAGCCAGACGCCGCGCTCGTTCCGTTTCGCCGTCAAACTGCCGCGCCTGATCACCCACGACCAGCGCCTGCGCTCCGCACGCCGGCCGCTGCAGGAATTCCTCGGCAATGTGGCGGCAATGGGGCGCAGGACCGGGCCGCTGGTGGTGCAGTTGCCACCATCGCTGGCCTTCGAGGCGCGCATCGCAAGAACATTCTTCACGCTGTTGCGTGCGCAGTACGCCGGCGCAGTGGTGTGCGAGCCCCGGCATGCAAGCTGGTTCGAGGCGGCAGCGGATGCGCTGCTGGCGCGCCATCGCATCGGGCGAGTCGCGGCTGATCCGGCGGTGGTGCCAGCCGCCGCGCACCCGGGTGGCTGGCCCGGCATCCGCTACTACCGGCTGCACGGCTCGCCGCGCAAGTACTGGTCGGTTTATGCCAGCGAGCGCGTGGCGCAGTGGGCAGAGGAGTTGCGTGCGACGCCTCGCGGCACCGAAGCCTGGTGCGTATTCGACAACACCGCCGCGGGTGGTGCCACCGCCAATGCCCTGCAGATACTGCAGGTACTGCGCAAGCCCGGCGCGCGCTAACCAGCGCGACTGTGCAGCAGCGCGACGATGGCAGAAACCAGGTTGCTGAACGAATAAGGTTTGCTCACATGGCGGTGAAAGCCGGCCGCGAGGGAGCGTTCGCTGTCTTCGTGCCGCGCATACGCCGTGACCGCGATCGCAGGCGTCGCGCGCAGCCGTGGCTCCTCCAGCGCGCGCACGTGCCGGATGAATTCCAAGCCGTCCATCTCCGGCATGCTGATGTCGCAGAGGATCACATCGACACCGCCGCCGTTCAGTATCTCGAGGCCGGCCCGTGCCGTATCGGCCTCGCGCACGATGGCACCGGCATCGCTCATCAACCGGCCGAGCAGGAAGCGTCCGTCGGGTTCGTCATCGACGATCAGCACCACGGTTCCGGGTGGCAGCCCGGATGCCGCGCCGAAATCCTCCGCGCCCATCTCATCGACCTGCCGCATCAGAGGATCGGCGCGTAGCGCGGGAAGCAGCACGGTGAACAGCGCGCCCCTGCCCTCGCCTTCGCTCTGCACCGCCACCGAGCCACCATGCAGTTCCACCAGGTTGCGCACGATGGACAGGCCGAGCCCGAGGCCGCCGTGTTCGCGCGTGGTCGAACCATCGGCCTGGCGGAAGCGCTCGAACACATGCGGCAGGAATTCGCGCCGGATGCCGATGCCGCTGTCCTGCACGCGCACCTCGGCGCGGCTGCCGATGAGTCGCACCGAAACCTCGACGCGGCCGCCAGCAGGCGTGAACTTCACGGCATTGGTGAGCAGGTTCCACAGCACCTGCTGCAGGCGCCCGGCATCGGCCGCCACCAGCACCGCCTCGCTCGCGGTGTGCAGGTCGAGCTGGATGTGCTTGGCCTCCGCGGCGGGCCGCGTGCCGTCGACCGAACCCTGCACCAGTTCCATCAGGTCCACCGCCCCGGTCTGCAGGCGGATCTTCCCCGACACGATGCGGCTCATGTCGAGCAGGTCGTCGATGATCTGCGCCTGGGCCTTGGCATTGCGGTAGATGGTTTCGACCGCCGTGGAAACCTGCGTCGTGGGCAGCCCGGCATGACGGCGCAGCAACGTCGCCCAGCCCATGATGGCGGTCAGCGGCGTACGCAGTTCATGCGACAGCGTGGCGAGGAATTCATCCTTCAGGTGCCCGAGGCGCTCCGCTTCGGCGCGCGCATTGCGCTCGGACATCAGCAACTGCTCGCGCTCGACCATGGTCCGACGCAGGCCGCGGATGTCGCGCGCGATCTTCGACGCGCCGACCACGGCGCCGGTGATGTCACGCACCGGCGAGACGGTGAGCGACACCTCCACGGGTGAACCATCCTTGGCCACGCGCCGCGTCTCGTAGTGCTCGACGCGTTCGCCGCGGCTGAGCTTGGCGAGGATCTGCGATTCCTCCGAATGCAGTTCGGGCGGCACCAGCGTGAGGATGGAGCGGCCGATCATCTCGTCGGCGGTGTAGCCGAACAGCCGCGTAGCACCGCCGTTCCACGAGGTGATGATGCCCTCCAGCGTCTTGCTGACGATGGCGTCATCGGAGGATTCGACGATGGCGGCCAGCCGGAAACGCGCATGCTCGGCCAGCGTGCGGTCGGTGACGTCGATGCCGATGCCTTCGATGCGCACGGCCTTGCCGGCATCATCGTACGCAGGCAGGCCGCGCCCTTCCATCCAGCGCCACTCGCCGCTGCCATGGCGGTAGCGGAACACCACGCAGTATTCCTGGCCCGAGACCAGGCTGCGGGCGATCTCTTCCTGCAGGCGCGGCAGGTCGGAGGGATAGACCAGTGCGCGAAATGCAGCCTGCGTGCCGCCGAAGCTGCCACGTTCGATGCCGAAGACGTCCTCGAGTTCGGCGCTCCACGCGACGCGGTCGTCGTCCAGGTACTGCGTCCAGGCACCCATGCGCGCCAGGCCCGAGGCAAAGCGCGACAGACCGGCGTTTCGCGTCAGCTCAGTCATGCAGCAGGTGCGCATTTCGCGAGGGAAGGAATGAGGCGAGCCTCCGCGTCGAAAGCAACGCGTGAAGATTGAAAGAGGCCCACACAAGACCGGGCCCGGTCAGATGTGGTTAACCTGAAACCGGACCCGGCGCGCCCGAAAGTTTCATTGAGAAATATCCGCGGCGCAGGGACAGATTGCGCCTCCCGTTTTTCATTCGCGCCCCATGGATGCCGCGCAAACATGTAGGCCATTTCCTATAGGAAGGACATCAACCTGCGGCGGCGACGGCAGCGGCGAGCTGGTGCATGCCTCCCGAAACATCGCACACCCGCCCATTCACGAAGAAGCCCGGCGTGGCGCGCAGGTGGCTTTTCGTACCGCCCTCCACCTGTTCGCGGATGCGCTGGCGGTAGATCTCGTCGTCCAGTGAAGACTTGAACAGCGCGATGTCGAGGTCGAGCTCACCGGCCGTGCGATCGAGCGCCGCGCGATGCAGGTCGGCGCCTGCATGCAGCAAGGCATCGTGCATTTCCCAGAACTTGCCCTGCGCCGCCGCGGCTTCCGTCGCTTCGGCGGCCAGCAGCGCCAGTGGATGTGCGGACTCGATGGGAAAATGGCGGAACACCAGTTGCAGAGTCTGCGGATGCGAGGCCAGCAGCATGCGCACCGCAGGCTCGGCCGCGCGACAGGTAGGGCACTGGAAATCCCCGTACTCCACGACAATGATCTTCGGGTGCGGCGCGCCGCGACGATGATCGACGGCAGTCAGCGGCGCATGCAGGTCCTGCGCCTGCTGTGCGGGAGCGGATGGGATGGCAGTCGATTCGCGCATGAGGATTCCTTTCAATGGCCAGCTCACCGCCATCCTAGTGCCCACTGGCGCGAATTGTCGGTAGGCGCAAGCCGCGACCGCCACGGTCGCGGCCGCCTGCCCTCAGGCTCCCTGCACGGTGAGATCGACCTGCACGTTGCCACGCGTGGCATGCGAATACGGGCAGATCTGCTCGTGCGCTTCCTGCGCCAGCGCCTGCAGTTCCGCCTGCGGCAGGCTCGGATCCACCACATGCAGTTTCACCGCGATGCCGAAACCACCGGCATCGCGCGGACCGATCGATACGCTGGCGGTGACCGCCGCGCCCTTGGCGTTCTTCTTTTTCTGCGCGGCCACGAAATCGAGTGCCCCACCGAAACAGGCCGCATAACCGGCAGCGAACAGGTGTTCGGGCGTAGTGGTGTTGGGCTTGCCCGGACCGCCCATGGCCTTGGGTACGGACAGATCCACCGCGACGGAACCATCCTCCGCGGCGCTGTGGCCGTTGCGACCACCAGTAGCAGTGGCGACGGCGGTGAAGAGCGGCTTGATACCCGAAATGCTCATGGTGTTTTCCTCTGTTTGCCCGTACGTGGAGCGGCAATGTAACACCCGCGCATGGCCTGTTCACTTCGTGCCTCGGTTCACAGTCGCGACGGTTTTTCATGGGAAAATCCGCCGCAGCGCTCGCATACCGAGCAGACCGGCCACATCGTTGCGGCAGATCAAGCTCGACATCAGCCTCACCCGCAACATCGATACCGACCCGAAGCGTCGCGCGCTGGCCTCGGCATTGATCGCCTTCGCGCGCGAGACGCAGGCACGCATCGTGGCCGAGGGCGTGGAGACCGCAGCGGAGCTGCGCATGCTGAAGCGCCCCGGTGCGGGCTGCGCGCAGGGTTACTTCCTGGCGCGCCGAACGCCTGTTCTAGAAGTGGATCACCGTGCGGATCGACTGGCCCGAGTGCATCAGCTCGAAGGCCTCGTTGATGTGCTCGATGCCCATGGTGTGCGTGACGAAGGGTGCGAGTTCGATCTCGCCCTTCATGGCCTGCTCCACCATCCCCGGTAACTGGCTGCGACCTTTCACGCCGCCGAAGGCGGTGCCCTTCCAGGTGCGACCGGTCACGAGCTGGAACGGGCGCGTCGAGATCTCCTGACCCGCACCGGCCACGCCGATGATCACCGACTGGCCCCAGCCGCGATGCGTGCATTCCAGCGCGGCGCGCATCACCTGCACGTTGCCGATGCACTCGAACGAGTGATCCACGCCCCAGCCGGTCATCTCGACGATGACCTGCTGCACGGGCTTGTCCTGGTCGCGCGGGTTCACGCAGTCGGTGGCGCCCATGGACTTCGCCTTCTCGAACTTCGACGGATTGGTATCGACGGCGATGATGCGGCCCGCGCCCGCCTGCCGTGCGCCCTGGATCACCGCGAGTCCGATGCCGCCGAGGCCGAACACGGCGACGCTGTCACCGGGCTGCACCTTGGCGGTGTTCTTCACGGCACCGAGGCCGGTGGTCACGCCACAGCCGAGCAGGCACACCTGCTCGTGGTTGGCCTGCGGATTGATCTTCGCCAGCGACACCTCGGCCACCACCGTGTATTCGCTGAAGGTGGAGCAGCCCATGTAGTGGTACAGCGGTTCATCGTTGTACGTGAAGCGCCGCGTGCCATCGGGCATCACGCCCTTGCCCTGCGTGGCACGCACGGCGACGCACAGGTTGGTCTTGCCGGATTTGCAGAACAGGCACTGGCCGCATTCGGCCGTGTACAGCGGGATCACGTGATCGCCGGGTTTCAGGCTTGCGACGCCTTCGCCCACCTCGACCACCACGCCCGCGCCTTCATGCCCGAGCACGCAGGGAAACAACCCTTCCGGATCCGCACCGGAGAGCGTGAACGCGTCGGTGTGGCACACGCCGGTATGCGTGATGCGCACCAGCACCTCACCGGCGCGCGGTGGTGCCACTTCGATCTCCACCACTTCGAGTGGCTTGCCGGCCGCAAAGGCCACCGCTGCACGTGACTTCATCGTTACTTTCCCCCAATCGCCAAAATTCGTGGGCAACGATACGCTCGGGCGCCGGCATTTCAAGCCTTGCACGAAAGGAATAGTCGGCATCAAATGCGGGCGTGACCGCACGCGCGCCCAACGGCAGGATCGCGACGCCATCTTCCAGGGCGCCAGCCAGGCCATGACTGCGCCGCGCCCGGACAAGACGCAGGTCGGCGGCCACGCACTGCATCCGGATACGCAGATGCTGAACTATGGCTACGACCCGGCGCTGTCCGAAGGTGCGGTCAAGCCGCCGGTTTTCCTCACTTCCACCTTCGTGTTTCCCACCGCCGAGGAAGGCCGCGACTTCTTCGACTACTCCTCCGGCCGCAAGGTGCCACCCGAAGGCCACGCCGCGGGGCTGGTGTACTCGCGCTTCAATCATCCGAACAGCGAAATCGTGGAGGATCGGCTCGCCATCTACGAAGGTGCGGAGAGCTGCGCGGTGTTCGCCTCCGGCATGGCAGCGATCGCAACCACGCTGCTCGCCTTCCTGAAGCCGGGCGACGTGGTGCTGCATTCACAGCCGCTGTATGGCGGTACCGAGACGCTGGTGGCGAAGACGCTGGCGAAACTCGGCATCCACAGCGTGGGTTTCACCAACGGCGTGGATGAAGCCGCGGTGATCGCCGCAGCGACGCGGGCACGTGGACTGGGACGCGTCACGCTGGTGCTGATCGAGACGCCCGCGAACCCCACCAATGGACTCGTTGACATCGCGCTGGTCCGGCGCGTGGCTGAAGAGCTCGGCACACGGCAAGGCCAGCGCCCGCTGGTCGCCTGCGACAACACGCTGCTCGGCCCGGTGTTCCAGCATCCGCTGCAGCATGGCGCCGACCTGACGCTGTATTCGCTGACCAAGTACGTGGGTGGCCACTCGGACCTGATCGCCGGCGCCGCACTGGGCTCCGCCGCGCTCATGCGCGACATCCGGCAGCTGCGTGGCGCGATCGGCACGCAGCTCGATCCGCATAGCTGCTGGATGCTGGGACGCTCGCTCGAGACGCTGGGCCTGCGCATGCAGCGCGCCGCGGACAATGCACGGCTGGTGGCGCAGTTCCTGCGCGCGCAGCCACAGGTCCGGCAACTGCACTACCTGCCGTTCCACGCAGCGGGCTCACCGGCCGCGCGCGTATACACCGCGCAATGCACTGGCGCGGGTTCGACCTTTTCATTCGATATCCACGGTGGGCAGCCGGCGGCGTTCCGCTTCCTGAATGCGCTGCAGATCTTCAAGCTGGCGGTGAGCCTGGGTGGCACCGAATCACTGGCCAGCCATCCGGCGACGACCACCCATTCGGGCGTGCCGGAAGAAGTGCGACGGCACATCGGCGTGCAGGATTCCACCATCCGTCTTTCCATCGGCATCGAGCATGCCGACGATCTCATCGCCGATCTCGCGCAGGCGCTGGCCCCGGCCTGAGGAGGCCTTTGCATGATCATCCGTCCGCGCCCGAATTTCCTGCAGCTGTTCTTTATCCTGCGCGGCTCGGTCGTACCGCGCATCGCGCCGCTGCTCGCGGGCTTTGCGGTATATGCCAGCGTGGTCGTGCTCATCGCGCGGCAGTTTCATTTCGCCTTCAGTGCCGCGAGCGCCGCACCTTTCACGCTGCTCGGCGTCGGCCTGTCGATCTTCCTTGGCTTCCGCAACAACGCCGCCTACGACCGCTGGTGGGAGGCGCGCAAGCTGTGGGGACAACTCGTGTTCGAGATCAGGAACCTGACGCGCGCCACGCTGGCGCTGGTGCCTGCGGAGGGAGGCGAGGCACGCATACTGTTGATGCGCTCGCTGGCGTTCTGCCATTACCTGCGCGGCCAGCTGCGCAATACGGATGTGCAGGCCGATGCCGCATCTTTCCTCGGCAGCGACACTGCCATCGGCGCGGGCTCCACCAACCGCGCCGATGCCGTGCTGCGCGACATGGGCGCACGCATCGGTCGCCTCAAGGCTGCCGGCTGCATCGGGGCCATGGATTTCCGCATCCTCGACGAGCGCCTGGCGACGATGGCCTCGCTGCAGGCTGGCTGCGAACGCATCGCCAATACCCCGCTGCCTTTTGCCTATACCTTGCTGGTGCACCGGTCCGCGTATGTGTTCTGCATGCTGCTTCCTTTCGGCCTGGCCTCGGGCCTGGGCTGGATGACGCCGGTGTTCACCGTGGTGATCGCCTACTCGTTCTTCGGACTCGACGCATTGTCGAATGAACTGGAAGACCCCTTCGGCATGGAGATGAACGACCTGCCGCTGGACCGCATGTGCCGGGTCTGCGAGATCTCGGTGTTCGAGGCGCTGGGCGAGCCCGCGCCGGCGCCGATGAAGGAAGTCGATTACTTTTCCTCGTGATCGCACGGCGCGCGAGCGCGCGTGGCGTATGGACAGCCCCGGCGGTGGTCTCTAACCTATCCGCACGATAAATCCGGGGGCCAATGCAATGAATCACCGTGCCTCGACAGGCAAGCTCTTCGCCATCTGCATGCTCGCAACCTGCGGCGTCGGCAGCGCGGTGGCGCAGATTCCCCCCGTCGGCGTCGCCGACCAGACGGCGCAGCTGAAGAGCAGCGACCCGAAGCTCGCCGCCAACAAGAAGCTGGTGTTCGACATGTACCGCGCCATCGTGAATGGCGGCCACTACGAGATGGCCGAGAAGTACTTCACCCGGGAATACATCCAGCACAACCCCAACGTCGCCTCGGGCCGCGATGCGCTGGTCGCCTTCATCAAGCAGAGCCGGCCGGTGCGGCCGCTGGCGCCGACCATTTCGTTCCCGCTGATCTCCATTGTCGCCGAGGGCGACATGGTGGTGGTGGCCACTGTCACCACCGAGGATGACCCGGACAAACCCGGCACCCACTACAGCACCACGCACTTTGACATGTACCGCATCCAGAATGGCCTGATCGCCGAGCACTGGGACCATGTGCCGAAGAGCAAGGGCGCGCAGACCTACGATCCCAACTCGCGGCTCGAGAAGAAGTAAGCCATGCATGGATCACGGCTCTGCTGCGTGCTCGGCCTGGCCGCGACGCTTGCCGCTTCGTGGACTGCCGCGGGTGAACCCGCAGTCAGCGACAGTCGCGTCATCACCGAGGAGCGGCGCGTGCAGCTGCTGGAGGCGAAGCTCGCCTCATTGCAGCGGCAGGTCGATCTCATCGAGGACCGCAAGGCCATCGAACGCCTGCAGCAGATGTGGGGCCACTACATCAGCGAAGGCATGGCCCACGAGGCCGCGGCGCTGTTCTCCGATAGTCCCGTCGCTTCGATCGAATTCGCGCAGCAGGGCGTGTACCTGGGCCGTGCGCGCATCGAGGCCTTCCTGAAGAAGAGCGGCGCGGCACTGGCACCCGGCGAGCTGCGCGAGACACCGATCATGCAGCCGGTGATCGATGTTGCCGCGGATGGCCTGAGCGCGAAGGCGCGCTGGCGCTCGCTGGTCATGGCCGGAGTGCATGGACAGGACGGTCGCTGGCAGGAAGGTCCGTACGAGAACGAGTACGTGAAGGAGAGCGGCAGCTGGCGCATCGCGAAGCTGCACTGGTTCGTGACCATGACTGGTTCGTACGACAAGGGCTGGCACAAGCTGGCCTTCCCGATCGCAGGACCGTTGAAGGACCTGCCACCGGACCGTCCGCCCTCGCTGGTGTACCAGTCCTTCCCGTCGTTCTTCCTGCCGCCCTTCCACTTCCTGCACCCGGTGACGGGCAAACCCGTGGCATGGGATGAGCCTTTGCCGGGAGTCGTGAAATGAAGCGCGGCATCTGCACACTGGCGCTGCTGTTCAGCGTTGCAACGGCACTGGCGCAGAACGCTGCTGCCCCGCCTGCCGCGCCCGATCTCGCGCCACGACTGGCGCGACTCGCCGACCGCGTCGCTTCCATCGATGCGCAGGCCAATCGCATCGACGACTACAACCAGCTGCGCAACCTGCAGCAGGTCTACGGCTTCTACTACGACGAAGCGCTGTGGGATCAGGTGGTCGACCTGTTCAGCGACGACGCCACGGTGGAAGTCGGACAGAACGGCGTGTACGCCGGCCGCGCCAGCATCCACAACTATTTCTATGGACTGACCGGTGGGCGCCAGGGACTCATCACCGGCGAGCTCAACATCCAGGCGCAGCTCGCGCCGGTGATCACGCTCTCGGCCGATGGCCAGAGCGCGAAGGCGCGCTGGCGCATGCTGGTGCAGGACGGCGTGTACGGCAAGGAAGCCAACTGGGGCAGCGGCGTCTACGAAAACGAGTACGTGAAGCAGGACGGCGTGTGGAAGATCCGCAAGCTGCAGCTGTTCCCGCGCTTCTATGCACCGTATGAAGGTGGCTGGACGCACACCAATGCGCAATTCAACGCGCGCTACGGCCGCTCCACCGCGAAGGCCGATCGGTCCGCCTCGGTGAAATACGAAACCTGGCCGACGCGCTTCA
Source organism: Pseudomonadota bacterium (assembly GCA_037200665.1). Classification (GTDB taxonomy): domain Bacteria; phylum Pseudomonadota; class Gammaproteobacteria; order Steroidobacterales; family Steroidobacteraceae; genus ZC4RG30. Next base: position 411,993 of record JBBCGD010000008.1, on the reverse strand, counting down.
TCGCGCCGCTGCACTTCGCGGCTGACACCGCGCTCTCGTATCGCCTGGCACCGGAGAACAGCGCGCGTGCCGCGGCGCCGGCGGCGAATGCGCCGCGCTCCGCCGCGCAGCTCGAAGCACAGGTGCGTGCGCTGGAATTGAAGCTACAGCGCCTGCAGGCCGTCGACCAGGTGGAAAACCTGGAGAGCAGCTACGGCTACTACGCCGACATGTCCATGCAGGATGCGACCTCGGCCCTCTTCACCGACAACGCCACGCTGGAGATCCTCGGCCGCGGCGTATTCCTCGGCAGCGACCGCATCTATGAATACATGCGCCGCCTCGGCGCGCCGTCGCCGGGTCGCCTGTTCACGCACATGCAATTGCAGCCGGTGATCCATGTCTCGGCCGATGGCACGCAGGCCAGCGTGCGCGCGCGACTGTTCGAGATGTTCGGTGCGTACGACACCCAGGCGCAGTGGGCCGAGGGCACCTACGAGAACCGCTTCCTGCTCGACAATGGCGTATGGAAGTACCAGGGACTCATCGGCTACCAGACTTTTTATACGCAGTACGAGGAAGGCTGGGGCAAGCGCTCGAATCCGCTGATGGACTACTTCCCCGGTTATCCGCCGGACCTGCCGCACTCCGTCGAGTACCAGCCTTACCCAGCCATCTTCGTGCCGCCCTTCCACTACAAGAACCCGGTGAGCGGAAAATGAGCCTCGCACGCATCATCACGACAGGCGCGATGGCAGCGTTGCTGGCCGCCTGCGCCACTTCATCCTCGACCTCGCCCACCGACACGCAATCGCTGCGCATGCGCGTGGCGCTGCTCGAAGCGCGCGCGCAGCGCCTGCAGGACATCAACGACATCAAGCGCCTGCAGCGCGCCTACGGCTACTACCTCGACGAAGGCCAATGGGATGACGCCGCGCTGCTGTTCAGTTCGCGGGCGCAGCTGGAGATCGGCAAGGACGGCATCTATCGCGGCCGCGAACACATCCGCGCGTACCTGCGCGCCATGGGCGATGGCCACAGGGGTCTCGCGCCCGGTCGTCTCAACGAACACCTGCAGGTGATGGCCGTGGTCACGCCAGCCCCCGATGGCCTCACGGCCATGGGCACCTGGCGCGACATCCAGCTCATCGGCCAGCTCGGCAAGGATGCGTACTGGGGCGAAGGCCCGACCGAAGTGCAGTACGTGCGCGAGAACGGTGTGTGGAAGATTTCGGGCCTGCACTGGTTCCAGACACTGCATGTGCCTTACGACGGTGGCTGGGCCAGGACCGGCGATACCAATGCGGGCCACCTGGTCACCAATGCACCGAAACCCGACGCGCCGCCCAGCGTTGAGTACAAGACCTGGCCGGGCGCCTACACCGCGCCCTTCCATTTCCGCGACAAATACCCCGGCCTCGTGCCGCTGCTGCCCAGGCCCAATGCGGAAGACCTCGCGGTCACCGCACGTCGCGTCGCGAAGCTTGCCGACGAAGCCGATCGCCTCGCCTCACAGGACGAGATCGAGAACCTGCAACGCATCTACGGTTTCTACATCGACAAGGGGCTGTGGCGCGAAGCCGCGACTCTCTTCACCGATGACGCGCAGCTGGAGATCCAGGGCAAGGGCAAGTACAACGGCGCGCCGCGCATCCTGCAGTACCTGCGCGCCATCGGCCCTGAAGGCGCCGCGCCAGGCCGGCTGTACGACCATATGATGGAGCAGCCGCTGACGCACATCGATGCCACTGGTGACACGGCGCATGCGCGCTGGTACCTGTTCGCGCAGCTGGCACAGCAGGGCCAGTTTGCCGAGTGGGAGACCGGCATCTACGAGAACGAATACCGCCGCCAGAACGGCGTGTGGAAGATCAGCCGGTTGCATCTGTACCCGACCATGGTGACGCCGTATGAATCCGGCTGGGGCAAGGTGTCGCAGCCCTGGTCGCGCTTCGAGCCGGACATCAAGCCGGATGAAGCTTCGGGTCGCGACAGCAACTACGACAATGCCTTCGTACCCAAGTACCACTATCGGAATCCGGCGCGCGCGCCCAGCGCCGCCGTCGCGCCCTTGCCCGTGCCAGCCGCATTGATGGCACAGCTGGAGATCGCCGAACGCCAGGTCAACACCGCGGAAGATCGCGCTTCGATCGAGAACCTGCAGACCGCGTACGGTTACTACCTCGCCACGCTGCAGTGGGACCAGCTCGCTGGCCTGTTCGCCGACGACGGCACGATCGAAATCGCGATGCGTGGTGTGTACGTGGGTCGCGCCGCGGTTCGCCGCAACCTCGACCTGTATGGCCAGGCTGGCCTCGATGACGGAGTCCTGCACAACCACATGCAGTTCCAGATGGTCATCGATGTCGCGCCGGATGGCAGGAACGCGAAGCTGCGTTCACGCGCGCTGTCGATGATGGGCAACTTCAATCGCAATGCCACCTGGATGGGCGGCAATTACGAGAATGAATTCGTGAAGGTGGGCGATCGCTGGATGTTCAAGCGCGACCACCAGGTGAACACCTACTTCGCGCCGTACGAAACGGGCTGGAAGGAGCTGGCGCAGCGCGCGCCGCCGGGCATCACCGACAGCAATCCGCCGGACCGGCCGCCGTCATTGAAGTTCGACCTGTATCCGAAGAACTTCCTGCTGCCCTTCCACTACCCGAATCCGGTCACCGGGAAGTTCTACACGCCGGATTGAGTGAGTCCTGCGCAGGTCATCTCGTGAAGATGGCTCGCGCGTGAGCTGGCACGAACAGGTTTGCCGGCGCCAGCCCGGCGCCGCGTTTCAGCGGCGCTTCGATTCCGCCAGCTGTCGTGCACTCACCCACCAGCCGTGCACCTGCGGACGCAGCGGCACCGGCACTTTCACTTTCGCCACGGGCGGCGCGGCGATGTTGTCGGCATCGAGGATCCACAGCTCGCTCTCGAAGTCGCGGCTCGATTCGCGATCCACCACCGCCAGCAGCCAGCCGTTGTGGCCGGGCTTGCTGCCGGGCACGTGCACGGGTTCGTTGATGCCCATGCCGGGTTCGAGGGCGAGAACCTGCACGGCATGCGTATTGAGGTCGATGCGCAGCAAGGCGTTGAAGCATGCGCCCACCACATTGCCCACCAGCGGCGGGCCCTTGGCTTCGGGATTCATCGACGGCAACCACACCACGCCATACGGACGACCCTGGTCCGCATCGCGGATGCGCGGCAGGTCGCCGGGCGGGCCGATGGGCGTCGTGATGATCCCGTCACCCGGCTTGCCCATGTCGATGGTCCAGCGTGTCAGCGCGCTCTGGATCTCCCACTGGTTCTTCTGGATGCCGCCCGCTTCGCGCATGAAGGGAAACGCACAGGTCTCCGACAGGCAGGCATCGAAGTGCAGCTTGTCGCCATCGTCGAAGGCATTGGTCATGTGGAAGGCCGACACGCCCTTCGGTCCCTTGAACCAGCGCATCTCCTCGACCTTGCCGTAGCGGGGCATCACGCCCACCCAGCTTTCCAGCTCCTGCTGGTGCGCCCAGTGCGGGCCACCCTTCTTCATGCGCTCGAGGTCGGAGGTGGTCGGGTACACCGGGAAGATGGCGTACTTCCCGGTGATGACGAAGTCGTGGATCGACGCGACGTACGGCACCTGGAACCACTGCTCGGACTTCAGCTTGCCGTCTTTATCGACGATGACGTACGCGACATCGCGCGTGGCGAGGCCACCGGCCTCGTAGCCGTACGTGAACATCTCGCCAGTGGCTGGATCGATACGCGGATGCGCGGTCAGCGTCAGCGACTTGAGCTTGCCTTCGTAATCCCAGTAACCCTCGGTCTCGAGCGTGTGCGGATTGATCTCGTAGGGACGACCGTCTTCCTTGGTCATGAACAGGCGTCCGGCATGCCACACCGGCGTGGTATTGGCCACGGTGCGCAGGTCCGGGCGCGACGGATCGCGCACGCTCGGGTCATCGGTGTACGGATTGCGGTACTGGCCATACAGCGCCTTGCGCGCCTTGCGCTCGGCGGCATAACGATGCGTGTTCACGTACTTGATGTCGTGGTCCACCTGCCCGCCCTCGAACAGGAAGCGGCTGACCATGCCGTCGGCCGACAAGGTGATGTCGTCCTCGAACATCGGCGCATGCGCGGGGTCGGGCACCGCGCGGAAGAACGCACCCTTGATCTCCGGCGGGATCGTGCCCTCCACATCCATGTCGCGCACCGACGATTCGGTGCGCAGCGTGCGGTTCATCGCGACGAAAGGCAGCGTGCTGGGAAACTTCGGCATGGCGACCCCCGGACTTGCGGTCTAGTGGAATGGGTTGTGGAGGATGATGGTCTGTTCGCGGTCGGGACCGGTAGAAACGATCTCCACCGGCACGCCGACCACTTCCTGCAGGCGTTGCAGGTAACGCTGCGCGTTCCCGGGCAGCTGCTCGAAATGCTTGAGTCCCACAGTGGATTGCTGCCAGCCCGGCAGCTCTTCATATACCGGCTCGACCGAATTGAAGTCTTCCACCAGCAGTGGCGGCTTGTTGGTGGTGCTGCCGTTGCAGCGGTATGCCGTGCAGATGCGCAGCGTCGACAGGCCGTCGAGCACATCGAGCTTGGTCACGCACAGGCCCGACACGCTGGACTGGATCACGGCGCGACGCAGCGCCACCGCATCGAACCAGCCGCAGCGACGCGGACGTCCCGTCACCGAACCGAATTCATGGCCCACGCGCGACAGGTGTTCGCCGGTGGCATCGAAGAGTTCGGTGGGGAAAGGCCCGGCGCCGACGCGAGTGGCATAGGCCTTCACGATGCCGAGCACATGGTCGAAGTACGACGGACCAAGGCCAGTGCCGGTGGACGCACCACCCGCACTCGTGTTGGACGAAGTCACGAACGGATACGTGCCGTGGTCGATGTCGAGCATCGCGCCTTGCGCGCCTTCGAAGAGGACATTGGCACCCTGCGTGCGCAGGTCCGCGAGCTCCTGCGTCACGTCGACCACCAGTGGCTTGATGTGTTCGGCCTGCTCGAGCAACTGGTCGCGCGTCTCGGCCACATCCACCGCTGGTTTCTGGAAGTACTGCGTCAGCACGAAGTTGTGGTAATCGAGCACCTCGGCAAGCTGTTCGCCGAAACGCGTGGGGTTGAAGAGATCCGCCACGCGCACGGCGCGCCGCGAAGCCTTGTCTTCATAAGCCGGGCCGATGCCGCGGCCGGTGGTGCCGATCTTGTTCACACCACGCTTGGTTTCGCGCGCCTGGTCCAGCGCCACATGCGAAGGCAGGATCAGCGGGCACACCGGCGAGATGCGCAGTCGATCGAACACGGGCACGCCGCGATCGATCAGCACCTGGCTTTCCTTCAGCAGCGCGGCCAGCGAGATCACCACGCCGTTGCCGATGTAGCAGCGCGCGTTGTCGCGCAGGATGCCGGACGGGATCAGCGACAGGATGGTCTTCTGGCCATCGATGACCAGCGTATGCCCGGCGTTGTGCCCGCCCTGGAAGCGCGCCACCGCGGTAGCGCGATCCATGAGCAGGTCCACGACCTTGCCCTTGCCTTCGTCGCCCCACTGGGTGCCGATCACGATGACGAAACGACCCATTTACCCGCCCTTCATTGTGAGGAACGAACGAAAAACAAAACCACCATGCCGAGCACCATGCTCACCAGGCCCGCGATGCGCAGCTCGGTGCTGGTGGTCAATGCAAGGCGCGCGAAAACCCGCCGCGTACCGTTGGGGTTCAGGAAGGGCAACAAACCTTCCAGCACCAGCAGCAGGCCCACGGCAGCCAGCAGGTCCGACCACGCGAGATTCACGATCGACCTAGCGGCGACCCGGCGACTTCAGGTACTTGAAGAAATCGCCTTCGGGACTGACCACCCACACATCACCGTCACGCGACAGCGAATTGCGATAGGCCTGAAGGCTGCGATAGAAGGCATAGAACTCCGGCGACTTGCCGTAAGCCTGTGCGTAGATGCGCGCGGCTTCGGAATCGCCTTCGGCGCGCAGCTTCTGCGAATCGCGCGTGGCATTGGCCAGCAGCTCGGTGCGCTGGCGGTCGGCATCGGCCTTGATGCCTTCGCGGTTCGAGCTGCCCTCGGCGCGCAGCCGGTTGCCCAGTGCGCGGAAATTCTCCTGCATCCGCTGGTACACCGAACCGCTCACTTCATCGGGCAGGTCGATGCGCTGGATGCGCACGTCGATGAGCTCGACGCCCAGTTCCTGCACGGCCGCGCTGGCGCGGCTGAACATGTCGCCGGTGAAGGCGGCGCGCTCGGCGACCACGATCTCCTGCAGCGTGCGGCGCGCGACCACGCCCTTGATGCCGTCCTTCACGTTGTCGCCCAGGCGCGCGGCGGCGTCGGCCTCTATGCCCTGCGTGGTGGTGAAGTATTTCGCGGCATCCTTCACGCGCCACTTCACGTAGAAGTCGACGGTGAGCGCCTTGTTCTCGCTGGTGAGGAAAGTCTCGCCCTGGAAGGAGTGGGTGATGATGCGGCGCTCGAAGCGGTACACGGTGTCGTAGGGCCATTTCATGTGCAGGCCCGGTGCGTAATCCGACTTCATGATCTTGCCGAACTCGGCGCGGATCGCGACTTCGTTCTCGCCCACCTGGAACAGGCTGAGCCATGCCAGCAATACCAGCGCCACGGCGCCGAGCAGCAGCATGGTTCCACGCGAGCCCGACACTACCGAACCCCCCGGTTGCGCCCATCGGCGCGACCTTCGACCGTGACGGCCGGCAGCTCTTCCGTAGCCGCACCCTGAGCCGGCGTCGCGGACGTGCCGCCCGGCGTGGTGGCGCGCGTGGCGCCACGCTCCAGCATCTTGTCGATCGGCAGGTAGATCATGTTGCCGCTGCTGCCGCCCTTGGCGTCGAGGATGACTTTCTTCGATTCGCGCATGATCTGCTCGATGGTCTCGATGTACATGCGCTGGCGTGTGACTTCGGGCGCCTGCGAATACGCGGCGTACACGCTGTTGAAACGCGCCACGTCGCCCTCTGCCAGCGCCACTACCTGGGACTTGTAGGCTTCGGCGTCCTGCATCAGTCGCTTCGCCTGGCCCTGCGCGTTCGGCAGGATGTCGTTCGAGTAGGCCTGCGCTTCCTTGCTGTAGCGCTCACGGTCCTCGATGGCCTTGTTGGCATCGCGCTGCGCAGCCACCACGGCGTCGGGCACCTGCACGTCGGTGAGGTTCACGCTGGTGACGCGAATGCCGCTGTTGTAGCTGTCGAGCGTGCGCTGGATGAGGTCGCGCGTGGCATCGGTGATGCGCTGGCGCGCGGCGCCGAGCACATCGTCAAGGCTCGCCTGCCCCACCACTTCGCGGATGGCGCTCTCGCTGACTTCCTCGAGCGTCTTGTCGACGTCCTTCACCTGGAACAGCACCTTTACCGGATCGGCGTTCTGGTACTGCACGGCGGCGCGCAGCTCCACCAGGTTCACGTCGGCGGTGAGCACCTTCGAGCGGTACTCGCGACTGTTCAGCAGCGAGACATTGACCTTGGTGAGCCTCTCGATGGGCCACGGGAAGATCATGCCCCAGCCCGGCTGGCGCACGCTGCTGAAGCGCCCGAAGCGCTGGACCACGCCGCGATCGGAAGCATCGATCTGGTAGTAGCCGGTGATCACCCACAGCAGCACCAGCAGGCCGACGATGATCCAGGCGAAATTGCCGGAAGTGCCCGACTTGCCGCTGGCTGGCGCAGGCGCACCTCCACCTAAAGCGGATTGCAGCTGCCGTCCCCAGTTCTTGAAGATTTGCCCCAGGCCGTCGGCCTCGCCGGCCGGACGCTTCTTGCCCCAGGGAGATTCATCCCGGTTACCGGGCTCGTTCCACGCCATCGATGTCTGCTTTGGGCGCTCAGGCGTTGGTTACCGCCACTCCACTGAATGACGGTGCATCGTTGCCGGTGAATTCTAGGGTATCGCCCTCTGCCGGAACAAGCTTGGATCCGGGTACGCGCAGTACCGTGGCCAGTTCCTCGTCGGGTAGGTCCAGAGTGAGTTCGAAGCCCTCCTCGCCACTGCGTTCGTCCCGTACCACGCCGGCCGCATACAGGCGCGCACGCGCCGCGCCGGCGGCCAGCGGCAACAGCACGCGCACGCGCCGCACCGTGCGCGACAAACGTTCGGCAATCGCAAGACCCAGCGCATCCAGGCCGAGGTTTTGCGCAGCGCTGATCCATACGGCAGTAACTGCACTATCCTCGCCGCGATCGACGCGCGGGGCTTCATCCAGCCGGTCGATCTTGTTGTAGATGCGGATGGATGGAATCTCGCCCGCGCCGATCTGCGTGAGCACGCGATCCACCTCGGCGATATGTTCCGCGCGCCGCGGATCGCTGGCGTCGATCACATGCAGCAGCAGCGTGGCCTCGCGCGCTTCGGTCAGCGTGGATTCGAACGCGGCCACCAGTGAATGCGGCAAGTCGCGGATGAAGCCCACCGTATCGGCCACCACGACCTGCGTGCCACCCGGCAGTCGCATGCGCCGCACGGTGGGATCGAGCGTCGCGAACAGCTGGTCGGCGACATAGGTGTTCTGGTCGCCGCTCAATGCACGGAACAACGTGGATTTGCCAGCGTTGGTGTAACCCACGAGCCCGATCGACGGCACCGGAATGGCGGCACGCGCGCCGCGCCCGGTCTCGCGTTGCAGTTTCAGTTTCTCGAGTCGCCCGGTCAGCAGGGACACGCGCTTGCCCAGCAGGCGACGATCGGTTTCGAGCTGCGTTTCGCCGGGACCCCGCAGGCCGATGCTGCCGCCGCGCTGGCGTTCAAGGTGGGTCCAGCCGCGCACCAGGCGGCTCGCGATGTGTTTGAGCTGCGCGAGCTCCACCTCGAGCTTGCCCTCATGGCTCTTCGCGCGCTGCGCGAAGATGTCGAGGATCAGCCCGCTGCGATCGAGCACGCGCTTGCCGGTGAGCTTCTCGAGGTTGCGTTCCTGGCTGGGCGACAGCGGGTGATCGACGAGGATCACATCCGCCTCATGGGCCTCCGCTTCGAGGCGGATCTCATCCGCCTTGCCGGTGCCGACGAAGTAGCGCGGGTCCGGTTTCTCGCGGCGACCGGTGATGGTCGCAACGGGTATCGCGCCGGCGGAGGCCGCCAGCTGCGTGAACTCGCTGATGTCTTCAGGATCGAGCGGACCGCCAAGGCCAAGGCGCACGAGCACGGCGCGCTCGCCGCTCTTGGGGCGTTCGAACATCAGTCCGTGGCTTCCCCCGCAGCGCCTTCTTCCTCGACGCCGGGCACGCGCACATTGCGCGCGGGCACGACGGTGGAAATGGCGTGCTTGTAAACCATCTGGTTGACGCTGTTCTTCAGCAACACGACGAACTGATCGAACGAGTCGACGGTGCCCTGCAGCTTGATGCCGTTCACCAGGTAGATGGATACCGGCACACGCTCCTTGCGAAGCGCGTTGAGGAACGGATCCTGCAATGATTGGGTCTTGGCCACGACGTTCTCCTTATTCTTGGAATGCGCGTAATCGTTATTTGATGCGGCAAATTCTAACATGCCGGCGCTGCGGCATTTATCAAGAGGCGGGCTATATGATCGCGTTGCGTAGGATTAAGGGAATCGCAATGTAGGAATTTTCTGGCGCCATATGGCAACAACTTGCCGGAGCGCAGCCAGGTCAGTTGTCGTTTGGCGAGTTGGCGCGTTGCCGCCAGCGCGCGCGCTGCGGCAGATTCCAGCGATTCCAGGCCCTGGCAATGCTCCACGAGCTGTCGATAGCCCACGAGCCGCAGTGCGGGCGAGTTGGCGTCAAGGCCGCGATCGAGCAAGGCACGCACTTCATCGACCAGGCCAGCGCGCAACATTTGCGCGAGTCGCTCAGCCAGTACGGCATGCAGTTGCGCGCGATCCGCGGGTTCCAGCTCACAGATGGTCCAGTCGCGGAACTGGCCGGCATCGGCGTTCTCGCCAGCCCAGTGCGCACCCAGTGGCTGGCCTGAGAGCGCTAACACTTCCAGCGCGCGCTGGATGCGCTGGGCATCGTGGGGATGGATGCGTGCCGCGCTCGCCGGATCGGCTGCCGCGAGTTCCGCATGCAATGCGGGCCAACCTTCGCGTGCTGCGCGCGCATCCAGGGCGGTGCGCAGTGACTGGTCGGCCGTGGGCAGTTGCGCGATACCCCGGAACAGCGCGCGGTAATAAAGCATGGTGCCGCCTACCAGCAACGGCACGCGTCCGCGCGCGTGGATCTCGCGGATGAGCGCCAGGCTGTCCGTACGAAACTCACCCGCGGAATAAACCTGTTCGGGTTCGCGGATGTCGATGAGGTGATGAACCACCACATGGCGTTCTTCCGCCGAAGGCTTGGCCGTACCGACATCGAGCCCGCGATACACCTGCGCGGAATCGACGCTGATGATCTCCACCGGTCGCTCCGCCGCGATGCGCATGGCGAGCTGGCTCTTGCCGCTGCCGGTAGGCCCGAGGATGGCGATGCCGGCAGGGAGTGCGGCGCCCGCGTTTGCCGCGCTCATGGAAGCAGGCATGGGAATTTACCTGCCGCGCAGGAACAACCGGTCGAGATCGGCCAGCGCGACGCGCGCGAAGGTCGGCCGACCGTGGTTGCACTGGCTGGCGCGTTCGGTCTGTTCCATCTGGCGCAGCAGCGCATCCATCTCCGGCAACGACAGGCGCCGCCCGCCATGCACGGCGCCACGACAGGCCAGCGTCGCCAGCAACTGGTGTTCGGCACCTTCGACATGGTGCACGCCTTCGTCATTGGTCACCGCGAGCGCAGTGGTGCGCACGAGCTCGGCGACATCGGCCCGCGCCAGCAGCGCCGGCACGCTGCGCACGGCGATGCGATCCGGCGCCAGGCGCGTGAGTTCGAAACCACAGCGCGACCAGTCCTGCTCTTCCTCGAGCAGGCGATCGAGCACCGCTTCCGGCAACACCACGGTCACTGCTTCGAGCAGGCGCTGCGCATCGGCGCTGCGCCCGGCGTGGTCGGCCTTGAGCTTTTCGTACAGCACACGTTCGTGGCCGGCATGCATGTCCACCAGCACGAGGCCGTGCGCGTCCTGCGCGAGGATGTAGATGCCATGCAGTTGCGCGATGGCCGTGCCCAGCGGCTTGTCGTCGGTGGCCGCGCGCGCTGCGGGCATGGCGACATCAACGATCGGCGCAACGCCATCATTCGCGAACACAGGCGCCGCATGCACCGCATCACGTACCGCCCACGGGCTATGCGCCTGGAAGTCGAACGCACCGCTGTGTGTGCCGGGCTGCGACGGACGCGTATCGACGGCGCTAACCTGCGCACCGGGCCGCGTATCAGCAAGCCGCCGCTCGATGGCGCGCAGGATGAAATCGTGCACACCTCGGGATTCACGGAAGCGCAATTCCTGCTTGGCCGGATGCGCGTTCACATCCACTTCGCGCGGATCGATGGTGAGATGCAGTACATAGGCCGGATGTCGCCCTCCGTACAGCACGTCGCGATAACCCACCTTCACGGCATTGATCAGCAGGCGGTCGCGTACTGCGCGTCCATTGACGAACCAGTGCACGAGGTCAGCCTGCGCGCGCGAGAAAGTCGGCTGGCTGATCCAGCCTGAGAGACGCAGCGGACCCGCCGCGACATCGATTTCCATCACGCCAGCAGCGAAATCTTCGCCGAGCACCGCCGCCAGCCGCTGCCGTTCGCCGGCGGCATCCACCGCTGGCGCGACACGCAATTGCTCGCGGCCATTGCTGGTGTAACGCAACGCGATGTCGGAACGCGACAGGGCCAGTCGCTCCACCATGCGCAGCACCTGCGTGGCTTCGGTGGCTTCGGTGCGCAGGAAGCGGCGCCGCGCCGGCACATTGAAGAACAGCTCGCGCACCTCTATCACGGTGCCTTCGGCCAGCGCCGCCGGACGCACCGGGCCGATGACGCCATCCTCCGCGCTGATCTCGGCTGCGTTGGCTTCGCCCTGCGCGCGGGTCGCGAGCTTCAATCTCGCGACGGCGGCGATCGAGGGCAGCGCCTCGCCACGAAAGCCGAGTGATTCCACCGCCGCCAGATCATCGAGGCTCGCGATCTTGCTGGTTGCATGGCGCGTCAGCGCCAGCGGCAGCTCTTCGGCCGCGATGCCACGGCCGTTGTCGCGCACGCGGATCAGGCCCGCACCACCTTGTTCGATATCGATGTCGATGCGCGTCGCGCCCGCATCGAGCGCGTTCTCCACCAGCTCCTTGATGACGGAAGCCGGGCGCTCGACCACTTCGCCGGCGGCGATCTGGTCGATGAGGTGCGAGGGAAGGATGCGGATGGGCATGAGGCCCGCGCATCTTAAACCGCTACGGGCCGGTGCTGCCCGCGAGGATGGTCGGAGCGCCGCGACGCGCGTCCCGCTGCCGTGCGTACAAGGTGCCGTCCGGCGGGCTCTGCCGGAAATATTCACGCACGCCGCCGAAGATGGCGTCGGCGATTTCACCCTGGTGCTCGGCAGTGCGCAGCTTCTTTTCCTCGCCGGGGTTGGAGATGTAGGCCGTCTCCACCAGCATCGAGGGAATATCCGGCGACTTCAGCACCACGAAGGCGGCCTGCTGCACCTGGGTCTTGCGGATGGTGCCGACATGGTCGAGCTGGCCCAGCACGCGACCGGCCGCTTCCATGCTGGAAGTGATGCTCGCGGTCTGCGACAGGTCGATCAGCACCGAGGCCAACGCATCGTCCTTGTCGCCCAGCGAGACGCCGCCCTTCAGGTCGGCGGAGTTTTCCTGTTCGGCCAGCCAGCGCGCCGCCTCGCTGGAAGCGCCGCGATTCGACAGCACGTACACCGATGAACCCGTGACATCGCGGTCGCGGATCGAATCGGCATGCACGGAGACGAAGATGTCGGCACGCGCGCGGCGCGCGATGTCCATGCGACCGCGCAGCGGGATGAACACATCGGCATCGCGCGTCAGCACGGCGCGCATGCCGGGCTCGGCATTGATGCGTTTCGCCAGCGCCTGCGCGATGGCCAGCACCACGTCTTTTTCATGCGTGCCGTTGGTACCGCTGGCGCCGGGATCCTGGCCACCGTGGCCGGCATCCACTGCGACCACGATGTCGCGACCTGCATCGGCGGGCGCGTGCGCCGCACGCACTGGAGTCGGAGCAGCCGGCGGCGCAGGTACGGCGCTCGCTGTTTTCACGGCAGGCGCCTTGCCCAGATCGATCGTCAGCTGCGTGCCGTTCGCAGTCACCTTGGACGCGAGTTTGCGATCCAGCTCCATCACCACGCGCAGCGTGCCGTCGGCACGCTTGCCACTGCGCACCGAACGCACCGGCCCCGCAGCCTGTGGCATGCGCACCCCGCGTGCGAGCTGCGTCGCCGGCAGGTCGATGACGATGCGATAGGGATTGTCGAGTGCGAAGACCTTCTGGCGCGGCTGTGTCGCCAGCTGCAACTGCAGGCGCGCGCCATCGGCCGCGGGTGCATCGAGCGCTGCCGTCCGGATCTCGTTGGCCGCGAGCACCGCCGGAGCCAGCAGCAGCAGCGCACTCGGAAGCAACTTCAGGAGCATCCGGAAAGTCATGGCCGGTACTCTAGGTCGCAATATGTCAATTTTCAATGAAAATATGGAGATAGACCGTTTTCATCACCCCACGTCTGCACTGGAATCGGCGGCTGCCCAGCGCGCTCCAAGTGGTGAGCGTGGCTCGATGCGAAGGCGACGACCTGCGCCTTCGACGGTGAGATACAGCTCGGCATCCGCGGTGGGCAGCCCCTGCCCTTGTGCAAGTTCGGGCCACTCGATGAGCCACAGGTGGCTGCCGGGCAGGTAGTCCGCGAGGCCGAGTGCGTGCAGTTCCTCGGGCACGCGCAATCGGTAGAGATCGAGATGCAGCACGCGCCCGGCTGGAGGCGTGTATTCGGCAAGCAGGCCGTAGGTGGGACTGCGCACCGGCCCGGTTTCACCCAACGCGCGCAGCATGCCTCGCGCAAGAGTGGTCTTGCCGGCGCCGAGATCGCCATGCAGGTACACGATCAACGGCTGCGTGCTCACGGGCAATGCGCGCGCGAGTCGCGCCGCGTACTGCAGCGTCGCCTCTTCATCCAGCAGGAACGTGCTGCTCACGGCAACGGCGCCAGCACCGCACGCAGTTCCTGCGCGACTTCCAGCGCGAGCACGCCACGCACGCCCAGCCGTGCGCAGCGATCACCCGCCACTGCATGCGCGTATACCGCTGCGCTGGTCGCATCGAAAGCCTGCGTGGCCTGCGCAAGCAGGCCGGCAATCGCGCCAGTGAGTACATCGCCCATGCCAGGCACCGCCATGCCTGGATTGCCGCGATCGCAGAGGCGCGGCACTTCGCCCTGGTGGCCGACGAGGCTGGTCGCGCCTTTGAGCACGACGGTGCCGCCGCGACGCTCGCACAGCGCCGCGAGAGCCGCGAGGCGATCGGCCTGCACCTGCTTCGTATCGATGCCGAGCAGGCGCGCGGCCTCGCCGGGATGCGGTGTCAGCACCCAGTCTTCCAGGCGCGCGGGACCGTGTCCCGCGGCGATGAGATTCAGCGCATCGGCATCCACCACCAATCGCTGCTCGGGGCGACGCGCGGCGAATACCGCAGCGAGCACGCTCTTGGCCCAACCATCGCGACCGAGGCCAGGGCCGAGCGCGATCACATCGGCCACGGCCACCGCGGACTGCACATCACCGGCATCGCGCAGCGCATGGAACATCAGCTCCGGGCGCGCACCAACCACGGCGCCAAGATGCTCGGGCAAGCTGGCCACGCTCACGAGACCAGCGCCGACGCGCAAGGCCGCTTCCGCGGCGAGTCGCACTGCTCCCGGCATTCCCGCGCCGCGCCCAACGACGAGCACGCGACCAAACTGCGACTTGAAACTCTGGCGTGGCCGCTGTGGCAGCACGCCCGCGAGATCCTCGTGCGAAATACGTTGCAACGCTGGCGGACCCGACACGGCGCTTTCGACACGCAGTCCGTCGAAGAGGATTTCCCCGGCATGTTCCGGCCCTTCACCGACGAACAGCCCCTGCTTCAGGCCGAGGAAACTGATGGTCGCCGTGGCGCGCACTGCCGGCAATGCACGACCCTGGTCCGGTTCGAGGCCCGAAGGGATATCGAGCGCGAACACGGCCCGCGTGCTGGCATTCATGGCTTCGATTGCCAGGCGCCAATCCTCACGCAGCGGCGCTCGCACGCCGATGCCGAGCAATGCATCGACGATCACGTCGCCTTGCGACAGCGCAGCGGCATCGAAGGACTGGGGCGAAACACCGCCGGCAAGCAGATCGTCATGGGCCTGCCGAGCCTCACCGCGCAGTGCATCGGCCTCGGCCACGAGCAGCACGGTTACCGACAAACCGGCCTGGCGCGCGAGGCGCGCGAGCACCAGGCCATCGCCACCGTTGTTGCCAGGCCCTGCGACCACGACCACCGAACGCGCCAGCGGCCAGCGCTGGCGCAGTGCGCCCAAGGCGGCAGCGCCGGCACGTTGCATCAGCGTATAGCCCGCCGTGCCGGCCGCGATCGCCGCGACTTCCATCTGGCGGACCTGGGTGGCGCTGTAGATTTCTTCGGGAAGCAGCATGACGCCCGCCAGTATGACGGGCACGCAACACCCGTGTCAGCGCTAGCGCAGCGCGACGCGCAGGTTGTCGATGAGACGCGCCCGCCCGAGCCGGGCCGCGACCAGCACCACCAGCTCGCGGCAGTCCGCGTCCGGCGCGAGCAAGGTCGACGCATCGCGCACTTCGAAATAATCCGGTTGCAGGCCCGCGGTGCGCAGCTCTCCCGCACCCCACGCCGCCAGCACCGGGTAATCACGCTGGCCCGAATGGATACGCTCGGCGGCAGCACGCAGGGTCGCGTAGATACGCGGCGCCACCGCCCGCTCGGCTTCGGACAGATACCGATTGCGCGAACTCATCGCGAGCCCGTCAGCCGAGCGCACCGTCGGCGCGCCGACGATCTCCACGGGAATCTCGAGGTCCATCACCATGCGACGGATGATGGCCAGCTGCTGGTAATCCTTCTCGCCGAACACCGCGACTTCGGCCTGCACGATGCCGAACAGCTTCGCGACCACGGTGGCGACGCCATCGAAATGCCCGGGCCGATGCGTGCCTTCGAGGATTCCCGACAGCGGCTTCACGCTGATCAGCGTCGCGCTCGACCTGCCTTCGGGATAGATCTCTTCCACGCCCGGCAGGAACAGCACGTCGCAACCCTCGCCTTCCAGCAGTCGCGTGTCATCGGCGGGTGTGCGCGGGTAACGCTCGAAATCCTCGCCCGGCCCGAACTGCAGCGGATTCACGAACACGCTGGCCACCACGCGATCGGCGCGGAAACGGGCCGCGGACAGAAGGCTCATGTGCCCCGCATGCAGCGAACCCATGGTGGGCACGAAGCCTACGGTCAGCCCATCCCTGCGCCAGGCACGCACCTGCTCGCGGACGTCGGCAATGCGTTCCAGCGTGAGCATCAGGAAAAGCAGTGCTGCGCGCCGGGATACTCGCGCGAGCGCACGGCCGCGACATAGGCCTTCAATGCGGCCAGCGGCGAATCGAGGCCCTGCTGGAAGTTGCGCACGAACTTCGGCTTGCGGCCCGAGGTGATGTCGAGCACGTCGTAGATCACCTGGATCTGGCCATTCACCAGCGGGCCGGCACCGATGCCGATCACCGGTACTTCCAGCGCATCGGTCACCGCGGCACCGACTTCGTTGGGCACGCACTCGAGCAGCACGATGTCAGCGCCTGCGCCCTGCAGGTTCTTCGCTTCCTGCACGATGCGCGCGGCGGCGTCCTGGTCACGCCCCTGCACGCGGAAGCCACCGGTCTTGTGCACCGACTGTGGCCTGAGGCCCAGGTGCGCGCACACCGGGATGTCATGCGCAGTGAGGAACTCGACGATGCGCAATTGCTCCGCGCCGCTCTCAAGTTTCACCATGCGCGCGCCGCCTTCCTGCATCAACCGCACGGAATTCGTCAGCGCCTGTTCCGGAGAGGAGTAACTCATGAACGGCAGGTCCGCCACCAGGAAGGGACGATGCGTGCCGCGTGACACGGCCTGCGTGTGATAGACCATCTGGTCCATGGTGACCGGCACGGTCGTGTCGTGGCCCTGGATCACCATGCCGAGTGAATCGCCCACCAGCACGATGTCCGCACCGGCTTCATCCACCAGCACTGCGTAGCTCGCGTCGTAGCAGGTCAACGCGGCGATGGGCACGGCATCGGCACGCAGCTTCGCCAGCGTCGTCAGCGTGACGGGTGGTCGCGTGGAATCGCGCAGCTGCAGCTGTGTATACATGTCCTAGAGCCCCGTGTGTCGCAGCGGATTGTAGTAGAGCCGACCACGCACCGTGCGCCCGATCTGCCCGAGCAATTCTTCATAGTCCGCGTCGTTGTTCACCGGATCGATGGCCGCCGCATTCACGATGAGCAATGGCCCCGCCTCATAGGCGTGGAAGAAGCGCGCATAGGCATCGTTGAGACGCGTGAGGTAGGCGCGATCGATCAGCGCTTCGTGGTTGATGCCACGGCGTGCGATGCGATCGAGCAGCACGTCCACCGGCGCCTGCAGGTACACCACGAGGTCGGGTCGCGGCGCGGTGATGGCGAGGCGTTCATGCACCTGGCGATACAGGTTGTATTCCTCATCGTCGAGGATCATGCGCGCGAACAGGTCATCCTTTGCCAGCAGGTAATCCGCCACGCGCACGCTGCCGAACATGTCGGCCTGCGCGAGTGCAGTCTGCTGCTGCGCGCGCTGGAACAGGAAGAACAGCTGTGCCGGCAATGCACCCGCGCGCGGGTTGCGATAGAAGCGCTCGAGGAAGGGATTCTCCTCGGCCTGCTCCAGCACCAGCTGCGCGTTCAGCGTGGTGGCAAGGCGGCGCGCGAGGCTGGTCTTGCCGACGCCGATGGGCCCTTCGATGGCGATGTAGCGATGCGGCACGGTACTCATGCTGCAATCACCTCCGCGATGCCATCGTCGGCGAGTGCACGCAGCATCACTTCGACACGACCTGCGCCCGGTACATCGAGCATGGGTGCGATATCGGCGAGCGGCGCGAGCACGAAGCCACGTTCCGCGATGCCCGGATGTGGCACGGTGAGTTCGGGGGTATCGATGCGCTCCGCGCCATGCACCAGCAGGTCGAGGTCGAGCGTGCGCGGGCCCCAGCGCTCCGCGCGCACCCGGCCCGCCGCGGTTTCGATGCCACGCAAGGCTTGCAGCAGTTCAGGCGCGGTAAGTTGTGTCAGCACGCCGGCCACTGCGTTGATGAAGTCACCTTGTTGTACCGGCCCGAAAGGTTTGGTCCGGTACAGGCGCGAATGCGCAACCAGCTGCGTGCGCGGCACGGCGCGCAGCGCTTCGAAGGCAGCCATCACGCGCGCCCGTGAATCGCCAAGATTGCTGCCGACACCGATGTACGCCGGCACCCAGGCATCCACCTCAGGCGCCCGGACGCCGGCGCCGGCGCCGGCGCCGCGGCCTGCCGCCCTCGCCTTCGGCGCTTTCGGCATTGCCGCCACCACCGCCGCCGCGATGACCACGCGCGGCCTCGAGTGCCTGCACCATCTGCTCGCGCTGTGCGGGATGCGCCGACTGCAGCGCGGCCCACCAGTCCACGAGTTCCTGCTGGGCCATGCCCACCTGTGCACGCAGCAACAACAGGTCGAAGGCGGCGCGGAAGCGCGGCTGTTCGATCAACCGCAGCACGCGACGGCTGCGCGGATGCTCCAGCTGCGGCTGCAACGCGAACATGTCACGCACGCCCAGCGAGAAACGCTTCGGTATGGTCACGCGACGCGTGGCTTCACGCAGCGCGGCGTCGCAGGCATCGAGGATGGTGCCGACGTCACCCCATTTCTCCGGCGGCTCCTGCTCGATGTGCGCGGCGATGGGTCCATACAACAGCAGCGTGAACAGGAAGGTCGGCGTCACCGACTTGCCGGCCTGCACGCGTGCGTCGGTATTTTCCAGGCCAGCAACGAGCAGCTGCTCCACCGCACTGCCCGGATGCTGTGCGAGGAATTTCTCCACGCCCGGATACAGCACGCCCAGCAGGCCGCGACGGCGCAGCACCGCCAGCGATTTCACGCCATGGCCGGTCAGGAAGAGTTTCAGTGTTTCGTCGAAGAGCCGCGCCGCAGGAACATCGGTGAGCAGGTCGCAAAGATTCGTCAGCGCCGTCTCGGTGTCGCCATCCACCGTGAAACCGAGCTTGGCCTCGAAGCGCGCGGCACGCAGCATGCGCACCGGATCTTCGCGATAGCGATCCTCGGGGTCGCCGATCAGGCGCAGGCGGCGCGCCTGGATGTCTTCCACCGCACCGACGTAATCCCACAGCGAGAAATCGTCGATGTTGTAGTACAGGGCATTGCAGGCGAAGTCGCGGCGCCAGACGTCTTCTTCGATGCTGCCGTAGGTGTTGTCGCGCAGGATGCGGCCCTGGTCGTCGAGCACGCGGTCGCCCTCGTCGAACTCGCCATCCGCTTCACGCTCGCGCTCCTCGTCGGATTCCGCCTCGGCCTGCGGATTGTCTTCGCTGGCGCCGACCTCCAGCAGGATGTCCGGATCGTCGGCCTCATCCGTACCCGGCAGCGGCGCACTGGCGGCGCGGAAGGTCGCGACCTCGATGATCTCGTGACCGAAGAACACATGCGCGAGGCGGAAGCGCCGGCCGATGAGCCGGCAGTTGCGGAACAGGCGCTTGACCTCTTCGGGCCGCGCGCTGGTGGCAACGTCGAAATCCTTGGGCACCACGCCCAGCATCAGGTCGCGCAGGCATCCGCCCACCAGGAAGGCCTGGTAGCCGCCTTCGCGCAGCCGGTACAGCACCCGCAGGGCATTCGCCGAAATCTGTTTCCGGGAGATGGGATGTTCGGCGCGCGGGATGATGCGCGGCGCGGTGGCCCGCGCGGAGCCGGTGTCGGAGTCAGGATTCAATGCAGGTTTTCCGCCGGAAATTAAGAACTTGAGGATGGGTCGAGGCCGCCTATAATACCGCGCCTTGCAGGGCGGCCCCCGGCAAGACTTCAGGCACCTTCAAAAGCCCCCCCGCTCCCTTCGTCTAGAGGCCCAGGACATAGCCCTCTCAAGGCTAGTACACCGGTTCGAATCCGGTAGGGAGCGCCATATTCGATGTAGCGCGCAAGAAACGCGGCAACCCGTACGCGAACTGCAGCGAGGGAAGTCGCGGTACCCGGTCAGCCTGATTGCTGGCCGAAGCGCATACCGCGCAGCATCGGGCGCGTTTCGATCCCGGTGAGCAGGCCGCCCACGCCCATGGCCATGATGTCCTCGCGAACCACGCTTTCACCGGCGGCATAGCGACGCAGCACGAAATCGAAGCCGTTGAGCTTGGGTGAACGCGCGCAGGTGGGAATGCCGATCAACGGGCAGCTGCCGTGCGCATCGCTCACATCACCGAGTACCAGCAGATTGCCGGGATCCACGGGCATGCCGGCATGCAGGACGCGCCCGCCGGCGGCGAGCACCGCTGCCGGCACGATGTCACCACGATCCACGGTTGCCTCCACGCCCGAAACCAGCAGCAGCTGCGGGCGTGATGGCATGGCGAGCAACTCGCGCAAGGCCACGGCGATCGCAGCCTGTTCATGCACCACGACGCGCTCCACCGTCAGCGAGCCGCCCAACGGACCCAGTCGTCCCACCACCGCGCCACGCATCTTGGAGAGCACTGACTGCGCGGTATCCGCAAAGGCAGTCATCAGCAATGCAGCGCGGATGCCGAGCCATGGCGCCACGCGCAAGGCCGGTTGCTTGCCCAACGCGGCGAGCACCTGCTCCAGCGCCTCAGTCGGCACGGCATAGGGGATGATCTTCACGGTGGCGAGCATCTGCCCCTCTTCCACCGTCGCATCGGGCAGCAGCGTCGCAATCGTCAGGCCTTCATGCACGCGATTGGCTGCGTGGATGCGCGCGGCGTCGAGCCGCAACAAACCCGCCTGCCCTGCATGAACGTTCACGCGCCCGGTGGTCGCAGCGCCGGTATCGACTTCTGCTCCAGCCAGCGCCACAGCGATGCGCGCAGCCGCCACATCCTCGGAAACATCATCCGGATCCAGGCGAGCTGCAGCGATGTGCTCGATGCCGGCCGCGCTCAAACGCGTGAGCTCCGTGCCGCCCAGCACCGAACCCTTCTTCAACACGCCGCCGGGCAGCTTCACGCTGTGCGCGAGCACCGCGCCCAGAGCATCAGCCACCGCGAACGTGGCGAACTTCATGAGCGAATCCCGCGCAGCTGCTGCGTCATCTGCGCCAGCACCGAGATCGCGATCTCGGCCGGCGTACGCGCGCCGATGTCGAGACCGGCCGGTCCGTGGATGCGCGCCCGCGATGCCTCTGCTACTCCCGCATCGGCCAGCCGTTGCAGGCGCTTCGCGTGGGTGCGCGTCGAACCCAGCGCGCCGACGTAGAACGCCGGCGTCGGCAACACCGCGAGCAGCGCGGGATCATCGATCTTCGGATCATGCGTCAACAGCACGATGGCGGTGCGTGCATCCGGGTTGAGCGTCGCGAATGCTTCATCAGGCCATTGGTCGAGCAGCGTGACGCCGGGAAAACGCTCCGGTCGCAGGAACGCACTGCGCGGATCGATCAGCGTGACGGCATAGCCCGTCTCGCGCGCCATCGTGCACAGGGATTCGCTGATGTGAACGGCGCCGACCACGATCAATCGCAGCGGTGGGTTGTGCGGCGTGATGAGCACTTCGCCGGACTCACGCACCAACACCTGCGCGCGATCACTGGCCAGTGCATCACGACCCGCGCGGGCAAGTTCTGGTTCGGTCAGCGCGAGCAACTCGAGTCCTGCGACATCCAGCAGGCGCTGCACGCCACCATCCAGTGGCGTGTACAGCACGACCGCGCGTACCTCACGGCGCGCCGCAAGCAGCGCATGAGCCATCCCCCCGCGCATGCGTTACTCCAATGCCTCGACGTAGACGCGGATGCGTCCGCCGCAGGCGAGACCAACGCTGAAAGCCAGCTCATCGCTGACACCGAACTCCAGCAACTGCGGCGCGCCATCGCGCATCACCTGCGCCGCGGCTTCGATCACCGCCACTTCAACGCAACCACCGGAGACCGAGCCAGCGAACTGCCCCGCTTCATTGCACACCAGCTGGCTGCCAGCAGGCCGTGGTGCCGAGCCCCATGTGGAAACCACCGTGGCGATGGCAGCGCGTTGACCTGCTTCGCGCCAGGCCAGTGCCTGGGCGAGCATGTCTCCTTCGGGAGAGGGAAAAGTCATGGGAACGGATTGTAGGATACTGCGCGCCCTCACTGTGCAAGCGTTATTCCCGCAGGAATATGGAGACTTCCGATGATCACGCTAAACGTCAACGGCCAGCAATTCACTGCGGAGGTCACCGACGACACGCCCCTGCTGTGGGTACTGCGTGACAGCCTGCACCTCACCGGCACCAAGTTCGGTTGCGGCATGGCGCAGTGTGGCGCATGCACCGTGCATGTCGATGGCACGGCCATGCGCAGCTGCATCACGCCGGCTTCATCCGTAGCGGGCAAGAAGATAGCCACCATCGAGAACGTCGCCGCCGATTCGGTAGGCAAGGCCGTGCAGGATGCATGGATCACCGAGAACGTCCCGCAGTGTGGTTACTGCCAGTCGGGACAGATCATGAGCGCCACCGCGCTCCTGCAGAAGAACAAGTCGCCCAGTGATGCGGACATCGATGCCGCCATGGTGGGCAATATCTGCCGTTGCGGCACCTATGTGCGCATCCGTGCCGCCATCCATCGTGCCGCCGGCACGCTTGGCGCGTAACGCCAGCCTCATCGCAGGAACCAGACCATGAAACATTTTCTCCGTGATGGAATCGAAGGCGGCAACAGCGCCATCGTCCGTGCCGACGCCGATGCCGCGAATGCGGCGGGCATCAACCGCCGCGATGTACTCAAGGGCGCAGGATTCACGCTCGCCCTCGTGGGCAGCGGAACGATGTTCACCGCCTGCTCCGGCGAGAAGGCAGAAGCCAGTGCAACGCTGGCGCCGGGCCCATTCCTGAAGATCGGCAACGACAGTCGCGTCACGCTCATCTGTCCGCAGACCGAGATCGGCCAGGGCGCATACACCGGCATGGCCACGCTGCTGGCCGAAGAACTCGATGCGGACTGGAGCCAGGTGGCGGTCGAAGGCGCCGAAGCCGATGTGAAGCGCTACGGCAATCCGGCCTTCGGTGGCGCCTTGCAGGGCACCGGTGGCAGCACCAGCATCGCGGCGTTCTGGACGCCGATACGCACCGCCGGCGCCACCGCGCGCGCCATGCTGGTCGCCGCTGCGGCCGACAAGTGGAGCGTTCCCGCCAGCGAGATCACCATCAGCAAGGGTGTGATCAGCCACGCCGGCAAGAAGAAGAACGCGCCCTACGGCGCCTTCGTCACCGCCGCCGCGAAGCTGCCCGTGCCCAAGGACGTGAAGCTGAAGGATCCGAAGGACTTCGTGCTGATTGGCAAGGAAACCGCGCGCGTCGATGCGCGCGAGAAATCCAGCGGCAAGGCCATCTTCACGCAGGACATCCAGTTGCCGGACATGCTGGTGGCCGTGGTGGCGTACCCGCCGCGCTTCGGCGGCAAGGTGAAGAGCTTCGATGCCACTGCCGCGAAGGCCCTGCCCAATGTAGTGAACATCGTGCAGTTCAAGAGCCCGGTGCGCGAAGGCGTGGCCGTGCTCGCCAAGGACACCTGGTCCGCCAAGAAAGCGCGCGATGCACTGAAAGTGGAATGGGATGAGGCCGATGCCTTCAAGCTCAGCTCCGACACGCTGTTCGCGCAGTACAGGGAGCTGGCGGGAAAGCCAGGCGTGGAAGCCCGCAAGGATGGCGACTTCGCCAAGTCCCTGGCCGGCGCGAAGCGCATCGAGGCCACCTACGAATTCCCCTTCCTCGCGCACGCCTCGATGGAACCGATGAACTGCGTCATCCAGATCAAGCCGAATGGCGCGGAGATCTGGAACGGCGAGCAGTTCCACACCGGCGACCAGAACACCGTCGCGGCCGTGCTCGGCATCAAGCCAGAACAGGTGAAGATCAACATGCTGTACGCGGGCGGCAGCTTCGGTCGCCGCGGCAATGCCTGGGGAGATTTCCTGGTCGATACCGCCGCCATCGCCAAGGCTGATGGCACGGGCAAGCCCGTGAAGATGGTGTGGACACGCGAAGACGACATGCGTGCTGGTTTCTATCGTCCCGCCTACCTGCACAAACTCACCGCGGCGGTGGACAGCAAGGGTGAACTCACCGGCTGGCAGCAGCGCATCGTGGGTCAGTCCATCATGGCCGGCACCTTCCTCGACAGCGGCAAGCCGGTGGACAGCAGCTCGGTCGAGGGCGTGGCCAACATGCCCTACGAGATTCCGAACCTGCTGGTCGAACTGCATACCACGAAGATCGGCGTGCCCATCCAGTGGTGGCGTTCGGTGGGTTCGACGCATACCGCCTATGCCGTGGAGGCCTTCCTCGACGATGTGGCGCGCGCGACGAACAAGGATCCGCTGGAACTGCGTCGCAGCCTGCTCGCGAAGCATCCGCGCCATCTCGCGGTGCTGGACCTCGCCGCCGGGAAGGCGGGCTGGGGTTCACCGCTGCCGAAGGGCACGGCGCGCGGCGTGGCGCTGCATGAATGCTTCGGCACGGTGGTGGCGCAGGTGGTCGAAGTGAGCCAGCACGACAGGAACTACAAGGTCGACAAGGTGTTCTGCGCGGTGGACTGCGGCATCGCCGTCAATCCCAACGTGATCGCCATGCAGATGGAATCCGGCATCATCTACGGCCTGTCCGCCATCCACACTGGCGAGATCAGGCTGGACGACGGACGCGTCAAGCAGTCCAACTTCCACGACTACCAGGTGTTGCGCATCAACCAGATACCGAAGATCGAAGTGCACATCGTGCCCTCGACCAACGCGCCCACTGGTGTCGGCGAACCGGGTACGCCGGTCATCGGACCGGCGGTAGCCAATGCCATCGCGAAGCTCTCCGGCAAGACACTGCGCAAGCTGCCATTCAGCAGCGAAGGCGTGGCGATCGTCTAGCGGCTGGCGTCTGTGTCACCGGGAACCAACTGCCATGGGGCTGAAGTCAGGCCTCGTGTTCCTCGTCGTGCGGCAAACCACCGCCCGCACCCATGCCGGCACCCAGACCCATGCCACCGCCGGCTGCCATGCCGCCGAGACCGGCGCCGCCCTGGCCCTGCTTTGATTCTTCGCGCGCTCCGCCCTTCGCACCACCACCGAGACTGCGTGATGGCCCCTGCTTCGGGACTACGAGCCCTGCAGGCACGGCATCCAGGTCGAGCACATCGCGGATGAAGTTGCGCAGCGAGACCACGAGCTCGTCGGTATTCGTGGAACGTCCGGCAGCCAGATCCTGAGCCGCGCGTGCGGCGAGGCGCACCTGCTGTTCCGTGCCCAGCAGAATCACGTCGGACAGCGCGTTCTCCACGACATCGCGGATGCGCCGTGAACGATCGGAGGACGCGATCTCCCTGGCGCCTTCCACGCCAGCCGCGGGCTGACTGCGCAGCTCGCGCAAATGCGTGGGATCGACCGCCAGATCGCCCGTGAACGAACCACCCAGCGTCTTGTACGCCCCGATCAGCGTCCGCAGCCGCTCATTCACCTGCCGGTTCTCGCGTTCGCGGCGTTGCTGCACCGTCTGCATCAGCACCAGGCGAATGCCGATGGCGATGATGCTCACCACCACGAGTCCGACCAGCGTCGACAGCAGCGTCTGCCAGGAAGTGAAGTCGAGGTTGCGCATGCGGTTACTCTACTATGCGTGCATGAGCACGGTACTCGTCACGGGTGGCTCCGGCTTCATTGCCGGACATTGCATCCTGCAGCTGCTGGCGGCGGGCCATGCGGTTCGCGCCACCTTGCGCAGCGTGCAGCGCGAGCCTGGCGTGCGCGCGGCGCTGCGCACTGCGAACCTCAGCGGTGAGGAGCGGCTGTCGTTCGTGGCGGCAGACCTCACGAGTGACGCGGGCTGGGTCGCCGCCGTGGCCGGCTGCGAATACGTCCTGCACGTGGCCTCGCCCTTCCCGGCCGGCATTCCAAAGCACGAGGATGAAATCATCGTCCCCGCGCGCGATGGCGCGTTGCGTGTACTGCGCGCCGCGCGCGATGCCGGCGTGCGGCGCGTGGTGCTCACTTCATCCTTCGCCGCCGTCGGTTACGGTCATCCGCCGCAGCAACGACCCTTCGATGAAATCTGGTGGACCAACCTCGAACGCGGCGACCTCACCGCCTATGTGAAATCCAAGACACTCGCCGAACGCGCCGCCTGGGAATTCATCACCCGTGAAGGCGGCGCACTGGAGCTTGCGGTCGTGAACCCGGTGGGCGTGTTCGGACCTGCGCTGGGTGCGGATCTGTCCGCCTCCGTGCAGATCGTGCAGCGCATGCTCAATGGCAGCGTGCCGGCCTGCCCGCGGCTGTACTTCGGCGCGGTGGACGTGCGCGATGTGGCCGACCTGCACCTGCGCGCGATGACGCATCCTGCCGCGCGCGGCGCACGCTTTCTCGCCACGGCCGGCCCCAGCCTTTCGCTGCTGCAGGTATCGCAGGCCCTGCGTGCAGGTCTTGGCACCGCCGCGCGGCGCGCGCCACGACACCAGATTCCCAACTGGGTGGTGAGGTTGCTCGCAAGCTGTGGCAACCGGCTCGCGACGGCAGCCGTGCCGGAGCTCGGCAAGGTCAAGGATTCATCCAGCGAGAAGGCAAGGCGCCTGCTCGACTGGCAACCGCGCTCCCGCGAAGACAGCATCGTCGCCGCAGCCGAAAGCCTGGTGCGGCTGGGACTGTTGAGGAATTGAAGCGGCCGCGTGGCCGTCGCGGCGCGTGGCAGATTCCATTTGCCGGTTTCCCAACCGCAGCGGTTGCGCGGTCACTGTGCCGGTCCATGCACATTCGACCTGCGTGGGATTGTGGCGGCCGTTTTCCCAGCGCCTGAGTCAATGTTCCGCAATTCAACGTGCCGATGATGGTGCGCTGGAACTGCACTTTGCCGCCGGTGCGAAAGAATCCCTCTCCGGGTTTGATCTGCACCGCGTTTCCGGTGATGCGCACATTCGCCGCGACCGGCAGCAGCAACTTCCTCTCGAACGAAAACCGTGCAAGCATCATGTGGCCTCCGTCAGGGAATCGCGGAAAGTGCCGGCTTCCATCCGCCGAGCACGAATGCCGGATCGCTGTGGATGGCACCGGCGTTCATCCGCTGAAGCCGCTCGAGGGATTCTCGCTGACTCATGTCAGCGGAGATTGCCGCACGGGAATTTCGCTGGCGAATATCCGTATTGACCGGCCCGCTGCTGTCGATTCACAACGTGACCGGCAAGGGCCTGCAGGGCGCGACGAGCATCGACGGTGCGAAAGTGCTGGATCTGGTACCGGTTGCAGAAACGGCCTACCAGCTACGTTGAAGCTGCTGGCGAGTTGCGCTGTCAGCGCGCCGTGGGCGCGCCGATGAATACCAGCAATGTGGCGCGATCCGCCGCACTGGCCGCCCAGCTGTTGCGGAACATGCCCTGCGCTCCGAACAAGGCATCGACCACCTGCCCTGCATCGTTGGCTTTCCACAGCGCCGCAAGTTCCGCCGCGCGCGGATCATCCACCGGCCAGCGATCGCCGCGCACGAAACGTAGCCACGCGGCCAGCGCCGTCAGGATGGCGGGGCACGAACGGCGCGCCTGCTGGTGGAACGCCAGCGTGTCGAGCCAGCGCTGCGGAATCTTCTGCGAACCATCCATGCTGATCTGCAGGAGGCGGTGCCGCAGCGCTGCGTTCGCGAAACGCCGCAGTAGTTCATCGGCATAGCGATCCAGGTCCTGGTCCGGCGCCGCTTCGAAGCTGGTGGCCGCTTCCTCGCGCATGAGATGCTCGACCAGTGGCCGCAAATGCGGATCGGCCACGGCCTCGTGCACGAATTCATGGCCACGCGCGAGGCCGAGGTAAGCCAGCGCCGAATGCGCGCCATTCAACATGCGCAGCTTCGCGGTTTCGTAGGCGTGCACGTGATGGGTGAACTGCGCGCCGCCGGCTTCCCACTGCGGCCGTTCACCGGCGAAGTGATCCTCGATGACCCATTGCGTGAATTCTTCGGTGAACACCGCCGCTTCATCGCGCAGGCCCAGCGCTGCGGCCTGCTGGTCGAGGTCGGCGGGGCTGCTTGCCGGCACGATGCGATCCACCATCGTTCCCGGACAGGTGCAGTGGTCCTGGAACCAGCGCGTCATTGCGGGGGACGTGGCTTCCAGATACTGCGTGAACAGCGTGGCGAGCTGGCGTCCGTTGCCCGACAGGTTGTCGCAGCTCAGCAGCGTCACACCGGGCAGACCGGCTTGCCTGCGCAGCGCGAGGCCTTCGCGCAGATAACGGTACAGGCTGTGCTCGCCCGCCAGTGCGGGATCGAGCGCACCGCTGGCCTCCCGGCAGTAGCCCTTCTCGGAGACGGTGAAACTGATGATGCGGGTCTGCGGCGCAGCCACTGCGGCGACCACTGCCGCGCTGTCCTGTGCTGCCACCAGCACGCGATGCACCGCGCCGATGAGTCGGCGTCGCGTCTGCGTTCCGGAGCGGAACGCCACTGTGTACAGGCCATCCTGCGGATTCAGTTGCGCGGCGACCGCGGGGCTACGCAGCGAAACGCCGGTGATGTGCCAGGGTTCGCCCGCGGCAGCGTTGGCGTCGTCGGTGCACACGGCCTGGTGCGCGCGGTGAAATGCGCCGCTGCCGAAGTGCAGGATACCCTGCCCGCCTGCACTCCTGCGATAGCGCGGACGCTCGACCGGATCGGCGAGCTGCGCAAGGCTCGACTCTGAAAGCCTCATGCCGCGCGCATCACAATCGGTAGGCGAGTTTCGCCAGGTTGTAGGCCAGATCGGGCGCCAGCTCCGCGGCCTCCCAGTCTTCCATACGATGTTCAGCCACCAGCTGCGCGAGGAAGCCGCAGTCGATGCGGCGTGCCACATCGTGCCGCGCCGGAATGGAGAGGAAGGCGCGCGTGTCGTCGTTGAACCCGACGGTGTTGTAGAAGCCCGCGGTCTCGGTGGTCTGCAGCCGGAAGCGACGCATGCCTTCCGGGCTGTCGTGGAACCACCAGGCCGGGCCCAGCTTCAGCGCCGGGTAGTGCCCAGCCAGTGGCGCCAGCTCACGCGCATGGCTGGTTTCATCCAGCGTAAACACGATGATCGAAAGATCCGCACGGTTGCCGTACTTCGCGAGCAAGGGTCGCAGCGCGCCGACGTAATCCGTACGCATCGGAATATCGGCGCCCTTGTCGCGCCCGAAGCGCGCGAACAACTGCGGATTGTGATTGCGGAAAGCACCGGGGTGGATCTGCATCACGAGGCCGTCTTCCAGGCTCATCCCCGCCATCACCGTGAGTATGTGCGCGCGGAACAGCTCGGCATCTTCAGCCGAAACACCGGGCTTGATGACGCGTGCAAACAGCGCCTCGGCTTCATGCTCACCGAGATCGGCAGTCCGCGCACTCGGGTGGCCGTGGTCGGTGGAAGTCGCGCCCATGGATCTGAAGAAGGCGCGGCGCTTGCGATGCGCGTTCAGGTAGCCGCGATAGCTCAGCGTGTCTTCACCGGTGAGTGCCGCCAGCACCTCGAGATTGGCGCGGAAGCCTTCGAACTCGGGATCGACCACCGGGTCCGGCCGATACGCCGTGATGACACGACCCTTCCAGTCGCCAGCCTGCAAGGCCTTGTGATGCAGCAGCTCGTCGGTGGGCGACTCGGTGGTCGCGATGACTTCGATGTTGTAGCGCTCGAACAGCGCGCGCGGACGGAAGGCCGGGCTTTGCAGTGCCTGCGTGATGTGGTCGTAGTAATGGTCCGCGGTGGCGGCTTCGAGCCGTCGATCGATGCCGAAACTTTCCGCGAACACCCAGTCCAGCCACAGCCGCGAAGGCGTGCCGCGGAACAGATGGTAGTTGGCAGCGAACAACCGCCACGCCGCGCGCGGATCCACGGCCGGCACGGCAGGTTCCGAACCCGGCACGGGCACCACGCCCAGCGATTCCATCGATATGCCCTGGCTGTACAGCATGCGCAGCACGTAGTGGTCCGGCGTCAGCAGCAGCTCCGTGGCGTTGGCGAAGGGTTCGTTACCCGCAAACCAGGCCGGATCGGTGTGGCCATGCGGACTCACGATGGGCAGCGCCCTGACGCTCTGGTAGAGGGTGCGGGCGATGGCACGCGCGGCGGGATCGGCGGGGAACAGGCGATCGTCGTTCAATTCAAGCTTGCGCATGGGTACTCGCTGGCCAACATCGCGCCAATTCTAAACGCTGCCCCTCGGCAGCTGGTTTGATATCGTGAAGCGCATTCGCAAGGTGGTGCAACCAGCACCCGGGGGCAAGGTGGTTGAACGTACTGCGGCAAGACTGCAGCTGCTGAAGGTGGACGCGCGCGACAATGTCGCCACGACCTTGCAGGATCTGCCCGCCGGCGGCGTCGCGCACTACGCGGCGAACGGCAGTGTCGTATTGAAGGAAGCCGTGCGACGCGGCCACAAGGTGGCGCTGGTCGCGATCGAGGCCGACGCTCCCGTCATCAAGTACGGATTCACCTGCGCGCGCGCCACGCTGCCGATTGAAGCCGGCCAGCATGTCCATACCCACAATGCAGCCACCACGCTGCAACCCGGCGCGAGTTTCACGTATCAACCCGAAGTGGATCCACGTACCGCTTCCGCGCATCCGCCGCAGTTCATGGGCTATCGACGGCCGGATGGACGCATGGGTACGCGCAACGAGATCTGGATCATTCCCACGGTGGGCTGCGTGGCGCGCACCGCCGAACGCATTGCGCGCACGGCCAACGACAAGCACGCGGGTGTGGTCGACGGCGTCCACAGCTTCGCGCATCCACTGGGCTGCTCGCAGCTGGGCGATGATCTCGCCGGTACGCGCAACCTGCTCGCGGCGCTGGCCAGTCATCCCAACGCCGGTGGCGTGCTGCTGATCGGGCTGGGCTGCGAATCGAACCAGATGCGGCAACTGGTGGAGCGCATCGGCCGGACGGCGAAACCGATCCGCACGCTGATCACGCAACAATCCGACGACGAATTCACCGCCGGCATGGCGCTGGTGGATGAACTGGTGGCCGAAGCCAGTCGCGCGCGACGCGAGCCGGCGCCGCTCTCCGACCTCGTCGTAGGCCTCAAGTGTGGCGGCTCCGATGGCATGTCGGGCCTCACCGCCAATCCGCTGGTGGGACGTGTCAGCGATGCGGTGACCGGCGCCGGCGGCAGCGCCATCCTCACGGAAATCCCGGAGATCTTCGGCGCCGAGCAATTGCTGATGAAGCGCGCCGCGGATCCGCAGGTGTTCGCGGCCATCGCCGCGCTGGTCGGCCGCTTCCGGCAGTACTTCGTCGATCACGGCGAGCCGGTGAGCGAGAACCCCTCGCCTGGCAACATCGAGGGCGGCATCACGACGCTGGAGGAGAAATCACTCGGCGCCGTGCAGAAGGCGGGTCGCGCCACGGTGACCGATGTCATCGACTATGGCGAAAGCATCAGCAAGCGCGGCCTCACGCTGCTCGAAGCGCCCGGCAATGATGCGATCTCCTCCACGGCGCTGGCCGCCGCTGGCGCCAATGTCATCCTGTTCACCACCGGTCGCGGTACGCCGCTGGGCTTTCCGGTGCCCACCATCAAGATCTCCTCCAACACCGACCTCGCCACGCGCAAGCCGCGCTGGATCGATTTCGATGCCGGCCAGGTCCTGCTGCGCGGAATCGACGCGGTGAGCGCGGACATGCTGGCGCAGGTGTGCGCAGTGGCCTCGGGCCAAGAGACCGCGGCCGAACGCAACGACGAACGCGAGATCGCGATCTGGAAACGCGGCGTCACGCTGTAAGGGATTCCCGACTCATGAACCAACTCGCGCAGGCCAATGCCGTCATTGGCCGCTATCGCTGGACCATCTGTGCGCTGGTGTTCTTCGCCACCACCATCAACTACATCGACCGCAATGTGCTGGGCCTGCTGAAGCCCATGCTCTCCGGCGCCGGCGTGTTCGGCGCGGACAAGGCGGGGCAGGAGCTGAATTATTCGACGGTGGTGATCTGCTTCCAGTTCGCCTATGCCGTGGGCATGGTGCTCGCCGGTCGCCTGATCGACTGGGTGGGCACGAAGTCCGGTTACGCATATGCGCTGATCGGCTGGAGCTTCGCCGCCATCGGCCATGCCTTCGGACACCACACCTGGAGCTTCGGTTTCTGGCGCGCGGCACTGGGCCTCACCGAGGCGGGCAACTTCCCCGCCGCCAACAAGACCATTGCCGAGTGGTTCCCGAAGAAGGAACGCGCCCTCGCCACCGGGCTGTACAACTCCGGTGCGAATGTCGGCGCCATCATCGCGCCGCTGTGCGTGCCGCAGATCGCAGCAGCCTGGGGCTGGGAATGGGCGTTCATCCTTACCGGCGTCGTGGGCCTGCTGTGGCTCGTGTTCTGGTATCGCAACTACGATTCACCGGCCGCGAAGCTCGCGAACGGGCAGCTGGCGCAGGCCGAGTACGCGCATATCCATAGCGATCCGGAGGAAGCCGCGGCCAGTGCCGCCGTGCGGGTCCGGTGGGCGCGCCTGCTGCGCTTCCGGCAGACCTGGGCCTTCGTGGTGGGCAAGTTCCTCACCGATCCGGTGTGGTGGTTCTACATGTTCTGGCTGCCGGCGTTCCTCGATGGAGAGAACGCGCGCAAGCTCGCCGCTTACACGGCGCGCAATCCAGGCTTCAACGGTTCGGCCGCGACGGTGCCGGGCTACATCAGCTGGCCGGTGGCGGTGGCGGTCGTGTACACCATTTCAACGGTGGGTTCGGTGTTCGGCGGCTGGCTGCCGAAGTACTTTGCACAGCGCGGCATGGACCTCAACCGGGCGCGCAAGCTCTCGATGTTGCTGTTCGCGCTGGCGCCGCTCAGCGTGCTGTTCGCAGCAAAGCTCGGCGAGATCGACATTTGGTACGCAGTGGTGGTCATCGGCATCGCGGCGGCCGCGCACCAGGCCTGGTCGGCCAATATCTTCACCACGGTTTCGGACATGTTCCCGAAACGCGCCGTGGCTTCGGTGACGGGTATCGGCGGCACGGCGGGCGCGATCGGCGGAATCCTGATCGCGCGCGTGGCCGGCAAGCTGCTGGCGCATTTCACGGAACTGGGGCGGATCGAGGTGGGCTACGCCATCCTGTTCATGATCTGCGGGTCGGCGTATGTGCTTGCGTGGGTGCTGATGCACCTGTTGGCGCCGAGGTTCCGGCTGGTGGAACTGGATTGATGTCTGGTTGATCTGCCCGCCCGGCGTGGCAGCAAGACTGGCGTCCCCACGGGGATTCGAACCCCGGTTACCGCCGTGAAAGGGCGATGTCCTAGGCCTCTAGACGATGGGGACATCCTGAAGCGGCCGGCATTCTAATCAAAAGCCGGCCCAAGTTCCTACCACTCAGCGCGCAACCGCAGCGCCGGCTGCCGGGACCTGATCCGGGGGCGTCTCACGGCCACCACCGCGATCGGCCGGTCGGCCGGTCTGCCCCAGCGGCGCGCCCTTGTATTCCTGCGGGGCGTGGCCGGTTTTGCTGGTAATCAAGGTGCGCAGCAGGACCATGGTGTCCCGCTGCGGCCCGGCATCGGGCTCGAGGTAACCGCGTTCACTGCGGCCCGACGCATAGTCGTAGGGACGCAAGCCACGACTGTCAGCGAATTCCAGGTCCGCCCCCTTTTCGGCCAGCACCTTCACGGTGTCGCCCCAGCCATGCTGGGCGGCGGCATGCAGCGCCGTCTGGCGCGTGCGGTCCTGTGCTTCGTTGATCCTGGCGCCGGCGTCGATCAGCAGCTGCGCGCATTCGGCCGCCTGCGCATCGGTCTTGAAGCGACCGCGCGTCGGGTTCGCGCCATGACCCATGCCGGCCGCGGCCATCAGCGGCGTGACGCCCTGGTCGGTGGCGAACTCGTAGTCGGCCTTGTACTTCAGCAGCAGCTTCACCGCATCGACATCGCCGCCCTTGGCCGCGCGCAGCAGCGGCGTCGCACCGGTGGAAAGCACCGCATCGCCGCCGCGATCGAAGATGTAATTGCGATACGGCGGACGCAGCTTCAACGGGATGTTCGGGTTCGCGCCCTTCGCGAGCAGCTTCTCCGCCACCTGCAGGCCGCTGGTGAAATCCTCGCTGGGCAGGTCCGGGCGACCGCCGACGGGCAGCGTGTTCATGTCGACGGCGACGTACAGCGGTGTCTGGCCATACAGGTCCCAGCGATCCACGTCCGCGCCGTGGTCGACCAGGAAGCTCGCGAAGTCGAAGTGCAGGTTCAGCAGCGCGACGACCAGCGGCGTGGTCTGGTCGGGATCCGCAAGATCGATGTCGGCACCGCCGGCGAGCAGCTCCTTCGCACAGGCGGTGCAACCTTCACGCGCCGCGTACAGCAGCGGCGTGAAGCCACCGCGGTTCATGCCCTTGGGCCGCGGCTCGGAAGTACTGCGCCGGGCCCAGTCACGGATGGCGCCGCGCTCGTTCACCTTCGCGCCCGACTTGAGCAGCAGATGGATCATCGCGGGCTGGCTCTCCGCACTCGCCCACATCAAAGCAGTCTGGTGCGCCCAGCCTTCCTGCGCATTCACGTTGGCGCCGGATTTGAGCAGCAGCTTCGCCGCATCCAGCTTGCCGGCGCGTGCCACCACCATCAGCGCGGTCTGTCCTTCGGCATTGGGCGATTCGACGTTCGCGCCCGCCTTCAGCAGCAGGCGGATCGCCTCGGCATTGCCCGTGGTCGCCGCTTCAGCCAGCGGCATCGAACCGAATTGATTCTTCGCGTTGGGATCGGCCCTGGCTTTCAGCAGCGCCGTGATCAGCCGGATATCCGCGTAGTGCGCGGCGTAGTGCAGCGGCGTGGTGCCGTCCGGTTCGCGCGCCATCGCATCCGCGCCAGCGGACAGCGCATACAGCGCCGTCTCCGGATCCTGCGATTCCAGCGCCTGGAACAACTGGCGGTTCGCCTCTTCGCGGCTCGCACCGAGCGCCAGCATCGGCGCGGCCAGGGCCAGGCACATCAATCCCTGCAAGGCTTTCATCAGACTTCCGCGAGCAGGCCGGTGGCGTCGCCGAATTTTTCCTGCGGCACGCCGGCCCGGTCCAGCAGCGTCAGCAGCAGGTTGGCGTGCGGCGTGTCCTGCGGATAGTGCAGGTGCTGGCCGCCCTTGATCCGGCCGTTCGCGTGGCCGAACACCGCCGAAGGCAGCGGATCGTTGTTGTGCTTGTCGCTGTTGGACATGTTGCTGCCGAACAGGATGGCCGAGTGATCGAGCAGCGAACCATCGCCGTCGGGAGTCGCAGCCAGGCGATCGAGGAAGCCGGCGAACACCTGCGTATGGAAGTTCTGCACCTTGGCCAGCTTGTCCATCTTGGCCGGGTTTTCCTGGTGATGCGACAGCGGATGGAAGGCGTCGGAGATGCCGAGGTTGTTGTAGGTACGCATGCTCACTTCGCGCGCCATCATGAAAGTGGACACGCGCGTGAGGTTCGCCTGCCAGGCCAGCGCGATCTGGTCGAACTGCAGCTTCAGGTGTTCCTCGAAGGTCGGCGGCACGCCAGCCGGCGCATCGGGCAGCACCACGCCGCCCATGCCCTCGGTCTGCACCTTCTGGATGCGGTGTTCGATCTCGCGCACGGAATCCAGATAGTCGGCCACGGCCGCGCGATCGCGGATGCCGAGGCGCTTCTGCAGGGCCGTCGCATCCATGGAGACGGCATCGAGGATGCTGCCGGTTTCCGTGGTGATGGCGGCGCGTTCGGCGGCGGTGTCGCCTTGGCCGAACAGGCGATAGAAAATCTTGCGCGGGTTGTATTCCATCGGCAGCGGCTGCGTAGGCGAACGGAACGCCACGGTGTGGCCGTAGCTGCAGCCGTAACCCGGGTCACACACCGCGCCGACTTCGGTCGCGAGTTCCAGTGAAGGGAACGCGGTATCGGCACCGAGCACTTTCGCGGCCAGCTGGTCCGCCGTGGTGCCCGCATGCGGATCATGCGTGCGCGATGGCTTCACGCAGCCGAGCCAGGTGCCCGCGATGATGGCGTGCGGTGTATTGCTCTCGCCGCCCTTGTTGCGCAGGCCGCTGACGATGGTCATCGCCGCGCGATGCTTCTTCGCCGGGTCGAGGATCTTGGTCATCTCGAAGTCGGTGCCGGTCTTCGTCGGCGACCACTGCTGCATCACCGCCCCGTGCGGGAAGTACACGAAGCCCATGCGTACCTTGGTTGCGGCAGCGGTGGCGGCGAGGGCCGTGGCGGCGGGGATCATCGCATCGAGCAGCGGCAGCGCGATGGACACGCCTGCGCCGCGCAACACCGTGCGACGGTCGATGAATTTCTTCGTGATGAACATGTCGATGTCCCCTACTGGGTTACCGCCGCCTGGCGGGTGTCCGGATCTTTCACGTCAATCGGAATCTGCTTCATGCGGAAGGGCGCGCTCTTCACGATGGCGGTGAGCAGCGTCGCGAAGCGGTAGTTGTCCGCGGCGCCCTGCTTCACGATGGCGCGCACCGTGGGCATGTCCTGCCACTCGATGGGACGACCCACCGCATAGATCATCAGCTTGGTGACCAGTGTCTGCACGAACTGGTCGGGGTTCTTCATCAGCGCCTTGCGCAGGTCGACCGGGCCGCTGACCGGCGAACCATCGGGCAGCGTGCCGGAGGGATCGATGCGGGTCTCGGCGATGCGGTCCTTGTCGCGCCAGTGGCCGACGCCATCGAAGTTCTCCAGCGCGAGGCCCAGCGGATCGAGCACGCCATGGCAGGCGAAGCAGCTCTTGTTGGTGCGATGGACCGCCATCTGCTCGCGCATCGGCAGCACCTTGGCACCGGGCAAGGCATCCTTCAGCGATTCGACATTCGGTGGCGGCGGAGTCGGCGGCGTGCCGGTGATGTTGTCGAGGATCCACGCACCGCGCAGCACCGGCGCCGTGCGGTTCGGATACGAGGACACCATCAACACCCCCGCCTTGCCCAGCAGGCCAAAGCGGTTCGGATCGGTGAGCTGCACGCGACGGAAGTTCGAACCCTTCACGTCGCGGATGCCGTAGTGCACGGCCAGACGCTCGTTGAGGTAGGTGTAGTCGCCTTCCATCAGGTCGAGCACGCTGTGGTTGCCGCGGAACACGGCATCGACGAACTCACGGATCTCCTCGCGGAAGTCCTCGCGCAGATCGCCCTCGAGATCGCGATGATTCGCCGCATACGGGAACACCAGCGGATCGGGCTCGATGTCAGCCAGCTTGCCGAGGCCGAGCCACTGGAATGCGAAGTCACGCGACAGCGTCTCGGCACGCGGGTCGGCGAGCATGCGCGTCACCTGCTTCGTCAGCTCCGCGTCTTCATGCAGCCGGCCAGTGGAGGCGACTTCCAGCAACTGGTCATCCGGCAGGCTGCTCCACAGGAAGAAGGACAGCCGCGATGCGAGCTGCAGGTCGCTGACCATGAAGACATCGCCGGGCTTGTCCTTGCCCGCCGGCGGCTCTTCGGTGCGATACAGGAAATCCGGGCTCGCAAGGATGCGCGTCACCAGGCCACGCACGCCTTCATCGAAGTTCTTGCCGGCACGCGCGGCGGTGTAGGCCTTCATCAGGTTGTCCACTTCGCCAGCCTGCAACGGACGGCGGAACGCACGCTGCGCGAGATTCGTCGCGATGGTGCGCGCGCAGGGCATCTCTTCCGCCGCGGTCTTCGCGTAGCAGCTGAAGATGCGCCGGCGCGCCGCGTTGTCGCTGATGCCATCGGTCTTGAACGGACCGCGCACCTCGAAGTTCGTCACCTTCAGCACGCGATCCTCGCCACCACCCGGCACCAGCAGCGCCAGGCGCGAATCGGATTCGGCATAGGTGCGCGCACGGAAGGTCACCACCACGCGATGCTGGCCGGCCTTGGCCTGGAAGCGGATGTTCTTCAGCCGCTTGTTGATCGCATCCACCGGCGCATCGCCCTTCTGGTCGATGGACTTCTGGTCGGCATCGCCACCGATGGTGGTCTCGTAGACGGTCACGCCATCGACCATCGCCACCAGGCGATTCTCGAACTCCATGCCTTCGACCCACAGCGCGCGCGCCATGTCGTTGATGTTGAGTTCGTACTCACCATCGGCCGGGAAGATGTGGTCGACGCCGAAGCCCCCGCGCGTACCGAGCGGCAGGCCTTCGACATGATTGTGCTGCGGACCACCGAACGGGTTCGCGTAAGGCGTACCCACCGGTCGCTGCGCGGGATTGCCCACTGCCTGCACGGCAACGCTGCGCGCAGCGCTGAGGTATTGATCGAGGAAGGTCGGCGACACCTGCAACACCTTGGCGGTGTTGTCGAAGCCATCGGAGAGATCATCCTGCGGCAGCAGCGCGCTCGGGTCGAACTCCAGGCCGAACAGATCCTGGATGGCATTGGTGTATTCGCGGCGATTCAGGCGGTGCAGCGGCACGTAGCCGGCTTCGACTTTCTGCGCGGCGGCGGTATCGATGCGGCCTTCCATCCAGTGCACGAAGGAATCCACTTCGGCGGTGGCAGGACGCTTCTCGCCTGGCGGCGGCATCAGCCTGCCACGCAGCCGACGGATCACCTGTTCCCAGGTTTCCGCATTGGCGGGAATGGTGGAGTCGGCGCGATCCACGGAATCGAGTGCGAGCTGGCCCGCCCAGTCGGTGGTGTTGTGGCAATCGACGCAGTACTTGTCGACCATCGCCCAGTGCGCGTCGCTCGCGGGCGCAGCCGCGTGTACGCCACCAACCAGCAGCGCCGTCATCAGCCAACCTGCCCGCATCTTTCCCCCGCCGGTCATGGAATCCGCCCCTTGCCGAGGTCGCCCGGAATCTGAAGGCTGGGATTCTAGGTTATCCAGCGGGCGAAATGATCGGTTAGAGTCGCGAGCCATGAGAACAAAGACATCGCGGCGGGGTTTTCTGGGTTCGTTATCCGCAGCTGCGCTGCTGCCGGCGGGAGCACTGAGTGCGCTTCCCCGCCTCACATTCGCAGCAGGAAAACCGCTGGCATCCGAGTCGCTGGGCGATGGCGTGTTGTGGATCCGTGGTGCCGGCGCGAACCTGCTGGCGTTGAAGGATGGCGCCAACCTCGTGTTCATCGACGGTGGCCTGAAGGCGAATTCCGCCGATGTGCTCAAGCTCGCACAGCAGGAACTCGGCGCAGGCAAGGCTTCCGCACTCATCAATACGCACTGGCATGCCGAACACACGGGACTCAACGAAGTGCTCGGCAAGCAAGGCGCGAAGATCATCGCGCACGAACAGACGCGGCTGTGGCTTTCGACCAAGGTGCGTTACCAGCCGGATGATGCGCCCATCCTGCCGCTGCCATTGATCGCGCGACCGAACCAGACCACGTGGACTGGTGGTGAACTCAAGGCCGGCGCTGAAACGCTCAGCTATGGATACCTGTCGCAGGCGCATACCGATGGCGACCTGTACATCAAGCTGGTGAAGGCGAACGTGCTGGTCACCGGTGGTGTGGTTGCCGGCAATGGCTGGCCCACTCCGGATTGGGTGACTGGCGGGTGGATCAACGGCACGGTGGCTGGCTACCGCGCGCTGATCACCCAATGCGATGCCTCGACGAAAGTGGTGACGGCGTACGGCGAGCGCCTGTACAGCAGGGCCGACCTGCAGGCCGAGCTCGATATCCTCACCAAGGTCTCCGCGGATCTCGGCAAGATGATGCGTGCGGGCTTCGGACCCGAAGACGTGCTGAACGCGAACCCGGCGAAGGACTACGCCGCGAAGATGGGCGACCCCGCGCACTTCCTGGTGGAGTCGTTCAAGAGCATGTGGCCGCGCAACGCGCCGGACGCCTGATCATGCTGCCGCCTGTGTTCTGGAACCACCGACACATGGGCTTCGCACTTCGTACCTTGCTCGTGGCGTGTTGTGCCAGTCTCGCCGCTGCGCAGACGCCAGCCGTGCGCAGCGCTGAAACCAACACCGCCGGCCAGGCCATCTATGAGCGCAGCTGCGCGATGTGCCATGGCAAGCCAGCCGAGACACGCGCACCACCACTCGATTCACTCAAGCGCATGGGTCCGCGCGCCCTCTCCTATGCACTGACCAACGGCAAGATGAAGGCACAGGCGGCTGCGTTGAAGCCGCAGGATGTCGACAGCGTCGTCTCCTGGCTCGCCGCCACCGCCGACATCGACAACAGCTGGATCGCCGCGCATGCCTGCAAGGCCGGGCGGTCGAAGGTGGATACCGGCACACCCACGGTTGGCCAGTGGGGCATCGATGCGCACAACAACCGCATGCTCACTGCAAAGCAGGCCGGCCTCGCCACTGCGGACATGAGCAGGCTCGAGCTGGCATGGACCATGGCCTTCCCGCAGACCGCCAACATGCGCGCGCAGCCGGTGCTGGTCGGCAACACCATGTATTTGTCCATCGTCGATTCGGGACAGCTGTTCGCGCTCGACATCGACGGCGCGGAGCCCTGCGTGAAGTGGGTCTACGAGCACGACGTGCCGCTGCGCACCGCGCTCGGCTACCACCGCCTCGCCGATGGCCGCCAGGTCCTGCTGTTCGCCGACAACGCCATGCACGTGCTGATGATGGACGCCGTGACCAGCAAGGTGATCTGGAGCACCACGATGAAGGTCACCAGCGTCACCAATGTCACCGCCATGCCGGTGCTGTACCGGGACAAGGTGTTCGTGCCGATCTCCTCGGGTGAACTGAACCTGGGCGCCGCCCCCGAATACGAGTGCTGCACCAGCCATGGCGCGGTGGTGGCGCTGGACGCGAAGAGCGGCAGGCAGCTGTGGGTATTCCACACGATGAAGAATGCCGGGAAGACCACGGTGAGCCGGGTCGGCACGCAGCAGTACGGTCCGTCCGGTGCGCCCATCTGGAGCGCGGCTGCCATCGACGAGAAACGCGGACTCCTCTATGTAGGTACCGGCGAGAACACTTCCGCGCCGGCCACCGATACTTCGGATGCCATCCTCGCCATCCACATGGACAGCGGCAAGCTGGCGTGGAAATACCAGACCACGCCCGACGACATCTTCCTCACCGGTTGCATGAGCCAGCCCGATGGACCCAACTGCCCGCCGACGACCAGCATCAACAAGGACTGGGATTTCGGTGCCGGCATCGTGCTGGCGCGCACGCCCAAGGGACGCGAGCTCGTAGTTGCCGGACAGAAGAGCGGCACGGTATGGGCCCTCGATCCGGACAACGGCAAGCTGGTATGGAAGAACAAGGTCGGTGGTGGTGGCGCCATGGGCGGCATCCACTGGGGCATGGCCTTCGACGGCCACACGCTGTTCGCACCCAACAACATGAGCACCGGCCCCACTGCCGATGAAGTCACCCCGGGCCTGTATGCGCTCGACATCGACACGGGCAGCCTGAAGTGGAAGTACCTGCACAAGCCGGACTGCAGCGGCACGCGCCGCCAGGAACTGCCGACCTGCGAAAGCAGCTACGGCATGTCCGCGGCCGCGCTGGTGGTGGATGGCGCCGTCGTGCAGGGAAGCAATGATGGTTTCGTGAAGATCTTCGATGCCGCGAGCGGCGCACCGCTGTTCAGCTTCGACACCGCACGTACTTTCACCACCGTCAATGGCGTGAAGGGACATGGTGGCGCCATCGACAACGCCAGCGTGGTGGCGGGCAACGGCATGCTGTTCGTGCAGTCCGGCTATGGATTGATGGGCGTGCCCGGCAATCTGTTGCTGGCGTTCCGGCCGAAAGCCAGGTAACCGCGCCCGCGGTCGAGGAGTGGTGGAGCTAGACGGGATCGAACCGTCGACCTCTTGCATGCCATGCAAGCGCTCTCCCAGCTGAGCTATAGCCCCACAGCAGGAAGGGGCGCGACGTTACGCGGCGCCCTCCGGGCTGTCAAGGATGCGAACCGCGGGCGTAATATGCCGGCCGCAAGCGCGCATTTCGACGCGCGGTCTCCACCCGGTCTCAACCAAGGGAAAACCATGAACAGACTCGCAACCGTTGCCGCAACCCGCCTTTTCGTCGCCGGAATCATGCTCGCCGCCATCGGCGCGCTGGCTGCCGACGCCGTCCCCAACATCACGGGAACCTGGACCACCAAGTTCGACAGCCAGGTCGGGGAACAGAGCTACACGTACACCTTCAAGGTGGATGGCGCCAAGCTCACCGGCCATGCCAAGTCGAACCTGGGCGAAGGCGAGCTCACCGAGGGCAAGATCACCAAGGACGTCGTCACCTTCGTCGAGAACCTGAACTACCAGGGCATGGACCTGCAGATCAACTACGAAGGCAAGATCGTCTCGGCTGACGAGATCCACTTCAAGCGTGATGTCGGCGGCCAGGGCGGTGAGGAATTCACCGCCAAACGCAGCAAGTAAGGGCTACTTAAGCGCGCTGGCGATCCGCGCCAGCACACGCTCGCGGCCGAGCAGCGCGAGCGTGGCATCGATGGGCGGCGAAATGGTGCCGCCCGTCAGCGCGACGCGCAGCGGCTGCGCCACCTTGCCGAGTCCCAGCGAACGCTGTTCGGCAAAGGATTGCACCAATGCATGCAGGGCCGGTGCAGCCCACTCGCCTACCGCGCCCAGTGCAGTGCTCAATTCGCCCAGCAGGACCTTCGCCTCGGGCGTGAGGTTTTTGGCCACCGCTTTCTCGTCCATCACCGGTTCGCGGAAGAAGAACAGGCTCGAGCCCGCCATTTCCTTCAGCGTCTTCGCGCGCTCGCGCAGGGCTTCGACCACGCCGCCCAGCAGCGCATCGTCGTCACTGGCCACGCCGAGGAAGGCGAGCTGCTCACGCAGCGCCGCCACCAGCGTTGCGCGCGGCGCCTTGATGATGTGCTGCTGGTTCAGCCACAGCAGCTTGTCCTGGTTGAAGGCGGAAGCCGCCTTGCCCACATGCGCGATGTCGAAGGCCGCGATCATCTCCTCGCGCGTGAACACTTCCTGGTCGCCATGCGACCAGCCGAGCCGCACCAGGTAATTGAGGAGCGCATCCGGAAGGAAGCCTTCCTTCTGGTATTCCAGCACGCTGACCGCGCCATGGCGCTTCGAGAGCTTCGCGCCATCGCTGCCCAGGATCATGGGCACGTGCGCGTATACCGGCGGCGTCGCACCCAGCGCCTTCAGCATGTTGATCTGCCGTGGCGTGTTGTTCAGGTGGTCGTCGCCGCGGATCACATGCGTCACGCCCATGTCGGAGTCATCCACCACCACGCAGAAGTTGTAGGTGGGGTTGCCGTCGGAGCGCTGGATGATCAGGTCGTCGAGCTCGGTGTTCTGGAACACGGTGCGGCCATGCACGAGATCATCGACGACCACTTCGCCATCCACCGGATTGCGGAAGCGGATCGTGGGCACCACGCCAGCCGGCGGCGTCGCCTTCGAGTCGCGCCAGCGACCGTCGTAGCGCGGCTTCTCCTTGTTCGCGAGCTGCTTCTCGCGCATCGCGTCCAGCTCTTCCTTCGTGCAGTAACAACGATAGGCCAGGCCCTGGTCGAGGAACTGCTGGATCACCTCGCGGTAACGGTCGTAGCGGCGCGTCTGGTAGAACGGGCCCTCGTCCTCGTTCAGCCCCAGCCAGCGCATGCCATCGAGTATGACCTGCACGGCCTCGTCGGTGGAACGCTCACGGTCGGTGTCCTCGACGCGCAGGATGAACTTGCCACCGTGGTGGCGCGCATAGAGCCAGGAGAACAGCGCCGTGCGCACGCCGCCGATGTGCAGCATGCCGGTGGGACTGGGAGCGAAGCGGGTTACGACTGTCATGGGCCGCGCAGGATAGCGGAAGGGTCAATCCACGCGGTAGAAATCCACGATCACGTGGTCGGGCCCGCGGATGCCGCGTGCCACGAACATATGGCGGCGCAGCCACCCATGCGGGCCCGCGCGCACTTCGAAGCGCGGCGTGGTACGGAAGTAGTACTGGTCGGCGGGCACTTCGATGCCGCGGGTGAGTTTGTCGATGACCTCAGGGCTGGCCGTGCGCACGCCGGCATTGGTCACGGCGATCACGGTGCCGTCGGCGGCCTCGATGAAGTAGCGCGCCAGCACTTCCGTCAAACCACCGGGCAGCACGGACTGCCAGTCGCCACCGCCCGGTCGCAGCGTCCCCTGCAGCAGCGGCCCGTAAACGCGGCCACCGGTTACCGGGATGAAACGCCGCCGGCCACCATCGATCTCGCCCTGCTCCACCGGCGGCGCCAGTTCACCGCGCAGGGAAAACACATGGGTGAGGCCCGGCTGCGGGGCGGAAGGTCCTGGATCGTGCGCATCGCTCATGGCGCGGGACTCTGGCACA
Organism: Pseudomonadota bacterium; assembly: GCA_037200665.1. Classification (GTDB taxonomy): domain Bacteria; phylum Pseudomonadota; class Gammaproteobacteria; order Steroidobacterales; family Steroidobacteraceae; genus ZC4RG30. The sequence goes on along the minus strand of JBBCGD010000008.1, from coordinate 367,703 downwards.
GGCACTCCGCACCCTCAACAAACGGCGGTCATCCAGGCTACCTGCAGGCCGCTTGCGAAGAATTTGCGCGGCATCCGGTCGCTGCGTAGACTTGCGCTCCCTTCAGGGACGGGCGGTTAGCTCAGCGGTAGAGCACTGCTTTCACACGGCAGGGGTCACAGGTTCAAATCCTGTACCGCCCACCATTCCCTGCAAGCACTTACCGGGTTGCTTGCCCTGAGGGACATCCACACAGCTGGTATCAGCGACCGTCCACATCCAGCACGTGCGTGTACTTCTTCAGTACACGCAGCACTACCCACAGCATGAAGCTCGCGGATATGAGCCACAGCCAGTCGCCATCCAGCTCGAAATGCCCGAGGTAGGCGAGATCCCCGACCACCTCGAGCACGAACAGTGCCGACACCACGCCGAAGAGGCCGTTGTATTCGCGCCTGAGCACGGTGCGCCACGAAAATGAAAGCTGTGGCCGCACGTACTGCCTGAACCGTGGAAAGAACGCCGGCGTGCGCTCCGCCCACTGGATCCATACCTCACCGAAGCGCTCCCTGAGGAAGGCTTCCTCGGCGAAGATGATGCGTTCGTAGTACAGGGCGAACGCGAGCATGTAGATCAGCACCAGCCACCACAGGCCAGCGAACATCGCGGGCCCCAGGCCCATGAAGAAATTCCCGAGGTAGAGCGGATTGCGCACCACCGAATACAGGCCGGTGGTATTCAGCGTGTCCGCGATCTGCTTGCGGGTGTTGCGACCGGAAGTGCCGCGTGGCGCATAGCCCACGGTGAAGGCACGGATGCCAAGGCCCAGGAAGCTGGTGACCAGGCACACCAGTTCCCACAGATCATCCAGCTCTTCGCTGTCGCCAATGTAGTGGTAGTCGCGCAATGCGAGCAGGAACAGCGCGACGAGCAGCAGCGGCAGATAGCTGCGCCACCTGAACAGCCAGGTTCCGTTGCTTTCGAATTCTTCTCTTAACGGCATGATGCAGAGCCTACATCAACGCGCGCGCCGCGATTGCATGCTGGGTTAGAGTCGGGGGCATGAAAGGTCAGTCTTTCTTCCGGAGACTCGGCTTCGCATTGGCTGGCCTGCGCACCGCGTTGCTGCGCGAACCCAGCTTCCGCTTCCATCTGCTTGCCGTGGTCGTCGTGTTTGCGGTCCTGGCAGTGACCCGCCCCGCTCCGGTCTGGTGGGCGGTCGGCTTTCTCGCCGTGGGATTGGTTCTCGTCGCGGAGCTGCTGAACAGCGCGCTCGAAGCCCTGGCCGATCGACTGCATCCGGAGCAGCACGAGCAGATCCGTGCGGCCAAGGACCTGGCGGCGGCTGCGGTGCTGGTTGCGTCGATCACCGCCGTGCTCATTGCATTGATGTTCGCGCTGCGTTGATGACGCAGGGAAACTGGCTCTTCTGGGCATTGCTTTCAGCCGCCTTCGCAGCGGCGACGGCAATCCTGGCCAAACTCGGCCTGGCAGGCGTGAACTCCGATTACGCCACGCTGGTACGTGCGACGCTCATCGTCATCCTGCTCGCGCTGTTCGTCTGCGCCAGCGGGCAATGGATCAATCCGCGGGCGCTGTCGCCGCGCAACTGGACCTTCCTGGCGCTGTCGGCGGTGGCCACCGGCGCTTCCTGGGTGTGCTACTTCCGCGCGCTCAAGCTGGGGGATGCTTCGAAGGTCGCGCCCATCGACAAACTGAGCGTCGTTCTCGTGGCCTTGTTCGCCGTGTTGTTCCTGGGCGAGCGACCATCGGCAAAGGACTGGCTCGGCATATCGCTGGTCGCAGCAGGTGCGCTGCTGCTGGCGTTGAGGCGCTGACACTGGACGGCTGACGCCGCGCACGGCAGTCAGTGCGCGGCGAGCGACTGCATGCGCTCGCTCGCGTCGTCTAACCCGGACCGCTTCCACAGGAATCGTCCGCACGATGCAGCAGGCCAACACCACAGCCCGTCCCCCGCGCCTGCTCATGCAGAAGCTGCGCGTCCCGCTGGGCTTCCTGGCCGGCATCGCCTACCTGGTGAGCGCGAAGCCGTTCCTGTGGTCGATGTTGCTCGGCTTCCCCATCGCATTGCTGGGCCTCGCGATTCGCGCCTGGGCCTCGGGGCATCTGCGCAAGGGCATGGAGCTCGCCACCAGCGGACCGTATGCGCATTGCCGGAACCCGCTGTACTTCGGAAGCTTCGTGATGGCGCTGGGCTGTGCGCTCGCCGGCCGCTCCGTCGCGCCAGGCGCATTGCTGGTCGGGTTCTTCCTGCTGCTCTACTGGCGCGTGATGCATGCCGAAGCGGCGCAGATGCGGGCGCGCTTCGGCGATGAATACCGGGCTGCCATCGGGTTGCTGGCCGTGATGTCGATCCTGTGCGTCAAGACCGTGGCGCCGTTTCCACGCTGACAGCAGGCATCGCACCGGAATTTCCGCATATGGAACTTTCGATCATCGTGCCGACCTTCAACGAGCGGCAGAACGTTCCCAGGCTGGTGGCGCTCATCGAGCAGGCGCTGCCGCACACGAACTGGGAACTGGTGTTCGTCGACGACAACTCGCCGGACCAGACCGCGGCGCTGGTGCGCGATTTCGCGCAGGCGGATGAACGCATCCGCTGCGTGCATCGTTACGGCCGGCGCGGCCTCGCCTCGGCCTGCGTCGAAGGCATCATGGCCACCTCCGCGCCCTTCGTCGCCGTGATGGACGCCGACCTGCAGCACGACGAGAGTCGCCTGCCGGTGATGCTGGAACTGCTGCGCAAGGATGACGTGGACATCGTGGTGGGCAGCCGCAACGTGCCCGGCGGTGGCATGGGTGAGTTCAGTCGCCGACGCCAGGCGATGAGCCGCCTCGCCACGCGCATCTCGCAGTTCGCCACCAGCACGAAGCTCTCCGATCCCATGAGTGGATTCTTCATGCTCCGGCGCAGTGCCTTCCTCGAGGCATTGCCGCGACTGTCCAACATCGGCTTCAAGATCCTGCTGGACATCTGCGCCAGCGCGCCGCGGCCATTCCGGTTCCGCGAAGTGCCGTATGAGTTCCGCACGCGCCAGTTCGGCGAGAGCAAGGTCGACGCACTGGTGCTGTGGGAATACGCCTTGCTGCTGATGGACAAGCGCTTCGGTCGCTACTTGCCGGTGCGGTTCATGAGTTTCGCGCTGATCGGCGTGCTCGGCGTGCTGGTGCACTTCGCGGTACTGGCCACGGTGTTCAAGGGCCTGGGCGCATCGTTCGCGCAGGCCGATGCGGTGGCCACGCTGGCGGCCATGTCCAGCAACTTCTTCCTGAACAACCTGCTCACCTACAGCGACCGGCGCCTGCGCGGCAGGAAACTGGTGGTCGGCTGGGTGAGTTTCAACCTGGTATGCGCTGCCGGCGCGGTGGCCAACGTGGGCGTGGCCAGCTGGCTGTTCCGCAGCGATGGATGGTGGATGCTGTGCGCACTTGCGGGCATCGCCATCGGCGTGGTGTGGAACTACGCCATGTCGTCGATCTTCACCTGGCGCAATGACTAGCGCACGCATCACAGCGACGCATCGCGACTACACGCCGTGGATCCTGGCCGCGCTCGCCCTGGCGAGCCGTGTGCAGTTCTTCGGCAATCCGCTGCTCGAATCCGACGAAGGCTTTTACCTGCTGGTCGGCGACCACATGCTGCACGGCGCATTGCCCTATGTGGATATCTGGGATCGCAAGCCCGTCGGCCTGTTCCTGTTGTACGCGGCGATGCGCGCGCTCGGTGGCGATGGCGTGCTGTCGTACCAGCTGGTCGGCACGGGCTTCGTGCTGGCGACCTCGCTGCTGATCACGCGCATCGCCAGGGAATTCTCCACGGCCTTCGGCGCGCTGGCCGCCGGCGCTGCCTACCTGATCTGGATGACCTGGGGCTCCGCCATGGGCGGACAGGCCGAGATCTTCTACGCGCCGCTGGTATGCGCGGCCGCGCTGCTGACGATGCGCGGCATGCAGGCAACGCCTGCATGCGTGTCGAGGCAAGGCGCGCTGGCCATGCTGCTGATCGGCGTCGCGGCGCAGGTCAAGTACAACGCGCTGTTCGAAGGCATGTTTTTCGGCTGCTGCTGGCTGTTCATCGGCTGGCGCTCGGGGCGGCGCGCGATGCTGGTGCCCCATGCAGCGCTGTGGATATTCGCCGCGGTGCTGCCGACGCTGCTGGCCACGGCCTGGTATGCCGCACATGGCGATCTCGATGCCTTCCTGTTCGCGAATTTCCTGTCGGTGTGGCAGCGCACGCCGGCCACGAACATGGTGCTGCTGCAACGGCTCGGCATCATGGTGCTGATCCTGGTGCCACTACTGGCCTGCGTGCGGCCGTTTGCGCGCATACCGGATGACGCCGGCGCCACGGCGCATCGCTTCACGATGTGCTGGCTCGCCGCCGCCATCCTCAGCGTACTGGGCTTCGGCACCTATCTCGAACAATACCTGCTGCCCATCCTCGTACCTGCCAGCGCCGCCGCGGCACCCTTGCTCGGCAGCACCACGAGGCAGCGGGCGACGATATTCCTGGCCATCGCGCTGCTGCTGGGCCAGGCACGACTGGCATTCACGCAGTGGCTGCATGGTTCACGCGCCGAACTCGCGCAGATCGTGCGGCACATCGACCGCAGCGGCTGCCTGTACATCTACAGCGGCTTCTCGTCGATCTACCGCGTCAGCAACGCCTGCATCCCCACCCGCTTCGCCTTTCCCAGCCATTTGTCACGCGTCCGCGAGGCTGGCGCCACCGGCGTCGATCCGGTGCAGGAAGTGGACCGCATCCTGAATACCCATCCGCCAACCGTGCTGGTGCGCGGCCCCTACTCCGGGGATGAGAACTGGGATGCCCGCGCCGAACTGCTGCACCACCTGCGGCTGGACTACCAGCTGGCCTTCCAGGGCCGGCTGGGCACGCAAAAAGTAGAGGTGTATCGACTTTCCGGCCGACTGGCTTCGCGGCAGCCCGACGTCTCAATGCACGACATGGGCGCAACGAGGCCGCAGTGACGAACGAGCTGGAGCTGGTGGAGCGCATGCTGGCCGGGGAGCAGTCGGCCTTCGATTGCTTCTTCAATGGCCATGCCGTCCGCCTCGCCAGCTTCGCCGCCCGCCGCTGCGCCCTGGATTCGTCGGCAGTCGAAGACGTCGTGCAACAGACCATGATCAACGCCCTCCGCAACCTGCGCGGTTTCCGCGGCGAATCCTCGCTGTTCACCTGGCTGTGCCAGATCTGCCGCCATGTGCTGGCCGACATCCGCCGCAAGGCGGCGCGGCAACCGGCGGTGGACAGCCTCGATGCCATCGCGGTGCATCGCTCTGCGAGCGTGCCGGTGCAGTTGATCGACTATCGTGATCCGCTGGAAGCCTGCAATGCGGATTCCACCCGCAGCGCCATCCGCAAGGCGGTCAACGACCTGCCGCCGCGCTATGGACGCATCCTCGAATTGAAGTACGGCGACGAACTGCCCGTCGAAGAGATCGCACGCATCCTCGGATTGTCGGAGAGCGCGGCCCAGTCGCTGCTGGCGCGGGCGCGTCGCGCCTTCGGTGAATGCTGGTCGACGCGGCAGTTCGTTGCCGACGAAGCCGAGTTCCATGCCGGCAAGGATTCCGCATGAGCGAATCCGACCTGGACATCGTGCTCCGCCGCGGCATGCATGCCGAGCCGCTGCCCCAGGCGGCGCTGGTGCGCATCCGTGTCGCGAGCGAAGCCGAGTGGAGAGCCTCCACGGGCCAGCCCGTGCGCAGGCATCGCTGGCCGCGCTATGCCGCGGCGGCCACCATTGCAATGCTGATGCTGGGCGGCGGCTGGATCATCGGCACGCGCCATCAGCCGGGCGCGCTCGTCGGTCACTTCGAACACATCGATTATCCCGGCGCGGTCGAGCAGCATCGCTGGTTGCACGATCGCGCGCTGGCCGATGGCGAAGAGGTGCACAGCGGGCAACGCATCCTGGTGCGCGGTGGTGGCCGCATCGCACTGGCCAGCGCAGGTTCGCTGCGCCTCGCCCCGGGCGCGAACATCCAGATCGATTCCGCCGAACAGGTGCGCCTCACCGATGGCGACCTGTACGTGGATATTCCACCCGCACGCAGCGCCAGCGTGCACCTGGCCATCGTGACGCCGGCCGGAACCTTCACCCACCTCGGTACGCAGTTCCAGCTCGCGGTACATGAAGGCGCGACGCAGCTGCGCGTGCGCGAAGGCCAGGTGCGCTGGAGTTCGGCTGATCATGAAGTGCTGTCCGGTCCGGGCACGCAGCTGTCCATCGATCGTGATGGCCATGCCGTGCGCGAGCAGACCGGTACCACCGGTGCGGACTGGGCCTGGGCCGAAGTGCTGGGTGCGCCGTTCGAGATCGAGAATCGCTCGCTGGCCGACTACCTGCACTACGTGGCGCGCGAAACCGGGCGCGCGCTGCTGTTCACCAGTCCCGAGGAAGAACGCCGCGCCAGCACGACCATCCTGCACGGCTCCATCCAGCGGTTGAACGCGGTCGAGTCCTTGTCCGCGGTGATGGCCACGACCTCACTGCGCTTCACGCTGGGCAGCGACTCGATCCGCATCGAGTCTTCCGCCGATTCCGGCAAAGCACTGCGTTAACTCTTGTTCATCCACCGTGGTGCACAGACTGCACGGCGCATGCGATGACGTCCAAACCGGGGCAACTCGCCATCCGCAGCGGAGATCCAATGCCTGCAACGCCACGCAACAACCCCAACTGGACCATCGTGTGTGACTTCGACGGCACGATTGCCTTCGACGACGTCACCGATCGACTGCTGGAAAAATACGCCGCCCCGGAGTGGCAGCAGCTGGAACGCGACTGGGCCGCCAATGCCATCAGCTCGCGCGATTGCCTGATGAAGCAGACCGAACTGCTGGCCATGACGGCCGACGAACTCAACGCCGAGGTGCAGGATATCCAGATAGATCCTGCCTTCGCGGATTTCCTGAAGTTCGCGGAAAGCCGGCAGTGCACGCTGCGCGTGGCCAGCGAAGGTTACACGCAGGTAATACGGGCCTTGCTGAATCGTGCCGGCACGCCGCCGGTGTCGGTGTCGGCGACCTACATCATCCGCAACGGCAGGAATCACTGGATGCTGGGCACGCCGTTCTCGGAACGCACCTGCGCCACTGGCGCCGCCACCTGCAAGTGCACGGTCGCAACGGAAGCGACCAGGTCGAACGCACCCGTGCTGGTGATCGGCGATGGGCGTTCCGACTTCTGTGTTGCCGCCAAGGCCGACTTCGTGTTCGCGCGCGGCAAGCTGCTGGAGTTCTGTCGCGAGAAGTCCCTGCCGCATGTCGAGGTCACGAACTTCCGGCAGGCCAGGGAGCAATTGACCAGGTTGCTGGAACCCGGCGTCTGGCAACTCACGGCAGCGGCCCGGGAGCAGCGCTATGGATGAGCAAGCCCTGCTGGCCGACGAAGCGCGCTATTGCTCGCATGGCGACACCGTCCACTACAGCAACCCGCCGAAGATCTTCTCGCGTTGTGAAGGCAGCTACCTGTTCGATGGCGCCGGCACTCCCTTCCTCGACCTGCAGATGTGGTATTCGGCCGTCAACTTCGGCTATGCGAATCCGCGGCTCAGCGGCGCGCTGAAGGCACAGGTCGATGCCCTGCCGCAGCTCGCCAGCCAGTACCTGCATGAATCGCGCCAGGCGCATCGCGCAGCACTGCGAGAAAGTGTTCGGCGCGCAGGGTCGCGTGCATTCAATGTGGGCGGATTCGCAATCGGTCGAGGACGCATTGAAGCTGGTGCGCAATGCCAGCAACGGCAAGAGCCTGATGTTCGCCTTCGAGGGTGGGGTACCACGGCCGCCCGCTGGGCGCTTCGGCCATCACCTCCAGCTACCGTTATCGCCGCCGCTATGGGCATTTCGGGCGAGCGCCGCGCAGTTCGTGCCTTTCCCGTACTGCTTCCGTTGCCCGTACGGCAAGAAGCGCGAGGACTGCGGCCTGTACTGCGTGGACCAGTTCGCGCGGCTGTTCGATACCGAATACGCCGGCGTGTATGACCCGAAGGCCGGCGCTGCCGATACGCGGCGTTCTTCATCGAAGCCATCCAGGGAACGGTGGCTACGTGATTCCGCCGCCGGGTTACTTCGAGAAGCTCAAGGGCATTCTCGAATCACGCAAGATCCTGCTGGTCGATGACGAGATCCAGATGGGTTTCTATCGCGCCGGCAAGTTCTGGGCGCTGGAGAACTTCAATGGTCCCCCGACATCGTGGTGTTCGGCAAGGCGCTGACCAACGGACTCAATCCGTTGGCCGGGGTGTGGTGCGCGCGAAGAGCTGATCAATCCGCAGATTTTCCCGCCCGGGCGTCCACGCACTCGACCTTCGCATCCAACACCTGGGCACGGCCGTGGGGCTGGAGACGGTGAAGATGCTGCAGGAGAACGACTACCACGCCTCCACCATGGAGAAAGGTGCGTACTTCCTGGCCCGGCCTGCGCGAGCTGAAGCGCCGCCACAAGGTGATCGGTGATGTCGACGGCCTCGGCCTCGCCCTGCGCATGGAGATGTGCGGCAGCGATGGCTTCACGCCGGATCGTGCGCTGATGGACCGCATGGTGGACATCGGCATGAGCGGCACGCTGGATGCGCGCGGCCGCAAGGTGGGCCTGGTGCTCGACGTCGGCGGTTACTACAAGAACGTGGTCACGCTGGCGCCGTCACTGGAGATCACGCACGAGGAGATCGACCTCGGCCTCGAGCTGCTGGAACAATGCCTCACGCGCGCCTTAGCGCAAGCACCGCATTGAGGCCACCGAAGGCGAAGGAGTTCGACAGCGCGGCCTCGACTTCACGTTGACCGCGCGACGTTGACGGTGTAGTCGAGGTTGCACTGTGGATCCGCCTCGAGAAGTTCGCGGTAGGCGGAATGAATCCATGCCGCAGGGCGTTGATGGCGGCGATGAGCTCCACCGCGCCCGCGGCGCCCATGCAATGCCCATGCATGGACTTGGTCGAGGACACGCTTCAGCGCATCGGCAGCGCGGCCGAATACATGGCGCAGCAGACGCCGCCGTCTCGGTGATGTCGTTGGCGTGCGTGCCGGTGCCATGCGCATTCACGTAGCCGATGGACCGCGGCGCGATGCGGCGTCATCCAGTGCACGCTGCATGGCTGCGGCGGCACCGACCGGAAGAAGGCATCACCATGTCCGCGGCATCGGCCGACATGCCGGCGCCGGCCAGCTCCGCGAGTACCGTGGCACCACGGGCCCGATGCCGCTTCCAGCGGTTCTCGAGCACGAACATTCCCGCACCTTCGGCCAGCACCATGCCGCGCCGCTGCTTCGAGAACGGACGACAGGCGTCATCCGGCCATCACGCGCATCGCCTCCCAGGCCTTGAGCATGCCGTAGGTGATGCAGGCGTCGGTGCCGCCGGAGATGGCAGCCTCGGCCTGGCCGGTGCGCACCATCTGGAAGGCCTGTGCCAATGCATATTGGACGACGCGCAGGCACTGGTCGCGCAGAAGGTCGGGCCGGTGATGCCGAATTCCATGCTCACGTGGCGGCCGGCGCGCTGACCATGGAGCGCGGTATGGCCAGCGGATGCATGCGACCGTCGCCGCCATACAGGCGACGCAATTGCTGGTCGTGGCTCTCTTCACCGCCGACACCGGTGCCGATCACCACCGCCATGCGTGCGGCGAGGCCATCGCGGCGAGGGTCCAGTCCTGACTGCCGCAGCGCTTCGCGCGCCGCCACCACGGCGAACGCGGAGACGCGATCGAGCAGCGCCATGCGCTTCGCGTCGAAGTGCGCCGTGGCGTCGAAGCCATGCACCTGCCCTGCGATGGGTTGCGACAGCGAGGGGCCTGCGACGCCGGTGATCGGCCCGATGCCGCTGCGGCCGGCGATCATCGATGCCCACGTCGCGTCCGCATCCAGCCCGATGCAGCTGATGGCGCCCATCCCGGTGATGGCGACGCGCATGGAGTGCTATCCCGCCGGCGTGGCCAGCGTCACGTTCGCGCCCCTGTTCATGGCCCTTTCCACCGCCTCGACCAGCATGGCCGCGGTGGCGTTCTTCAGGTCCACGTCGCGATCATTCAGCTCGATGCCGAACTTCTCCTCGATCAGGAACAGCATCTCGATGGCATCGAGCGAGGCGACACCCAGATCGCGCAGCGTGGTGTCCGGCACGATGGCTTCGATGTCGATGTTGGCGGTGTCGGCGACGATGCCGAATACCCGGGCTTGGATGCTTTGCATGGTGACTCCGGTCGTCAGGTGGGAATGCAGGAATTGAAGAAGCGCGCGGATGCATCCACCACCGCCTGGCGCTGCCGGTCGATGGTGATCATGTGGTAGCTGTCGTCGAGCCAGACCGATTCCACCGGTCCGCCGATGCGTGCGCCGACGATGCGGGCATTGCGCGCGCTGGCGATGTCGTCCTCGACGGCATGCACGATCAGGCATGGCGTGCGCACGCGCGGCAGCTCCTTGCGCACGCGGCTCACCAGCCGATAGAACTCTGCAAGTGAAGGCCAGGGATTGGCGAGCAGGCCGCCGCCACCGCTGTGGCCATTGCGCATGAACTCGACGATGCGCGCGCGGATGCGCCCGTCCTTGATGCCGTGTGGATATGGCCTCTTCGAAACGGCGACCGCGCCCGATGCCCAGGCGCAGCAGCCATGGCAGCAGGAACGCCAGTCGCGCCTTGCGCGGAATGGCCCAACCGTCGTACCTGAGCGTGGTGCCATACAACGCGATGCCCGCCACGGACTCCGGTTCGCTGGCCGCGAAATGCAGTGCCAGCACCGCGCCCATCGACAGGCCCGCCACGAACAACTGATCGACATGCGGACGCAGCCGGCGCGCGGCATCCGCAACGCTGGCGTACCAGTCACGCCAGCCGGTCGCAACCAGTGCCGCTTCATCCTCGCAATGCCCGGCAAGCTGCACGCCATACACCGTGAAGCCCTGCGCCTGCAGGCCCTTGCCCACGAAACGCATCTCGCTGGGCGTGCCGGTAAGGCCATGGATCAGCAACACACCGGACTTGCCACCGGGCAGGAAGAACTCATTGGGCGACTGGATCATGTTCCATCCTTCAGGAAACGCACGAGCACGGGTTGGCCGACACGCAGCGGCAGGAAATCGCCCTCGATCTCGCAGTCGAGTACGCGGCTGTCGACCTGCTCCACGCCTTCGGGTTGCGAGTCGCGACGACGCAGCGAGCTGGCCACGCGCACCCGGCTGGCATTGATGACCATCTGCACGTCGTCATCCACGATCACCTGGGCCGCAATGCCGTTGTGCAGGAGCCGCGCGAACTCCTCGTTCACTTCGGCGCGGATGATGTGTGGCGCGTCGGGCAGCAGCACGAACAGCGGCGTCGTGCTGTCGGCGGCCACGCGCATGAATGACGCGGCATGCGCCTGCACCAGTTCGCCACTCACGGGCGCACGGATGCGCGTCTCGGCCAGTGCCAGCTCCGCGGCCTGGTACTTGATGGCGGTGGCCGCGACCCTCGGCGTCGGCAACCCGGGCGAGCGCCGCCTTTGCCGACAGGTTCCCCTGCGCTTCCTCCACCGACTGCGTGGACGCGGCATCCGCGGCCTGTGCCTTCTGCAGGCGCGCGAGTGCGCGTGAAGCAGCGTCGCGTTCAAGCTGTGCCGACTGCTGTTGTGCCCTGGCCATCGCCGCTTCCGCACCCGCCAGCGACAGCGCGGATTGCTGGCCATGCGATTCCAGCACGGCGAGGATTTCACCGGCCTGCACACGCTGGCCCAGCCGCCCATTGCTTTCGAGCACGCGACCGGATTGCGGCGCGAAGATGCGGACCAGGCCGCCGGCCACATCCACTTCACCGCGCACCATCGCGACATAGCCGGACTGGGCGGGATGCGATTCCTTCACAGGAGTATTGCAACCGGCCAGCAGCGCCGCGGTCACGAGCACAACCCATGGCTGCGCACGCTTCATGAGGACAATCTCCGGCCGCGCGAGGAGGTATCGCTGATGCGGCCATCCTCCATGCGATACAAGAGGTCCGCATGATCGATCAGCCGCTGGTCGTGGCTCACGCACACCACCGCCGTGCCGTGCTTGCGGGCGATCCCGTGCAGCAAGGCGATCACCGCCGCGCCATTGCGACGATCCAGCGCACTGGTCGGCTCATCCGCGAACAGCAGCTGCGGTCGCTTGGCCAGTGCGCGCGCGATGGCCACGCGCTGCTGCTCGCCACCGGAGAGATGCGCGGGGCGATGATGCAGCCGATGATCGAGCCCCACTTCGTTGAGGGCGGCGCGCGCCTGGTCCTGCGCCTTGCCACCGGTAACGCCCAGGTACTGCAGCGGCAGCAGCACCTGCTCCAGGGCAGTGAGCGCGGGGAACAGGTTGAAACCCTGGAACACGAAGCCCGTATGCGCGCGGCGGTGTCCATCCAGCTGCGCGCTGCTGCATTTCGACAGCCGCGTGCCCATCGACAGCACTTCACCGGAATCCGGCTGCAGCAGGCCACTGAGGATGGCGAGCAAGGTGCTCTTGCCGCAACCGGAGGGACCGCTGATCAGCGTCAGCGCATGCGGCTCGGCCGTGAAATCCACCTCCGCCAGCACCTGCGTGACCACCGTACCCACGACATAGGACTTGGCGATGCGCGACGCACTCAGCGATGTGCCGGCGGCTTTCATGCGCGCAACAAGGTCGCGGGTTCGCACTGGGCCAGGCGCATCAGGCTGGCAAGGCCAGCGAACCAGGCAACCAGCATCACCCCGGTCGCACACAGCGCGGCGATGGCGGCACTGGGCGCGATGGGCACATCCGCCGCACGCGCCAGCATCACCACGACCGCACAGACCAGGGTCGCGAGCAGCAGGCCCGTGCCGCCGAGCCAACTGGCCTGCGTCAGGATGATGGCGGCGAGTTCCTTCCTCGCAACGCCGAGTGCACGCAGCATCGCGAACTCGCGCAATGAGCCGGCGATGGCCGCCGACAGCGCCTGGCTCGCGATCACCGCGCCGACCGCGAACACCAGCAATGACGCGGCGATGAATCCGAGGCCGGCGCCGGTATCGAACAACCAGAACAGCGTGGTGCGTCGGGCGAACTCCGGTGCGGTCCACACTTCGAACCGGCCCTGCGAGGCCGTGGCCTGCAGTTGCTGGCGCGCCTGCACCGGATCGGCGCCAACGCCGAGGCGCGCCAGGTAGTACGTGGCATTCGAACCCAGCGTGGCTGATGCAGCGAGCCAGCGTGCCGTGTCCTGCGACGCAATCACCGTGACGGCACCCAGGCCACGCAGCCCCGGCACGAGGCCGACGACCTTCACGCGATGCCCTTCGATGTAGCCGTACTGCCCGACGGTGATGTCGAGCTTGGACAGGTCAGCGGGATCCACGGCGATGGCGCCGGGCTCGAGCAATTGCGCGCGCGCCTTCGCAGTGAGCACATGCGCGAACAGCAATCCGTCCGGCGCGAGGTTGATGCCAGCGACGACGACGGCGACGCGCTTGCGACTGCCGGGTGCGAGCCACGATGCATCCAGCCAATGCAGCGCATCCACCTGCGCCACTCCGGGCTGCATGCGCAGCCGCATTTCCGCCAGCGCCGAAACGGGACGGCCGAGATCCACACTGGGCGTCTGCGGATAACCCACCCACAGATCCGCCGTCGACGCGCGCACGAACACGCCTGCAGTGGCGAAGATGCCGAGCACCAGCGCGGCCTGCGCAAACAGCAGCACGCCCGCGAGCCCAACGGCAATCGCGGCCGGCAGGTAGCGGCGCCATTCATACAGCAGGGATTTGCGCGCCAGTGCAACCATCGCTACGCACGCCCTTGCGGCAACCCGGTGCCCGCGCCGAGCACGGCGTAGAGATGGACCAGCGCGATTGCCTGTTCGAGGCGTGCGCCATCCAGCGCCTGCCGGGCAAGCAATGCATCGCGCGCGAGATCCAGCGCCGGCACCTGCGCCAGCAGGCCCAGTTCGCGCTTCGTGCCCGCGCGTCGCGCCGCGAGCTGCGCGCTGTCCGCATCCGTGGTGAGCATGGCAACGCGCTGGCTCGCGGCGTCCAGTTGCGTGAAGGCGAGCTCGGCCTCGGCCACGGCATCCAGCACGGTCTGGCGATACACCAGCGTGGCGGCACGCAGCTCCGCGCCGCGCGCCTCACTCTGTGCACGACGCAGGCCCCAGTCGAACAAGGGCAGCGTGATGATCGGTCCGGCGGAGAAGATGCTGCTGACACCACCACCGCCAGACAAGCGCAATGCCGTGGTCAACGCGCCTTCGATGCTGATGTGCGGATACAGCTCGGCACGTGCGATGCCCAGCTGCGCGGCCGCCCTTTCCATTGCGGACTCGGCACGCTGCACATCGGGTCGATGGCGCAGCATCTCCGCCGGCACCGTGGCGGGAGGCAGGGGCAGCTCCAGCGGTGATCCGGAAGCATCGATCCACGTGTCGCTGACGACCGCCTGGCCGAGCAGGGCCGCGAGCGACTCGAGGCATTGCGTGCGCACCTGGCGCGGCTCGTCCTCGCCGAGACGCGCTGCGCGCGTGAGCTGCGTCGATGCAAGGCCTGCCTCCGGCTCCTCCAGGCCGGCGCCGACGCGCGCTGCCACGCGTTGCTGCAATTCAGCCGTGACCTGGACCAGCGCTTCAGCCAGCACGAGCCTGTCGGCGGCAAAGCGGCCGTTCAGGTAGGTGCGCACGATCTCGGTGATCAACGCCGCGCGTACCTCGGCGACGCCGGCTTCGGCATCGGCGGTCTGCGCCTGCAGGATGCGCGCGCTGTTCGTGCCGCGATCGAACAGCGGCATCTCCCAGCGTGCATCGATGGACGCCTGGAAGTAGTTCACCGTCGCGCCCGGCGCGGATTCCGGGGCGGCGTTCAATACGAGCTCGGGTTTCAGTCCCGCTGACCCGGCCTGCTGCAGCAGGCGTGCCGCGAACAGGCGTTCTGCTGCCGCAGCGAAGCCCGGGTTGTCGCGCAGCGCGTTATCCACGAGCGCGTCGAGTTGCGCGGAGTGGAACTGCTGCCACCAGCGCGCTGGCCATGCGGCTGCGGTTGCCGTGGAAACCGGCGGCGCGTTGTCCCAGGTCGCGCGCACAGGCGCGTCTGGTACCGGCGCGGGCACGAGGCTGCCACAGGCCCCAAGCCCCAGGAGCAGCAATGCGAAGGCAAATGTCCATCCTTTCAAGTTCTGCGACCGCGTTTCCGACTGCGGCTTGAGACGTCACCGCGGCGGCACTGCGGTCGCGACGACCGCCACCCGGGAACGGGGGATTTCGACCACTGGCCGCAGACCGCGACGTCCAAGTGCCGATGTCGCCTTCCGCTGTACTGCTGCTGGTCATGAGCCTTGCCTTCGACGCCGCCGGCCAGCTCGCCTTCAAGCGTGCCGCCAGCGATGACGGGATCGCGGATTCGTCCTGGTGGCTGGTGTGGCGGCGCTTCGCGGCCGACCCGTGGGTATGGATGGGCATCGGCTGCTTCGTGCTGGAGTTCTTCCTGTGGCTGGGCGTGCTGTCGGTGCTGCCGCTGTCGCGTGGCGTGCTGCTCGGCTCGGCCAGCACCCTGGTGATGCTGGCCGGCGGCCGGATCTTCTTCCGCGAACGCGTGGGAATCCTGCAATTGCTCGGTGCCCTGCTCATCGCCGCGGGCGTGGCGGTGGTGGGACTGGGCTGAAGACCATGCGGCGCTTCTACCTGATCGGCTTCCTGGTGCTGGTGTGCTTCGACACGCTGGCCCAGGTGTCCTTCAAGCTCGCCGCCGATGCGGCGGCACCGGTTGCCCTCGATCACGCCTGGCTGCTGCGGATCATCGGCGAGCCGTGGATCTACATCGCGCTGGGTTGCTACCTCGGCACCTTCTTCACCTGGATGACCTTGCTGGTGCATGCGCCGATCGGGCCGGCCTATGCCGCCTCGCATCTCGAAGTGGTGGTGGTGCTGGTGCTTTCGGGCGTGATCTTCAACGAACCGATCGCGACTCCACAGGTCGCCGGCTGCGCGTTGATCGTGCTGGGCATCATCTGCCTTGCCATCGGTGCGAGTCGTGACGGGAAGGTGGCCGATTCCACTTGAGGCCGGCCGGTCAACGCGCGATCACGGCGTCATGGCCTGGTCGATGCGCGCCACCAGTCTTGCGTTCACCTGACGGTGCCGGTCCTGCTCGCGTGACAGGCCGTGCACGTCCACCACCGGCTGCGCATCGCGCGCGCTGAGCCAGCGCTTCCAGTTGGTCCTGTACCGGTAGTCGGAGAGTTCGCCGGTGATGTCGCTGGCGACGATCCTGCCCTGCACGGTGCCGAGGATGCTTTCGATGTGCTGCTCGGTGAAGCAGCCCTGGTCCCAGTTGCAGGCGACGAGATCCGGCGACATCACATCCTTGTCGATGCTGAAGTACACCGGGTGGGTGGCCTTCGACTGCTCATGCGCGAAGGCCTCGCACAATTGCGCGGGCGTCGCGAAATTGCGGAACGCATCGCGCCAGCCCAGCCGGTGCATCCAGTTGAAGCTCTGCCCCACGCTCCAGTAGGTGAGCCGGCCGCGCAGCAGCGGCGTGAAGTAGTTCTCCCACAGCTGGCCGGGACCGATGTCCGTCGAAGTGATGCCCAGCACGTGCACGTGGATCACATTGCGCAATCGCGCCGCATGCCGCACCCAGGAACCGCAATGGATGTCGCCGAGCCAGCGCATGTTGTCCGGATGGTTGTCGAGCACGATGACTTCGACGGGCCGGAATCGCGCCACGCGCTCGATCAACGCGAAGCTCACATGATGGAAATCACCACTGCCCAGCATCACGACGCCGTTGTTGTCTTCGAGTGGCTGTTCGATCTCCTCCACCAGCGATTGCAGCTGCCGCAGGCTGCAGGCGAAGCGGATGCTTTCCTCGTGCTCGCGCAGGGGCACGCACGCGGCGTCGGGCATGCCCGTCACCGAAGCGTCGAGATCAAGTACCAGCGAGCGGCGCATGGCCCTGCCCCCGCTGCCAGCCGGCATCGCTCTCGAAACGGGATTGCATCAGGCGCAGCACGGCGCGCAGCGCGGGGTTGCGCACGTACACGGCGTGCTCGGTCCAGGTGAAGCTGGCGCCGAGATCCTTCTTCACCTGCGGATCGGTCCAGCCGGCGACGTAGTACTTCAATCCGGCCGCGAGCGCGTATTCCAGGTTGTGCATCCAGCTCACGAAATACAGGTTCAGCTCGCGCGCCTGCGGGTAGCGCAGGCCGATGAACTTGTCGACCAGCTTGTCGCCGCAGACGAAGCACAGGTTGTAGCCGATCAGCTCGCCGTGATGGCGGTACATGAACACGATGCCGCCATTGCCGGCAGCGCCGAGCACGGCCTGGAAGAACTGCGGCGTCAGCAGGTCGAAGTGGATCTCGCTCTGTGCATGCACGGCGAGATACAGCGCATACATTTCCGCCAGCAGCACCGGCTCCGCGAACGCAGAGTCGCCGGTGTGGGTTGCCGAGATCGCAAGCTCGCCGCGCGACTTCAGCTTGCGGCGCAGGTCCTTGCGACGGCTCGCCGAACGCGCCGCCAGGTATTCATCCGGCCGCGTGAAATCGATCGGCACATAGGCCAGCGCCTGGCCGGCCACGAGGATGAAGCCCGCTGCACGGCAAGCCTTCCTCACCGCAACGGCCTGCGCATCGACCTGCTTGTCGAGCAACGGCGAAGCCACGGGCAGATCCTTGACGATGAGCAGCGGGCTCTGCCTGCGCAGCGCAAGCAGGTCGCTGGCAATTGACTGCGCGCTCGCATGCGGCGGCAGCTGCACATACTCGGTAACGGTGGTGCCGACGAACGTGGCGCGCAATGTATGCCACCGACGCGGCAGCCAGCGCGCCAGCCTTCGAGCCAGCTTCCCGTCCACGGTGGTGAGCAGGTCATAGTCCGTGACGAAGACCGGCATGCCGGTGGCGGTCAGCGCGGCAACGAATCCCTGCGGAGGATGATCCAGGAAACTGCGGACCAGGCTTGCCGGTTCCATGCGCCCACTTCCGGTATGGATTAAGAAAAAGCCATGTTGCCCACCGGAAACCGGCGGGCGTCGGTTAGACGACGCGGACGCCTTGCTCCAGTCGCGGCGCATGGGCGATGCTGCTCCCGATGGGCGACTCGACCAACCCCGATGCAGCATCTGACCAGGACCTGGTCAGGCGCATGCTGTCTGGTGAGCAGGCCGCATTCGATGCCTTCTTCGGCGCCCATGCCGCAAGGCTCGCTGCCTTCGCCTCACGACGCAGCGCGCTGGACGCCGCGGCACTTGAAGACGTCGTGCAGCAGAGCCTGATCAAGGCCATCCGCAACCTCGCCCAGTTCCGCGGTGAATCGACGCTGCACACCTGGCTGTGCCAGATCTGCCGCAATGTGCTGGCGGACATCCGTCGCAAGGCCGACCGCCAGCCGCGCGTCGAAAGCCTCGAAGCGGCGATGGAGAAATCCGCTGCCCTTCCCGTGCAGCTGATCGACTATCGCGATCCGCTGGAGGCCTGTGCGGATGATTCGACGCGTGCCGCGATCCGGCGGACCATCAACGCGCTGCCACCGCGCTACAGCCAGGTGCTGGAACTCAAGTACGGCGATGAGCTGCCGATCGAGCAGATCGCACGGCAGCTCAGTCTCACTGAAAGCGCCGCGCAATCGCTGCTGGCGCGGGCGCGTCGCGCATTCGCGGAACAATGGCTGGAGCAGGCGGAAGACTCCGCGGACGATGCACGCAGCGGATTCGGTGTCCCATGAGCACTGACGACACCGGCAAGATGGATGGTACGGATGGCGCCCTGCGCCGCGGCTTGCAGGTCGCGCCGCTGTCGACCGAGGCCATGGCGCGCATTCGCGCCGCCACCGAACAGGAATGGCGCGCGACCACGAGCACGCCACAGCGTTCGCGCCATGTGATGCGCCGTGCAGCGGCCGCAATCGTCGTGCTCGCCATTGCCGGCGCGCTGATGGTCGGTCGCTTCGGCGGCGACACCGGCGCGGTGATCGGCAAGCTCGAGCGCGCCGACCAACCCGGCGCCGTCGAACATCACTGGCTGCACGATCACCCCCTCGACAACGGCGCGGCATTGCATGCCGGGCAACGTGTCGAGGTGCAAGGTGGCGCACGCATCGCGCTGGCGGGCGCAGGATCGCTGCGCCTGGCGCCCGGCACCAGGGTGAAGATCCTGTCCGCGCACCTGCTGAAGCTGATCGACGGCAGCATCTATCTCGACATGCCGCCGACACCGGGCAGCCAGTTCGAATTCTCCGCACAGACGCCGGCTGGAACCTTCACGCACGTGGGCACGCAGTTCCTGCTGGCCGTACATGCCGGGCAGACCGAACTGCAGGTGCGCGAGGGAAGCGTGCGCTGGCATTCGGACAAGGGTGATGTGCTGGCGGAAAGCGGTACGCAATTGATCATCGATGCCGATGGCAAGGCAACGCGTACACAGGTGGTCACCACGGGCACGACCTGGAGCTGGGCTGAAGGACTTGCACCGATATTCGAGATCGAGAACCGCTCGCTGACGGAATTCCTGCAGCATGTGGCGCGCGAAACCGGTCGCACGCTGGTGTTCGCGAATGGCGCGGTCGAGAGTCGCTCCGCCACCACGCAGCTGCATGGGTCCATCGACGAAATGGCTCCCGTTGACGCATTGGCGACCGTCATGGCCACGACATCGCTGCGCTTCACGCTTGGCGGCAATTCGATCCGTATAGAATCCGCGAGTGATCCGGGGCAAACCAGCAAGTAGCGGCGTTTTCAGGTTGCTGGCGATCCTCGCTGCGGCGCTGGCCCCACTCATGGCGCTGGCGGAATCGCTCAGCGTCCAGCAGGAACTGAAGATCGCGCGCAACGCCGGCATCGAGATCATCTACAGCACCGATCTCGTGCCCGCCGAGCTGATGGCGCCGACGCCGCGGGCCGAGGCCACTCCCCTGCAACGCGTGACCGAGGCACTGGCACCGAACGGACTGGTATTGCGAGCCATCGGCGTCGGCAAGTTCGTGGTGGTGAAGGCGGACAAGCCGCCGCCACCAGCGGGCACGACTCCGCCGCCACCGGAAGTCCTCGATGAGATCACCGTCTATGCCAGCCGCTACTCCATCGATGCGCGTGGCCGCATCGACCAGAAGCTGCTCACGCAGACCGACATCCAGAGCATCCCGGGCAGCCACGATGATCCGATGCGCTCGCTGCGCTCGCTGCCCGGATTCGCAACCGCCGCTTCCGCGCGACCATATGTCCGCGGCTCGCTGGCCGATGACGTGCTGGTGCGTTACGACGGCGTCACGCTGTTCGATCCTTTTCATCTGAAGAATTTCCAGAGCCTGTATGGCGCCATCGATCCACTGGCGGTGGGTGGCATGGAGGTCTACAGCGGTGGCTATCCGGTGCGCTATGGCACGCGCTCCGGCGGCGTCATCGACATCACGCCGCGGCCCAGCCTGCCCGGACACGAGTTCGATCTGGAGCTGAGCCGCAGTTCCTATGGCGTCGCGACTTCGGGCATCAGCGAGAGCCTGCCGATTGAATGGCTGGCCACCATCCGCAGCAATACCAGCAGCCTGCTGCTGGAGCCGATCGAATCGGTGCCAGGCGATCCGCGCGTGACGGATGCCACCGGGCGTGTGCGCTGGACGGTGAATGATGCGGCCGGCCTGACCTTGGGCTGGCTGCTGCTCGACGACACCGTCGGGTTCGACAGCAACACCGATGAGCAAGCCGCGCATGCCCGTTATCGCGACCAGTACGTGTGGCTTGCCTACGACCAGCGCATCGACACCAGCCTGCGCTCGCGCACGACCCTGGCGCTGGCCGCGGCCACGAGGAAGCGCAATGGCAGCGTGGATCTCCCGGACATCTCCATAGGCAGCGTTGCCGAAGACCGCAGCTACAGCAAGACCGAACTCTCCAGCGACTGGGTGTATGAACCCGGCGCGCTGACCGCGCTGACCTGGGGCGCGGCGCTGGCCGATACCGAGGCGGATTACAGCTACACGCGCGTACTGTCGCTGGATCCCGCGGTGGCCAGCGCGTTCAATCGCGCAGCCACCAGCAACCTCTCGGGCAGCGGCTCGCCACGGGCACGAACCTTCTCGGCCTATGGCTCGCTGCGCCACCTGTGGCCGCACTTCGAGAGCGAGCTGGGCTTGCGCATGGATGGACAGGACTACATCGACGAAGCCACGCACCTGCAGTGGAGTCCGCGGCTGAACCTGCGCTACGACTTCACGCCCCATTGGCATGCCTATGGATCCATCGGCCGCTTCACGCAGGCGCAGGCCATCGAGGAATGGCGCACCGAGGAACTGCAGCACACGGCAGATCCCGCGGAAGTCGCGCGCCATACCGTGCTCGGACTATCGCACGATGACGATGCCGGCCTGCGCTGGAGCCTCGAGTTCTATCGCAAGCGCTGGACCACGGTGAGCCCTTACTACGAGAGCGAACTGGATCCCACCGCTTTGCTGCCGGACCTGCTGCCCGATCGCATGCGCATCGCACCGAATGCCTCCGAGGCGCATGGCGTGGAACTGAACGTGCGCGCGCAGCTCACTCGTGGCCTGCAGAGCTGGATCAGCGTGACCTCGGCGCAGGTCGAGGACGAGTTCGACACCACGGACCAGCGGCGCAGCTGGGACCAACCGCTGGCCGTGAACGGCGGCGCCTCGTGGACCGGCAACAACATGAATTTCTCCGCGGTGCTGGGCTGGCATTCCGGTTGGCCGAGCACGCCTGTCTCCGGCACGGATCCGCAAGACAGCAGCCCCATCGTGCTCGGCCCGCGCAACTCCACGCGCTGGAACGACTACGTCTCCTTCGACGTGCGCGGCAGCTGGATGCGTCCCACCTTCGGCGGCGAGATGACGCTGTTCGCGGAGATCACCAACGTCACCGACCGGCGCAATCTCTGTTGCACGGTATTGCAGCCGCCGCAGGCGGGTTCGAGCAGCCTCGGAATAGAGCGCAAGGCCTGGCTGCCGCTGGTATTCAACGTTGGCGTGACCATGCGCTGGCACTCGGCACCTTGGAAAATGGGCGACTGATCCGGGCCGGCGACAACGTCCAACTGCTGGTGATGACGAGACCAGCCCGGTTCCTGTTACTGATTGTGGCCTGCCCCATGCTGATGGCGCGGCGCGCGCAGGCCAAATCCGCCGCCGACTATTGGCAGGACACCAGCGACTACTTCACCGCGCCCCTGCATTGGGAGCCGGAAGACTGGGGCACCGCAGGTGGCATCGCGCTGGGAGTCGCCGCCGCGTATTCGATCGATGGCCGCGTGCACCGGCATTTCGCACCGGATGATCCCACCGGAAGCGGAGGCCACGGCGTGCGTGACGCCATGCCGCTCGCAGCGATGTTCGCTGGCACTTTCGCGGTTGGGGCACTGGGCGATGAGCAGTACCTCGACACCGGCCTCGACATGGGCGAAGCGGTGGCGCTGAGCTTCGTGAGCGCGCATGCACTGAAGCTGGTGCTGGGTCGCGAGCGACCTTACCAGACGGATTCGAAGGATCGCTTCGGCAAGGGCGGCAGCAGTTTTCCCTCGGGACATGTAACGGCGGCATTCGCCGCGGCCCAGGTGCTGGCGGATGAAATACCCGCTGATCAATGGGGTTGGCGGGTAGTCGCCTATGGCCTCGCGGGCACTACCGCGTACGCGCGACTACACGGCAACGCGCACTGGCTTTCCGACACTGTGGCCGGCGCGGCGCTGGGAATCGTCAGCGGACGCTTCGTCTCCAATCGCCGCGCGGATTGCACCACGAAAGTATCGATGTCACTGGCCCCGATGAACCGCGGCGCCCTGGTGGCCTTCGCCCTGAGCTTCCACTGAGTGGAATCACACGACCCCGGGATCCAGAACCATGCGCCTCGGCTTCCTCTTCAATCATGACCAGATCCACCAGGTGGCGCACAGCCTGCCCATTGCAATGGCGCTGGCGGAGTCGGGATTCGATGGAGAGATCGTGGTCGCCACCACCACGCGACGGCTGGCGCGTGAGGTAACCCGCCTTGGCGCGCCACTGGTGGGCACGCGCATCGAGCATGCCTCGCTGCCGCTGAGCCGCTCCAGCGCGCGCCTCGCGCAGCTGCTCAATCCGCTGGCACCGGCGGCCAAGGTGCTGGTGTATCGGGACAACCTCGATTTCTTCCGCAGCCTCGATGTGCTGGTGGTGGCGGAGAAGACTTCACTGGTACTGCGCAGGAAGTATGGACTGACGCGTCCGCTGCTCATCCACACCAGGCACGGTGCCGGCGACCGGGCCATCGGCTTCAACCGGCAGAGCGCGGGCTTCGATCACGTGCTGTGTTCGGGCACGAAGATCCGCGAACGCCTGATGCGCGATGCCGGCGTGCCCGGCGATGCCATCTCCGTCGTCGGCTATCCGAAGTTCGACATCGCGCATCCCTCCGTGCAGTTGCTGGCGAAGACCGCCAACCGGCCGGTCGTGCTGTACAACCCGCACCCTTCGCCACACCTCTCGTCCTGGTATCGCCATGGCCGTGAAGTGCTCGACTTCTTCGTGGACAACGACGACTACCAGCTGATCTTCGCGCCGCATGTGATGCTGTTCGAGCGCAACTTCGTGGTCAGCATCGACCGGCTGCGCGTCGACCGGCCCGGTCGCCTCGACGCACGCTACCTGCGTTCGCCCAACATCCACATCGATCTGGGCAGCCGCGCCTGCAGCGACATGAGCTACACCCGCGCGGCCGACATCTACCTCGGCGATGTCAGCAGCCAGATCTACGAATTCCTGTATGCGCCACGCCCCTGCCTGTTCCTGAACTCGCATGCGCTGCCCTGGCGCAACGATGCGAACTTCGAGCACTGGAATGCGGGACCGGTGATCGAGCGTCCGTCTCTGCTGGCGGCCGGATTGAAGCAGGCGCTCGACGGCCACGCCGCGGACTATCTCTCCGTGCAGCAGGCGATGCGGGCGCGCAGCTTCGACATCTCCGAGGTACCGTCCAGCCAGCGTGCCGCGCAGGCGATACTGGAATTCATGCAGCGTCGCGGCCTGATCGCACGAGCGGCAGCCAGGCGGGCCGCGTGATCATGCAGGCGGATTTGCCGGTCCGCGTACGTGATCGATACGCTGGCAGCACGCGGCTAGCGCGGCGCCAGCCCCATGAACTGCAGGTGTCGCCGCGCAGCTTCGAGTGCGACATGCGATTCCAGCAGCGGGCGCACCATGGCCTGTCGTTTCACCGCGTCGTTGCGAGCCTCGCGGGCGAAGCATTGCCGCAAGACTGCCGCGAAGGCGGCAGGCTGTTGCTTGTTCACGATGACTCCGAGGTCGCCGCCCAGGATGTCCTTCATGCCCACCGAGCAATTGCTCGACACCACGAACGCGCCGGCGGCCAGTGCTTCGACGGCAACCGCGGGGTAGCCTTCGTAGTCGGAGGTGAGCACGACCACTTCCGCCTCGGCCATGCAGCCCGAAGCATTCGCCACGGCGCCGAGGAATCGCACGCGTTCCGCCACGCCCAGCGTGATGGCGAGCTGCTGCAGCTCCGCGCGCAGCGGACCATCACCGGCGATATCGAGCGTGAGCGGCAGATCCCGCAGCAGCGCGAAGCTGTGCAGCAGCAGCGCGAAGTTCTTCTGCGGCACCAGCCGGCCTACCGCGCAGATGCGTCCGCGCTGACGCCGTGCGCGGCCCCACCCGGGCATTCTTTCGAACAAGGCATTGGGCATCGCTTCCATGGCGATGCGATTGCCCAGCACGCGGCGCTCCTGTCGCAGCAGCGCTGGCGACATGGACATCACGCCCGCTGCCTTGCGCAGGCGCCGCCTCGTCGCCAGCGCAAACACCACGTTGCGAGCCAGCGAGCGGTCGATACGCCACAGCGAGTTGGTGATCGTCGCGTAGATGCGGACACCCGCAACGGACAGCGGCCCCACCGCCGTGAAATACGAATTGCCCGGCAGGTAGAACGCATCCAT
Organism: Pseudomonadota bacterium; assembly: GCA_037200665.1. Lineage (GTDB taxonomy): Bacteria > Pseudomonadota > Gammaproteobacteria > Steroidobacterales > Steroidobacteraceae > ZC4RG30. Next base: position 342,784 of record JBBCGD010000008.1, on the reverse strand, counting down.
GCCCGCAGCACGGGCAGCTACCCATTTCGCCAATCGTGCTGGCGATGCACGCAGGCCGCGCACCAGTGGTGGATCCGCGACCACGACCTCGACCGCGTCACTGAGCAGCTGGCGCTGCAGTCCACCTGCCCCACCCGCAAACAGCACCACCCTGCAACCCAGCTGAACCCAGGCATTGGCGAGCCGGATGGCCACACGCTCCGCACCGCCAAGCTGGAAGTCATGCAGCAGCAGGCCAATGACGGGCCCGCGCTGCTGGGTGGATTCACTGGCCATGAATGACCGCGCTGCTGAGCGCATGCATCGGAACGAAATGATGGCAACACCCCATGGCGCATCCACGATGCGCATCGCCTACATCACCAACTCCATGGAAGGCGGCGGCGCGGCGCTGCCGATACCGGCGGTCACGCGCGTGCTGCGCGACCTGGGCGCGCAGATCCGCGTGTTCTCGCTCGAGAAGCGCGATGGACTGGCGCTGCCTTCGCTGCTCGCGGCGGGGCTCGAGCCGCTGGTGCGTCCCGCTGGCGGCAGGAATGATCACCTGGCGGCGCTGCGCTGGCTCGATGAGGAGGTTCGCGCCTGGGGTGCCACGCACCTGTGGACCTCGTTGTCGCGCTCGGCAGTACTCGGCCTGCTGCTCGCGCGCCGCCTGAACCTGCCTGCATTCTGCTGGTTGATGAACGCGCTGCCGAAGAGCGGCAATCGCTGGATGCTGCGAGCCCTGCAGTCGAATGCAAAGGCATGGGTGGCCGTTTCCGACAGCACCGCAGAACTCGCGCGCCGGGTACTCAAGGTCGAAGACTCGCGCGTGATGGTGTGGCCCACATTTTCGGCAGATCCCCTGTCGCCCATCTCGAAGCCATGGCGACATGGTGAGACGTTGCGGCTCGGCAGTCTCGGTCGATTGCATCCGGTGAAAGGCTACGACGTGCTGGTCGGTGCACTGGCAAAACTGCGCGAAGCGGGCTTTCGTCCGCCCGTGCCTTTTACCGTGACGATCGGCGGCGAAGGTGCGCAGCGCCGCCAGCTGGAAGCACAGGCCCGCGCAGCGGGAGTCACCGAGCTGCTGCTGCCGGGATATACGGAGCATCCGCGCCAGTTCCTGGCGCGCCTGCACCTGTATGTCCAGCCCTCGCGTTCCGAGGGCATCTGCGTGGCGGCACATGAAGCCATGGTGGCTGCACTGCCGGTGCTGGCATCGTCAGTGGGAGAGCTGCCGGGCAGCATTCGCGATGACATCACGGGCGCCCTCGTCCCACCGGAGGATCCGGCTGCGCTGGCGGCGAGCCTGCACGACCTGCTGTCCACCCCCGAGCGACTGCGACCAATGGGAGAAGCCTCGCGCCTGCGCGTGCTGGAGCTTTATTCCGAGCGCCGCTTCATCGCGGCCGGCGCCGAACTCTTCAACCGGATGGCCGCATGTAGCGCTGCAGGTCATACAGCAGGCCCCGACCGCTCCGGTCCACGCGCTTGACGTCGAACACGGTCCAGTCGCCGCTGGCTGACAGGGTGTGCATGCCGTCACGATAGTTGCCTGCTCCGGGCGGCAGTGCGAGCGGCGCGGCGAGTGAGGCACTGAATTCGCGTTCATCGAGACGATCGATCCACAGCGGTCGCACGGCACCGCCATAGGTGGAAGTGCAATCCTGGACCGGCAGCATGATGCGACCGTCGATGATCACTGCACGCCCTGCCGGGCGCGCGCCCGCTGCGTCAACGCGCACCGGATTGAGCGGATGCGCATGCCACGGACCAGTGAGGCGCCCGGACCAGGCCACGTGCAGGTGCTGCGGTTTCGGGCCCGCCGGCGTGTAGAACAGCCACCATCGACCCGCATGCCACAGGGGTGTCGCATCGACGGGCGCGGCGTCCAGCGTGATGCTGGTCTCTGGCTGCCAGCGCTCCAGCTTGTCATCGCCGCGATACAGCGTCAGCGTGCCGGAGCGATGCGCCTCGGGCAGCATCCACACGGCACCTTCGGCTTCGAACACCAGCGGATAGGAAAGATGCCAGGCTTCGCGCAATGCCGGGCGCGACTCGAGCAGCCGACCGGATGAATCGAAGCTCCAGCGCTCGATCGTGCCGTGGTGGCTGCGATAGTCGAGCGCCTCCGCGAAGACATGCAGCGTCTCGCCTTGCTGCCAGCCAAACGGATCGGCAAGAAACCGGCCAGCTGGCTGTTCGGGAAACCAATGCACCACTGCATCGGGCCAGCCGCCCAGCAACTGCTGCAATGGCCGGGCGATGAAGCCACAGCGCCAGATATCCATGCGTCTGGGCATAAGGGTGCAATTGTACCCGGCGGCAGTTACTCGCTCGTGCCGGCGTTCGGATAGAACAATTGCTGCCCGTCGATCTTGTAGCGCGCGATGTCCGCCTGCCCCTGCGGTGAAACCAGGTAGTCGATGAATGCCTGGCCCGCCGCGGCGCTGACGGTCGGATGCTTCGCCGGGTTCACGAGCATCACCCCGTACTGGTTGCGCAGGCGCGCGTCGCCTTCCACGAGGATCTGCAGGCCGTCCTTGTTCCTGAAATTGATCCACGTGGCGCGGTCCGAAAGCACGTAGGCATTCGCGGCAGCGGCCATGTTGAGCGCGGCTCCCATGCCCTGTCCTATCGAGCGGTACCAGGCGCCCTTCTCCTGCTCGATGTTCACGCCGGCGCTCTGCCAAAGGGCCAGTTCGGCGATGTGCGTGCCGGATCGATCGCCGCGCGAAACGAACGGCGCGGCCGCATTCCTGAGGGCAACGAGGGCACGCAGCACATCGGATGATCCCTTGATGTGCGCGGGATCGGCAGCGGGTCCGATGAGCACGAAGTCGTTGTACATCACCGGATAGCGCCGCGTGCTTTCGCCATCGGCGACGAACTGCAGTTCGGCCGCCTTGGCGTGCACGAACACCACATCCGCATCGCCACGACGGCCGGTGTCGAGCGCCTGGCCGGTGCCCTGGGCGACGACTTTCACGGTGATTCCGGTCCTGGCCTTGACCAGCGGCAGCAGGTAGTCGAAGAGGCCGGAGTCCTGCGTCGATGTCGTGGACGCGACGGTGATCAGCTTGTCGTCGGCCATGGCCTTGCCGGAAACCCCGAGCGCAGCCCACGCCAGCAGAAGCATGCCCAGCAACGGAAACCTGATTTTCATTTTCTCCACCTTTTCTTCAGACCAGAAGTTCGCCCGCCACGAACCGCCGCGCTTCTGCGCCAGCACGGTCCGAGAAGAATTCGCGTGCGGGCAGCTGCTCTGCCACGACGCCCCTGTGCAACAACACGATTTCTCCGCCGAGCCGGCGGGCCTGACCCAGATCGTGGGTTGCCATCACGACCTTCACGCCGCGCGCGGCCACGCCGGTGACGATGTCTTCAATGGCCTTGGTGGCGGCTGGATCCAGGCTTGCCGTGGGTTCATCCAGGAACAACACCACTGGATCGCGCGCCAGTGCCCGCGCGACTGCGAGCCGCTGCTGCTCACCTACGGAAAGACTGCGCGCCGGCCGCGCCGCCAGTGACTCGAGGCCAACCAGTGCAAGCAGTTCCCGGCAGCGCCGCGCCCTGTCTGCGCGTGGCACCTGTGCGCGCGCCAATGCATAGACGAGGTTGCCTGCCACGCTCCGGCGCAGCATCACTGGTCGCTGGAAGACGATTGCCCGATGCAGCCGCGAAGCATCGCCTCGCCCGCCCCAGGTCAGTGATCCCGAGGAAATTTCCACCAGCCCCATCGCCGCCCGCAGCAGCGTGGTCTTGCCCGATCCATTGGGACCAATGACGATGGTCGGTGGACCCCCTGCGAGCACGAGCGAGACTCGATCCAGTGCGGTCGTGCCATCGAGAACGACCGTGGCGCTCGAGAAATCCATCGGGAGATCCGTCGGGCCCGGCATCGACATCATCCGGCCTGTCGCTGGCCGATGCGACGCACCGTCCACGCCAGCGCATTCACGCCGATGACGATGGCCATCAACACCATGCCCAGTCCCATGGCGAGGGGCAGGTTGCCCTTGGAAGTTTCCAGCGCGATGGCGGTGGTCATCGTGCGCGTGAAGCCCTCGATATTGCCGCCTACGATGATGATGGAGCCGACTTCCGCCGCCGCACGGCCGAAGCCGGCCAGCAATGCCGTCATCAGCGAGAAGCGCGTATCCCACAGCAGCGTCACGACCCGGCGGGCCATGCCTGCATCCATGGCCTCGAATTCATCGCGGTACTCGACCCAGGCGTCCTGCACGATCTGGCGCGTCAGCGCCGCGATGATCGGCGCGATCAGTATCGTCTGCGCGGCAATCATCGCCGCAGGCGTGAACAGGATTCCCAATGCCCCCAGTGGCCCCGAGCGCGACAGCAGCAGATAAGCGGTGAGTCCCACCACGACCGGTGGCAGCCCCATCAGCGCGTTGAGAATCACCACGATGACCTCCCGCCCGGGGAAGCGCACCAGCGCGAGCAAGGCGCCGAATGGCGCACCGATCAATGTGGCGAACAAGGTCGCACTGGTGCTGACGAGCAGCGAGAGCTTCACGATTGCAAGCAGCGCGGGATCGCCGGTTGCGATCAGCTGCAGCGCGGATGGGGAGTTGTCCATGGTCGGAATCGTCACGGATTGATCGCGGTGTGCAGATCAGGCCGGCACGCCATTGAAACGAGGCGCGCAGTTTAGCGATGTCGCTCGCCGTGGCGATACGCAAACGGGCGCATATCGGTTTGCACGAATCCGCTGAATTCACACGGATATAGCGCTGTTTCAATCGGAGTCGGAATGCAGGTCGAGCAGCCTGGCGCCGTAGTCGCGCGGCAATCGCGACATCGTCTGCGGTGAACACGGCATGGTGCAATTGGTGAGCGCATCGGCCATGCACGCGGCCGAAGCGCGCGCCGCCACCACGCGCGGCAGGATGAAGTGCCCGGTCGTATTTCGAACCGAAGACCCGCGCATCAGCGCTTCGATGTGCGCGAACACCGCGCACACCGCATCAAACCGGGCAGCGCAAGCCTGAGGCTACCCCGGACGCCGGGCACTGGCGCGGATGGTGGAATGCCGGGCTTGAAATCATGCGGATCAACCGCACTGTAGGCCCCTCGGTCCCACAGCACGGAGAATCGCGCCATGAAACCATCCATCCATCCCGCCTATGGGCAGATCAACGTGGCCTGCTCCTGCGGCAATACCTTCAGCACGGGTTCCACGCTGGGCCATGACCTGCAGCTGGAAGTCTGCTCCGCCGACAATCCGTTCTATACGGGCAAGCAGAAAGTGATCGATACCGGCGGCCGCATCGACAAGTTCCGCAGGAAGTACGCGGCCGCGGCGCATTGACCGTGGCAACGAGCCTCTCCGGCTCGAACTGAACTTCACGCGCGGGTCGTGAATGAAAGCGGGGGCGGCATCGAGCCGCCCCCTTTTCCTGGCAGGACTGAAGCGGACTCAGTCGCCCAGTAACACCAGCAGGCGCTTCGTCGTGAACACGCCACCCGTGGAGTCGAACGTGCCATCCGCAGCCAGGCTGTACAGCACCGTCGTGCCGTTCAACTCAGTCGCAAGCTGCGTCTGGAAATCCGCGAAGGTGCTGAAGTTGTCCACCTTGTGCGTACGGCCATGGGCGATGGCGAACTGCAGGTTGCCGCTCGTCGCCGGCACCAGCTGCAAGCCAACCAGCGTCGTCACATCAATCAACCGGCCACCCAGCTGCAGGGCGCCATGCGCGCTGCCGGTGAGATCCACCATGAGTCCGGTGGCCGAGCTCGCGCTGAACGGCGCAGTGGTACCAGCCAATCCCCAGCCCAGCGCGACACCGGCACGCGTATCGGTGAAGTCGGTGAAGGTGTCGGCGGTGAAGTCTGGCGGCGCGGTGCCGAAGGGCGTGACGAAGCCGAACAGCCGCGTATAGCTGTTGATCGCGAGGCCAGTGGTCGCCAGCGCACCGGTATTCACTACATATCCCGACGGATTCGCATCGCTCGCGGTCGCCGCACCGGTGCCGGTGAAGTCGAAGCGCGAGGGATCGCGGCCGTCAATGCTCTGCAGCGCCAGCGTCAGGCTGCCGGTGGCCGTTGCAGTCACCTTGCCGAACAGGTGCGTGTAGTTCAGGCGCACACGACCGGCGGTGGCGTCGAGGCTCGCGGTGTTGCCGCTGCCCGAATAATCACCGTAGGCCTCGATGTGCTGGCCCACCGAAATGTCGCCGATGGCCATCGTGCCGGTGGCCTGCCCATCGCGCGTCACGACGGTGTTCATGCCGACGTTCACGGTGACCTTGCCGGTCTGGAAGCCGAAGCGCCCGTTGTCACGCCGACCAAGGCGCACGCCACCCACGACCAGCCCATTGCCGGAGCGCGACAGCACCGTGCCCGACAGGTAGTCATGGTGCAGGTCGTCGGCGCTGCTGGCCGCGAGCACGCGCTGCGCGGTGAAGCTGTGGTCGGTGGCATCGATGGTGCCGAAGGCGATGGTCACGGGCTTGTCCGTGAGCGCCGCGAGCTGCGTCAGGCCAGCCGCGCCGGTGGACACCGTGCCGTTGATCTCGAAGTGCGTGGTCGTGGTGGTGTGCACCACCAGCTGGCCACTGTTCTGCGAGCTTTCCTCGAAGGGACGCAGGTTGATGGTGTAGCTGCTGCCTGCGGTATCGACGCTGGCCAGCACGCCGCGCGCACGCACCTGGCGATCATCCGACGGCTGCACGGTGGCGACGATGACCGGGCTGACAGTAACCTTGTGCGTGGTCAGGTCCACGCTGTTCGAGGCCGCAAGGTCGAGGTCGAAGGCAAGACGACCCACGTTGTTGCGATCGATCAGCAGGTGGTGGCGATTGTCGAGATCGACGGTGAGGTCGAGGTGGGTCAGTGCCGCGCCGGTGGAATCGACGGGGGTGACGTTCACGCCCGTGCCGGTGCCATCGTCCACGACGATGTTGGCGCCGGTGAAATCCACGCCCAGCGTCGCCGAGACATATTCACCGGTGGCGATCTGCCCGGCATTGAGCACTTCGGAGAGATCCACCAGCTGCGCGAAATCGATCTGTGAAGTCGCGGGCAGTGTTTCAACGACCGTGCCGTTGGCCTTGGTGAGTTTCAGCGAAGTGATGTTGACGGTGTAGCTGAGGAAATCCCCCGCTGCATCGGTCATGGTCACCAGCGCAGCGCCGCAGTCCGTGCACGAGGAACTGCCCAGCTGGCTGGTGGTTGAATCCGATCCGCACGCGGCGATTGCCGCGGCGACGAGACCGAGCAAACCCATGCGCAGGCTTTGCCAGGTGGTGGAAAGACTGCGTTGCGCGTGGTCACTGGTACTTGGATTGAACATTGGTGGCTCCCCGGAAAGTTGGCACTCATGCCGAGGAACGCGAATCTGCCGCAATGGTTGACACGCACGTGAGTCTCCACGCGGCGACATTGCGTGAAGAACTGTAAAAAAATGATGCCGGCCGCGCCCGGAGCGGTTCGCGACCGCTCCGTCAGTTTCTTCCTACGCGCGGTTGCGCGGAATGTGCGAAGGAATCAGGAAGAAGCTCAGCGCGGTGATGAATGCGCACGCAGCAACGAACCAGAAGAACAGGTCCATGCCCGGACGCGGCGCCATCGCGAGATAACCAGAGGCCACGATCGGGCTGAGCACCGCGCCGATGCGCGACACCGTCTGCGCGAGGCCGATCGCCGAACCACGCAGTTCGGTGGGATAGGAATGTGCGGCCACCGCGTACATGAACGCCTGCATGCCATTGAAGGAAACGCCGGCGAGGAAGCCCAGTATCTTCACGTTGGACTCCGACGTCGCGCCGGTACCGAGCATCACGCCGATCACCGCAGTGGCCGCGACGCCGAGCAGCGCCAGCAGCGCGCCCACGTAACGCGAGCCGTACCAGCGGATCAGGAACGCACCGCCGATGGAACCGAAGAACGCGCCGATCGAGAACAGCCCCAGCGCATCGGCGGCGAGGTCGCCGTTGACGCCGCTTTCCTGCAGCAGCACGCGCAGGTAGTTGGTGTAGATGTACAGCACGAAGCTGTTGAACGAGAACGCCAGCCAGATGAAGAAGGTGGCGCGCGCATAGTCGCTGTTCCAGATGGTGGCCAGCCAGTTGGTCGAACGCTTGCCCGCCTCGGTCACCACGAACTGTTCCGTACCGTCGAAGCGTCGCTCGCCGAGCAACCGGTTCAACGCGGTCGCTAGGCGCTTGTGCAGCTCGGGCCGCTGCGCCATGTACTTCGGCGATTCAGGCAGCAGGAAACCGAACACGATGAACAGCGCCAGCGGCACCAGGCCGCCGACCAGGAACATGGTCTGCCATTCGAGGTGCTTGACGGCGAAGCGGGCCAGCGAACCACCCACCGGCACCGACGAGATCACGCAAGCCACGACCACGGCGCGCACCTTGCTCGAAGTCCACTCGGAGATCAGCGTGGTGGCCAGCGGCGTGATGCCACCCATGCCGAGGCCGGTGACGAAGCGCCAGATGGTCATCATGCGCAACGATTCGGTGGCGGTGTCGGCGGTACCGGACTTGGCCGCGTGCCAGCACAGCACCGAGCCGATGCACAGGAACACGAGGCAGGTGAAGTAGGAGCGCTTGCGGCCGATGCGATCACCGAGCCAGCCGAGGCTCACCGAGCCGATGGCCATGCCGAGCAGGCCGGCGGTGTTGATCGGACCCAGCGCCGCGGAGGCAACCTTCCATCCCGAGGTGATGGCCGGACCCACCTGCCCCATCAGGAACAGGTCATAGCCGTCGGTGGCCATGATGATGATCATCATGATGGTGATGCCGAAGGGCATCCAGAAGTACTTGGCGGAATCGATGACGGCGCCGACTTCGACGATCTTCTTGTTGTCCATGCGAGCCGAGGCTCCCCGGGATTTTTGTGGTTCGCGACTTTGGACTGAAACCGCGCCGATGGCAACGGTAGACACCGCTGCCCCGGGCGATTACGGCACGATGGCCTGGATCTTCGGCACCGTGCCCGGCGCGAAGGTCGCGGTGGGATTCTCGGCCTTCGCGCCGAAGGATTTCAGCAGCGCCACGGTGTCGGTGTACTTCTCGGGGAGCAGCGCGTTGAACTCCTTCGGGAAGCGGCCGAGCGCGTAGTCGATGGGCGAGAGTCCGTCGGAATCGATGACGTCGAGTTGCGCACCATCCGCCACCGCGCGACGGATCAGCTGGTTCCAGCCATGCGCGGCGGCGGCATGCAGGACGGTGCGGTTCGCGGCAGTGGTGACCTTGAGGTCGGCATCGGCGATGGAAAGCACGGTGCGCGCGTTCACATCCGCGCCGGCCGCGCGCAGCAGTGCGTAGCAGGCGAGCGCATCGTCTTCGGTGCGCTCGTGGCCGCGCGTCGGGTCGTGGATGAAGCCATCGCCAGCCGCGGCCATCAGCGGCGTCACGCCCTGCGAGTTGGCGAGGTTGGGCAGCGCGCCGTGATCCAGCAGCAGCTTCACCATCGGCACGTCGCCGGCCTTGGCCGCGCGCAGCAGTGGTGTCGTGCCCCACACGATCATCGGGTCGCGGTAGCGGTCGTTGGGGATGTTGCGGTAACGCGGCCGCAGCTTCAGCTGCACGTTGGGATTCGCGCCACGCGCCAGCAGCAGGCGTGCGATGTCTTCGCCGGTGGCGACATCCATCGAAGGCAGTTCGATGCGCCTTCCCACTGGTGGCGTGTTCATGTCGACGGCGACGTACAACGGCGACTGGCCGTAGATGTCCCACAGGTTCACGTCGGCGCCGGCTTCGATCAGGAACTTCGCCGCGTCCCAGTGATAGTTCAGCAGCGCCATGACCAGCGCGGTGGTGCCGTCGGGATCCGGCAGGTCGATGTCGGCGTGCCTGTCGAGCAGCGCGCGCATGCAGTCGATGCAACCTTCGCGCGCGGCGAACAGCAGCGGCGTGAGGCCGCCGCGGTACATGTCCTTGGGCCGGCCTTCGGCGGTGACGCGGCGCTGCCAGTCGCGCACGGTGGAACGCTCGTCCACCTGCGCGCCATGCTTCAGCAGCAACCGGATCATCTGCGGCTGGCTCTGTGCCGCGGCCCACATCAATGCGGTCTGGCCGCCCCACTGTTCGTGGTCCTGCACCTTGGCGCCGCGCTTCAGCAGCACGCTCGCGGCATCGACATTGCCAGTGCGCGCCACGGCCATCAGTGCGGTCTGGCCTTCACTGTTGGGCGAGTTCGGATCGACGCCGGCATCAAGCAGCAGGCGGATCAGCGCGGCGTCACCGCGCGCGGCGGCCAGCATCAGCGGCGTGGCGCCGAACAGATTGGCGGCGCGTGCATCGGCGCCCGCGGCAAGCAGGCGCTTCGTCTCGGCGACATCACCTGCGTAGATGGCCCGATGCAACGGCGTGGTGCCGTCGGGATCAACGCCGGCGGACCATGCGCTGGCCAGCGACACGCAGCAGGCCAGGCCCGCCAGAGCGAGCTTCAGCCTGCTCCGGCGTGACTGGCTTCGATGCATCGATTACTTCGCGGGCGGCGCGGGAGGAGCTGGCGGCGCTGCCGGTGCAGCGGGCAGCGTGGCCGGATCCCAATGTTCGTCGGCCTTGCCATCGACGAAGCGCCACATGTCGAACCAGGTGGTGGTGTACTTCATGCCCGGCTTGCCGGGCACGTCGTACTCGCGCGGCGTCACCACCGTCACGTAGTCACCGCTGGCGACCACCGCCACCACCTTGGTCTTCACGAACTTCGGCGGCACGGGAGTAGGCGGCACCGTGCGCACCTTGGTGAAGTAATAGATGACGCCGTCCAGCCCGGACTTGGCATTGGGGTTGTGCTGGGTGTATTTGCCGGTGAGCCACTGGCCCGCGTTCTGCCACTGGTTGCACTCCAGCAGGTCCAGCATGATGTGGTAGGCCGACTGCATGTTGCGGTCCAGCTTCGGATCCTTGTTGTGGAACAGCGCGTCCGGATTGGCCGCGCCCAGCACGGGATCGGCAAGTGACTGCGCCTGCACGACGGGCATCGCGGCCACGAAGAGCAATGCGGTGGCGGCCAGGGACCAGATGTCTCGCTTCTTCATGCAACCCTCCAGGTTTTTTTAGTATCCGGCGGTGAAACGCTTGTTCACGAATTGCGGCTTCTCGATCTCGTCGAGCATCGCGACGGCATAGTCTTCCATCGAGATGGCGCTCTTGCCATCGGCATCGACCAGGATCTGCTCGGTGCCGATGCGGAACTTGCCGGTGCGCTTGCCCGGCGCGATGTTGCCGCCGGGGCTGAAGAAGGTCCATGAAACGTCCTTCACTTCGGCACGCAGCCAGTCGAGGGAATCGACGGACGAACGCACCTCGCCATCCTGACGCGCGGGACGCGTGTCGATGATGCGCTTGCCGTCCGCATTGAACAGGCTGCTGGCACCGCCCACCACGAGCAGGCGCGTCTTCTTCGCACCGGTCTGTGCGCGCAGTGCGCCGACCTCGGACTTCACCACGCTCAGCGCGAAATCCGGCGTGGGCGCGGGCCGCACCACGATCGAAGACACCAGCACGTCGGCGCCGGCGATGTTCTTCAGGATGTCCTGCTGGTCGAACACATCGCCCGTCACGAGCTTCACGCCCGGCGGCGCGAGGTCGGCCTTCGGATTCCGGTCCACCACGATGACGTTGTGGCCACGCGCGGCGGCTTCGGCAACGATGCGGCTGCCGATGTTGCCGCTGCCACCATAGACGACGATGGTCAGCGGCTTCGCTGCCTTGGTCTGCGCCAGCGCGGCGCCACTGAAGGCCAGCGCTCCCAGCGCCAATGAAACGAGCAAGCGACGGTTCATGGCGCAACCCTCCGATGGTTCAGGCCGCTCAGGCGGCCTTGTCGAGACCCAGTGCGCGAATCGCATTGTCCTTGAGGATGAGCGACTTCACCTCGGGGCGGAAGCCCGCAGCCTCGTAGTCCTTCATCCAGCGTTCCGGCGTGATCAGCGGATAGTCGGTGCCGAACAGCATCTTGTGCTTCAGCTGCGTGTTCGCGTGGTGGATGAGCTGCGGCGGGAAATACTTGGGCGACCAGCCGGAAAGATCGATGAACACGTTCGGCTTGTGCAGGCACACCGACAGGGCTTCATCCTGCCAGGGCCAGGACGGGTGCGCGATGATGATGGTCATGTCGGGGAAATCGGCCGCGACATCGTCCAGGTGCATCGGGTTCGAATACTTCAGGCGCAGGCCGCCACCGCCGCGCAGGCCCGAGCCCATGCCCGAATGGCCGCTGTGGAAGATCACCGGCATCTTGGCCTCGGCCATGGCCTCGTACATCGGGTAGGCCATGCGGTCGTTCGGGTAGAAACCCTGGCAGGTGGGGTGGAACTTGAAGCCGCCCACGCCCTCGGCGATGAGCTTCTTCACTTCGCGCAGGCCCATCTTGCCCTTGTGCGGATCGACGCTGCCGAAGGCGATCATGATGTCGCTGTTGGCCTTGGCGGCGTCCAGCACTTCCTCGTTCGGAATGCGGCGGCGGCCGATCTCGAACTCGGTATCGACGGTGAACATCACGAGGCCGATCTTCTGGGCGCGGTAGAAATCCACCGTCTCCTGGATGGTGGGCGGGCTGCCGGATTTGAAGTATTTCTTCTTCTGTTCTTCGATTTCCTGCGCGTAGTCGTCGTCCGGCTGGCGGCACGAGATTTCAGCGTGGGTGTGTACGTCGATGGCGATCAGGTCTGCGGTTTTCATGGGGGCGGAGTATCCCACAGCCCGCCCTGCGGGGCTCAGCGGGACTGCAGGTTGCTGATAACCGCGTCGTCGACGTAGGACTCGGTATCCAGCACCAGCCGCTCCTGGCGCAGCTGCAGCTCGTGGATCACGAACATCAGGATGATGCTGGTGATCAGTGCGACGAAGGTCGAATTGAACGATATGCCGAGGCCGCTGGTGACCGCACTGGTATCGCCGCGCAGCGCCAGCTGTGCGCCGGCGAGCGCGTTGCCGATGCCGCGCACCGAACCGACGAAACCGATGGCGGGGATGGCCCAGGCACAGAAGCGGATCATCGCGAGTTCGGCATCGAGCCGCGCGGCCTCGGACTCGCAGTAGTCGTGCACGGTGTCCGCGGCGTCCTGCACGTTGGCGGTTTCGCCGAAGCGCTTCAGCGCGCGGCGCGCGGTGCGCACCGGGATGAGCTCGCGCTCATCCGCGGGCAGGCCGTCGAGCCGGTGCGCATACTCGCGCACGTCGCCGGGCAGGATGCGGTAGCCAGCCGGCACCGACAGCAGTCCCTTATCGAGCTGGCGGCGATGCGCGGTCAATGCCCTGCCCTTCAGCGTCGCGAGCCCCAATGCCCACAGGCCGAGGATGATGGCCACTTCCTGCTCCGGGTCATGCAGGATCAGCCACAGCGAGCGCTCGGGTTTGTAGTCGGGATTGGCGGCCTGCAGCGCCTTCTGCTGCGCCTGCCAGCCTGCGGCCTGCGGCCGCACGTAGAAGGTCCAGGCCACGTGCACGAGGATGGCCATGACCAGCAGCAGGCCAAAGCTCTGGATGCGGTCGCGGGCGTACTGTTCCCTCATGCGGAGGGCATTCTAGGCCAATCCAGGCCCCACGCCGCAGGAGCTGAAGCCGAGGTCTGCCATCAATTGGTCACGCCTCTACCGGACGCCGCTCAGGCATCCATCAACGCCAGCAACTCGCGTGTCTTCCGCTGCATCAACCCCGTATCGCCACGCGATTCGACATTGAGCCGCACCAGCGGCTCGGTGTTCGAGGCGCGCAGGTTGAAGCGCCAGTTGTCGAACTCCATGGACAGGCCGTCGGTGTAGTCAACGGACTTCGCAGTTTCCTTGTAAGCCGCCTCGGCGCGCGCGAGCACGGCCTGGGCCCCACCCTTCGACGGATCGAGCTTGCGATTGATCTCGCCGCTGGCCGGGAACAGCTTCATGCGTTCGCCCACGAGATCCGACAGGCTCTTGCCGGTCTCGCTGATCACCTGCAGCACCACGAGCCAGGGGATCATGCCGGAGTCGGCATAGGCGAAATCGCGGAAATAATGATGCGCGCTCATCTCGCCGCCGTAGATGGCGTCGCTGTCGCGCATGACCTGCTTGATGAAGGCGTGGCCGGACTTGGAGAGCACCGACTTGCCGCCGTACTGCTCGACGATGTCGAGCGTGTTCCAGGTGAGGCGCGGGTCGTTCACGATGCGCCCGCCTTTTTCGCGCTTCAGGAACACTTCGGCCAGCAGGCCCACGAGGTAGTAACCCTCGATGAAAGTGCCGTGCTCGTCGAAGAAGAAGCAACGGTCGAAGTCGCCATCCCAGGCGAGGCCGATGTCCGCCTTGTGCTCGCGGATGGCATCGATGGTGGGCTGGCGGTTCTCTTCCAGCATCGGGTTCGGCACGCCGTGCGGGAAGGTACCGTCCGGCTCGTGGTGGATCTTGATGAACTGGAACGGCAGGTGGGGTTCGAGCCGGTCGATCACCATGCCGGCGCCACCGTTGCCGGCGTTGACGACAACCTTCAACGGCTTCAGTTTGCGCGGTTCGACGTAGCTCAGCAGGTGGGCTTCGTAGCGCGAGTTCATGTCGAGCTTGGTGACACGGCCCGGCACGGCGGCTTTCGGCGGCAGGTTGCCGGTTTCTATGAGCTTCGCCATGTCCATCAGGCCGGAGTCAGCGCTGATGGGCCTGCTCTGCTCGCGCACGAACTTCATGCCGTTGTAGTCCGGCGGGTTGTGGCTGGCAGTGACCATGATGCCGCCGTCGAAACCACCGGAGAAGGTGCCGAAGTAGACGCCTTCGGTGCCGCACAGGCCGATGTCGTAGACGTCGGCGCCGGAGTCGGTGAGGCCCTTGATCAGCGAGGTGCAGAGCTGGTCGCTGGAGAGGCGGATGTCGCGGCCGACGCAGACGCGCTTGGGGTTCAGGAAGGCGACGAAGGCCTGGCCGATTTTATAGGCGAGGTCTTCGTTGAGTTCGGTGGGGATGCGGCCGCGGACGTCGTAGGCTTTGAAGGCGGTCAGGGTGGTCATGGCGGAAGTCTAGCGCAGACTTCCTGCCGCGACTCGCTACCGGAGCCCGCTAGGCGTGAACCGTGGTCTCGGCTGCGGAAATCTTGCCGACAGAACCCGGTCCGCCGCGCACATTGTCGTTGCGGCGGTACCAGTTGACCGTCGTGCGAAGACCTTCGTCCAGGGAGATTCTCGGCCGCCAGCCGAGCTGTTCCATGCGCGAAGTCTCGAGCAATTTTCGCGGCATCCCATCCGGGCGATCGGTGTTGAAGATGACCTTGCCGCTGTATCCCACGGCAGCCGCAACCTTCGAGGCGAGTTCCGCAATCGTCAAGTCCATTCCCCAGCCCACGTTGACCGGTTCGATGTCCCTGTAGTTGTCCATCAGGAAACGGCACGCATCGGCGAGATCATCGACATGCAGGAATTCCCTGCGCGGCAAGCCCGTGCCCCAGATTTCCACGATGTCCGTTCCGCTGTCCGCCGCATCAGAGAACTTGCGGACAAGCGCGGGAAGGACATGCGAGTTGTTCAGGTCGAAGTTGTCGTTGGGGCCATAGAGATTGGTAGGCATCGCCACGACGGCATCAAAGCCGTACTGCCGACGATACGCTTGGCACATCTTCAAGCCGGCAATCTTGGCGACCGCATACATCTCGTTGGTGTATTCGAGGGGCCCCGTCAGCAGACAGCTTTCCCGCATGGGCTGTTCCGAGAACTTGGGGTAGATGCAGCTGGAGCCGAGGAAGAGGAACTTCGATACACCGTTGCGCCAGGCCGAATGGATGACGTTCGTCTGGATCGCGAGATTCTCGTGGATGAATTCCGCTGATTGCGTGCTGTTGGCGACGATGCCGCCAACTCGCGCTGCTGCGAGGTACACCTGATGCGGCTTTTCGCCGGAGAAGAAACGCTCCACTGCCACCGAGTCCGTGAGATCGAGTTCGGCACGACTGCGGAGAATCAACTCGATGTCGTCGTGCCTCGTCAGCCTGCGAACCAGCGCTGAACCCACCAGGCCGTTGTGCCCAGCCACGAACACCCGCAGCTTTCCGGAATGGTGGGCAATGCGACGATCCGGAACGCCTTGCGGGCTGCACTGAACTGCACCGAATCCACTATCCATGAGATCACTCCCGGCCAGAAGGCCATTCGGGAGCGATTGTCGAAACTCTCTATTACCGATGCGTTGCGATCAGGTGAACCCGATGCAAGGCTGGCAAGCCCGACGTCAGAAAGCGCCGTGCCCGGTTACTACCACCAACACAGTCTTCAGCAGGATCCACAAGTCCAGCAGGAGGCTCTGGCGCTTCACGTACAGAACGTCCATCGCGACACGACGTCGATACTCTACGAAATTGCGGCCGCTTACCTGCCATAGCCCCGTGATTCCAGGGCGCACCATTTCGTAAAACACCGAATTGCGGCCATAGCGCAGCAATTCCTCCCGCGTGACGGGCCTCGGACCAACCAGACTCATCTCGCCCTTCAACACGTTCCAGATCTGGGGTACCTCGTCCAGACTGGTGGCGCGAAGGAAGCGCCCCAGCGGCGTGACACGCGGATCGTCTTTCAGCTTGTGGTCGCGCTCCCACTCATTGCGAAGCTCCGGATCCGCAGCCAGCAGATGCTGAAGCAGTGCCTCTGCATTCGGAACCATGGTCTGGAACTTCAGGCAATAAAATCTCTTGCCGTCACGACCAACGCGCTGATGGCGAAACAGCACCTTCCGGTCGTTGATGGCTGCAGCAAGAAATGCGAGCAGGAATATCGGCGAAAAAATTACTGCCAGCAGCAACGCACCACCGATGTCACCTGCACGCTTGAAGGCGCGCTCAAAGGAGAGATCGTGGCGGGCCGGAAAGTCGGGAACGCTGATTGGCGTCAAAGTGGTAGACGACGATGAATCATTGCGGGTAACCACCAAACCGAGGGGTTTCGATGGCGCGGGCCCACTCTGGATCTTCAGCTGCGGCGGCTGATCCCTGCCACCGTTTTGCTTGACCTGCTTGCTTCCCAAGCTCAAAACATCCTGTGTGTCATTTCCGCGACGCCATGCGCGGGACTGCTGCAAGGGTTCAAAGTTGAGCATTAAGTCGCGGGCATTGCAAGCAGCAATGTGGGTACTGGATCGAAAGTCCGTGGATTGGAGCGATGGCGATTCTGGCGCCAACACCGTTTTGCCCTGCATGGCTGCGGCGAGGTCTTTCAAGTGCGCGACTATCCTGCAAGCACAAGCGACGGCGCGAGTCCTCGTTTGGTAGCCAGATGCTCCTCGCGAAAGGATAATGCGGAAAACAAGTGCTAGAGGGAACACCTTGACCGTCCTGGTAACTGGAGGCGCAGGCTTCATCGGCAGCAATTTCGTGCTGAACTGGCTCGCGCACTGCGACGAGGCCGTCATTAACCTCGACCTGCTCACCTACGCGGGCAATGCCGACAATCTGGCGTCGCTTCGTGGCGATGGTCGGCACACATTCATCCAGGGCGACATCAACAATCGCGACCTGCTCGAGCAGCTCCTTCGCCAGCATTTACCGCGGGCCGTAGTGAACTTCGCCGCAGAAAGCCACGTTGATCGCAGCATCCGTGGCCCCGGCGACTTCATTCATACCAACGTTCTCGGAACCTACAGCCTGCTGGAAGCAACTCGCAGTTACTGGAGCGGACTCACCGAGCCCGCAAGATCCGCATTCCGGTTCCTGCACATCAGCACCGACGAGGTCTACGGTTCGCTTGAACCCCACGACCCTCCCTTCATCGAAAGCCGCGCCTACGAACCCAATAGTCCTTATTCGGCAAGCAAGGCCTCGAGTGATCATCTGGTGCGCGCCTGGGCACGCACCTATGGACTGCCAGTGCTGACCACGAACTGCAGTAACAACTATGGCCCCTACCAGTTTCCGGAGAAACTAATCCCACTGGTGATTACCAACGCACTGGCCGGCAAGCCCCTTCCTATTTACGGCGATGGCATGCAGGTGCGTGATTGGTTGTATGTGGAAGACCATTGCGATGCCATTCGCCTGGTGTTGAAAAATGGCCGCGTCAATGAGACTTACAACATTGGCGGATGGAACGAACAGGCCAATATCGACGTAGTGAAATCGATCTGTACGACTCTCGACGAATTGCGCGCGGCAGTGGCAGGTTCTTACTCGCGACTGATCACGTTTGTGCGGGATCGCCCAGGCCACGACCGCCGTTACGCCATAGACGCGCGCAAGCTGGAGCGTGAACTGGGCTGGCGACCTGCCCAAACCTTCGCCACCGGATTGCGAAAGACCGTTGCCTGGTATCTGGAGCATCCGCAATGGCTGGCACGCGTGCAGTCAGGCAACTATCGCGACTGGATGGCGCTGAACTATGAAACCAGGGCTCCCCTTTGAAACTGCTGCTGCTGGGACCCAACGGCCAGGTGGGCTGGGAGCTGCAACGTGCACTGGCGCCTGTGGCACATGTACTGGCTGCGGATCGCAAATCGGTGTCGCTGCCTGGCGATCTGGAATTTCCCGACGCGCTCAGCGCGACTTTGCGAAGCCTTCAACCCGACGTCATCGTGAATGCCGCGGCGTACACCGCAGTCGACGCAGCCGAGACTGACATCGCGCGCGCGCGCCTGATAAACGCCGCAGCCCCGGGAATACTGGCAGCGCATGCGGCAGCATCCGCAAGCTTGCTCATCCACTACAGCACTGACTACGTTTTCGATGGCTCGGGCACCCAAGCGTGGCGCGAAGGCGATCACACCGGGCCGCTCAACGTCTACGGCGCCAGCAAGCTCGAAGGGGAACACCTGATCCGAAGCAGCGGATGCCGCCACCTGATTTTCCGCACCAGCTGGGTATACGCCAATCGGGGGGAAAACTTCCTGCGCACGATGCTGCGCCTCGCGACAGAACGTGAGCGCCTGTCAGTGGTGGACGACCAGCACGGCGCACCTACCTCTGCGGAGCTGATCGCCGATGTCACGGCGCATGTATTGCGCGTGGTGACTCAAGATCCACGCCTCGAAGGAACGTATCACCTGGTTGCTGCAGGCGTAACCAATTGGCATCACTATGCGCGCCATGCGATCGACGAAGCGCGTCGATGCGGACATCCGGTGCGCGTCGCGGACGAGGCCATCGTCCCTTGCAGCAGTGCCGATTTCCCGACCGCCGCGCGCAGGCCCCGGAATTCAAGACTGGCAACGGACAAACTGCGGGATGTTTTCGGGTTGACCCTGCCCTCGTGGCAGCAAGGCGTGACCCGCACAGTCAGGGAACTATGCAGCAAGTAAAGCGCAAGGGCATCATCCTCGCAGGCGGCGCCGGAACACGCCTGCATCCAGCGACCCTTGCGGTCAGCAAGCAGCTCCTGCCTGTGTACGACAAGCCGATGATCTACTACCCGCTGTCGACACTGATGCTCTCCGGCATTCGGGATGTCCTCGTGATCAGCACACCACAGGACACGCCACGCTTCACGGAGTTGCTGGGTGACGGCAGCAAGTGGGGCATGAATTTTTCATACTGTGTCCAGCCGAGCCCGGATGGCCTGGCACAGGCCTTTGTCCTCGGACGGCATTTTATCGGCAGCGATCCGAGCACCCTGGTGCTGGGCGACAACATCTTCTACGGCCACGATCTCGTCCTGCTGCTCCAGCGCGCTGCTGAACAGACGTCCGGTGCCACCGTGTTCGCCTACCACGTAGCAGACCCGGAACGCTACGGCGTGGTCAAGTTCGACGGCCAACAGCGCGCCCTCAGCATCGAGGAGAAGCCGAGACAGCCGCAGAGCAACTACGCGGTCACGGGGTTGTACTTCTATGACAACCAGGTTTGCGACATGGCGGCCGCCATCAGACCCAGCCCACGCGGCGAGCTGGAAATAACCGACTTGAACAGCGTGTACCTGGCGCAACAGCAGCTCAACGTGCAGATCATGGGCAGGGGCTACGCATGGCTCGACACCGGAACGCACGACAGCCTGCTGGAAGCCAGCCACTTCATCGCCACGCTTGAAAAGCGACAGGGTTTCAAGATCGCCTGCCCGGAAGAGATCGCATTGCGGGCCGGATGGATCGATGCGGCACAGCTGGAAAAGCTGGCAGCGCCACTGCTGAAAAACGGCTATGGCAAGTACCTGCAGGGACTGCTGCGCGAGCTCGGGCACAAGTGAAAACCACTCCGACAAATCTGCCGGAGGTACTGATCCTCGAACCTGCGGTGTACGGTGATGCACGCGGGTTCTTCATGGAGAGTTACAACGAACGCGCCTTCAGTGCCGCCATGGGCATTGCCGTCCACTTCGTGCAGGACAATCACTCACGGTCTGCATGCGGGGTCCTCCGCGGCCTTCACTACCAGTTGGCACCTCATGCACAGGGCAAGCTGGTACGCGTGACGTCCGGCCGGGTGTTCGATGTAGCGGTTGACATGAGACGGGGAAGTTCGCGTTTCGGACAATGGGCAGGGGTTGAACTCAGCTGCGAGAATCATCGGCAGCTGTGGATTCCACCCGGCTTTGCGCACGGCTTCCTCGTTCTCAGCGAGAGCGCCGACTTCCTCTACAAGACGACCGACTATTACGCACCGCAGGCCGAGAGATCCGTGAAGTGGGATGACCAGAGCATTGGCATTCGCTGGCCGCTGGCCGCTGGCTCGAAGCCAACTGTCTCGGACAAGGACGCCGCGGCACGGGATTTTTCCCTGGCAGAAGCGTTCCAGGAATTGCCGGTGTGACCACAGGTGTACGCCTGCCGCGCTGCCTTGTCCTGCTCGCTTCCTACAATGGCGCCCAGTACATAGGGGAGCAGCTCGATTCCATTCTCGCGCAACGCGGGACCGACGTGAGTGTGCTGATCGGAGATGACGCCTCGACCGATGCAACCCTGCACATCGTGGAGCAGATGCAGGCTGCGGACCGGATCAGGGTACTGAGACGAAACGTCGGCAGTGGATCTGCAGCCCAGAATTTCTCGCAACTGCTCCGCGATGCCGATTTCTCGGGATACGACTACGTCGCACTCTCCGACCAGGACGACATCTGGCTACCCGACAAGCTGCGACGGGCAATTGATTCACTTGCAGCCAGCAGCGCCGGCGGCTATTCGTGCAGCGTGCTTGCCCGCTGGGAGGATGGCACTGAATCGGTGTTCAGCCAGTCGCCTTGCCTTCGCGAAGCAGATTTTCTTTTCGAAGGTGCCGGCCAGGGTTGCACCTTCGTGATGACTGCTTCCCTGTTCGAAACGGTTCAGGCCGTGTTCCGCCAGCGACCCGACCTTACCTCGCTGCTGATCTATCACGATTGGGCAATATATGCGCTGGCCCGGGTGCAGCACATCGCCTGGGTTTTCGATGCCGAGCCCCTCATGGTCTATCGGCAGCACGCAGAGAACGATACGGGTGCCCGGCACAGCATCGATGGGGTTCGCCGCCGGCTGCGCCTGCTCGCGAACGGTCGCTATGCACGCCAGGTCGCCGCTGTTTGCGAGCTTTGCCTGCATCTCGTCCCGGATGAGAGGCGATCGAGCGAGTGGAAGCGCTTGCAGACCTCTACCGCGATCCTGCAGCGGATCGGCAAGGCACTGTTCTGCCTGCGCTACGGCCGCAGGCGCAGCGCCGACCGGTTGCTGACCTCGATCGCCGCAATCGTCGGTTGGCTATGAAGCACACCTCCGGGATGTCCCAGGCAACGATCCGTCCTACCGCGTACATGGCCCCCTCCTCTAGCATTTCCGAATCGCCCCGCGCGGCCCCCTTCGCCGTGACGGGCGTCGTGCTGATCGTGGCCAATTTCGTCACAGCGGGCATAGGAACGGCGCTGCCAGGGCTCGAAAAGCTGTCCCTTTCCAATCTCCTGCCCATGCTGTTCGTGGCCGTTTTCGGAACCCTGTTCCTGGCCTCGCGCGAAACGATGCCGCGCAAGCTGGCTGCATTCCTGCTCGCGTTCAATGCATCGGTGCTTCTCAGTTTCACGATCTTCATGCTGCGCGACCAGTGGTCCCCCAACCTGGTCGTCCTGTTTTTCCAGGATGTCGAACTGCTGTTCTGCCTGCTCCTCTGCTGGTACGAGCGGGATGACCCGGCAGCATTCAGGGATGCCGTGAAAATCGGCCTGTACGCGGTTCCGTTGGTCGCAGGTATATACGGACTGCAGGAGCTCCGCGACGGAATCGTGCTCATGAAATTCGGCATGGACGACAAGTCCCATGCCGCAATACTGCTGTCGATGGCGTCGTTTCTGCTGATCCGCTTCCATTCCGGGATAGCGAGCAGGGTTGTCGCAATCGCGCTGCTGCTGATGGCCCTGATGACAGCATCGAGATTGCCAGTGTTGTTCGTGCCCGCGGTGACGCTGGCCCTTGTCGTCCGCTCCCGGCACCGGGGGGCAGTCCTCCTGTCGCTTGGACTGTCGCTCATCCTGTTGCTGCACTACTACGGCGACATCCTGCTGCGCACCTTCACTGTGGCCCAGAGACTGGCCTCCGTGCAGGCCATATCCGGAGAGGATTCGACCTCTTCGCACATAAAGCTGATTCAGGCTGCGTGGGAGATGAAAATCTCGGACCCTTGGTATTTCCTGTTCGGAATAGGTCCAAGCAATTTCTCCAAGGCGCTTACGTCGGCGCCGGACCTTCTTGATCGCGTGGCCGCCCTGGACCCCACTCTGGTCGTGGCCGCGATGAAGGGACAGGCACCCGTCCACTCCACCCAGATGGCAATCTTCCTCGACTATCCAATCTGGATATTCGTCCTCTATTTCCTCTGCCTGCTGAAGGTCGTCCAGTACCTGGCAGCGCGCCGCCAATACACGGACATGCTGTTCGTCGCCGCGCTACTGGGCTCCTCCGCCTTCTATACGTTGCACAACAAGCCGTATTTCTTTCTCTGCGTCACCTGCTATGGGCTTCTGCTGCTGCGCGAGCCTGCTGCTCCCGCGAACCCCATGCCAAGTCCCACCGCGAGAGCGTCGAATAGCAATCAGGGTGCCGCCCGGAAGACCGAATAAAGGAATGCCACGCTTACTGCGGCGAGAAGTGCCAGCAGCACACCGAACCCGGCCCATACAAGCAACCCCGGAGAGGATGGCTTTTCCGGAGCAACGGCCGGATCAATGACCTTGAACGCAAACTGCTCCGCCCCACGCGCAATCATCACCTTGTTAATCTCGGTCTGCAGCAAGGAATATATACCCTGCTTCATTCCAACAACATCGGTCTTGCCAGCCTGTTCGTTGAGGTAAGCGATGTTCCGCTCGGATTCGGCGATGGCCCGGCCACGCAGGCGCGCGTTTGCCGTCGCCACCAGATCATTGGCCCAAGTGGCAGCAACGCGAGGGTCCTCCCACACCACCCTCAGCAGGACCATGCCAGTGTTGTTCTCCACTGTCACCGTGCGCACTTTTCTACTGAAGAATTCCACCGCCTTCCAGAGAGTCTGCGGTGGCTGCGCGTTGTGCTTGCCGGAGAAGAGAATTTTCTGCAGATCGTGCTCAACGATGTAGTCGGAGACAAGCTGCTTGGATCGCAGGAAGCCCAGCGACTCGTTCCTTACCGCATCAGTCCCGCCCACGGACAGGCCGGCAAGTGAGGCGATGCCACCAAACTGCGACATCAGGGAACCGAGGCCGCCTCCGGCGCCCTGTGTATTCATCGATACCGGCGACATCACGACCGTCGCCTCGTACTTCTTGGGCAACAACAGCGATACGCCAATCAGAGCCGCCGCACACGCCACGCAACCCAGGATCACGAACCATTTCTTGTTCCAGAGAAGTGTCCAGATGTCCCGCGGGTCGACGACCCCTTTCAGTACCGGCATTGCCTTCCTCGCCACTAAAAGCTGATGGTTTCTGCAGCGGCGGGTGCCGATGCCACGCCCCGGCGAGCTGCCTGACTCAACCGCAACACACGAAGAACCTGCTGTCCCGGATGCCGCCAAGCCGTGCTGCGTGATTTTTTTCCGCAGCAACTATACCTCCGATGCGCCACACCAGCCACAAGCGGGGACTTCACGAAGCACAGGGGCACGACCCATGGAGATGGGTCTGGACTATCATTGCAGCGTCTTCCGGCAACCGCACAATGACTCATGTCGATACCCGCTGATTCCGCTCGACGCCACCCCGATGCCTCTTCAACTGACAGCGAAGCCCACTTCAAACTCAGCATCTGCATTTCCACGCTGAATCGTGCAGCCTTCATCGGCGAGACCTTGCAGAGCATCGTCCCGCAGCTGGTGGAGGGAGTCGAGCTGCTGATTGTCGATGGAGCGTCCACTGATGATACGCCATCAATCGTGCAATCATTCCAGGAGTCCTGCCGGCGCGTACGCTATGTGAGGCTGCAGAAGAACAACGGCCTGGATGCAGACTTCGACCATGCTGTTGCCCTGGCGCACGGAAGATACTGCTGGCTGATGACCGACGATGACCTGCTGCTGCCGGGTGCGGTCGAGGCGGCGTTGAATGGCATCAACGCCGGCCACGACATGATTGTCATCAATTCGGAAGTGCGCAACGCCAACCTGACCGAAGTCATCCAGGACCGGCGCATGCCGATCAATGAAGATCGGTCGTTCACACCCGCCACGTGGAATGAGTTCGCACAGGTTGCCGGCAGCTACCTTTCATTCATCGGCGGTGTCGTCATCAGGCGTTCGCTCTGGCTCGAGCGGGATCGCGCCGCGTACTACGGCACCCTGTTCGTGCACATCGGGGTCATTTTCCAGGAACGCGTGGGAGGGACATGCCTGGTGATCGCCGCGCCATTCATATCCATCAGGTATGGCAACGCGATGTGGCGACCGCGGGAGTTCGAGATCTGGATGTTCAAGTGGCCACGACTGATCTGGTCATTCCAGTCACTGTCCCAGACGAGCAAGGCAGCCATCTCGCCGCGCTCGCCCTGGACCCGCTGGAACCGCGTCCTGTACTACCGCGCCAAGGGAACCTACTCCATGGTCGAATACCGGAACCACGTGTTGCCGGCCGAACCTTCGTTTGCACAGCGCCTTCCTGCGCTGGTGGCTGCCAATTTCCCGGGCCGCCTGGCGAATGTGATCGCTTACGCCGCGTGCCTGCTGTTCCCGTCGAAAGCCGGCCTGCGGCTCCTTGACCTGCGAGCGAGCAGGTTCTATCCGTTCCGGAGATAGAACCCTGGCCAGCGGGATACGGCCGCTACGCCAGTTCCAGCACGGGCAGCGGGAACACCAGTTTCGACACGCCGTATCGGCTGCGATTGACCATGAAGAAATTCCGGAAATGCCAGGGCAGCACGATCAGGTAGTCGGGAGCCTGCGAGAGCAGTTCGTGCTCGTCGATGATCGGAATGAGGCTGCCGGGCGTGTACGCGCCGAACTTGTCGCCGTTCACTTCCCCGATGCTCGATAGATCGGTCGAGGTGAGACCGCAATATTGCAACAGGACGTTTCCCTTGGTCGACGCGCCAAGTCCGGCAATGGTCTTGCCCTGCGCCTTCGCGGTATCAATGAACTCGCGCAGCGCCGCACGCGTCTGCTCCACGCGTACTTCGAACTCCCGGTACGGCACCAATGTGTCGAGACCCAGTTCCACTTCCCTCTTCAGTACCTCTGCAACTTCGGGGGAAACCCGATGCGCTGATTCACGCCGGGCCGCGGTAACCGAGAAGCTGCCACCGTTGACGTCATTGAATTCGACGTCGATCACCTTGAGTCCGGACCGCTCGGCCATCCAGTGGATCTGCTTCAGGCTGTAGTACTCGAGGTGCTCGTGGCACGCCGTGTCGTACGAGTTCCGCTCCAGCATGGTTGGCATGTAGCTTTGCTCGAATACCCAGATGCCGTCTTCGGCGAGGATTTCGGCGACTTGCCGCATGAAAGCCAGCGGATCCTCCAGGTCGTAGTACATGGAGAATGAAGTCACGACAGATGCTCGGCGGTCACCGAAGCGCTGGCGTATGAGGTTTCCGGAGAAAAAATCGGGAATCAGGCCGATGTGCGCGGGATAGAAATCCCTGAACTTGGCGCCGGTCGGGTCGACGCCGACAAGCTCGTATTCGCCGGCCGGATATGCCTGCAGCGTGGTGCTGTCGTTGCTGCCGATGTCGACGATCAATGCGCCCGGTTGTAGCCGGATCGCGCCGAGTATCCTCGCGACCTTCTCCTGCAGGTGGCGCACCATGTCGGAATTCAGCCCGGACCTGTATCCGTAGTTTTCACCGTACATTTCGCCGAGGCTGTAACTGTGTTCCAGCTGCAGCAGGCCGCACACCCCGTCGCCGCCAAAACATTTGACCAGCCGCAACGGCCCCTTGGTCACTTCCTGGTCCGGACTCCTGGGAAACACACCGGTAAGCGACTGGATACCCAGGTCCAGGACCTGCACCAGCTCGCGATTTCCACAGATACGGCACTTGTCCACTTTGCTGTAACTCATACCAACGCATCCTCGCATCCAACAGCCTTCACGTCCGCTTCCACCATCAGATGCACCAGCTCGGTGAACGACATCGATGGTTTCCATCCCAGTTCCGAGCGCGCCCTGGACGAGTCACCGCTGAGCAGCACAGCGTCAGCGGGCCTCGCGAGCCCTGGCTCGGTCACCACGTACTTCCGGTAGTCGAGGTTGACCCGCCTGAACGCGATCTCGCAGAACTCCCGCACGGTGTGGGTTTCACCCGTAGCCAGTACATAGTCGCCAGCACTCTGTGCCTGCAGCATCAGCCACATGCCGCGCACGTAATCTCCCGCAAAACCCCAATCCCGCCGCGCCTCAAGCGTTGCAAGCTGGAGCGACTCTTGGCGGCCAGCGACGATTGCCGCCACCGCCCTGCAGATCTTCCGGGTCACGTACTCTTCCCCGCGGCGTGGGCTCTCGTGGTTGAAAAGTATCCCGGAACAGGCATGCATGTCGTGCATCTGGCGGAACACGTTTACCGAAAGGTGGGCCGCAAGTTTCGCCACGCCATAGGGGTTTCGCGGACGAAAGCAGGTCGTCTCGCGCTGGGGCGTTTCGTTGGACAGCCCGAATATCTCGCTGCTCGCAGCCTGGAAAAAACGGATCCGCCTGTTGATGTCACGGATCGCCCCGAGCCATCGAACCACTGCCAGCGCGTTGTATTGCAGGAGCAGCTCCGGGTCCTCGAACAGGTGCGAACTGGAGGACATCGCCGCAAGGTTGTAGATCTCGTCCGGCGCAACAGTTTCCACTGCCCGACGCACCGACTGCCCGTCCAGCGGATCCACATGGACGATCTCGATACCCTGCCCCACCTGGCGCCGCGACGGCGAGGGCGCTTGCAGCGAGCGTGTAGCACCCACCACCCGATAGTTGCTGGCGAGGAGCAGCTCCGCGAGATAGGAGCCATCCTGTCCGAAAATTCCCGTCACCAGGGCCGTCTTCATGCAAATGCCACCGCATGAGGGCGTAGCTGCCGCAGCAGTGCATTGATCATGGCTTGCGGAAAGTCATGGCAATGACCCCATCGCCCGGCAGCGACGCGATCTGGTCAAAGTACCGGTATTCCGAGGCCATCATGTATGGCTGCCGCCAGAACGGGTAGTAGTGAGCTCGCCGCTTGAGTTGCGCGTCCCTGAAGAAGGAACCGGCAATCTTCTCTCCGTATATCTCGACATTGGAGGGCGGCGGCAGGTGATCGAGAACGCGGGCCTGCAACAGCGCGTCATCATAGAACCGCTGCCAGAACACGAACCCGTCGCCGTCTTTCGGCAGCAATTTGTAGGTGTCGTAGTCGATGTGCTGCTCGGCGGCAGTTGCCATGCAGGGCACGGTCAGAATCAATGCCCCGCCGGATTTGAGCAGGGACCACATGCCTTTTATGGCAGAGGAATCCTCGGGAATATGCTCCAGAACCGAAATGCAGGTAATGAGATCAAAAGTGCCGGCCGGATACGGCGCATCGCTGATGAGGCAACCGAGGCTGGAAATCCGTCGCTCAAGTCCCAATGACCCGATCAGGCTCCTGGTGATGGCGAGGTCCTCCACATCAGGATTGATCAGGTCCACGTGCAGGTCAGGGCGTTTCAGCGCAACCGACAGCGGCACCATGCGTGGCGACGAGACATCCAGGTAGCGGGACGGTCTGGTCGAGTCCGCAATGCGTGCCATGTAGTCGAATTCGAAATAACGAGTCGAATCCATCGGCAGGGCAACCATCTGGAAAGCGAGTTTTCGTGGAAAGCTCGAACGGAAATTCGCCAGCAGGCGCAGGCCGGTTCCAACCACAAGCCTGCGGAAGCGTAATCCGGGCACGCCGCGAATCGCAGCAAGCAGCAGATAGAACGGAATCAGCACCAATCCGGTTACCATCCACAGCAGCCTGCC
The DNA here is from genome assembly GCA_037200665.1 of Pseudomonadota bacterium. Classification (GTDB taxonomy): domain Bacteria; phylum Pseudomonadota; class Gammaproteobacteria; order Steroidobacterales; family Steroidobacteraceae; genus ZC4RG30. The sequence continues at coordinate 314,554 of JBBCGD010000008.1, read as the reverse complement.
TGGCAGGCTGGTCGCAGCCCTGGCGGGAGCGTGTATGAATATCCTCCGAAGTTCCTGCGACATGACTCAACACACTCCCTGATGAAATCTCGTCAAGCAATCCTCCTTGCCAGCCAGCGACCCGCACCGAGCGCCTGTGTTCGCACCAGTGGGGAAACTAGCGCCGCAGCTGCGCAGGCAGTCCCGGCAACCGCAATCAGGAACAGCGCAATGACCAGCATTCCTGCGCCCTGGGACGGCTGCGGCCACGCCCATTTCGCAAACGACACGACAACCGTGGCGGCCAGCACCGGTGCCCCCACATCCTTCAGCATCCACGGCAACGCGCTTCCCTTGAGCACGCGTCGATGCGTCAGCGGCACGCCCAGCAGCAGATATCCCGCGTTCAGCACCGCCCAGCTCGCGGCCGCACCAATCGCGCCCAGCAGGGAAACCGATGTCAGTACCAACGGAAAGAAAACCAGCAGGTTGGCAAGCGCCAACCTGAAAGCGATGCTGGTCCAGCCATAGGCCAGCTGCAATCCATAGGGAAGATGCATCATCCCGTTGATGGCAGTCCCGATGGCGAGCAGGCGCAGAATCTGCGCGCCTTTCGCGGCGGCCTCTGCATTCTGCGTCCACGCGAGAATGACATCCGCGGGAAAGAACACCAGGATCAGGGCGGCCGGCACGATCAGGCAGGCCAGCAACTGGGTGCCGGAATGATATGTCTGGCGGATCGCGGCCTCATCCCCGCTCGCAACAAAGGCCGACAGCCTTGGAAATACCGCGGAGAACAGCGGGCTGGTAAACACGATCAATCCGCTGGCTGCCGTGCTCGCCAGCGTGTAGTAGCCAAACTCCTGCAGTGACACCCGGCTGCTGACCACTAGCTTGTCCATCTGGCCGAGGATAACGCCACATATCGCCACGCCCATCATTCCGCGGGTGAATACCAGGGCGTCCCTGACCGCACTGATATCGAACTTCGCTGGTTCCGGAAATGACGGCAGGCTCCGCCAGAACACCACCCTCATCAGCACGACCTGCGCCACCATCGCAAAGATCTGCCAGGCGAAATACATCTCGATGCTTCGCGAAAACCACACGAGTGCCACTACCGCTCCGCCATTGCTGACAGTCACGCCAACGATGCGCACCACATTCAACCGTACCTGTCGCTGTAAGCCGCGCAGTCCGCTCTGGTAAAAACTCAGTGGCCATTGCAGCGCGATGATCACTCCCATCATCATCACGGCGCCGCGCGCGGCAGCAACTGTCACCGCATCCGTCTCGATCCATTTCGTCGCAACGGCATGGGAGAACAGGATGACGAGCGTGCCGAGCAGGAGCCCGAGCGCCCAGTAGCCGATTTCCATGGTCAGCGAGAAATTCCTCGTCTTCGAGGCCAGGGTCTCGCGGACGGACAACATAGCCATCTCGCGATTCATGGTGGGGCTCAACCCCAGGTCCAGTGCCTGCAGCACTGCCGTCAGCATGACGTGCAGGCCGACGAGGCCGTATGCCTCGACACCAAGGAGATGCACGTAGATCGGCACGCAGGCGAACTGGACGATGGCAAGCCATATCGACGCCAGGAAGTTTGACGCAAGATTCCAGCGGAACCGGCTCACGGTGGGGTATTGGGCCTGCTTGCATCGCCGGAAGACCGGTGTTCGCTCAAAATCCTCTCGTCCTCGGCTTCCCGCAAATCTTCGGAAACCATTTCCGTAACCAGTTCCTCGAATGACACGCGCGGCACCCAGTTCAGGCGTTCGCGCGCCTTGCTTGCATCACCGAGCAGCGTTTCAACTTCCGTGGGCCTGAAATAACGGGGATCCACCGCGACGATCTCCTGTCCGACGCTCAGGTGCGGGTGGTCTTTCAGGGTCAGCGCGGAGACCACGCCGGTTTCCCGCACGCCCTCTCCCTTCCACTCGATCTCGATACCGAGGTGGCGGGCAGCCACTTCAACGAAATAACGCACGCTATACTGCTTGCCCGTGGCTATCACGTAGTCCTCGGGAAGATCCTGCTGGAGGATCAACCACTGCGCTTCCACGTAGTCCCTGGCGTGCCCCCAGTCCCGTTTCGCATCCAGATTCCCGAGGAACAGACTCTGCTGAAAACCGAGGGATATCCGCGCCAGGGCACGCGTGATCTTGCGGGTGACGAATATCTCGCCCCGCTTCGGGGATTCATGATTGAAGAGAATCCCGTTGCATGCGTACATTCCATACGCTTCCCGATAGTTGACCGTTATCCAGTATGCGTACAGCTTGGCAACCGCATACGGCGACCTGGGGTAGAACGGCGTCGTCTCACGCTGCGGCACTTCCTGCACGAGGCCGTACAACTCCGAGGTCGAAGCCTGGTAGAAACGCACGTGTTTTTCCATGCCGAGGATGCGCACGGCTTCGAGCACGCGCAGCGTACCGAGCGCGTCGGAATTGGCCGTGTATTCAGGTTCCTCGAACGACACGGCGACGTGGCTCTGCGCGGCAAGATTGTAGATTTCATCGGGCCGGGTCTTGGCGATGATGTGAACCAGGCTGCTGGTATCGGTCATGTCGCCGTAGTGAAGGAACAGGCGCGCAGCCGGATCGTGCGTGTCCTTGTAGAGGTGATCTATGCGTCCGGTGTTGAACATGGACGCACGGCGGCGGATGCCATGTACGGTGTACCCCTTGGCGAGCAGGAACTCCGCAAGGTACGCACCATCCTGACCCGTAATTCCGGTAATGAGGGCCGACTTGTCAGTCATACGAATAGCTTCTCTCAAGACGAATGGATTCCCGCGGCCAGGCGTGCAGCACGCCTGATGCGGCCAGCCTGCTTCGCGGACGAGGTCACAATCAGAAGGAATTCACTGCCGCCACCGACACGGCGACGTTGTACAGGATCTGGGTCACGGCCTGCCAGAACGGCAAGCGCGGCATCCTCTCGGCATCGACTGGCACGACGATGGTGTCACCAGGCTGCATTTCCTTTTGCGTGGCCACGCGGCCGTCAGCTCGAACGACGTAGATATGGCCGTTGTCCGCCCGACGCGTCGTACCGCCACTCATCTCTATGTAGTCGCTGCGCCCGAGCTTCTGCTGATACAGGTGCGATGAGGAATTCTGGATCTCGCCAATCACCGTCACTTCCTGGCGCCGCTTGGGTACGAACAATTCGTCACCGTTACGCACCAGGACATCCTGTTCGCTGCGCGCCTCATTGGAGAGCAGCTTCGGCAGGTCGATGACAAAACGGCCGGTAGCCTTGGCCGACTGCAATTGGGACAGCAGAGATTGCCCGGCCAGCAACGCCTCACCCGCATTGCCCTGGCCTGCGCGCGCGGCCTGCATCGAGATGGAAACCAGGTCTGCGCGCATGCTTTCGGCGAGCTTGTCCAGTTGCTGCTGCTCCAGGGCTTTCAGGTCGCTGCGCGTGAATACGCCGCCTTCAGGAAATGCCCTTGACGTCAGGCCACCCGCGCGATTGATCACCTCATGGAGGGTTTCACCGCGACGAATCGGGTAGGAACCCGGGAAACGAACCTCGCCACGCAGGGTAATGGTTTCCTGCTCGGTCCAGTCCGGGGTTTCCTGAACCAGCAAATAGTCGTAGGGCTGGAGCTCCAGGTTGGCACCCGCATCGCCACGCCGAAGGGCCGCAAGATCGACGGTCAGCAGTGTGGTCTGCCGATCGCCGTCGGCACTGATGGTGTAGCGGGTCAGCTCGGCGGTTCCGCCATAAGCGGCTGCCTCAAGATTACCACCTGCACGCAACAGGTCCGCGACGCGCATGCCCGGCTCGAGGGGATATTCGCCTGGGGCCTTGACGCGCCCCCGCACGCTCACGATCTCCGTGGGGCGATTCACATCTGACTGCAGCCGCAGGTCATCGAGCAACGGCTTGATGATGCGCTCGCGCCCAGGGGCGAGATCGAACACCGTGATGCGATCACGCGGCTCGAGCACCATGTTGGCCGCCGCACCGGGCGTAGCCCATGCGGCAGAAAGATCGGCGGAAAGAACGGAAATGCGCCGGTCCTTTGCGTCCTGTCGGCGTACCAGGACGTAGTGCTGATCTGCCCTCGGCTTCAGCTCATCCACCGACCCGATTACATCGGCGAGCCTGAGACCAGGTCGCCAGGCGAATACCCCGGGACGGTAGACGAAGCCATCGAGCACTACTCCGGAATCCAGCTCCGGCTGCAGGGCAGCCACGTGCACCACATCGCCATTGCGCAGGACAAGATTGCGCCCCGCAGTCTCGCGGAGATTCAGGTCCAGCACGACGCGACGGCCCTTCTCGTCGATGCGGGTAACCGAGGCGTGGGCTGCATCGGCCTGCGCAGTAAGACTGCCGGCCATGCGTATCAGTTCGTCGACACTCGAATCCCCGTGCAGCTCGTAGATGGCCGGCCGTTTGACTTCGCCATCGATGGAAACCGTGGCACCGACGGTGGGAATGAACACGACATCGCCAGGCAGCAGCTTGCCATCGCCGCTGCTGTCGCCCCGGATCAGCATGTCGTAAAGATCCAGGTGACGCACCACTTCACCTTGGCGGTTCAACTGGATGTCGCGCAGCGAGCCTATGTTCTTGACGCCTCCCGAAGCGAACAGCGCAGTTGTCATCGTTGCCAAACCGCTTATCGCGTACGAACCCGGCGCCTTGGTCTCACCCAGGACGAATACCCGGATGGTGCGGGCATCACCCACCGCGACATTCGCCTGCACGCCTATCATCTGGCTCTGCACGCGTGACTCGATCGTGCGGCGTGCAGCACTGAAAGTCAGGCCACCGACCCTGATCGGCCCGAGTTCGGGAAAACTGATGCTGCCATCGCGGTTGACGGTCAGGTTGTAGCTGTGGTTCTGGCTGCCAAACAGCTGCACGCTGAACTGGTCGCCGGTCCCGATCACGTAGTCGGCGGGCACGGGCGCATCCGTAACGGGCGAGAAGGCGGACGGTATTTCGTCGAAGAGATCGTAACCAAACGGCTTCAATCCCCGCGTCCCGGTTAGCAGCAGCGGCAGGCGCATCACGCTCAGCTTCAGATCGCCCAATGCGGGCTCGGCACCCAGCCGCTTCGAGGCCTGCTCCTCCGTCAACCCGCCGAGAGCCACGGGCGCCATGCCCGGAAGGTTGAGCCGCGCGTTGTCGTCGAGCTCATAGGGATTGCGTGAACGTATCAGCTTGATCAGATCCTGCGCTTTGGCACGCTGCTCCGGATCTGGATCCTTGACACCCAGCTCGAGCTGCAGCAACACGCTGTCTTGCGGCTTGAGGGCAGCGGGCTTTGTGTCCTCGTCCTCGGCTAGCGTGGTTCCGCGACGCTCGCCCTCGGCGACCGTGCCGGTGCCCGGCTTGCGCGTCGCGGATGTTGCGGCAGATGTCGGCCCGGAACTGGTGCCCGGCGCCATCTGCTGCAACACGGTCTGCTGCTGCTCCGGGGTGAGGTTCCGGAAGATTTCCAGCTGTTCTGGCGTCTGGGCGAACGTCCGACCTGCAACAGCCAGCAGGAAAAAAAACGCTACGGCGCCGATACGCCCAACGGAGGTCCGGACAGTTCGCATTATTTTCTAAGGATACTTTATTAGCGCAGCTCTTTGCGCCACTGCAGGAACCCGAAAAGCCCCTTCGCATCACCCGAGGCGGAAGGCGTCTGCTTCTCGTACCCCAACTGCATGCCGATGCTGTTGCCACCGCCGACCTTGCCATCCCAGCCCAGTTGAGTCGCATCGTAGGCGCTGCGCCCCGTGGTGAGCGGGTTGTAGGGATCGGCAATGCTCCCGGCACGATCAAGCGCGCCATGCCGGTAGAGAATCGACCACCTGTCGCCATCACGATTCGTCAGCGACAGTCCGATTGACGCGGTCTCTGAATCTGCGTCGGTGGTGTGACCGATGTTGCGACCACGATAGCGATATCCCGCGAAAAAAAATGTTCTGCCGATAGGCAATATCCCAGTTGTCACGCGACTGATACCACTTGGCCTTCGTATTCGCGTATTCCACGTGCCCGCGAAGCGTGGATCCATCAGTCAGCATGAACCACATCTCTCCGCCGAAAAGCCCCAGGTAGCGCTCCGGAATCCCGCTGCTGCTGCTGTCCTCGCCGATTTCCTGCGCGTAGACCGCAATGGGCACGGGCTTGAAGGGCGATACCAGGCGCACTTCGAACCCCGCCATCTGGTTGCCAGGCTCCTTCGCCGCATTGCTGCTGGCGCCACGCAGGCCACGGTTGTCCTGTCCGATCAGCATGCGCCCGAAAGTACCGACATCGCATTCCCGCCCCTTCCCGCAGAACTGCGCCGACCGCGACATGGCAAACTCGAACCACGTCGCCGGCTTGAACGACAGCCGCATTCCCATGAACAACGGATCGTCCACGTCGGCGCGATGGTTCTCGCCAAAACCGAAGAACGTCGTGAACTTCCACGGCCCGAGCCAGCGCAGCACCGGGAAATCGAAAGGCGTGCTGTGGATCCGATCCAGCGAAATCGCCGGCATCGGCCGCGCGTTGGTCGAAAGAATCAGGCTGCCGTCGTAACCCGGCCCCCACCAGCGACCCATCTGGTTCGCGCTGATGAGCCAGTTGCCCCAGCGGATGCTGATGTCGCTGCCGTCGAGGCGGATCTTCTGCCCGTCGCTGGCGTTCACGACGCCGGTCGCAGCAAGCGTGATGTTGTAGCGGTCGCTGCCCGCGCCACCCGTGGAGGTGAGTTCACCATTCTCGCGACCTGCCGTGCCGTAGTCGCGCAGCAGGCCCGGCTGGCCGGCGGTCGCGCGCACCTCGCGGATCTTCCACACATCGGCATCCGCAGGCTCGGCGGTGGCGCGTTGCAGGCGTGCGAGCACCACGCGCAGCGCCTCGTCCTCGAGCTTCTCCGGCTTGATCTTCGCGATGGCGTCGGCCACGCCCTGTCGCGCCAGCGGCCACTCGTTCACGGGCAGATTGATCACGCCCTGGTCCACCAGCAGCGTCAGGTCTTCGCGCAGACGCAGGTCGTTCGCGGGGAGAAAGAAACCCTGGGCGGCGGCGACTTGCGACAGCAAAGCGACCACGGCCCCGGCGACGCAGGATCGTAAATTCATGAGGGGCGACTATACCGGAACTGGCAGCCGGCTAGCCGCGCAGGCGCGCCAGCTGTTCAAGCGCAGCGCGCAGCGAAACACTTTCGGCAACCCCCTGCCCGGCCACCAGCGGCGCGATGGCAGCGGCCAGCTTCTTGCCCAGTTCCACCCCCCACTGGTCGAAGGCGTTGATGCCCCAGACCACGCTCTGCGTGAACACCTTGTGCTCGTACAGCGCGATCAATGCACCAAGTGTCTCTGGATCGAGACGCCGGAACAGCAGCAGGTTCGACGGGCGGTTGCCCTCGTGCACCTTGTGCGGATTGTCGGACTGCTGGCCGAACGCGAAGGCTTCGGCCTGCGCCAGGCAATTGGCGATCGCCAGGTCGTGGGCGGCTGGTCGCCACTTGATGAAAGTGCCGGCAGCAGGAAGTCGAACGCCGCCCGCGGGGTTCCCTGGTGCAGCATCTGGAAAAATGAATGCTGCGCGTTGTTGCCAGGCTCTCCCCACACCACCGGCGAAGTCTCGCTGAAGGTCGGCGAACCATCGACGCGCACGCGCTTGCCGTTGCTCTCCATGTCGAGCTGCTGCAGGTAGGCGGGGAAAACGCGCGAGCCGTTCGTCGTAAGGCAGTACTGCGAGCGTCGGCAGATGCAGGAACTCGATGTTCCACACCCCCAGCAGGCCCATCAGCGCGGGCAGGTTTTGCAACCAGGGTGCTGCCAGGAAATGCTCATCCATCCCGGCGGCGCCGGCGAGGAATTCACGGAATTGCACGGCACCGATGGCAATCGCCAGCGACACGCCAATGGAAGACCAGATGGAGTAACGCCCGCCCACCCAATCCCACATGGCGAAGCGATAGTCGGGGTGGACGCCGAAGGCATCCATGGCAGGCGCATTGGTCGACACGGCGGCGAAGTGCGCCGGCACGGCGGGCGCGCCAAGCTTCTCCACCAGCCAGCGACGCGCGGAGTCGGCGTTGGTGCGGGTTTCCTGCGTGGTGAACGTCTTCGAACAGATGATGAACAGGGTACGGCGCGGGTTGGCCGTCGCGAGCGTATCGGCAAGGCGGCTACCGTCGACGTTGGAAACGAACACGACACGCGGCGCGCCGCCCGCATATGGACGCAGCGCTTCGACTGCCATGGCCGGCCCGAGATCCGAGCCGCCGATACCGATATTCACGACCAGTTCAAATTGTTCGCCGTCGCTGCCACGCACCGCGCCGCTTCGCACCGCTTCCGCAAACCCGAGCATGTGCTCGCGCTCGGCGTGCACTTCACTGGCATACGGAGCATTCGCACGTCGCAGCGCCGTGTGTAGAACCTGCCGGCCTTCGCTCGGATTGGCGATGTCTCCGCGATACATGCCCGCGATGCGCTCGCGCAGGCCCAGCTCGTCAGCCAGCCGCGCCAGGTTGTCCAGATCTCCAACGCCCGCCCGCTGGCGGGAAAAATCAAGAGTCAGGCCAGCGGCCGCAGCCGTGCAACGCGTACTGCGCCCGGCATCAGCGGCAAACAATTCGCCTGTTGCGGGCTGCGGTTTCGTCGCACTGGCCTTCAGCCGTTGCCACGTGGGCGCAGTCGAAGCGTCGCTTTGCATGCTTGGTCCTAGATCAGGCTCACGAACGGCTCACTGCCACAACACCCTGCCACCACTGGCCTTGTGCACGAGTTTCATGAACTCCTCATGCGCAGCCGCCTCGGCATCGCTGGCATCGATGATCCGCAGTTCGGCCGGGAGTTCGATGCTGGCGGTCGCCGCGACTCGCGCCTCGGCGGCATGCGCTCGCCCCGCTTCCTCCAGCGCCAGCGAGTTCTGCCCACCCGTCATCGCGAAATACACATCCGCGAGAATCCGCGCATCCAGCAACGCGCCGTGCAGCTGCCGATGCGAGTTGTCGATCGAGTACCGCTTGCACAGCGCATCCAGTCCATTGCGCTGCCCGGGATGCATCTCGCGCGCCAGCGCCAGTGTGTCGAGCACGCGGCAACGCGAGCGGATCAGGATGGGATCGGCGCTCGCTAAGCCAGCCCACCGCGCCAGCTCACTGTCGAGGAACGCCAGGTCGAACGGCGCGTTGTGAATGACAAGTTCCGCGCCATCGACGAACTCCAGCAACCGCGCGGCGACCTCGGCGAAGCGCGGCTTGTCCGCGAGCTTCTCCCGCGTCATGCCATGCACGGCCGCAGCGCCGGCATCGATATCCCGCTCCGGATTCAGATATTCGTGGAAATGCCGCCCAGTGGCGCGCCGGTTCACCACCTCGACGCACCCGATCTCGATGATGCGATGTCCGAGATGCGGTTCGAGCCCGGTGGTTTCGGTATCGAGTACGACCTGTCTCACGCTGCCTGCCTCATGGTCCCGATGTTACCGCAAGCATGGAATCGATGGCCTCGTTGGCCAGCTCATCGACACGTTCATTGCCGGCATTGCCGGCATGCCCTTTCACCCATTTCCACTGCACCTCATGCTGCATACGTGCGGCATCCAGCGCCTCCCACAGGTCCTGGTTCTTCACCGGCTTGCGGTCGGCGGTCTTCCAGCCGCGCCGCTTCCAGTTGGGCAGCCATTCCTCGACGCCCACACATACGTATTTCGAATCGGTATACAGCGTCACTCGTACTGGCCGCTTCAACGCCTTCAGCGCCTCGACGGCAGCAGTGAGCTCCATGCGATTGTTGGTGGTATCGCGCACCGCGCCGGCCAGCTCACGCCGCGCGTCGCCGGCAATCATCAGCACGCCCCATCCGCCTGGCCCGGGGTTGCCCCTGCAGGCCCCGTCCGTGTAGATCTCGACTTCGCTCACGAAGGATTGCGCTTGGCGGGTTCCGGCATGGTGCCGAACACGCGCCGCCGCTCGCGCTGGAAACGGTGCCTGAGTGGCGTCATGCGATACACATGCTTGCGGGCCTTCAGCAGCCACGCGGCCGCGGGCAATGGATTGAACAGGCCGCGGCGGAGCACGCGGCGTACATCGTGGTCATGCGTGCCCCAGGGACGGCTGTACAGATAGCGTCGCTGCAACACCACCTCGTAGCCCAGCAGCTCGAGCCAGTCGCGCACACGCCCCATGCCCAGCATCTGCTTCAGTCCGGGCGGATAACCCTCGCGCGAAGCCGCGGCGCGCAAGCCCCACAGGCTCCATGGCCGGAAACCTAGCACGATGAGCTGGCCTTCGCCGGTGAGCACGCGATCCGCCTCGCGCACGATGGCATGCGCATCGGCCTCGAATTCCAGCGTATGTGGCAGCAGCACGGCATCGATGGTCGCGGTCTGCACGGGCAACTGCGCGAGCTCCGCGACGATATCCACCTCGAACCCGGCGGCGCGCGCGCTGGCAGGCGCGATCACCGTCTGGCGCCGCGTGCGACTCTGCGACAGCAGTTCGCGCGATGCGCCCCAGCCGCCCAGCTGCAACAGCTCGAGGCCGAACACATCATCGAGAAGACCGCGCAGCACCTGGCCTTCGGCCTCCAGCAACTGGCGGCCTAGCGAAGATGAGAGCCAGTCTGCAGGACCGGGCATGGGCATGGCGTTATGAAATATCCATGGTATTTCTGTGAAGCCACCGGTTAAATACCGGCGGCAAAAATCATAGGCTGATCTGGCCCTCCTGGGCCATCGCAACTTTTTCCTTACAACCCCATGGAGACGCAGCGTAGTGGATCGGGGCTCGCGAAATCATGTCGGCCTCGCGCTGGCGCTGCTGATCCTCGTCGCGGGCTGCGCCACTGCGCCGACGCGGAGCGGGAAGCCGCGCAGCGATGCGCCTGCGACCGCCACGATTCCCGCGCCGGTGCCGGTTGCAGTAGCGCCCGCGACGCAGGTTCCTCCGCCGGCTCAACCCGCCCCGGTGGTCACGCCGCCTGCTGCTGAAGCAACGCCTGGCGACTCTGCGACAGCCAGCGCCGGCGCAACCGAACAGCAGCCCGACGCCGCTGCAACCATTCCCGAACTGCTCGACCGCGTGCGCCATGGCCTGGCGCTGGGCGCGCAGTACAACTCGCGCATCGACCGCGAGGCGGATTACTTCGCGAGCCATCCGGACTACGTCGAGCGCACCTTCGATCGCGCCGCCCCCTACCTGCAGTACATCGTCAATGAAGTGCAGAAGCGCGGCCTGCCACTGGAGATCGCGCTGCTGCCCGTCATCGAGAGCGCCTTCCAGCCCTACGCCTACTCGCGCGCCAGCGCGTCGGGCCTGTGGCAGTTCATTCCTTCCACCGGCAGCCGCTTCCAGCTGAAGCAGGACTGGTGGTACGACGGTCGCCGCGACATCGTCGCCGCCACCGGCGCAGCGCTCGACTACCTCACCTACCTGCACGACCTGCTGGATGACGACTGGCTCAATGCCATCGCCGCGTACAACTGCGGCGAGGCCAACGTGCAGCGCGCGATCCGCAACAACAAGGCCGCGGGCAAGCGCGTGGATTTCTGGAACCTGAAGCTGCCGGCCGAAACGCGCAGCTATGTGCCGCGGCTGCTGGCCGTCACGCGCATCGTCGCGCATCCGGATGAGTACGGGCTGTCGATCGACGGCATTCCCGATTCGCCCTACTTCGTGGCGGTCGAAACCGGCGGCCAGATCAGCATCGAAGTGGCCGCCGAACTCGCCGGCGTCACCACCGAGCACATGTACGAATTGAACCCGGCGTACCACCGCTGGGCCACCGATCCGGGTGGTCCGTACATCCTGCTGGTGCCGGTGGAATCGGCGGATGTGTTCCGCAAGAACCTGTTGCTGCTGACACCCGACCAGCGCCTGCGCGTCGAACGCTATGCCGTGCGCCAGGGCGACACGGTGGCCGGCATCGCCGCCCGCTTCGGCACCACCGAGCAGCACCTGCGCGAGTTGAATGAGCTCGGTACGGCCAAGACCCTCGCGGTGGATTCCGAACTGCGCGTGCCCTCATCGGTGACGGCGCTGCCCGAGCAGGTGCGCATGGCCGCGGCACGCGTGGATTCGCGCACGCCCGCCGGCGTGCGCGCGGTGCATGTGGTGAAGCGCGGCGACACGCTGTCGAGCATCGCCACGCGCCATGGCATGGGCCTTTCCACGCTGCTCAGGATCAATGGCCTGAAGCCGAATTCAACCATCCGCATCGGCCAGCGGCTGCGACTCAGCGCCGCGGCCGGCATCACCACCAGCACCGGCGGCGTGACGACCAGCGAACCCGGCGGCGATGGCCGCAAGGTCACCTATGTCGTGCGCAGCGGCGACACGCTGACCAGCATCGCGCAGGCGTTGAACGTCAGCGTCGCGTCACTGCGTGAATGGAACAAGCTCAGCGGCTCGTCCATCCGCACCGGACAGCGGCTCATCGCCTACGTGCGCCGGGGCAGCTGAGCGCTGCGCTATCATTCGCCCCCACTGAATCCGACCGAGGGGCGTCCATGGGAATCCTGACTGGCAAGCGCGCGCTGATCGTGGGCGTGGCCACCGACCGTTCCATCGCCTGGGGCATTGCCCAGGCCTTCCACGAGCATGGCGCCGAGCTCGCCTTCACCTACGGCCACGAGAAGCTGAAGGATCGCGTCGAACCGCTGGCTGCATCGGTGGGCTCGAAGATCGTGCTGCCGCTGGATGTCACCATCGACAGCCAGACCGATGCGGTGTTCGCCGCGCTGGGCAAGGAATGGGGTTCGCTCGACATCCTCGTGCATGCCGTGGCCTTCGCGCCGCGCGAGGCGCTGGCCGGTGATTTCGTCAACGGCACCTCGCGCGAAGCCTTCGCCATCGCGCACGATGTGTCGAGCTACAGCCTCACCGCCCTCACGCGCGCCGCCGCGCCGCTGATGGCGGGACGCGCGGGTTCGGTGCTCACGCTGTCGTATCTGGGCGCGGTGCGCTCCGTGCCGGCTTACAACGTGATGGGCCTGGCCAAGGCCAGCCTCGAAGCCAACGTACGTTTCCTCGCCTCGGACCTCGGCCCGAAGGGCGTACGCGTCAACGGCATTTCCGCTGGCCCGATCAAGACGCTCGCTGCAGCGGGCATTCCAGGGCTGCGCAAGATGCTGGCGCATGTGGCGCATGTTTCGCCGATCCGCCGCAACGTCACGCAGGAAGACGTGGGCAAGGCCGCGACCTTCCTGTGCTCGGACCTCGCCAGTGGCGTCACCGGCGAAATCCTCTACGTGGACGGCGGCTTCTCTACGGTGGGGATGAGCTTTCCGGCTGAAGCGGAATAGGCTCGAGCACGCCCTTCTCGCCGGACAGGCGCGCGATCACCACCGTGCATACGGCATCGGCCAGCACGTTGATGGCGGTGCGCGCCATGTCGAGTACGCGATCCAGCACCAGCAGCACGCCCACGGCTTCAGTGGGCAAACCCACTGCCGCCAGGATCACCGTGATGCCGACCAGCGAGGCCGCCGGAATGCTGGCGATGCCCATGCTGGTCACGAGGGCCAGCAACACCACCGTCACCTGCGTCGCGATCGACAGGTGCAGGCCGTAGGCCTGCGCGATGAACAGAGCCGCCGCGCATTCGTACAGCGCGCTGCCGGCATGGTTGATGGAGATGCCCAGCGGCAGCACCACGCCCGCGATGCGCGGTGAAACACCGGCGCGCTGCTGCAGGCATTCGAGCGTCACCGGCAGTGATGCCGCGGACGACGCCGTAGAAAAGGCAGTGGCCACCGCCGGCGCCACGGCCGCATACAGTCGCCATGGCCGCTTCACGCGTGCCACGACGACGAGCAACAGCGGCAGCGCCAGGCCTGCATAGACCGCAAGCCCAAGCAGCACGCACAGCCCGAACAGCAGCAATGGTCGTGCCGCGTCGAAACCGGTCTCTGCAGTCACCTTCAAGGTGAGGCCGAGCACGCCGAGCGGCGCCAGCCGCATCACGAACCCGGTGATGCGCATCATCACGCCGAACAATCCCTGCCAGAAATGCGTCATCACCTGGCGCGGCGCTTCCTCCAGCTGCGTGACGAACCAGCCGAACAGCACGCTGAAGAACAACAGGCCGATCAATTTGCCGTCCGCCGCGGCGGCCACGACGTTGACGGGAATCATGTCGAGCACGATGTCGGAGAAGCTGTGCGAGGCCTGCGCCTGCACTTTCGCGCCGACCGCACCCGCATCGCCATGCAGGGCCAGCGCAGCCTGCGCCGGCTGGCCATCGATGATGCCCGGCGCGATGGTATTCACCAGCAGCAGCGCGATGACCACGGCGATCAGCGTGGTGACCACGTAGTACAGCAACGACAGCAGGCCGAGGCGACCGAGGTCGCGCGCATTGCCGACGCCGGAAACGCCGGTCACCACCGATGACATCACCAGTGGCACGACCACCATCTTCAGCAGGTCGAGGAAGGCAGTGCCGAGGAAACTGCCGACCGCCACCAGCGGCAGGCCAAGCAGGTGCCCATCCGGACCGGTCAGCAGGCCGAGGACGAGGCCGGTGGCCATCGCCCCCAGGATCCACCCGAGCTTAACGGGCCTTTCGATGCCCGCCATGATCGGCCTACTGCTGGAAGGCCTGGGGGTTCTTGCGAACCTTGGCCGAGTCGACGACATCGGAGAGATAGGCCTCGATGTCACGCTTGGTGTAGCGCTGCAGCTCGCGCCGCGAGCGCATCTCTACCAGCTGCGGGTTGTCCGACATCGGCTGCACGCGCCAGCTGCTGGCTTCGAACAACGCCACGCCGCCACCTTCGATCTTCAGCGCCTGTCGCACCGGCTTGCCGGGCTCGGGGCGCGCAGCGGCAAACACCGCATCGCGCAGTTCCACCGGCAGGTCCGGAGAAGCACGGCTGACGAAGCGCGGACCTTCAGCCTTGGCTTGAACTTCGCGGTGGCCTGCGCGAAGTTCGCGCCCTTGCCCATGTCCGCCACGGCGGCCTGGGCCGCGGCATACGCCGCATCCGCGCCGCGCGCGCGCGTGATGGCCTTGACGATGTCCGCACGCACTTCATCCAGCGGCTTGGTGGAAGCCGCGTCATGCGCCTGCACCTGGAAGATCACCATGCGCTCCTCGCCCAATTGCAGCGGACCGCCGACGCGACGCTGCGTCAGCGACGTATCGCTGAACACCTGGCGATTGAGTTCCCCGTCCGAGCCCAGCGGCAGGCCACCGGTACCGCGCTCGAAGCGCGCGATCTCGCCACGATGCAGGCCGAAATCCTTCACCAGGTCGTCGAGGCTGCCGGCGCCCTTTTCGAGGCGCTCCTGCAACTGGTCCTGCCTGTGCCGAACAGCGTTGCGGCCTGCTCGTTGCGCAGGGTAGCGGTCAGTTCACCCTTGACCTCATCGAACGTGCGCCCCGTGGTCGCACGGATGCCATCGAGACGGATGATGTGGTAACCGAACTGCGTCTTCACCGGTTCGCTCAGTTCGCCTTCCTTCATCGCGAACAGCTTGTCGGCGAACTCCTTCACGTACACATCGCGACCGGCCCAGCCGAGGTCGCCGCCCTTCGCGGCGATGCGGTGTCCTTCGAGAACTGCTGTGCGAGCTTGGCGAAATCCGCGCCGCCCTTGAGCTGCTTGTAGAGATCCTGCGCCTGCGCCAGGGCCTTCGCATCGTCGGCGGGAGTCGCCACCGGAATCAGGATGTGGCTGGCGTGGCGCGTCTCGGGAGTCTGGTAGTTGGCCTTGTCCTGCTCGAAGCGCGCATGCACCTGTTCATCGGTGACCTGCACGCCGGCCGCGACATCGGCCAGCGACAGCTCGGCATAGGCCAGCTTCACGGATTCAGGCAGCGCGTAATCGGCCCGCATGCGCCTGTACCAGGCTTCGATGGCCTCGGGCGGCACGGGCGCCGTGCCCGCGAAATCCTGCGGCTGCAGGATCACGAAGTGCAGTTCGCGCTGTTCATCCAGCAGCGCGAGATGCGCTTGCTCTCCGCCGGCGTCAGGAAGTCGGAGATGCCGAGTGAACCCAGCAGCTGGTTGGTCAGCTGGTCGCTGCGCAGCTCCTTCACAAAACCTTCTTCGGTCACGCCGATGGCGGCGAGGCGCGCGCGCGCGGCCTGCAGGCTGAACTTGCCATCCACTGGAAGGCTTCTTCTTTCTGGAAGGCACGCGACAGCTGCGCCTGCGAGACGGCATAGCCGAGCTTGCTCGCGTACTGCGTCGTGGCGAGGCCACGCACGGCCGAATCGAGCAGCTTCTGCTGGTAGATCTGGCGCTGCGCGTCGGGCAGCTGTCCGCCGAAGGCCTGCAGCAGCTGCGGCTGCTGTTGCTGCCACTCGCGGTTGATCTCGTCGCTGGAGATGTCCTCGCCATTGACCCGCGCGGCATAACCGGACTGGCTGGCGGAGGTATTGAACATGGAGTACGGACCCCATGCGATGAATGACAGGATCAGCGCACCCAGGATGATGTACCAGATCCAGCGGTGGGTGCCGGAGCCCCCTTCCGATGTGCCTTTGAATTTGTCGCCGATGTTCTGCAGCATGGTTTTTCGACCCTTTGAGGGATCGCGATTGTACCTGCGCTCGCGCAGCGGTCCACCGCGTCGCCACGATGCCGAACTGGGCGCGGCCCACAGTCGGCATGCACCGGGTCAATATCCGCCCGCGCAGCCGATATCCGGCTTGATGAGCTCCGCCCCTTCGATTCCGGCTGATTTGCGCGCTGAAGTGATGCCCACCCCCGACTCGGGTACTCGCCGCCCTCCCTGCTTGCTGGTATTGGACCTGTGGCTGGCGGCCGGCCAGCAAGCTGAAGATGGACCAGTCACTGATCCGTGACATGGCCGGCAATGCGCGCGATGCCGGCGTTGCGAAGGCCGTCATCAGATGGCGCATGAACTCGGGCTCGCGGTGGTGGCCGAGGGCGTCGAGACTGGCGGCCAGCACCGCATGCTGGAAGGCTTCGGTTGCGACTACGCGCAGGGCTACCTGTTCAGCCGCCCGGTGGCGGCCGCGGCGTTCGGCGAGCTCTGGCAGGGCCAGCTGGGTGCTGGCCAGCGCGCAAAGTGCCTGAGAAAAAAGTGGCGGAGCGGACGGGACTCGAACCCGCGACCCCCCGGCGTGACAGGCCGGTATTCTAACCAGCTGAACTACCGCTCCACGTGACCGGACTGGTGGGTGCTGAGGGGATCGAACCCCCCGACATTCGCCTTGTAAGGGCGACGCTCTACCAGCTGAGCTAAGCACCCTGACGGTCCGGTTCACCTCGCGCCAAAGCCTCTGGCTTAGGCCCTGTCGCGAGGGCGCGTAGTCTAGGGGAGGCCCGCAGGGGCCGCAAGCGCAAAACATCCCGCCTGCCGCCGGCGCGACGGCTGCCACGGGCGTGAATTTAGTAACACTTGTTATTATAACAACTGTTACTATCTACCCGTCGCACCACCCGCCGCATCCCATGGACCGCCACCAGAAACTTCGGCTTTCTCCTCAAGGACGTCAGCCAGCGCTACACCGCCCGCTTCGAGGAGCACGCGCGCGAAATCTCGCTGACCCTCATGCAATGCAAGGTGCTGGTGCACCTCGACAAGAACGAAGGGGTGAGCCAGGCACGGCTCGCCCAGCTCACCGGCATCGACCCGATGATGATGGTACGGCTGCTGAACGGCATGGAGAAGGAACACTTCCTCGAGCGCCGCAGCGATCCCGAGGACAAGCGCGCGCGACGCCTGCACCTGACCGCACAGGCGCGGCCGCTGGTGGATGAGATCTGGCGGCTGGCCGCCAGGACGCGCGCGGAGATGTTCGCGAACGTCAGCCGGCAGGACCGCGACACTTTCCTGCGCGTGCTCGCCGCCGCGCAGACCAACCTGACCCCGAAGGAAGAACCATGAACAGCTCCCCGCAACCGGACTCGCGCGACTGGAAGCAGCGCCTGCGCCTGCCCTTGCTGGTCGGTGGACCGGCGCTGGTACTGGTACTGGTGGCGTATTTCTATCTTTCGGGCGGCCGCTATGAGCAGACCGACGACGCCTACGTGCAAGACCGCGCGTGTCGCCGTCAGCTCCAACGTTGCCGGACGCGTGGTGGAACTCGTCGTGCGCGACAACCAGGCCGTGCATCGCGGCGACCTGCTCTACCGCCTCGATCCGGCCCCGTTCGAGATCGCCGTACGCCAGGCCCAGGCGCAGCTCGCGGCGCGCTGCTGCAGGTGGATTCGCTGAAGGCGGAATACCAGCAGTCGCAGTCGCGCATCAACGCGTCGAAGAGTGCGCTGGAATTCCAGCGCAATGAACTGGCGCGCCAGCAGCGCCTGCTGCAGTCGGGCATCGCTTCGCAGGCGGCGGTGGATCGCGCGCAGCATGCCTTCGATGATGCCAATGGTTCGCTGTCCGGAGCCCAGCACCAGGCCGGCGGCGTGCTCGCGCAGCTTGGCGGCGATGCGAACATCCGGCCGGAGAAACACCCGGCGGTGCTGCAGGCACAGGCGGCGCTCGATGCGGCGAAGCTCGATCTTTCCTATGCGACCGTGGCTGCGCCGAGCGATGGCGTGGTGACGCGCGTGGAAGAACTGCAGGTCGGCGACTACGTGGCCGCGCATGCGCCGGTGTTCGCACTGGTGTCCACGCATGACCTGTGGATCGAGGCAAACTTCAAGGAGGACCAGCTTTCGCACATGCGTCCCGGGCAGCAGGTCGAAGTGCGCATCGACAGCTATCCAGGGCGAAGCTTCCAGGGCACGGTGGGCAGCCTCTCGCCAGGCACGGGCTCGCAGTTCTCGGCGCTGCCGCCGGAAAACGCCACCGGCAACTGGGTGAAGGTGGTGCAGCGCCTGCCGGTGCGCGTGGAATTGAAGTTGCCGGATTCACTGCCGACGCTGCACGCGGGACTCAGCGCGCACGTGGCGGTGGACACCGGCTGGCACCGGCATCTGTTCCGTGCCGCGACCAGCGACCAGCCGGCAGCAACCACGGCCAGTCGATGAGTGCAGCCGCGCCCGTCGCCGAACGCGAGGTGGCCCATCGCGGGCTCATCACGCTGTCGGTGATGGGCGCATCGATCATGTCGGCGCTGGACACCACCATCGCGAACGTCGCGCCTCCGCATATCCAGGGCTCGCTCTCCAGCACGCAGGAGCAGATGTCCTGGGTGCTTACCTCGTACATCGTCGCCACCGCCATCATGACGCCGCTCAGTGGCTGGCTGGCCGGCAGCATCGGGCGGCGGCGCGTGTTCCTCGCGTCGGTGTTGGGTTTCACGCTCGCCTCGGCGATGTGCGGCCTGGCGCAATCGCTGCCCGAAATCGTTTTCCGCGCGCACGCTGCAGGGAATATGCGGCGCGGCGCTGGTGCCAATGTCTCAAGCGGTTCTGCTCGACATCAACCCGCCCGAGCGCCACGCGCGCGCGATGAGCGTGTGGGTGATGGGCGTGACGCTCGGCCCCATCATCGGCCCTGCCCTCGGTGGCTGGCTGACCGAGTACTACAGTTGGCGTTGGGTCTTCTTCATCAACGTGCCGATCGGCGTGCTGTGCTTCATGGCATAGCCGGCTTCATGCCGGAAACCACGCTGCGCAAGTCGCGCTTCGACCTGTTCGGCTTCGCCACGCTGAGCCTGGCGCTGGGCGCACTGCAGACCATGCTCGACCGCGGCCAGTCGCAGGACTGGTTCAGTGCCACCGAGATCCGCATCGAGGCACTGGTCGCATTGATCGCGGCCTGGCTGTTCGTGGTGCACGTGGCCACGACGCGGCATGCCGCCTTCATCTCGCCTTCACTGTTCCGCGATCGCAATTTCATCACCGGCAACCTGTTCATCTTCGTGGTCGGTGCGGTGCTGTTCGCGACGCTGGCGCTGTTGCCGCCGCTGCTGCAGGGATTGATGGGTTATCCGGTGGTGCTCACGGGCCTCGTCACGGCACCGCGCGGGCTCGGCACACTGGTCGCGATGGTCATCCTCGGACGGTTGATGGGCCGCATCGATTCACGCTGGCTCATCGGCGCGGGCTTCCTGATGACCGCGGGTTCGGTGTGGATGATGACGCACTTCTACCTGCAGATGCCCCAGAGCGGCGTGGTGTGGTCCGGCGTGTTGCAGGGTTTCGGCACCGGCTTCGTGTACGTGCCGCTGGCCGCCATCACCTTCGCGACGCTGCCCACGCAGTACCGCAATGAAGGCACCGCCGTGTTCAGCCTGGTGCGCAACATCGGCAGCAGCATCGGCATCTCGGCGGTGGTGGCGCTGCTGACGCGCAATACGCAGATCCTGCATTCGCGGCTGGCCGAGCACATCACGCCATATGGCGGCGGCATCGCCGATGGCACGTCGCTGGCCGCAGTCGATGCGGCGGTGACACGCCAGGCGGCCATGCTCGCCTACAACAATGATTTCCAGTTGATGCTGTGGCTGGCACTGGCGGTGCTGCACTGGTGATCCTGCTGCGTCCGGTTGTGCGTGCAGCGGCCAACTCCGCCCCGGTGATCGAATGAACCCGAACAGATTTTCCGCGACTCTTCTACCGGTCCTGCTTGCGGCCTTGCCGGCTGCACCATGGTCGGCCCGGATTTCCAGCGACCAGCTACGCCGGGATCACAGCGCTACGCCAGCAGCGTACCGACTGCCGTTGGCGATGATGCAACCCCGGTCGTTGCACAGAACCTGCTGCCAGATGCACCGGTCGATGCGGAGTGGTGGCGGATGTTCCACTCGCCACAGCTGGATCAGATCGTGCAGCGGGCGCTGGCTGGCAACCGCACGCTGGTCGCGGCTGGCGCCTCGCTCGATGAAGCGCAGCAGCTGCTGGCGGCACGCAGCGGCGCATTGTGGCCGCAGGTGAGCGCCAACGCCGGCGTCGGCCGGCAGAAGTACGGCGCGCAGTTCCTGGGTTCGCTGGCGAAGCCGCCACCCTTCACCTACTTCGCCGTCGGCGCCAGGGTGAGCTACGCGCTCGACTACACTGGTGGCGTGGCCCGCGGCATCGAGCAGCAGCGCGCACTGGCCGAATATCAGCAGCACCAGCTCGATGCGGCGCGGCTCGCGGTCAGCGGCAACGCGGTGTTGCTGTCGCTGCAGGTCGCCTCGCTGCGCGAGCAGATCGATACGGTGGACCTGCTGCTGGGACGTGACCGCGAAAAACCTGCGGCTGGTGGAGGAAGCGCGCGCCGCTGGCTCCGGCTCGCAGCTCGACGTGCTGACCGCGCGCAGCCAGCTGGCCAGCGACACGACGCAGCTGCCGCCGCTGCGCCAGCAGCTGGATGTCGCGCAGCATGCGCTGGCAGTACTCACTGGCGCTGCGCCGGCCGATGCAGAACTGCCTGCGCCATCGCTCGGCCAGATCAACCTGCCCACCGAACTGCCGCTGAGCGTGCCGTCGGAACTGGCGCATCGCCGGCCGGACATCCTCGCGTCGGAAGCGCAGCTGCATGCGGCAACGGCCGCGGTCGGCGTCGCCACCAGCAACCTGTATCCGCACCTCACGCTCACTGCCTCGACCGGACAGGAAGCCATCACGGCCGGCGATGTGTTCGCCAATGGCAGCAGCGTGTGGAGCCTGGCCAGCGGCCTCGTGGCGCCGGTGTTCGATGGCGGCACCCTGCGTGCGCAACAACGCGCTGCCGTGGCGGCCATGCGCGTCGATGCCGCCAACTACGAACAGACCGTGCTGGAGGCGTTCGGCCAGGTCGCAGACTCATTGCAGGCGCTGTCGCACGACGCCGAGACGCTGCAGGCCGAGACCGAGGCGGAATCCGCCGCGAGCGGCACCGCCGATCTCACGCGCAAGGCTTACCAGGAAGGTGAAGCGGGCCTGCTGCAGGTACTGGATGCCGAGCGGCGCTTCCAGCAATCGAGACTGGCGCTGGCCCGTGCGAAGGCGCAGCGCTACATGGACACCGCACAGCTGCTGCTGGCGATAGGACCGGGCGTCGCGCAGTAGGCGACGCCCTTTCCCGCTGGCTCAGTGCGAGCGTACTACCTTCGCGCCGCGGCGCGAACGCCGTACACGCTTGGCAGCTTCGACGCCAACCTTGGCCTCGGCCGCCGCTTTCGCGGCAGCCGGCAGCGGCGTTGGCTGGCGCAGCAGCGCGTAGTCCAGCACCTGGTCGATCCACTTCACCGGCTTGATGTCGAGGCTGCCCTTGATGTTGTCGGGAATCTCGACGAGATCCTTCTCGTTCTCGACCGGGATCAGCACGCGCTTGATGCCACCGCGCGCGGCGGCGAGCAGCTTCTCCTTCAGGCCACCGATGGGCAGCACTTCACCGCGCAGCGTGATCTCGCCGGTCATGGCGACATCCGAGCGCACCGGGATCTTGGTGAGCGCCGACACCATGGCCGTGCAGATGCCGATGCCCGCGGACGGGCCATCCTTTGGCGTGGCCCCCTCCGGCAGGTGCACATGGAAGTCGATGTTCGAGTAGAAATCCTTGTCGAGGCCCAGCATGTCGCTGCGGCTGCGGACCACGGTGACCGCCGCCTGGATCGATTCCTTCATCACCTCGCCAAGCTTGCCGGTGAATATCGGACGGCCCTTGCCGGGCAGCACGGCGGCTTCGATGGACAGCAGCTCGCCGCCCACTTCGGTCCAGGCCAGACCGGTGACGTGGCCGATGCGATCGGTCTCTTCCGCCTCGCCATAGCGGAAGCGGCGTACGCCCAGGTACTTGTCGATGTTCTTCGCATCGACCTTGATCGTCGCGCCCTTCTTCTTCTCCAGCAGCAGGCTCTTCACGGCCTTGCGGCAGATCTTGGCGATCTCGCGCTCGAGGTTGCGGACGCCGGCCTCGCGCGTGTAGTAACGAACGATGTCGAGCAGCCCCTCGTCGTTCACCTTCAGCTCGTTGTCTTTCAGGCCATTGGCCTTGATCTGCTTCGGCAGCAGGTAGCGGCGCGCGATGTTGAGTTTTTCATCCTCGGTGTAGCCGGGCAGCCGGATCACTTCCATGCGATCGAGTAGCGGCGCCGGGATGTTCATGCTGTTCGCGGTGCAGATGAACATCACTTCGGAAAGGTCGAAATCCACCTCGAGGTAATGGTCGTTGAACGCGGCGTTCTGCTCCGGGTCGAGCACTTCGAGCAATGCCGAGGAAGGATCGCCACGGAAATCCATGGCCATCTTGTCGATTTCGTCGAGCAGGAACAGCGGGTTGTGCACGCCGGTCTTGGCCATGTTCTGCACGACCTTGCCCGGCATGGAGCCGATGTAGGTACGGCGATGGCCACGGATCTCGGCTTCATCACGCACGCCGCCCAGCGACATGCGCACGAACTTGCGATTGGTGGCACGCGCGATCGACTGACCCAGCGAGGTCTTGCCCACGCCCGGAGGACCGACGAGGCACAGGATCGGTCCCTTGATCTTCTCCACCCGCTGCAGCACCGCGAGGTACTCGACGATGCGTTCCTTGACCTTCTCGAGGCCGTAGTGATCCTGGTCGAGCACCTTCGCGCATGCGCGATGTCCTTCAGCACGCGGGTACGCTTCTTCCAGGGCACCTTCACCAGCCAGTCGATGTAGTTGCGCACCACGGTGGCTTCGGCCGACATGGGCGACATCATCTTCAGCTTGTTGAGCTCGGCGGTGGCCTTGTCGCGTGCCTCTTTCGGCATGCCGGCCTTGGCGATCTTCTGCTCCAGTTCTGGATCTCGTTGCCGCCCTCTTCCATCTCGCCGAGCTCTTTCTGGATGGCCTTCATCTGCTCGTTGAGGTAGTACTCGCGCTGGCTCTTCTCCATCTGCGACTTCACGCGGCCGCGGATGCGCTCTTCGATCTGCAGCACGTCCATCTCGCCCTCGATGGCGACGAGCACGTGCTCGAGGCGCTTGCGCACGTCGAGGATCTCGAGGACGGTCTGCTTCTCGGGCAGCTTCAAGGTCATCTGCGCGGCCACGGCATCAGCGAGGCGGCCGGGCTGCTCGATGCCGGCGAGCGCGGTCAGCATCTCGGGCGGCACCTTCTTGTTGAGCTTCACGTACTGCTCGAACTGCGAGATGACCGAGCGCGTGAGCACGTCCATCTCGCGCTCGTCGTACTGCTCGATGTCGTGCTCCACTTCGATGCTGGCGCTGTAGTAATCGCCACTGGCATCCAGCTCGGTGATCTTGGCGCGTTCGACACCTTCAACCCACCTTCACGGTGCCATCCGGCAGCTTCAACCAGCTGCAGGATGGTGGCCACGGTGCCGAAGCGATACAGGTCGGCGGGCTGCGGATCGTCGATGTCCGGCTGCTTCTGCGCCACCACCAGGATGCGGCGCGGATCGCCTTTCATGGCGGCATCCAGCGCATGGATCGATTTCTCGCGGCCCACGAACAGCGGGGCTGACCATGTGCGGATACAGCACCACGTCGCGCAGCGGCATGACCGGCAGCGTGTTGGCGGAAGAAGCGGCCGGGGGACAGTGGATTCAGTCACGGATTGCTCCAGCGAGCCCAGGATGTGGGCACAGTCTAGCCCGATGTGGGGACGGCAGTGCGCGGTTTCAATGGAGTGGTGAGACAGTCAAAGTTTCGGCTTGCAGCACTACTGCCAGCGAAACCTTCGCGTCGATTTCGGTGCCGCGAGACTCCACGCTCGAGCATCGCCGGCAAGTTCGGAACTGCGCAGCAAACGCGCGCCGCGCTGCCGTTTTCGTGACTCACGTCGAAGCTGTGCAGCGGCAGAGAGAGACCGCGGCCCAATGCCTTTACATAGGCTTCCTTGCGCGTCCACAGATTGAAGAAGGCCTGCTCGCGCGGCTCCTGCGGCAGTGCTTCCCAGGCTGCGATTTCAGCGGCTGAGAAATAACGCTGCACCAGGGCCGCTGCGTCGCGCATGACACGCCAGGCTTCGACGGTCCACGCCGATGTCCCGACGCCAGCTCCAGCCGACCAGCCCCCCAACCTGCGGAATGCGACAGATTGAAACAAAGTTCCGAAGTTGCAGCGGAACCCGCCAGCTGCGGCTTGCCATCGGCGCCCGCGGCGAAATCGATGACCTTCGCTTCGATCTGCAGGGAGCGGCGCCAGCAGTTGCCTCAACCGACCATGTGCGACGACGTAACGCTCGGCGTGTGAAGGTGAACGGAATCGCGCAGCGTGGGTGAGTTCATCGGCCGACAGCAGCGCGCTCAGCGGTACGCGTTCCGCTGACGGAATCTCGAGTGGAAACAGGGCCAGGCCACCGCAGTCCGACCCATTGGCCGTGAGCTGCCAGCGGCGCTCCCCGCTGGGCAAGTCGGTCAGCGACTGATACCCGATGCGCGACGCGGCTCTTCGGTCTTGTCGCTTTCCGCCTTGTACACGACGTACGGCGGCGCATGACCCAGCACCACGCTCTCATCGACCACGACCTTGCTGACGTTCTTCAACGAAGGCAGCTGGTACATGGTCTCGAGCAGGATGGTCTCCATGATGGTGCGCAGGCCGCGCGCACCGGTCTTGCGCTCCATCGCCCGGCGGGCAATGGATGAGAGACCGTCGTCGCGGAACTCGAGGTCCGCGCCATCCATCTCGAACAGCTTTCGATACTGCTTGGTGAGCGCGTTCTTCGGATCCTTGAGGATGGCGATGAGCGCCTTCTCGTCCAGCTCTTCCAGCGTCGCGACCACCGGCAGGCGGCCGACGAACTCCGGGATCAGGCCGTACTTGACCAGGTCTTCCGGCTCGACGTCATGGAACACGTCCGCGCCATGCGGACGCTCGTTGACGCTGCGCACTTCGGGACGTGAAGCCGATGCCACCCCTGCTGCGTGCGGTTGCGGATCACTCGATCAGGCCGCGAATGCACCGCCCACGATGAACAGGATGTTCGAGGTATCGACCTGCAGGAATTCCTGCTGCGGATGCTTGCGGCCACCCTGCGGCGGCACCGAAGCCATGGTGCCTTCGATGAGCTTCAGCAGTGCCTGCTGCACGCCCTCGCCCGACACGTCGCGCGTGATCGAGGGGTTGTCGGACTTGCGCGAGATCTTGTCGATCTCGTCGATGTACACGATGCCGGTCTGCGCCTTCTCGACGTCGTAGTCGCACTTCTGCAGCAGCTTCTGGATGATGTTCTCGACGTCCTCGCCCACGTAGCCGGCTTCGGTCAGCGTGGTGGCGTCGGCGATCGTGAACGGAACATTGAGCAGGCGGGCCAGGGTCTCGGCCAGCAGCGTCTTGCCGCTGCCGGTCGGACCGATCAGCAGGATGTTGCTCTTGGCGATCTCCACGTCCTCGCGCGACTTGATGGCGGTGCCACCGGTGTTGCGGGACTGCAGGCGCTTGTAGTGGTTGTACACCGCGACCGCGAGGGTCTTCTTGGCGCGTTCCTGGCCGATGACGTACTCATCGAGGACGCTCTTGATTTCCTGCGGCTTGGGCAGCTTCTCGCGCGCGCGATCCGCCTTGTCCTCGAGCTCTCTTCGCGGATGATGTCGTTGCAGAGCTCGACGCATTCGTCGCACACGAACACCGAAGGCCGGCGATGAGCTTGCGCACTTCATGCTGGCTCTTGCCGCAGAATGAGCAATACAGCAGCTTGCCGTCGTCGCTTCGTCCGCGGGTATCTTCGCTCATTGCCTGACCTCATTGCCTGCAGGGCTCTGCCACTGCTTCGTGGTGATATATAGCACGCCGCTGACGCAGCACGCAAAGCACTGTGTCTCGCTAACAGCTTGTAACAAGAGGAGAAAGTGCGGACGGGCAACCGCTTTTCAAGGCATTGCCCGATTGCGCCGCCCCACTGGGCTTATTTCGCGGGGGTGATCTCGCCGCGATTGCTGAGCATGCGATCGATCAGGCCATAGGCGACCGCATCCTCGGCGCGCATGAAGTTGTCGCGATCCGTGTCGTTCTTGATCTTTTCGACCGACTGCTTGGTGTGCTTGGCCAGGATCTGGTTCAGGCGGTCGCGCGTGTAGAGGATTTCGCGCGCATGGATCTCCATGTCCGCGGCCTGCCCCTGCATGCCGCCCAGCGGCTGGTGGATCATGATGCGCGAATCCGGCAGCGCGAAACGCTTGCCATCCCGCACCACCCGCCAGCAGCACCGCGCCATGCTCGCCGCCTGGCCGATGCAGATGGTCGACACATCCGGCTTGATGAACTGCATGGTGTCGTAGATGGCAAGGCCGGCGGTGGACATGCCCGCCCGGCGAATTGATGTACAGCGCGATGTCCTTGTCCGGATTCTCGGACTCCAGGAACAGCATCTGCGCGACGATCACGTTCGCCATGTAGTCCTCGACCGGACCCACGCAGAAGATCACGCGATCCTTCAGCAGGCGCGAGTAGATGTCGTACGCACGTTCGCCGCGGGAGGTCTGTTCGACCACCATCGGGACCAGGTTCAGGGCGCGTTCGTTCATCGCTGTCTCCACTTGCACATGCTCTGCGGTTGCAACCGATTCTACCCCTGCTGCTTCCCGAAGCCAGTGAGCTTCCTGGAAGGAGATGGGCTTGTCCTGCACCTTCGCCTGGCCCAGTGCCCACTCCACCGCGAGGTCTTCCATGACGGAAGTCTCGATCTGGCGCATCGCTTCGGGGGTTCTGCAACCACGAACGCGACACTTCTTCGGGATTCGGATAACCGGCGGCACTTCCTGCAGGCGCTCCATCACGCGGTTGCGATCCACGCTGATGTTCTCGCGGCGGATGATCTCACCGATCAGCAGGCCCAGCTTCACGCGGGCGCTGCGCCGGTTCGACGAAGGGATCGCGCGGCGGCAGCTGCGACACGTCGGAGCGGCCCATGCGCTGGAGCAGGTCGTACTGCAGCTGCTGGATCTGCTCGTCCACCCATGGACTTCGGCAGGTCGAGCTGGTTGTCGCGCGCCAGCGCCTCGAACACCTGCGTGCGCAGCCTTGTTGCGCACGGCAATCGGCCGACTCACGCTCCATGCTCTTCTGCACTTCGGCGCGCAGCGCGGACAGGCTGCCGTCGCCGATGCCGAAGGACTGCGCGAAAGTCTCATCGACCGCCGGCAGAACCGGCTCTTCGACCGACTTTACCGTCAGGTCGAACTCCGCGTCCTTGCCAGCGAGTTCGGCGGCACCGTAGTTGGCCGGGAACTTCACCGGTGCGGTCCTTCGTCTGGCCCTTGCTCATGCCGATGAGCGCGGTCTCGAAATCCGCGATGACCTGGTTCGCGCCCGATTACCACGGTCATGTCGGTACCAGTGCCGCCCTCGAAGGCGATGCCGCCGCTGCGACCAGCGAAATCCACCACTACGCGATCATCCTTCTGCGCAGCGCGTTCGACGGCGGGCGTAGCTGACGCGCTGCTTGCGCATGCTTTCCAGCATGGCATCGACATCCGATT
The DNA here is from genome assembly GCA_037200665.1 of Pseudomonadota bacterium. Classification (GTDB taxonomy): domain Bacteria; phylum Pseudomonadota; class Gammaproteobacteria; order Steroidobacterales; family Steroidobacteraceae; genus ZC4RG30. Next base: position 286,360 of record JBBCGD010000008.1, on the reverse strand, counting down.
CCTTGATGTCGGCGACCGGGCGCTCGATCTCCACCTTGGCCAGCGGCGCGACGGTGACTTCGGGCAGCACTTCGATCACGGCGGCGAACTTCAAGTCCGCACCCGGCTCGATCTGGATGGGTTCGATGCTCGGGTTGCCGGCCGGGACGCAGCTTCTCCTGCTTCACGGCTTCGCTGTAACCCTCGCGGATGAGGTCGGACACCGCATCACCATGCACCTGGCTGCCGTACTGCTGCTTGATCACCGGCAGCGGCACCTTGCCGGGACGGAAGCCGCGCACCTTGGCCGTGCGCGAAAGATCGCGCAGGCGGCGTTCCACTTCCGCCAGCAACGCGTGCAATGCGGGATCTGTACCTCGATGCGACGCTCGAGACCGGTGGTGGTATTCACTGTGAACTGCATTGCTGCGAATCCTTCAACTTCAATAGCGGATGACATTTAAGTGTTGGTGCGAAAGGAGAGACTCGAACTCTCACGGGTTGCCCCGCTGGAACCTAAATCCAGTGCGTCCTACCAGTTCCGCCACTTTCGCGCGGGAGGTTCGGAAATGGTGGGCCGTGTAGGATTTGAACCTACGACCAATTGATTAAGAGTCAACTGCTCTACCAACTGAGCTAACGGCCCATGAAAATGGGTGGGGTGGACGACGGGACTCGAACCCGCGACAGCCGGAATCACAATCCGGGACTCTACCAGCTGAGCTACGTCCACCATCGTTCAACCTGAAGCGACCTTGCCTGGCGCGCCCGGCAGGAGTCGACCTGCGACCCTCAGCTTAGAAGGCTGATGCTCTTATCCAACTGAGCTACGGGCGCCTTGTGGGAACCCATGGTATGGCAATCGGTTCGACGCGGCCATGCACACAAGGCGGGTCACCTTCCCGCTTCTGTCCCACCCTTCTTCGGGGTTGGTCCGGAAGCGGGGCGGGAGTATATACGAATCGCCGCGGAATGCAGTCCCGTCGTGGGGCGATTCCCGTCCATGCGGATCACCGATCCGGTCAGCCATATGACAGGGGCTGCGCCTTGCCGCGGAACACGCGGTACACGTAGAAGGTGTAGCCGAGGATGGCGGGCAGTACCACCGCCGCGCCGATGAGGATGACCATCAGCGATTCGGGCGCGCTCGCCGCCTCCCAGATGGTGATGCGATCCACCACGAGATAGGGAAACAGGCTGTAGGCCAGGCCGTAGAAGCCCAGCACGATCACGCCCACGGTGCAGCCGAAAGGCACCCACGCGCCGTAGTCATTGCCCTGGGCCATGCGCAGCGGCAGCCGTCGCAATGCGCGTGCGGCGATCAGCAGCAGCACCATTGTCACGATGGGCAGCGGCAGCAGCAGCAGCACGACGTAAGGCAGGTCGAACCACTTGTGGAAGATGCGCTCGCTGACCAGCGGCGAAACCAGTGAGACGGAAAGGAAGCCCGCGAGCGCGCCCCACCAGGCGCGCCTCCCCCAGTGCACGGCCTTCGCCTGCAATGCACCGTGGTCTTGATCAACAGCCAACCGGCACCGAGCAATGCGTACGCCAGCGGCACGCACAACGCCGTGAGCGCCGCAAAGGCCTGCGCTGACAATGCGGCGGAAAAGCCGGTGATGTAGCTGCCGAGCATCCAGCCCTGCGCCACCGCGGTGGTGAGCGAGCCGATCCAGAACAGCCGGTTCCACAGCGGCTTGTGCGAGGCATGCACCTTGACGCGGAAATCGAAAGCCACGCCGCGCAGCGTGAGCCCGATCAGCATCGCGACCACCGGCAGGTACAGCGACGACAGCACGACTCCATGCGCCACCGGAAACGCCACCAGCAGGATGCCGATGCCCAGCACCAGCCAGGTTCGTTGGCATCCCAGAACGGACCGATGGCTCCCACCATCATGTCCTTCTCTTCATCCGTCCCGCCGGGCAACAGGATGCCGACGCCGAGGTCGTAGCCATCGAGCACCACGTACAGCAGCAGCGCCACGCCCATCAGCGTCATGAACACCACCGGCAACCAGCCGGCGGGGAGTCGCCAGATCAGGGGCCATGGGGTTCACCTGCCGGAGAAAGCGGCGACGGCGGCTCGCCAGCCTTGCGCGCCATGTAGAACAGCACGCTGATGTAGGCCACGATCAGCGCGACATACATCGTCAGGTACAAGGAGAGGCTGATGCCGATGGGGATCGGCCTGGCCGTAGCGGCATCCGCAGTGCGCAGCACACCGTAGACCAGCCACGGCTGCCGACCGATCTCGGTGACGTACCAGCCGGCAAGCGTCGCGATCCATCCGGCAAAAGTCATCGCCACCATCACGCCGCAGCCAGAGGCGCGGCGGCAACGCACCGCGCCGCATGCGCCAGGCACCGAACCAGGAAACCGCCAGCATCAGGAGCGCCATGCCCACCATCACGCGGAAGGCATAGAACAACGGCAGCACCGGCGGATGGCCTGCAGGGAAATCCGCGACGCCGCGGATCTCACCCTGGCTGTCGTGCCTGAGGATCAGGCTCGCGCCATGCGGTATGGCCAGTTCGAGATGATTCACCTGCTGCTTTTCATCCGGCACGGCGAACAGCAGCAGCGGCGCACCACGTTCGGTATGCCACACGCCTTCCATCGCGGCGATCTTGGCGGGCTGGTGTTCCAGCGTGTTGAGGCCATGCGCGTCGCCCACGAATACCTGCAGCGGGATCAGCACCGCAGCCAGTGTCACACCCGTACGCAAGGTCGCGGCCGCATCCGGTCGCGTGTCTCCGCGCAGCAGGCGCCAGGCGGAAAGACCGCTGATCAGGAAGGACACGGTGAGACCCGACGCCAGCAGCATGTGCGCTACGCGATACGGCATCGACGGATTGAACAGGATGGCGAGCCTAGTCCACGGCGTGCACGCGGCCATCCACCAGCACGAAACCCACGGGCGTCTGCATCCACGAATTCAGCGCCAGGATCCAGAACGCGGACAGGCTGGTACCGAAAGCCACCAGCACCGTCGCCACCGTGTGCATGCGCGCGGACACCCTACCGATGCCGAACAGCATCACCGGCAGGAAGGTTGCTTCGAGGAAGAACGCCGACAGCACTTCGTAGGCGAGCAGCGGGGGCCCGCCCACGTTGCCCGCGGTTTCCATGTAGCCCGGCCAGTTGGTGCCGAACTGGAAACTCATGGTGACACCCGACACCACGCCCAGCGCGAAGGTCAGCGCGAAGATCTTCACCCACAGGCGGTAGGCGTCCATCCAGCGCTCGTCGCGCGAGCGGCCGTGGCGCCATTTGAAATACAGCAGCACCCACGCCAATGCGATGGAAATGCTGGGGAAGAGGATGTGGAAGCTGATGTTCGCGGCGAACTGCAGCCGCGCGAGGATGAGGGGGTCCATTGTCAGAACTGGAACTGTCGCCACTCCGAATAAGGGAACGCAGGCTGTGAGCACCTGCGTTCTTCCTGATGTGGTCGGGGCGAGAGGATTTGAACCTCCGACCCTCCCTCCGACCCTCTGCTCCCAAAGCAGATGCGCTACAGACTGCGCCACGCCCCGACAGACGGATGATACCCTAGCGCCCGTTTTGGATTCGGCTAACCACGGGGATTCACGATGACGGCCCGACTGATCGACGGCAAGGCGATTGCGCTGGCGTTGCGCGAGGACATCAAGGCAAAGGTAGCGGCGATCACGGCCTCCGGCAGGCGCGCACCGCGCCTTGCGGTGGTGATCGTCGGCGAAGACCCCGCCTCGCAGATCTACGTGCGCAACAAGCACCAGGCCACCGAGGCCGCGGGCATGGTGTCGGTGAAGAAGGTGCTGCCGGCGACGGCGACGCAGGAAGAAGTACTGGCTGTGGTGCAGGCGTTCAACGCGGACGACACCATCGACGGCATCCTGGTGCAGCTGCCGGTGCCGAAGCAGATCGACAGCAAAGCCGTGATCGACGCCATTGCGGTCGAGAAGGATGTCGATGGTTTCAACCCCGAGAACCTCGGCCTGCTGGCGCAGCGCACGCCGCGACTGCGTCCGTGCACGCCCTATGGCTGCATGAAGATGCTGGAGTACTCGGCATCGATCCGAAGGGCATGGATGCGGTGGTGCTGGGCCAGTCGAACATCGTCGGCCGTCCTGCCGCGCTCGAACTCTTGATGCGCGGCGCCACCATCACCATCTGCCACAGCCAGACGAAGGATCTCATCGGCCACGTGAAGCGCGCCGACCTCATCGTCGCGGGCATCGGCAAGCCGGAGTTCGTGAAAGGCGACTGGATCAAGCCAGGCGCCGTGGTACTGGACGTCGGCATCAACCGCCTGCCTTCGGGCAAGGTGGTTGGCGACGTGGAGTTCGATACTGCAAGAGAACGCGCCGGCTGGATCACGCCGGTGCCGGGTGGCGTCGGTCCGATGACCATCGCCATGCTGATCCAAAACACGCTCGAGGCCTACCAGTTCCGCGAAGGATTGGTGAAGGGCGAAGTGCGTGCGATGGAACAGCCGCTGTCCGCCGCCGCCGAAGTAAGGCCTACTTCCGCCGCCAGGTCGTTCCCGCAGGAGAGTCCTCGAGCACCACACCGGCTGCGGCGAGTTCATCGCGCAGCCGATCCGATTCCTTGAAATTGCGCGCCTTGCGCGCCGCGAGGCGCGCGGCGATGGCCGCCTCGATGGCCGCGTCGTCGAACGCGGCATTTCCTGCCGCCCCAGGCAACGACAGACGGAACCACTGCTCGGGTTCCAGCTGGCAGATGCCAAGCGTAGTCGCGAGTTCGCGGAAGACCGCGCCAAGTTCCGCGGCATTGGTGAAGCAGGTGCCAGCCTTGGCTTCGTTGATGTCGCGCGCCAACCGCTGCAGTACCGCCAGCGCCCTGGGCGTGTTGAAGTCATCGTCCATCGCCGCGCGGAACTCGTCGCGCCACTGCTGCGCGCTGGCACCGGCCTCGCCCACCGGCACGCCGCGCAGCGCGTTGTAGAAACCACCCAGCGTGGCATCCGACTGCTGCAGGTTTTCCAGCGTGTAGTTGATCGGCCCGCGGTAGTGGCTGGCGATCAGGAAGTAGCGCAGCACCTCGGCATGGCGCAGCTGCGGCAGCACTTCACGCAGCGTGAAGAAGTTGTCCAGCGACTTGGACATCTTCTCGCTGTCCACGTTGACGAAGCCGTTGTGCATCCACAGGTTCGCGAAATGCGCGCCATTGGCCCCGCAGCTCTGCGCGATCTCGTTCTCATGGTGCGGGAATTTCAGATCCATGCCGCCGCCGTGGATGTCGAAGTGCTCGCCCAGCAGTGCGATGGACATGGCCGAGCACTCGATGTGCCAGCCCGGCCTGCCCTCGCCCCAGGGCGATGGCCAGCTCGGCTCACCGGGCTTGGCGCGTTTCCACAGCACGAAATCCAGTGGATCGCGCTTGGCCGCATCGATGCCGACGCGCGCACCGGCGCGCAGGTCCTCCAGCTTCTTGCCGGAGAGCCGTCCGTAGGGCGGCGAAGCTCGACACCGAATACATGACATCACCATCCGTGGCGACATAGGCATGGCCGCGCGCGATGAGCTGCTCGATCAGCGCGATGATGTGCGGAATGTGCCCGGTGGCGCGCGGTTCATGGTCTGGCTTCTGCACGCCCAGCGCGGCCGCGTCTTGATCCATTGCGCGGATGAAGCGCGCGGTAAGCGCGTCGATGCTCTCGCGTTCTCGGCAGCACGGCGGATGATCTTGTCGTCGATGTCGGTGATGTTGCGGACGTAGTTGACCCGGTAACCGCTGTACCGCAGCCAGCGCTGCACCAGGTCGAAGGCCACCAGCATGCGGCCATGGCCGATATGGCAGTAGTCGTAGACGGTGATGCCGCAGACATACATGCGCACGGCGCCGGGAACGATGGGCTTGAACGCCTCGACCTTCCCGGTGAGGGAGTTGTGGATGGTCAGCATCGCGGAATTCTACCGGAGCCCGTTCACGCGAATCGCGCCAGCCGTCGCTGCGCGCTGCCCGCCGGCATGGCCTTGAGCAGCGGACCGAGTTCGGGGCCGGCCAGTTTCCCGGTTGGAGCGCGGCCCGCAGGGGCTTGAACAGGGCGGGACCTTTGAGCCCGGTCGCTGCCTTCGCCGCAGCGACGATGGCGGCGAAATCATTGCTGGCAGCAGCGGCGGCAGCCTGGAAAAGGCCGCGATCCGCAGCGGCGATGGCAGCCTGCCCTTCCGCATCCGGCTCCGGATCGGCGCCGAATGCCACCTCCACCCACGGCGATGCATCGGCAGGAAAGACGATGTTGGGCAGCACCGCCTTGATGAACGCGGCGCCGGCGTCCGCATCCAGGGACGCGGGGAAGATGCACGCCCAGCCAGTTGCGCGCCGCCGCTTCCGACTGGCGATGCACGGCCTCCTTCTGCCAGCCCAGCAACTGCGTGGGATCGAAATGCGCGGGCGCGCGCTGCAGGTGGTGCACCTCGAATGCGGCGGCCATTTCCTCGAACGTGAGCAGTTCGTGTCGTGGCGTGGAATGGCCGAGGCGGAACAGGTGGTTGGCCACCGCCTGCGGCAGGTAGCCCTGCTCGCGCAACTGCCGCAACGACAGCGCACCGTTGCGCTTCGAAAGCGGCGCGCCATCCGCGCAGTCAGCAAGGCAAGATGGCCGTAGCGCGGAGCCGGCAGCCGCAGGCATGCAGGATCAGCAGCTGGCGCGGTGTATTGCTCAGGTGGTCGTCACCGCGCAGCAGCTGCGTGACACCCGAGAGCGCATCGTCCACGGCATTGGAAAAGAAAAAAGCCGCGCTGCCATCCGCACGACGCAGCACGAAGTCGCCGATCTCCGCGTTGGCGAAGCGCTTCGTACCATGCACGAGATCCTCGAACACCACTTCGCCCTGCTGCGGTACCTTGAAACGCAGCGTCGCGGATTCACCGGCGGCGAGTCGCGACTGCGCGGTGGCGGCAGCAAGATGCCGGCACTTGCCCGAATAGCGCGGCGGCTTGCCGGCGGCGAGCTGCGCGGCGCGCGCCAATTCAAGCTCACGCGCCGAACAGAAACAGGGATACGCGAAACCAGCTGCAGTGAGACTCTTCAGCTGTTCGTCGTAGATGGCAGCGCGCGCCGACTGGTGCAGCGGCTCGCCCGCCCAGGTGAGCCCGAGCCAGGAGAGATCCTCGATCAACGCGCGTGTGTGCTCGGGGCGACTGCGCGCCGCATCCGTATCTTCAATGCGCAACAGAAGCTGCCGCCATCGCGCGCGGCCAGCAGGGCATTGAACAAAGCCGTGGCGCGCGTTGCCGAGGTGCAGTTCGCCGGTGGGACTGGGCGCAAAGCGCGTGATGAGGGGACTTGCAGGCATTCGTACACTATATTCGATGCATGCCACGCGGCCGCACCCTCTTCATTTCAGACCTGCACCTGGACGCCGCGGCACCCCGAAACCCTCGAGGCTTTCCGCCAATTCCTGCGTGAAGAAGCGGCGGCGAGCGATGCGCTGTACATCCTCGGCGACCTGTTCGAAGCGTGGATCGGCGATGACGACGATGAGCCCGCGCGCCGCCGCGTGGTCGGCTGGCTGCGCCAACTCACTGCCGCCGGCGTGCCCTGCTTCATCAGCACGGCAATCGCGATTTCCTGCTGGGTGCGGATTTCATGGGCGGCGACGGGTTTGCCGGCCGCTTGCCGATCCGGAATCGCTTGAGTTCAATGGTCGGCGCTTCGTGCTCACGCACGGCGATACCTTGTGCACCGGGGATCGCGCCTACCAGCGCTTTCGTCGCGTAGTCCGCAGCGCCGTCTTCCGTGGTGGCTGGCGTTCATTGCCGCTGTCATTGCGGCGCCGGCTGGCGGGCATCGCACGACGACGCAGCCATTCATACACACGCCGGCTGCCGGACTCCATCATGGATGTGACGCCCGGGGCGGTAACTGCACTGTTGCATTCGACGCGCAGCGACGTGCTGGTCCACGGCCACACGCACCGACCCGCCATGCATCACATCACCGTGGATGGGGCGCGAGCGTACGCGCGTCGTGCTCGGCGACTGGCCCGAGCGCAGCAATGCACTGGTCGTGGATGCGCAGGGCCAGTACGCCCTGAAGAAATTGACTAGCGGGAGAATCGGTCAGTGAGTTATTCCGGACGTTGCGGTTGCGGCAAGGTGGTACTGGCCATCAGTGGTGAGCCAGTGGCCACGCGCCAATGCTGGTGCCGCCATTGCCAGCGCATCGCCGTGGGCGGCCCGACGCAGAACGCCATGTTCCTGACTACGGACGTGGTCATCGAAGGCGAAGTGGCGCCGCATTCCTATGCCGCGCACAGCGGCAACACGGTCACGCAGTGGTTCTGCCCGGCTTGCGGCACGCACATCTTTGCGGAGAACTCGGCGCGACCACAGATACGCGGCGTGCGCTTCGGCGTGCTCGACCAGCCGCATGGCCTCGCACCGCAGATGGCGATCTGGACCGACGAAGCGCCACCGTGGGCCGTGTTCGACCCGGCACTGCAGCGGTTCGCACAGCAACCGCCACCTCCGCCCATGCCGAAGTAGGTACCGCGCAGCGCTGCTGAATCAGACCGGAGCTGCTGCCGGCATGCCGGAGTGGAAGCGCAGCTGCGGATCGGGATCCAGCACCAGCCGCGCCTCGATGCGCGCGAGTTCATCCAGACGCCGGCGCAATGCGCCGCTCTCGACCTCATCCGGTGCGGCGGCTTCCGCCAGCTGCACGTACAGCCCGGCATGGCGACGCTCGGATTCGGCGAGTCCGCCATAGAAACTCGACAGTGGTTCCTGCAACAGCGGCGCGAGTGCTTCGAAACGCTCACAGGAGCGCGCCTCGATCAATGCGCCAGCCAGCAGCAGGTCGCGCTTGCGCTGTGGTTCGGAATTGGCCAGCTGCGCGCGCAGCGCGCTGGCGTAGCGGCTCGGCGGCAGCCGCGTCATCGGCACATCGAGCTCGCGCATGAGCTTCTGTACCTGCTCGAAATGCCGCAATTCCTCGCGCGCCAGTCGCGCCATGGCCAGCGACAGTTCACGGTCTTCGGGATAGGCGAACATCAGTGCCAGCGCCGTCGAAGCGGCCTTCTTCTCGCAATTGGCGTGGTCGACCAGCAGCAGGCGCCAGTCGCGCGCGGCCGCCTCGGCCCAGGCGGCCGGCGTGGACGCCTGCAGGAAATCCGCCGACATGCTCACGCGGCCCGCGCGGTATCTGCGGCCCGGCGCAACACTTCCTGGGCTTCGCGCGCGTCGCCATAGCGTTGCTGCGGAAGTTTCGCCAGCAGGCTTTCCACCAGTGGCTGCCAGTGTGCGGTCGCTGCAGGCAACTTGGGTATCGGCTGGTTGCGATGCATGTAGATGACGCTCATCGGGTTCGGCGCCGCGTATGGCTTCTCGCCCGCCAGCATTTCGTAGAGGATCACGCCGAGGCTGTACAGGTCGCTGCGTGCGTCCACTGGTTCGCCGTGTCCCTGCTCGGGGCTCATGTACTGCGGGGTGCCGAAGATGAGCCCGGGATCGGTGATCTCCATGTCCCAGGCGATGTCCTTGGCGAGGCCGAAATCGGAGAGTGCGATCTGGCGCGTGCCACGCATCAGCACGTTGCCGGGCTTGAGATCCCGATGCAGCGCGCCGGCGTCATGCAGCGCGGCCAGTGCGCCGGCGATCTGTGCGGAAAGATCCAGCGCATCCACCGGCGTGATGCCGGCGCGGATGCGCCGACGCAGGTCGCCATCGGGGAAATATTCCATCGCGAGGTAGGCGTGGTCGTCGGCGACACCGAGCTCATGGCAACGCACGATGCTGGCGTGGCGCAGGCGATGCGCGATCTCGTATTCCTGCAGGAAACGCTCGAAGGATTGATCGATGCCCGAGGCATCGCGCTGTGACGGCGTGACCTTGATCACCATCAGGTCGCCGGCCTTCTCGCTTTCGGCAAGATACAGCTGCGACACCGAACCGCCGGCCAGGCGCCGCACGCAGCGGTAGCCGGGAATGCGCACGGCACCGAAGCGGCGCGCGGCCTCGGCCTCCGGGGAAACACGCCAGTAGGCCAGCGCGCGACGTTGCATGCGCGAAGCCTCGGCCAGCACCGCGGTCAGGGTTGCGGGGATGAAATCCATGCGCGGCAATACGCCGAACGCACCGAACAGGCGGGCCTTGCGCGCGGCAGGACTGTCGAGACGGTCGATCAGGAACAAGGCCGGTGCGAAGCCACGCCGACCCGCCAGCTCACGCAACCAGAGCAGCCCCTTGCCGCCCTGCCAATGCTGATCGACGATCACGGCGTCGTAGCCCTGCGCGAGGAATTCGGATGGCAGCACGTTGGAAACCTGCGGCACGCGCACCACGAACTCGGTGTCGGGCCATTCGCTGCGCACGTGTTGCTGCAGCAGTGCCTGGCAAGCGGCGTCCTCGACGATCAGCAGCAGCCGCATGGATGCAGGCTCCCCACGCGGCCCGAGAGGATCAGCTGACGACTTTCAGCGCGCTGTCACGACGCTGCGCCTTGGCACCGTCGGAACGTTCACGCTCCAGCCGCTCCAGATATTCAGGCGTGACATCGCCGGTCACATACGTGCCGGAGAAGCACGAGGTGTCGAACTCGGTGATGGCCGCATTGTCGTGGCGGCAGGCGGAAACCAGGTCTTCGAGATCCTGGTACAGCAACCAGTCGGCGCCGATCTGGCGCGCGATCTCGTCGACCTCGCGACCCGCGGCGACCAGTTCAAAGGCGGCCGGCATGTCGATGCCGTAGACATACGGATAACGCACCGGCGGCGCGGCCGAGGCGAAGTACACCTTGCGGGCACCGGCCTCGCGCGCCAGCTCGACGATCTGCGCGGAAGTCGTGCCACGCACGATGGAGTCATCCACCAGCAGCACGTTCTTGCCGCGGAATTCGAAATCGATTGCGGAAAGCTTGCGGCGCACCGACTTCAGCCGCTGTTCCTGGCCCGGCATGATGAAGGTGCGGCCGATGTAGCGGTTCTTGTTGAAGCCCTCGCGATACTTGATGCCGAGCTTCTGCGCCAGCTGCAGCGCGCAGGTGCGGCTGGTGTCGGGAATCGGGATGACCACGTCGATGTCGTGGTCGGGATGCTCGCGCTTCAACTTGTCGGCCAGCTTCTCGCCCATGCGCATGCGCGCGCGGTACACCGAGATGTTGTCGATGATGGAATCGGGACGCGCGAAGTACACGTACTCGAAAATGCACGGCGTGTGGCGCGCCACCGGCACGCACTGGTTGGTATGCAGGCGACCCAGCTCGTCGATGAACACCACTTCGCCCGGCGCCACGTCGCGCACGATCTCGAAGGAGGCCATGGTCAGGGCCACGCTCTCGGAGGCCAGCATGTACTCCATGCCGCGGGCACTGCGCCGCTGGCCGAGGATCAGCGGGCGAATGCCATGCGGGTCGCGGAAGCCCAGTACGCCGTGGCCGATGATCATCGCCACCACCGCATAGGCACCACGGCAACGGCGGTAAACGGCATTGCAGGCCGCGAAGATGTCCGCGGGCGTGGCGCGCTGGGTGCCGAGACGCTGCAGCTCCGAGGCGAACACGTTGAGCAGCACTTCGGAATCGGAGCTGGTGTTCAGGTGGCGGCGCTCTTCGCGCGTCAGCACCGAAGCGAGTTCCGTGGCGTTGGTCAGGTTGCCGTTGTGCCCCAGGCAGATGCCATAGGGCGCATTCACGTAGAAGGGCTGGACTTCCGAGGAGCTGTTGCCACCCGCGGTGGGGTAACGCACGTGCGCGATGCCCATGTTGCCGCGCAGGGATTCCATGTCGCGCTGGCCGAAGACGTCGCGCACCAGGCCCTTGCCACGCGCGACGAACAGCTCGCCACCATCGGCGGTCATGATGCCGGCGGCATCCTGTCCGCGATGCTGCAGCACTGTCAGTGCGTCATACAGCTGCTGGTTGATCGGACTGCGACCAACGATGCCTGCGATTCCGCACATGTGTCCTCCGGATCAGCCCTTGCCTGCCAGCCGTGGCGGCAGATGCTCGCCCGCCAGCCCGCGTACGAATGCCGCCGCGGGTTTCATGCCTGCCGCCAGGCGTGAACTCTTCCACCACGCTTCTTCATCGAGCCGCGTGGCCTGCGCCAATATGATGCCGATGCCGATGATCACAAGGCCGCGTGCGCAACCGAGCAGGAATCCAAGCAGGCGATCGAGGCCGCTGAACATGGACAGGCGCACGAAGTGGTTGACCACCGCACCAAGGTAGTAACCGGCGATCACCACCGGCAGCAGGATGAGCGCCCGCGCCGCCCAGGTTCCGTACACCGGATCCTTCAGCACGCCGCCAAGCTTGGGCGCCAGTGACGGCGCGAACTTCCACGCCAGCCATACGGCAAGTATCCAGGCGACCACCGAGAAGATTTCCCGCAGGAAGCCACGGAATGCCCCGGCAATCGCCGAGACGAGAATGATGGCAAGGATGATGTAATCGAGAGTGACCATCGTTGCGGGATCCGCGCTCCTTGGCGCCAGTGAGTCACTGCGACGCAGCGCGGATTTTACACAGAGCGCGCGCCCTAAGGTGCGACCAGTGACGAGTTCTTTTCACCTGCCGCCGCGAGTCGCCTCTGCAGGGCACTGGCCGCGTCGCGATCGGCGACCGGGCCGGCACGCACCCGGAACAGTTCCTTGCCTTTGCTGCGGCTCTGTGAAACGTCCATGTTGAAACCAGCGGCGTGCAGCTTGCGGGCCAGCTGCTGCGCGTTGTCGCGCGACGCGAAGCTGCCGAGCTGCACCCACCACTTGCCGGTTGCAGCTGACGCAGGCTCCCTGCTCGCGGGTGTGGATGCCTTCGCGGCACTGCTGGTTGCGGCTTCCTTTGCTGGCTGCGGCGGAGTGGCGGCGTTGGTCGAGTTCGAAGCTGGCTTCACTGCCAGTGGTGTTTCCGGCGCAACTGCCTTCGATGGCGGTGGCGTTGCGGTTGCAGCGGGCTCAGCCGGCGTCGATGCAGCTGCCACCGCAGGCCCGGGTGCGGCCGCGGGTGCCGCGGCTACTTCGCTGCTGGTCACCGGCGGAGGTACGGCAGCGATTTCCGCGGCCGCGGCCGCCGGCATATCGCGAGGGGCAACCGGCGCAGCACCCGATCCATCGAGCTGCACATCGTAGGTCTGCAGCGGCGCGCCCTCTTCCGGATTCTGCGCGGGTGGCGTGCCCTGCTCCGTCGAATCGCGACCGGACAGAAGTTCGGGGATCACGATGACCAGTGCCAGTACCACCAGCAACGCACCAGTCAGCCGTTCCTTGGTGGCGGTCTCCATGATCAGCGGCACATGAGTGGGGACATGCGCCCGGATGTTAGCGCATCGGGTTCAGTAAACGCCCAGCAGCTGCAGTGCTGGCGCGACGGCCAGGAAGGAGCCACACACCACGATGCGATCACCCGGCTGCGCGTGACGCGCCGCCTGGCGCATGCCGTCAGCGATGTCGCTGGCCAGAATCGCGCCGGCAAACAATGGCGAGCGCGCCGCCAGTGCCGCGGCGGTGAGTCCGCGTGGCGCATCGATTCCGCACAGGAACCACTGATCGACTGCGCCATCCAGCTCTTGCGCCACGGCGCCGATGTCCTTGTCACCCAGGATGCCGGCGACGCACAGCGTGCGACCGGCCACGGGACGATCGGCGAGGTTGCGTGCGAGCACGCGCGCCGCGGGCTCGTTGTGGGCGACGTCGAGGATCCACTCCACCGGTCCTGGGACGATCTGGAAGCGCCCGGGCAACGCAAGCCGCTGCAGCGCGCGCCCGACCTGCGACAGGTTCGCGGAGTCGACCAAGCCCATCGCATGCAGGGTGGCGATGGCCGCCGAGGCATTGGCCAGTTGCGTACGTCCGGGCAGTGCCGGAGGTGGCAGCGGCGCAAGAGTCAGCGCATCCATGGTGAAGCGCCAGGCGTCACCTTCGGCCTGCCACTGGTAGTCGCGGCCGGCGATGAATGCACGCGACCCGAGGCGCCGTGCTTCCTGCTCCACGGACGGCGTCATCTGTGGATCGGCCAGCACCGCGATCGCGCCCGGGCGGAACACGCCGGCCTTCTCGCGACCGATACCCTCGATATCGGTACCGAGCCAGTCGGCATGGTCGAGGCCGATCGAACAGACGATGGCGGCTTCCGCATCCACGATGTTCACGGCATCGAGCCTGCCACCCAGGCCCACCTCGAGCACGGCGACTTCCACGCCGCGTGCGCGAAACACGCTCAGCGCGGCCAGTGCGTTGTACTCGAAGAAGGTCAGCGTAATGTCGCCGCGCGCGGCATCGATGGCCTCGAAGGCCGCGATGAGTTCGGCACCAGAAGCCTCGACACCATCGACGCGGATGCGCTCGTTGTAGCGGGTCAGGTGTGGCGAGGTGAACGCCCCCGCCTTGATGCCCAGCGCACGGAGCGTCGATTCCAGGCAGGCCACGGTGGAACCCTTGCCATTGGTCCCCGCGACGATGATCGTGCGCGGTCCGAACGGCAGCAGCCCCATGCGTTCGGCCACCGCGCGCACGCGCGCGAGACCGAGGTCGATGCCCTGGCCGTGCACGGTTTCCTGGACGCGCAGCCAGTCATCGAGGCTGCGTGCGGAGCTCATGATCCGCTTCAGCTTTCGACAGGCGCCAGCGCCGAGCGGTGCATGAGCACGCGCAACAGGCGGGCGATCTGGTCGCGCTGGTCACGCCGGTCGAGGATCAGGTCGAGCGCACCCTTCTCCATCAGGAATTCGCTGCGCTGGAAACCTTCCGGCAATGTTTCGCGCACCGTCTGTGCGATCACGCGCGGGCCGGCGAAGCCGATCAGCGCGCGGGGTTCGCCAATGTTGATGTCGCCGAGCATGGCGAGGCTCGCCGACACACCGCCCGTGGTCGGATCGGTGAGCACCGAGATGTAGGGCAACTTCGCCTGCGCCATGCGGGCCAGCGCGGCGCTGGTCTTGGCCATCTGCATCAGCGACAGCAGAGCTTCCTGCATGCGCGCGCCGCCCGTGGCGGAGAAGCACACCAGCGGCGCACCGTCGGCAATGGCGCGCATCGCCGCGCGATGGAAGCGTTCGCCGACCACCGAGCCCATCGAGCCGCCAAGGAACCCGAACTCAAAAGCCGCGGCAACCAGGGGCTCGCCGTGCAGGCGACCAGCCATTGCGACCAGCGCATCCTTCTCGCCGGTGCTCTTCTGTGCGGCGGTGAGGCGATCCTTGTAGCGCTTGCTGTCCTTGAACTTGAGCGGATCCTCGGGATGCACCTGCGCACCGATCTCCACCATCGAATCCGGATCGAGGAACTTCAGCAGCCGCTCGCGCGCGCGCATGCGCATGTGGTGGCTGCACTTGGGGCAAACGGAAAGATTGCGCTCCAGCTCGTTGCGGTAGAGCACGGCGTCGCAGGCCGGGCATTTGATCCACAAGCCTTCGGGTACCGAGCGCAACCGACGCGTGCGTTCGGTCTTGATCTTCGACGGGACGATTTTCTCGAACCAGGACATGCCTAACCTAATAGATCGGCCGGACAGCCGGCGGGAGCGGGCATGATATCGGAATCATCCGGCAGGCCGAAAACAGCCGGATAGTGGACGCGCCACAGGTAGAGCCCGCCCGCCGGCGCCGTCGCGGGTGCGAGACGGCGGTCGCGCCCCGCCAACACTTCGGCAGCGTAGGCAGGCTGCGCTTCGCCCTGGCCGATATGCACCAGCAGGCCCGCCATGTTGCGCACCATGTGATGCAGGAAGGCATTGCCGGTTACTTCCATCAGTACGAAATCACCGACGCGCCTGACTTCGAAGCGGGTCAGTTCGCGTACCGGCGAGCGCGCCTGGCACTCAGCGGCGCGAAAAGCACTGAAGTCGTGGTAACCGAGGAGGTGCCCGGCCGCTTCGCTCATCGCCGTGGCATCGAGCGGTCGGTGCAGGAAAGCGGCGCGGCCCGCGGCCAGCGCCGTGCGCGTCATGCGATTCAGGATGCAGTAACGGTAGGTGCGTGCCAGCGCCGAATAGCGCGCGTGGAAATGATCCGGCACCTGCCGCGTCCAGTGCAGCGCTATGCCCTCGGGCAGCAACGTATTCGCACCCAGCAAGAGCGAACGCTCACTGCGGGTCGCATTCAATTCGAAGTGCGCAACCTGTCCACGCGCATGCACGCCTGCATCCGTACGACCGGCGCCAGTCACTTGCACTTCGTGGTTGCAGACCTGCCCGAGCGCCGTCTGCAGGCATTGCTGGACAGAAGCGGCTTCCTGCTGCTGTTGCCAGCCGCTAAAGCCGCGGCCGTCGTACTCGACGCCGACGGCGATGCGGGTCACTGGA
The DNA here is from genome assembly GCA_037200665.1 of Pseudomonadota bacterium. Classification (GTDB taxonomy): domain Bacteria; phylum Pseudomonadota; class Gammaproteobacteria; order Steroidobacterales; family Steroidobacteraceae; genus ZC4RG30. The sequence goes on along the minus strand of JBBCGD010000008.1, from coordinate 270,130 downwards.
GATCAGCCCGGGATGGAATCGAGCAGGCGCTGGGCTTCCTGGCGCTGTGTCGGCGACCCCTCCGCCAGTACTTCGCCGAGGATGCTGCGGGCACCGTCGGGATCGCCCATGTCCATGTAGGCGCGCGCCAGGTCGAGCTTGGTGCCGACCTCGCTCATCGATACTGGCTCGAGGTCGCGATGCGTGGAATCGACCTCGGTGATGGCCTGGTCGATGCGCTGCGTGCGCTGATACTCGCCGTCAGCTACCTGCTCGGGGACGCCCACATCGAGGTCGAGGTTGAACTCCGGCGCTTCGCGAGTGCCGGTGGAAGCCGTGCTGTCGGCATCCAGGTTGAGGTCGAGTGCCGCGATACGCGAGGTGTCGCCGCCCAGATCCGTAAGCGGCAGCAGCTCGGTCACCTGCGTAACGCCGGCCTGTTCCAACAACTGGCGCGAGGTGTCGTCGAGTCCGGCAACCAGTGTCTCGGCGCCTTGCTCGTTGACAGACAGCGCGCGGGTGAGCTGTGAATCATCGAGCAGGCTGGAGCCGGTGGCTTCCAGCTTGCCGAGATCGAGCCCCAGGTCATCGAGCGCAAGCTCGGCAGTCTGGTCCGCCATGCCGATGGGCGCACGGGGCGCGGCAATCTTGCCGGAAATGGTGTCGCCGAGACCCAGCGCTGGCTGTTCCACCGTCGGGCCGTCGATTGCGAAGCTCGGCTTGGCCTGAGTGGTCGCATTGGACGCGCCGTCCCCGCCGCGCGCCGGATCATCCAGCATGAAATCGAGACCACCGAGTCCGGCGCCACCAGCTGCCTCATCACTGAGGCGCGGCAGTCGCGTTGAAGATTCGCTCGGCAGGTCGAAGTCGACCAGGTTCTGGCCGCCTTCGAGATTGAGGTCGACGGAGCTCGCGCTCACGCCACCATAGGACTGGGTGAACAGCGGATCTTCCGGAGCCAGCTGCTTGCCCATGATGACGACTTTTTCCCACTCGCCGGGCTGGGCGGCATCGCGGGTGGAGGCGAGATCGCGCGCCATCACCAGGAACTGTTCCTTGTTGCCCCAGACGAAGTACACCTCGAGCAACTTGAGCTTCAGGTCGCGCCGCGCAGGTTCGCGCGCGATCGCAAGCTTCACCAGATCGGCAGCCTGGTCGTAAAGGCCGTAGGCCATGTGGAAATCCGCTTCGGCCAGCGGATCACCCTGTTCGAAGCTGCCCGTGCCATCGGCGGAAGGCGTGCTCGAAGGACCTTCGTCGAGGTCGACCACGGTGCGCGGCGCTTCCTTGCGATTGGCGACGGTGCGCGGCACCGCGCTCTCTTCCACGACAATGCTGGTGTCGCGGCCTTCGGTCGGCTTGCGCAGCGGGAAGGTATCGGCACTGGTATCGCGATCGTCAGCCAGCGTGGGTTCGATGGCAAACGGGGCGAAGCCATCGGCAGCGGTGACGCGACGCCGGCGCGCAGCACGCACACCGAGCACTGCAAGCAGCAATACGATGATTCCGACCGGCACGAACCAGAAGTCCTGCAGCCGCTCCAGCAAGGTGGGCTCAGCCGGCGCAGGTGCCGGAGCGGCAACCTTCTTCGGCTCTTCTTTCGGTTTCTGCTCCGTGATCGCAGGCGGAGTCGCCGCCGGCTCGGCCTGAACGGCCGCGGGAGGATTCACTTCATTGACGGAAACATCACCCGGCTTGGTTGCGGGTGCCGCCTCCGGCGGCGTCGCAGCGGGCTTGGGCGGAGTCTTGGTCGCATCTTCCTGTACGCGCGCCAGACCGGCATCGCCGACCTGCACGCGATTGCCAGCAGCCGTCGCAGGAGCAGGTTGTGTCGAAGTCGCCGGCGCCGGGGGCTTCGCATTGCCCGCTCCGGTTCCGGTACCTGCAGCACCGCCCGGCGGCACCAGCACCAGACGCGGTGAAGTTCCGGATTCCGCAGCGGAACCAGCGGAACGACCGGACCATTCGGTCATCTGGCGACGCACTTCGCCAACGGCCGCAGCGCGATCTATTGCCGCCACTTCAGCGCCATCGGGCAGGCGCAGTACCGCACCAGCGCGCAGCTGGTTGATGTTGCCGGCGAATGCAGCGGGATTGGAACGGTAGATGGCGATCATCGCCTGCTCTGCCGAGGGCGGACCGTAGTGGCTCTTTGCAATGGACGAGAGCGAATCCCCGCGGGGAACCGTGTAGCTACTACCACCAGCAGCGGGTGTCACTGCTGGTTGGACCACCGCCGGCCGACCGGCAGCAGGCGCTGAAGTCGAAGGCGTGGGTCGCGCAATCTCCGCGGAGCGACCGGCACCCGCAGTGGGTGCAGCTACAGGAGCGCTGGGAGCTGTCTGCTGGGGAGCAAAGGTGGGCGGATCGAACAGCACCGTGTATTCGCGCTGGATGCGGCCACGCGCCCAGTTCGCTTCCACCATGAAGGTAGCGAAGGGTTCAGTAATTGCGGCCGAGGAAGTCAGCTGCAGGGAGTTGCGGCCATCGGCGAGCCGAAGCACGCGCACCTGCACGCCGCTCAGGAAAACCGGGTAGTCGAGCCCGTACCGCGTGAACGTGTCACGCGATGCGAGCTGTGCCTTCAGGCTCGATAACTCTTCATCGGTAGCGAAGAGCTCGATTTCGGCATTAAGCGGTGCATTCAACGCGGACTTGAGCTGGATTTCACCCAGTCCCAATCCAAACGAAATGCCCGGCGCAACCAGCAGCAATGCCGTGGTCGCATTCAATAGTCTAAGACGCATCAGGAGTCCCCAGAGAGATCCTCGAACACCGAATCCTGATGGAAAACATATTCTTGGATTCGATACTTCACTTTGACGCAGGTCACAGGAATATAACTTAACTCAGAGGTAGTCGCGAACCAATATCTCGGCGATCTGCACACTATTGGTCGCTGCCCCTTTGCGTACGTTATCCGAGACCACCCACAGGTCGAGCCCGCGCTCATGCGAGATATCTTCGCGGATGCGGCCAACATACACCGTGTCGTGGTTCGCTGCTTCGGTAGCGGCCGTCGGCCAACCGCCCGGAACCTGCTCATCCATCACAGTTACACCCGGCGCCTTCTCGAGCAGCGCCCGCGCCTCCCCTGCGGTCAGCTTCTTGCGCGTCTCGATGTGCACGGCTTCGGAATGGCCGAAGAACACCGGAACCCGCACCGCGGTAGCGTTCACGAGGATGGACTTGTCACCCATGATCTTCTGGGTCTCCCAGAACATCTTCATCTCTTCCCTGGTGTAGCCGTTGTCCTCAAACTTGTCGATCTGCGGCAGCACGTTGAAGGCGATCTGCTTGGCCAGCACCTTCGCTTCCACGGGACGGCCGTTCAGCAGTTCGCCGCTCTGCGTGGCGAGTTCATCCACTGCTTCCTTGCCGGCACCAGAGACCGATTGATACGTGGCGACGTTGATGCGCGAGATGCCAGCGGCATCATGCAGGGGCTTCAACGCCACCAGCATCTGGATGGTCGAGCAGTTCGGGTTGGCGATGATGCCGTGGGTCTTGTACTGCGCGATGTCGCCGGGATTCACCTCGGGCACCACCAGCGGGATGTCGTCCTGGTAACGGAACTGCGAGGTGTTGTCGATCACGACGCAACCCGCAGCCGCTGCGATGGGCGCGTACTTCGCCGACACCTCGGCGCCAGCGGAAAAGAGTCCGATGTCGGCCTTCGAGAAATCGAAAGACTCGACGTCGAGCACGGGATGGGACTTGCCGCGGAAACTGACCGACCTGCCCAGTGAGCGATTGCTCGCCAGCGGATACAGCTCGCTCACCGGGAAATCACGCTCCTCGAGAACGTTGATCATGGTGTCGCCCACGAGCCCCGTGGCGCCGAGGATCGCGACTCTCCAACCCTTGCTCTTGTCCGTCACTTGATCCTGGGCCTGATGGTCTAGGTGCCGATTGCGGGCGTGGATGATCGCACATCCGCGTTCTGGCCCCGGTGCCGCAGGTAGTGGTCCAGCACGGTGATGGCCAGCATGGCCTCGGCGATGGGCGTGGCGCGCAGACCAACACAGGGGTCGTGCCGGCCAGTGGTCACCACTTCAACCGCGTTACCTGCAAGGTCAATGGTCTGGCCCGGAACCTGGATGCTGGAAGTGGGCTTGAGCGCGATGTGCGCCACTACATCCTGGCCAGTGGAGATGCCGCCCAGTATGCCGCCCGCATGATTCGAGCCGAAACCAGTCGGCGTCAGCACATCGCGCGCCTGGCTGCCGCGCTGTCCGGCGACTGCGACGCCATCGCCGATCTCCACCGACTTCACGGCGTTGATGCTCATCAGCGCGTGCGCGATGTCGGCATCGAGGCGATCGAACACAGGCTCGCCCAGGCCGGGCGGCAAACCGCGCGCCACCACCGTGAGCTTCGCGCCGACGGAATCGCCTTCGCCACGCAGCTTCCAGATGTAGTCCTCGAGCTCTTTCAGGCGCGCAGGATCCGGACAGAAGAAAGGATTGTCGTAGGCGCTGGGTGGATCCTTTGGCTCCAGCACCAGCTCACCCACCTGAGTGATGTAACCGAAGATCGACACGCCGAGCCGCGTCGCCAGGTACTTGCGTGCGATGGCGCCGGCCGCGACGCGCATCACCGTCTCGCGCGCCGATGAACGTCCGCCACCGCGGTAGTCGCGCAGGCCGTATTTCTGTTGATAGGTGTAATCGGCGTGGCCGGGCCGGAAGCGATCCTTGATCTTCTCGTAGTCGCGCGAGCGCGCATCGGTGTTCTCGATCAGCAGCCCGATCGGCGTACCCGTCGTGACACCTTCGAATACGCCGGACAGGATGCGTACCTGGTCGCCTTCCTTGCGCTGGCTGGTGAACTGCGAAGTGCCGGTGCGGCGTCGATCGACATCCGCCTGCAGGTCGGCTTCTGTAAGCATCAGGCCGGGCGGACATCCATCGACCACCGCACCCAGCGCAGGACCATGGCTCTCGCCGAAGGTACTGACCACGAAGCTCTTGCCGAAACTGTTACCGGACACCCCGACCTCGCCTCAATCCAGACCCGCCTGCTTCAACTGCGCGGCCGTGAGCAGGAACACGCCACCGCCACCACGCTCGAACGACAGCCACACGAACGGCAGCTTCGGGAACGCACGACGCAGGCGGCTCTCCGTATTGCCCACCTCGACGACCAGCACTCCCGTGTCGGAAAGATGCCGCGCCGACCGTTCGAGCAGCACCGTCACCGCATCCATTCCATCGCGTCCCGAACGCAGCGCGCCGGCGGGTTCGTGCCCGTATTCCGGCGGCAATCCGTTGAACTCCGTGGTGCCCACGTAGGGCGGATTGCTGACGATGATATCGTAGCGGCGCCCGGCCAGACGCCCGAAAAAATCCGAATGCACGAGCCGTACGCGGCGGGTGAGGCGCAGCGCCGTGCGATTGATGCGCGCCACCTCGAGCGCATCGCGACTGATGTCCACGGCGTCCACGCGCGCACGCGGGAAAGCCAGCGCGGCGGCCAGGGCGATGCACCCGGACCCGGTGCCCAGATCCACGATGCTGCGCACGGCATCCGCATCCACCCATGGAGCGAAGCGGTTCTCGATCAGCTCCGCGATGGGCGAGCGTGGAATCAACACGCGTTCGTCCACGTAGAAAGGAATGCCGGCAAACCAGCAACGCTGCGTGAGGTAGACAACCGGAACGCGCTCGTCGATGCGCCGCCCCAGCAGTTGCGCGAAGCGAAGCTGCGCGCGCGCTGCGACTGGAGCTTCCAGGTCGCGCGCTTCCAGTGGCCGTTTCAGTCCCTTCGCATGCGCCAGCAATGCCGCCGCATCATCGACAGCACTCTCGGTGCCGTGCCCGTAGTGAAGGCGCGCACGCGTCAGGCGTGTCACCGCCCGGCGCAACAACTGCCCGCCGGTTGCAACCGTGGCGCGGGAGGTGCGCGCGGTATGGGATACTTTCTTCATGTCGAGGAAGCGTTTTTTTCTGCTCGTCGGTCTGGTGGCCCTGGCCGCGGCGCTGGCAGGCTACATGGTTTCGCGCCAGCTTGCCCAACCGGCGCCGTTGTCGCTTGCAAGCGGTACGGGACTGCCGACGCCGCGCCAGATCATTCCCTTCGCGCTCACCGACCAGCAGGGACGACCCTTCGCCAATGCCGGGCTTGTCGGCCATTCGAGCCTGCTGTTCTTCGGCTTCACGCACTGCCCCGACATCTGCCCCACTACGTTGGCGCTGATGGCACAGCTGCACCACATCCAGGCGCTGTCTGCGCTGCAGATGATCTTCGTGACGGTGGATCCGGAACGTGACGATGCCGCCGCGATGCGCGCCTATGTCGAGGCCTTCGGCGGCAACATGATCGGCCTGCGCGGCGAGGATGCGGCGCTGGATCCACTGCTCAAGAACCTCGGCGCCATACGCGCCATCCAGAAGCTGCCCGGCGGCGACTACACCGTGGACCACTCCGCCACGCTGTACTACATCGATGCACAGGGCGCCCTCGCCGCCGTGTTCACGCCGCCCTTCGACGCCGCGAAGCTCGCGGCCGACCTGAATATCCTGCTCACCAGCGGCCACTGAGTCCGCCAATTCCCGATGCAAACGTTGAACATCCTGCTGCAGTTCATCCTGCCGCACCATGCGATTTCCCGCTTCATGCTGTGGTTCACGCGCGTGCGCTTCGCGCCGGTGAAGAACGCGTTCATGGCGTTCTTCCTCAAGGTGTACCAGCCGGATCTCTCCGAGGCCGAGAATCCGGATGCGTACGCTTACGAGCACTTCAACGCCTTCTTCACCCGCGCCCTGCGCGCCGGTGCAAGGCCCCTCGCCGGCGATGCGCGCACGGTGGTGAGCCCCGTCGATGGCACGATGAACCTGTGCGGCCCCATCGACGCGAACCGGCTGCTGCAGGCCAAGGGACACACCTACACACTGCAGGCACTGCTGGCCGGCGCCGCCCCTGCATGGGCACCCCGCTTCACCAACGGCAGCTTCGCCACCATCTATCTCGCACCGTACAACTACCACCGCATCCACATGCCCACCGACGGCCGGTTGAAGTCGGCCTGGTATGTGCCGGGTCGGCTGTTCAGCGTGAACACGGTGGCTTCGCGGCTGGTGGATGGCCTGTTCGCGCGCAACGAACGCCTGGTGCTGCTGTTCGAGGGTGAGACCGGCGCCTTCGCCGTGATCTTCGTCGGCGCGCTCAATGTCGGCAGCATGGCTACCGTGTGGCATGGCGATGTAACCCCGCGACGCCCGCGCGAGGTGACGGAAATCCAGCTGCCGCCGGGCGCCGATCCCTTCCGCGCGCGCGGCGCCGAGATCGGTCGCTTCAACATGGGCTCCACGGTGATCGTGCTGTTCGCGCCCGACGCGGCTGCACTGGCCGACATCGCGAGCGGCACCACCATGCGCCTGGGTCAGCGCCTCGGCGAACTGCGCGGAGCGCCACCCGCTTGAGCGATGCGGACTGGCGTCCGTCCGCCAGCCTCGCGCGATTGCGCCAGCGGGCCACGTTGCTGCAGGCCGTGCGCGATTTCTTCCGTGAACGCAATGTGCTGGAAATCGAAACGCCGGCAGCGCTGGCCGCGACTGTTACCGACGTGCAGATCGAATCACTGCAGCTCACCGGTGAACCCGCGCGTTTTCTACAGGCCTCCCCCGAATATCCGATGAAGCGCCTGCTCGCCGCCGGCAGCGGCGACATCTACCAGCTGTGCCATGTATTCCGTGCCGGCGAAATCAGCCGCCTGCACAACCCGGAATTCACCATGATCGAGTGGTACCGGCTCGGCATGGACCTGCCCGCGATCATGGCCGAGACCGCCGCGCTCGCCGCAGCATTGCTGGCTGCGGGTGGCCGTAGCACCGGACCGCTCGAGACGCTCAGTTACGCCGCGGCTTTCCAGCGCGAACTGGAATGCGATCCGCTCGATGCCCCGCTCGAATCACTGGCGACACTGGCACGCACGCATGGCCTCGCCCCCAGCAGCATTGCCGACGCCACGCGCGATGAGCTGCTCGATTTCCTGGTCGCCACCCAGGTCGGGCCGACGCTGGGGCGCGGCAAGCTCACCTGCCTGCACCACTTCCCTGCTTCGCAGGCCGCGCTCGCGCAACTGGAACACGCCGATCCACGCACGGCACTGCGATTCGAGCTGTATGCAGAAGGCGTGGAACTGGCGAATGGCTACGTCGAGCTCGCCAATGCGGATGAACAACGGCGGCGTTTCGAAAGCGACCTGCGCGAAAGACAGCGTCGCGGACTCGGCAAGCCTGCGGTGGACGAGCGCCTGCTCGCGGCACTCGAGCATGGCCTGCCCGCCTGTGCCGGCGTGGCATTGGGCTTCGATCGGGTGGTGATGCTGGCGCTGGGCGCGCGCAGCATCCAGGAAGTGATGGCGTTTGCCTGGGATCGGGCCTGACCGCAGCCCTCCGCGGCCAGCAAGGCCCGGAGAAAAGCGCCTCAGCTCTTCGCGCGCGAAATGTACTCGCCGGTGCGGGTATCGATGCGCAGCACTTCGCCTTCATTGATGAACAGCGGCACGCGCACCACGGCACCGGTCTCGAGCTTGGCGGGCTTCTGGCCACCGGTGGCCGTATCGCCGCGCACGCCCGGGTCCGTCTCGACCACCTTCAGGTCGATGTGCGGCGGCGGCGTGACCTGCAGCGGCACGCCATTCCACAGCGTGATGATGCAGGTGATGCCTTCCTTCAGCCATTGCGCCGAATCGCCCACCGCTTCCTTGCCCGCGGCGTACTGCTCGAAGTTCTCCGGCACCATGAAGTGCCAGAAGTCACCATCGGCGTACAGGTACTGCATGTCGGTGTCGACCACGTCGGCGGCTTCCACCGAATCACCGCTCTTCCACGTCTTTTCGATGGTGCGGCCGGTCTTGAGGTTGCGCACCCGCACGCGATTGAAGGCCTGGCCCTTGCCCGGCTTCACCATCTCGTTCTCGACGATCGAAAACGGATCGCCGTCGATCAGGATCTTGAGGCCGGTCTTGAATTCATTGGTGGTGTAGCTGGCCATGACGCTCTCTGATTTAATGCGCGCCGCGGAGATGCGGGCAACAAATGGGCGGCGAATGATAGCGGCTGATCCCCAAGCCCGCCACACGGCGGCGGTACCGGACTGGCAGCGGCAGCTGGCCGAGGCCATCCGCGATCCCTTGCAGCTGCTGGAAATGCTGGGATTGCGGCCGGAGGAACTCGGGCCCGGCATCACCGCTGCCAGCCTCGTCGCGGCGACGGCGGGTTTTCCGCTGCGCGTGCCGCGGGCCTTCATCGAACGCATGCGTCCGCGCGACCCGCGCGATCCCCTGCTGCTCCAGGTGCTGGCGCAACCACGTGAGCTCGAACCGGTGGCAGGCTATGTGGCGGATCCGCTCGAAGAGGCCGATGCGCGCGACACGCCCGGCCTGCTGCGCAAGTACCAGGGACGCGCGCTGCTGATCAGCACCGGCGCCTGTGCCGTGCATTGCCGCTACTGCTTCCGTCGCCACTACGACTATGGCGCGGACCAGGATGCAGTTAGCCCGCGCTGGCATGCCGCACTGGCGGCGGTCGCAGCCGATCCTTCCATCGAGGAGCTGATCCTGTCCGGCGGTGATCCCTTGTCGCTGGGCAATGCCCGGCTCGCGCAGCTGTTCGCGCACCTCGCGGATATGCCCCAGGTCCGGCGCGTGCGCATCCACACGCGCACGCCCATCGTGCTGCCCGCGCGCGTGGATGCCGGCCTCATCGCATTGCTCGCGCCATGGCGCGGGCGACTCGTCATCGTCGTGCATGCCAACCATGCGGCCGAGATCGATGCGCCCACGACGACGGCGTTGCGCGAACTCGCCGGCGTCAGCAACGCGCTGCTGAACCAGAGCGTGCTGCTCGCCGGCGTGAACGATGACGCCACGACACTGGGTGATCTTTCACAGAGCCTGTTCACTGCGGGAGTACTGCCCTACTACCTGCACCAGCTCGACCCGGTTGCGGGCGCCGCTCATTTCGCAGTGACCGACGCCACCGCGCAGGCATTGCATCGCCAGCTCATCGCCACCCTGCCCGGTTACCTGGTGCCGCGACTGGTGCGCGAAGTGCCTGGCGCACCAGGCAAGTCCCCGCTCGCGACTTGACGCTCGGGGCGTGGCTCGCCACTGTGGCCGGGTTCACATAACCGTCTGGCACTCGGCCTCAAACTCACCGCTCCTGCCTGGAGACCGCCAGCTTGTCCGACAACGCCGCCGTTCCGCTCATCGTCGTCAGTACCGCCCGCGATCCGGTCGAGGCGTTGAACAGCCTGCTGCGCAAGCGTGGCATGGCCGCGCATTGCACGTGGATCCCGGCCATCGCCGACCTGCCGGATGCACTGGCGCAGATCAATCCGCAGCTGCTCCTTCTGATCAGCAACGACGGCCGCGAGCTGCCGCAGGTCGCCGAAGTGCGCACCAAGGTTTCCCCCGATGTGCCGCTGCTGATGCTGCGCGCGCAGCTGGACGAAGCGGCGATGTCGCAGGATCTCGCCCAGGGCGCGCGCGACAGCATCACGCTCACCGAGGAAACACGCGCCTTCAACGTGGTGACGCGCGAACTCGCCGCCTACCGCGCCGAGCGCGCGCTGCGCGAGACGTTGCAGTCAGCGCAGGAATACCGCAAGCAGCTCGATACCGTGCTCACGCGCTCCAACGATGCCATCGCCCAGGTGCAGGAAGGCATCGTGGTCGAGGTGAACCAGTCATGGCTCGACCTGATCGGCGCCGCCGATGCCGGCGATGTGGTCGGCCAGCCGGTGATGGATTTCTTCGATGAAGCCAACCATGCCGCATTGAAGGGTGCGCTGGTCGCCTGCCTCAAGGGCCTGTGGAAGGATCATTCACTGCACGCCGACGTGCGCACCGCCGACGGCGGCACGCTGACGCTCGAACTGGTGTTCACGCTGGGCGAACGCGAAGGCGAGTCCTGCGTGCGCATGATGGTGCCGAGCCAGAAGCGCGCCAACGATGATGTGGCGCGCGACCTCACTGACGCCGTGCGGCGCAATCCGCGCACCGGCCTGTTGAACCGTGTGTCGTTGCTCACGGCCATCCAGCAGCGCATGGGTACCCGCATGCAGGGTGGTGGCCGCTTCCTCATCTATGTACGGCCGGATGGCTTCGCGAAACTGGAAAAGGAACTCGGCGTCCTGCGCAGCGAAGATTTCCTGGTCGCGCTGGCCGCGGTACTGCGCCCGCAGCTGGCGCCCACCGACATCGCCGGCCACTTCAGCGGCGCGGGCATCATGATCCTCGCGGAACGCGGCACGCCACGCGACGCCGAAGTGTGGGCACAGCGCCTGCTGGAAAAGATCGCGCAGCATGAATTCGAGATCAGCGGCCAGCGTTTCCGCAGCACCATGAGCGGCGGCGTCGCGGTGCTGCCGGCCAGCAGCGCCAAGCTCGATGCCGTCGTGAACGATGCGCAGGAATCCGTGCGCCGCGCCCGCACGCAGGGTGGCAACCGCCTCGGCAAGCTCGGGCAGAACGAGACCGAAGCGCGCACCGAGGCGGGCGATGCCGCATGGGTGAAGGAAATCCGCGCGGCGCTGGCCGAGAATCGCTTCAGCATCGTGCAGCAGCCCATCACCAGTCTTTCCGGTGGCGCGCCGTTGATCGACACGCTGGTGCGCATGACCGACCACGAAGGCAAGGAAATCCTGCCATCAGCCTTCATGCCCAGCGCCGAACGCAGCGGCCTGGTCGGGCTCATCGATCGCTGGGTTATCGCGCAGGGGCTGCGCCTCGCGCAGACCTCCAAAGCGGGCTGCGTATTCGCGCGCATCTCGCGCCACAGTGCGCTGGAAGCTTCGCTGCCGGTGTGGATCGCGCACATGCTGCAGACCCTGGGGCTAGAACCCGGACGTTTCTGCATACAGGTCACCGAATCGGTCACCGCCAGCAACCCGGCGGACATCCTGCGCCTCGCCACCGCGCTCAAGGCCACGGGCGTGCGCTTCGCGCTGGAGCACTACGGCACCGGCATCGATCCGCTGGCCATGCTCGGCACGCTGCCGCTGGATTTCGTGAAGATCGACGGCTCGCTGATGCAGGGCCTGACCACCGATCCATTGCTGCAATCGAAGGTGGGCTCGCTGATCGAGGCCGCGCGTGAGCGCAGCATCGAGACCATTGCCGAGCGCGTGGAAGATGCCAACACCCTCGCCGTGCTGTGGCAGCTGGGCGTGCAGCATGTGCAGGGCTTCCTGTTCCAGAGTTCGGAAGAAGTCACCATCTCGTAGCTCGAGCGCTACAGGCGGCGTCTGTCCTACACAGCGCCGCGCCCGATTCCCACAGACGGGCGCGGACCCGCCTCCGCATACTGTAAGCACTGGATCATCCGAATCCAGGAAGGGAATGCAGGAGAATCACATGCGCAAGAGCCAGTTTTTCACGGTACTGATGATGGGTTGCGTGCTGGGCACGGGTCTCGTGGCCTGCGAGCACAAGGGTCCGGCGGAAAAGGCGGGGGAGAAGCTCGACGACGCGGCCAAGGACGTGAAGAAAGACGCGGAGAAGGTTGGCGACAAGATCGATGACGCCGCCAAGGACGTGAAGGACAAGGTCGACGGCAAGTAGCCGCCGACCACCCCAATGCGGGCGGGTATGAAAACCCGCTCGATGCCGCGTTTCCTAGTCGATGACTTCCAGCCGGTCGACCTTGCGGTAGTTGCGTGACAGCACCGCGCCACGTTGCGCGCGCTGGCCGCGGTGCGGTTCAAGTTCCTTCCACGTGAGCGTCATGCTGCGATCACCGCAGTGGACCACCAGCTTCTGTCCCTGGCGCAACGTGGCCAGTGCCACGAGCAGTTCCTCGCGCGCCTCGGCCCGCTTGGTGGGGATGCCGAAGATCTTGTTGCCCTTGCCGCGCGCCATCTCCGGCAGCTCGGATGCGGGGAACACCAGCAGGCGGCCTTCGTCATTCACCGCGGCGATGACGGCGTCGTCACCCGCCAGCGGTACCGGGCACAACACCTTCGCACTGTCAGTGAGATTGAGCACTGCCTTGCCCGCGCGCTGGCGCGTGTGCAGGTCTTCAAGCTTCGCGATGAAGCCGTAACCGGCATCGCTGGCCAGCAACCATTTGTCTGCAGGTTCACCGATGGCGACACCGGCGAACTTCGCGCCATCCGGCGGATCCAGTCTTCCCGACAGTGGCTCACCCTGCCCGCGCGCCGAAGGCAGCGTATGCGCCGGCAGGCTGTAACCACGACCGGTGCTGTCGAGGAACACCGCGAGCTGCGTGCTGCGACCACGCGCGGCGGCGAGGAAGGCGTCGCCACTTTTGTATGAAAGCGTGTGCGGATCGATCTCGTGGCCCTTCGCGGCGCGCACGAAACCACCCGTCGACAGCACCACCGTCACCGGCTCGTTCGCCACCAGATCGGTTTCCTCGATGGCCTGCGCGGCTTCACGTTCCACCAGCTTCGAGCGGCGCGCGTCGCCGTATTCCTCGGCATCGGCGGCGATCTCGTCGCGCACCAGCTTGTGCAGCCTGGCCTTGCTCTTGAGCAGCGCTTCGAGGTTCGCCTTCTCTTCGGCGAGCTCGCCCTGCTCCTCGCGGATCTTCATCTCCTCGAGCTTCGCGAGGTGGCGCAGCTTGGTCTCGAGGATCATCTCGGCCTGCTCTTCGCTGAGCCTGAAACGCGCGATCAGCCTGGGCTTGGGCTCATCCTCGCGACGGATGATGCGGATCACCTCGTCGAGGTTCAGGTAAACGATCAGCAGGCCTTCGAGCAGGTGCAGCCGGCGATCCACCTTCTGCAGCCGGTATTCGAGTCGGCGCTTCACCGTGCCGACGCGGAACTCCAGCCAGCGCGTCAGCAGCGTCTTCAGGCCCATGACCTTGGGCTTGCCATCGAGGTCGATGACATTGATGTTCACGCGGTAGCTGCGCTCGAGGTCGGTGGTCGCGAACAGGTGCGCCATCAGCTGCGGCACGTCGACGCGGTTCGAGCGCGGCACGATCACGATGCGCACCGGGTTCTCGTGGTCGGACTCGTCGCGGATGTCCTCGACCATCGGCAGCTTCTTCTCGCGCACCTGCTGCGCGATCTGCTCCTGCAGTTTGCTGCCCGACACCTGCCACGGGAGCGTGTTGATGACGATGTTGCCCGTCTCTTCGTCCATCTCCCAGGTGGCGCGTGCGCGGAAGCTGCCGTTGCCCTTCTCGTAGAACTCCAGCAACTCGGAGCGCGGCGAGACGATCTCGGCGCCGGTGGGAAGGTCCGGGCCCTGTACGTGCTTCATCAGCGCCTTGGTGGTCGCCTCGGGTTCATCCAGCAGGTGGATGCATGCGGCCGCGATTTCACGAAGATTGTGCGGCGGCACGTCGGTGGCCATGCCCACCGCGATGCCCGAGGCGCCATTGAGCAGAAGATTCGGCAGGCGCGCCGGCAGGATCAACGGCTCCTGCAGCGTGCCGTCGAAGTTCGGGCCGAAATCCACCGTGCCGGCATCGATCTCGCCGAGCAGCACCTCGGCGTAGCGCGTGAGGCGCGACTCCGTGTAGCGCATGGCTGCGAATGACTTGGGATCGTCGGTGGAACCCCAGTTGCCCTGCCCGTCCACGATCGGATAGCGGTACGAGAATGGCTGCGCCATGTGCACCATGGCTTCGTAGCAGGCCGAATCGCCATGCGGATGGAACTTGCCGATCACATCGCCGACGGTGCGCGCGGATTTCTTGTGCTTGGAGGTGGCCGACAGGCTCAGCTCGCTCATCGAATAGATGATGCGGCGCTGTACCGGCTTGAGGCCGTCGCCCAGCACCGGCAGCGCGCGGTCGAGGATGACGTACATCGAATATTCGAGGTACGCCTTCTCGGTGAAGGTACGCAGCGGCTGGCGCTCGACGCCCTCGAAGTTCAGTTCCTGGTCTTTCATTGCGGGCGGCAGGCTACTGAAGCGTGATGGGGCTGGTCAATGGCACTGGTCGGCTGGCATCCCCAGCCCCACGCAGGGCTACTTGCCGCGGCGAGGCGCCCTGCTGGTCTGCTTCGCAACCCTGCCGGTCGATTTCTTCACCGCTTTCTTCACCACCGCCTTGCGCGGCAGCGCCGGGCGGCTGCGCGACGTTGCGGCCTGCGGCAACCGGAACCACTTCAGCAACGCCTGCGCGGTTTCCGGCTGCGCAAAGTAGTTGCAATGATGCACGTGGCCGTTGGCGCCGAAGTCGAGCTTGTCATCCACGAAGGAACCGCTGTCGACGTCGATCTGCGTCATCGACTCCACGTGCACGACCAGGTCGTTGGGCTTGCCGTACAGCGAATCGGTGGCGTGGTCACCCAGTTTCAGCAGCAGCGAGGGTGACATCACCGACGGGTCGGTGTTGGCGGCCTTGCTGGTATCGAAGGTAGAAGTGACGACGCAGTAGAAGCTGTTCTCCGGCGTCGGCTGGCCGTCCTGCTTCTCGTTGATCTCGCGCACGAAGTTGCCGGCGGGATCCATGGCCGCAAGCCCTGGAATGCCTTCGTCGGTGATGGCTGCGCTTGCGATCGCCTTCACCAGCACGGCCACGCCGCGGATGGCAGCCGAGAGCACCGTCGACGCGGCGTTGAATCCGGGCACCAGCGCCAGCGCGCGCGCACCGGCTGCGGCCACGTTGAGGTAGCGGTCGGCGAAGCGGCTCCAGTTCTCGGCACGCGCGAGTTCGGTGCCGCCGTTGGTGCAGGCGACGAACACGGCGCGCTGCAGGTCGATCTTCAGCGGCGAGGACGGCAGCATCTGTTCGACCAGGCTGCGGAACACCAGGCCACCACGTGAGTAGGCGACGGCATCCACCTGCGGTGGTTGCTTGAAGCCGATGCGTTCCAGTCGCGCCACGATGTCGATGGCATTGTCCGAGGGCAAGGCACTGAGCGTGCGATGGTCCCAGCCGATGATGAGGTCGTAATGCGCGAGCGCGGCGCGCAGCAGCGCCTGTCCATCCGGGTGCGCAGCCAGTGCGCCATAGCTGCCGAGCGTGGAACTGAACGTGCCGTGTACCAGCAGCAGCACGCGCGCGGCGCGATCCTGCGGCAGCGGCAGGGACGCATCATCGGCAAGGGTCGGCCAGCTGGCCGGATCCAGCGAATTGATGTGCACCAGGCCTTCGCGCACGCTGCGTTCCAGCAGCTTCGTCAGGCCCTTCACCGCCTTGCCCATGACGAAGCGGAATACGTACGCGACGACCTTGCCGCCCACCATCTTCAACAGCGCGTCGGAAACGGCGCCGCGCGTGGCGGGACCTGCAGGTTTTGCGGGAGCAGCGGCTGGCGGCAATGAGATGGAGAAGCTCAGCGTGCGATGGAAGGCCGGTACAGCGCGCGTCGCGCCGCGCGAACGCGGAGCCGGTGGCGTTGTCGCCGGCGGCGCGCCCTGCTCTCCATCGAGGATCCATTCGTACACGCCATCGCGCTCGACCAGCACCACGGCGGTCTCGTCCTTGCGCACGGGCACGTTGATGCGCACATCGCCATGCGGACCGACGCCGCGCGGGGCGGCGCCACGCGCACGCGGCGTTCCCGCGGTCGGCGCCTCGAGCGGAATCGCTTCCACCAGGTCGAGTTGCTGCTCGCCGAACGCGGCGACGATGGCATCCTGTTCGCTGAGCACGGCCTGCGCCGGCGCAGCGCCACGTGTACGCGGCGCTCCACGCGTTGCAGGCTTCGCAGGCTGGCCGCGCGGCCGCAGCTTCAGTGGCGCTCCGGCGACCACTTCGCCGCTGGCTTCGATGGTGATGCCTGAAGTCCTGACCTGGATCGCCATGATCGACCCTCCCTGGTGAACGTGCGTGGAACCGCGATCGAGTATCGCCGGGCGTGTGTTGCGGACTCAAGCGGCATGCAGACGCGTTGACATCACTTCCACGCGGCAACCAGAATCGCCCGCACTTCACGGGCATCACCGCGATCCCTCATCACGATCTCAAGGAAAGAGCCATGGCGAAAAAAACCGGAGCCGCAACCCGCAGCGTGAAGAAAAAATCCGCGAAGAAGACCGCAGTGAAGCCGCCAGTTGTAAAAGGACTGTCGCTGCACATCGGCCTGAACGGGGTCGACCCGAAGTCCTACGAAGGCTGGGATGGCCCGCTCGCCGCCTGCGAATTCGATGCCCATGACATGACCAGCCTCGCCACCGCGCGCGGCTTCAAGCCCACCACGCTGATCACCGCCGCCGCCACGCGCGCGAAAGTACTGGCGGCGTTGCGCAAGGCGGGCAAGTCGCTCAAGTCCGGTGATTTCTTCCTGCTCACCTACTCCGGCCATGGCGGCCAGGTGAAAGATGTCACCGCGCCGGGCGAGAAACCCGAAGAAGCCGATGGCCTGGATGAAACCTGGTGCCTGTTCGATGGCGAGCTGATCGACGACGAACTGTATTTCGAGCTCAGCCGCTTCGCGAAAGGCGTGCGCGTGCTGGTGCTCTCCGACAGCTGCCACAGCGGCACGGTCACGCGCGCGCGCATCGTGCCACCGGCACCCGGCGCACCGCGGCCGCGCATGATGCCGCCCGATATCGCGCGGCGCGTGTACGAGGCGCACCAGGCCTTCTACGACAAGCTGCAGCGCGCGGTATCGAAGGCCGCCGGCGGACGCGTGGCCGATCCGGACGCCGCGCTCGCCAATGTCGCGATGAGCGCCCGCCGCGGCAGCATCGTGAAGGGCTTCAACCCGACGGTGATCCTGATCTCCGGTTGCCAGGACAACCAGACCTCGATGGATGGCGATCACAATGGCGCCTTCACCGAGCAGTTGCTGCGCATCTGGAACAAGGGCGCGTTCAAGGGCAACTACACGGCGCTGCATGCGCAGGTGCGTGGCGCGATGCCCAGCACGCAGTCGCCCAATCTCTTCACGCTGGGGACGGCGGCGAAGTTCCTGGCGCAGGCGCCGTTCAGCATCTGAGCGCATGACCACCCGCATCCGTCCGCTGCAGGTTGGCGTCCTCTGCGGCAACCTCAAGTTCGTCGGCCATCCACTGCTGGTCGGTCACTACGTCGCCTCGCGCCTCACCGGCACGGAGAAAGTGGTCGATGACTACATCGGCGGCGCGATGTCGGCGCTGCTGAAGGCGGGACGTTATCCGGAGCAGCCGGGGCGATTCCGCTTTTTCGCCAATCGCCGGCAGAATCCGCTCAATCCCCTGGGATTGCCGCGCCCACCGCATGTGCTGGTCGCGGGCCTCGGCCCCGAGGGCAAGCTCGACAGCAACCAGCTGCTGGATACCGTGCGTGAAGCCACCATCGGCTGGTCGCAGCGCATGTCCGACAAAGTGAAGGACCAGGCCGCGCCGCTCGAGCTCGCGGTGACGCTGATGGGCAGCGGTGGCAGTGGCATCGGCCCGGGCACTTCGGCACAGGCCATCGTGCAGGGCGTGCAGCAGGCGAATGAAGTACTGGGCCAGGGTGGCTGGCAACGCATCTCGCATCTCCAGCTGGTGGAGATGTATCTCGACCGCGCCACCGAGGCCTGGCTGGCACTGCGCCAGCTGCACCAGGCGACGCATGGTCCCTTCACTCTCGACGACACCGTGCAATCCGGCATGGGCGCGCTGCGTCGGCCCATCGACACCAGCTATCGCGGCGCGGACTACGACTACATCAGCGCCGTCACCAGCGAAGGCGGCAACATCGTCTACACGCTGGACACCAAGCGTGCGCGCACCGAGGTGCGCATCCAGGCGACGCAGGTGGGGCTGGTGCGCAAGCTGATCGAGCGCGCTTCCGGCGAGACGCGGCTCGATCCGGAGCTGGGTGGCGCGCTGTTCAAGCTGCTGGTGCCCGCGGGCATGGAGGCCACGCTCGGTGCGATCACCGAGCTGGTGCTCGAACTCGACGACGGCACCGCGGCCATTCCCTGGGAATTGCTGGACGCACCCGCCGGGGAGCGTGGTTCGACTCAAGAGCCGTGGGCACTGCGCAACCGGCTGCTGCGCCGACTGCGCACGGTGAATTTCCGCGGCCAGGTGCGCGATGCCACGCGCGACGACGATGTGCTGGTGATCGGCGAACCGCTGGTGGATGCGACCCGGTATCCGGAACTGCCGGCAGCGCGCGCCGAAGCGAATGCCGTCGCGAAAGTGCTCGGCGGCAGGAAGGGCGTGGGCAAGGCGCATGTGCATGCCTTCATCGCCGCCACCGATGGCGCCGGGCCCGACGCAACCACCGTCATCAAGGCCCTGCTCGCGCACGACTACCGCGTGGTGCACATTGCCGGCCACGGCGAACCGCCCTTGCCTACCAGGGGTCGCAGCCAGGTGGAACAGCCACGTGGCGTCGTGCTCAGCGATGGCGCCTTCCTCGGGCCGCGCGAAGTCGCGGCCATGCGCACGGTGCCGGAGCTGGTGTTCCTGAACTGCTGCCATCTCGCTGCGGATCCACAGAAGTTGCTGCACCAGGGCTTTGATCGCTCCGCTTTCGCGGCGGCGGTGGCGCGCGAGCTGATCCGCGTCGGCGTGCGCTGCGTGGTCGCCGCGGGCTGGGCGGTGGATGATGATCCCGCGAATGCCTTCGCGGTCGGGCTGTATGCCTCGCTGCTGGAAGGCAAGCGCTTCGCCGATGCGGTGAACGACGCACGCCGCGCCGCCTGGCGCAGCAATCCACGGAGCAACACCTGGGCGGCCTACCAGTGCTACGGCGACCAGGACTGGACCTGGCAGCGTCGCGGCGGCACGGATACCACCACGCACTCGGCTCCCGATCCCGCAAGACTCTATGGCGCCATCGCCACGCCGACGGCGCTGGTGATCGCGCTGGAAACCCTGGCGATCGAGAACGACACGCAGGGCGCGTGGACCGCGCGCGAGCGCAAGGCACAGCATGCCGCGCAACGCCGCCAGCTGCGCTATCTCGAAGCGCGCTTCGCCGGCAAATGGGGAACGCGCGGCGACGTGGCCGCGGCCTTCGGCATCGTGTGGATGAAGGCGGATGAAACCAAACGCGCGCTGCACTGGCTGGAGATCGCCATCACCGCCAACGATGGCGGCGCATCGATGCGCGCAGCCGAGCAACGCGCCAACCTGCTGGCACGACGCGCGCGTTCACGCCGTGACATCGATGCCGCGCGCACGGCGCTGCAGGCATTGCTGGCGATCGGCGCGACCGCCGAGCGCGAGGCGCTGCTCGGTTCGGTGAACAAGCGCCTCGCGCGCATGGAGTCGGCGGCGGGCAATCGCAAGGCGGAGACGCAGGCATTGAAGGACATGGCCGCCTGCTATCGCCGCGGTGAAATACTTGCCATCAGGCAGGGCTCCGCGGATGTGTTCTATCCCGCGTTGAACCTGCTGGCCGCGGAGCTGCTCGCGGGCCAGAAGCTGGATGCGGCACGCGTACGCCGCACGCGTGCAAGCCTGCAGGGCCGGCAGCTTGCGGATCCGGATTTCTGGAGCGCGGTGGGACTCGCCGAGCTGGAGATCCTCGTCGCGCTGGACGCGCATGGCCTGGCGAAGGCCGCGCATTCCATCGAGGAAGTGCTGGAGGACCTGCACTCGCGTGCGGGCGGACCATGGCTGTGGGAATCCACCGCGGACCAGCTGGATTTCATCCTTGCCCGCGTGAGCAAAGTGCGTGGTGATGAAGGCAAGGCGGCGCGGCGATTGCGCACGCGCGTGCGCGGTTACGCCAATCCCCGATGAACCTGCGGGCGTGATGCGGAATCAGCCGCCGTCGCGCGCACAGCGGAAGCCGGTGTCATCGGAACGGTAGTCCAGGCCCGCATAGGCATCGCGCGCCACGACCAGGCGAGCCGGCGCGTCATACCAGCTGCCGCCCTTGATGACCTTGTCGGTGCCTGCGGCCGGGCCCCTGGGATTGCGCACATCCTCGTGCGGAAAGCTTTCGGAATACCAGTCGGCGACGAACTCACCGACATTGCCCGCGAGATCCTGCACGCCGAACGGGCTCGCACCCGTCGGATGCGCACCGACCACGGCGACACCGTCCGCATACGGTTTGTCCGCTTCGTCGCGACCTGAATTGGCGCGCGCGGCATCGGGCGGCTCATTGCCCCAGGGATACATGCGCTGGTCCGCGCCGCGTGCGGCACGTTCCCATTCCGCCGCGGTGGGCAAGCGCCGCCCTGCCCATTTGCAGTAGCTGTCCGCATCACGCCAGGAAACACCGATCACCGGCTTGTCGGCATCCTTCGCGGCATCCACCTCGTCCCAGTAATCCGGCGGCTGCAGTGAGCTCGTCGCCTTCAGGAAGCGCGCATAGCGCGCCACCGTGACTTCGACCTTGTCGATGTAGAACGCGTTGGTGTAGATCTCGCGCAGCGGCGTGTTCTCGTCATCGCCCAGCACCGACTTGCCGGCGGGGACGAGCACGGCCGGCGCGCCATCGCTGCCAGTGAGCGGTGAACTGCCGAAGTGGCGCCATGCCAGCACGGCTGCGATGGCCACGACGGCGACAGTGCCGATGACGACGCTCGCTTTCAGCAGCACGCGACGGCGCCGCAGCGCCGCCAGCCCATGTACCGCATCGACGACCGCAGCAGCGAGATTGCCATCCGTCTGCAGCACCGTCACCGACTTCAGGTAAGGCGGCAGCGCGTCGAACGACGTCGGCTTCAGCATCACCGGCAGCACGCGGAAGGACGCATTCGGCCACAGCTGCGCGGCCATGCCGATCTCGTTCAGCGTATAGCTGCCGGCATCCACCGCATCGGGACTCAACAGCGCGATGAACAGGTCGCAACGATAAATGGCATCGTGGATGCGATCGTCGAAGCTCGCACCGGGCGGCAGGCTGTCGCGATCGAAGAACACCTGGTGTCCCTGCGCGGCCAGCGCCTCGCGGATGGAATCCGCGACGGCACGATCCTGCGAGGCATAGCTGAGGAACAGGCGCATGCCCATATAATGCCGCATGGCCGGGGACAAGCAGGCATGGGATTTCTTCATCGCGCATGCCGCGCCCGACCTGCCCTGCGCCGAATCCCTGCATGAACTGCTAAAGGCCGGGCGCGCGCCAGCAGCGCCGTTTCCACGGCGCGGCAGCGGCGCTTCTACAGCAGGCGCTCCCAGATCACCCAGAACCGCTCGCGCACCTTGTCCTTGAAGGGTCGCTGCTTCCATTCATCCGCATGGATCGGCACGGCATGCGCGAGGTCGTCATCGAACAGCGCGCGCATCTCGCCGGCAAAGCCCTGGTCGATCACCACCATGTTCACTTCATCGTTGCGCGCGAAACTGAGCCAGTCCCAGTTGGCGGATCCGACGGTGCTCCAGATGCCGTCGATGGACAGCGTCTTGGCATGCAGCAGCGCGCGCCGTTCCTCGTAGATCTCGATGCCGTCCTTGAGCAGCCGCGCGTAGTGCGCGCGACCGGCCTCCACGATGCCACCGAAATCGCTGAGGCCCGGCAGCAGCAGCCGCACTTTCACGCCGCGCCGGGCAGCTGCGCGCAATGCCTGCTCGAGCTGGCTGTCCGGTGAGAAATAAGCCATGGTCAGGTCCACGGATTTCACGGCGAACGTGACCGCCGACAGCGCCGCGATATAGGTCTCGTTGCGACGCGAGTCGACCGAACTCGCATCGATCCGCAGCAGCGTGCTGCCAGCCGTCGCGGGCTCGGGAAGATAGTTGCGCGCGGCCATGCCCGTGCACTTCTGCTTGTCCCAGCTCTGCAGGAACAGCCGCTGCATCTCGCGCACGGCAGTCCCCTGTACCTGGATCTGCGTGTCGCGCCAGCCATCCTTCTTCGCATCGACCACGCGCGTGCGGCGCGCGCGCGAGCTGCTGCTGTACGTGGCACTGAAATTGATGCCACCGGTGAAGGCCACTTCCGCGTCGACGACGACGATCTTGCGGTGGTCACGCTGCACGAAAGTGCCGGTACGGTTGTCAGTGGGATCCAGCGGATTGAAGGCACAGAGCTGCACGCCGGCGGCACGCAGCTTGTCGAACACCTCGTGGGATGTGTCACTGGACCCCACCGCGTCGTACATCACGTTGACCGCCACGCCATGGGTCGCGCGGTCGACCAGCAGGTCGGTGAGTGCGCGATCTCCCTGGTGCGCTTCATCGAAGATGTACATCTCGATATTGATGTGCTGCTTCGCCGCGGCGATGGCCGCGAACATGGCGGCGTAGGCGCGCGGTCCATCCACCAGCAGCTTCACCTGGTTGCCGGTGATCAATGGCGCATTGCTCACCGCCTGCATCGTGGCGAGGTGGCGCTCCAGCAGGTTGTCGTCACCGAAGCGCGCGAGCTGCTGCGTGAGGCGTTGTCGCGAGGTGCGATCGAGCTCGCCCTTCGGTCCGATGACAGACAGCGTCGCAAGCTCGGGTTTGTCGTCCGCCGCCGGCGCAGCGGGCAGCGGGCGGAAGCTGGCGCAGCTGGCCAGCGCCAGCATGGCCACCGCCATCACCATGACAGCGGCACTTCGGATCATCGGCGTCTGGCACGCGGGCGCGAGGTACGCGGCCTGCGTCCTCACGGCATCAACCGAGGACTTCGGCGAGGTTGCCCTTTTCTTCGAGCCACTCGCGCCGATCACCGGCGCGCTTCTTGGCCAGCAGCATGTCCATCATCTGGTCGGCGTTGTCGCTGGCCTCGACGGTGAGCTGCACCAGGCGACGCGTGGCCGGATCCATGGTGGTCTCGCGCAATTGCAGCGGCGACATCTCGCCCAGGCCCTTGAAGCGCGTGACCACCGGCTTGGCGCGGCCACCGATGCCCTGGATGAAGGCATCGCGCTCGGCTTCATCCAGTGCATAGCCCACGGTCTTGCCGGCATCGATGCGATACAGCGGTGGCATCGCCACGAACACATGGCCGTTCATCACCAGCGGCCGGAAATGCCGCAGGAACAGCGCGCACAGCAGCGTCGCGATGTGCTGACCGTCCGAGTCCGCGTCCGCGAGGATGCAGATCTTGTGGTAACGCAGGTCGGCGATGTGGGCCGAACCCGGATCCACGCCGATGGCGATGCTGATGTTGTGCACTTCTTCCGAGGAAGCCACCTGCCCGTGCTCGAGTTCCCAGGTGTTGAGGATCTTGCCGCGCAGGGGCATCACTGCCTGGATGTTGCGGTCACGCGCCTGCTTGGCGGAGCCACCGGCCGAATCGCCCTCGACCAGGAACAGCTCGGAGCGCGAAGGATCCTGCGTGGTGCAATCGGCGAGCTTGCCCGGCAACGCGGGGCCGGCCACCACGCGCTTGCGCTGCACGCGCTGCGCGGCCTTCAGTCGTTCCTGCGCATTCTCGATGGCGAACTGCGCGATGCGCTCGCCGGCATCGGGATGCTGGTTCAGCCACAGCGCGGTGCTGTCGCGTGCATAGCCTTCGACCAGCGCCGCGGCTTCGCGTGAGGCGAGGCGTTCCTTGGTCTGGCCGGCGAACTGCGGATCCTTCATGCGGATGGAGAGCACGAAGGAGACGCCGTTCCAGATGTCCTCGGGTGCAAGCTTCACGCCGCGCGGCATCAGGTTCCGGAACTCGGCGAACTCGCGCACGGCATTGCAGATGCCGGAGCGCAGGCCGTTAACATGCGTGCCGCCGCCCGAGGTGGGGATGAGATTGACGTAGCTCTCGGCGATGAAGGCCGGCAGGTCCGGCGCCCAGGCCACGGCCCATTCCACCGCATCACGCTCGCTGCCGTGCTTGCCGGCCAGCGGTTCTTTCGGCAGCCGATCGGCCTTGCCTATCTGCTCTATCAGGTATTCAGACAACGCGCCGGTGTAGAACCACTCGTCCTTCTCACCGGTGAATTCATTCTCGAAGCGCATGCGCAGGCCAGGGCACAGCACGGCCTTGGCCTTCAACGTGTGCTTCAGCTCCGCGGCGGCGAAGCGGTCCGAATCGAAGAACTTGGGATCAGGCCAGAAGCGCACCGTGGTGCCGGTGTTCTTCTGCCCGACCGTGCCGGTCTCCTTCAGTTTCGAGGTGAGCTGGCCACCGCTGAAACCGATGCTGTATTCCTTGCCGCCACGCCGGATCGTGCATTCCAGCTGCTTCGACAGCGCATTCACCACCGACACGCCCACGCCATGCAGGCCGCCGGAGAACGCATAGTTGGCATCGTTGAATTTGCCGCCGGCATGCAGCCGCGTGAGGATGAGCTCGACGCCGGAGACCTTTTCCTTCGGATGGATGTCCACCGGCATGCCGCGGCCGTTGTCGGTCACCTGCAGCGAGCCATCCTTGAACAGCGTTACCTCGATGAGGTCGCAATGGCCCGCGAGGGCTTCATCGACGCTGTTGTCGACGACCTCGTGCGCCAGGTGGTTCGGCCGCGAGGTGTCGGTGTACATGCCCGGGCGGCGTCGCACCGGTTCAAGGCCCGAGAGGACCTCGATGTCTGAAGCGCTGTAGGAACTGCTCATTGCGCGGCGATTCTACCGGTCGCAATCGCCTGCGTCAGGTGCGCTAGACTTTGGACGATGAATAAAAAGACCAGCAGCGATGCAGCGGCACCCGACTTCGAGAAATCGCTGCAGGAACTGGAAGCGCTGATCGCGAAGCTCGAGCGCGGCGAACTGCCGCTGGCCGAGTCGCTGCAGCTGTTCGAACAGGGCGTGGCGCTGACGCGCCGCTGCCATGGCGCGCTGGCCGATGCGCGCCAGCGCGTGGAGCTGCTGTCGAAGGATGGCAGCACCGCCCCCTTCGATGCCGATGGCGGGGATGAGGATGACTGACACCGGCGACCTCGCCGCGCGTGTCGCGGCCTGGCGCGAGCGCATCGAAGGCGAGCTGTCGCGCCAGCTTGAGCTTTCCGATCCCGGCACGCCACGACTGCTTTCGGCCATGCGTTACAGCACGCTTGGTGGCGGCAAGCGGCTGCGGCCGATACTCGTGTATGCGACGGGCTCCGCGCTGGGCGCGGCGCCGGCTCCGCTTGATGCCGCGGCGGTCGCGGTGGAATTCATCCACGCCTACAGCCTGATCCACGACGACCTGCCGGCCATGGATGACGATGACCTGCGCCGCGGACGTCCTACCTGCCACAAGGCCTACGACGAAGGCACTGCCGTACTGGCCGGCGATGCCTTGCAGGCACTGGCCTTCGACGTACTCGCCGATGCCGCAAGCACACTGCCGGTTGCGGCACGGCTGCAGCAGGTGCAGGTGCTGGCACATGGCATCGGCACTGCGGGCATGGCTGGTGGCCAGGCCATCGACCTCGAGGCAGTGGGCCACACGCTCGATACCGCGAGCATCGAGGCCATGCATCGACGCAAGACCGGTGCGTTGATCCAGGCCAGCGTGCTGCTCGGCGCGATCGGCGCCGGCATCACCGCGGGTGCCCAGTACGAAGCGCTGCGCATCTATGGCGCCGAACTCGGCCTCGCCTTCCAGATCCAGGATGATGTGCTCGACGTGGCCGGTGAAACCGCCGCGCTGGGCAAGACCGCCGGCGCGGATGCGGCGCGCGGCAAGCCGACATATCCCAGCCTGTTCGGCCTCGAAGAAGCCGCGCGGCTGGCCCGCCACCACCGCGATACCGCGGTCGCGGCGCTGCCGGTGCTTGGAACGCGGGCCGCCGACCTGATCGCGCTCGCGGATTTCGTGGTCAGCCGCGACCACTGAGTTCGGCTTCCGTACGGGCGTGTAAACTTCGCGCATGACCACCGAAGGACCGGCCCTGCTCGACCGCATCAGATCGCCCGCCGACCTGCGCGGGCTGCCTGCGGCCGAACTCCCGCTGCTCGCCAACGAACTGCGGCAGTTCCTGATCCGCACCGTGGCGACGCGCGGTGGCCACTTTGCCGCCGGCCTCGGCACCGTCGAACTCACCATCGCCCTGCACTATGTGTACGACACGCCGCGCGACCGCATCGTGTGGGATGTGGGCCACCAGGCCTATCCGCACAAGGTACTCACCGGCCGCGGTGCGCAGCTGGGCAGCATCAAGCAGAAGGATGGCCTCGCGCCGTTCCCGAATCGGGCCGAGAGCGAATTCGATACCTTCGGCACGGGCCACTCTTCCACTTCAGTGAGCGCGGCGCTGGGCATGGCGATTGCCGCCGCGCGCCGCGGCGAGGAGCGCCGCGCGGTCGCGGTGATCGGCGATGGCGCGATGAGCGGCGGCATGGCTTTCGAAGCGCTGAACCACGCGGGCAGCCTGCACGAGGACCTGCTCGTGGTGCTCAACGACAACGAGATGTCGATCTCCGAGGGCGTGGGCGCGCTGTCGCAGTACTTCGCGCGCGTGCTCGCCGGCCGCTTCTACTCGACGCTGCGCAAGGGCGGCAAGAAAGTGCTGTCGCAGATGCCGACCATGCGCGAGCTGGCCCGCCGCTCCGAAGAGCACATGAAGGGCATGGTGCTGCCCGGCACGATGTTCGAGGAGATGGGCTTCAATTACATCGGGCCCATCGATGGCCATGACCTGAAGTCACTGGTGCCCGTACTCGCCAACATCAGGAAGCTCAAGGGTCCGCAGTTCCTGCACGTGGTGACGCGCAAGGGCAAGGGCTATGCGCCGGCCGAAGCCGATCCGATCACCTGGCATGGACCGGGGCCTTTCGATCCGGTGACTGGCACGATCTACAAGGAAAAGGCCGGCTCACCGACTTATTCGCGCATCTTCGGCGATTGGCTGTGCGACATGGCCGAGGCGGATCCGCTGGTGGTGGGCATCACGCCGGCGATGCGCGAAGGCTCGGGCCTGGTCGAATACTCGAAGCGTTTTCCGCAGCGCTACTTCGACGTGGCCATCGCCGAACAGCATGCGGTGACCTTCGCCGCTGGCCTCGCCACCGAAGGCATGAAGCCGGTGGTCGCGATCTATTCCACCTTCCTGCAGCGTGGTTACGACCAGCTGATCCACGACGTGGCCTTGCAGAACCTGCCGGTGACTTTTGCACTGGATCGCGCGGGCCTCGTCGGCGGCGATGGCGCCACGCACCAGGGCAGCTTCGACATCAGCTTCCTGCGTTGCATTCCGAACCTGGTGGTGATGACGCCGTCGGACGAGAACGAGTGCCGGCAGATGCTGTACACCGCGACCACGCTCACGGGTCCGGCAGCCGTGCGGTATCCGCGCGGCTCAGGTCCGGGCGTGAAGGTCGAGAAGGCGATGACGGCGCTGCCAATCGGCAAATCGGTGCTACGTCGTGAAGGACGCAGCGGTCTTGCCATTCTCAACTTCGGTCCGCTGCTGCCCGCTGCGCTTTCAGCCGCGGACCTGCACGATGCCACGGTGCTCGACATGCGCTTCGTGAAACCCATCGATCGCGATGCCGTGCTCGCGGTGGCATTGAAGTCGCGCGCGCTGGTGACGCTGGAAGAGAACGTCGTTGCTGGTGGGGCAGGTTCGGCCGTGGGCGAACTGCTGGCCGAGGCCAACGTGCAGCTGCCACTGCTGCACATCGGCATCCCCGATCTCTTCATCGAGCATGGTTCGCGCGATGAATGCCTCGCGATGGCCGGGCTGGACGCCGCAGCCATCCGCCAGCGCATCTCGATGTGGTGGCATGGCTTGCTGGCTGCCCCTGCGGCCGCGGAAAGCAGCGCGCGAGGCGCCTGAACCTTCCAGGGCCAGTGCTCCTCGCCTCAACAGGCGAAGTCCACGTAGCCGCCGCCGGCGGTACCACGTACTTCGGCGACCACGCCGAACAGCTGCTGCAACAACACCGCGTCGAGCACCGTCGCGGGCGTGCCGTCGGCAAGCAGGCGACCATCCCGCAATGCCAGTACGCGAGTCGCGCGTCGCAGGGCGATATTGATGTCGTGGATCGACGCGATGACCAGGCGTCCCTGTTCCGTCGCCAGCGCGCGCAGGCGCCGCGCGGCATCCCAGGCATGCGCGGGATCGAGGCCGGCCAGGGGTTCATCCACGATCAGAAGTTCGGGGTCGGCGACCAGAGCGCGTGCCAGCATGGCGCGCGCCAGTTCGCCACCGGACAGCGTGGTCACGATCTGGTCGCGTTGCGCGGCGAGATCGCAATCAGCCAGCACGGCATCGAGGCGTGCCTGGTCTTCGACGCTTACATCGCCGAAGCCTTGCAGGCGGGGCGCGAGGCCCAACGCCACCATGCGCTCCACGCGCAGCGGCCATTCACAGCGCGCGTTCTGTGGCAACCAGGCGCGGCGCCGCGCCAGTTCGCGCGGCTTCAGCGCGGCAAGTGGCGCGTCATCGAGCAGTACTGCACCGGCATCCGGCTGCAGCAGACCGGCCAGCGCTGCCAGCAAGGTGGACTTGCCCGCCCCGTTGGGCCCAACTACGGCGATGAACTCCCCGCCCTGCGCAGAAAAACCGATGTCGCGCAGGATGTCGCGACTGCCACGGCGCAGCGCCAGGCCCTTCGCCACCAGCCGCGTCATGGCGTGCGTTCCTTCATCTTCCACACCAGCCACAGGAAGAACGGCGAACCAGTGAGGCCGGTGAGTACGCCGAGCTTCAGCTCCTGCGCCAGCGGCAGCAGGCGCGCGACGATGTCGGCCACGAGCAGCAGCAACGCACCCATCAACGCGGCAGGCACCAGCACGCGCCGCGGTTCATGGCCGACGCGGGCACGCACCAGGTGTGGCGCGAGCAGGCCGATGAAGCCGATGGTGCCGGTGACCGCAGTGGCCGCGCCTACTGCCAGCGCCGTACCGAACAGCACCTGGCGACGCAACCGCGCGAGATCGACACCGAGACTCGCGGCCTGCTGCTCGCCCAGTGACAGCGCATCGAGCGATCGCCCCGTAGCCATCAGGATGACGATACCCAGCAACACGAACGGTGCTGCCAGCGCCAGCTGGTTCCAGCTGCGGTCGGCGAGCGAACCCATCATCCAGTGCGAAATCTCGTAAGCCGCATAGGGATTCGGTGCGAGGTTGAGCACGAGTGCCGTGCCGGCAAGCAGCAATCCGGATACGGCAGCGCCCGCGAGCAGCAACGACAGCACGCCACCGCCGGCAGCCAGTGTCAGCGTAAGCAGCGTGCCGAGCAGCGCACCGGCGAAACCCAGCAGCGGCACCGCCAGCGCGAAGGCCGCACCGAAGCCGGAATAGATCGCGATCACCGCGCCCAGCGAAGCGCCTGAGGAGACGCCGAGCAATCCCGGTTCCGCCAGCGGATTGCGCGTCAGTCCCTGCAGCACCGCGCCGGCAAGGCCCAGTGCCGCACCGACCAGCAAGGCAAGCAACAGCCGCGGAATGCGCAACTCCCAGACGATCAGCCGCGCCAGCTCCGCATCGCTGCCCGTGAGTCGCCATGGCAGCAGCCAACCAGCACGACCCGGCAGCAGCGACAACGACGCGACAACGAGCAGCAGCACCGACAACAAGGGAACCAGCGCGCGACTTTTCTTCACCGTGCGGCTTCCGCTGGCAGTGCGCGCAAGGTGCGCGCGAGTTGAAGAGCGTAGCCCGCTGCGGCCGGCACGCCGCAGGCCCAGGCACCTTCCGGATAGTCGATGATGGCGAGACCCGGCAATGCACGCAGCACCGGATGATCCGCCACGCCGCTGCGCAGGCTGCGATCCTCGTTGTAGGCAATGCCACGCAGCAGTACGCGCGGCCGCGCCCGCAACACCTCTTCGAGATCGAAGCCGCTGCTGCCCACCGGACGCGCGGCGATGTTGGTCGCGCCGGCCGTCACCAGGATGGTGTTGAACACCGTATCCTCGCCGGGGACATCTTCAGCGGCGCCACTCCAGCCGATGGCACGCAGCGGGACGCTTGCGCGCAGCGTTGCAGCCTCCGCCAGCTGCGCATCCATGCGCGCAATCAGCGCCTCGCCGCGCGCCACCTCGCCCACCGCGGCCGCGACCTCGCGCGTGGTGCGGCGGATGCCATCCCAGTCCTGCACGGCATCGACCTCGAGCATGCGCACGCCCACGCGGCCGAGCAGCTGGCGCGTGGTCATCGTGGTGTAGCGACCGGCGAGCACGAGATCCGGCCGCGATGCCAGCACTTCCTCGGCGCTGCCGCGATTGCTGGGCACACGCTGCGCCAGCGCGCGCTGTTCCGCGGCGCCATCGGTGCGCGCCAGCCAGGTCAGCGAAGCAATGCGCTGCGGCGGCACCAGCGCCATCACCAGCTGGTCGGTGCAGAAATTGAGCGAGACGATGCGATGCGGCTGGGCCGCCGTGGCATTCAGGGCGCAGAGAAGCAGCAGGCTGGCGACGAGCGGGCGGGACACGATCCCGCGATCTTCGCCGATCTAGCGATGCGCTGTCGCGTGCTCGGGGTTCTGCAGGCGTTCGATCAGCTCGCGCAGGAACACGCGATTGAAGCGCAGCTGGCAGTTGGCCGAGGCCTGTTCCAGCAGCGTTGCGCCGACGCGCAGCATGGTCACATTGGTCTGCGCGCGCACGGTGGTGGCGCGGCGCGCGCCGGGCAGGTAGGTGGATTCGCCGAAACAATCACCAGTGCCGATCTCGCGGATGCCACGGCCATTGCGCTCCACGGCACAGGTGCCGGCCACGACCACGTAGAAGCGATCGTCCATGTCGCCCTCGCGCACGATCTCTTCACCAGCCACGTAGTTCTGCCAGTTGCTGGCCTTCTGCACTTCGCTGATCTCGGCCTGCGAGAAGTCGTGGAAGAATTTCAGCTTGCGCAGCATCGCCATCTGCTCGAGCTGCTCCATCTCGCCGGTGCGGGCGCGCAGCTTCTGGTGCACGCGCGTGAGCGCGGCGGCGAAGTCCACGCCGTTCCTGAAGCGCTTGTCCGGATCCTTCTGCAGGGCCGTCGCGACGACCTCTTCCAGCTCCTCCGGCACCTCGCGGCGCAGGGTGTGGATGGGCGGCGGCGTGGCGTACACGATCTGGTGCATCAGCTTGGCGAGGTTGCCGCCGCGGAACGGCCGCGAGCCGGTCAGCAGTTCGTACATCACCGCGCCCAGGGAATAGAGATCGGAGCGATTGGATAGCTCCTTGCCCTGCACCTGCTCCGGCGACATGTAGCTCGGACTGCCGGCGATGCCCTCGATGCGCGACATCTCCGAATCCGCCACCAGCGCGATGCCGAAGTCGATGATGCGGACATCGCCTTCCTGCGTGTACATGATGTTGGAAGGCTTGATGTCGCGATGGATCACGCCGCGCGAATGCGCGTAGTGCAGCGCCTTGGCGCACTTGAAGATGATCTCGACCACCACGTCGACGGGCAGCGCATCGCCGGCCTTGCAGAACGCGGCCAGCGTGCGGCCGCCGTGCACGTACTCGGTGACGATGTAGCAGTGGCCGTCTTCTTCGCCCGCGTCGTAGATGGGCATGAGCTGCGGATGCTGCAGCATGCCCACCATCTGCGCCTCGGAGAGGAACATCTTGCGCGCGGTGCGTGCATTGTCCGCATCGGCGTGATCGCCGCGATACACCTTGATGGCGACGTCGCGGTTGTAATAAGGATCGTGCGAGAGATACACCGAACCGGTGCTGCCCACGCCCACTTCGCGCACGATGGCGTACTTGCCGATACGCTCCGGCGCCTGCGGCTTCTGAGCGGCGCGGGATTTCTTCGTCGAACCGGTGGCAGTGGCGGTATTGGTAGAAGACATTGGCAAGCGGCTTCCCTTTGCCGTGCAGGATAGTGACTCGTGCCTCGGTATCGCTGTGACGCGCCTCTTATGTCCTACATCAGTTGCTGCGGAAATGATCGAAGCCCGTGATTGGCTGATCACTCGGCACGCCACCTTCGAGCAACATAATCCCGCTGCCGGCGGCGATGCGGCCGATGCAGGTGGCCGTGCATTTGACATTAGCCAGCCGCGCTTCGAGCCCGGGCACGCGTTCCGGCGGCACCGTGAAGCAGAGTTCGTAGTCGTCGCCGCCGCCGAGCGCCAGGCGCGTCGCGCCGGCATCACCGGCCTGTGCACGCAATGCCGGGGACAGCGGCAGGCGCTCGATCTCGATGATGGCCGCGCAACCGCTCGCTGAAGCGAGCTTGCCGGCGTCGGCGGCGAGGCCATCCGAGACATCGATGCAGGCGGTGGCAATGCCACGCAGGTTCTTGCCCAGCGCCACTCGCGGCGTCGGGAAAAGAAAGCGATCGAGCAGCCACTGGCGTTGCGCGGCATCGAGAGCCGGTGCGTCGGCTTCGCCCATGGCCAGGTGCAAGCCGGCGGCGGCATCGCCGGGCGTGCCGCTCACGTAAAGGAGATCGCCGGCGCTTGCGCCCGAACGTCGCAAGGCCATGCCGGTGTCGACGAAGCCGAGCGCCTGCACGGAGACCGACAGCGGGCCGGCCGTGGTATCACCCCCCACCAGCGCCACCTCATGTTCAGCAGCGAGTGCCAGCATGCCGCTGGCGAAGGCCTGCAGGAATTCCTCGTCCGCCGCCGGCAGCGTCAGTGCGAGCAGGAACCAGGCCGGATCCGCACCCATTGCAGCAAGGTCGGACAGATTCACCGCCAGCGCGCGGTGGCCGATGGAGTGTGGTGCCGAGTCGTGCGGGAAATGCCGCCCTTCGACCAGCGTGTCGAGTGCCGCCACCAGTTGCCGGCCTGGCGGCGGCACGAGCAGCGCTGCGTCATCGCCGATGCCCAGCACCACGTCGCCACGCGCACGCGCCACTGTCGTCGCCGGCCTGCGGAAATAGCGCTCGATGAGTTCGAATTCGCCCATGGAGGATCCCGGCGAAACGCGCGGGCTTCAGTGCTCGTGCGGCCGCAGTTCGCGCGCGGCCTTGTCCATCACCGCGTTGACGAACTTGTGGCCATCGGTGGCGCCGAAGCGTTTCGCCAGCGACACCGCCTCGCTGATCACCACGCGGAAGGGAACATCCAGGTGCGCGCGCAGTTCGACCAGGCCGAGCAGCAGCGCGGCATGTTCGACCGGATCAAGCTCGGCGGCCGGACGATCGGTCCATGTGGCCAGCTGCACATCCAGCTCGGCGCTCTGCTCGCATACACCGCGCACCAGTTCCACGTAGAAATCGCGATCCGCACGCGGCGCTTCTTCGTTGAGTTCGAATTCAGCCACCAGCTGCTGCCACTCGCGTGGATTCACCTGCCAGCTGTATACGGTCTGCAGCGCGATCTTGCGCGCCAGCTGGCGCGCACCGTTGCCGCGCCGGGGACGAGGCGCGTCGTTCATGGTGCAGCGAGCTCGCGCAGTACACGCGCCATTTCCAGCGCCGCGTCCATGGCCTCGCCGCCCTTGTCCATGCGCGCGGGATCGGCGCGCTCCAGCGCCTGCTCGACGTTCTCGGTGGTCAGCACGCCGAAGATCACCGGCACGCCGGTATCGCGCGCCGCATCGGCGATGCCGCGCGACGCTTCACCGGCGACGAAATCGAAATGCGCGGTGTCGCCGCGGATCACCACACCGAACGCGATGACCGCATCGTAACGGGCGCTGGCCGCGAGCTTGCGCGCCAGCAGCGGCAACTCGAAGGCACCGGGTGCACGCACCAGCAGCAGCCGTGATGGATCCCCACCCTGCCGCTCCCACGCCGCGGTGGCACCAGCCACCATCTGGTCGACGAGATCGGCATTGAAACGCGCCGCCACGATGGCCACGCGGAAATCATGCGCGCCAGCGGCACCCGCACCGGCGCGGGCCGCGGGCTGCGCCACGCCATCGATGACCTTGAAATTGGGCATGGGTGCGCGCGATCAGTCGCAGACGTACTCGGCCACTTCGAGATCGAAGGCCGAGATGCCCTGCAACTGCTTGGGCGCAGACAGGACCCGCATGCGCCGCACGCCCAGGTCCTTGAGGATCTGCGCGCCGATGCCGTAGGTACGCAGCACCGACTGCGCCTGCGCATCGCTGCGTGGCAGTTCGCGGCGCGGCTTGCCCTGCACGGCATCGGCAAGCTGGCGCGGCGATTCCGGTTCGCGCAACACCACCAGCGCACCGCTGGGTTCGGTGGCGATGCGTTGCAGGGCATCGCGCAGCGTCCAGTGGCGCGATTCACCGCGCACGCCCAGCAGGTCGCGCAGCGTATCGGCCACATGCACGCGCACCAGCGGCAAGGGCGTGGCAGCACTGAGATCACCGCGCGTCAGCACCAGGTGCAGGTCGCGGTGCACATGGTCCTCGTAGCAATGCAGTTCGAATTCGCCGAACTCGGTCTGGATGGTGCGATGGGCGATGCGCTCGACGCTGCGCTCGGTGCGCAGGCGGTAGCGGATGAGGTCGCGGATGGTGCCCATGCGCAGGCCATGCAGGCGCGCGAAGGCTTCGAGCTGCGGACGGCGCGCCATGGTGCCGTCGTCGTTCATGATTTCGACGATCACGGCGGCGGGCTCGAGGCCGGCGAGGCGCGACAGATCGCAACCCGCTTCGGTATGACCGGCGCGCGTGAGTACACCGCCAGGCTGCGCCATCACCGGAAAGATGTGCCCGGGCTGGCGCAGGTGCTCGGGACGCGCACCAGCCGCAACCGCAGTACGCACGGTATGCGCACGGTCGTAGGCCGAGATGCCGGTGGTGATGCCTTCCGCCGCTTCGATGGACAGCGTGAAGTTCGTGCGTCGCTCGCGGTCGGTGTCGCTGACCATCAGCGGCAACCGCAGCTGTGCGCAGCGCTCGCGCGTCAGCGTCAGGCAGATGAGGCCACGGCCGAAGCGCGCCATGAAGTTGATGTCCTCGGGGCGCACCTTCTCGGCGGCCATCAGCAGGTCACCTTCGTTCTCGCGATCCTCGTCATCGACGATGACGACCATCTTGCCGGCAGCGAGGTCGGCGAGGATGTCCTCGATGCGATCGAAGGCTGGCGTCGCGGAGTCGCTCAATGGGGTGCCTGTGCTCATGGGCGCGGATTGTAGCAGCCGGCCTGCACCGCCGGCCGGCAGACGGCTCGGCGAGGGTGCATCCGGCGTCAGGACAGGCTTGCGACTCGGGTGCCCAGCAGCCTTTCGAGGTAGCGCGCGAGCTGGTCGACTTCCAGGTTCAGGCGCCGGCCCAGGGCCAGACTCCCGAGCGTGGTCAGTTCCTGGGTATGCGGGATCAGGTTGATGCCGAAGCGCGCACCCTGCACTTCATTGACGGTCAGGCTCACGCCGTCCAAAGCCACGGAGCCCTTGGGCGCGAGGTAGCGCGCGAGGGTATCCGGCACCTGCACTTCCACCCGTAACGAACGGGCGTCGCCATGCAGGCCGACCACCTCGGCGACGCCGTCGATGTGGCCGGACACCAGGTGGCCACCCAGCGGATCGCCGGCACGCAGCGCGGCCTCGAGATTGACGGCATCGCCCACCAGCAGATCGCCCAGCGTGGTCAGGTCGAGTGTTTCGCGCGAGACATCGGCGACGAAGCGAGTGCCATCGCGCTCCACCACCGTGAGGCAGGCGCCGCTGACCGAAATGCTTTCGCCCAGCGCCAGCCGCGATGCATCGATGCGCGTGAGCAGTTCCGCGACATCGAGCGTGAGTCGCAGGTCGCCACCGCGCGTTTCCGCAGCCGTGACCTTGCCGATGGACTGGATGATGCCGGTGAACATGTTCAGGCCTTGGTCGCCGTGATGCACAGATCATCGCCGACGGCGCGGCAGCCGGTGAAGCGCAGTGCGAGTCGTTGCGCCAGCGCAGCGAGTGGCGGCAATGTCAGCAACGCGCGCGCATCCGGCCCGAGCAATGCGGGCGCGAGGTAGATGACGAGTTCGTCGAACAGCCCCTGCTGCACGAATGCACCGGCCAGCGTTGCGCCGGCTTCGACCCATACTTCGTTGGCACCACCCGTCGCCAGCAGTTCCAGCACGGCTGCCAGGTCCAGCCTGCCATTCCGCGACGGCAGGATGGCCACTTCGACACCGACGCGCTCCAGCGCGCCGCGCCGCGCGGCATCGTCCACGGCGCCGATGACCAGCACCTTGCCCTCGCGATCGATCAGGCGTGCGTCGGGCGGCGTGCGCAGCTGCGAATCCAGCACCACGCGCAATGGCTGGCGGTCAACCTTGTTGAGGCGCACGTTCATCGCCGGATCGTCCGCGAGGATGGTGCCGATGCCGGTCAGCACCACCGAACTGCGCGCCCGTCCGTGCTGTGCATCGGTGCGGGCAACCTTCGACGTGATCCAGCGACTCTCGCCACTGGCGAGCGCGGTGCGACCATCGAGGCTGGCAGCCACTTTCACGCGCACCCACGGCAGGCCGCCGCGATTGCGACGCAGGAATCCCGGATTGAGCTGCTCCGCCTCGGCGGCCATCAATCCGGATTCAACCCGGATGCCGGCCGCGGCCAGGCGCACGCCGCCACCAACGGCCTGCGGATTCGGATCCCCGATCGCATACACCACGCGCGCCACGCCGGCCGCGATCAGCACTTCACTGCACGGCGGCGTGCGTCCGAAATGATTGCAGGGCTCGAGCGAAACATAGGCCGTGGCACCGCGCGCCGCCGCGCCGGCGACACTCAACGCAGCGGCTTCGGCATGCGGCCCGCCGGGACGCTCATGCCAGCCCTCGCCCACCACCTTTCCATCGCGCACCAGCACGCAACCCACGCGCGGATTCGGATCAGTGGTGTTGACCCCGTTCCATGCCAGCTCGATGGCACGCGCCATGGCGCCGCGATCGGCATCAGTCCAGGCCGTGCTCACTTCTTGACCTTGGGCGTGTCGGCGACGACACCGGGCAACGACAGCTGGTCCTGGTGCGGTGCCTTGCGACGACGGCTGTGCACGTGGTCGATGGCATGACGGAAAGCGTCGAGGTCCTGGAAGCTGCGATATACGGAAGCGAAGCGCACATAGGCGACTTCATCCAGCTGGTGCAGCTCTTCCATCACCAGCTCGCCGATTTCGCGCGAGGTCACTTCGCGTTCGCCGAGCGAGCGCAGCTTGTGGCCGATGCGCGAAACCGCGGCGTCGATGGCCTCACCGCTGACCGGGCGCTTCTCGAGTGCCTTGATCATGCCGGTGCGCAACTTGGCCTCGTCGAAGTGCACGCGACTCTGGTCGGATTTCACCACCAGCGGCATCACGAGCTCGGCCGTTTCAAACGTGGTGAAGCGCTCGCCGCACGAGAGACACTCGCGGCGACGGCGGATCTGCGCCCCGCCGCCGGCGAGGCGCGAGTCCGTTACCTTGGTTTCCTCATGTCCGCAGAAGGGACAGTGCATGCCGGCTCGCGCAGATCACTTCGCGCCTCATTTTCCGTAGACGGGGAAACGCTTGCACAGCGCGGATACTTCACCACGCACGCGGTCGATCACCGCGGCATCGCCATTGCCGTCGATGATGTCGGCGATCCAGCCCGCAACCTGCGTCATCTCGGCTTCCTTGAAGCCGCGCGTGGTCGAAGCCGGCGAACCGATGCGGATGCCGCTGGTCACGGTGGGCGGACGCGGATCGTTCGGCACCGCGTTCTTGTTCACGGTGATGTGCGCGGCGCCGAGCGCGGCGTCCGCTTCCTTGCCGTTCATGCTCTTGTCGGAGAGATCGAGCAGGAACAGGTGGTTGTCGGTGCCGCCGGAGACGATCCTGTAGCCGCGACGCTGGAAGGTGCTCGCCATGGCGCGCGCATTCACCAGCACCTGCTGCTGGTAGGTCTTGAAGTCCGGCTGCAGCGCTTCCTGGAAGGCCACGGCCTTGGCGGCGATGACATGCATCAGCGGTCCGCCCTGCGTGCCGGGGAACACCAGCGAGTTCAGCTTCTTCTCGATCTCGGGATTCGAGCGCGCGAGGATCAGGCCGCCGCGCGGACCGCGCAGCGTCTTGTGCGTGGTGCTGGTCACGACATCCGCGAACGGCACCGGGTTCGGCGACAGGCCAGCAGCAACAAGGCCGGCCACATGCGCCATGTCCACCATCAGGTAAGCGCCCACCTGGTCGGCGACGCGGCGGAAGCGCACGAAATCCAGGTGCCGCGAATAGGCGGAGAATCCCGCGATGATCATCTTCGGCTTCTCGGCCAGCGCCAGCTGCTCCATCTGGTCGTAGTCGATGGTGCCGTCGGAAGCCTTGAGGCCGTAGCTGACGATGCGGAACAGCTTGCCGGAGAAATTGACCTTCGAGCCATGCGTGAGGTGGCCACCGTGGTCGAGGCTCATGCCCAGCACCGTGTCACCCGGGTTCACCAGCGCAAGATAGGCCGCGGCATTGGCCTGGCTGCCCGAATGCGGCTGCACATTGGCGAAGTCGGCGCCGAACAGGCGCCTGGCGCGATCGATGGCCAGCTGCTCGACGACATCGACGAACTCGCAGCCACCGTAGTAGCGCTTGCCCGGATAGCCTTCGGCGTACTTGTTGGTCAGCACCGAGCCCTGCGCTTCCAGCACACGGGGACTGGCGTAGTTCTCCGAGGCGATCAGCTCGATGTGGTCTTCCTGGCGCTGCTTTTCGCCGGCAATCGCCTGGGCGAGGTCCGGATCAAAGCGCTCGATGGTCATCGACTCGGGATACATGTACTTGCCGGCCTGCCGCGAAAAAAGGGCGCATAGGGTACCCGAAACAGCCTCGTCCAGTGCGTTCAGGCCTGCAGCAGCGCTTCGACCACCGCGTTCCAGCCCGCCGCGATGTTGACGCGGTTGTAGCCGCCACCGCCCAGCGCGAGCAGGCGGCCGTGGCCGAGCTCATCCGCCAGCTGCGCGAGTTCCGTCGCGGCCAGCGCGTGGCTGGCTGGCGTGAGCTGCAGGTGCGCCAGCGGGTCTCCGCCCAGGCTGTCGGCACCGCACTGGAGAATGATGAAATCAGGACGAGCACTGCGCAGGTGCGCGACTACCGCGGGCCAGGCCTGCGCGAAGGCGGCATCGTCAGCGCCCGGTGGCAGCGGCACGTTGAGCTTGGTGCCCGCGGCGGAGGCGGCGCCGGTCTCGTCACTGGCGCCGGTGCCGGGATACAGGAACTGCCCGTCTTCGTGGAAATCGGCGAACACCACGAAGGGATCGCTCTCGAAGGCATAGAACACGCCGTCGCCGTGGTGGGCATCGATGTCGACGTAGGCGACGCGCTTCAGGCCCTGCCCGCGCAACACCTCGATGAGCACACCGATGTCGTTGAACACGCAGAATCCGGCCGCCTTGTCGCGCGCCGCATGGTGCAGGCCGGCGATGGGGACGAAGGCGCGTTCGGCCTGCCCCGTCATGAGCGCGGCGCCTGCATCCAGCGTCGCACCCACGACGCGCGCCGCGGCTTCATAGCAACCGCGAAAGGCCGGCGTATCGCCTTCATCGAGCATGCCGACGCCATCTGCCGAGCGCGCGC
Organism: Pseudomonadota bacterium; assembly: GCA_037200665.1. Classification (GTDB taxonomy): domain Bacteria; phylum Pseudomonadota; class Gammaproteobacteria; order Steroidobacterales; family Steroidobacteraceae; genus ZC4RG30. The sequence goes on along the minus strand of JBBCGD010000008.1, from coordinate 230,154 downwards.
GCACGAAATCCACATGGCGGGCGGTGTGGAAGAGCTGCAGCTCGGCGTCCGTGCCTTCGCGCGAAGGCAGGCTGATGCAGCGCTCGGTGAGCCCGCGCGCGCGGAATTCAGTGAGGAATGCCGCCAGCCGGTCCGGCCCGAAGGAGTGGCCATTCGGAAAGCCATAGCGCCCGAGTGCTTCATCGGCGATGACGAGCACGCGTCTGGCAGGCACGCTGCGAGTTGGCGGGGCGGCGTTCAAGCGAGGGGCAGACTATCATTGCGCCATGGCTCAATACATCTACACCATGAATCGCGTGTCGAAGGTTGTACCGCCCAAGCGGACCATCCTTCGCGACATCTCCCTGTCGTTCTTCCCCGGCGCCAAGATCGGCGTGCTCGGCCTGAACGGCGCTGGCAAGTCCACGCTGCTGAAGATCATGGCGGGCGTGGATACCAACATCGACGGCGAAGCGCGCGCGCAGACCGGTATCCGCGTCGGCTATCTCAAGCAGGAACCTGAACTCGACGAGACCCACACCGTGCGCCAGGCGGTGATGAATGGCATCGGCGATGAGTTCAAGCGGCTGGCCCGCTTCAACGAGATCAGCGAAAAGTTCGCCGAGCCGATGTCGGACGACGAGATGAATGCGCTGCTCGAAGAGCAGGCCAAACTGCAGGACGCCATCGACGCCGCCAACGGCTGGGAAGTGGAGCGCAAGCTCGACATCGCCGCCGATGCACTGCGCCTGCCCGAGTGGGACGCCATCATCGGCAAGCTCTCCGGCGGCGAGAAGCGCCGCGTGGCGCTGTGCCAGCTGCTGCTGTCCGCACCCGACATGCTGCTGCTGGACGAACCCACCAATCATCTGGATGCGGAATCCGTGGCCTGGCTCGAGCGCTATCTCGAGGAATATCCCAGCACCGTGATCGCAGTGACCCACGACCGCTACTTCCTCGACAACGTGGCCGAGTGGATCCTCGAACTGGACCGCGGCCACGGCATCCCGTGGAAGGGCAACTACTCCTCATGGCTGGAGCAGAAGGACGCGCGCCTGAAGCAGGAAGAGCGCCAGCAGGAAGGCCTGAAGAAGATGCTGGAGCGCGAACTGGAATGGGTGCGCTCCAACCCGAAGGCGCGGCAATCCAAGAGCAAGGCGCGCATGCAGCGTTTCGAGGAGCTCTCCTCGCAGGAATTCCAGAAGCGCAACGAGACCAACGAGATCTACATTCCGCCCGGTGAAAGGTTGGGAGATCTCGTTGTCGAGGCGAAGGGCCTGACCAAGGGTTTCGGCGATCGCCTGCTGATCGACAACTTCTCCTTCAGCCTGCCGCGCGGTGGCATCGTCGGCATCATCGGACCGAACGGCGCGGGCAAGACCACCCTGTTCCGCATGCTCACCGGCGCCGAGAAGCCCGACAGCGGCGAGCTGCGCATCGGCCCCAGCGTGAAGCTGTCCTACGTCGATCAATCCCGCCAGGCGCTGAACGACAAGAACAGCGTATGGCAGGAGATCTCCGGTGGGCTCGACCTGATCAAGGTGGGCAACTACGAAACCGCTTCGCGCGGTTACGTGGGCCGCTTCAACTTCAAGGGCACGCAGCAGCAGCAGCTGATCGGCGAACTCTCCGGCGGTGAGCGCAACCGCGTGCACCTGGCCAAGGTATTGAAGAGCGGCGGCAACGTGCTGCTGCTCGACGAACCGACCAACGACCTGGACATCGAAACCCTGCGTGCGCTGGAAGAAGGCCTGCTCGCATTCCCCGGTTGCGCGGTGGTGATCTCGCACGATCGCTGGTTCCTGGATCGCATCGCCACGCACATCCTCGCCTTCGAGGGCGATTCGCAGCTGGTGTTCTTCGAGGGCAACTACCAGGAATACGAGGCGGACCTGAAGCGCCGTCGCGGTGACGACGCATCCCAACCGCATCGCGTGCGGTACAAGAAGCTCACCCGCTGAAGCGCTGAATCAGGGAAAGCCGGACCCGCTTTCCCTCGATTTGAGAGGCAATCGTTCTTTTCAGTCCTGAATAGTTCAGGTATAAAACAACGCATGCCTCTCCCTCAATTCGAGCGCGTCGAAACCAACGTGCGACGCCTGGCCCCTTCCTTTGCCGACCTGCCGGTTACCGAAGTACTGCTGGCCCGGGCCATGGTCATGCTCGGCCGCGACTTCAACACCCTGCTGGAACGTGAGCTGAAACCTTCCGGCCTGGCCGAAGCGGAGTTCCGGCTGCTGATGGCGCTGTACTCCCACGGCGGCAGTGCCTCGGCGGGTGATGTCTGCGGCGCGCTGGCGCAGAGCCCGGCCAACCTCACGCGCATCAGCGACACGCTGGTGGAACGCGGCTTCATCAGCCGCAGCCCGGACCTCGAAGACCGCCGCCGCATGCTGCTCACGCTGCAACCCGCTGGCGAGAAGCTGGTGCATGCGCTGATCCCGCGCATCGGCCCGGGCATCGGCGCCGCCTTCGCCAGCTTTTCCGCGGGCGAGAAGTTGAAGCTGCTCGAAAGCCTCAAGCGCGTGATGGGCAGCATCGACGCGCTGAATGCATCCCACGATGCCTCGCGGGTGGAGAACGCATGAATACTCCACTGTCGCGCACGCGCTTCGTCGGAGTTCTCGGCATCAGCTTGCTGGCATCGGCCTGTGCGTCACTGCATCCGCCCGAGCACGCGCATGCGGAACTGCGCCAGTCGGCGCCCGTGGTCGTTGCCGCGAGTGACGTGAAAGGCGCGTGGCCGGAAGCCGGCTGGTGGAAGAGTTACAACGACCCCACGCTCAACCAGCTGGTCGACATGGCGATCGGCACGGGCCCGACCATTGCCGGCGCCGATGCGCGCATCCGTGCGGCGGAGCAGGACGTGCGCGTGGCCGGCGCAGCGCTGGGTCTCTCGGTGACCGCGCAGGCGAGCTACACGCGCCAGCGCCTCTCCGACAACGGCATGATCCCGCCGGATTTCCTCGGCTTCCACTGGTATGACCAGACCGACCTCGGCGTCGCCGTGCGTTACCAGTTCGACTGGTGGGGCAAGCAGAAGGCATTGATCGAAGGCGCGGTGGATCGCGCGCATGCCAGCGCCGCGGAACGACAGGCTGCGACGCTCGGCCTCGCGGCTGCGGTGAGCTCGGCGTATTTCGCCTGGCAGGCCGACAGCGCGCACATCACCTTGCAGGAACAGGCAGTGGCTTTGCAGGAACGACTGCTCGCCATCGCGAAGGCACGCCAGGGCGCCGATCTCGACAATGGCGATACGGCGCTCGATGCGAATCGCCAGCTGGCTGCCTTGCGCGAAGATCTGGTCACCGCGCGGGGTGCGCGCCAGCTCGACCTCGTGAATCTCGCCGGGCTTCTCGGCGTGGATGCGTCGGCATTGCCGACCCTCACCGTGAAGCCGTTGCCGAAAGTGAACGCAGCGCTGCCGGATGACCTCGGCACCAACCTGCTCGCACGTCGTCCTGATATCCAGGCCAGCCGCTGGCGCGTCGAAGCGGCATTGCGCGATACCGATTCGGCGCGCGCCAGCTTCTACCCCGACATCTCGCTGCATGCGCTGGCAGGACTGTCCAGCATCGACGTAGGCAAGTTGCTGGAAACCGGTTCGCGCGCGCCGCAGTTCGGCTTCGCGCTGGACCTGCCGTTGTTCGATGCGGGCCTGCGCCGTGCCCGCCACAGCGCCGCGGTGGCCGAACTCGACATCGCCATCGCCGCGTATGACGATGCCGTCGTCAACGCGGCACGCGAGGCAGGCACTGCCGTGGCCACGCTGCAGCAGGCCGGCGCGCAACGCGAACAACGCACGCAGCAGCTCACCGCCGCGCAGGCGCTGACCGCCAGTGCCGACGCGCGCCAGCAGAAAGAACTCACGCATGCGGGTCCGGGGCTCATCACGCGCCTCAACGAACTCACGCAACAGGAACAACTGGTCAGGCTCGACCTGGCCGCGGTACTGGCCGATGTGCAATTGAAGCAGGCGCTGGGCGGAGAGCCTATGCCACGGGAAACCAAGCCATGAGCGAAGAAACCACACCCACCACCGCGAACCCGCCAGCCGCAGCCGAACCTGCGACCAATGGCAACGGCAAGCGCCGTCGCATTCTGCTGATCATCGCCAGCATCTTCATCGTGCTGGGAATTGGCTGGGCGCTGCTCAACTACTTCGTGCTGTCCCAGCGCGAGAAGACCGACGACGCCTACGTGGTTGGCAACCAGATCGGCGTGTCCACCGAAGTCAGTGGCACGGTGGTCGAAGTACTGGCGCGCAATACCTCCAAGGTGGCCGCTGGCCAGACGCTGCTGAAGCTCGACGACACCGATGCGAAACAGATGGTGGCGCGCGCCGCCGCCCAACTCGCGCAGGCCGTGCGCCAGGTGCGCGTGCAGCAAGCGCAGGCCGTGCAGTACGACGCCGGGATCACCACGCAGGAACTGCAGCTGGCGCGCGCGCAGGCCGACCTCGGCAAGCGCGAGCCGTTGCTGGCCGAACAGGCCATCGCCGGCGAGGAAGTGCGCCATGCACGCGAAGCGGTGCAGCTGGCGGAAGCGCAGCTCACGCAGGCGCGGCAGCAGTCCGCCGCAGCACGCGCGCTGGTGGGCGGCGTGCCGCTGGCGCAGAACCCGGCAGTGCTGGCCGCAAGTACCGCTTACCAGGATGCGTGGCTCGCCCTGCGTCGCACGACCGTGGTTGCCCCGACCGGTGGCTACGTCGCCCTGCGCAGCGTGCAGCTGGGACAGCGCGTCGCGCCCGGCGAACACCTGCTCACCATCATCCCGCTGGCGGATGTGTGGCTCGAAGCGAACTTCAAGGAGTCGCAGCTGCGCCACCTGCGCATCGGCCAGCCGGTGAAGCTGACCACCGATCTGTACGGCGGCGATGTGGTGTTCCATGGCCATGTGATCGGCCTTTCCGCCGGCACGGGCGCGGCCTTCTCGCTGCTGCCGGCACAGAACGCCTCGGGCAACTGGATCAAGGTCGTGCAGCGCGTGCCGGTGAAGATCGCGCTCGAAGCACAGGAGCTGGCCCAGCACCCGCTGCGCATCGGCCTTTCCACCGACGTGAACGTGGATACGCATGACCGCAGCGGCGCGGTGCTCGCGGCCGATCCGGTGTCGGATGTGCACGAGCAGACCAGCTCCTATGCGCACGACCTCGCCGAGGCAGAAGCCGAGGCGCAGAAGATCATCCGCGCCAACGCGGGCTGATCCAAAAGGGTTGAGTCCATGGCGGAATCGAACACAGCTGCGCTGCCCGCGGGCGAATACGCGCCACTGCGCGGTAGCGCGCTGGTGTTCCTGACGATTGCGATCGGCCTGTCGAGTTTCATGGAAATCCTCGACATGACCATCGTCAACGTGTCGATCCCCGCGATCGCGGGCAGCATGGGTGTCTCGCCCTCCGAGGGTACCTGGTCAATCAGCTCCTATCTGCTTGCGGCGGCGGTGGTGCAGCCGCTTGCTGGCTGGATCGGCCGCCGCTTCGGCGAAGTGCGCACCTTCGTCATCTCGAACCTCCTCTTCATCCTGTTCAGCGCGCTGTGCGGCATGGCCACCAGCATGCCGATGCTGATCGCCGCGCGCCTGATCCAGGGCCTGGTGTCCGGACCGATGATGTCGGTGGCGCAGGCGCTGCTGCTGAAGAACTTCCCCGTGCACCTGCGTGGCCTTGCCATGGGGCTGTGGGCGATGGTCGTGATCGTCGCGCCCATCGTCGGTCCGGTGCTCGGGGGCTGGATCACCGACAACTATTCATGGCCGTGGCTGTTCTACATCAACGTGCCGGGTGGCCTCATTGCGGCATCGTTCACCTGGCTGCTGCTCCGCAAGCGTGAATCGGTGCGCGTGAAGGTACCGGTGGACGTCATCGGACTGATCCTGCTGGTCGTCGGCGTCGGCGCGCTGCAGTTCATGCTCGACAACGGCAACGAGAAGGACTGGTTCCATTCGAACGAGATCCTGACCGCCGCGGTGATCGGCGTGGTGGCGATCTCGTTCCTGATCCCGTGGGAGCTCACCGACAAGCATCCCATCATCGACCTCGGGCTCTTCAAGCGGCGCAACTTCCGCGTCGGCACGGCGTCGATAGCGGTGGCCTACTTCGCCTTCACCGCGGTGAACGTGATCTTTCCGCTGTGGCTGCAGACCGCGCTGGGCTACACCAGTACCTGGGCGGGATTCGCGATGGCGCCCATCGGGCTGGTCGCGCTGGTGATGGCGCCACTGATCGGGCGCAACCTGTATCGCATCAACCTGCGCGCGGCGCCCACCATCGCCTTCGTCATCCAGGCTTTCGCGCTGCTGTGGTTCGCGGGGCAGACCGCCGAGGTGTCGTTCGGGCAGATGGCGCTGCCGCGCTTCGTCATGGGCTTCGGGCTGCCGCTGTTCTTCCTGCCACTGAACCAGATCATCATGTCGGGCACGCCGGCTTCGGAGCTTGCCTCGGCGGCCGGCCTCTCGAACTTCGTGCGTACTTTCTCCGGCAGCATCGCGACCGCAGTGAGCGTGTTCTTCTGGACCAACCGCAGCGAATTCCACTACGCATCGATGACCGAGCACATCACGCAGGATTCTCCGGCCTGGGCCTCGTACCAGGCACAGCTGGCGCAGGCCGGCATCCATGGTGATGCAGCCTATGCGGCCACGGCGCAGGTGATCAATACGCAGGCGCTGACCATGGGCGCCAACGACATCTTCCGCATCCTCGCCGTGTTCTTCGTGGTGTTGATTCCGTTCGTGTGGCTGGCGAAACCGCCGTTCAAGGCAGTGGGCACTGGCGCCGCGCACTGAGGCGTTTCAGGCCTTGACGAGATCCGGCAGATACGCGACGGCGCCGCTGTCCGGGAACACCTGCGTATCCAGCAGTTTCTGCGATACCTGCAGGTGATCGCGCAGCACCGACTTCATCACCGCACGCAGGTCCGTCGTAGGCATGAGGTCGCGGCCCTGGTACAGCTGCGATGACTTGAGCCCGGGCCACTGGCCGACGATGCGTCCACCGCGTACCGCGCCGCCCAACACAAAGGCCGCAGCGCCGGTGCCATGATCGGTGCCACGCGTACCGTTGATGGCCGCCGTGCGACCGAACTCGGTGGCGACCAGGACCACGGTGCGATCCCAGCTGTCGCCCACGCCATCGCGCAATGACTTGAGCCCTGCGTCCAGCGCACTGAGGCGTTGTGCCAGGCCGCCCTTGTCGGCGCCCTGGTTGGCATGCGTGTCCCAGCCGGTGGTATCGAACATCGCGACGCTCGGGCCATCGGGCTGCTTGAGGAAAATTCGCAGCCGCGCGCGTGACCTGCTCCAGCTGTCCACCGCTGCGCTTCACGCCGGCCATGCCCGCGCCCATGCCGCCATCCATGCCGGCGACTTCATCCGCGCCGAGACCTTCGGCAAGGCGCTGCGACAGCAAGGCATCGCCGCCATACATCTGTCCGATGCGCGCCAGCGTGTCGTCATCCATGCCGGGCATGGTCGCGGGCGACCAGGATGCAACCGCGGTAGCACCACGCATCGCCAGCGGCACGTTCGCGCCCAGCGCGATGCCGGCGTTGTCGCCGCCACGGCGCGCGGGCAACCCGCCCAGCGCACGATTGAGCCAGCCGGACTGGCTCGCATGTGGCGTCACCGCCCCGCTCTCCAGTACATCCTGCGCATCGAAGTGCGAGCGCTCGCGATACGGCGTGGCAACCGCGTGCACCACGGCCAGCTGCTTCTGCTGCCACAGGCCCGCCATGAAATCCAGAGAGGGATGCAGCGCGAAGAGATCATCGAGGCGATGCAGGTTGTCGGCCTTCGCGACGCTGAGCTCGCCACGCAGCCGTGCGTAGTCCGGATCGCCCACCGGCGGCACGGCAGCGAGCCCATCCAGCGCGCCACGCAGCAGCACGAACACGAAGCGGCGCTGGCCGGTGTCCGTGCCGGCGAAGCTCACCTGCGATGCGAACATGCCGCCGCTGGCAGCGATGCCCCGCCGCGACCGCGGAACGCAGGAGTGTCGACGTCGATGGTCCATGGTGTTTGCCTCAGCGACGCATGAATTCCGGTGCGGCGAGCAGCAGCGTCAAAGCCTGCGCGCCATCCTGCGCCCGCGCGATCGCGGTACGCGTATCCGCGGAGAGCACGGGGCCGAGCGCGGCATCGGCCAGCATGCCGGCATCGCGCGAGCTGCCGAGTCGCTGGCCCACGCCCTGCGCCCATTCGAGCCGCTTCAACAAAGCGGAGGATCCATCCCAGTCGGCGCTGCGATCGGCCCAGCCTGCCGGCGAACCCGGCTGGAAGCTGCGCTGGCCCTAGTGTCTCGAACACGCGCAGGGTCGGCGGGTTTTTGCGCCGAAGGGCAACGACAGTGCGCGATACGCCGAGTACACGTACTCCGAAGGAGTCTTGTACTTGGTGAGCGGCACCTGCCAGCTCTCCGGTGAATTCAGCAACGCGCGGTACACCGTCGGCAGGTCGGCGCGCGAATCGAGCCACGCCTGCGCAAGTCGTGCGACCACCGGCGCGGGCGGATCATCGGCAATGAAATGCCGCGCGAGCTTGGTGCTCACGTGCCGCGCGGTGTGTGGATTCACGGCGAGGTCGCGCAATGCGACCGTGCCCTGCGAGATCCCATCCTCCGCATAGCGCCTGCCCAGCAGCACTGCGAACCCGGTTCATGGAATGCGGGACGGAAGTAGAAGACGCCCGGCTCGCCACCACCGCGCAGCTTGCCTGCTGCTCCTCCCAGCGACCAGCCGGTGATCATGCTGGCCAGCGCGCGCACATCCTGCTGCGTGTAACCCGCATCGACGCCGAGCGTATGCAGCTCGAGGATCTCGCGCCCCAGGTTCTCGTTCAGCCCGATGTCACGGCCACGACGCTGCGCGAGCTGCGCCACCTGCGAATGCGGACCGATGGACTGCGCATTGTCCAGATACAGCAGCATCGCCGGATGCTGTTCCACCGCCAGCAGCATGTCGGTGAAGTTGCCGAGCACATGCGGGCGGATGGCTTCGCGCTCCAGCGTGCCAGGCAGGCCGAGCACGGCGGCCTTGTCCACCGACACGGCGAAGTGGTTGCTCCAGAACTGCACCAGCCGCTCGAGGAAATCGTTGTCGCTGGTGATGGCGGCGCGGGCGCGCGCATTCACGTCGGCGGGTGTATGCGGGCAGGAAGGTTTCGCGCAGCAGCCTGGCGATCTTTGCAGCCTGGGTGGGCAGCGCATTTGCGGTTCCCGGCGCGGTATCGGCCGGCGCGGGAGCATTCTTCTTTTTTCCGCCGCTCACCGCCTTGTCCATGCTGGCCTGCTGGCGCAGGTCGGCGGCTTCACCGAGCAGTTTGCGCGAGCTGGGCAGCGAGGCGTCCGCAAGCAGCGGCGCCGGCGCCTTCAGTTGTGCGAGCAGGTTGTCGCGGCGTGGTTGCCCAGCCGTTCCAGATCGCCCGGGCGGGCGCCGTAGCCGAAGCGATTCGCCGCGATCGCGGCATCGACTGGTAGCAAGCAGCCTCCTCGTTCACCGCAACAGCGGTGACAGTAGCCTGCAACGCAGGAGCCGCCTTCAGGTTGACGGCGGCCCGGGGAAACTTGCCTCAGCGGCCCTCGCCGGCCAGCTGCTTCGCGAGATTCTCGCGCGCCTGCTTCACGTAGTTCTTGCAGGAATCCGGCGCCTTCAGCGACTCGAGCTTGCGCCCGCCTGTTCCAGCCGTGCAAGGCCGCCGGAAGCTTCGGGATGCGCAGTGACCAGCAGCTCGCAGGCCGCACCTTCCAGCCGCGTGAAGCTGGCATCGAAGGACTTCAGCACGTCGGGATGATCCTTGAACTTGTACTTGCCGTCGCTGACCGCGCTGAGGCTGTCGGCAAACACGGCGCTGAGGCACTTGCTGCCGTCACACGCGTCCCAGCTCCAGCTCATGCCACCTGCTGTGTGGCCGGGCGTAGCGAGCGCCCGCACGCGCACGTTGCCAACGCCCAGCAGCTGGTCGTCCTGCACGATCCACACGCGGTCGATCTTCGGGAAGGCATCGAGCTGCTTGAACTGCGGATCGTCCTTCGACGGCTTGCCACTGAGCAGCACCGGTTCGGCCGCGCGGCTCGCATACACCTGCGCACCGCTCAACTTCGCAAGCTCCGCGATGCCACCGGCGTGGTCCGCATGCGGATGCGAACTCAGGATGGCCTTCACGTCGGTGATCTTGAAACCCAGCGTCGCGATGTTCGCCGCGATCTGCCTGGCCGATTCCGGATAGCCACCGTCGATGAGCACCGAACCGTAGTCCGAGACGATGAGGATCGAGGAGATGCCCTCGGTGCCGACGTAGTACGTGTTGCCGTAGATCTGGAACGGCTTGTGCGGCTGGTTCATCGCCTTCGCATCGGCGGCCAGCGCGACGCCCGTGCAGGACGCCAGCAGAACGATGGCGGCCACTCGCGCAGCCATGTGCCTGAATCGAATCATCCGTTCAATCCCCCGTCTCGTGTGACCTGTTACGGCGCGTCAGTTTACCCAAACGCGGGCGTTGCGGAACATGCGCATCCAGCCGCTGAATTCGCCCTGGTCGCGCGGATGCCAGGAATTCTGCACGCTGCGGAAAGACCTTTCGGGATGCGGCATGGTGAGCAGCACGCGGCCGTCGCGACTGGTCACCGCGGCGATGCCCTGCGGCGAACCATTGGGATTGGCGGGATAAGTGGTGGCCACGGCGCCATGGTTGTCCACATAGCGAAACGCGACGAGGCCCTCGCGGTCGAGGTTGGCCTGCTGCGTGTCGCTCGCGAACTCCGCCTGGCCTTCGCCATGGGCCACCGCGATCGGCAACCGCGCGCCAGCCATGCCGGCGAGCAGCACCGCGGGTGAGTCGAGGATCTCCACCAGGCTGAAGCGTCCCTCGAACTGCTCGCCGCGATTGCGCACGAAGCGCGGCCAGTGTTCGGTGCCGGGCACCAGCTGCTTCAGCGCGGCCATCATCTGGCAGCCATTGCACACGCCCAGCGTGAAGGTATCGCCACGCTCGAAGTAGCGCGCGAACTCCGCGCGCGTGCGCTCGTGGAACAGGATGGACTTGGCCCAGCCCTCGCCCGCGCCCAGCACGTCGCCATAGGAGAAGCCGCCGCAGGCGATGAGGCCACGGAACTGGCTGAGATCGCGTGTACCGGCGAGCAGGTCGCTCATGTGGATGTCATGTGACTCGAAGCCGGCGAGTTCGAGCACCGCGGCCATTTCCACCTGGCTGTTCACGCCCTGCTCGCGCAGCACGGCGACCGCAGGACGCGCGCCACGATTGATGTAAGGCGCCGCGATGTCGGCCTGTGGATCGAAGCCGAGCTTCACCTGCAGGCCAGGGTCGGTGACGTCGAGCTGGGCGGCGAATTCCTCGTGCGCGCTCTGTGGATCGTCGCGCAGCAGGCGCATGCGATGCGAGGTCTCGCTCCAGGCGCGACGGGCTTCGATCCAGTCGAGCTGCAATGACGCATCACCGCCACGGAAGCGCAGCTGCAGAGTGGAGGTCGATGTACCTATGTCGCGCACGCAATGCGCGAGGCCAGCGGTGGCGAATAGCGCGCGTACCGCATCGACATCCGTGGCGCGTAGCTGCACCACTGCGCCGATTTCTTCGGCGAACAAGTGGGTGCCGAAATCCGGCGCGGCAACCGGCAACGTGATGTCGAGGCCGCAGTGGGAAGCGAAAGCCATTTCGACCAGCGTCGCGAAGACACCGCCATCGGAGACGTCGTGGTAGGCGAGCAGCAGGTCGCGTTCGCGCGCGGCGCGCAAAGCCTCGGCGAAGCCCTTCAGCAATTGCGGGCGATCGAGGTCGGGGGGATTCGCTCCCAGCTCGCCATACACCTGCGCGAGGATGGAAGCGCCGAGGCGAGCGCGTCCCTCGCCGAGATCGATCCACGCCAGTCGCGTGGCACCGGCATCGGTGGCGAGCTGCGGGGTCAGCGTGCGACGCACGTCGGCCACTGGCGCAAACGCGGAGACGATGAGCGATACCGGCGCCACCACCGACTTCTGCGCGGCGCCGTCGCGCCATACCGTCTTCATCGACAGTGAATCCTTGCCCACCGGAATCGCGATGCCGAGTTCCGGACACAGCTCCATGCCAACGGCATGCACGGCGTCGTACAACGCCGCGTCTTCGCCGGGCTCACCGCAGGCGGCCATCCAGTTGGCCGACAGGCGGATATCCCCGAGCTGCGCGACATCGGCGGCGAGGACATTGGTCACCGCTTCGGCAACGGCCATGCGCGCACTGGCCGCCGCATCGAGCAGCGCCAGCGGCGTGCGCTCGCCCATGGCCATGGCTTCGCCGGTGTGCTGGAAATAATCGCTGAGCGTCACCGCAACGTCGGCCACCGGCACCTGCCACGGACCGACCATCTGGTCGCGGCTGATCTGTCCACCCACGGTGCGATCGCCGATGCTGATGAGGAAGGTCTTGTCGGCCACGGCCGGATGCGCCAGCACGCGCAGCGCGGCTTCTTTCAGGTCGAGCTTGCCGGCGTCGAAACTGCGTCCCGCGCCAGCGATGCGCGTCGCATTGCGCAGCATGCGCGGCGCCTTGCCGAGCAGTACATCCAGCGGCAGGTCCACGGGCAGATTCTGGAACTGCGCGTCATGCACGGAGAGCACGCCATCATCGGTCAGGCGACCGATGACCGCATGCGGGCAACGTTCGCGACGCGTGATCTGCTCGAATGTCGCGAGGCCCTTCTCGGAAACCACGAGCACGTAGCGCTCCTGCGCCTCGTTGCACCAGATCTCCATCGGCGACATGCCGGCTTCGGCATTAGGCACCGCGCGCAGCTCGATCTTCGCGCCACGATGGCTGTGCGCCACGGCCTCGGGCACCGCGTTGGACAAGCCACCCGCGCCCACATCGTGGATCAGCAGGATGGGGTTCGCTTCGCCCAGCGCCCAGCAGCGATCGATGACTTCCTGCGCGCGACGCTGGATCTCGGGATTGCCACGCTGCACGGAAGCGAAATCCAGATCGGCCTGCGACTGGCCACTGCCCATCGAGGAAGCAGCACCACCGCCGAGACCGATCAGCATCGCCGGACCGCCGAGCACCACCAGGTGCGCGCCCGGAGGCACCTCCTGCTTCAGCGCCTGCGGACGTCGCACATTGCCGAGGCCACCGGCGATCATGATGGGCTTGTGGTAGCCGCGTGCCCGTGCGCCATCGACCGGCTGCTCGAAGCTGCGGAAGTAACCGGCGATGCACGGCCGGCCGAATTCGTTGTTGAACGCGGCCGCGCCCAGCGGCCCCTCGATCATGATGTCGAGTGCGCTGACGATGCGATCCGGTTTGCCGAAGTCGCGTTCCCATGGCTGCTCGAAACCGGGAATGCGCAGGTTGGAAACCGAGTAACCGACGAGACCGGCCTTGGGTTTGGCACCGAGCCCGGTTGCGCCTTCATCGCGGATCTCACCGCCGGACCCCGTGGACGCACCGGGAAACGGCGAGATCGCGGTCGGGTGATTGTGCGTCTCCACCTTCATCAGGATGTCGATGGGTTCGGCGTGCGCGCCGTAGATGCCGGTGCCCGGATCGGGGAAGTAGCGCTTGCCCTCCCAGCCTTCGATCACCGCGGCATTGTCCTGGTACGCGGAGATCACGCCCTGCGGCGCGCGCGCATGCGTGTTGCGGATCATCGCGAAGAGCGACTTCTGCTGCGGCTCGCCGTCGACGGTGAACTCGGCGTTGAAGATCTTGTGGCGACAGTGCTCGGAGTTCGCCTGCGCGACATCATCAGCTCGACGTCGGTGGGATCGCGTCCCAACCGCTCGAAGTTCGCGTGCAGGTATTCGATCTCGTCGGCCGACAGCGCGAGCCCCAGCGCGACATTGGCGCGCGTCAGCGCATCGAGTGACCGCCGCACGCTGGCCAGCGGCTTCGGCGCACCTTCAGTGAACAGCCGCGCAACGTCGGCATCTCCGCGCAACACCGACTCGGTCATCCGGTCGTGCAGCAGCGTGGCGATGCGGCCCAGTTCTTCCGCCGTCAATTCTCGCGACGCCGTGATGTAGAACCCCACGCCGCGCTCGATGCGCCGCAGCCAGTCGAGTCCGCACACCAGCGCGATGTCACTGGCCTTGCTCGACCAGGGCGAGATGGTGCCCGGCCGCGGCACTACCAGCAGGCACTCGCCCGCCGGTCGATCGGCCGCGTAACGCGGACCATAGGTCAGCAGTGCTTCGAGCCGCGTCCGCTCTTCGGCTGTCGGCTCACGCAGACATTCGACCAGGTGCAGGAAGCGGCTGAGTATTCCGCTCACCGCCGGAACCGTCGTGCGTACCTGCGTCAGCAGTTTGGCCAGCCGGAATCCGCGCGCGAAGTTCCCGCACCGGCATTCGATGCCGTGAAGGATCGCCTGGTGCAGATCGTGCAGCAGAAGAAATGGACCGCCTACGTCGACGGCCTCGTCGCCAAGGCCAAGGTCACCAAGTCGCCGTAGTTTTCAGCACGGCCGGAGCAGGTCACCCTCCCCTCCAGCCCCAGCGCTCCACCGCGCCTGCGCAGAGTTGCCAGACCTGCCGGGCGCGTTCATCACGCGCGATCCGACAGGGCCCGAGCGCGCGCTCGATGCGCAGGATGCGCCCCGCCTCATCACAGAACAGTACGTCGACCGCATAGTGCAGGCCGATGGTGTGCACCGTGCAGCCCGGCCGAAGCCAGGCGCAATCCATCCGCGGACGTCGCCGCAACAGCAGGCCGCGGCTGCGCTCGATGCGGTTCTCGCACACATGCACCTGCAGATGGCGCAGCCGGTGGCGGTTGTGTTCGACGCGGAAGACGATCATGTGGGCACCCTCCTGCGCGGATATTCCAGCGCCAGTCACGCTCGAGTTGAACCGCATTAAGTGCGGCGAATCGTCAGAAATCGCCACGCCGCGGCAATGCCGCTAACATCATCGCCAGTGAAAACGCGCCTCCGCTTCCTGCCGGCACTGTTGCTTGCGTTGCTGCCGCTGGCCTTGCAGGCGGCGGACGCCGACGATGCAGGCGCCGAACGCATCATCATCAAGTGGCGCAGCAGCGCCGATGCCACGCGCACCTCGCGTGGCGAACACGCGCGCGCGCTTGCGCAGCGCCTGGGCAATCCCTTCGCCGCCGGCCGCAACATCGGCGGCAGCCTGTCGGTGCTGCAACTGGCCACCGCGCAGCGTGGCCGCCAGCTCGAGAACACGCTGCTGGCTTTGCGCGCCGACCCGGCCGTGGAACTGGCCGTGGTGGACGAGCACATGCATGCACTGGCCTATGCGCCGTCGGATGACTGGTTCACCAGGACGCTCGACTTCAACGGCGCCACCTACGAATACCAGTGGTACCTGAAGGGCGCCCAACCCGCGGCCATCCGCGTCGATGCGGCCTGGGACATTACCCATGGTGGCAGCAGGCCCGATACCTCACCGGTGGTCGTGGCGGTGGTGGACACCGGCATACGCCCGAACCATCCGGACCTTGCCGGCAAGCTGCTGCCGGGTTTCGATTTCATCTCCATCCCCGCGGTGGCCAACGATGGCGATGGCTGGGATGCGGACCCCACCGACCCGGGCGATTTCCTCGATGCCAACGACCTCGCCAGTGGCAACTTCCCCAGCAAGAGCTGCGGTACCGACCAGCTGGAAAGCACCTGGCATGGCACGCGTGTCGCGGGGCTGATCGGCGCCAGCACCGACAATGGCATCGGCATGGCGGGCGTTGGTTTCAACGTGCGCATCCTGCCGGTGCGGGCGCTGGGCAAGTGTGGTGGTGCGCTGTCCGATGTGCTCGCCGCCATGTACTGGGCCGCAGGGTTCTACGACTCGGCCAGCAACCTGCCCATCCCGGCGCCGATCCTGTCCGATCCGCACGCGCTGGCCGGCCATCCCAACCTGCATCCCGCGCAGATCATCAATCTCAGCCTGGGCGCGACGGGAACCTGCAACGCGATGTATGCGACGGCGGTGCGCGAGATCACCGCGATCGGCGTGCTGATCGTCGCGGCGGCCGGCAACGAAGGCACCACCGTGGACCAGCCCGCCAACTGCGCCGGCGTACTCGCGGTAGCAGGGCTGCGCCACTCCGGCACCAAGGTCGGTTACAGCAATCTCGGCAGCGAGGTCGGCATCGCCGCGCCAGCGGGCAACTGCGTATTCGTGGCCGAAGGCCAGCCCTGCGTGTTCGCGCTCAACACGCTGACCAATCTCGGCACGCAGGCACCGGCCGCGGATGACTACTCCACGCCCTATACCAAGCCTTCGTTCGGCACGAGCTTCTCTTCACCACTGGTGGCCGCGACGGCGGGATTGATGAAAGCCGTCAATCCGGCGCTGACCCCGGCGTTGCTGATGGCGCGCATCAAATCGAGCGCGCGCACCTTCCCGGTTACCAGCGATACGACGCCACTGCCGGCGACCTGCGTATCGCCCGCCGTCTCCGCGGTGCAGAGCACTGAATGCCTCTGCAACGTCGGCGTGTGTGGTGCCGGCATGCTCGATGCGGGCGCAGCCGTGCAGGCGGCATTGCTGCCCGCGGTGATCGCACAGATAAGCGGCCCCACCAGTGCCGGCGGCCTGCTCACACTGGATGGCAGTGCCAGTGCGGTGGCCAACGGTCGCACCCTGGTGAGTGCGGTGTGGTCGGTGGAAGGCACTGCGGATGGCGCCAGTACGCCGGCCATCAGCAATACCAGCCAGCAGCTGGTGGCAAGCATTCCCGCGCCCGCGCACGGCAGCGTCACGCTGCGCCTGACGGTGACCGATGACCAGGGCGCAAGCAGCTTCACGCGCGTGACGGCGACTTCTTCCGGTGGCGATTCCGAATCGCCACCACCGGCCACCACCGTCGAGCGCAGCGGCGGCGGTGGTCTCGATCCGCTCATGCCGATGCTGCTGCTCCTGCTGCTCGCAGCACGAACGTGGCGCCGTGGCATGCTGCGTCCTGCAACGCCCTACTCTTCAACGAACCAGGATTCCTGACATGGATTTACTGCAAGCCCTGATCCTCGGGCTGGTCGAAGGCATCACCGAATAACCTGCCGGTGAGTTCCACCGGCCACCTGCTGGTCGCGCAGCGATTGCTGGGTATCGCGGCGAGCGATGCGGCCAATGGTTATGCGATCGCCATCCAGGCGGGTGCGATCCTCGCGGTGCTGGGGCTGTATCGCGTGCGCGTGGCGGGCGTCGTCACCGGACTCCTCGGTCGCAATCCCGATGGCCTGAAACTCGCCATCAACATCGTTGCCGCCTTCCTGCCGGCGGCGGTGCTCGGCGCGCTGTTCAACAAGCGCATCGAGGAATACCTGTTCGGCGTGAAGCCGGTGATCGCGGCCTGGGTGGTTGGCGGCATCGTGATCCTGGCACTGACGCCGTGGCTGCGCCGGCATCGCGAAGGCTTCGACCTGACGCAGCTGTCGTGGCGTGCGGCCGTCGTCATCGGTTTCGCGCAGTGGCCTCGCGATGTGGCCGGGTACCAGTCGCAGCCTCGTCACCATCCTTGCTGGCCTTGCCGTGGGCCTTTCGCTGGCGGCGGCGGTGGAGTTCGCATTCCTGCTCGGCGTACTGACACTCCACGGCCGCTACCGCCTTCGCGGTGATGAAGAGCGGCTCCGGCATGCTCGCTGCCTACGGCTGGCCGGCCGTTGCCACGGGCTTCATCGCTGCGTGGATCTCGGCCGCGCTGGCGGTGAAGTGGATGGTGGCCTGGCTGAACCGCCACGGCCTCGCCATCTTCGCGTGGTGGCGTTTCGCAGCAGCCGGCCCTCGCCGCCTGGCTGCTGCTGTGAGACTCAGGATTCAGTGATGAACTTGGTAACGAGGCAGGCGTCGAGTCCTTCGATGCCTTCCTCGGAACCGTGGCCGCTTTCCTTCACGCCACCGAACGGCGCCTCGGGCATCGCGATGGTGAAGCTGTTGATGCCGAGCATGCCGGATTCGATCTGCTCACCCAGCAGGTTCACGCGCCGCGAGTTGTTGGTGAAGGCATACGCCGCAAGGCCATAAGGCAGGCGGTTCGCCGCGGCCACCACTTCGTCGAAATCGCGGAACGGGCGCAGTGCTGCAACCGGACCGAATGGTTCCTCGTTCATGATGGCGGTGGTTTCAGGCACATCGGCCAGCACGGTGGGCGCGTAGAAGTAACCCGGACCGTCGATGGCATGGCCACCGGTGAGCAGGCGTGCACCGTCCTTCACGGCTGCATCGATCAGCGCGGCGACTGCAGGACGGCGCCGCGAATGCGCCAGTGGACCCATGCGCACGCCATCCTCGAGGCCGTTGCCCACCTTCAACTTCTTCGCGCGTTCGGCCAGACCGGTGGCGAAATGCTCGTACACGGCTTCATGCACGTAGAAGCGCGTCGGCGATACGCAGATCTGTCCGGCATTGCGGAACTTGGAACCGACCGCCTGATCGAGTACCGCATCCACATCCACATCGTCGAACACGATCACCGGAGCGTGACCGCCCAGTTCCATGGTCGTGCGCTTCATGCCGGCCGCAGCCAGCTGCGTAAGCTGCTTGCCCACCGGAATGGATCCGGTGAAATGCACCGCGCGGATGATGGGCGAGCTGATGAGATGTTGCGAAACCTCGGCCGGCACACCCGAACACCACCTGCACGGCACCCGCCGGCACTCCGGCATCAAGCAGCGCCTGCGCCACGGCGAGCGCACTGCCCGGTGATTCTTCCGCAGGCTTCAGGATGACGCTGCAACCCGCGCCCAGCGCCGAACCCAGCTTGCGTGCCGGATTGCCCAGCGGGAAATTCCACGGCGCAAAACCGGCAACCGGACCCACCGGTTCCTTCACTACCGTCATGCGCATGCCAGGCACGCGCTGCGGCAGTACGCGGCCGTAGGCACGACGGCCCTCTTCCGCATACCAGTCGAAGATCTCCGCGGCGACGCCGAGCTCGATGCGCGTCTCGGGCAATGTCTTGCCCATCTCCATCGTCGACAGTCGGGCCAATGCTTCACCGCGTTCGCGCAGCAGGTCGGCGGCCTTGTGCAAAATCTTGCCGCGCGCCTGCGGACCCAGTGCGCGCCACACGGGCCAGGCTTTCTTCGTCGCTTCCAGCGCGCGATCGAGATCGGCGGCAGTGGCCAGCGGCAACTGGCCAAGCGTCTCGCCGGTAGCGGGATTTACCACGGGAACAGTGCGGCGGCCAGCCACGCCCAGGCGCTCGCCATCGACGAGCAGGTACAGATCGGGATAGGACATGGTGTGTTTAAATACCGGCCTTTCCGGCACGGCCTCATGAAGCGAGTGGGCGAATGATAAAGAATCCGGGGTACCTGCGCATTGCCACCGAGGAAGCTTTCCTCACCAAGGAGCTGTATGCAGCCCTGATGCGCCGCGTGGGCGACGCGAGTTTCGATGATCCGGGCTTCCGCAGCCTGTGGGGTTTCTACGGCGCGAGCCCGAGCCAGCGCGCGCAGGACATCCTGCGGCGTCTGCTGAACGTCGGGGCTGAGCGCATCGCCGACATGGATGCTGCCGGCATCGACCATGCGGTGCTGGCATTGACCGCGCCGGGCGTGCAGGTATTCGCGCCGGCCGAGGCCAGTGCGCTGGCCATCGACGCCAACGACCAGCTGGCCGAAGCCATCCGCAAGTATCCGAAGCGCTTCTCGGGCATGGGCGTATTCGCACCGCACGATCCCGCCAATGCCGTGAAGGAAATCGAGCGCGCCGTGCGCAAGCTCGGCTTCAACGCGCTGGTAGTCAACTCGCACATCATGGGCCACTTCCTCGATGAGCCGCAGTTCCTGCCGGTGCTGGAAGCCGCCGCATCGCTGAACGTACCCATCTACCTGCATCCGCAGGGACCGCCGCCGGCGATGATCAAACCGTATCTCGAGGTTGGCCTCGAGGGAGCAGTGCTCGGTTTCGGGCGCCGAAACCGGCCTGCACATGCTGCGCATCATCGTGAGCGGCGCGTTCGACCGGTTCCCCAACCTGCAGTTCATCGTCGGCCACACCGGCGAGGCGCTGCCCTACTGGCTGTACCGCATGGACTACATGCAGGGCGCCGGCCAGCGCTCCAACCGCTACGCGCACATGCCGAAGCTTGCGCACCCGGTCAGCCACTACATGAAGCACAACGTCCTCGTCACCAGCAGTGGCGTGGCCTGGCAGCCGGCCATCGAGTTCTGCCAGAAGGTGCTGGGCGTGGAGCGCGTGATGTACGCGATGGACTATCCATACCAGTACCAGCCGGATGAAGTCGCCATCTGCGACGCCATGGCCATCCCCGAAGCCGACAAGAAGGCTTTCTTCGAGGGCAATGCGCGGCGCGTATTCAAGTTGAGCATTTGAGGAGACCACGATGAGCAAGCACGTCTGCGTGCGCGAAATTCCCCGTCCGGATGCCGCGGTGTCGAAACAGCTCGCGACCTATGGCGTCGCGACGGTGCACGAGGCGCAGGGCCGCACCGGCCTGCTGGCCTCGTACATGCGGCCGATCTACCCGGGTAAATCCATCGCCGGCCCGGCCGTCACGGTCTCATCACCGCCCGGCGACAACTGGATGATTCATGTCGCGGTCGAAGTCTGCAAACCCGGCGACATCCTCGTGGTCGCGCCCACCTCCCCGTGCAGCGACGGTTACTTCGGCGACCTGCTCGCGACTTCATTGCAGGCGCGCGGCGTGCAGGCGCTGATCATCGACGCTGGCGTGCGCGACGTCGCCACGCTGAAGGAAATGGATTTCCCGGTGTGGAGCAAGTGCATCCATGCACAGGGCACCATCAAGGCCAGCCTTGGCTCGGTGAACATCCCGGTGATCTGCGCGGCGCAGTCCATCAACCCCGGTGATGTCATCGTTGCCGACGACGATGGTGTATGCGTGGTGCGCAGTGGTGAAGCCGCGACGGTGGCCGAAGCCGCCGCCAGGCGCGTCGCCATGGAAGAAGAGAAGCGCAAGCGCCTGGCTTCCGGCGAGCTCGGCATGGATATCTACAAGTTCCGCGAGAAGCTGGCGGAACTGGGCCTCGAGTACATCTAGCTTTCGCGAGCGCTCTCGAAGCGCCCTGAGCTGGCCCTGAAATACATCTGATGGCGATCACGGCCAGCCGGCGCGAACCGGCTGGCCTCCGCCACGCGGACGATCAGCCGACCGAGTGCACCTGCATCGGCGTCTGGATCGGCGGCTTCGAGTAGTACTTCGCTTCCCTCGGGCGCCAGCTGCTTCACGGCATCGCTGCCGCTCACTTCCTGGAACTTGCCCGTGTCGG
The DNA here is from genome assembly GCA_037200665.1 of Pseudomonadota bacterium. Classification (GTDB taxonomy): domain Bacteria; phylum Pseudomonadota; class Gammaproteobacteria; order Steroidobacterales; family Steroidobacteraceae; genus ZC4RG30. Next base: position 208,976 of record JBBCGD010000008.1, on the reverse strand, counting down.
CGATGTAGAAGTTCACCGCACCCAGCAGCAGCGGCTTGGAACCGTTGGCGCTCTGGATGCCCTCCACCACTTCGATGCGCTGGATGGCGGCGGGCCCGTAAGCCGAGAAGAACTTCGGCACGTAGTTCTCCGCCAGGCCCTTCATATCCAGCGTGGCACCTTCCTTGGCTTCGAAGAAGTTCGAAAGGCAGGCCACACTGGCCAGCACGCTGCCACGCTCCGCGCCGACGCTGGCGATGACATTGTCGAACTGCGCCATGGGTGCGCTCTTGGTGATGCCGGCCATGCTGGCGCTCACGTCCTTGGCGTGCGCGTTCGCACCCGCGGCGAACTTGTTGAAGTCGCTGATCCACATGCTCACCGCAGCCAGCAGCGGCGCAGGTGGTGCGCCTTCGCGCGCAGGTGCGGGCACGCGCAACTCGACGCGTTCGAGGCCACCCGCATAGGCGGCCTTGAGCACACCGATGTGCCGGTCGCGGAACGCATCCGCGTCGAAGCTGAGGCCCTCGCCCACGGGATACAGCATCGACAGGCAGATGTTCATTTTCGGCGCACCGGCGGACTCGGCCGCGGCCAGGTAGCGCGGCAGCAACGCCGCCAGCGAACCCATGGCGGCCGACTGGCCGATGCCCTTCAACAGCGTGCGCCTGGAAATATCCTTGGTCATTTTGTCCTCCTTCCGATCCTTGTCTTCAACCCACGGCCTGCACGCGCAGTTCGCCGAACAGCGGGAAGATGGTGGTGTATTTCTTCGCGTCCTCGATCATGTCGCTCATGCCCTGCCGCTGCGCGTTGTCGTAGGCATTGCGGTCACGGATGTAGAGATGCGTGGTCGCGAGGTATGCGGCCTTGGACGGGCCCTGGTCGACACCGAGGGTTCCTTCCACGCGTCGCAATGCGCTGCCGCCGTAGATCGAGAACAGCTTCGGCACATGCGTCGCGACGAAGTAGTTGCGGTCCAGTGTCTTGTCCGGCTGCGCGGGGTACAGCGTGGTCAGGACCTGCGTACCCGCTTTCACGTCGGCCATGGAGTCGCCGACGCTTGCGACCAGCCGATCCACCTGCGAAATGCGCGTGCCCTTGGCCGTGGCATCCAGGTCGTCGTTGATCTCCTTCGAGTTCGCGGCCAGTGCCTGGCTGAAACCCTGTACATCCTTGATGACCACGTAGGAGGTGGCCAGGATGGGCGACGGCGGCATGCCCGGCGATGAAGCCTGCGCGGTACGCAACTCGATGCGCTCCACGCTGCTGCCGTAGACCCTGCGCAGCAAGGGCAGGTGCTTCTTGATGAAGCGATCCTGGTCGAGCTTCGCTTTTGAATCGTTCAGGAAAATCATGCTCAGCACAGCGAGGCCGGTTGCGGCTGCGCGGCTTCCTGGGCGGCGGCCACCGAAACCAGCTGTGATGCGAGTGCAGTGCCGGCGGCTGCATATCCGGCGCCCGCGAGCAGCGTGCGCCTCGTAATGAATGCGGACATATCCCCCCTCCTCTATATTTATTTCTTCCGGCCGCGCCCCGAGCCAACCTGCGCCGCGTAAGCCAACCGATAACCTGTGGGAGCATAAACCCCGCAGGTGTCCGCTTCAATTGGACTTCAGGCCGCCAGGTGTGCGTTCAGTCGCGGATACACGCGCACGGCGTTGTCCTCGAAAATCTTCTTCTTGTCGGAGCCGAAAGCACCGAGGAGTCGATGTAGCGGCGCGTGTCGTCGTAGTTGAAGCCGGTGGTGGGATCGATGCCGCGCACGGCGCCGACCATCTCGGAACCGAACAGGATGTTTTCCACCGGGATGACCTTCAGCAGCAGGTCGATGCCGGGCTGGTGGTACACGCAGGTATCGAAGAACACGTTCTTCATCACATGCGTGTCCAGTGGCGGACGCTTCATGTCCTGCGCCAGGCCGCGGTAGCGCCCCCAGTGGTAAGGCACCGCGCCACCGCCATGCGGAATGATCAGCCGCAGCGCCGGGAAATCCTTGAACAGGTCGCCTTCGATGAACTGCATGAACGCGGTGGTATCCGCATTGATGTAGTGCGCGCCGGTGGCATGGAACACCGGGTTGCAGGACGAGCTCACATGCACCATCGCCGGCATGTCGAGTTCACACAGCTTCTCGTAGATCGGGTACCAGTACTTGTCGGTGAGCGGCGGCGAATTCCACTTGCCGCCCGAAGGATCCGGATTGAGGTTGGCGCCGATGAAGCCCATGGCCGGCACAGCGCTCCAGCTCCTTGACGCTGCCAGCCAGCGGTGCGCCCGTGGACTGCGGCAGCATGCACACGCCGACGAAATTCTTCGGATACAACCCGACCACGCGCTCGATCAGGTCGTTGCTGATCTGCGACCACTCGAGGCTGGTGGATTCATTGCCGATGTGGTGCGCCATGGTGGAGGCGCGCGGCGAGAACACGGTGAGGTCGGAGCCGCGTTCGCGCTGCAGCTTCAGCTGGGCCTTCTCGAGACTGTCACGGATCTGGTCGTCGCTGATTTTCAGCGAGGGCGCGCGACGGCGTCTGCGTCGGGTCTTTGAGCGCAGCCTTCTGCGCATCGCGGAAGTCGGTGAGCGCCTGCGGCGCGGTGGTGTAGTGTCCGTGGCAGTCGATGATCATGCGGGCCTTTCCTCCGTTTACGGCGCGCATGATACCTTTTCCGCCCACATGATCAGCTCCCTCCCCCGCCGGCCGGTTGGCCCTGGCAACACCTCGGTTGCCGCGATCGGTTTCGGCTGCATGGGCCTGGTTGGCTGGTATGGCACGCGCAATGACGACGAGGCACGCGCGACGCTGCTGGCAGCGGTCGATGCCGGGGTCGACCACTACGACACGGCGGCCAGCTACCAGGTCGGGGCCAACGAGAAATTCGTCGGCGAGACGCTGGCACCGTTTCGGCAGCGACTGTTCATCGCGACGAAGTGCGGGCTCGGTCGCACCGCCGATGGCGGCGCGGCGGTGGACAACCGCCCCGAGACCATCCGCGCGTCCTGCGATGCCAGCCTTGCGCGATTGGGCATGGACCACATCGACCTGTTCTACCTGCATCGCATGGACAAGACGGTGCCCATCGAGGAATCCGCGGGCGCGCTTGCCGAGCTCGTGCGCGCGGGCAAGATCCGCTTCGCGGGGCTTTCTGAATGCAGCGCGCAGACCCTGCGGCGTGCGTGCAAGGTGCTGCCCATCGCTGCCGTACAGAGTGAGTACTCGATCTGGTCGCGCGATCCCGAGGAAGGCGTGCTCGCTGCCTGCAAAGAACTCAGCGTGACCTTCGTTGCCTACAGTCCGCTGGGGCGCGGTTTCCTGGCGGGCAATTTCCACAACGCCGGTGAATTGCCCGAAGGCGATGCGCGACGCAGCCATCCGCGTTTCCAGCAACAGGCTGCGGCCAGCAATGCACGGCTGGTGGCGGAGATCGCCGCGATTGCCGGGGCGCATGCCGCGACGCCGGCGCAGGTCGCCATCGCCTGGGTGCTGTCGCGCTCACCGCATGTGGTGACCATTCCCGGCATGAAGACACGCGCGCATCTCGCGGACAACCTCGCCGCCGTGCAGGTGGAACTGACGGCCGCGCAGCTGGCCGGCATCGACGGCCTCGCCGCACAGGTGACCGGCGAGCGGCATCCGCCGGCGATGATGCAGATCCTCGATCGCTGATCCGGCGTTGTCGGGCCGTGGAGGCCCCGGGCTCGTCGGAGTAAGCTCGCCCGCGCGGAATCCACAATCAGGAACGGGAGTTGGCCATGGGTCGCAAGCAGGATGACAACCGCAGCGAGGGCGCGGGCACGGCGCTGGATCGGCGCAGTTTCCTCACCGGCGCTGCCGCAGTCGGCGCAGCGGTCGGCACACTGGCCACTTCCACCGCGCATGCCGAAGTGCAGTTCCCCAGGGAGCGCGGCAAGTTCGGTGGCGGCGGCGCCGCGACGAATGCGGCGGTCAATCGCTCCGAGCACACGCTGTACGACTGCGAGGTGGATGGCGACATTCCCGACGATCTCGACGGCGCCTTCTATCGCGTCGGTCCCGACGCGCAGTATCCGAAGCCCGTCGCGCTGGCCGGCGACATCGCCTTCGATGGCGAAGGCCACGTCAGCCTGTTCCGCATCAAGGACAGCCACGTCGATTACCTCAGCCGCTGGGTGAAGAACGATCGCTGGAAGGCGCAGAACAAGGCACGTCGCTCGCTCTACGGCGTGTACCGCAATCCCTACACCGATGACCCCAGCGTGTTCGGCAAATTCCGTGGCACGCAGAACACGCAGGTCTGGTACCACAACGGCCGCGTCCTCGCGATGAAGGAGGACACCATGCCGGCCGCGCTCGATCCGCACACACTCGATACGCTGGACGGCAACTACAAGTTCGACGGCAAGATCAAGGGCCAGACCTTCACCGCGCATCCGAAGAACGATTCGCACACCGGCAACCTGCTGGCCTTCGGCTATGAGGCTACCGGCCTCGGCAGCACCGACCTGTGCGTATTCGAAGTGACGCCGCAGGGCAGGACGGTCTGGCAGGCCATGGTGAAGGCGCCCTACTGCAGCGAGATCCACGACTACGCCATCACCGAGAAGCACATCGTGTTCCTGGTGTATCCACTCGCGTATCTCGGCGAAGACCTGATGCAGAAAGGTGGCGTGCACTGGGGCTGGGATTCCAAGCGCGACACGTACCTCGGCGTGATGCGCCGGCATGGCGACGGCAAGGACATCCAGTGGGTGAAGGGCCCGCAGACCATGTGCACGCACACCATGGGTTGCTGGACCGACGGCAACAAGGTGTTCGTCGACATGGATGGCGGCGACGGCAACCAGTTCCCGTTCTTCCCGAGCCCGAACGCCGACGACAAGTTCGATCCGGTGAAGGCCACCGGGCGCATCCGCCGCTTCTCCTTCGACACCACCAGGGGCAGCGCGCAGAACTTCGAGATGAAGATCATGTATCCGGAAGTCACCGGCGCGCTGGCGCGGCAGGATGACCGCTACCACACCGTGCCCTACCGCTACGGCTTCCTGCTGGGTGGCGTCCAGGGCAGGAGCGGCTGGACCCGCATCGACCACCAGACCGGCAAGGTGGATGTGTTCAGCCCCGGCCAGGGTTCATCGGTGAGCGAGATGTGCTTCGTGCCCCGTCGCAAGGCGCCGCCGAAGGCGACGGCTATCTCGTGGGCGTGTGTTCGCGCGCGCAGGAAAACGGGCGCTCGGATCTGTTGATCGTGGATGCGCAGCACATGGATGAAGGCCCGATCGCCACCATCAAGCTGCCGTATCGCGCGACACCGCAGGTGCATGGCTTCTGGGTGCCCGGCGACCAGTTGCCGCCGCAGAAGGCCTGAAACCTTGAATCAACCGCGGCCTGATCGGCCGCGGCTGGATTTTCCACGACGCGCCGCTGCAGTCAGCGCCTAGAGCGACTTCTCGATGCGGTCGAGCGTGCGATACGCCGGCAGCACCTGCGCCAGGCTGGCATTGGGCTCGCGGCCTTCCTTGATCGCGGCGAAGAACTCGCGATCCTGCAGCTCGATGCCGTTCATCGATACATCCACCTTCGACACGTCGATCTGCTCGTTCTTGCCATCGAACAGATCGTCGTAACGGCAGATGTAGGTGCCGTTGTCGCAGATGTAGCGGAAGAAGGTGCCCAGCGGCCCTTCGTTGTTGAACGACAGCGACAGCGTGCACACCGCACCCTTCGGCGTGCGCATCTGGATGCTCATGTCCATGGCGATCTTGAGGTCGGGATGGATCGGGCCCTGCACGCCACGCGCGACCGAAGCTTCTTCGCCGGTCTGGTACTGGAACAGGTCGACCGTGTGCGCGGCGTGGTGCCACAGCAGGTGGTCGGTCCAGCTGCGCGGCTTGCCCAGCGCATTCATGTTGGTGCGACGGAAGAAATAGGTCTGCACGTCCATCTGCAGCACCTTCAGCTCACCGGCCTTGATCTTCCTGTGGACCCACTGGTGGCTCGGGTTGAAGCGGCGCGTGTGGCCGCACATGGCGACGAGGCCGGTGCCCTGCTGCGCCTTGAGGGTTTCCTCGGCGTCTTTCAGGCTGTCGGCCAGCGGGATCTCCACCTGCACATGCTTGCCGGCCTTCAGGCACTGGATGGTCTGCTGGGCATGCATCTGCGTTGGCGTGGCGAGGATCATCGCATCGAGGCCGGGCTGCTTCAGGCTTTCGGCCAGGTCGCCGGTGTAATGCGGAATGCCGAATTTCTGCGCGACTTCGCGGGTGGATTCCTGGTTGCCGCCGGTAAGCGTAATGACCTCGACGCCGGCGATCTTCTGGATGGCCTCCAGATGCTTGATGCCGAATGCGCCCTGTCCTGCCAGACCTACTTTCATGGGATGAACCTCGAACGTTGAGCGGGTAATCTTACCATCTCCCTTCCGGCGGCTGCCCTGCTCCCGCCCCTCGACTCCAAGGCAAACATGCTCGATTTCAACGCTCCGTATCGACTGCTCATCGATGGCCAGCTGGTGGATGCCGCCGCGCGCCTCGATGTGATCAATCCGGCGACCGGTGCCGTATTCGCACAATGCCCGGCTGCCGGCGCACGCGAGCTCGACACCGCGGTACTCGCGGCACGACGTTCCCTGCCGGCGTGGAAGGCGCTGCCCTACGCGGCGCGTGCGGAATGCATCGCGCGCATTGCCGCTGCATTTGAAGCGGAGAAGGAGCCGCTGGCCCGCCTGCTGACCCAGGAACAGGGCAAGCCCGTGGGCCAGTCGCGGGAAGAAATCGCGCGTGCCGCGAGCCTGTCGGTGGGCATCACGAAGATCGCCTTGAAGGATGAGCTCATCCTCGACAATGCCGAACGCCGCATCGAGCTGCGCTGGCAGGCACTGGGCGTGGCCGGGATCATCACGCCATGGAATGCACCCATCAATCTCGCCGCGGGTCCGCTGGCCTCGGCGCTGTATACCGGCAACTGCGCCATCATCAAGCCGTCACCTTTCACGCCACTGACCACGCTGCGCATCGGCGAGATCCTGCGCGACATATTGCCCGCTGGCGTCGTCGCCGTACTCGCTGGTGGCGATGAACTCGGGAGTCTGCTGACCGCGCATCCGGGAATCGACAAGATTTCCTTCACCGGCTCGGTAGCCACCGGCAAGAAGGTGATGGCGAGCTGCGCCACGACGCTCAAGCGCGTGACGCTGGAACTGGGCGGCAATGATGCGGCCATCGTACTGCCCGATGTCGACGTCGCCGACGTCGCGAAGAAGCTGTTCTTCGCCGCCACGGTGAACAGCGGCCAGGTGTGCATGGCGGTGAAGCGCATCTATGCGCACGAGAGCATCTACGACGCGCTGTGCGCGGCGCTGGTCGGCGAGGCGAAGAAGGCAAAGGTCGGCGATGGCCTGGATCCCGCGACTACGCTCGGCCCCATCCAGAATCGCCGCCAGTTCGACCGCGTACGCGAACTGAAGGACGATGCGCGTGCGCACGGACATCTGGAGGAAGGCCAGTCGCAACCCGGCGGCGGATACTTCATCGCGCCCACCGTGGTCACCGGTCTGGGGGAAGACGACCGCCTGGTCGCCGAGGAACAGTTTGGCCCGGTGTTCCCGGTGCTGAAGTTCACGGATGTGGATGATGCCATCGCCCGTGCCAACGACACGCGCTTCGGTCTCTCCGGTTCAGTGTGGAGCCGCAACCTCGATCGTGCGCGCGATATCGCCGCACGCCTCGAGGTCGGCACCGCCTGGGTGAACCAGCATCGCATCACCGCGGCCGATGTGCCGTTCGGTGGCGCGAAGGAATCCGGCATGGGCCGCACGTACTCGCGACTCGGCCTCGAGGCTTATCTGGAACCGCAGGTCATCAGCATCCTGAAAGCCTGAGCGTGTCGGACTGCGCCTATTGCGCGCGCGGCCCGTTTCTTGCTTGATTGATTACGTCGGGACTTTTGGAGATCCGTCGTGAGCAATCTTCTCTTCCTGGATGACTTCAGGCCGGTGGTCACCGAATCCATGCGTTGCCTGTTTTGTGGAACCGTGCACGTTTCGCGGCATGTCACCGGCACGAAAGCACACTATTTCCCGTGTCCGGGCTGCGATGAAACCGCGAGCGTTCCGGAGTGGAGCCTCGAAGCGCTATAGCGCCTGCACATGATTGGGGCGCCGCGCGCGATGCTGGCGCCTGTACTTCATCCAGTGTTTCCCTGGCGCGGCGATGCGTGCGCGAACCAGCGCGTCGCGTGTCGGCAATGGCGTCCTCACCTGCGGTTCAACGACATCAGCAACGCTATCGCGCATCTGCCTGTTTCCGCTCCGTGGACATGACCGTGCAGGAATGGCGCAATTCCCCGGAAGTGCAGTCGGAAATGCCCTACTCGCGCGCCAGCGCATCCACCGGATCCAGCCGGGCCGCATTGCGCGCCGGCAGGAAGCCGAACACGATGCCGATGCTGGTGGAACAGGCAAACGCGGCCATCATCGAACTGATGGACACAACCATGCTGAAGGTCGGGATGGCCAGCGACACCAGCCCTGCGATGCCCATCGCGAACAGCAGGCCGAGCGCACCACCTACCAGGCACACCAACACCGCCTCGATGAGGAACTGCTGCAGGATGTCGCCCTGGCGCGCACCGACCGCCATGCGCACGCCGATCTCGCGTGTCCGCTCGCTCACCGACACCAGCATGATGTTCATCACGCCGATGCCACCGACCAGCAGCGCGATGCCGGCGATGGAGCCCAGCAGCAGCGTCAGCGTGCGCGTGGTGGATTCAATCGTCTCGCGGATGTTGGCGGTGTTGTTCAGCGTGAAATCCTTGCGGCCATCATGCCGCAGCGTCATCAGGCGGCTGATCGCCTCTTCCGCTGCCTTCATCGGCGTCTCGTCGGAGACACGCACCGTGATGTTCGATACCGAAGTACCGCCGGTGAGGCGTCCCATCACCGTGGTGTATGGCGCGTACACCGAAAGATTGTTGCCATTGCCGAAGCCATTGGTCTGCTTCTGCGTCACGCCGATGATCCGGCTCGGCATGTTGTTCAGCAGGACCACCTGGCCCAGCGGGTTGCTGCGCGCATCCGGAAACAGTTTGGCGCGCGTGTTGTCGTCGATGACCAGCACCTGGTCGAGCCGGTAGATCGACTGCGGGCCGAAGAAGCTGCCCGCGGCGAGCTTGGTGCCGCGCACGCGGAAGTACTGCTCGCCCACGCCATTGGCCTGCGCGTTCACCGAGATGTTGCCGTAGCGCAGGGTGACGGATGTATTGACGCTGGGCGTGGCGCTGTCCACGAAGCTCTGCGCAGCCAGCGCATCGGCATCCGCCGCACGCAAGGGTCGCATGGTGTTGGTCTGGTCGCCGATGACGCCGGGATAGATCTCGATGGTGTTGGTGCCCAGCGAGCCGATCTGGCTGAGGATCTGCTTCTGCGCGCCGGCACCCAGCGCAACCACCAGCACCACCGAGGCGATGCCGATGATGATGCCCAGCATGGTCAGGAAGGTGCGCATGCGATGCGCGGCCATCGCCACCATGGCCATGCGGAAGGCTTCCAGGAAGCGGTCGCGCAACGACGCCCAGGCCGCGGCTTTGCGCGACGGCGTGGCAGCGGCGACGGCGCGCGTCGCCGGTCGCTGCGGATTCGCACCGTCGCGCAGCACCGCGCCATCGCGCAGCTCGATGATGCGCTGGGCATGCTCCGCCACCGCCATGTCATGCGTCACCAGGATGATGGTGTGGCCTTCATTGTGCAGCTCGTTGAGGATCTTCATGACCTCCTCGCCCGAGCGACTGTCGAGTGCACCGGTGGGCTCGTCGGCGAGGATCACGTGGCCGCCGTTCATCAGCGCACGCGCGATGCTCACGCGCTGCTGCTGTCCGCCCGAGAGCTGCGTCGGTCGATGGCCGAGCCGATCCGCCATGCCGAGGCGGGCCAGCAGTTCGCGTGAACGCTGGTGCCGGGTGGTGGAAGTCTGGCCGGCATACACCGCCGGCATCTCCACGTTGCCCACCGCGGTCAGGTCGCCGAGCAGGTGGTAGCGCTGGAAGATGAAGCCGAAATGCTCGCGGCGCAGCTCGGCCAGTTCATCCGGCTGCAGTTCCGCGGTGTTGCGCCCGTTCACCTCGTAGCGCCCGTGCGTGGGACGATCGAGGCAACCGAGTACGTTCATCAGCGTGGACTTGCCGGAACCCGATGCACCGACGATGGCCACGAACTCGCCAGCCTCGATGTCCAGGTTCACATCGCGCAGCGCGGAGATCGGCTCATCGCCAGCGGGGTAGTCGCGGCCGACCTCGCGCAGCCGCAGCAGCGGCTGTGTCACCTGCCCGACCCCGGAGGTCCGCCCGGGCCACCACCAGGCGGCCGGCCAATGCGTACGGCATTGGCATTGGGCACGACGGCCGATGCATCACCCACCACCACGCGTTCACCGGCCTCGAGACCACTGGTGACCTGCGCAGTGACGTTGTTGTCGATGCCGATGGTGACGCGGCGTGGCTGCGGCCGCCCCAGCGCATCCGCCACCTGCACCGTGTAACTGCCATCCGCGGCCTGCTCGCCCAGCGCGGCGGCGGGGATGGTCAGCGCCTGCTTCGCTTCGCTGAGCACCACGTACACCTGCGCCGTCATGGAAATGCGCAGCTCTCCATCGGGATTCGGAACCTCGAAGGTCGCGTTGTAGTAGATGGCCTGGGTGGAGCTGCTGCTGGAACTGCTCGTGGTCTCCTGCTCGATCGAGGAAGGCGCAGGAGCGATGGAGCCGAGCTTGCCGTAGTAGCGTTTGTGCGAATCACCCAGCGTCGTGAAGTACACGGTCTGCCCCGGCTTCACGCGCACCACGTCCGCCTCGGAGATGCCCGCACGCACCGTGATGGTGTCGAGCTTGGCGAGCTTCACGATGGTGGGTGAGCTCTGCACCGCGTTCACGGTCTGGCCTTCCTTCGCGACCAGGGCCACGACGGTGCCGCTCATCGGCGCGACGATGCGCGTGTAGCCGAGGTTGGCGCGTGCGGTATCCAGCGAGCTCTGCGCCTGTTCCAGCTGCGCGGCGATGGCGCCCATCTGCGCACGCGCACTTTCGTAAGTCGCTTCGGCGGCCTCGAAGGTCTCGCGAGTGGTGGCGTCTTCGGCGAGCAATGCCGTCTGCCGCCGGTGGTTGGATTCAGCCTGGGTCAGGGCTGCCTGCTGTACCGCCTGCTGCGCGAGGGCGCTGGTCACCGCGGCCTCGGCGTTGCGAACCGCGTTGCGCTGGGTGGTGGAATCGATCTCCGCGATGAGGTCACCAGCCTTCACCTGCTGGCCCACCTCCACTTTGAGGGATTTGATCTGGCCCGAGGCCTGCGCGCCCACGCTCACCAGCTGGGATGATTCCAGCGTGCCGGTGGCGATGACCGTGTCTTCGATGTCCGCGACCTCGGCCGGTGACGTGGCAATGCGCGGCGGTGGCGCCGGTCGCAGGCTGCGCCATCCGATGTAAACCACCAGCAGCGCCAGCAGCGCGAGGCCCACCATTTTTGTCTTGCTCAATCGTAGTTTCACGCGTGCGTACTCTCATGGGGCCGCGATGCGGCCGGCTTTCACAGGGATGTATCCGGTGCGGTCCAGCCGCCGCCCAGCGCCACGTACAGGGTAACCGCCGAGGTCAGGCGCGTGAGTCGCGCCTGCGCCAGCGAATCCTTCGCGGTGAACAGCGTGCGCTGTGCATTCAGCACGTCCTCGATGCCGGCGCTGCCCTCGCGCAGGCCGACGCTCGCGAGATCCAGTGCCTTCTGTGCCTGGTCGACGGTGGCCTTCTGGCTCTCTTCGGCACGCAGGTTCGCCTCGACGGAGGACAGATCGTCGTCCACTTCCTTCAGCGCGGTGCGGATGGTCTGGCCGTAATTGACCAGCGCGATGTATTCGTTCGATTTCGCGTTGAGATAGCTGTTGCGCCGGGCGCGATAGTCGAAGATGCCGGTGGCGAGCTGCAGCAGCCCCTGCACCGAGTAGGTCCGCGCATCGGTGAGCGACAGGAGTTCCGTCGAGAGCGAACTGCCGGTGGCGCTCAGCGACAGCGATACCGGGATCAGGCTGGCATGCGCCACCGCCATGTTCGCCCTGGCCGCGGCCATGTCCGTTTCCGCTGCGGCGATGTCGGGACGACGCAGCAGCATGTCGCCGGGCAGCCATGGTGCAACTTCGGGCACTTTCAGCTGGTCGATGGGTTCGCCTTCGACGTGGAATTCCTGCGGAGTCACGCCCAGCAACAGACCCAGCGCCGTCTCGGCCTGGCGCAACTGGTTCTCCAGCGGGATGAGCGCCGTGCGCTGCTGGAGCACGGTGGTGGTCTGCTGCGTCAGGTCGTACAGGCGCACGGTGCCATTGCGGTAACGCGCATCGATGATGCGCAGCAGCCGCTCGGCGATGGCCAGGTTCTCGCGCGCGATGTCCACGCGCGAACGCACCGACAGCAGGTTGAAGTAGTCGCGGGCGACGTTCGAAGCCAGCTGGATGCGGGCGAGATCGGTGTCGTACTTCGTGCCGACGAAAGTGGCCACGCTGGCGCGATAGCGCGCAGCGGTGGCGCCCCACAGGTCCACGTTGTAGCGCAGGCCGAGGCTGACCGAAGTGGATGCCGGTTCGGTGGTGCCGTTCAGCAACGCAATGTCGTTGCCGCGGGTGGTGGTGCTTCCCTTGGAAGTGCCGGCATTGACGCTCAACTCGGGGAACAACCCGTCGTGCGAATCACTGAGCGTGCGCTCGGCCTGCCTCAGGCGCTCTTCGGTGGCGATGAGGCCGGGGTTGTCCTGCAATGCCTGCGCGATCAGCTGCTCCAGCACCGGTGAGTCGAAACCCTTCCACCAGTCCGCCTGCACGCCCTCTTTCGCGTTGGGCGTGTTCGCCGAATCCCACATCACCGGCATCTTCACCGGGTTGTCGATGCGGTCCATGCGATAGGAACAGCCGGCCAGCAGCGTGATCGCGGCAAGCGTGGCCATGCGAGGCATCCAGCGCGGGATCGTGCTGTCATTCATGAGGACATTCGGATGGAAGTTGCGCACGCCGCCAGTCTGGTGGTGGCACCGGCCCGACGGCAACCCTCGACGTCCCGCGATTTGTATCGGTCCTGCCCCGCGACCCGCGCCGGCACGCTCCAGCACCGGCATTGGTACATTGCGATACAAAGCGACGCACAAACGGTTGCCCGAAACGAGGACCATCACGAAGTGACTCCCGCAGACTCACCGCATCACCTGCTCGTCGTCGATGACGATCCGGATATCCGGATCCTGCTCGCCGAGCAACTGGCCGCCGCGGGCTTTGCCGTCAGCACTGCCGGCAGCGGGGCCGAGATGCGCCAGGTGCTGGGCCTCAGGCAGATCGACCTGATCGTGCTCGACCTCAACCTGCCACGCGAGGATGGCCTCACGCTGTGCCGTGACCTGCGCGCGCGCTCCATGCTGCCGGTGATCATGCTCACGGCACGCAGCGGCCCGGTGGATCGCATCGTTGGCCTGGAGATGGGCGCCGACGACTATGTGACCAAACCCTTCGAACCGCGCGAGCTGATCGCGCGCATCCGCAACCTGCTGAGGCGCACCGATGCCATGGGCGTGGCCGCTCCCGCGCAGACCGGACGACTCGGCATCGGCGCGTGGATCTTCGATCTCGACCATCGGCACCTAGTCAATGCACAGGGTCGTGTCGTCTCGCTGTCCGGCGCCGAATACCGCCTGCTGCGCATCTTCGCGGCCGAACCGAACGTGGTGCTGACGCGCGACCAGCTGGTCGCCCGCAGCAGCGGCAAGCCCTACGAATCGCAGCAGCGCGCCATCGACCTGCAGGTCAGCAGGCTGCGGCACAAGCTCGGCGACGACGGGAACGAGTCGCCGCTGATCAAGACCGTGCGCAACGAAGGCTATGTACTGGCCACATCGGTGAAGGCGCTGTGAAATACATCCGCGCCTTCCTGTCTTCCATGCGCGGGCGCCTGTTCATGCTGCTGCTCGGTGGCATGGCCGCGGCCGCGCTGGTCGCAAGCCTGGTCAGCAATTTCTACAGCGGCAAGGATTTCGAACAGCAGGTCGATGAGCGCACCGCTGATCGCCTGCAGCAGTTCATCTGGTTCATGGATGCGATACCGCCTGATGTGCGCGCGCGCGTGCTGCAGGCCGGCGGCTTCGGCGTGTTCAGCTATCCGGCCGCCACCAGGGGAATCGAATCTGATCCGGATTTCTCCCGCCTGCTCGCAACCCGCAAGGGCACGCTGGCAGCGGCGCGGGCCGAGAAGGCCAGCCTCGACCTGTGCTACCCGGAGCTGCGCAACCTGCCGAAACCCGACATGGTTGAACGCATGCGCAAGATGCGCGGAATCATGATCGCCAGCGGCTCTTCCTTCGTCCCGCCGGACTGCCGGCTGGTATCCGTGAACCTTAGTGACGGTACTCCCCTGCACCTCAGCCTCGATACACCCTGGGTGCAGCGGGTACGCGGCCGCATGTTCGATCCCGCCTTCATGGTGCTCTTCGGACTGGGAATCGTGGTGCTCGCCTATTTCGCGGCGCTGTTCGCCAGCGCTCCATTGCGCCGGCTGGCCCAGGCTTCGACGGAACTGGGTCATGACCTCAACCGGCAGCCGCTGACACTCAAGGGTCCGAGCGAAGTACGCCAGGCCGCAGCTGCCTTCAATTCGATGCAGGCCCGGCTGCAGATGCATTTTGCCGAACGCACGCAGATGCTCGCCGCGATCACCCACGACCTGCAGACTCCGCTGACCCGGCTGCGGCTGCGGCTGGAGCGCGTCGACAACGAAGAGCTGCGTGAGCGGCTGATCGCGGACCTGCGCGCGATGCAGGAGCTGATCGGTGAGGGACTGGAGCTGGCGCGAGTCGTGGATGGAACCGAGCCGGCCGCGCTGGTCGACGTCGATTCCCTGCTCGAGAGCCTGGTCGAGGATGCCATCGAGGCCGGCAGCGATGCACGGTTTGCGGGCGGCTGCGGCGCCGTACTGCCGCTGCGCCTGCTGTCGACGCGTCGCGTGTTCGGCAATCTCCTCGACAATGCGCTGAAGCATGGTGGTTCGGCGGTGGTGCGTGCCGAGCGCGATGAAAGATCGGTGCGTGTATTCGTGCGCGACCATGGCCCGGGCCTGCCCGAGTTCCTGCTCGAGCGCGCATTCGAACCGTTCTTCCGCGCCGAACATTCCCGCTCGCGCGAGACCGGCGGCACGGGCCTTGGTTTGACGATTGCGCGCACACTGGCGCAGGCGATCGGAGCGACGCTGGAATTGCGCAATCATCCGGAAGGCGGACTGGAAGCGCAGGTCACCTGGCCGGTTGCAGGTGAAGCATCGGATCCTGGCGCGCAATGAGCGCGCGGGTGCGCGGAAACTTTCGCTAGCGGCGCCGCGCCGGCGGGGCACCCAGGTCCAGCATGTCCGGATCCGCATCGCGGCGATGCAGTTCCACGCGTACCGCGGCGAACTGCGCGCTCAGCGCATTGAGCTGCTGCTTCGTGCGGCTCAATTCACCGGTAATGGAGCGGTTCAGGCTCTCGAGTTCCTGCACCCGCGCCCGCAACACTTCCAGTTCCCCTGCAGGAGAGTCGTCTTCCGGTGGCATGAGTCTTCCTTGTCATGCAGCAGCGCGTGCTCCTTGCACGCACGCGCAAGAGTGCGCCCGCAGTCGGGGAAGTCAAGGCATCACGAACCTGCCATTGGCAGCGGCGCGCGACCAGCTCCGCAAGATCACCGGGCCTACCTTGGCGCCGCCGGAAATCCAAGTATTTTCCTTGGCGCCCTGGATCGTGCGCAAAAGGCGTGGATTTCAGCCCTGAAACGCCGCGCTGGACCAATGTGCCAACGTCTGGTGCCGACGCGTGCGAGGCTTGAGGTATCATGCGCCGCCCGCGCATAGCCACCCAAGCGGGTCAGTAGCTCAGTCGGTAGAGCAGCGCCCTTTTAAGGCGTTGGTCGTGGGTTCGAGCCCCACCTGACCCACCAGCATCGCTTACGTTCCGGCCACGTACCGGGTCGGATCCGGCACGCCGGCCGCAATGAAACCCTCGCGCCGCAGCCGGCAGGAATCGCAGCGACCGCAGGCCGCGCCAGTCGCATCGGCCTGGTAGCAGGACACGGTTGCGCCATAGTCCACGCCCAGCGCGACGCCAGTGCGGATGATCCCGGCCTTGCTCATCGCGATCAGTGGCGCGCGCACGTGGAAAGCACCGCCCTCCACGCCGGTGCGCGTAGCCAGCGACGCCAGTCGTTCGAATGCCGCGATGAAATCCGGCCGGCAATCGGGATAACCCGAGTAGTCCACCGCATTCACGCCGATGAAGATCTCGCCTGCTTCGGCGACCTCTGCCCAACCCAGCGCCAGCGACAGGAACAGCGTATTGCGCGCCGGCACGTAGGTGACTGGTATGCCGGTAGTGGGCGCTTCAGGCACGGCGATGCCGGGATCGGTGAGCGCGGAGCCGCCGATGGCCGCGAGATCCACGTTCATCTGCCGATGCTCGATGGCGCCAAGCTGCGCCGAAATGCGGCGTGCCGCAGCCAGTTCGACGGCGTGGCGCTGGCCGTAGCTCACCGCCAGCGTGCGGCACTCGAAGCCCTGCGCGCGCGCGATGGCAAGCACCGTGGTGGAATCCAGTCCGCCGGACAGCAACACGATGGCGCGACGCGCGCTCATTCAGCGCCCCGGCTCATTGCCCCACAACACCTTGTGCAGCTGTACCTGCATGCGCACGGGCAGGCGATCTTCCAGGATCCAGTCGGCCAGTTGCCGCGCCGGCAGCTGTGCGTGGCTGGGCGAGAACAGCACCATCGCGCGCTGTTGCAGGGTGCGCTCGGTCACCAGCGCGCGGCTCCATTCGTAGTCGCCGCGATCGCAGATGACGAACTTGATCTGGTCGCGCGCGTTGAGTTCGCCGAGCTGGTCGAGCAGGTTGCGCGACAGCTCGCCGGACGCTGGCGTCTTCACGTCCACCACGCGGCGTACGCGTGCATCCACCGCCGCCACCGGCAACGCGCCGCTGGTCTCGAGTGAAACTTCATAGCCGGCATCGCAGAGCTGCGTGAGCAGCGGCAGGCAATTGCGCTGTGCCAGCGGTTCACCACCCGTGACGCAGACATGGTGGGCATCCAGTTCCGCCACGCGCGCGAGGATTTCATCCAGCGTGCGCCACTCACCGCCGGTGAAGGCATAGGCGGTGTCGCAGTACTGGCAGCGCAGGGGGCAACCGGTGAGGCGCACGAAAACGGTGGGAAAACCCACGGCATCGCCCTCGCCCTGCAGGGACCGGAAAATCTCGGTGATCTTGAGCCGCGGCGCGGCGTCGCTTTCGCTCACCCGCGCATGCTACCAGCGGCGCGGAAGCTACTGCTTCGGGAGTTTGGCCAGGCGCTCGGTGGCGAGCTTTGCCGCGTCGGAACCCGGGTATTTGGCCACCAGCTGCTCCAGCGTGGCCTTGCCCACCGGCACCTTGCCCTGCTCGATCTGCGTATACCCCACCTTCAGCAGGGCATCCGGCGCCTTGCGTGAATTCGGCCAGTTGGCCAGCACACGCTGGAAGGCGGCCATCGCATGGTCGTATTCCTGCGTCACGTAGTAGGCCTCGCCCAGCCAGTACTGCGTGTTGTCCGCCAGCTGCCCGTTCGGATACTGGGCCGCGAGGCTGCGGAAGCTTTCGGTGGCTGCGGCATAGTCGCGGGACTTCAGCTGGTCGAGTGCGCGGTTGTACAGCGTCTGTTCGTCACCTGCTGCCGCGGGTGGCACGTTGGCGGCATTGGTCGCAGCCGCGCTCTTTGCTGCTTCGGCTGCACTCGCCGCCGCCGTGCTGGCGTCCGCCAGGCGCTTGTCGATGTCGGCGTACAGGTCGCGCTGTTCCTTGCGCAGCTTGGTGTTGTCGTTCTGCAGCTCCTCGAGCTGGCCGTGCAGCTGGCGGATCTCCTGCTGCTGCGCCTCGATGCGGTTCGACATCTGCACCAGGCTGTCGTTGGAGACCACCCGATCGATGCGGCCGACGCGGCTGTCGAGGTCATCGAGGCGCAGCTTGACCGGGTCCACCTGCGGCTCGGTGGCGCAACCGGCTGCAAGCAGCGTGGCAACGATGACCAACGCGGAACGCTTCACGACTCTGCTCCGTGCGCCTAGTTGATGTAGACGATCTCGACGCGCCGGTTCTTCGACCAGGCGTTCTCGTCGCTGCCGGCCGCTGCGGGACGCTCTTCACCGTAGCTCACAGTCGCAATCTGCGCCTCCTGCACTCCCTGCAGCATCAGCGCACGCTTCACCGTCTGCGCACGACGCTCGCCCAGGCCGATGTTGTATTCGCGCGAGCCGCGCTCGTCGGTGTGTCCTTCGAGGCGCACGCGCACCGTGGCGTTGCCGGCGAGGAAGCGGCCATGCGCCGCGATGACATCCACGAATTCATTGCGGATGTCGCTGCTGTCGAAATCAAAGTAGATGACGCGCTGGGCGGCGAGCTGGCTGTTGGGTCCGACCGCACCCTGACCGGTTGCCGGCCTGCCCATGTCCACCGTGGGGATGCCATTGCCCTGTACACCGCTGTTGCCCGTAGTGCCGGCCACGGGCGTCGCCGTGCTGCCGTCTTCCTTTACCGGTTTGCTGCCACAAGCCGCGGCCAGTACTGCCACCGCGAACATGACGAAAAGATGCTTACGCTTCACTGCTGCTCCAATGCCCGGAATCCGGGCGCTTGCTGCCATGATACTCAATTCGTGAACGGGCCCCACACGGGCTCGCGTACTTCGCCTTCGCGCGATTTCAGTCGCGCGGTGACCTGGCCATCCACCGATACGGTGGCGAGCACACCCTGGGCGCCTTCGCGACCGGCGTAGATCAGCATCGCGCCGTTCGGTGCGAAGCTCGGCGATTCATCCAGCGCGCCACGCGACAGCGTGGTCATGGTGTTGGAGGCGAGATCGAGCGCAGCGATGCGGAAGGACGCGCCTTCCTGCGTGACCAGCGCCAGCCGCTTGCCATCGGGAGAAACGCGCGGTCGCGCTGCGTAGGACGTGCCGAAGCTGACGCGGCGCGCACGCGAGCCTGATGTTGCCGCAGTGGCGTAAATCTGCGGTCCGCCACCACGATCGGAAGTGAAATAGATCGTCTGTCCATCGGGCGACCAGGCCGGTTCGGTGTCGATGGCCGGATCCTCGGTGATGCGCACGAGGTTCTGCGAGGCGAGATCGAGCACGTAGATGTCGAGGTTGCCGGAGCTTCCGGACAGCGTCAGCGCCAGGCGCTTGCCATCCGGTGAGAACGCCGGTGCACCGTTGACGCCGGCGCGCGCCGAAACCTGCCGCAGCTCGCCGGTGCGCACCTTCTGCACATTGACCGCGGCGACGCCCTTCTCGAAGGACACATACGCCAGCCACTCACCATCCGGCGACCAGGCCGGCGACATCAGCGGCTGGTTGCCGCGGGCCGCAATCGCCGAGTTCTCGCCATCGGCGTCGGCCACCACCAACTGATAGCGCTGGCTCGGTGGCGTACCTTCGACGGCCACGTAGGCGATGCGCGTATCGAAGGCACCACGCACGCCCGTGAGCTTCTCGTAGATGCGGTCGGAAATACGATGCGCGGCCTTGCGCGGCGACTTCTGCGGCACGGTGATCGCCTCATCGCTCAACAGCAGCTGGCCGTTCAGCACATTGATGAGATCGAAACGCAGCGTGATGTCGTCCCCGCTGGCCGTCGCGCGGCCAACCACCACGTAATCGGCGCGGGCCGTGCGCCAGGCCGTGGCGTTCACATCGGCGGCGCGTTGCGGTTGCGCCGGCATGCTGGCGCGCGCCAGCGCCTTGAAGCGTCCCGTGCTGGCAAGGTCATGGTCGATGATGCTGGCGAAGTCGGCGCCACCGTCATTCGCCGCATGCGTGAACGGCACCACCGCCACCGGCACCGGATCGGTCACGCCGCGCGTGATGTCGATCTGCAGTTCCGCACGCGCCTGCATTCCCGACAGCAGCAGCACCACGCAGCACAGGTTCCGGAAGGTTCGCGACATCATTGGGTCTCCGTCATGCTCTCATTCCGGCCGGAATGTAACCACCAGGTCGCGCTCGAACAAGGCAGGATCCGGCGGTGTCGGCAGTGGCGATGCGCGGTAAGCCGCGGCTTCGATGGACTGTCGCGTCGCTTCATCGGCATTGCAGCGGCCTACCTTCACGCTGGTCACGGCGCCACCCGGCACCTGGGTCACATGCAGCTCGCATTCGATGCCGGGCTTCACGTTCGGCGGGCGATTCCACGCGCGCTCGATGCGCGAGGCAATCTGCCCGACGTACTGCGCCATCGCGGCGCTGTTGCGCGCGGCGGCGCGCTGGTCCTCGGCGGCCAGCTGTGCGGAGAGTTCATCCTCGCGCTGCTTGCGGGCCTGCTCGAGCTTGTCCTTCTCGGCTTTCTCGCGTGCCAGGCGATCGCGTTCGGCCGCGTCCGCCTTGTCCTTTTCAGCCTTGTCCTTCGCAGCCTTCTCGCGTTCGGCCTTTTCCCGATCCGCCTTTTCCTTGTCGGCTTTCGCCTTGTCGGCTTTTGCCTTGTCCTTGCGGTCGCGGTCGGCCTTTTCATCCGCTGCCTTACGGTCAGCGACCTCGCGTTCGGCGGCAAGGCGTCTTTCTTCCGCGACATGCTTTTCGTCGGCGACGCGTTTTTCTTCCGCAGCCTGCGCAGCCAGTTCTTCCGGAGTGGGTCCGGTTTCAGCAGGAGGCGCTTCCGGCGGCGGGTCGGGCGGCTGCTCTTCCGGCACAGGCACCGCATCGGGTTCGGGTTGAGGCGCAGGCGGCGGCGTCAGCGCCGCGCCCGATACCACACGCGCTTCGATGCCCAGTGTCTCCACCGGCTTCGAGCGATGCGCCATCCAGTACCAGATGCCGGCAATCGCGCCGACGATGACCAGGTGCAGCAGGATGGAAAGCACCCACGAGCCCTGCCCACCACGCTTCGCGCGCATGTTCACGGCTGCGGCTGGCGCGCCGGCGGTTCGGTGATGAAGCCGAGCTTGGCCGCGCCGGCTCCCTGCAGCAGCACCATCGCGCCGATCACCTTGCCGTAAGGCACGGCGGTGTCGGCCTGGATCAGCACGTCGCGCTCGGCGTTCGCAGCCAGCGCCGCCTGCACGCCCTGCTCCAGCGCCTCATCGGTCAGCGGTTGCTCCGGTTGCTTGCCGATGTTCAGGAAGCGCTGGCCATTGCGATCGATGGACAGCACCAGTGGTGGTTCGCGCGTCTGCGATTGCGGTATCGGCTGGCTGTTGGCCTTGGGCAGGTCCACCTTCACACCCTGCGTCAGCAGCGGCGCGGTGGCCATGAACACCACCAGCAGCACCAGCATCACGTCGATCAGCGGTACCACGTTGATCTCGCCGATCAGGCGGCGCTTGCGTGGCGCGGCGTCCATGTCAGTGCCCACCCTTCATCAGGGCTTGCTCATCGCGTCACCGCCGGGAGGCCGGGCGGCATGCCGCTGCAGGATGGTGGAGAACTCCTCCATGAAGGCGTTGTAGCGCAGCTCGAGGCGACTGACCTTCTCGGCATAGCGGTTGTAGGCGATGAACGCCGGGATGGCAGCAACCAGCGCGAAGGCCGTGGCCACCAGTGCTTCGGCGATACCGGGCGCCACGGTGGCGAGCGTTGCCTGCTGCACGCCGCCCAGTGCGACGAAGGTGCTCATGATGCCCCACACGGTACCGAACAGGCCGACGTAGGGACTCACCGAACCGATGGTCGCAAGCGTCGCGAGGTTGTGCTCGAAACCATCGAGTTCCTTCAGCTTCGCGACATTCATCGCGCGGCGCGAGCCTTCGAGCTGCTGGTCGGCCGTGGCTGCGCTTTGGCGCAGCCGTGCGAATTCACGGAAGCCCATCTCGAAGATGCTGCTCATTCCCTGGTTTCCGCCCTTGGCCTCGAGGTTCCGGTACAGCGTGCCGAGATCGCCGCCCGACCAGAACTTCGATTCAAAACTCTCGGCCTCGCCACGCGCCCGCGCCAGCAACGAACTCTTGCCGATGATGATGGACCAGGACATCACCGAGGCGACGACCAGCAGGCCCAGCACGCATTGCACGACCGGGCTGGCATCGAGCACCAGCTTGAGGATGGACAGCGAATCCTGCTGCATTCAGGCGACTCCAGTCTTGAACCAATCGGGCATGCGGCGCGCGCGGAAACTCTGCGCATCGACGCAGGCAACCCGCACTTCACCCTCGGCCAGCACCGTGCCATCGGCGGCATGCACGGCCTGCGTGAACAGCACCGACGCGCCAGCCACATCGGCAGTGCTCACCACCTCGAGCAGGTCATCGAGCCGCGCCGGCCTGCGGTAACGGACCGCGAGATCAACCACCGTGAACAGCACGCCTTCCTCCGTGGCCAGTCGCTGCAGCGAGTATCCAAGCGCGCGCAGCCATTCGGTGCGGGCGCGCTCGAAGTAGCGGATGTAGCCGGTATGGTAGACGACGCCGCCCGAGTCCGTATCTTCGTAATAGACCCGCACCGGCCAGCGGAATTCACTCACTTCTCGCCGTCCTCGAACAGCGACAGTGTGTTGTCGATGCGCGTGGGAACGGCCAGGCCCAGGTGCAGGTAAGCCTGGCGCGTGGCGATGCGGCCACGCGCGGTGCGCGCCAAAAGGCCGCGCTGGATCAGGAAAGGCTCGACCACATCTTCGAGCGTGCCGCGTTCCTCACCGATGGATGCGGCGAGGCTTTCGATGCCCACCGGGCCACCGTCGAACTTTTCCGTGATGGTGGAGAGCAGGCGACGGTCGAGCGCATCGAGGCCACGTGGATCGACATCGAGCAGGTCCAGCGCCGCATCCGCGATGCCGGCATCGATGTGGCCATCGCCCTTCACCTCGGCGTAGTCGCGCACCCGGCGCAGCAGGCGGTTGGCGATGCGCGCCGTACCGCGCGAGCGCTGCGCGATGCGTGATGCGCCGTCGGCGTTCGTGGGCACGCCGAGGATGCCGGCCGAACGCGTGACGATCTGCGCCAGCTCGCCATCGGAATAGAAATCGAGGCGCTGCACGATGCCGAAGCGGTCACGCAGCGGTGAGGTGAGCAGGCCGGCGCGCGTGGTCGCGCCTACCAGCGTGAACGGCGGCAGGTTCAGCTTGATGGAACGCGCGGCCGGGCCTTCGCCGATCATGATGTCGAGCTGGTAATCCTCCATCGCGGGATACAGCACTTCTTCCACTACGGGCGACAGGCGGTGGATCTCGTCGATGAACAGCACGTCACGCGGCTGAAGGTTGGTCAGGAGCGCGGCAAGATCGCCCGGGCGTTCGAGCACGGGCCCGGAGGTATGCCGCAGGCTCACGCCCAGCTCCGCGGCGATGATCTGCGCCAGCGTGGTCTTGCCGAGGCCGGGCGGACCGAACACCAGCACATGGTCCAGCGCCTCACCGCGGGCGCGCGCTGCATCGATGAACAGGCCGAGCTGGGCCTTCACATTCGACTGCCCGATATATTCGGCCAGCCGCTTCGGGCGGATGGCGCGGTCCTGGCTTTCTTCCTCGCGCGAACCGACGGCGCCGACCAGGCGTTCGGTGGTCACTTGCGTTCCTGCTTCAGGGTCGTGCCCTGCAGTGCTGCGCGGATCAGGTCCTCGGTGCTCGCCCCATCGGCTGCGACTTTCTCGAGCATGCGCTGCGCTTCCGGTGGTTTGTAGCCCAGCGCCAGCAAGGCATGCAGCGCTTCCTCGCGCGGTGCGAGCGGCACCGCGACGCCGGCCAGCATGGGCACATCCTTGAAGTGGTCGCGCATCTCCACCACCAGGCGTTCGGCGGTCTTGCGCCCCACTCCGGGGATGCGCACGAGGCCGGCGATGTCCTCGCTGGCAATGGCAACACGAAAAGCTTCAGCGCTGGCGCCGGAAAGAATGGCCAGCGCCACCTTCGGTCCGACGCCGTTCACCTTCAGCAGTGCGCGGAACAGTTCGCGCTCGGCTTCCGTGGCGAAACCGAACAGCAGCGAAGCGTCCTCGCGGATGACGTGATGAATGCGCAGCCGCACCGTGCTGCCGGTGGCCGGTAATGCCAGGTAGGTGGACATGGGCACTTCCACTTCATAGCCCACGCCCTGTGTCTCGATCAGCAGCCGCGGCGGTTCCTTCGCGGCAATGACACCGGCGAGCGATCCGATCACCGCACGGCTTCCAGCGACGCGAGCCGGCCGGCGCTGCGCCGCGCCT
Source organism: Pseudomonadota bacterium (assembly GCA_037200665.1). Lineage (GTDB taxonomy): Bacteria > Pseudomonadota > Gammaproteobacteria > Steroidobacterales > Steroidobacteraceae > ZC4RG30. Next base: position 184,828 of record JBBCGD010000008.1, on the reverse strand, counting down.
GCGCGTGGCACAGCGCGATGGCCAGCGCGTCGGAAACGTCGGCGGTTTCCGGTTTGCCGATGGCGAGCAGCACCTGGACCATGTGCGCAACCTGCGTTTTATCCGCGGCACCGGTGCCGACCACGGCGAGCTTGATGGCACGCGGTGCGTATTCGTAGATCGTCGCGCCACCTGTCGCCGCCGCGGACAGCGCCGCGCCGCGCGCCTGCCCGAGCTTCAGCGCACTGTCGGCATTCTTGTGCATGAACACGCGTTCGATCGCGACTTCATCGGGCGCGTACTGCATGATCAGCAGTGTCACCTGTTCGTGGATGAAGCGCAGGCGCAGGGCAAGGTTGGTGCCGGTGGCACGCAGGCAGCCGCTGGCCACATGCGCTTCCCTGCCATTGTTGCAGTCGACGATGCCATAGCCGGTGCGCAGTGACCCCGGATCGAGCCCGAGCACGCGTCGCGGTTGCGCCGACACGGCGCCACTGTGCCGTTCCACCGGAGCGGACGGGTCGAAGTTACGCCAGGAGCGACGGGCATAGCGTGGCACGCCGGTATGATAGCGTGCAGCAGTGGCTCCCACATCGTCCCTTCAGGTCGCGGCAGAAGGCAGCGCGCTCGATGCCGCTTGCGCAGTACTCGCTTCTGCAGGCTTCGCTCCCGTCGCACTGGAGCGTGCACGCGAAACCGGCAGCATCGTGCAGCAGCTCACCGACGATGCGACGCTCGCCACCGCCGCACTGCTGCATGTAGCGCGGCAAGCCACCGCCGATGCACCTGCGTTGAGCGCCGCGCAGCGCTCCGAACTTGGTGCCACCAGCCTGCGACTCGCCGAGCAGCTCGACAAGCTCGGCGACTTCCGCCTCGACGCGCACTGGTCCGCGGGCAAGGCGCTGGGCGGCGGACAGGCCGAGACGCTGCGCAAGATGCTGCTCGCCGTGGTCGGTGATCCACGACTGGTGGTGGCGCGCCTGGCCGAAGAGCTGGTGCGCATCCGCCATGCGCGCGAGGAAACCGCCGTACGCCGCCGGCAGATCGCACTCGAAGTCGAGGAGCTGTACGCGCCGCTCGCCAACCGCCTCGGCATCTGGACGCTGAAGTGGGAACTCGAGGACCTGGCCTTCCGTGCCTCGCACCCCGAGGAATACCAGCGCATCGCGCAGGCGCTGAACGAAAAGCGCAGCGTGCGCGAGCGTTACATCGAGGAGACGCGGCAGCAGCTGGCGACAGCGCTCGAGCGCGCCGGCATCCAGGCCGAGGTGGTCGGTCGTCCCAAGCACATCTACAGTATCTGGCGGAAGATGCAGCGCAAGCGGCTGTCTTTCGAACAGCTGTACGACGTGCGCGCGCTGCGCATCATCGCCGGCAGCATCGCCGACTGCTATGCCGCGCTCGGCGTGGTGCATGAGCTGTGGCCCTTCCTGCCCAGCGAATTCGATGACTACATCGCGACGCCGAAGGACAACAACTACCAGTCCATCCACACCGCCGTGCAGGGACCTGGTGGGCGCGCGCTGGAAGTGCAGATCCGCACGCGGCAGATGCAGGAGCAGTCCGAACTCGGCGTTGCCGCGCACTGGCGCTACAAGGAAGGTGGCGCCGACCGGCGTTACGACGACAAGATCCAGCAGGTGCGCGAACTGCTGGCCGGCCGGCGGCACGGCGCCGATGCCGATGCGCTGACGCGACTGTCGGCGGGATTGTTCGAGGATCGCCTGTACGCGATGACGCCCAAGGGCGAGGTGGTCGACCTGCCCCAGGGCGGTACACCGCTGGACTTCGCCTTCCATGTGCACAGCAGCCTCGGCGAGCGCTGCAAGGGCGCGAAGGTCAACGGCCGCATCGCGCCGCTGAACCAGCCGCTGCGCAGTGGCGACGTGGTGGAGATCATCACGGGCAAGGAGCCGGCGCCGAGTCGCGACTGGTTGTCCGAGCGCGGCGGCTATGTGGTCTCTTCGCGCAGCAAGGCGAAACTGCGCGCCTACTTCAGGAAGGTGGATGAGGCGAGCGCGGCCGCCGCGCCACCGGCCCAACCCGAACCGCCCGCGCCACCGCGGCAACCACCACCCTCCGCGCGCCCGCGCAAGGCCATCGGCAGTGGCCGCTCGCCGGTGGAGATCGACGGCGTCGGCGATCTTTCGATCACGCTGGCGCGCTGCTGCGCGCCGATGCGGCCGCAACCGATCCGCGGCTACCTGACGCTGGGGCGCGGCGTCACCATCCATCGCGCCGAATGCGCGGCCCTTGCCCGCATGGCGAAGCAGAAACCGCAGCGACTGCTGCAGGTGGAATGGGCCGAGGGTGACACTTCACGCGTCGGCGCCACCATCACCATCGAAGCTTTCGACCGGCGCGGACTGCTGCGCGATATCTCCGACCTCATCGCCGAGGAACACCTCAGCATCGAGGGCGTATCGAGCGCCACCGATCCGCGCGACCGCATCGCGCGCTTCGAAGTGCGGCTGGCGGTGCGAGATGTGACTGAACTGGCGAAGGTGCAGCGGCGCCTGGCGCGCATACCGAATGTGATCAAGGTCAGGCGCGCGCGCTGATTGCGCGCCATGCCGATGCGGCGTGGCTGCATCGAACTGGAGATGGACATGGGTGCATGGGGAATTCTTGCAGTCGGAGTGGGCGCGGCACTCGGCGCGTGGTTGCGCTGGGCGCTGGGCCTGCTGCTCAACGCTTCGTTCCCGGCGATCCCGCCCGGCACCCTCGCTGCCAACCTGATCGGCGCCTATATCATCGGCGTGGCGGTCGGCCTGTTCACGCAGATACCGACGCTGGCTCCGGAGTGGCGCCTGCTGGTCATCACCGGTTTCTGCGGCGGCCTGACTACCTTCTCGACCTTCTCGGCCGAGATCACCTCCCTGTTCCAGCAGCAGCGTTTCGGAGCCATGGGCACCGCCATCCTGCTGCACGTGGGCGGTTCGCTGCTGCTGACCTTGCTGGGCATCGCAACCGTCCGCTGGCTGGCCCCGCATTCATGAGGAAGTGAATTTTCCTCGCCCGCGCGACTCGGGCACAATCCAGCACACAATCAGAGGGGGTCGAAGTGCGCAATTCTTCATGGGTTCGAGTCGCCGGCGTGGCCGTCGCGATGCTGGTACTGGCCGGCTGTTCATCCGGCAGCAGCAAGAGCGGCAGCGCTGCGAAATCCACCCTCGCCTGCGTGATCCTCCCCGACGCCTCGTCCTCACCACGCTGGGAAGCGCTCGATCGCGCCGCGCTGGCCGATGGCCTGAAGGCCGGCGGCTTCTCCTCCGACATCCAGAACGCGCAGGGTGACGTGAACAAGTACGCCACCATCGCCGACCAGCAGCTGAGCAAGGGCTGCGGCGTGATGCTGCTCATCGACCACAACGGCGCGGGCGTCGCGGTGGCTGCGAAGGCGAAGCAGCTGGGCATTCCCGTCATTGCCTACGATCGCCCCATCGCGGGCACGGATTACTACGTCTCCTTCGACAACGGCAAGGTCGGCGAGCTCGAAGGCCAGTCCATCGTCGATGGACTGAAGGCGGCGGGCAAGGATCCGGCCAGGGCCGTCGTCGTGTTCATGGGCGGCGATCCCGCCGATGGCAATGCGAAGATGTTCCACGATGGCGCCGTGAAGGCGATGTCCGCGGCGGGCATCAAGCCTGCGCAGGAACCGGTCGGTGTGTGGGGCAGCGACAAGTCGGCCACCAACTTCGAGCAGGCTCTCACCGCGCTGGGCGGCAAGGTCGATGCCGCATGGGCCGCGAACGACACCAACGCCACCGGCGTGATCACGGTGCTCGACAAGAACCACCTGCGCATCCCCGTCTCCGGCCAGGATGCTTCGATCGCCGGCCTGCAGAACGTGTTGCTCGGCAAGCAGACCGCAACGGTATGGAAGCACATACCCGATGAGGCGAAGGCTGCGGTCACAACCGCCGTGGCACTGCTGAAGGGCGAGAAGCCGACGGCAGACCAGAAGCTGCCCGATGGCACGCCTTATATCTCCGTGGTGCCGGTGCTGGTCGGACCGGACCAGGTGAAGGATGTCGTGGCCGCCGGCGACATGAAGGTCTCCGATCTCTGCACCGCGGACGTGGCCGCCGCCTGCGCGAAGTACGGCATCAAGTAAGTACCGCGCCGGCATGGATGTCCCGCTGATCGAACTGACTGGCGTCAGGAAAAGCTTTGGCCCGGTGGATGTGCTCAAGGGCGTGGACCTGCGCGCCTATGCCGGCAAGGTCACCGCACTGGTGGGCGACAACGGCGCGGGCAAATCCACGCTGATCAAGGGCCTCGCGGGCGTGCAGCCCTACGACTCCGGCACCGTGAAATTCGCTGGCGAGGTCGTGCAGCTCCATTCACCGCGCGATGCCTCGCGCCTCGGCATCGAGGTCGTCTACCAGGACCTCGCGCTGTGCGACAACCTCGACATCGTGCAGAACATGTTCCTCGGCCGCGAGGAACTCAGCGGTGGCACCTTCGATGAAGGACGCATGGAACGCGAGGCCGCCGAAACGCTGCACTCGCTGTCGGTACGCACGGTGCAATCGGTGCGGCAGAAGGTGTCGTCACTGTCCGGCGGACAGCGGCAGACCGTGGCCATCGCGCGCTCGGTGCTGAAGAAGGCGCGGCTGGTGATCCTCGATGAACCCACTGCCGCGCTCGGCGTGGCGCAGACCGAGCAGGTGCTGAACCTGGTGCAGCGGCTGGCGGCACAGAACGTGGCGGTGATCATCATCAGCCACAACCTCGTCGATGTGTTCCGCATCGCCGACTACATCAGCGTGCTGTACCTGGGACAGATGGTGGCGTCGGTGAAAGCGGCCGAGACCAGCAGCAGCGATGTCATCGGCTACATCACCGGGCTCAAGACCTGCACAGGCAGCGCGGCGTGAGCGATACCACGCCGCAGAACGCACCGGATGCCGCAAGCTCCGGCCTGATCGGCAGCGGCCAGGAAGGCAGCGTCATGGACCAGTGCCGCGCCTGGCTGGCGCGCGTGCGCAATGGCGACATGGGCGCCCTGCCCGCGATCGCTGGCCTCGTCGTGCTCGGCATCCTGTTCACCTTGCTGAGCCCCTACTTCCTCACCGAGCGCAACTTCGCGAACCTGGTGACGCAGGCCGCGACGCTGGTGATGCTGGCCATGGCGCTGGTGTTCGTGATCCTGCTGGGCGAGATCGATCTGTCAGCGGGCGTTACCTCCGGCGTCGCGATGTGCCTGTTCGTGGTGCTCAGCGCACCCGGCGGTTCGGCGCTGCACTGGCTGCTGGCGCTGGCACTGGCATTGCTCGCGGGTACGGCCATTGGCGCGGTGATCGGCTTCTTCGTGGCGCGGGTGCGCATTCCGTCCTTCGTCGTCACGCTCGGGCTGTTCCTGGGTTTCCAGGGTCTTGAGCTGATCCTCATCGGCAGCGGTGGCGTGTATCGCATCACGACGCCGGCCATCCTCGCGATCATGAACAGCAATCTTCCGGACTGGGGCGGATGGCTGATGCTGGCGGTGGTGCTCGGCGTCACTGCGATCGGTGCCCTGCGCGAGCGTGCCCGTCGCAGCCGCGCCGGCATCACCAATCGCACCATCCATCTGTTGTGGATCAAGCTCGGCGCGATGCTGGTACTCGGCGGCGCCGTGGTGCTGGCGCTCAACCAGAATCGCGGCGGCGTCGCGATGGTCTCCGGCGTACCTATCGTGGCACCGATCACGCTGGTCATACTGTGGGCCGGCACCTTCGTGCTCGATCGCACCAGGTTTGGTCGCTACATCTACGCCATCGGCGGCAATGCCGAGGCGGCGCGACGCGCCGGCATCAAGGTGGTGATGATCCGCTGGTGCGCCTTCATGGTGTGTTCGACGCTGGCGGTGGTGTCCGGCCTGTTCAGCGCCAGCAAGGTCGGATCGGTGGATGCGGCCTTCGGTCGCGATATCGTGCTGAGCGGCGTGGCGGCGGCGGTGGTCGGCGGCGTTAGCCTGTTCGGTGGCCGCGGCCGGCTGCTGCAGGCGGCGATCGGCGCGCTGGTGGTCGCCATCATCACCAATGGCCTCGGCCTGTTGAACCTGCCCGGCGGCGTGAACTATCTCGTCACCGGCGGCGTGCTGATCCTGGCCGCCACGGTGGATGCGCTGTCACGCGCGCGCAGTGGCGGGTCAGCCTCGCGCGCCTGATTCAGTTGTCCCAGACCCAGTGGCCTTTCGGCTTCGCGCTGCCGTAGCCATCCAGCTTCGCCTTCTTCAGGAACTGGTCGAGCAATGCGGCCACCTTGTCGTTGTCCATGTCGGCGAAGGGAATGTGCGTGCTGCCCTTGAGGCCGGCGTCATCGCCCAGCATCAGCACTTCGGCATGGCCGCCATACTTGTTGATGAGCTTCGCGCACAGCCGTGACTGTTCCACGTACAGCGCCTGCGCGGCGTCCGGGCCGCTACGGTGGTCGCCCCACACGAACTGGATCGACACCAGCTTCGCGAGTTTCCTGAAATCCTCCAGCGGCACGCCGATGGGACCGAAGGGACAGGCATCCTGGTTGGTGCACGGCGCCGGGCTCTCCGGATCGCCGAGGGGAAACACGTAGCCGATGCTTTCATACGTGACCATGCCGGCGATGTTGCTGCCGCTGGCCTTGGTGGTCGTGACCATCGCGCGCAATCCGCCGGCGGAATTGGTGAGATAGACGATGCGGTGGCCGAGCCGGCCGGAATCCGCGGCCACCGCGGCGGCATCGGTCTCCAGGTGGATGTTCCTGAGCAGATCGAATTCGTCGTAACGCGCAGCGGTGGCGTTCTGCCAGTTCTGCGGATCCCTGGTCGGGAACTGCACGTCCGGCCACCAGTTGCCGAACGAAGGGCCGAAATTCCATGAAGTGAAATTCTGCTCGTCGCGGAAGATGGGCGCGCTGGTGATGGTCTCGCAGTTCCAGTTGGCGCGGCCCACGCGCGGACCATCCCACAGGTACACCGGATAGTCGCGGCGCAGGAACATGTCCTTGTAGCCCTCGCCGCCATCCCACCGGTTCTGCCACACCTGCGTGCTGGAGCTGTGCCACATGACGAGGCTGGTGCTGCGCGGGTTCGCCGGCAGGAAGTATTCGACGTAGCCGTGATCGCAGGATTGATGCTTGCCCTGCGCATTGGCGATCACCTTGCCGCCGATGACGAAGCCGCCCGACTGGGCAAGCACGATGGGATTCTCGCGATGCGCGGCACGCTGCGGTTCATTCCGTGCGCTGGCGTTGGCCGGCATCACGCAAAGGCCCGCCACCAGGATCGCCGCCGGAATGTTCATGGAATCGCCCCGCTGCGTGTTCTTGTCCATGCAGTATGCCGGGGCCTCCGGCCAAGCAGGTTGCGCGAACGGAACTGCCAGTTGATCGAATCCGGTGCTTTCAGAACTTCAGGCGCACACCCACCTTGTAGCTGCGACCGAGCGTGTCGTAGTAGGTCGGGCTGCTCGGTGAAGACTGGACGCCGACCGGGCTGGTCGGAATGACCGGCGGCAGGCGATCGAGCAGGTTGTTGACCTGCCAGAACGCCTCGACCTTCTTGTCGGCATCGAAGGCGACGCTGCCATTCAGGTTGAAGTAGACGACGCTCCCGATGTGGTTGGCATTGACCGAGTTCAGCTGCGTCGTGCCGGTGTAACCGGAGTCGCGCGGGTCGAAATACAGCACGTTGACCTTGCCGCCGCCCACATAGCGCGTGGTCAGGTTGGCCTGCCAGCGATCTGCGGTATAGCCCGTGATCAGCGACACCGTCCAGGTGCCGCCATACGCGTCGGTGGAATCGGTGAGCGTGGTGTTGTTGAGGGTCTCGTTCTTCAACAGGTGGTTGCCCAGCAGCCGGAAGTCGAAACTTCCCGGCAACTCACTGAACTTCGACAGTGGCAGGCGATACGCAACCTCCGTGTCGATGCCCCGGTTCTTGGTCCACTGCAGGTTGACGTTGCCGGTCCTGACCTGGGTGATCGTCGTCTTCGCGGCATCGCTGAAACTGAGCAGATCGCAGTACTGCGCAATACCCTGGTAGCAGTTGTCGATGATGGTCTGCGCGGCACCGGCACTACCGATGTTGCCGCTGATCTTGATGGCGTAGTAGTCCGTCGACAGGCTCAGGCCATCGACGAATGGCGGCTGCACCACGACACCGAAGGTCCTGGTCATGCCGCGCTCGGGGTTGAGCTGCGGGTTGCCGCCACCGAAGACGTTGGGAGATTCCACCTCGTTGTGGTTGAAACGATTGATCACCGAACCGAAGCTGCTGGAGCTGGTCGCGAACAACTCGTAGTAGATGGGAGCACGGATGTCCCGTGAAATGGTGGCGCGGAAGCGCGTCCACTCCACCGGTTGATACGCCATGCCGAATTTCCAGGTATTGGCCCACGTGGTGTTCTGGGACGGGCCCGCCACGCCCTCACCCGAGATGTTGTAGCGCGTGCGGCGAGCGGCGGCATTCATGCTCAGTGCATCGATGCCCGTCACTCCGGACACCAGCGGCACTTCGGCTTCGACATAGGCTTCTGCCGCATTCAGCTTGCCGGAGTAGTCGGTGCCGTAGTTCTGGAAGTAGGCATACAGGTTCGCCAGGGCGTCGTGCTCCACATCTGCCTGGTCACGCCGGTATTCGAGGCCGGCTGCCACGGCCAGCGGCCCCGCAGGCAGGTTGAACACCGTGCCGGTGATGCCGGCCGATGCCGCGTGCTGCGACATGACCTGGTCTTCCTTCAGCGTGCTGTAGACATAGTCCAGCGCGGCCTGGCTGACGTTGCGTCCGAACGGGTTGTAGGGTTGGCAAGCGGCCGCAGCCGTGCCAGCACGGCGTTGGTGCTGATGCTCGCGCGGCAGACCGGAGTGCCGCCCGGGCCCAGCACCGCATCCAGCGCCCACGGCAGGTAGGAATAGGCAATGGCGGATTGCCGGCAGCATTCGGATTGCCGGTCACCATGGCGCTATCCACCGTCTGCAGCCGATGGGTGTGGGAATACTGGTAGGAGATGTTCCCCTTCCACTGCTCGCTGAACTTCACGTCCAGGCCGGTGGCCGCCATCCAGCTGTTCGCATCGGAGCGGGATTCACCGCGACGCGGACCCAGGAACAGCATGTTGAACAATGCAGGACCCGCCGCCGCGCCGTTGCTGACCGCAACCGCGCCGAGTCCTGCCGCAGTCCGCACTGCCTGCGGTATGAACGATTGTCCGCGTAGATGGGGCGCGCGGCGCCGTAGAACACGCTCTGCAGGGTATCGCCGTTGACGTGGTTCACCGCGAGCTCGGTCCAGCCACGCACCGAATCGTTGAAATCGAAATAGGCGTGGCCGAAGGTGGCGTAACGCTTGACGGGCACTTCCAGTTCCGCGAAGCCCATGCCGGGCGTGGTCTGGTCGCCCGTGCCGTAGTAGCCCAGCGAGGTGTACTGCCCCAGCTTGTACGGGATCGCCTTGCCCGCATCGTCCGAAGGTGATGCCTCCGGTGCCGAACATGTTGACCGCCGCATTGGGATTGGCGCTGGCACTACCCGGAATGTTGACGATCACGCCGTTGTAATTGCCGAGGAAACCGGACTTGCCGCGCACCCACCACGAAATTGGGCAGGCCGTTGCCGGAGGCGTACCCCGTATTGGTGTACGTCATGGTCTCGCTGTTCTGGCAATAGGAGTGCTTGCGCTGCAGGCAGTTGCCGACGCCGTCCGACTTGGCCCACTCGCCACCGACCACGAAATGCCCCCGGTTGCCGGCGAACGATGAAACCACCCGCCAGCGCCACGTGGTAGTTGTCGCCATCACCCCTGGTCGGTGACGCCGTAGTCAACCGTCGACCGCAGGCCGGTAAGGCTGATGTTGAGGATGATATTGGTCGCGCCGGCGACAGCATCCGCGCCATAGGCTGCCGAGGCGCCGCCGGTCACCACATCCATGCGCAGGACCAGCGCGGAGGGAATCATGTTGAGATCGGCCGCCCGCGCCCAGGCCGGCCGACACCGGCGCAAGGCGCCGTCCGTTCACCCAGCACCAGGTTGCGACCCGTGCCCAGGCCGCGCAGGTTCACCGACTGCGCACCGACATTGAAACTGCCCCAGCCGTTGGTGGTCGGCGTGGTGGTGGCGCGGAAGGCCGGCAACTGGTTGGCGCCCTCGCCGATATTGGTGATGTTCAGAGCTTCGATGGCATCGGCGCTCAGCACGGTGACCGGTGTCGGGGTGGTGAAGCCGGTACTGCCGATGCGCGAACCGGTGACGACCACCCGTCTCGAGTGTGTCGTCCTCCGGCGGCGTGGCGGCAAATACTCCGGCGGAAATGCCGGCCGCGCCGGCGAACAAGAGACCACGCACGGTGCGCGCGATTACCTTCCTGATGGCAGAGACCGGCCGCTCCGCATCCTGCAAAGCTTGCGACATGAAACCCCCTTCTCATCGCGCCGGCCGAACGTTGACGTCGACCTGAACGCTGCGTCTCGTAATTGCCTGAAGGAGGCTTACGCTCGATGCTTCCCGGCTGTAAATCGAAACCGCAACCACGCCTGGGTGTCACAATGGAACTGTTATCTCTGCGGCCAGCGATGGACGCAGAGCCGGGCCGGTACTCCTGCCGCCGACGCTATCGATTCAACGAATCGATGGCCCGCTTGTCAGCGTTGAGTGCGGCTTCGTGCACGGCTTCCGACAGTGTCGGGTGCGCATGCATCGTGCGCTGCAGGTCCTCGCAGCTGGCGTGGTATTCCAGCGCCAGGCAGGCCTCGGCGATCAGTTCGCCAGCCATCGGTCCGATGACGTGAACGCCCAGCACCGCGTCGCTGTCCGCATCGGCCACGATGCGTGCAAAACCCGCCGTGGCTTCCATGGCACGCGCGCGACCACTGGCGATGAACGGGAACTGGCCGATCTTCACGTTGCGTCCCGCGGCTTTAGCCTGCGCTTCGGAGAGACCGACCCAGGCGATTTCCGGCGCGGTGTAGATCACCGAAGGCACGACGTCGTAGTTCACGTGGCCGTAACGGCCGGCTGCGAGTTCCGCCGCCATCACGCCCTCTTCCTTGGCCTTGTGCGCCAGCATCGGGCCGCGCACGCAGTCGCCGATGGCGAAGACATTCGCCGCGCCGGTGCGGCAGTGGTCGTCGACGACGATGAAACCGCGGGCGTCGATCTCGACGCCGGTGCCTTCACCGAGCAGATCCTTTGTGTAAGGCCGGCGACCAACGGCGACCACCAGCTTGTCGAACACCGCGGTCTGTTCGCCGCTGGCGTCCGTGTACTTCACGGTGACTTCGTCCTTCGCCACGCTGGCGCCACTTACCTTGGCGCCGAGCCTGATATCGAGGCCCTGCTTCTTCAGCTGCTTCAGCGCTTCGTTGGCCAGCGGCCGGTCGGCCATGGCGAGGAAATCATCCACGGCTTCAAGCACGGTGACCTTGGCACCGAGGCGTGCCCACACGCTGCCGAGTTCGAGGCCGATGACGCCGGCACCGATCACGCCGAGCCGCGCAGGCACGGCGGTGAAATCGAGTGCGCCCCAGGAATCGACAATGCTGACGCCATCTGCTGGAAGGCTCTTCAGGGCCGTGGGCTCGGAGCCGGAAGCGAGGATCACCGTAGTAGCCGCGAGCACCTGCTTGCTGCCATCCACGGCTGTGTATTCGACCTGGTTGCCGGCCAGCAACTTGCCGTGGCCAGTGAGGCCGGTAACGCCATTCGACTTGAACAGCGACGTGATGCCACCGGTCATGCCCTTGACGATGCCGTCCTTGCGCTTCTGCATGGTGGCGACATCGATGGCCGGCGTACCTACGCCGATGCCATGCACCTTGAACTCATGCGCTGCGCGATGGAACAGCTCCGAGGACTCGAGCAGCGCCTTCGAAGGAATGCAGCCCGCATTGAGGCAGGTACCGCCGAAAGCATAGCTGCCATCGCGGTTCTTCCAGCCGTCGATGCAGGCGACCTTGAGGCCGTTCTGTGCCGCGCGGATGGCAGCCGGATAACCGCCCGGGGCCGCCGCCGATGACGATGACGTCGTATTTGTCGGCCATGCTCAAACTCCGAGCAGCAGGCGACCCGGATCCTCGAGCACGTCCTTGATGGTCACCAGGAACTGCACCGCTTCCTTGCCGTCGATGATGCGATGGTCGTAAGTGAGCGCGAGGTACATCATCGGACGAATCACCACCTGGCCATTAACAGCCACCGGGCGATCCTGGATCTTGTGCATGCCGAGGATTGCACTCTGCGGCGCATTGACGATGGGCGTGGACATCAGCGAACCGAACACGCCGCCGTTGGTGATGCTGAAGGAACCACCGGTGAGGTCTTCCATGGTGAGTGCACCGTTGCGCGCACGCGTGGCGAAATCCCCCACGGCCTTCTCGATCTGCGCGAAAGAAAGCTGGTCGGCATCGCGCAGCACCGGCACCACGAGGCCGCGGTCGGTGGAGACCGCCATGCCGATGTCGTAGAACTCGCGATAGACGATGTCATTGCCATCGATCGCCGCATTGACCACGGGGAAGCGCTTCAGCGCCTCGATGGTGGCCTTCACGAAGAAGGACGAGAAGCCGAGCTTCACGCCATTCTGCTTCTCGAACTTGTCCTTGTAGCGCGCGCGCAGTTCTTGCACGGCGAGCAGGTCCACCTCGTTGAAGGTGGTGAGCAATGCCTGCGTGGCCTGCGCCGATACCAGGCGCTCGGCGATGCGCGCGCGCAGGCGCGTCATCGGCACGCGGCGCTCGACGCGACCGGCGGACGGCACGGGTGCCGCGACATGCGCCGCGACGTCGGCCTTGGTTACGGCACCACCGGCACCGCTGCCCTTCACGGCGCCCACATCGACGCCGGCTTCGGAAGCAGCGCGGCGCGCTGCCGGCCCCGATTTCACGGCGGCTGAAGATGCAACGGCCGGTGCTTCAACCTTGGCAGCAGCTGCCGCTGCGGGTGCGGCCGCTGGCGCAGCAGGTGCCTTCGCTGCCGCCGGAGCAGCGGCCACCGCCCCTGCCTCGATGACGGCGAGCAGCTGGTCGCTGATCACCGTCGTGCCGGCCTGCACCTTGATCTCCCTCAACACGCCGGCAACCGGCGCGGGTACTTCGAGTACCACCTTGTCGGTTTCCAGGTCGGCGAGGTTCTCGTCGCGCGCGACGGCATCGCCGGGCTTCTTGTGCCAGGCCACGACAGTAGCGTCGGCCACGGACTCGGGCAGCTTGGGTACTTTGATCTCGGTGCTCATGGGTCGATTAAGCCTTCAGCGGAAATCAGGAACTCTTGCGCAACACCGGCATCACGCCGGTGTCGCTGATGAGGCGCGAGGTGCTGGTCGAACCAACCGACTCGCGCGCGGTGGCGCGCAGCGCGGCATCGACCAGCGCACGCTGCTCGGTCTCGTGGATCTTGGCAATGCCGGTGGCGGGCGCGGCCGCATGCTGGCGGCCCGCGTACAGCAGCGCCTGGCGATCCTTCTGCAACGAACCTTCGAGCCGATGGCGGATGGAATACCAGGCGCCCTGGTTCTGCGGCTCTTCCTGGCACCACACGATCTCGCGCGCCTGCGGATAACGCCGCAGCACCGCTTCGTAAGCCGGCACCGGGAAGGGATACAGCTGCTCGATGCGCACGATGGCGACATCCTTTTGCGCCGCTGCACGCCGCGCCTTCAGCAGGTCGAAGTAAACCTTGCCGCTGCAGAACACGACGCGCTGGGCCTGTGCCGGAGCGATGTCGTCGATCTCGTCGATGACGGTGGAGAAGCCGCCATCGGTGAGATCCCTCAGCGGCGACACCGACAGTTCATGGCGCAGCAGGCTCTTCGGCGTCATCACGATCAGCGGCTTGCGCAGCGAGCGCACCATCTGCCGGCGGATCATGTGGAACATCTGTGCCGGCGTAGAAGGCACCACCACCTGCATGTTGTTCTCGGCGCACAGCTGCAGGAAGCGCTCGAGGCGCGCGGAGGAATGCTCCGGCCCCTGGCCTTCATAGCCATGCGGCAGGAACAGCGTGAGACCACAGAAGCGGCCCCACTTGGATTCACCCGAACTGATGAACTGGTCGATGACCACCTGCGCGCCGTTCACGAAGTCGCCGAACTGGCCTTCCCAGATCACCAGCGCCGCAGGGTTTGTCGTGGAGTAGCCGTACTCGAAACCGAGCACCGCTTCCTCCGACAGCACCGAATCGGTGACCGTGAAGGTAGGCTGGTTGTCGGTGACATGCTGCAGCGGGATCCACTCGCGGTTGGACTTCTGGTCATGCAGCACCACGTGCCGATGGAAGAAGGTGCCGCGACCGCTGTCCTGGCCGGTCAGGCGGATCGGGTAACCATCCTCCAGCAACGCGCCATAGGCCAGCGTCTCGGCACAGCCCCAGTCGAGCGGCAGCTCGCCGGCCAGCATCTTGCGGCGATTGGCATAGATGGCTTCGACGCGCGGATGCAGCGTGTATTCGACCGGTACATCGACGGTGCGTGCACCGAGCCTGGCCAGCCGCTGCGGATCGAGCGCGGTAACGACCGGCTCAGCCCAGTCGTTGCGCAGGAATTTCGTCCAGTCCACGGTGTACTGGTTGCCGATCAGGCCCAGCGACGCCGGTACCTGCGACTTGCCGGCATCGAGGCCGGCGCGGTATTGCTCGAGGAACGCAGCCGCATCGGTGGCGGCGATGACGCCCTCTCCGGCCAGCTTGTCCGCATAGATCTGCCGCACCGTCGGATGCTGGCGGATGGTCGCGTACATGAGTGGCTGCGTGGCGGCGGGTTCATCCGCCTCGTTGTGGCCGAGGCGGCGATAGCAGACGAGGTCGATCACCACGTCCTTGTGGAACTTCATGCGGTAGGCCAGCGCCTGGCGCGTGACGAATACCACGGCTTCCGGATCATCCGCATTCACGTGGAAGATCGGCGCCTCGAGCATCTTGGCCACGTCGCTGCAGTACATGGTCGAGCGCGCGTCACGCGGATCGGAAGTGGTGAAGCCAACCTGGTTGTTGATGATCAGGTGGAGGGTGCCGCCGGTGTAGAAGGAGCGCGCCTGCGACAGCTGCAGGGTTTCCATCACCACGCCCTGCCCGGCAAACGCGGCATCGCCATGGATGAGCACCGGCACGACCTTCGCATCGCCCGTGGCGCCGCGGCGTTCCTGGCGTGCGCGCACCGAACCCTCGACCACCGGATTCACGATCTCCAGGTGCGAAGGATTGAACGCCAGCGCCACGTGCATGTTGCCGGCCGGCGTGCGCAGGTCCGACGAGAAGCCCTTGTGGTACTTCACGTCGCCGGAACCCTTCAGGTGCGCGAGGTCGTACTTGCCTTCGAACTCGTCGAACAGCTCCGACGGCGCCTTGCCCAGCACATTGACCAGTACATTGAGGCGGCCACGATGCGCCATGCCGATGACCATGTCTTCGATGCCATCGGCACCGCCACGCCTGCACCAGTTCGTTGAGCATGGGGATCAGAGCATCGCCGCCTTCCAGCGAGAAGCGCTTCTGGCCGACGTACCTGGTATGCAGGTAGCGCTCGAGTCCTTCGGCTGCCGTGAGTTGTCGAAGGATGTTGATGCGCTCTTCGCTGCTGAACTTCTGCTGCAGGCGACCCTGCATGAACTCGTCCTGCAGCCAGAGGCGCTCGTCGGTATCGGAGACATGCGCGAAACTCGGCGCCGATGGGGGCCGGCGAACACCTTGTTCAGCAAGGCCACGATGTCGCGCAGCCTGGCCCGGCGCGGCACCGCCTTCGACGCGGCTGCTGGGGTGTAGAACTCCGAGGTCCTGGTCCGCATCGGTCAGTTCGAGGCGTTCCAGATCCATCACGCGCGGCGGCGGCCCGCAGCGTCAGTCCCAGAGGATCGAGCTTTCGCGAGCAGGATGCCCACGGTTCATGTAGATCTGGATCAGGCGCGATACCGCGGCCCTGCTTTTTCCGTATGCACGGATTCGGTTGGCGCCACCCGCGACGCGCGGTGCCTGCGCGACCTGTTCGAGTTCGCGCACGATCGGCCCGTGCGCGACATCGCTCTTCGCGCCCGGCAGCGTCGCGAAGTACTTCTGCCAATCCGCCGGCAAGGGCCTCTCCGGCCAGATAGCGTTCGTACAGATCCTCGACGTAGGTGGAGTTACCGCCCCAGAGTGAGGTGGTTGCAGTCTGCGCCGCCAGGCTGCTGCCGGCGTCGCTCAAGCCTTTGTTTTGGCCCATGGAAATTCGTGTGTGGAGTACAAGTCCGCTAGTTTACGGGATGGCCAGCTGGTCGCGTGAGCGGCCCTCACAATACTGGCGACTCAGCTGATTCTCCAGTCGCATCACAGCGACCTGATAGACTGCGCGCCCCGTTATAAGCGCCCGCCGCGAGGCCGGGTACGCAGTCGAACTAATGAGCAACACAGATCGCCTGACACACCTGCAACGACTTCGAAGCCGAAGCCATCCACATCATGCGCGAGGTGGTCGCGGAGTGCGAAAAGCCGGTGATGCTGTACTCCCATCGGCAAGGACAGCTCGGTGATGCTGCACCTGGCGATGAAGGCCTTCCATCCGGCAAAGCCACCCTTCCCGCTGCTGCACGTGGATACCACGTGGAAGTTCCGTGAAATGATCGCGTTTTCGCGATGCGACGGTGAAGCGGCTCGGCCTCGAGCTGCTGGTGCATACCAACCAGGAGGGGCCTGGCGCGCGGCATCGGACCCTTCACGCATGGCTCGGGCCGTGCACACCGATGTGATGAAGACGCAGGCGCTGCGGCCAGGCGCTCGACAAATACGGTTTCGATGCCGCCTTCGGTGGCGCGCGTCGCGATGAAGAGAAGTCGCGTGCCAAGGAGCGCATCTTCTCCTTCCGCAACAGTCAGCATCGCTGGGATCCGAAGCGCCAGCGCCCGGAGCTGTGGAAGCTCTACAACGCGCGCAAGCACAAGGGCGAATCGCTGCGCGTGTTCCCCGCTGTCGAACTGGACCGAGCTGGACCATCTGGCAGTACATCCACCAGCAGAACATTCCCATCGTGCCTCTCTATTATTCGGCGAAACGGCCGGTGGTCGAAACGCGATGGGCGCCGCTGATCATGGTGGATGACGAGCGCATGCCACTCGCGCCCCGGCGAGAAGCCGCAGATGAAGAGGCGTGCGTTTCCGCACGCTCGGCTGCTATCCGCTGACCGGCGCGGTGGAAAGCAATGCAACCACGCTGCCGGACATCATCCAGGAGATGCTGCTCACCACGAGCTCCGAGCGCCAGGGGCCCGCGTGATCGACCACGACTCCTCTGCTTCGATGGAGAAGAAGAAGCAGGAGGGCTATTTCTGATGGCACACGCGATCGACCTGTCGAACCAGAGCATCCTGGACTACCTCTCCGCGCACGAGCGCAAGGGACCTGCTGCGCTTCCTGACCTGCGGCAGCGTCGACGACGGCAAGAGCACGCTGATCGGCCGGCTGCTGTATGAATCGAAGCTGGTATACGAAGACCAGCTGGCCGCCCTTGATGCCGATTCGAGGAAGCATGGCACGCAGGGCGAGGAACTCGACCTCGCGTTGCTGGTGGATGGCCTCGCCGCGGAACGCGAACAGGGCATCACCATCGACGTGGCCTACCGCTTCTTCTCCACCGAGAAGCGCAAGTTCATCGTGGGCCGATACGCCGGGCCACGAGCAGTACACGCGCAAACATGGTCACCGGGCGCATCCCACCGCCGACCTCGCCGTCATCCTGGTCGATGCGCGCAAGGGCGTGCTGACGCAGACGCGCCGCCACAGCTACATCGTTTCGCTGCTGGGCATCCGCCACGTGGTGCTGGCTGTGAACAAGATGGATGCGGTGGGCTACGCCGAAAGCACCTTCAACGCCATCGTGGCCGAGTACCTGCCGTTCGCACGCCAGCTCGGCCTCGACGCGGTGACCTCCATTCCGGTATCGGCATTGAAGGGCGACAACATCCTGCAGCCCAGCCCGCATCTTTCCTGGTATCGCGGGCCCTGCCCTGCTGCCACACCTGGAAAGCGTACAGGTGGAAGACCGTGCGCAAGCCACGCCGTTCCGCCTGCCGATCCAGTGGGTGAATCGTCCGAGTTCGGATTTCCGTGGCTTTGCCGGGCCAGATCGCCGGCGGACGCGTGAGCGTGGGCGATCGCATCCGTGCCCTGCCCTCGGGCGCCGAGGCGCAGGTGGCGCGCATCGTCACTTACGACGGCGACCTGCCGCATGCCGTGGCCGGCCAGGTCGGTGACGCTGACGCTCGATCGGGAGATCGACGTGTCACGCGGCGATCTTCTGGCCTCCAGCGCAGAAACCGGCCGAAAGTCGCCGACCAGTTCGAGAACCACGCTGATCTGGATGCACGAGCAGCCCATGCTGCCCGGTCGCCAGTACCTGATGAAGGTGGGCCACGCGCACCGTGAACGCCACGCTGGCGGCGCCACGCTATCGCGTCGACGTGAACACGCTCGAACACCAGACCGCGCAGCAGCTGGAGCTGAAACGAGATCGGCATCTGCGACGTGACGCTGGATCGCGCGGTGCCCTTCGATGCCTACGTGCAGAATCGCGACACCCGGCGGCTTCATCCTGATCGACAAGCTCAGCAACGACCACCGTCGGCGCTGGCCTTTTGAACTCCGCCCTGCGCCGCGCCGACAACATCCACTGGCAGGGCGCTGGACGTGACGCGTACCGCCCGCGCCCCAGCTCAAGGGCCAACGCGCCTGTGCGCTTTGGTTCACGGGCCTGTCCGGTGCCGGCAAGTCCACCATCGCGAACCTGGTGGAGAAGCGCCTGCACCATGCTGGGCCGGCCACACCTATGTGCTCGATGGCGACAACATCCGCCACGGCCTGAACCGTGGACCTCGGCTTCACCGATGCCGACCGCGTCGAGAACATCCGCCGCGTGGCCGAAGTCGCCAGGCTGATGGTGGATGCCGGCCTCATCGTGCTGGTGTCGTTCATCTCGCCATTCCGCTCGGAGCGGCAGATGGCGCGCGGGCTGCTCAATGGTGGCGAGTTCTTCGAGATCTTCGTCGACACGCCGCTGGCTGAAGCCGAGAAGCGCGATCCGAAGGGCCTGTACGGCAAGGCACGGGCCGCGGCGAGTTGCCGAACTTCACCGGCATCGATTCGCCGTATGAGCCGCCGGAAACTCCGAGATCCATCTCGACACCACCGCGCTTTCCGCCACGCAGGCGGCCGAGCGCATCATCGCGGAGCTCGACAAGGCCGGTGTCATTGCCTATGCCTACAACAACCCGCTTGCCGGGCTTTGAGCAGCAGCCCGCCGCGCTGCTCGAAGCGGTCAAGACCATCGCGCGCCAGGCCGGACGCGCGATCCTCGAGGTCTATGGCACGGACTTCGAGGGCGCACGCCAAGGCGGGACCAGTCACCACTGACCCGAGGCCGACCTTTGCCGCGCACCCGCCTGATACTCGCGGAACTGGCGAAGATCACGCCGGAACTGCCGGTTCTTTCGGAAGAATCAGCCTCGGACTTCAGTGCGAATCTACCTGTGCCCTGGCCGCGCTACTGGCTGGTGGACCCGCTCGATGGCACCAAGGAATTCGTGGCGCGCAATGGCGAGTTCACCGTCAACATCGCGCTGATCGACCGCCACCGGCCGGTGCTCGGCGTCGTGCATATCCCGGTCTCCGACACCACCTACTCCGGCATTCCCGGCATCGGCGCCTGGCGCGAAGCCAACGATCGACCGCCGTCAGGGATCTCGGTGCGACGTCCTGCGCGTCCGGTACTTGCGCGTACTCGGCAGTCGCTCGCACGGATCGCCACGCCTTGCCCGAAGCGCTGGCGGGCCTGGGTCCGCACGAGCTCATCGGCACTGGCAGTTCCATCAAGCTGTGCCTGGTGGCCGAGGGTTCGGCGGATCTGTATCCGCGCCTCGGTCCGACCTCGGAGTGGGACATCGCGGCAGGCCAGGCGGTGATCGAAGCCGCTGGCGGCCAAGTGGTGGAGATCGCCAGCGGTGAAGCGCTGAGCTACAACGCGCGGCCCACGCTGCTGAATCCCGACTTCATGGCCTACGGCGATCGGATTGCTGGCGACGCCTGGCCACGCAGCTGATCTGATCGCTTGCGCTCTACTGCGCGACCTGCGCGCCATCCACGCGGAAGCGCAAAGCCTGCAGCTGCTCCGTCGTCAGTGAAGCGAGCCCCGCATCCGCCGTCACCTGCGCACACCGACTGCAATGGGCCGCGGATTGTTGACCGTCTGCCCCCGTGCTGATGATCTGGCCGCTGGCATTGACCAGCACCGGTGTCACCGCGATGGAACCCACCGCCCACCGCCGCACGGTTCTGCACCACCATCACGATTGCTGCCGGAAGCATCACGCGAACGCCTGCGCGGCGATGTAGCTGGCCGGATTGCGTGACAGGTCGATGCGCACCGCTTCGCGCGACGCCTCCTGCCCGATGCTGTTCTCGTTCGACGGCCGCCCGCCTGGTAGAACTGCAGCGCCGTGTCGGCATTGCCCGTGTCGCGCGAGATATTGCCGAGGTACAGCGCCTGCGGGCGCGGTGGGGCAGCAGGTCGTAACTGCGCTTCAGCCCATTGCTCTGCGGTGGTGCGGTTGTTGAGGCGGTATTGCGCGACGCCGCCGCCCAGCCACGAACCGTAGTAATCCGGATTCAGCTGCTGCGCCTTCTGGAAGTAACCCAACGCGTCCCTGGTCGCGCTTCTCGCTCACTGCGATGGTCGCCGAGCAATTGCTGGAACTGTGCCTCGCGCGGCAACAGCCGCGCGGCTTCGCCCGCCAGTGTCTTTGCTGTGGCCGTGTCCTTCTTTTCCAGCGCAGCCATGGCCTGGTCGTACTTGTCGTAGGCAGGTTTTAAGCGCCAGCAGCGGCTTCATGCGTGCCTGGAAACGCTCTCGCGCCCAAGATCGCCACCCGGAGCCAGCTTCGACACCGTCTCCTGGTTGCGCTTCACGCGCCTCGGCTGAAGGCGGATGCGAAGCAAACAAGCCGTCGATCCAGCCCTGGTCCTTGCTCTCGAACAGCCGCACGAAGGTCTGCTGCAACGTGACTGCGGCCTGCGGATCGTAGCCCGCAGCCTTCATCAGCTGCGTGCCATACAGGTCGGCCTGCAGTTCGGCATTCGCGCCCGAACTTCATGTGGATGAGCTGCGTGCCCTTGCTCGCGCCACCGAGCAGCAGCCCCGCGGTGTCCTGATCCACGCCGCCGAGCGCAGCGCCGATCTGTGCGGCAGCCAACCCACCCTGCAGTAGCGTGCCGCGTTCCTGAGCCTGCGCGCCCATGCCGCGCCAGTGCATGCACGATTTCATGGCCCAGCCACCGCGGCGAGTTCAGCCTCGTTGTCCAGGAGCGGTCAGCAGGCCCGCGATTGACCGCGATCTTGCCGCCCGGCAAAGCCCAGGCATTCGGCACCGAAATTGTTGAGCACGGTGAATTCGAACGGCAGGTTGCGATCCTTCACCAGCACCGCATCGTCGGCAGCCACGAGCTTCCGGCCCACTTCATTGATATAGGCGGAAAGCTCGGGCAACACGGCGAAGTCCCCGCCCTCGCTCTGGCGCATCGGCGCGTAGTTCTGTTGGCCAATGGAGATTTCGTCACCCTTCGAGACGAACTGGATCTCACGCTTGCCGGTCACGGGATTGGTGCCGCAGGCGACGAGCAAAGCAGCCATGCCGAAGCAAAGGGACCTGGCGGATACGCGGGGGTCGCATGCGGGACCTCATGTCCGGGACTCGCCGTTCACCGGCAAGGTCAGATGGCGCCCCCGCCCGGGAATTGAAACCCAGACCTGCCCCTTAGGAGGGGGCCGTTTGTATCCGTTCAACTACAGGGGCCCGGCGGCGGGCCTTAATAAAGGTGGTGGAGCGGAAGGGATCGAACCCTCGACCTTCGCATTGCGAACGCGACGCTCTCCCAAACTGAGCTAACCGCCCCACACGATGAAGGGCGCGCCATTCTAGGGGGGCCTATACGTGCGCGCCAGCCGAATTTGCATCGCGGAGGTTAACCGCCATGGGCACCGGCAACTGGAGCCGGAGCAACCGGCGGCGGCGCGGCCTTCGCCGTCAACGCACGATCCACTACATAGGCGCGCACCCGCTTCCGCATCTTCCTGCGAAACCCGCGCTACGGAATGACACCATGCCGTTCTTCGACAGCACGCCATCGATCACGATGCTGCGGAAAAGCCTGCTCGCTCGCGAGCGCGCCGCTGTAGCGCAGGTCCGGGAACATGCCGCGCGACAGGCCATCCGAACCATGGGCAGGTGCTGCACATCCGGCCGTAGACCTCTTCGCCATGCTTGAGCTGCGCGGGGCGTGCCGAATGCTGCTGGCGGATTCAACACCGGTGGCGTGAATGGCAACGCCGCCGGCAGGCTCGCCGCACCACCGAGCTTGTAGACCAGCAGGCGCGAATAGTTCGGCGCGTAGTAGCTGTCGCTGCCGGCCTGGCGGAAACCGGCGACCACCGCGACGTACTGTTCGCCGGCCACTTCATAGGTCACGGACCAGCCATCGTCCCGACCTGCGTATCCGTGTGCCACAGCTTCACGCCGGTATCGGCGCGATACGCCGCGAACATCGTTGGCCGAATTGCCGGAGAACACGAGTCCACCGCAGTGGCCAAGGTGCCGCCGCTGCGGCCCGTGCCCAGCGGCACGCGCCCAGGCTTCCTTCTGCTTCACCGGATCCCAGGCCAGCAGGAAGCCCTCGCTCGGTGGCTTGGTCTTCAGCTTCTTCATGTATTCCACGTTGCCGGTGAAGCTGATGGACAGCTTCTGCCCCATGGGGTTGTCGTCCTCATGCGTGGCGACATAGGCGTAGCTGCTCTGGTTGGCAGGGATGTACACCAGGCCGGTCTGCGGACTGAACGACAACGGCTGCCAGTTGTGCGCTCCGCCGTAGAACGGGCTGACCAGCGCGCCCTTGCCCGTCTTGCCGTAGTTGGCTTGCGGGTTCTTGATCGGCCGGCCCGTCTTGCGATCGACGCCCGTGGCCCAGTTGACGCCCGGCACATAGGGCGTGGCCGCGTGGCCGACAGCAGCTCGCCGTTCTTCGCATCCAGCACGTAGAAGAAGCCATTCTTCGGCGCCTGCATCACCACGTGGCGCGGCTTGCCGCCCAGCGTGAGATCCGCGGTGAACAGCTGCGAGGTGTTGTCGTAGTCCCAGCTCTCGCCGGGGGTTGCCTGGTAGTGCCAGACGTACTTGCCGGTATCGAGGTCGAGCGCGACGATGGACGAGAGATACAGGTTGTCGCCGCTGCCCGGTGAACGGATCTCCGAGGGCCATGGCGCACCGCTGCCGGTGCCCACGTACACATAGTTCGTCGTCGGGTCGTAGATGATGGAATCCCACGGCGCGCCACCACCGCCAGTCTTCCACCACTGCCCGCTCCAGGTCTTCGCCGCCGCTTCCATCTGCGGATTCTCGAAACCCTTGGCGGGATCGCCGGGCACCACATACCAGCGCCAGTCGAGCTCACCCGTCTCGGCGTCGTACGCGGAAAGATAGCCACGCTGGCTGAATTCCGAACCGCCCTGCCCGATGAGCACCTTGCCCTTGGCGATGCGCGGCGCGCCGGTGATGGCATAAGGCTGGCCCGGCTCGATGGTGAGGATGTCCTTCAGCACCTTGCCGCTGGCCGCATCGAGGATGATGAGCCGCGCATCGACCGTGGCGAGATACAGCTTGCCGTTCCACGCGGCGACACCACGATTCACCACGTCGCAGCAGGCATTCACTGCCCCACTCCCCCGGCACCTTCGGGTCGTAGCGCCACAGTTCACGGCCGGTCTTGGCATCGAAGGCGTAGACCTTGCTCCATGCGGTAGTGACATAGAGGCGGCCGTCGATCACCAGCGGCGTGGATTCCTGGCCGCGGCGCGTGTCGAAATCCGCATACCAGGCGAGGCCGAGCTGCGCGACATTGCCGGCATCGACCTTGGTGAGCGGACTGAAGCGCTGCTCGCTGTAGTCGCGGCCATGGCTCATCCATTGGCCAATGTTGGCAGGATCGTTGGCGGCGAGCAGGCGCGCGCCGTCGACCCTGGCCGCGGGCGTGGCATCGAGCGCCGATGCGGCATTCACGGGAGGCGGCGCGGCTTTTTTTCGCGCAACCGGCCACGATGCAGGCAGCAACGAGACCGAACAGGACCGGACGAATGGATGACATGGCGCCCCCGCGCGAAATTCGGGGGGCCACCTTAGCGCAGGGGCAGCGCGGCCAGCCAGCCCTATACGATCAATCCAGCCGCAGCCAGCCTTCGATCACCAGCAATTGATGCTGGCCTAGCGTTGCAACAGCCGGCGCGCGGATTTCAACTCCGCGAGACGCGCCTTGTCGAGCTTCGGGTATGCAAGGTCCAGCGATTCCAGCGTCCTGTTGATCACCGCGGACATGATCAGCCGCGCATTCTTCTTGTCGTCCGCCGGCACCACGTACCAGGGCGCATCGCGAGTGCTGGTCGCCGACAGCGCCGCTTCATACGCGCGCATGTATTCATTCCAGTGCTGCCGCTCTTCCACGTCGCCGCCGTTGAACTTCCAGTTCTTCTCCGGATGATCGATGCGGTCGAGGAAGCGTTCGCGCTGCTCGCCCGTCGACACATGCAGGAAGAACTTCACGATGGCCGTGCCATTGCGCGCGAGGTGTGCCTCGTAGTCGCGGATCGAGCGCATGCGCTGCTGCCAGAACCCTTTCGAATCCGGTTTCGGTTCATCAGGCAGCCGCTGCGCGGCCAGGTACTGCGGATGCACGCGCACCACCAGCACTTCCTCGTAGTACGAACGATTGAAGATGCCGATGCGGCCGCGCTCGGGCAGCTGCAAGGTGGTACGCCACAGGAAGTCGTGGTCCAGCTCCTCGGTGCTCGGCTGCTTGAAGCTCGACACCTGGCAGCCCTGCGGATTCACGCCGGACATCACATGCTTGATGGCGCCGTCCTTGCCCGCTGCATCCATGGCCTGGAACACCAGCAGCAGTGAGTAGCGGTCGCTGGCGTACAGCATGTCCTGCAGCTCGCTGGTGCGGCCCACCTGCAAGGCGAGCTGGCGCTGCGCATCGGCCTCGTCGGTGTAGACATCCGGCACGCGCGTGTGCCAGCGCGACAGATCGACCTTGCTGCCGGGCTTCACCCGAAAGCGCCCGACGCGCAGTCCTTCGTCTTCCTTCTTCATGATGCGCGTTGCTCCGGAACTATGCCGAGCCTGGCCGCCGCCTGCAGCAGCTGCACGGCCGAACCCGCGCCAGCTTCTGGCGCAGGATGGATTGATGATTGGCCACCGTCTTCGCAGTGAGCCCGAGGCTCTTCGCGATCTCGGGTAGCGGCCGGCCGGATACCAGCATGCGCAGTACCTCGAACTCGCGCGGCGACAACAGCTCCGCCGCGTCACTGCCCTCGGTGACCTTGCGCAGCGCCAGCTCCTGCGCCACGCGACCGGCGAGATACGGCTCGCCACGCGCAACCGTCAGCACCGCCTCGACCAGCACCTCCGGTGCCGCGGCCTTGGTGACATAGCCGCGTGCACCAGCCTGCAGCGCGCGCGCCGCGAACACCGCGTCTTCGTACATGCTGAACATCAGCACCTGCGCCTGCGGTGCACGCGCACGGATGCGACGCAAGGCATCGATGCCACTGGCCCCGGGCAGCGCGATATCCATCACCGTCACCTGCGGCCGAAGCTCGACGAAGGCGATGTAGGCCGACTGCGCGTCGCTGGCCTCGCCCACCACCCGGATGCTGGAACTGCGCTCAAGCAGGCGACGATAGCCTTCGCGCACCACGGCGTGGTCATCCACCAGCAGTACGGTCACGGCATCGGCCATTCATCACTCCTTGCGCACGGGCAGCTCGACGCGGATCGTGACACCGCGCCCCGGTTCCGACAACAACTCGAAACTGCCGCCCAGCAGCCCCACGCGCTCGCGCATGCCGGTGAGCCCGCTGCCCGCCTTCGGCGTGCCCAGCGGCAGACCCGCGCCGTCATCCCGCATTTCGAGCAACAGGCTGTCGTCCTGATCGGGTGCGCGCGTGAGGTCGATGTAGAAGTGGCTGGCACGTGCGTGGCGCACGCAGTTGGTCAGTGCCTCCTGGACGATCCGATACAAAGCCAGGTTCATGGTTTCGCCCAGGTCATCCAGCTCACCGCCAACCGAGAGTTGCACGGCAAGTTCAGGATAGGTATCGCGCCAGCGTGCCACGCAGGCTTCCAGCGCAGTCGCGAGGCCAAGTTCGTCGAGCGCGGGCGGACGCAGGTGGCGCACCAGGTCGGCGGCCGCGCGATACACATGATCGGCATTGACGACGATGCGTTGCGCCGTGGCCGTCGCAGGCAACGCCAGCGCATCGAGCTTGATCGCGTTCAGCGTCTGCCCGAGCTCATCGTGCAGTTCACGCGCCAGGCGATGGCGCTCTTCCTCCTGCACTTCGAACAGCCGGCCGACCAGATAACGGTTTTCCTGCAGCGCCCGGCGCAGCTGCACGTGCCGGCGCGCATACAGCACCACCATGCAGCAGGCGAAGGCCAGCAATGCGGTGGGCCATTCGTCGAGCTGGTAGCGTTCCCAGCGCCGCGTATACGCAAACAGCAGTTCGCTGAGTTCGACCTGCGCGGCGATCAGGCCCACGAGGAAGGTGACGACCAGCGCCAGCAGCAGATCCCACCACAGCGAGTCGCGGCGCACCGGGCGCAAGGATTGATGTTTCATCGGCCCATGATAGGCAACCGAAGCGCGCCGCTGCGACCTGCATGCTCAGCGCCCGAAGCTGTAGCGGGCGCCGAACCAGAACGCACGCGGCGCGCCCGGCGAATAGAACGTCGAACCCAGGCCCGGACGCTCACCATCCACGATCGGGCCCGCGAACGGACGCGCGACGAAGCTGCCCGCGCTGTTGAAGCCGGTGGTGCCGAGCTGCGCGGCCGTATAGTAGTGATGGTCGAGTACGTTGTTGACCTGGCCGAACAGGCTGAGCGCGTCGATGGGCTGGTACTCGACACCGAAGTTCAGCACGGCGTAACCACCTGCCTCGCCGCGGCCGAGGTAGTACACGCCATCCGGCTGGTGTGTGTTGTTCTCGTTGCCGCGCGCGATCATGCCGGTGGAAGTCAGCACATCGGCATTCACCGACAGCTGCGGCAGGATCTGCCAGGCCGCGAAGGCCTTGAACATCTGCTTCGGCACCAGCGGAATGCGATCGCCGGATTCCACGTCGATGTCGCCTTCGAAACCGGCGCCGCCGTCATTGGTGCTGTTGCC
Source organism: Pseudomonadota bacterium (assembly GCA_037200665.1). Lineage (GTDB taxonomy): Bacteria > Pseudomonadota > Gammaproteobacteria > Steroidobacterales > Steroidobacteraceae > ZC4RG30. The sequence continues at coordinate 157,663 of JBBCGD010000008.1, read as the reverse complement.
CTCGCCCAGCAGCGTCTCGTCACTGCGATACGTGGCATCGAGGTAGGTGTAGTTCGCACCGAAAGTCCATGCACCAACCTGTGCCTTTGCACCGAGTTCCACGCCCTGCCGCCGCGTCTTGCCGAAGTTGCGGAAGTAGCCGAAGCCCGAGGTATCGTCGGCCACGAACATGATGTCGTGGCGGTTGTCCGCGCGGAACACGCCGGCGCTCCAGCTCAACCACGACGTCGCAACACCACGCAGGCCCGCTTCGATCGTGCCCGTCACCACTTGATGCAGCGGCGGATCACCGGCCATCGCGTTCGGCAGGCGGCAGGGATTTTCCGGATCCGCGCAACCCAGCTCGATCGCCGAAGGTGCGCGACTGCCCTGGCTGTAGCCCGCGTAAGCCGTAAGGCCAGCACGCGGATTGAACGTCAGGCCCACCGCGGGATTGAAGCGGCTGAAGTTGTGCGTGCCGGTCAGCGTGCCGTCTTCATCCTCCGGCGTGATGGCATCGTCGTTGCTGACATGCGAATGGTCGTAGCGACCGGACACCGTCAGCTCCAGCTGCGAGGTGAGCGCGAGGCTGTCGCTGACATACAGGCTGTACGTCGTGGTCTTGCCCGTGAGGTCGACGCGCGAATCGAAGGCGTTCTCCGAATCCTGCGTGCCATCGGCGAACTGGCCAGGTCCGGTCACCGTGCGCGTGCCACCGCCGGCGACTGCATAGGTGTACGGATAGGTGATGTGCGTCAGCACGCTGGACGGCACCGTCACGATGCCGCGATCCGGCGTGAGATAACCGAACTCCGAGGACTGCCCGAAGTGTGCCTCGCTGCCCAGCAGGCCTGCGCCAACAGTCAGCAGGTTCGCGCGTCCCGCGAGCGGCGTATTCCACGCCGCCTGTCCGGAGACACCATTGTCATGCTGCGTATCGGCGGTGCGATTGGCGAGGCCATCGCATTTCTCGTTGGGCTCGAGGTTCAGCAGGATGTTCGCGATGCAGGCATTGGAAGGAAACGGCGTGGTGGCCAATGTTTCCGCCGCAGTCGGCAATCCCGTGTAGCCGGCCGCAATGAGCGCGTTGCGGTCACGCGTACCCGCGGCTGTCGCATTGCCCGGCGCGGCGAGGTACACGTTCTCGCCCATCGCGTCGTCGTTGATGTCGCCGTTGAAGGTGTTGGTCTTGATGTGGCGGTAGTACGCGTTGCCGACAGCGTGAGCGCATCGCCCACCTTGTGGGTGGCGACGAGGTTCAGCAACCCGGCCTTGTTCCTGGTGTTGTCCGGCACGGTGTAGACGCTGGCGTAGTCCTTCTGCAGGAACTGCTGGTCCTGCAGGCCATTGCCGGTGAGATCCGTATTGGCGTAAGCGCCATTGAGGGCGATGTCCGTGTTCGCATCGCGCCAGCCGAGCTTGGCGAAGGCCTGCGTGGCATCGGTGGGCGAAGCGTCGCGCCAGCCGTCATCCTTCAGCTTGTTGGCGGTGCCGTACCAGTACAGGCCGGAATCCGCGTGGCCGCCGGCTTCGAGCTCGATCTGGCGGCGCGAGTCCGAACCGTAGTTCAGGCCGATGGAATAGCCGGGATCGCTGAAACCATCCTTGGTCCGCAGCGACAGCGCACCACCCAGCGTGTTGAGGCCGAACACCGGGTTCGAACCCGGCATCAGCGTCAGCGTCGAGATCGCCTGCTTCGGGATCAGGTCCCAGCTCACCACATCGCCAAATGGCTGGTTCAGGCGCATGCCATCGAGGTACACCGACATGCCCTGCGCCGTGCCGAGCAGCGGCGATGCGGTGTAGCCGCGATAGTTGATGTCCGGCTGCAGCGGGTTGTCCTGCACGTCGTTCACGTACACGCTGCCGAAGGAACGCTTCATGTAGTCGGTGACATCCAGCGAATGCGTGCGGCTCACATCCGCGGCGTGGGCGGTCTGCACGGGAGCCGGCACCTTGTCGGCATCCACCGCGCACCGGGGAGGGGCGAGACGCCGATGACCAGCACCTCGGAAAGGGTCTCGTCGGAATTCGCCGCGGCCGACCAGGCGGGTGTGGCGATGACGAAGGTTGCGAGGGGCCGACATCGATGCGGCCGCGGAAAGATTGCGTGAAAGCACTGAATACCCCGATGCGTTCTTGTTCAGATCAGTTGGTGCCGCGCAGTCTGAGGCGAGCGGTTGCAGACCCGCCAGAGCCCTTCTTCCCGCTGATGTCGGGAAAAACTCCCGCCCGCTCGAAAGGCAATCCGCGACAGGTATGCTGCGCACCAGACGAGACATACACGGAGAGAGTGAGATGAAGCCAACCTGGCTACTGGCCCTGCTGACCACCCCGGCGCTTGCGCAGATCAACGCCGGCACCCTTGCGCCCACGATGGACAAGCCCTTCGCCGTGACGAAGGTTGCGAAGTTCGACCTGCCCTGGCGCATCGCCTTCCTGCCGGATGGCCGCATGCTGGTCACGGAGAAAGCCGGCAAGGTTTTCCTGGTCACGCAGCAGGGAGACAAGACCGAAGTCACTGGCGTGCCCGCCGTGCAGTTCGGTGGACAGAACGGCCTGCTGGGCATCTATCTCGCGCCGACCTATGCCACGGACCACGGCGTCTATCTCACTTACAACGAACCGGGTGAGGATCCGGCACCTCGAGCCTGGCACTGGCGCATGCGACCATCGATGCCAGCAGCGCCACGCCAGCACTCGCATCGTTGCAGGTGATCTGGCGCGACCCGGTCAAGGGCAAAGGTGGCCAGACCGGTGGCGCAATCGCGTTCGCGCCCGACAAGACACTGCTCTACCTCACCTCGGGCGATCGCCAGCGATTCGCACCCGCACAGGATCCGAACCAGCCCGTAGGCAAGATCCTGCGCCTCACGCTCGACGGCAAACCCGCACCGGGCAATCCGATGGCGGGCAAGACCGGCGCGAGCACGGTCCCGGTGATCGATCCTCCCAAGGACACCGAAGCCGCGAAGAGCGCACCGGTGCTGCGCACGTATACCTTCACCGGTCCGAACAACACTCCGGCCGAAACCTGGAGCATGGGTCATCGCACGCCGTACGGACTTGCCTTCGCGCCCGATGGCGGGCTGTGGGAAGTCGAACATGGCCCGCGTGGTGGTGACGAACTCAACTACATCGAGCCGGGCAGGAACTACGGCTGGCCGCTGGCGAGCTATGCACCGAACTACGATGGCGTGCCCATCGACAGCCCGGACATCCGTGCGGATCTCGCGAAACCCGTCATCTACTGGACCCCGGTGATCGCGCCGGGCAATCTGATGTTCTACAGCGGCGACCTGTTCCCGCAGTGGAAGGGCAATGCGCTGATCAGCGGCATGGGCACGGCTACGCTGAACCGCATCATCATCAATGGCGCGACCGCGACGCCGGCCGAGCGCTGGGTGATCGGGTTCCGCGTGCGGGATGTGGCGCAGGCTCCTGATGGAGCACTGTGGCTGGCGGAAGATGCCGCGGGCGGTGGCCCTGTACCGCGTGGCGCCGAAGTAAGCGCCTGAGTCCGCCGCCGCGCCATCGCTTGACGCGAAGCGCGGCGTGCATGCCATGGGCAAAGCCATGGCGATGAATCCGTCAGGAATTGCGCGCCGAAAAGGCTGCGCCACCACTGGCCACCATGATCGCGCCGATGGCGAGGTACTGCTGTGGCGCCAGCTGTTCGCCGAGCACGACCAATCCCGTGAGCGCGGCGATCGCCGGCTCGAGGCTCATCGACACACCGAACACGCGCGCCGGCATGCGCGTCATTGCCAGCATCTCGAAGGTATAGGGCACCACGCTGGACAGCACCGCCACGCTGACCGCGATGAGGAGCAGCGACGGCGTGACCAGCGCAGGCCACGCCGCCACCGCACCGAACGGCGCCACCACCAGCGCGCCGATGACCATGCCGAGCGCCACCGTGCGCGTGCCGGCGACGAGCCCAGCCTGCCGGCCCCCACACGATGTACAAGCCCCAGAACAATCCCGCACACAGCGCGAGTGCGATGCCGAGTGGATCGATGGCATGCGTTCCGCCCTGCCACGGCACGATCAGCAGCAGACCCAGCACGGCGAGGCCCACCCACAGGAAATCCATCGCACGGCGTGAATGCCATAGCGCCACCGCCAGCGGCCCGGTGAATTCCAGTGCCACGGTGATGCCCAGTGGCAGTCGCTCCAGCGCGGAATAGAAACTGAGATTCATCAGGCCCGAGCACGGCGCCATAGCGCGCCACATGGCGCCAACCGCCCTGCGGCAGGCGTGCGCGCCAGGCACGGAATGCAATGCACAGGATGAGCGCCGCAATGGTGAGTCGCAGCGTCGCGGCACCACGCGCGCCGACGATGGGGCAGCAGCGTCTTCACCAGCGCCGCGCCCATCTGGAACGCGCAGATGGAAAACACCACCAGCGCCAGCGGCACGAGACGGGTGCGCAGCGCCGAGGCTTCACGGCGAGGACGAAGCGCTCAGACGAGCGCGGTGACCTGGATCTCCACCCGGTATTCGGGCGCGACCATCTTCGCTTCCACGGTGGCGCGTGCAGGCTTGTCCGTGGGCGAAACCCAGGCCTCCCAGGCCTGGTTCATCTCGCCGAAGGTCTTGATGTCGGCGAGATAGATGGTGGCGGAGAGGATGCGATCCTTGCTGCTGCCCGCGGCCGCCAGCAGGCGATCGATCTCGCCCAGCACCTGCTGCGTCTGCGACAGCACGCTGCCGGAAGGATCCGGCGCCACCTGCCCCGCGAGGAACACGAAGCCATTGGCGATGACGGCCTGCGACATGCGCGGGCCGGATTCGAGTCGTTTGATGCTCATGGATGCACGAAGACCTGGGCGATGGAAAAACTTCTACTTGGCGGCTGCAGCCGTGGCGTCTGCATCGGCATCGCGGATCGCAGCAGGAAGAACAGTACCGCCGAGACGATGGAGCCCAGCGCCATGATCACGGAAACCGTGAACAACTCGCTCTTGCCGAAATGATCGAACAGCGTACCGGCGAGAATCGGTGAGCCCGCGGCGCCGAGGCGCCCGATGCCCAGCACGAACCCGGTACCCGTGGCGCGTGCATACGCGGGAAAGCCACTGGCATACGCCGCGTAGTAACCGACGATCGCGGCATTGGTGCAGAAGCCGCACAGCATGGTCGCCCACTGCCAGGCCGGCAGCGAACCGCGGCCCAGGCCGAAGGAGACCACCATGGCCGAGCCGACCAGCAGCATCAGGATGGTGGGCCATTTGATGTGCCACTTCTTCATCAGGAAGCCGAACAGGAAGCCACCGACCGCGCCGCCCACGTTGGCGTAGGTGAGCACGCTGGCCGCATCGGGCTGCGAATAGCCGGCGGGAAATCGTGCACGATCTGCACGGCCCACTTGAGGATGTAATAGAAAGTGACGGTGTGGAACATGTAGCCGAAGGCCAGCAGCAGCGTCACCGGACGCAGCTTCGGGTTCGACAGGATGTCCGAAACCTTGGGCTTGCGCGCAGTGGGCGAAATCGCCGGCAGTTCGTTGATGGTCGGTTTGCCGAAGGCCTTCAGCGAACGATTGATCCTGTCCACCGCATTGGCCGGTCGCACTGCTGCGAAGAATGCCGGCGTCTCGGGCACCAGGATCCATACCAGCGGAATCAGCGCCGCTGTGACGATGGACCCGAACATGAACACCGCGCGCCAGTCGAACTGCACCAGCAACCACTGCTGCGCGACCATGCCGCCGATCACTCCGCCCAGCGGGTAGCCGATGACATACAGCGCCATCGCGATGCTGCGCGATTCCTTGCTGGAGGATTCAGCGGTGACCGCATTGGTCGCCGCCAGCATGCCGCCGATGCCGAGACCCGTGATCAGGCGCCACACCATCAGCGGATCGACGCCGGTGGCAGCATGCGCCATGTACATGCCCACGGCCATCACCGCAAGGCACACCAGCATCGTGGGCTTGCGGCCCCATTTGTCGGCGAGACCACCCAGCAGCATCGAACCGATGCCCATGCCCCAGAGCTCAGCCGACAGCACGATGCCCAGTGCGCTGCGCGGTACGCCCCACTCCTTGGTGATGCCCGGCGCGGCGAACGCGCTGGACAACACATCGAAGCCGTCGAGCGCATTGAGCGCCACCATGAGTATCACGACGATCCACTGGCGGACCGACATGCTGTTTTCGTCGATGATCTGGCGCGGATCGCTCACAGGCAGACTCCCCGATGCATTTGTACTGATTCTTTGCGGTATAGCGGGCGAAAAGCGAGAATAGCATAGGCGGTCACGGTGATAAGGACGCGCCCAATCCCGCCCACCGATGCCAAACGAAACCAATTCCGGCTTCCTGTATCGACTGTTCCTCGGCCCGCTGGCCAGGGCACCGGAGCGCGTGCGCGAGCGCATGCTCGAGACCGTACCGACGACGCCGGTATCGCTGTTCACCTATTCGGCCACGCTGCTGCTCATCTGCGGCACCACTGCGTGGATCGAACACGGCGCGACCTGGACCCTGGTGTGGTTGGCCGCCTCCATCGTGCTGGTGGGTTGGCGTGCGCTATATCCCTGGTACGCACAGCGCAAAGGACGACCGCGGCCGCTGATCGGCATCATGCTGTCGAGCGGCCTCGCGATGATCAGCTTCGGCATCGGCTCCGCGTTCAGCATCCATACCGGTGACGTCGCGCTCACCACCATGGCTCTTTCCGGCACCATGGGCGTGATGGCGGGCGTGGCCACGCGCTGGGCGGCACTGCAGAGGGCCGGCCATGACCACCATGATCCTGGCGGTGCTGCCGCCGATGTGCGCACTGGCCGCGCGTGGTGGCCTGAACATCATGGCTGCGCTGGCGCTTGGCGCCTCGGCTGTTTCCATCGCCACCTTCATGGTGCACAACCGTGAGGTACTGCTGGCCTCGATCACCGCGGGCGAACTCCTGCGGCGCAAGGCGCAGACCGATCATCTCACCGGGCTTTCCAATCGCGCCGACCTGCTGCAGCGTTTGCAGTCAGCCTGCGACGAACTGCCTGGCCCCCAGCCCGGACCTGGTGGTCGCAGGTTCTCGGTGCTGTACGTGGATCTCGACGGCTTCAAGCTGGTCAACGACAACCATGGCCATGCCGCTGGCGATGAGATCCTGCAGCGCGTGGCCGCCTGCCTGCGCCAAGTCGTCGGTCCCGAGGCAGTAGTGGCGCGCATCGGTGGCGATGAATTCGTGGTGCTGCTGGCCGATGCCGATGCGCTCACCGCACGCGCAGTGGCCGACGAGATCATCGCTGCCATCGCGCGCGAACACCGCATCTTCGATGGTCGCGTGCTGCGCGTGGGTTGCAGCGTCGGCATCAGCATGGCGCCGGACCAGGGCCGCGAGCCCGAAGTGCTGCTGGCCCGTGCCGACGCCGCGCTCTATGCGGTGAAGAGCCAGGGCAAGGGCCAGACCGGCGTGTGGCGCGCGCTGGGCGAGATCTGATCCCTACCCTCGCCGGCTTTCCTCAAAACACGTACTGCAGGCCGCCGAACACGCCGTGCGCGTTGAAGCCGCTGCGGAATTCACCGCGATACGCGAGGCGGGCCACGAAACCACCCGTGTGGTAGCTCACGCCGAGTCCCGCCACCGCGCCGTCGCGCTGACCGTCAGGCCGTCAACCGTGAAGGCAGCACCCTGCGCACCCGCGTAGCCGGCGCGCACCTCGCGGTCACCGGTGAAGTCGTGCTGCCAGGCGAGGTCGAGCTCCGGAATCCATTCGCCACCGCCGTAGCCGATCGGGCGACCGATGCGCAGGCCGAGGCTGGACACCAGTGAGTCGGTGGTGCGCGCATCCACATCCAGGGCCAGCGGGGCCACCGCTCTCGCTGAACGCCTGCTCGCGCGAGCGGATGTACTGCAGCGCTGCGAACGGACCGAGGTTCCACTTGTCGAGTCCGTAGTCCACGCCGCCGTTGAGGCTGGCGGAGAGCGCATGGCCATCGTGTGAGCTGGTGGCAGCCGTCGTGGTGGTGCCGACCAGGATGTCGCGCGCCAGCTTGTAGTGGTTGCTGCCGTACGAAAGCACACCATCGAGGTAGCTGCCGTTGCGGCTGTAACCGCCGTACACGGAGAACAGGCTGCTGTTGGCATGGCCGTTCCCCGCCGCATCATCGGCATCGACCTGGTTCCTGACCGTGCCCATGCTGAGGCCGACGGTGTAGTCGCCGACCAGCCGGTCGTAGCCCAGCGCGAAGCCACCCTGCTTCGAGTCGTAGCCGGTGAAGGCGTCGCTCGCGTCCTGCGAGACATGGCGCTGGAAGCCGCGCATCCACAAACCGAACTCGGGCGCGGGTTCGAGCGACTTGCGCACGTCCCAGCGGTCGCGCGTTCGCACCGACCGTCGGCGCACCGCCGGCGTTCAACGTCGGATCGAACAGCCGGCCCCAGAGCGCGTCGTCGTACTGGCTGAAGTTGGCGAGCGCGGCTGCCGTGCCCAGGTCATGTGCAGTGGCGCTCAGGCTGTCGTAGGTGCGTTGCAGGTCCGTCGCCGACAGATGCTGGATCAGGATGAGCTGCTGGCGCATGGCATCGCCGGGATCATCCGCCGCCGCATCCAGCGATGCGGCCACCGCGGTCTGGTTGCTGGAAGTGGCGACGCTGGTGAAGCTGGCGACGTGCGCCACCACATCGAAGGCCCTGGCGCTGCGCTCGGTATCGAAGGAGAGCAGCGTGGTCGCCGTGGGCAGGTCGACCACATCGAACGCGGAGGTCGCCGCGATCGCATTGGCGGTCACCACGTGGTAGCGCGTGTTGTCCGCGTACAGCGCATCATCGCCCACCACGTGCAGCGTGCCGTCGAGCACGACAGTGCCGGTGGATGAGAGCGCACCGCTGCTGCCATCAGGATGCATGTTCACCTGCAGCTGCCCGGTGGGCGCGAAGGTGTAATCGCTGGCAAGGCTCACCGTACCGAGATTCAGCGTCATGCTGCCGACCGAGTTCAATGCCGGCAGCGTGAAGGTACCGGCATTGTTCTTGGTGAGGCTGGTCACCGCGGGCAAGGCATGGTTGAAGCTGCCGTCATTGTTCAGCACCAGGTTGAACGGAATGCCGGCCTGCACCTGCAGGTTGCCGTTCAGCACCGGGTTGCCATCCAGCGTCAGGAACGCGCGCTGGCCATTGATGGATACATCACCGTTGGTCACCGATTGGCGGCCGAGGGTGAGCGACGCATCCTGCGTGCTGCCCATGTAGATGGCATAGCCGTTGTATCCGAGGAACAGCCAGGTACGCCGCGCCGAGATGGTGCCGTTGTTCACCACCGAGACCCCATCGCCGTAGATCTGCACGGCGTTGGCGAACGCGGCCTGGGTGTAGTCCGTGGTGTACAGCCCGGTGGAGACGGCACTGGCGTCGATGGTGCCGTTGTTCAGCAGCGACTGGAAACCCTTGCCCATCATGTTGACGCCGATCGCCACTGGCGCACTGCCAATGCGCAGGCTGGTGGGATCGAACGCGTTGCCGTCGTTGGATGCGGCGGCGTAGCCGGTGGCATGCACAGTGATGGTCCCGTCGTTGACGAAGGCCTGCGCACCGGTCGCGCGGCCGGCATCGACGCCGTAAGCCACCCCCCAGGTTTCCTGGTAGCGATACGGACCGCCATCGCCGGAGTTGTTCGCCCACCGTCGTGACCGGCGCCGCCGTCACGGTGATGGTGCCACTGTTGGTGAGCTGCGCGGCGCCGCCGCCGACGTAGATACCGGTGGCGCGCCCCTGCGCATACAGCACCGTGCTGCTGCTGGCATGGCCATTCACGCCGCCGCCGGGGCTCACGTAGTAGCCTCCGCTCGCCACCGCGTTCGCGGTGACCTGGATGGCATCGGTATTGGAGATGGTGAAATTGCCGATACCGGTCTTGATGCCGTACGCCTCGCTCTCGGACTGCGAATAGACATAGGCATTGGCATCGCCATCGATGTGGCCGTCAGCGTGCACGTTCTCGCCATTGTCGAAGGCGCGTGCTATCGAAGTTGCCGCCACCGACAGCAGCGCATGATTCTCGATGCTGCTGGTGCCATCGCCCACCACGATGCCGTAGGCCTTCGCGGTGGCGTAGTTGTTCGCGTAACCACTGGCGCCGCCCGAGCTGCCACCGTCCACATCCGCAAGGCCTTCGGCGATCGGCGCCGCGGTCACGTGGATGGCGGCACTGTTCACCACGCGCTGGTTGCCCGTACCGGTGCCGATCCCCAAGCCTTCGGCATAGGAATACGCGTCGATGGTGGAATTCGCATCATCGCCGGCGGTGCCATCGGCATCCGACTGGCCGCGCGAATCCGGGCTGGCCGTGACGTCGATGGTGCCGGTGTTCAGCACCACGTTGTTGCCGTTGCCCAGAGAAATGCCCTGGCCGTAGGCGTTGACGACGGTTTCGACGTTGCCGGTACCGTTGCCGCTGGTGCTGCCGCCATTGGGATCGGTGTACGCGCGCCCGACCACGTTCTCCAGGTGTACGGCGATCGCGCCCTGGTTGGTGACGCTGTTGTTGCCATCGCCGCCGCGTATGCCGGTGGCCGTGGCATTGATGTCGTTCGCGGAATAGCCGCTGCCGCTGCCGCCGGTGAAGAACGAAAAATCGCTGCCGTCCGAATACGTATATGCCACCGAAGCGGCATCGGTGGCCGCCGCCACGGTGATGTTGGCGGTGTTGAGCACCTGGTTGTTGCCATTGCCCGCATCGATGCCGGCCGCGTTGAGCGTGCCTTCGATGCGGCCTTCCACCGTGGCGCCGCCGAAGAACACTCCCGCACTGGAATTGTTGTTGGTGACCGGGTCGATGGTCGCAGTCAGGGCGAGCGCGCCGCGGTTGGTGATGGTGTCCGCGCCATCGCCGCCCGCGATACCGGTGATGTCGGCTTCGGCCACCGCCTTGCCCGATGCCGAGGTACCGCCGCCCAGCGCGGCAATCGCCGCGCCATTGGTGGTGGCTTGCGCGTAGGCAGTGCCAGTGATCGCCGCCGTGTTGAGGATCACGTCATCGCCGCTGCCACCGTCGAGGCCGATGACGGTGGCCTGCGACTTCAGCAGCTCGTCGATGTCCGCGCCGCCGGCGAAGACGAAGGCGGCGCGCGTGGAATCCACGTTCGAGTCGGCGGACAGCATCAGCGCCGCATTGTTCTGTATCTGGTCATTGTCCGCGCCGCCACTCAAGCCGATGGTGGTCGCGCTCGCGCCGACATTCGTGTCGGCGCTGGCATTGCCGAAGAAGGCGCCGCCGGTGCCGGCGGCCACCAGCGAGGAAATCGAACTGGCCGTGAACGCCGTGCTGTTCACCAGCGTGTCGGCACCGGCGCCGCCATCGAGGCCGACGGCGCGTGCCTGCGATGTGAGTACCGCTTCCGTGCCGCCCGTGCCGGCGAAGGTCCAGCCTGAATCCGTGACTTCGGCGTGGGAGTTTGCGGTGATGCCCAGTGAGCCTGCGTTCTGCACCAGTACGTCGGCACCATCACCGCCATCGAGTGCGGTCGCGGTCGCGGCGGCCTCTGCACCAGCACGACTGCTCGAAGTGCCACCGACGGTCCATGAGGAACCATTGACGTGCGCATCGGCATCCGCGACCAGCCGCACCTGCTCGCCACCCAGCCTCAGGGTGTCGTCACCGGCGCCGCCGGTCATGGCCAGCGCCAGCGCTGTCGGGGTGTTGCTGACATCGCTGCCGGTGGTGCCCAGCACGCTCACCTGAACGTGATCGGCATCGGTGTTGCTGGAGGCCAGGATATCGAGGCTCCCGTTATTGGTGAGCTGGTCGTTGCCCTCACCACCGTCGAAGGCCGTGGCGTTGGTCAGCGCAGTGGCCGTGGCATCGGTGCGCGCCGTACCCGCCAGCGTCACCGAGATGGCGGTGGCATCGGCATGGCTCGAGGCATCGAGGTTGATCCCCGCGGTGTTCGTCACCACGTCGTCACCGCCACCGGCAGCGATGCCCGTGGCGCGCGCGTCGGCGGTGGTGTCGGCATCGCCGACGGCCTTGCCGGCCAGCGTCAGCGACACCGCCAGGCCCGTCGCCTCGGCATGGCTGGTGATGCCGATCAAGTTGCGGTTGTCGATCACCGTGGCGCTGGCGCCGCCCTGGATGCCATAGCCATCGGCCAGCGCCGTGATGCTGGTCGCGCCCATCGAATAGCCGCGCAGGTTGGCGGCGATGGCGGTACCGGTGACGGCGGCGTCCGCATTCACGTCGATGTGGCCGGTGTTGAGGATGCTGCCATGCTGGCCCGCCACGGTCGGTCCGCCGGCTTCGCCGATGCCGATGGCCGTCGCCGTGGAATGCGCTTCGGTGCTGACCAGCGTGGCATCGCCGCCCGCTGCCAGCGCCACGCCAATCCCGACGCCCAGCGCATCCGCCGTCGACGTCGACGCCACCAGCAGCTGCGCGCTGTTGGTGATGGTATTGATACCGGTGCCGCCGTCGATACCAGTGACCGTGGTACTGGCATCGGATTCGGCATCCACGAGCTCGGCCCCGCCGCCCACGCCCAGCGCGGCATTGATCGCCACCGCGATGCTGGAAGTGCCAACAAAGGAGGTGCCATGCACATCCATGGCGCCGCGGTTGTCGATGCTGTCATCGCCCGCACCAGCATCGATGCCGGTGATGCGCGTAGCGGCGTTGGAACTGGTGTCCGACAGCGCCGCGCTCAACGCCAGGCCCGCCGCCGACACCTGCACGCTGATCGAGGCGCTGGTGGCGCTGGCTTCGCTGCCGATGCCATTGGTCGCGGTGATGGCGCCGCTGTTGAGGATGGTGTCGTTGCCGTCGCCGCCGGCGATGCCCGTGGCCACCACACTGGAGTGCGTGCTCGAATCCGTCATCGCGACGCCGAGCGCCGCGCCCGCGTTCAGCGAGGCATTCATCGAGACGCTGACGCTGACGGCGTCGGTATCCGCCGTCACGTCGTGCAAGGTGATGCCGCTGGTGTTGGTGATCTGGTCATTGCCCGCGCCGCCCGCAAGACCCGTCGCAGTGGCGGTGGCATTGGCGCTGGTGTTTGCAATTGCAAGGCCCGCCGCGATGCCGTTGTTGGTTCCGGAAACCTGCACGGCGATGCTGGCGGCCAGCGCGCTCGCGGTGACGTTGCTGACTTCGATGGTGCCGTCGTTGCGCAACACGTCGTTGTCGGCACCGCCGTCGATGCCGGTGGCCGAGGCCGTGGCTTCGCCCCTGGCATCGGCGACGCTGCCGCTGATGGCAACGCCATCATCGGTGCCAGATACCGCCACCGACACCGCGACCGCCAGCGTGTCTGCGTCCGCACGCGCCGTGATGACGTGGCTGTTGACCAGCGTATCGGCGCCGGCACCGCCGTTGATGCCGATGGCAGTGGCGTCGGCCACCGCCTCCGCCCGCGCCAGCGACGCGCCCACCACGGCGCCGTTCTTGGCAAAGGCCACATCCAGCGAGGCGCTGACCGCGGTCGCATCGACGATCGCATCGGTGTTGATGGTGCCCGTATTGGTGACCTGGTCGTTGCCGCCGCCGCCATCCACGCCCAGCGCGGTGGCGTAGCCCATGCTCGAGGTATCGGTGGCCGCGAGATTCAGCGTGACGCCCGAGGCCTTGACCGTGCCCGCTACCACGATGGAAGCGCTGACGGTGAACACATCCGTATCGGCTACCGCACTGATGCTGCCGGCGTTGGTGATCACATCATCGTCGGAGGTGATCGCAGGGATGGCATCCCCGCCCGGAGCCTGGTGGTAGTCCGCGTAGCCGCCGTCGATGCCGATGGCCGTGGCTTCGGCCAGCGTGACGGCGCGCGCCGCCACGGCATTGGCGCTGAACAGGTTCTCGCCTTCCTTGTACTTGACGTTCACCGACGCCGACGCGCTCACCGCGCCGCCCGAAGCCGCGGCATCGGTGGTGATGCCGCCGTTGTTGGCGATGGCGTCATTGCCATCGCCGCCACGCAGGCCGGTGGCATCCGCATGTGCGCGCGTGGTGGTGTCGGCCACCGCCACGGAGGCGCTGAGGCTGCCCAGCACCGGGATGGAACCGCCGCCCAGCGCGTTGCTGTCGGTGAAACCGGAGATGTTGGCGGACACGGTCACCGCCTGCGCATCGGCGTTGCTGTTCGCGACCACGAGGGCATCGTTGGTGATGTGGTCGCTGCCGGCGCCACCGTCCATGCCGGCGGTCTTGGCGAAGGCCTCGGTGCCGGCACTGCCGAGCACGATGCCCGGCGTCGGGATCTTCCAGTCGATCAGCGACACGCCGACGTTGATGCTGTCCTGTGAGGCCGAGGAATCGGCCTTGGCATCGATGATGAAGGTGTTGCCGAGCGTATCCGCGCCGCCGCCGCTCAGCATGCCATTGGCTTCGCTGTTGGTGGTGATGCCCACGCTCGCGAGGCCTTTCTGGTCGACCAGGCCATCGAACAGCGGCTTCAGGCCTTGCGGCGTGCCTTCGGAAGCCAGCGAGATCGCCACCGCGTGGCCGATCGCATCGCTGCTGGCATTGATGGACGCGGAGTTCGACAGCGCCAGGTTGCCGGTGGCATCACTGCCGTTGATGCCCGCCGCCGTGGCTTTGATGGTGGTGCCGCCCTGTGCGGGCTTCGGATCCACCAGCGTGATGTCGAGGTAGCTCATGTTGACGCTGACATCGGCGGAAGTCGCGTTCGCGGTGGCGCTGAGACTGCCGGTATTGGCCAGCGTGCCCGTGCCGGCGCCGGCATGCAGCGCGTCGGCCGTGGCTGTCACGTTGAGCGACACGTCCGCCACCGCCGTATCGATCAGGTTCACTTCGACGTTGGTAACACCGCTGGCAGCAGAAGCACTGCTGGTCACCGCATTCCGGTTGGTCAGCGACCAGCCATCGCCGTCGGCGGCATCGATGCCGGTCGAGGTGGCACTGACCGTGGTGCTGATGTTGCCGCGCGTGGCGTCGGCGAAGTTGCGTTCGACGTTCGCGATGAGCAGCCCCGCGCTCGCGCTGGTGTCCACCTGTCCGGTGTTGGTGATGCCGCCCGCACCGGCATTGCCGGCGATCCCGGTGGCCGACGCTTCCACGGTGTTGGTGGCGCTGAGGGTCTTGCCGCCACCCAGTGTCACCGGTGCGGAAATGGCGAACAGCGACGCCGCCGTGGTGCTCTCCACCGTGCCCGTGTTGGTGATGGTGTCGTCGCCAGTGCCGCCGCTGATGGCGGTGCGATCCGCATTGACGGCGTAGTCGAGGTTGACGAGGGTGGAACTGGTGAGGTCCGGCAGCGACGGCGGCGACAACTGCGCCGCCGAGTAATCCGCTGTCAGCGCGCCCTGGTTGGTGACGGTGTCATTGCCATCGCCCGCGTCCACCGGCGTCGCGGTAGTGCCCGTGCAGACGATGGTGTCATTGCCCGTGGTCGGCGTCGGCGCGCAGCCGGCCTGTGCGGCCTGCATGTGCGCGATCGCGATCGGTATCAGCGCATAGGGCGCGCTGCGGGGCAGACCGCGCTTCGAGGCCGGCGAACGGGAATCACGCTTCTTCATGGGCAGCTCAGTCCTTTAACTTGACCTGCGCAGGGTGCGGCAAGCCTGTAAGCCGGGCGATACGGCGCCCGTCGTATTTGCAGCGAAGCGTTACCGGGGACCGGAGACGGCGGCGCCCTGCCCGGGTGCGAGCAACCCGGTCTTTATGGCAAACGCGGTGAGTTCCGCGGCGTTGTGCAGGTCGAGCTTGCGCATCAGGTTCTCGCGGTGCTTGCGCACCGTGGGCAGGCTGATGAAGAGTCTGTCGGCGATGGCCTGGTTGCGCTCGCCGGCCGCGATCATTGCAAGAATCTGCGCCTCGCGCGCCGTCAGCGGTTCGGATGCCGCAAGCTCGGGCGCCGGCTCGAAGGCACTGGCGATGGCTGGGCTCACGTATTCGACTCCCTGGATCACCGCGCGCAGCGCCACCATGAGCTCATCGCTGCCGGACTGCTTCAGCACGTAGCCCTCGGCGCCGCAGCCCAGCGCATAGCGCACGGTGTCGCGCTGCAGGCTGCCGGTGACGAACAGCACGCGCACATCGGGGAATTGCGCGCGCACGCGACGAAGCACTTCACCACCATCGAAATCCGGCAGCAGGAAGTCGAGCACCAGTACGTCGGGCTGCAGTTCCTGCGTCAGGCGCACGGCGGATGCGCCATCGCCGGCCTCGCCCACCACCGCGATGTCATCCTCGAGCGACAGCAGCATGCGCATGCCCTCGCGCACCATCTGGTGGTCGTCGGCCAGCACGATGCGGATGACTTTGCCGTCGGTGTTTGCGTTCGAGCTCACGGTCGCGGGTTGTTCTTCGATGCCATCGCTCTGTTAGTGTTCCCGAATCACATGAACGCGTCCACCGCTGCCATGCCCTCCGCCGCAAGCCGTGCATCACTGCTGGCGCAGCACCTGGAGCTGATGCTGCACCAGGCGAAGGCCGTGTTCGGCGGCAACTTCCTGATGGGCGGCCTGTCGCTGGTGGCGTTGTGGAATTTCTCCCGCCACGACGTGCTGCTCATCTGGGGCGCGGGCATCTTCCTGCTCACGGGTTTTCGCATCGCCTTCGTTGCCGCCTACCGGCGCGCGCAGCCACCGCCTTCACAAGCCGCGCGCTGGGCGTGGATGTTCGCCGCCACCTCGGCGATCTCCGGCATCGCATGGGGCAGCATGGCGGTGCTGTTCTTCGATGCCGCGCAACCGCTGTCGGTGCTGTTCGTGTGCTGGTGCCTGGCCGGCATGACCACGGCCGCGGTGCCCACGCTGTCGAACTTCCTGCCGGCCTATGTGGGCTTCGCGCTGCCGGCCATCCTGCCGTACGCCATCCTGTGCCTGCATACAGGCGGCGCCGTGTTCACGACGCTGGGCCTGCTGAGCTTCTATTTCCTGGCCGCGAACCTGATGTACGCGCGCTCCTCCCATCGCACCATCAGCCAGTCGATCCAGCTGCGCTTCGAGAACCTGGCGCTGCTGGAGCAGTTGCAGATCCAGAAGGATCGCGCCGAGCACGCCAATGCGGCGAAGACCAAGTTCCTCGCTGCCGCGAGCCATGACCTGCGCCAGCCAACGCATGCCATGGGCCTGTTCATCGGTGCGCTCGAACGGCTGATGCAACGTGATCCCGCCAGTGCCAGCGCCAGCTTTCCGCCGGTGGTCAGTCGCATGCGCACTACGCTGAAGGGCATGGGCAACCTGCTGAACTCGTTGCTGGATACTTCGCGACTCGAAGCCGGCGCGGTACCGGTGGAGCGCTCGGCCCTGCGGGTGCAGGAGCTCTTCGATCGCGTCGGCAACGAATTCCAGGGCGTGGCGCGCGACAAGGGGCTGACGCTGCGCTTCCATGCCACCGGCCTCGCCGTGACCAGCGACGGCGTGCTGCTGGGACGCATGCTGTCGAACCTGCTGGCCAACGCCATCAAGTACACCAGCAGCGGGAGAATCCTCGTCGGCTGCCGGCGGCGCGGCGCGAACATCGAGATCCAGGTGCATGACACGGGCATCGGCATCGCAAGCCAGCACCACCAGTGGATCTTCGAGGAGTTCGTGCAGCTGGACAACAGCGCACGCAACCGCGAGCAGGGCCTTGGCCTCGGGCTTTCCATCGTCAGTCGCGCGGCGGTGCTGCTGAACCATCCGTTGCGCGTGCAATCAGCACCGGGTCGTGGCTCGATGTTCTCCATCGCAGTACCGCGCGCACGGGCGCTGGCACCGCGCGATGTCACCCTGCCCGCGCGCTTCAGCGTGCAGCAGAGCGGCACCGTGGTCGTGGTGGATGACGATGCCAATGCGCGCGAGGCCATCGACGACCTGCTCACTGCGCATGGCTACGATGTGATCGCGGCATCCAGCATTGCGCAGGCGCGCGCGCGACTCGAAGGCCGGTCGGTCGAGGCGCTGATGATCATTGCCGATTACCGGCTGGGCGAAGACATCACCGGCGTCGAAGCCATCCGTGCGATCCAGCCGCTGCTCGCGCGGTCGGCGCCGGCCATCATCGTCACCGGCGATACCTCGCCGGATCGCATCCGAGAAGCGCAGGCCAGCGGCTATCCACTGCTGCACAAGCCGCTGGAAGCATCCGTATTGCTGGCCCGATTGCGCATTCCGCAAGAACTCGAACCAGCTTCTCCCCGATTTGACTGAGCTCAGCGTGCGGTGAAGCTGGTCCCACTGGCAGCCAGTGGGAGTTGGCGGCCACTAGCACGCGGAAGATCCTGATCTGGAGCTGTGCGGCAAGCCCCGGGGTTCTCCTCTCCCCGGGGCTTTGTCTTTTCAGGGCTTCGCGGCAGGCAACGCGTCGATGGCCACCGACAGCTGCACGGCGGGCACGGAACCGCGGTTCTCCACCCAATGCGTCGTGTCGTGATCCTCGATCCAGCTCGAGCCCGGACCGTATTCCGTGGCGACGCCATTGCGATGCTCGGTGAAGGTTCCCTGCAGCACGTATACGAGACCAGGCTTGCCCTGGTGATTGTGCTCGGGGCTGCGGCTGCCGGGCGGGAAAGTCACCGTACGCATCAGCAGTCGCTTGCCTTTCAAGCCCTCGAGCTCGGGGCCGAGATCCAGCTGGCTGATCTGTTTGGCGTCGATGCCGCTGGCCACCGGTTGCGCGGGTGCCGGCGGCTGCGCACTCTGTGCCAGCGCGAACAGCGACGCGCCGGCCAGTACCGAAATGGAAACCACAATACTCAGTGCTCGCATGCCCCTCTCCTCGTTGTTCCGTGATTCCG
Organism: Pseudomonadota bacterium; assembly: GCA_037200665.1. Lineage (GTDB taxonomy): Bacteria > Pseudomonadota > Gammaproteobacteria > Steroidobacterales > Steroidobacteraceae > ZC4RG30. Next base: position 139,004 of record JBBCGD010000008.1, on the reverse strand, counting down.
TGTGTGACTAGCGCTGGCCTTCGACGTGGCGGGCGAAGTTGTCGAGAATCGCCTGCCATCCCTGCTGCTGCTGTTCGATGCTGTGGTGGATTTCGGCATCGAAGGTTTCGATGACCGCAACGCCACCGGGGCGTTCCGAGAACACCACGCGGAAACCGCGGTCGCCGAATATGCCCTCGATCAGCTCGTGCTCGACGATCCGCGAATACGTCCCGGCGAAATCGAAACCGGCGCTGCCATCCTTGGCTTCCATGCGCGACGTGAAGGCGCCGCCGGCACGCAGATCGACGCTGGCGCTGGTGGTATGCCAATCCGCGGAAGCGGAGTTCCACTGCACGATGTCGGCAGGTGTGGTCCACGCCTTCCATACCGCAGCGATGGGTGCACGCACGAGAACCTCGACGGTGAGCTTCATGAGCGGTTCCTAGCGGTGAGCCTTGCGCAAGTTGCCGATCTCCATGGCGGCGCCGAAGCGCGGAATGATGACGGTCGCGGACAGCGCATAGAAGCCGATCAGCAGTCCCGCCGCATAGCTGATCGAGGGTGCCGCACGCAGTTGCGACGCCAGCGGCAGGCCATGCAACGGCAGCGTGAAGCCGAGCGCCACGACCGCCGCAATCGCGAACATGACGGCGGTTGCCGCGAACGGATTGCCGACACTGCGCGCCATGCCGCTGTTGAAGACGCCGATCAAGGGAATGCCGACACCGGCGAGGACAGTCCATGCCGCAAGGAGCACGTAGGATCGCATCGGTCGCCTGCCACCTTTCCATTACGACTGTCGCCGGGCCTGCCGGTGTTGGCGGAAGGGGTGGGATTCGAACCCACGGTGGGCGTTAACCCACGCTAGTTTTCAAGACTAGAGCCTTAAACCGCTCGGCCACCCTTCCTTGATATTCCGCGCTCGCAACGCATCCGCGCTCGCAACGCAGCGCCGAATGCCGCGCACTATAAGGTAAATGATCGCCCGGATGGAGCCTCCGGCTCCCCCTTATGTGCATCGGGATGTGACCGGGTTGCCAGCACCGCGCGCTGTATTCACAGAAGCTGCGCGCAATCACGGTTAACGCTATCGATCAATGAACGGCATCTACCAGACCTGGATCGTGGTCCTGTCCATCGTCGTGGCCATCGCGTCATCGCATGCCGCGCTCAGCCTGGCGCAGCGCATGTCGCGCACGCGGGGCATGCAGGCGCGGATGTGGCTGGCCGGTGGCGCCGTCTCGATGGGCATCGGCATCTGGGCCATGCATTTCATCGGCATGATGGCCTTCCAGTTGCCGATTCCGCTGGCCTACGACGTGCCGACCACGCTGCTGTCGCTGGCCATCGCCATCGCGGCCTCGGCGTATGCGCTGTCGATCGCGGCCGAGCCGGAGGCTTCCACCGCGAAGCTGTTGCGCAATGCCGTGGTGATGGGCATCGGCATCTGCTCCATGCACTACGTCGGCATGCTGGCCATCACCGTGACGCCGCGGCTCAGCTACGACCCGCTGCTGTTCGCCGCTTCGATGGCCATCGCCATGATCTCCTCGTTCGTGGCGCTGAAACTGTTCTTCCACCTGCGTGGGTTGCGCGGCTTCGCACGCCATTTGACGCGCGGCCTCGCCGCGGTGGTGATGGGCCTCGCCATCGCCGGCCTGCACTACACCGGCATGGCGGCGACGCGCTTCGGCGCCAACTCCTGGTGCGGTGGTGGCCTCGAGTTCTCGCAGCAATGGCTGGCGCTGCTGATCGCGGTGATCGCGCTTGGCCTGCTGGGTGTGACCGCATTGCTGCTGCTGGTGGATTCGCACCTCGCCGCGCGCGCGCGCCGCCATTCGATGGAGCTGCAGGAGGTGAACCAGCAGCTGCGCCACGCGGCCACGCATGATTCGCTCACCGCCCTGCCCAACCGCACGCTGATGCTCGATCGCCTCACGCAGGCGGTCCACCTCGGCCAGCGCCAGAACACCAGCTTCGCGGTGGTGGCCTTCGACCTGGACCGCTTCAAGGTGGTGAATGACACGCTGGGCCACGCGGCCGGCGACGAACTGCTGCGCCATGTATCCCAGCGCGTCGGCGCGGTGCTGCGCCGTTCGGACACGCTGGCGCGCATGGGTGGCGATGAATTCGTGGCGCTGCTGCCGGGCGTGGGCACGCGCACTGAAGCCAGTCGCGTGCTGGCCAAGGTGCAGGAATCACTGCAGAAGTCGATGGACCTCAACGGCGTCGCGGTGCATGTGGCTTCCAGCATCGGCGTGGCGTTCTTCCCGCAGGACTCGACCGACCCGGTGACGCTGCTCAGGCATGCGGACGCGGCCATGTACTTCGCGAAGCGCCAGGGCCGCAACAACCTGCAGTTCTTCGGCGAAGGCATGGAGACCGTGGACCTGGAACGCCTGGAACTGGAGAACGACCTGCGCGGCGCCATCGCCGCGAAACAGCTGGTGGTGTACTACCAGGCCAAGGTGGACGTAGGCACCGGCCGCATCATGGGTACCGAAGCGCTGGTGCGCTGGCAGCACCCGAAGCGCGGGTTGATTCCGCCCACTGCGTTCATCCCGATTGCCGAGGAAACCGGGTTGATCCTGTCCATCGGCGAATGGGTGCTGAATGAAGCCTGCCGGCAGCTGCGCACCTGGCACGATGCCGGCTTCACGCACCTGACCATGGCGGTGAATCTTTCCGCCGAGCAGTTCAGCCAACCCGACCTCCCCGAGCGCGTGCGCGAAGCCCTGCAACGCGCGAACGTGCCGGCGCGCTGCCTGGAACTGGAACTGACCGAATCCGCCGTGATGCGCGACAGCCAGCGCTCGGTGCGCACGCTCGGCGAGATCGCCGCGCTGGGCGTACGCATCTCGGTGGATGATTTCGGCACCGGCTATTCAAGCCTGAGCTACCTGCGCCGCCTGCCGCTGCACACGCTGAAGATCGACCGCAGCTTCATCCACGACGTCGAATCAAGCCGTGAGGATGCGGAAATCGTGCGCGCCATCGTGTCGCTGGCGCACAGCCTGGAGCTGGATGTTACCGCCGAGGGCGTGGAGAACACCGGCCAGCACGAGTTCGTGCGGCGCCTGGGCTGCGAGACTTTCCAGGGCTACCTGTGCAGCAAGCCCGTGCCGCCGGAGCAGTTCCTGGAGGCGTTGAAGGCCACCACCGAAACCACTGCGAGCAGGCCGCAGCGGCTGGTGATGCAACCGATGATGTAAGGCGGTGCGGCGCCTCAGGCGCCGCCGGTGTAGCCGCCCTGGAAGGTGGAGTACACCTTCTCCTGCGTGGTGATGAATTCCAGCAGCGCCGGCTTGCCTTCCCTGGTCGCCTTGATGCCGCGCTTCAGCGCATTGACGATGTCGCCTGGCTCGGTGACGCGTTCACCGTAACCGCCCAGCGCCTTCGCGAACTCGCTGTAGTTGCCGGAGATGTCCGTGGATTTGTACTTGTCCTTGGACGCTTTCATGATCTTGAATTCCATCGCCATCGAGAAATTGTTGAACAGGATGGACAGGATGGGGATGTTGGCGCGCACGCAGGTTTCGAAATCCATGCCGGTCATGCCGATGGCGGCGTCACCCCAGAAGTTCACGCACAGCTTCTTCGGGTTGGCGAGCTTGGCGCCCATGGCGAGCGCCAGGCCATACCCCAGGTGCGTGCTCTTGCCCCAGCCGATGTAGGTCAGCGGCGCCTGCGTCGCCCAGAACGGCGAGAGTTCATCGCGCGGCGAACCGGCATCGTGCGTGACGATGGTGTTCTTGATGTCGGTCATGTGCAGGAAATCCCAGATCACCCGGTAGGGCTGCATGGGCTTTTCGTTGCTGGTGAGGCGCGGGGTCCATTCCTTCCACCAGGGCGCGTTGTACTTCTTGATGCGCGCCTGGATCTTGGGCGTGAGGCCGCGCGGCTTCTTCAGTCGATCCTTCAGCGCTTCGTGCAGCATGCCGAGGCCGAGCTTCGAATCACCCACCAGCGCGATGTCGGCCGGGATGTTCTTGTCGATATCCATCGGCTCGATGGTGTTGTGGATGAAGCGCTTGTTCTTCACCGGGAACTTGATGCCGAAGCTGGTCGCCGTGAACGAGGCACCGGCGCCGAACACGACGTCGGATTCCTCGACGTAAGCCGCAACCGCGCGCGGCATGGCAACGCCACCAGAACCCAGCGACAGCGCATGCGTCTCGTCGAAGGAGCTCTTGCCCTCGAGGCTCGTCGTTACCGGCGCCTCGAGCAGCTCGGCCACGGCCTTCAGTTCATCCCAGGCCTTGGCGTAGTGCACGCCCTGCCCCGCATAGATCAGCGGCATCTTCGCCTTGATCAGCGTGTCGGCGGCGGCCTCGACCGCTTCAGGATCCGGCGCGCTCTTCACGCGTCTGGTCGGCTTGTAGTCGATGGGGCCGGGAACTTCGAGCGCCCACACGTCATGCGGAATCTCGAGCATCACGGGGCCGGGACGGCCGTTGCGCGCAAAGCTGAAAGCACGGCGCAGTGCCGGCACGATCTGCTCGGGCACCGTGATCGTTTCCACATGCTTGGTGACATGCTGGAAGTTCAGCGAGCAGTTGAAGTTCGGCTTGGTGAACAGGCTGGCGCGCGGGTAACCACCAGGGATCACCACCAGTGGCACGGCTTCGGCATAAGCCTGCGCAACCGCACCGAATGCATTCTCGATGCCCGGCCCGAGCTGGCAGCAGAACACACCGACCTTGTCGCCCGAGCTCATGCGGCTCAGGCAATCCGCCATGTGCACGCCAACGCGTTCCTGGCGCACGACGATCGGGCGGATGTTCGCCTCGGCCGCGCTCTCGGTCAGGGGGTTCAAGGGATAGGTCAGCAGTACCTCAATACCTTCGCGCTTGAGGATCTCTGCGGTCACTTGGGCGACGTTCATGCTTTAGCTACCTGGCCAGTATGTAAAAACGCGCCCGGAGGGTCGGGCGCGCGGCCGGTAGTCTACACGAGGCTTTCTGCGGCTTCCCGCCCCGGTTGTGTCCGGGGCGAGGCCTGCCTGCATCAGGTTTTTTTCGGCTCTTCCGGCGCGGCGCCGTAGCCCTTCTTGGTGGGCCAGGAATACACCTTGTCGCGCGTGGTGATGAATTCCAGCAGCACCGGCTTGCCTTCCTTGGTGGCGGCAATGCCATTGACCAGTGCATGCGCCACCTGTCCCGGCTCGGTGATGCGCTCGCTGTAACCGCCCAGTGCCTTGGCGAAGTCGGCGTAGTTGCCGGAGATATTGGTCGAGCCGTACTTCTGGCGCGAGTACGCCATGGTCTCGTCTTCCATGCCCATGCCGTAGTTGTTGAACAGGATGGACATGATGGGGATGTGGTTGCGCACGCAGGTTTCGAAATCCATGCCGGTCATGCCGATGGCCGCGTCGCCCCACATGTTGATGCAGAGTTTTTCGGGATGCGCGAGCTTCGCGCCCATCGCAAGGCCGAGGCCATAGCCCAGCTGCGTGGTCTTGCCCCAGCCTATATAGGAAAGCGGCGTGGTCGACTTCCAGAACGGCGTGAGCTCGTCGCGCGGGCTGCCGGCGTCGTGCGTGATGATGGTGTTGGGCACATCGGCGATGTGCATGAGATCCCAGATCACGCGGTACGGGGACAGCGGGTTCTGCTCGCTGGTGAGGCGCGGCATCCACTCGGCCATCCACGGATCGTTCAGTGCCTTGATGCGCTGGACCACGCCGGGCGTGAGTCCACGCGGCTTCTTCAGGCGATCCTTCAGCGCTTCGTGGAGCATGGCGAGCGTGAGCTTGGAATCGCCCACCATCGCGTACTTCGCCGGGATGTTCTTGTCCACATCGTGCGCGTCGATGGTGTTGTGGACGAAGGTCTTGTCCTTGGTGGGGAACTGGATGCCGAAGCCGGTGGCCGAGAAGCTGGCGCCGGCGCCGAACACGAGGTCGGCATCCTGCACATAGGCATCGACGGCGCGCGACATCTTCGGGCCACCCGAGCCCAGTGCCAGCGCATGCGTTTCGGGGAAGGCACTCTTGCCCTCGAGGCTGCTGCACACCGGCGCTTCGAGCAGCTCGGCCACGGCCTTCATTTCATCCCAGGCCTTGGCGTAGTGCACGCCCTGGCCCACGTAGATCAGCGGCCGCTTCGCGGCGATCAGCGCCGCGGCGGCGGCATCCACATCCTTCGGGTTCGGACCGGAAAGAATGCGGCGTGAAGGCGTGTACTCGAATTCACCCGGCACTTCCTGGTTCCAGATGCCGGCCACTTCGATGAGCACCGGGCCCGGACGTCCCTGGCGCGCGATGCTGAACGCACGCCGCAGCGCCGGCAGGATCTGGTTCGGGTTGGTGACGATCTCCGCATGCTTGGTGACATGCTGGAAATTCAGCACCGCATTGAAGGCCGGCTTCACGAACGAACCGCCACCACTGGGGAAGAACACCAGCGGCACGCCTTCGGAATAACACTGCGCCACGGCGCCGAATGCATTCTCGATGCCCGGGCCTTCCTGGCAGGCGAACACGCCCACTTTGTCGGCGGATGAGAGCCGGCCGATGGCATCGGCCATGTGGATGCCGATGCGCTCCTGGCGGACCACGATCGGACGGATGTCCACTTCAGAACAACGTTCGGTGAGCGGATTCAGCGGATAGGTGAGGAGGTACTCGACCCCTTCCAGCTTCATGACCCTGGCGATGGTTTGTCCGACGTTCATGGTGTCCCCTTCTAGTTCTTTACCCGTCCGCGGGCCACATAAATACCCCTTCCGCCGCAGAACCACAATCTGCGACACTGCGTTGCGCTATCCGACGGGGGAACCGACAACAAATGAAAGCGAAACTCACCGCACTGCTGCTCGCCATCGTCGGCGTCGGTGCGCTGTCCGTCATCGCGACGGTACGTAACGAGCCCATCAATTCACTGTGGATCGTCACCGCGGCAGTCTGCATGTACGTGCTGGGCTACCGCTTCTACGCCAAGTGGATCGAGACCCGCGTGTACGTCGTCGACACCACGCGCGCCACGCCAGCGGAACGCCTGAGCAATGGCCGCGACTACGTGCCCACGCAACGCTGGGTGCTTTTCGGCCATCATTTCGCCGCGATTGCCGGCGCCGGCCCGCTGGTGGGCCCGACGCTCGCAATGCAGTTCGGCTACCTGCCCGGCACGCTGTGGCTGATCGTCGGCGCGGTGCTCGGTGGCTGCGTGCAGGACATGACCGTCCTGTTCATCTCCACGCGCCGCAATGGCAAGAGCCTCGGGCAGATGGCGCGCGATGAACTCGGGCCACTCGGTGGCACGGCCGCCATGCTGGGCACGCTGATGATCGTGGTCATCGTCATCGCGGTGCTGGGACTGGTGGTGGTCAACGCGATGAAGCACAGCCCCTGGGCGACTTTCACGGTGTCCACGACCATTCCCATCGCCATCCTGGTCGGCCTGTACATGCGCGTGTGGCGGCCGGGCAAGGTGCTCGAGGGTTCGATCATCGGCCTCGTGCTGCTGATCTTCTCGGTGGTGGCGGGCGGCTGGGTCGCGGATAGTCCTTCCTGGGCCGCGCACTTCAACTTCGACGGCGTGACGCTGGCCGGCTTCGTGATCGCCTACGGCTGGATCGCGGCCATCCTGCCGGTGTGGGTGCTGCTGGCGCCGCGCGATTACATCTCCACCTTCCTGAAGATTTCAGTGGTAGTGATGCTGGTGGTGGCGGTGGTGGTCATCCATCCCGAGATCAAGATGCCCGCACTCACCCGCTTCACCGACGGCACCGGGCCGCTGTTCGCGGGCAAGGTGTTTCCGTTCGTGTTCATCACCATCGCCTGCGGCGCGCTGTCCGGCTTCCATGCGCTGGTGTCCAGTGGCACTACGCCGAAGATGGTTTCGAACGAAGGTGACATCCGCCTGGCCGGCTACGGCAGCATGGCGGTGGAATCACTGGTCGGCATCATGGCCGTGATCGCCGCGACGCTGCTCGATCCGGGCGTGTATTTCGCCATCAACACCGGCAGTGGCGTCGTCGGTGCCGCGGCGGCCGATGCGGTGAAGACGATCTCGGACTGGGGCTTCCCGGTCAGCGTCGACCAGATGCAGCAGCTGGCGAAGGAAGTGGGCGAGAGCTCGCTGTTCGCACGCACCGGTGGCGCGCCGTCACTCGCCGTGGGCATGGCCAGCATCTTCGGCAGCGCCTTCGGCAAGGGGCTGCTCGCGGTGTGGTACCACTTCGCCATCATGTTCGAGGCCATCTTCATCCTCACCACGGTGGATGCCGGCACGCGTGCCTGCCGCTTCCTGCTGCAGGATGGACTCGGGCAGATCTGGAAGCCCATCGGTCGCACCTCCTGGTATCCCTCGGTGCTGATCGCGAGCACGCTGGTCGTGGCCGCATGGGGCTACTTCCTGTATGTCGGCGTGGTCGATCCCAATGGCGGCATCAATATCCTGTGGCCGCTGTTCGGCATCGCCAACCAGATGCTGGCCGGCATCGCGCTGACGGTTTCCACGGGCATCCTCATCAAGAGCGGCAAGCTGCGCTATGCGTGGGTCACGGCGCTGCCGACCGCATGGATCAGCATCGTCACCACCACGGCGGCGCTGCAGAAGATCTTCAGCCCGAACGCCAAGCTCGGCTTCTTCTCCGCGGCCGATGCCATGGCTGACCAGCTGGCCAGCGGCAAGCTGGCAGCGGATCGCGTGGCGGTGGCGCCGACGCTGATCTTCAACCAGCGCCTCGATGGCTGGCTCACCGTGCTGTTCCTGTTCCTGATGTGGATCGTGATCGTCGAGGTGGTACGGGTATCGATGCGGCATCTCGCCGGCAAGCAGGTGCCGCCGGTTTCCGAAGCGCCGCACGAGAAGACACGGCTCGATGGCACCGCACTGCCGGCCTCGCATTGACCCATGGCCGTAGCCGGTGACAAGAGCGTGCGACAGTTCCTGTCATCGGGACTGTCGCTGCTGCGCGGAGTCACCGGCGATGACGCCTACGACAAATACCTCGCCCACATGCACAGCAGCGCCCCGCAGGAAACTCCAATGACCGCGCGTGAGTTCTTCCGTGCGCAGCTGGAGAACAAGTGGAACTGCATCAGCGGCTGTTGCTGAGCGCCGCGCTGCTGCTGGCAGCCGCCAGCGCAGCGGCCGCGGACTTCGACAATCTGGCGCGCCTCAGCGCGCGCGGCGCACTGGTCACCGCCACGGTGTGGGATCTCGACGCTGACAAACCCGTCGCGCAACTCACGCCTTCACAGCGGCTGACCCCCGCCTCCCTCAGCAAGGTGTTCGTGGCGGCTGCGGCACTGGATACCTGGACACCCGACAAGACCTTCGCCACCGAACTGCGCGGCGTCGGCGCACCGACGAATGGCACGCTGGCCGGCGATGTCATTTTGCGCAGCGAAGGTGACGCCACGCTCGACGAGACCACGCTGTGGGCACTAGCCGCGCAGCTGCGCGCGCAGGGCGTGAAGCACATCACCGGTCGCGTGCTGGTGGAGCGTGCGCCGTTCGGCGAACTCAGCTGCGACACCATCGACCGTTGCAATGGCATGCGCCGGAGCAATCGTGCGTACAACGCCGCGCCCAGTGCCATCGGCGTGAACTACGGCAGCTGGTGCATCAGCGTGCGCGCGCCGGCTGGCGCCAATCGCGCCACGGTGGGTGGCTGCGCCAGCGGCGAATTGCCGATTCCGCTCACGGGCAATGTGCGCATCGCTGCGAACGGGCCGGCGCTGTCCATCGATCGCAATACGGATGAGCATGGCGACCGCATCACCGTCAGCGGCACCATCGGCCCAGGCGAAGAGCGCATGGTGCATCGGGCCATGTCCGACCCGGCCGCCGGCACCGGACAGCTGCTGCGTTCCATCCTGCTGCAGACCGGGGTGGTGGTGGATGGCGGCGTCGAAACCACGATAGTCGTCGGCAATGCACCGCAGCTGCTCGCCCGGGTGGATGGCCTGCTGCTGCAGGAACAGGTCGGCCGCATGATGCGCTGGTCCAACAATTACATCGCCGATGTGCTGACCATGGGCATCGCACTGGCGCGCAACGGCGTTGCGCCCCTGTCGCTCGCCGACGCCGCGCGCCAGTTGCCTGCCATCCTCCGCAGCGACTGCTGCAGCGATGCCGCGAACAGCCCGGTGATGGAGAGCGGCAGCGGCCTCACGGTATCCAACCTGCTGTCGGCGCAGGACCTGGTGGATACCCTGCGCCACGAGTACCACGACCCGCGCCGCTTCCCGGCTTTCTATGGTTCTTTCGTCGTGCCACGCGATGCGGCCTTCGACTACCTGAAGAAAGGCAGCGACGACTGGCTCGATCGGGTCGCGCTGAAGACTGGCTCGTTGAGCGAACCCATCTCGGTGAATGGCATTGCGGGCTTCATGCGCAAGAAGAATGGCGGCTTCATGGCCTTCGCCATCATCGTGAATGGCAGCGGCAGGACGCAGGTTGCCGCAGCGGATGCACTGGGTGCGGCGCGCGCCGACCTCACGGCATTGCTCGCCCGCTACTGAGACCGCACGGGATCAACCGGGTATCTGCAACCGCGGCACGGTGAGCGTGCGCTCGGTCTCCACCATCTCCGCTTCGGCCAGCGGCCGGCCCAGGTAGTGTCCCTGCGCGTAGTGGCATCCCATCGACTGCAGGATGACCAGTTGCTCCTTCGTCTCCACGCCCTCGCCCACGCTGCTCTTGCCGAGGTTTTCCACCAGCGTGATCGTGGCGTGCAGCACCGCGAGGCGATCCGGTCCATCGGACAGGCCGTTGATGAACGAGCGATCGACCTTGATGACGTCGAAGGGATAGTCGCTGAGGCAGCCCAGCGAGGAAGTGCCGCTGCCGAAATCATCCATCGCCAGGCGCACGCCGATGGCGCGCAGCTCGTGCATCAATGCCAGGGATGCGGCCGGGTCGCGCATCACCTCGCGCTCGGTGACTTCCAGCTGCAGGCTCTGCGCCGGCAGGCGCGCCGCGGCCAGCGTCTCGCGCACCAGCCGCAGCAGGCGCGCGCCATGCGCGAGTTCCGCGCGCGACACGTTCACGCTGATGATGCTGGGCGCCTTCTCGGGATCGAGGCGCTGCCAGCGCGCGAGGGCCGCGCAGCTTTCCTTCATCACCCATTCGCCCAGCGCCATGATCAGCCCGGATTCTTCCGCGATGGGCACGAACTCGCCCGGTGAAACCGGACCGAGCGTGGGATGGTTCCAGCGCACCAGCGCCTCCACTGAACTGCGCCGACCGCTGTCCAGATCCACGATGGGCTGGTACACCAGCGACAGCTGCGATGTACCCAGCGCCTGGCGCAGCCCGGTCTCGAGCATGAGGTGGCGCGCCAGGCGCGTGTGCATGGCGTCGTTGAAGGGCACGGCACAGGCACGTCCCGCGCGCTTCGCTTCGTACATGGCAAGGTCCGCGTTGCGTACCAGCGTCTCGGCATCCTCGAGCCCCTGCCCGCTCGACACGATGCCGATGCTGGCCTGCGTGCTCACCTCGCGGCCGTGGATGCTGCAGGGTCGCGCCAGTGCATTGAGCACACGCTGGGCGATGCGCGCCGCATCCTCGGGGCGCTCGATGTCATCGAGCAGCAGCAGGAATTCATCGCCGCCGAAGCGCGCCAGCTGGTTGGTGAAAGCGCCGTGCGCCACGGGATCACGCAGCGACTGGCGCATGCGTCCTGCCATCTGCACCAGCAGCTCATCGCCCGCGGCATGCCCCAGTACGTCGTTGACCACCTTGAAGCGGTCGAAATCCAGGAATAGCACGGCGAACATCTTCTGGCTGCCACCACGCACGCGTTCGATCGACTGGCGAAGCTGCTCCATGAACAGCGTGCGGTTGGCGAGTCCGGTGAGCCGGTCGCGGTACCTGGCCTCGGCCAGTTGCCGCCCGAGCAGGCGCACGCGCTCACGACCGCGCAGCCATGCGACCAGCACCAATGGAATCGCCAGCGCCGCCGCGGCAGCGGCGATCCAGACGGTCCAGAGCAATGGGTTGATCGAGGGCATCACCTTGTTGTCGGCATGCGTCTCACTCCATGGAGTTGCAGTGCACGAATATGTGATACGGTTCTCGCCCGCATGAGCATGGCCGACGCCGATATCCTCCAGGCCGCCAGGGCGCTGGGCGTCATCGGTGGCAACAACCAGTCCGCGCACCGGATCCTGGCCACTCTGTGCGATCCCAATCTCGATGCCCGCCAGGTCGCTGAAGTGATCCAACGCGATCCTGGCATCGCCGCGCGGGTGCTCAAGGTCGCCAACTCCGCCTACTACGGCAGTTCACGACAGATCGGTTCGCTGGACCGGGCGCTGATGCTGCTCGGCCAGGACAGCGTGCGTACCATCGCCGCCGCGGCCTGCCTGGATCGCGGTACCCCACGCAGCAACCACCAGGCGCCCATTGATCCGCGTGCCCTGACCCGCCACTGCGTGGCCAGTGCCTTCGCCGCCGAGTCGCTCAGCAAGCACAGCGGCCGTGGCGCGCCCACCGAGGCCTTCATGGCGGCGCTGCTGCACGACTACGGGGTGCCGGTGCAGGAGCGCGTCGATACGCAGGGTGTAGTGCGGCTGCTACAGGCACTCGCGAGCGACGAGGAAACCTCGCCGCTGGAACTGGAAGAGAAGCTGGTGCAGGTAGGTCACGCCCGCTGCGCCGAGGTGGTATTCAAGGACTGGCGCCTGCCCGAATCCATCGTGGTGGCGGCGAGTCATCACGAGGCGCCGGCGCGCGCACCGGCGCCGTTGCGCGAACTGGCCCTGCTGGTGCACCTGGGCGTGCAGCTGGCATTGCAGGCGGGCTTCACGCATCCACTGGAACCGCGGCCCGGTCGCGTGGCGCGTGAACTGCTGCTGGCCAGCCTCGGGCTGAATGAAGAAACCGTCGCGCCGATCGCCGAGGGTCTCGCCGAGCGCGTGCAGGTGGTTATGGACAGCGCAGGCTGAAGCAACGCCACAGTGTCAGCCGTGGCATCGCTTCAGCTTCAGGCCGGGATGCTGTCTCCGCCGAAATACGGACGCAGTGCCGCCGGGATGGTGATCGAACTATCGGCGTTCTGGAAATTTTCCAGCACCGCGACCAGCGCGCGACCCACCGCCACGCCCGAACCATTCAACGTGTGCAGCAGCTCCGGCTTGCCGGTGGCGGGATTGCGCCAGCGCGCCTGCATGCGCCGCGCCTGGAAATCCGAGAAGTTGCTGCAGGATGAGATCTCGCGATAGCGCTGCTGGGCCGGCAGCCACACTTCGATGTCATAGGTCTTGCTGCTGCCGAAGCCGATGTCGCCGGCGCACAGCGCAGCTACGCGATACGGCAATTCGAGCTTCTGCAGGATGGCCTCGGCGTTCGCGGTGAGTTCCTCGTGCGCGGCCTTCGATTTCTCGGGCTCGACGATCTGCACGATCTCCACCTTGTCGAACTGGTGCTGCCGGATCATGCCGCGCGTGTCCTTGCCGGCCGCGCCCGCTTCGGAACGGAAGCATGGCGTGTGCGCCACGAGCTTCAGCGGCAGTTCCTTCGCCTCGAGGATCTGCTCGCGTACGAGGTTCGTTACCGGCACTTCTGCGGTGGGGATCAGGTAGTAGTTCTGCTCGCTGCGCACGGCGAAGAGGTCCTGCTCGAACTTGGGCAGGTTGCCCGTGCCACGCAGCGACGCCGGCGACACCATGTAGGGCACATAGACTTCGGTGTAGCCATGCTCGCGCGTGTGCACGTCGAGCATGAACTGGCCCAGCGCCCGATGCAGTCGCGCGATGGCGTCGCGCAGTACCACGAAGCGGCTGCCGGCGACGCGCGCGCCGGCTTCGAAATCCATGCCGCGCCCGAGCTTCTCGCCAAGTTCCACATGATCGCGCGGCGTGAAGTCGAAGCTGCGCGGCGTGCCCCAGCGACGCACTTCGAGGTTGGCGTTTTCATCCGCGCCATCGGGCACGGTTTCCTGCAGCAGGTTTGGCAGCACCAGCGACAGCGTTTCGATCTCTTCCTGCACGCTGTTGATCGCGGCTTCGGCGGCCACCAGTTGCGTGCCCAGCTGTTCGCCATGCGCGATCAGCGGCGCCACGTCCTCGCCCTTGCCTTTTGCCATGCCGACTTTCTTCGCATTGGCATTGCGCTCGGCACGCAGGCGATCGGCCTCGATCTGCGCGGCCTTGCGGCGCTCCTCGAGTTGCGTGAAGGCGGCGACATCCAGCTTGAAGCCACGGCGTGCGAGATTGGCAGCGACCTCGGCGGGCGCGCTGCGCAGCAGTTTCGGATCGATCACTTATTCTTTCCTGTCGGTGTTCTTCGTCGATTCGTCCTGCGCGCGGCGCCGCTGCATCGCCTCGGCGATGCGGATCTCGAAGCCGCGCGGGACGGGCGAATAATAGCGCCGGTCGGGCATTTCGTCGGGCAGGTAACGCTCGCCGGCGGCATAGGCGTCGCCCTCGTCGTGCGCGTAGCGGTAGCCGACGCCGTGGCCCAGTTCCTTCATGAGCTTGGTCGGGGCGTTGCGGAAGCGCGCGGGCACGTCGAGCGAGCCGTACTTCGCCACGTCCTCGCGCGCGGCACTCCAGGCCGTATAAACCGCGTTGCTCTTGGGTGCTACGGCCATGAACACCACGCACTGGGCCAGCGCCAGATCCCCCTCGGGACTGCCGAGGCGTTCGTACGCTTCCCAGGCTTCGAGCGCCATGGGCAATGCGCGCGGATCGCCGAGGCCGACGTCTTCGGTGGCCATGCGCGTGATGCGGCGTGCGAGATAAGCCGGGTCGCAGCCACCATCGAGCATGCGGGCCAGCCAGTACAGCGAGGCATCCGGATCCGAACCGCGCACCGCCTTGTGGAGCGCGGAGATCTGGTCGTAGAACTGGTCGCCGCCCTTGTCGAAGCGGCGGCGCGTGCCGGCGGCGAGTTCGGCGATCTGCTGCTCGTCGATGCGGCCATCGATGGCGAGGTCGGCGACGGTTTCGAGCAGCCCGAGCGCGCGGCGTGCGTCGCCGTCCGCCGCGGCAGCCAGTGCCTGCAGCGCGCGCGCGCTGGCGGCGAGGTTGCGATCGCCGAGGCCACGCTCATCGTCGGTCAGCGCGCGCTCCAATAGCGCGACAATGTCCTCGGTGCCCAGCGACTTCAGCACGTACACGCGGGCGCGCGACAGCAATGCGCCGACCACTTCGAAGGACGGATTCTCGGTGGTGGCACCGATGAACACGATGGTGCCGTCCTCGACGAAGGGCAGGAAAAGGTCCTGCTGCGCCTTGTTGAAGCGATGCACCTCGTCGAGGAACAGCACGGTGGCGTGGCCGGCGGCGCGCGCCTGCTTCGCCTGTTCCATCGCGGCGCGGATGTCCTTCACGCCGGCCATCACCGCAGAGAGCTGGATGAACTCGGCATCCATGGCATTCGCGAACAGGCGCGCCAGCGTGGTCTTGCCGGTGCCGGGTGGACCCCACAGGACCATCGAATGCAGCTGGCCGCGATCCAGTGATGCGCGCAATGCGCGTCCGGGCGCCAGCAGATGCTGCTGACCCACGAATTCATCGACATTGCGCGGGCGCATGCGATCGGCCAGCGGCCGCAGCGGTGGACTCACGGACGCGCCTTCGTGACCTTTGCTTCGAACCAGCGGGCCCAGTGTCCCAGCGGCGTGAGTACCAGCACCACGCCAAGGGTGACGCCGATGGTGTCGGCCGCAAGGTCGTACCAGTCGCCCTGGCGCCCCCAGCCCATCTCGCTCTGCGCGATCTCGATGGCGCCGCCGAACATCACCACGGCAATGCCGACCCAGGGAATGTCACGTCGCACGACGATGCTCGCGAACCAGAAGGTCAACGCACCGAAGGCGAGGATGTGCTCGGTCTTGTCGGACAAGCTGAGGTCCGGGAGATCCTTGGATGGCAGCAGGCAAACGAAAGTGATTGCAAGCAGCAGGACAATGCCAATGGAGAGCCACAATTTCCGGTATCGCAGCTCCGGCAGGACGATGGGATTCAAGGCGCCACCGGTTTGCCGATCAGGTCCACGCCTTGCGGCAGGTGGAACTCCGTGGCGCCCGCTTCCACCGGTGCGTTGCGCTTCACCTCGGTGAAGCTGAGCGTCGAGCGCTGGCCAAGTTTATCGACGATGACCAGGCGCGCGAGCTCCTTGCCCTTGAAACCAAACAGCGCCTCGCGGAAATCCGAAGCCGCTTCCTTGGGCGTGGCGCGCACCCAGTCGAGGCCATCGCGCTTGCCGCCATCCTGCACGTTGAAGGCGGCACGCAGCTCCGCGCCGCCTGCGAGCAACATGGCGGGGGACTGCGGCGATGCCTGGGCCAGCGGTTTCACCGTGGCCTGGTCGAGGTCCTTGTCGAGGAACCACAGGTTCTTGCCATCGGCGATCAGGAGCTGTGCGCTGTCGCTCGCGCCGTCGGGCGCGGATTCCCAGCGCAGCTTGCCGGGACGCACGATGACGAGCTTGCCGTGTCCGCTGGGCGCGGACTTGCCCCTGGCGTCCTCCACCTTCTGCGTGAAGTTGGCGGACCAGGTCGAAAGACCTGCGAGATAGCCATCGAGTGCGGTATCGGCGGCCTGTGCGGCCGACGCCGCGCAACCCAACGACAGCACCAGCGCCGTGCGCGCGAACTTATTCATCGCCATTACCGCCCTTGACCAGCACTTCGCGCGAACCGTTCGGCTGCAGTGCACCGACTACTCCGGCCGCTTCCATCGCTTCGAGCAAGCGCGCTGACCGGTTGTAGCCGATCTTCAACCGACGCTGCACGTACGAGATCGAAGGCTTGCGTTCATTGATCACGATCTTCACCGCCTCGTCGTACAGGGCGTCCTGCTCGGCGTCGCCGCCGGGCATGCCACCCTCACCTTCACCGCTGATGCCAGGGATGGGCTGCGAAGGACCGGACAGCACTTCCTCGATGTAGTTCGGCGGCTCGGCGCTCTTCAGGGCATTGACCACGCGATGCACTTCTTCATCGGAGACGAAGGCACCGTGCACGCGGTTGGGCACCGAAGTTCCCGGCGGCAAATACAGCATGTCGCCATGACCGAGCAGTGACTCGGCGCCGCCCTGGTCGAGGATGGTGCGCGAATCCACCTTCGCCGAAACCTGGAAGGCGATGCGGGTCGGGATGTTGGCCTTGATGAGGCCGGTGATCACGTCCACCGACGGCCGCTGCGTGGCGAGGATCAGGTGGATGCCCGAGGCACGCGCCTTCTGCGCCAGGCGCGCGATGAGTTCTTCCACCTTCTTGCCGACGATCATCATCAGGTCGGCAAGCTCGTCGATGATCACGACGATATACGGCAGCGGCGTGAGGTCCTGGATCGTGCTCTGGTCGAAGCGCGGATCGGTGGATGCGTACTGCATCATCACCGGATCCTTGATCGGCTTGCCGGCCTCGTTCGCATCCTTCACCTTGCGGTTGAAGCCAGCGATGTTGCGCACGCCCAGTGCGGACATCAGCTGGTAGCGCCGTTCCATTTCGGCCACCGACCAGCGCAGCGCATTGGCGGCCTGCTTCATGTCGGTAACCACCGGCGCCAGCAGGTGCGGGATACCCTCGTACACCGAGAGCTCCAGCATCTTCGGGTCGATCATGATCATGCGCACATGCTCGGCCGTGCTCTTGTAAAGCAGCGACAGCACCATGGCGTTGATGCCCACCGACTTGCCAGAACCAGTGGTGCCGGCGATCAGCAGGTGCGGCATCTTGGCGAGATCCGCAACGATGGGATGACCGGCAATATCCTTGCCCAGCGCCAGCGCCAGCGGCGAGCTCACTTCCTCGTAGGCCTGCGACTTGATGATCTCGCCCAGCGTGACCATCTCGCGCTTCTCGTTCGGGATCTCCAGGCCCATCACCGGCTTGCCGGGGATGACTTCCACCACGCGCACGGAGATCGCCGACAGCGCGCGGGCGAGATCCTTGGAAAGGCCGGAGATCTGGCTGGCCTTGGTGCCGGGCGAAGGCTGCAGTTCGAAGCGCGTCACCACCGGGCCCGGATGCACCGCGACCACTTCGACTTCGACGCCGAAATCCTTCAGCTTGATCTCGACCAGGCGCGACATGGCGTCGAGCGCGTCCTTCGAATAACCCACCACGCGCTCGGGCGGATCGTCGAGCAACTGCATCGGCGGCAGTTCGCCAGCCTTCGGCGGATCGAACAGTGGCACCTGGCGCTCGCGTTGCGCGCGCTCGCTCTTCTCCACCACCGGCGCCGGCGTCTCGATGACAGGTATGACGCGTGGCGCGGTTTTCTTCTTCTGCTCCTGCTTGACGACTTCCTGGCGCTCGCGCTTGCGCTCCTGGCCTTCGGCGACCTCGCGGCGCGAACTCCACCAGCCGCGGACGATCTCGATGCCGCGCCAGAAACCGGCGCCAAGCTTGTCCATCACGGTGAGCCAGGACACATGGAAGGCGATGGCGACGCCAGCCATCCATGCGGCGAGCAGCAGCAGCGTCGCGCCCAGCAGTTTCGTGCTCGCAGCGAGTTTGCCGCCGACCAGCTGGCCGAGTACGCCACCGGCGGATTCGCGCAACGTGCCCGCATCCCAGTGCAGCGCTGCGAGGCCACAGCTTGCCGCCAGCACCAGCAGGAAACCGCCCACGCGCACGGCGACGTTCACGCGACTGGATGGCTGCAATGCCTCGGTGCGATTGCGGAACACCATCCACGCGGCAATCAGCATCATCGCGGGTAGCAGGTAGGCGGGACGCCCGAACAGGAACAGCAGCACATCGGCCACGATGGCACCCAGCGGCCCGATGCCATTGCGCACCGCCTGCCCATCCCCGGAATAAGACCAGCCGGGATCACCCGGCGCGTAGGACACGAGCGCAACCAGCAGCACCAGCGCGATGACCGCCAGCAGGATGGCGAGGCTCTCCCGCACCGCCTTGATTACCGCTTGCGTGAGGCGGCTCGCACCAGTGGCAGACGCGGACGGGCTCAAACCGGGTGTATCTCCTCAATCCGCTGTTGAATCCGCGCTGCACGCCATCAGGTATGACGGCAAAATAAGCGCAGTGACTTTGCCGGGAAATTATACATGACCGATACCATCCACAGCCCCTTGATCATCCTCGGTTCGGGGCCAGCGGGTTACAGCGCCGCGGTATACGCGGCGCGTGCCAATCGCGCGCCGCTGCTCATCACCGGACTCGAACCGGGCGGACAGCTGATGACCACCACCGAAGTGGACAACTGGCCCGGCGATACCAACGGCGTGCAGGGGCCGGAACTGATGGAGCGCCTGCGCCATCACGCCGAGCGCTTCAACACGCGCATCGTGCACGACCACATCCACAGCACGAAGCTGGGCAGCAAACCATTCACGCTGGTCGGCGATTCGGGCACCTACACCTGCGATGCGTTGATCATCGCCACTGGCGCGGCCGCGAAGTACCTGGGCCTGCCTTCCGAGGATGCATTCAAGGGCAAGGGCGTCTCCGCCTGCGCCACCTGCGATGGTTTCTTCTTCCGCAACCAGCATGTCGCCGTGGTCGGCGGCGGCAACACCGCGGTGGAAGAAGCGCTGTACCTGTCCAACATCGCCAAGCACGTCACGCTGATCCATCGTCGCGACAAGTTGCGCGGCGAGAAGATCCTGCAGGACCGGCTGCATGCGCGTGCAGCGGATGGCAGGGTCAGCTTCCGCTGGAACAGCACCATCGATGAGGTGCTGGGCGACGACAGCGGCGTCACTGGCGTGCGACTGCGCGATGCCGAAGGTGCGATCGGCGATACCGTGCCGGTCACCGGCGTGTTCATCGCCATCGGTCATTCGCCCAACACCGCGCTCTTCGATGGGCAGCTGCACATGCATGGCGGCTACCTCAAGGTGCACAGTGGCACGGCAGGCAACGCCACCGCGACCAGCATTCCGGGCGTGTTCGCCGCCGGCGATGTGGCCGATTCCATCTATCGCCAGGCGATCACGTCCGCGGGCTCCGGGTGCATGGCCGCGCTGGATGCGGATCGCTACCTGGAGCAGTTCGACCACGGCGGATAAGCAAGGCGCATCGCAACGGCATGGAAGTACGCGAGCTCAGCAACATCGATGCCGTCGCAGCAAGCGACTGGAATGCGCTGCTCGGCGCGGACTGTCCGTTCCTGCGGCACGAGTTCCTCGCCGCGCTCGAACACAGTGGCTGCGTTGGCCGCAAGACCGGATGGACACCAGCGCACCTGGCGTTGTTCGACGCAGGCCGGTTGGTCGCAGCGGCACCGGTGTACAGCAAAGTGCATTCCTGGGGCGAGTTCGTGTTCGACTTCGGCTGGGCACAGGCGCATGAGCGCCATGGCCAGCCTTACTACCCGAAGCTCGTGCTGGCCGTGCCCTTCTCGCCGATCAATGCGCCGCGACTGCTGCTGGCACCGGACTTGCCCGCGGCGCCGCTGCGCGAACGACTGATCAGCGAACTCATGGCCCGTTGCGCGCGCGACGGCCTGTCTTCAGCGCACGCACTCTTCCTCAGCGAGGCGGAACTCGCCACCTGCACGGCCGCAGGCTGGCTCGCGCGTGGCGACGTGCAGTTCCACTGGCACAACCGCGGCTATGCGAGCTTCGAGGATTACCTCGCCACCTTCCGTTCCGAGAAGCGCAAGCAGATGCGCCGCGAACGGCGGCGCGTCGCCGAGGAAGGCATCCACTTCCTCACCTTGCATGGCGACGACATCACGCCCGTGCAGCTGCGCTTCGTCTTCGATGTGCATGCACTCAATTTCCACCGGCATGGCCACGAGCCCTACCTGAACTTCGCCTGCTTCGAGGAACTGGCGCGCGTGCTGCGCGGCGCGCTGATGGTGAAGCTCGCCATGCACGGCGGGACACCCGTGGCTGCAGCCGTGTTCGTCGCCTCCGGCGAAGTGCTGTACGGACGCTACTGGGGCGCGAATGGTGATTTCCACAGCCTGCATTTCGAGACCTGTTACCACCAGGGCATCGAGTACTGCATCGAGCGCGGCATCGCGCGCTTCGAACCCGGCACGCAGGGCGAGCACAAGATCGTGCGCGGCTTCGAACCCAGCGCCACGCACTCGGCGCACTACATCGCCGATCCGCGCTTCCGCCATGCCATCGCCGATTTCCTCGAACGCGAACGCGAGGCGATGGCGGACTACTCCGATTCCGCCGCCGCGCACGTGCCCTTCCACCGCGGATGAAAGGCCTCACCTGGCTCGCGCCCGGAGATCCACCGGCCAGCTTTCCGCCCGTGGACGCGGCGCTGGATGAACCACAGGGGCTGCTTGCAGCCGGCGGCGATCTGGCGCCCGAACGCCTGCGCGAGGCCTATCGGCGCGGCATCTTTCCCTGGTACTCGCCAGGTGAACCCGTGTTGTGGTGGTCGCCGGATCCACGCGAGGTGCTGTTCCCCGGCGAGATGCATGTATCGCGCAGCCTGCAGCGTACCCTGCGTCGGCAGACCTTCCGGGTGACCGAGGATCGTGATTTCGCGGCGGTGGTTGCGTCGTGCGCAACCGCGCGCGGACCCGGAACCGGCACGTGGATTACCGCGGAAATGCAGGCCGCCTACCTCGAACTGCATCGACAGGGCGTGGCACACAGCATCGAAGTCTGGGCCGGCGATGAGCTCGCCGGCGGACTCTACGGTGTGGCCAGTAGCCGCGTGTTCTGCGGCGAATCCATGTTCAGCCATCGCGACGACGCTTCCAAGGTCGCACTCGCCTGGCTGGCGGCCCGCTGCCCGGAACGCGGCATCGACCTCATCGATTGCCAGATGCCGTCCCCGCACCTGCGGTCACTGGGCAGCAGGCCCCTCCCGCGCCGGGAATTCCTCGAAATCCTCGCGCGATAGCCCGTTCGCGTTGCTTTGCCGCCCTGCTCCATGCAGAATTCGCGGCCTTCCGGCGCCCGCCGGGTTTGTTGTAGGACGTATGGCCAAAGACGATGCGATACAGATGGAAGGCGAAGTGGCTGAGACGCTTCCCAACACCACGTTTCGCGTGAAGTTGAAGAACGGCCACATCGTCACCGCGCATATCTCCGGAAAGATGCGCAAGAACTACATCCGCATCCTCACCGGTGACGTGGTCACCGTAGAGATGACGCCGTACGACCTGTCGAAGGGACGTATCGTCTACCGCGGCCGCTAGCCGCTCTTCGACACTCTGTATACAAAGATCCGGCGCGCGGACCCCAGGCCCCCGGAACGAGGCCCGGCTGTACCCTTATTCAGGCTCCCGCAGGCTGCGGCAATACCGGGCGCGGCAGCGGCGATACCGTCAACGACAAGGACTTGCCATCTTCGTTGACCGAAACCATCACCTGGCCACCATCGGTCAGCTTGCCGAACAGCAGCTCTTCCGCCAGCGGCCGCTTGATCTGCTCCTGGATCAGCCGCGCCATCGGACGCGCGCCCATCTTCGGATCGTAGCCATGGTCGGCCAGCCAGCCGCGCGCCTCGTCGTTCACTGACAGCTGCACGCCCTTCTGCTCCAGCTGCATTTCCGTTTCGACCAGCAGCTTCTCCACCACGCGCTCGATGGTCAGCTTGGACAGCGGCGCGAACTGGATGACGGCGTCGAGCCGGTTGCGGAACTCCGGCGTGAACAGCCGGCGGATCGCTTCCATGCCATCGGTGGTGTTGTCCACATGCGTGAAGCCGATTGACGGACGTGCCATGTCGGCCGCACCCGCGTTCGTGGTCAGCACGATGATCACGTGGCGGAAGTCGGTCTTGCGGCCGTTGTTGTCGGTGAGCGCGCCGTGGTCCATCACCTGCAGCAGCAGATTGAACACATCCGGGTGCGCCTTCTCGATTTCATCGAGCAGCAGCACGCAATGCGGGTGCTTGGACACCGCCTCGGTAAGCAGGCCGCCCTGGTCGAAGCCCACGTAGCCCGGCGGTGCGCCGATCAGGCGCGACACCGTGTGGCGCTCCATGTATTCGGACATGTCGAAGCGCAGGAACTCCACGCCCAGGGCGCTGGCCAGCTGCTTGGTGACTTCGGTCTTGCCGACGCCGGTGGGACCCGCGAACAGGAAGCTGCCCACGGGCTTGGTCTGCTCGCCGAGGCCGGAGCGCGACATCTTGATCGCGGCCGCCAGCGCTTCGATCGCCGGATCCTGGCCGAAGATGGTGAGCTTGAGATTGCGCTCGAGGTTGCGCAGCACCTCTTTGTCGGAACTCGACACGGTCTTGGCGGGGATGCGCGCGATGCGCGCCACCACGTCCTCGATCTGCGGCACGTCCACCACGCCAGTGCGTTCGGTGGTGGGCTTCAGGCGCTGGCGTGCGCCGGCTTCATCGACCACGTCGATGGCCTTGTCGGGCAGGTGCCGATCGTTGATATGGCGCGCGGCCAGTTCAGCCGCCGACTTGATGGCGTCGTCGGTGTAGTGCACGCCATGGTGCTCTTCGTAGCGCGGACGCAGGCCCTGCAGGATCTCCACGGTCTCCTGCACGGTGGGTTCCACCACGTCGATCTTCTGGAAACGACGCGACAGCGCGTGGTCCTTCTCGAAGATGCCGCGATATTCCTGGTAGGTGGTCGAGCCGACACAACGCAGCTCGCCGCTGGTCAGCGCCGGCTTGATGAGGTTGCTGGCGTCCATCACGCCACCCGAGGTCGCACCCGCGCCGATCAGCGTGTGGATCTCGTCGATGAACAGGATGCTGCCCGGCTGCTTCTTGATCTCGGTGATCACGGCCTTCAACCGCTTCTCGAAATCGCCGCGATACTTCGTGCCCGCGAGCAGGCTGCCCAGGTCGAGCGAATAGATCACGCTGTCTTCCAGCACCTCAGGCACCTTGCCCTCGACGATCAGCCTCGCGAGGCCTTCGACAATGGCGGTCTTGCCCACGCCGGCTTCACCGACGTACAGCGGATTGTTCTTGCGGCGGCGGCACAGGATCTCGATGGTGCGCTCCACCTCGAGCTTGCGGCCCACCAGCGGATCGATGCGCCCTTCCTGCGCGGCACGGTTGAGGTTGACGGCGTATTTGTCGAGCGCGCTGCCACCTTCCGGTTCGCCACGCTCACCTTCGCCACCGCCCTCTTCGCGCGTCACCTTGTCGTCGCGATCCTTGGCGAGGCCGTGCGAGATGTACTGCGTGACATCGAGGCGCGTGATCTCGTGCTTGGCCAGCAGGAACACCGCGTGGCTCTGCTTCTCGCTGAAGATCGCGACCAGCACATCGGCCACGCCGACTTCGCGGCGGCCACCGGACTGCACCTGGAACACCGCACGCTGCAGCACGCGCTGGAAGCCCAGCGTGGACTGCACCTCGCGCTCGTCCTCGCCCGGCTTGATGCGCGGCGTGGTGCTGTCGATGTGCGTGCGCAGCTCCTCGGCGAGCCGGCCCATGTCCGCGCCGCCAGCCTTGAGGATCTCCCGCACCCGCGGAGTATCGAGGATGGCGAGCAGCAGGTGCTCCACCGTCAGGAATTCATGGCGCGAGTCGCGCGCCTGCGCGAACGCGGAGTTCAGACAATTTTCAAGTTCGGACGAGAGCATTCTTTACGCTCCTTCAGGCCTGTTCGAGCGTGCACATCAGCGGATGCTGGTTGTCACGCGAATATCCCACTACCTGGGTTACCTTGGTCTCGGCGATCTCGTAAGTGAAGACACCGCAGACCCCCTTGCCCTTCATGTGCACTTCGAGCATCACCCGCGTGGCCATTTCACGGTCCATGCGGAAGAAACGCTCCAGCACCTCAACCACGAATTCCATCGGCGTGTAGTCATCATTCAGCAACACTACCCGGTACAGCGGCGGCTGCTTCACCTTGGGTGCAGCTTCTTCCACCAGCAGGCCCGTGTGGTTGTCGCGTTCCTCGTGTGGATCCCTTCCGCCCATGCCCTGCATTATCTCCTTGATGGCACCGTGCATGGGGGCGCCGGGTTGCGACACAAGTCCCATTGGAACCTGAAGCCCGTGTGAAGCCTTTGTTATGCGGGAACAATTGCTTGTGAGGGGAATCAGCCGCAAACATAATACTTCGATCTTGACAGCAGTTGCTCAAGCCTCCCGCTCTCCCGCAGAGCTTGCAAACCAGCTGGTCGCCCGGGCGCCTGGCTGGATACTCGCGTTGCTGATCGTCCTGCTCTCGGTACGCGCCGCGCTGCTGGTGGTAGACCTCACCAGCGCCCCGTATGTTCCCGCCGCGCGCACCACGCAGCAGGCTACGGCAACGGTATCGCGCAAGGTGGTCGATCTTCCCTCCATCCTGCGCGTCAATCTGTTCGGGCAGAGTCCGCCGGCCACCGGCACCGACGCACCGGTCACCGCGATGAACCTGAAGCTGGTGCTGGTCATCGCAGCCGACGATGAGAAAAAGGGCCTGGCGGCACTCGGCCCCAGCCTCACCGACATCAAGGTGTACCGGGTCGGCGACTCCGTTCCCGGTGGCGCGGTATTGCATGCGGTGTACGTGGACCGCGTGCTGCTCAATCGCGCTGGGGCCATCGAAGCGCTGATGGTGCCGCCACTGAACGGCCAGGCCGCTGGCGGAGTCGTGCCGCCGCCAGTGGTCGCGAACCCCGCGGTATCGCTGGCGCGCGTGCAGCAGGTGATGCAGAACAATCCCAACCTGCTCAACCAGGTCATCCAGCGCCAGGCCGTGTTCGCGGATGGGCACCTGCGCGGCATGCGCGTGAACCCCGGCCAGAATGCACAGGCGTTCTCCAAGCTGGGGCTGCGACCGGGCGACCTGGTCACCGCCATCAACGGCACGCCACTCGATGACCAGGCGCGCAGCAACGATGTTTTCAATTCGATGGCCAATTCGGCCGTGGCGCACGTTACCGTGGTGCGCGGTGGCAAGGAACAGGAGTTGAACCTGAACCTCGCCGACATCGCCAACGAAGCCGAAAAACTGGCCGATGCGCCACCCCCGGTCGCGGCGCCCGACACACCGCCACCACCGCCCGGTCCAGATAGCGAGAGGTAGAGATGAAACGCCCCAACCTTGGTCTCACGTTGGCGGCAGCCTCGTGGCTGGCACTGGCGCAGGCACAGGCACCCTCGCCGAACCAGCGCATCACGCCCAATATCCAGAACGCCGACATCTCGGTGCTGGCCGATGCCGTGGGCAAGGCCACCGGCATCACCTTCACCATCGACCCGCGCGTGCGCGCGACGATGACGCTGATCAATCCGAAACCGATGACGCCGCAGCAGTTCTACGAGACCTTCCTGTCGCTGCTGCAGGTGTACCAGTTCGCGGCCGTACGCAGCGGCAACGTGGTGAAGATCGTGCCGGCCGACGCGGTCAAGCAGATGGCGCCGGGCGGCGGATCCGGCAATGGTCCCGATGAGATCATCGACGCCGTCATCGAAACCAAGAACCTCAGCGCACAGCAGCTCAACGTGGTGATCCGCCAGCTGATCCCCACCTCCGGCACCGTGCTGACCGTCACCGGCACCAATGCGCTGATCCTCAACGACCGCGCCAGCAACGTGCAGCGCATCCAGCGGCTGGTGAAACAGCTGGATGAAGCCGGCGCCGGCGGCATCGAGACGGTGAAGCTGGTGAACTCCAACGCCACCGACGTGGTGCGCACGCTGTCCACGGCGACTTCGGGCGCGCCCGCGGACGCCGGTGGCTCGCCGGTACGCATCATCGCGGACGACCGTACCAACAGCGTGCTGGTCAGCGGCGAACCGGGCCAGCGCCAGCGCATCATCAACCTGATCACCGAGCTCGACAAACCGGTCAGCGACAGCGACAACACCGAGCGCCGCTACCTCAAGTACGCGAAATCGGATGACGTGGCCGCACTGCTCACCAAGCAGCTGGCGGGCAGCACCGGATCCAGCGGCGCCGCGGGTGCTCCCGGCGCCCCCGCTGCCGCAGCGGGCCCGGCTGCGGACCGCACCGTGAACATCGTGTCCGACAAGGCCACCAACCTGCTGATCATCACCGCACCTCCCAAGACGCGCCGCGCGCTGTGGGCCACGGTCGATGCCATGGACATCGCGCGTGCACAGGTGCTGATCGAGGCCTTCATCGCCGACATCACCATCGACAAGTCGCGTGACCTGGGCGTGAACTGGGCGGTGTTCTCGCAGCAGGACGGCAAGATCATCCCCGGTGGCGTGTTCGATGCACCGATCGGCAGCACCAGCCCACTCGACATCGCAGGCCTTGCGCAGATCATCGCCAATCCTTCTTCCGCCACCTCCATACCCACCGGCGCCACCTTCGGCGTCGGCAGACTGGTGGACAACGGCATCAGCTGG
This sequence comes from Pseudomonadota bacterium, assembly GCA_037200665.1. Lineage (GTDB taxonomy): Bacteria > Pseudomonadota > Gammaproteobacteria > Steroidobacterales > Steroidobacteraceae > ZC4RG30. The sequence continues at coordinate 111,881 of JBBCGD010000008.1, read as the reverse complement.
GCGGCGATGATCCGTGCGCTCACCGCCGACACCAACACCAATGTCGTGGCCATGCCGACCCAGGTCACCATGGACAACCAGGAAGTGAACCTGGAAAGCGGCCAGCAGGTGCCATTCATCACCGGGCAGTACACCAACACCGGCACCACCAGCACCACGGGCAGCGTCAATCCGTTCACCACCGTGCAGCGCCAGGACGTGGGCACGAAGCTGAAGATCACCCCGCAGCTGAACGGCAGCGATGCGATGACGCTCACCATCGACCTGGAAAGTTCGGAACTCGCCGGTTCGGTCGGCGATGCCGGCAGCCAGATCACCAACAAGCGCACCTTCCACAACGTGCTGCTGGTCAAGAACCAGCAGTGGATCGTGGTGGGCGGATTGATCCGCGACAGCAAGGCGGCGGGTGAAAGCCGCGTACCGTTCCTGTCGCGCATTCCGCTGCTCGGCAACCTGTTCAAGGTGAAGAACGACAAGCGCCAGAAGGCGAACCTGATGGTGTTCATCAAGCCCACCATCCTCACCAACAGCATCGACGTCCAGAACGCGACCAACGACAAGTACAGGCAGCTGCAGGACGTGATGAAGATGCAGCAGGACAAGTACGCGCCACTGCCCTCGCCGCAGCTGCCGTCGCTGAACGCACCGTCCGATGTCGCACCAGTCGTGCCCGGCCCCGCGGCACCGCCGGCCGGCAACGCGCCACAGACCTCGCCGGTCCCGTGAACGCGGACGCGCAGCAACTGGCGACGCCGGTGAAGGTCCTGCCCTTTGCCTTCGCACGACGCCACGGCATCGTGCTGCGCGAACAGCGTGATGGTGTCGCGTACTGCGCGGTGCGCATCAATGCCAATGCGGCAGCCGTGGTCGAAACACGCCGGCTGCTGCGGCTGCCGCTGTCGCTCGAGCGCGTCAGCGATGAAGAATTCGAGCGCCTGCTGCAATCGGCCTATGAGGGCGGCGCAGGTACGCTGGCCGCAGCCGGCGGCGGCCTCGACGAAAACTCCGACCTCACGCATCTCGCGCAGGATCTTCCTGAACAGGCCGACCTGCTCGACAGCAACGACGACGCGCCCATCATCCGGCTGATCAATGCGCTGTTCAGCCAGGCGATCCGCGAGAACGCCTCGGACATCCACGTCGAACCCTTCGAGAACCGGCTGGTGGTGCGCTTCCGCGTCGACGGCGTGCTGCGCGAGGTACTGCAGACGCGGCGTGCAGTGGCGCCGCTGGTGGTGTCGCGCATCAAGGTGATGTCGAAGCTCGACATCGCCGAGAAGCGCCTGCCGCAGGATGGACGCATTTCACTGCGCATCGCCGGCCGCGCGGTGGACGTGCGCGTATCGACCATTCCTTCCGGCCATGGCGAACGCGTGGTGCTGCGCCTGCTGGACAAGCAGGCCGGCCGCCTGGAGCTCACGAGCCTGGGCATGGACGAACGCACGCGCCTGCAGCTCGACGAGCTGATCCACAAGCCCCACGGCATCATCCTCGTCACCGGCCCGACCGGCTCGGGCAAGACCACATCGCTGTATGCGGGACTGGAGCGACTGAACGACAACAGTCGCAACATCATGACGGTCGAGGATCCGATCGAGTACTACATCGACGGCATCGGCCAGACGCAGGTCAACACCAAGGTGGACATGACCTTCGCGCGTGGCCTGCGCGCCATCCTGCGCCAGGATCCGGACGTGGTGATGGTCGGCGAAATCCGCGACCTCGAGACGGCGCAGATCGCCGTGCAGGCCTCGCTGACCGGCCACCTGGTGCTCTCGACGCTGCATACCAATACCGCGGTGGGCGCCATCACCCGCCTGCGCGACATGGGCATCGAGCCTTTCCTGCTGTCCTCCAGTCTGATCGGCGTGGTGGCGCAGCGCCTGGTCCGCGTGCTGAATCCGGAGACGCGCGTGGAGCGAGCACCGTCGGACTACGAGCGCCGGCTGCTGAACCTGCCCAAGGACGCTCCAGCGCCCAACATCTGGCATCCGGGCCGCGACTCCGGCGGTGGCTACCGCGGCCGCATGGGCATCTACGAACTCATCGTGGTGGACGACCACTTCCGCACCATGATCCATGACGGCTCGGCCGAGCATGAGCTCGAACGCTACGCCCGCACGCTCACTCCCTCCATCCGCGATGACGGCCGCGCCAAGGTACTGGCGGGCGGCACCACGCTCGAGGAAGTGCTGCGCGTGACGCGCGAGGACTAGGCCGAACCGTGGGCGCATTCGAATACACCGCACTGGATTCCGCCGGGCGCGAGCGCAAGGGCGTGCTCGAAGGCGACACGGTGCGGCACATCCGCAGCCAGCTGCGCGAACAGCAGCTGCTGCCGGTCAATGTCACCGAGATCGTCAAGCGCGAGCAGGCCGGACAGAAGCGCTTCGCCTTCGGCACGGGCGTCTCCACCACCGACCTGTCGCTGCTGACGCGACAGATCGCGACGCTGGCACGAGCCGGCCTGCCGCTGGAAGAAACGCTGCTGGCGGTATCACAGCAGAGCGAAAAGCCGCGCGTGCAGTCGGTGCTGCTCGGCGTACGCGCCAAGGTGATGGAAGGCCATACGCTGGCGGACGCGCTGCGCGAATTCCCGCGCGTCTTTCCGGAGATCTATCGCGCCACCGTCTCGGCGGGCGAACAAGCCGGCCATCTGGATGAGGTACTGGAGCGCCTCGCCGACTATACGGAGGGCCGCGAAGTCATCCGCCAGAAAGTGCTGGGCGCGATGCTGTACCCGATCGCACTGACCACGATGTGCTTCGGCATTGTCTCCATCCTGCTGGTCTATGTCGTACCCAAGGTGGTGGACGTGTTCGACAGCTACCACTCGCAGCTGCCACTGGCCACGCGCGTATTGATCGCGTTCAGCAATTTCGCGCGCCACTACGGCCTGCTGGCGCTGGTTGCGGTCGCGGTAATGGGCTACCTCGCGTTCAGGCAGCTGAAGCAGCCGGCCACGCGCAGGCGCTTCGACGCTTTTCAGTTGCGCCTGCCCATCATCGGCAAGGTGGTGCGGGGCGTGAATACGGCGCGCTTCACGCGCACGCTGTCCATTCTTTCCGGCAGCTCGGTGCCCGTGCTCGAAGCGCTGCGCATAGCGGGCGAAGTCGTCACCAACCTGCCGATGCGCGATGCGGTTGCCACCGCAACGGCCCGCGTACGCGAAGGGGCGCCGATCGGCCGCTCGCTGGCGCAGAGCCGGCTGTTCCCGCCCATGAGCATCCACCTGATTTCCAGCGGCGAGTCCAGCGGCCAGCTCGACACCATGCTGGAGCGCGCGGCCCAGAACCAGGAGCGCGAGCTCGACGGCCTGCTGACCGCGCTGGTGAGCCTGCTGGGCCCGCTGCTGATCGTCGGCATGGGCGTATTCGTCATCTGCATCGTTTTTGCGATGTTGCTCCCGATTTTCCAGATGAACTCGCTGATCCACTGAGGTATATATTCGCCGCACGGCACTTGTGGCAGCGGTTGGTTCTTTTTCATGAGCGTGAGGCCATGGGCGAGAAACAGGAAGCGGACGAGTTCGACGACGACGAAGACGAAGCCCTCGACGACAATGGTGGCGAGGAAGTGGATCTCGCGCGTCTCACCAAGGACATGGATGTCGCGCGCCGGCGCGGCGCGAAGCAAGGCGTGCCCGCCCTGCGCAAGCTGGAGCTGCTGGCCGAGCAGAAGCGCACCGCCGAGCTCACGTCGGACTTCGACGATTACGACCTCGATGAGCCCAAGCACGGTGGCAAGCGGCCGAGCCTGCGGCTGTAGCTGGCCGCTCCATCGGGCGCCCTCGCCTTGGGCGGATCTCCCCTAGTGGAACTCGTGGACGCCGAAGCACAGTGCGCCGATCAGCGCCGTGCGGTCCTTCAAATCACTGGCGATGATGTGCGTAACTCCTGATTTACGCTGCAGTTCACCGCGAACCTCCATCAGTTTCGAGTTCACGAGCACATCGTTCTGTCGCTCCCCGAGCCGCGCCCACACCACGATGTTCACCTGGCCCGATTCATCTTCCAGGGTCACGAAGGTGACTCCCTTCGAGGTCATCGGACGCTGGCGGGCAGTGACGAGCCCCGCCACGCGCACCTTTGCTCCATGCGTCACTTCATCCAGTTGTTCGGCGGCAAGCACCCGGCCCGCGGCAAGCTGGGCGCGCATCAGCGCCAGCGGATGCCGGCCCAGCGTGAAGCCCAGCGCGCGATAGTCGGCGAAGATGTCTTCCGCCTCGGTGGGGGTCCGTAGCAGCGGCAAGCTGGTTTCGCGTGCCGCGTCCGGGGCGGTCGGCAACGGCTTCAGGTAACCGGCCACGCGCCAGAAGGCCAGGTGCCGGTGTTCGTCGAAACCGGCCAGCGCGCCAGCCGCAGCCAGTGCCTCCATGTCACCACGCGCCAGCGCGGCGCGGTCACCCAGGTCGCGGAAGCTGTCGAAGGGCGCTGCGCACCTTGCTGCAACGATGCGCTCACACGCGACCGCTGAAAGGGAATGCACACAGCGCAGCCCCAGTCGCAGCGCAGGCCTGCCTTCTTCTCCGACCCGCTCGAGCGTGCAGTCCACTTCGCTCACTCGCACATCGACCGGCAACACGGTTTGCTGGTGGGCGCGCAGATCGCCCAACAACTGCGCGGGTTGATAAAACCCCATCGGCTGGCTGTTGAGGAGTGCCGCCGTGAGTGCGGCCGGATGATGCAATTTGAGCCACGCGGAAACATAGGCCAGCAATGCGAAGCTCGCGGCATGGGCTTCGGGGAAGCCGTAGTCCGAGAAACCGCGGATCTGCCTGACGATCTGGACTGCGAATTGCTCGTCGTAGCCGTTGCCGATCATGCCCTTCAGCAGTTTCTCCTCGTATTGCTCGATACCGCCGCGTCGCTCCCAATTGGCCATGGATCGGCGCAACTGGTCGGCCTCGCCCGCCGTGAAACCAGCTGCGACGATCGACAGCTGCATCACCTGCTCCTGGAAGATGGGCACGCCATGGGTGCGCTTCAGTACGGGACGGAGCTTTGGGTAGGGATAGTGGATAGGAATCCCCTTGCGGGCCTTTTCCCGGTTCTCGAGATAAGGCTTCACCATGCCGCCCTGGATGGGACCGGGCCGCACGATCGACACCTCGACCACCAGGTCGTAGTAGTTGCGGGGCCTGAGGTACGGCAGCATCGACATCTGCGCACGCGATTCGATCTGGAACACGCCGATGGTGTCGGCCCTGCCGACCATGTCGTAAACGCCTGCGTCGTCTTGCGGGATGCGGTCGATGGCGAGCGGCGCAATGCCGTGGAATTCCTCGACCATCCTGAAGCATTTGCGGATCGCGCTGAGCATGCCGAGGCCGAGCACGTCCACCTTCAGCAGGCGCAGATCCTCGAGGTCGTCCTTGTCCCACTGGATCACGGTGCGATCCGCCATGGTGGCGTTCTCCACCGGCACCAGTTCGGCAAGCGGCCCTTCGGAGATCACGAAGCCACCCACGTGCTGCGACAGGTGGCGCGGGAAACTCACCAGCAATGCCGCAAGCTGCAGCAGGCGGGCCACGCCAGGCGCATCGGTGTCGACGCCGTCCTCGCGCCAATGCACCGTGCCCAGCGAATGGCCGCGCCAGCCGCGCATGGCGCGATTCATGGTGCGCGCGATGTTCGCATCGATGTCCAGCACGCGGATCAGGTCGCGCACCGCGCTGCGCGCGCCATAGGTGATGACGGTGGCCGCCAGCGCCGCACGCTCGCGCCCGTACTTCGCGTAGATGTACTGGATGACCTCTTCGCGCCGCTCGTGCTCGAAATCGACGTCGATGTCCGGCGGCTCGTGGCGCTCCTTCGACAGGAAGCGCTCGAACAGCATCTGCAGCTGGTCCGGCCCGACCGCCGTCACCTTGAGGCAGTAGCAGACGATGGAATTGGCGGCCGAACCGCGGCCCTGGTACAGGATGTGCTGCTGGCGGGCGAACTCCACGATATCGCGCACCGTGAGGAAAAAGGGTTCGTAGCCCAGTACCTGGATCGCCTCCAGCTCCTTCTCGATCAGGCCGCGCTCGCGTGGCGGTGCGCCTTGTGGCCAGCGTTCCAGCGCACCTTTTTCCACGAGCTTGCGCAGCCACGATGTGGCGGTCTCATCCGGCGGCACGATCTCGCGCGGATATTCGTAGTGCAGAGCGTCGAGTGAAAAGCAGCAACGCGCGGCGATGAGCGCCGTCTCCGCCAGCAATGCCGGTGGATACAGTCGCGCCAGTTCCGCGCGCGCTCGCAGGTGCCGCTCGCCATTGGGGAAAAGGCGTCGCCCGGCTTCCATGATAGTGACGCGATGGCGGATCGCCGTGATTGCGTCCTGCAGCGGCCGGCGCGCGAGCTCGTGCATGTGCACGTCGCCGCGGGCCACGCAGCGGATCGAGAGTTGCTCCGCCATCGACAGGCAGGCAGCGAGCAACGAGGCATCGCGGCCATTGCGCAACAGCGCGATACCCAGCCACATTGCGCTGGCGTAGCGTTCGGCCAGCCAGCGTCCTTCTTCGAGGCAGGCGGCTGCGCAATCGAGCAGCGCTTCACCAGGGCACCAGAGAATGAGGCAATCCGGCCCGTCACTGGATGGTGGAATGCACTCAGCCAGGTCCGCACGCGCCAGGTGATAGGAACCCTTGGGTGCAGCACGCCGGCCGCGCGTGATCAACTGGCACAGCTGGCCGTAACCGCGACGCGTGGCAGCCAGCACCACGAGCTTCAATCCACATGCCAGCGTGAACTCGGCGCCGACGATGAACTTGAGGTTCAGCTTCTTCGCCGCGACATGCGCCCGCACCACACCGGCTACCGAACACTCGTCGGTCAGCGCCAGCGCGCGGTAACCCAGTTCGTGCGCACGCTCGACCAGCTCCCTGGCATGCGAGGCGCCGCGCAGGAAACTGAAGTTGCTCAGCGCATGCAGCTCGGCGTATTCAGGCAAAGCATCCATGCACGAACCAGCGTCGCGCCGGCGCGCATTCGCGGAAGATCCACCACTGCGCGCCATCGGCCGTGCGCGCGACGTAGTAATCGCGCGCCACATCTGCGCCATCCCACCAGCCGGATTGGATGCGCTCCGGGCCGCTGACGAGCCTGAGTTCCTGTCCCTGGTGCAGCAGGCGCTGGACCTGGCCCAGGTCATCGCGGATTGCCACCAGCAATTGCGGTTTTTCCAGCAGCCCGAGGGGTCGAGCGGCACCCGGCACCGGCTTCGATGCCAGCGACTCCACGCGCGATGCCATGGCTAGCGCGGGCCACACGCTGCGCGACTGGCGTTCCGGCCGATGCTCATCGACCTGCGCCAGGCCGTGCACGGCGTTGTCGCCCAGTCGTGCCACCAGCGTCTGCAGGAATTCCGGCGTCTGCGCCGCGGCCGCGCCGCCACCGTGCTCACCCGGCGTCCACAGCGAGGCATTGGTGGCATGGAAGCGCCGCAGCCGGCCGGCGGTGAGTTCCATGCGGTGCACGGGCGCCGGCAATGCCAATGACTCGAGGCGTGCGGCCAACAACGCAGTAAAACGCGCGGCACGATACTCCGGCACCACGCAACGCAGGACACAGGAGGTGGGCTCGGCATGGCGGTGCTGCAGCTGCAGGCGCAGTGCCATCACGCCATGCTCGCGTTCACGCAGGAATTCCTCGAGCCGCGCGAGCGTGGGGGCCAGCACCGCGAGCAGGCGCTCTCGATCGGTGGTTTCGTGATCGGGATCGATGCGTCGCTGGAAGCGCGCAACCGGCGCGAGCAACACGCGTGGGTCTGGCCTGTTGCCGGCAAGCCGGTCGAGTTCGTCGAGTCGTTGCGGACCGACGCGGCGCGCGAGCCCGGCACGTGGCAGGCGCAACAACTCCCCGAGTGTGGTGACGCCCATGTTGCCGAGGCGGATCCGCTCATCCTCAGGCCAGTGCAGGTGCACGAGCGGCAGCGGCGCAAGCCTGCTCGCAAGGCGTGCGGGACTGGTGATGCAGCAGTTGCGGCCAGCGCGCGCCAGGAGCACCGCCGCCAGCGGTGTGGGTGCGAGTGCCAGCTGCAACGGCCGCGGAAAGGCGGCGCGCAAGGCACGCAGCAGCTCCGTCAGTCCGCCGAACATGCGCTGGCTACCGGCCAGCTCGAGCAGCACGGCATCGGCGGATTCCACCGCCACGCGCGGCGTGAATGTCTGCGCGCGCTTCAACAGCACGGCGAGTGCCGCCGGAAAAGTTTCGCCCGGCAAACCATCTGGCTCCGCATCACTGGTAGCAACGTGCACCGCGGCCCACAACTCCCGCGCGGCTTGCGCCTGCGGCAGTACCGATGATTCAACCTCGCGTACCCGCACGGGTACGCCGCGCGCGGGTTGTTCCGGGAAATCGAGCAGCAGTGGCCGCGTGGGATTCATGGCAGCGGCAACTCCACGCTGCGTGGCGCGATCCCGCGCCCCTTGAGCAATTCCAGGCGCAGATGCGTGGCCGTGCGCCTTGCCATCAATCGCAGCACCGCGACGGTGGATTCCACCGCAGCGCGCAGCGGCCGGATCAGCACACCCAGTGTCGCGCCACGTTCGGCCGCCAATGCCAGGCGCCGCAGTTCGGTCATGGTGGCTCGCTCAGGCCATGCGAACCCGATGGCGCATGCTCCGGACTGCAACGATTGCTCCAGCGCCCACAGCGGTTCGGTCGCGCGCGCCACCAGCAATCGATCGAGCTGAGCGCCAGTGGCACGCCAGGCCGGCGCGAACAGTTCGAAGGGCGGCGTGATGAAGGCACAGCAGCGTGGTGATTCGGCATTGGTGAGTTGCCTTACCAGCGGAGTCCACAACGCGAGCTCGCCATGGCCGCTGCCAGTGGTGATGACTTCGACCAACCCGCGCCGTGGCCAGCCGCCACCAGGCAGCACGGCATCGAGCGCGGCGAAGCCGGTGGGCAACCCCGCCGACACGACGGCACCACGGGCGCGCCACAACGAGGGATGCTGCAGCAATGCCTCCAGTGATGCGTGTTCTGCGAGCTGCGCCATGCTCATTGCATCGGCTGACGGCTGACCGTCTTCCAGCGCGATGGCTCGGCACGCCGTATGTCCGTCAGGTAGATCTCATGGTGTTTGCCACGCAGGTGGCCGCGTTCACCGATCCAGGCATGCAGGCGTTCGATGGTCGGCCCCTCGTCCGAGAACGGCCCGACATGCAGTACCTGGGCGCAACGGCCTTCGGCGAATTCCTCGATGCGCAGGTTCTCGATGGCTGGCAGATCCTTCTTCGCCGCGGCGGCGATGGCTTCGCGCAGCAATGATCGATAGGCAACGGCGCGGTTCGGATCTCCGCGCCCATCAATCATGAGGAAGGTGAAGGCAGAAACCTCAACCTCGGCGACGGCTTTCGACGAGGGCTGGTAGAGCTGTCTAAGCTCCTTGCGAAGATCGACCTTGCCCATGCGAGTGCCCCGGGTTCAAAGCCCGAGGCCCTTGCCGCGGCGGATCACGCCGACCACCACGCCTTCGATCAGCATGGCCTGCTGCTTGAGATCGACCTTGATGGGCTCGAAGTCTTCGTTCTCGGGCAACAGCCATACCACCGGCCCTTCCTGGCGATAGCGCTTCACGGTGACGTCGTTCTCGAGCCGCGCGACGATGATCTGCCGGTTACGCACGTTCGGCGTGCGATGCACGGCGACCAGGTCGCCATCGAGGATGCCGGCGTTCTTCATGCTCATGCCCACCACCTTCAACAGGTAATGCGGCTGCGGATGGAACACCGAAGGATCGATCTGCACGTGATCCTCGATGTTTTCCTGCGCGAGGATCGGGCTGCCCGCGGCGACACGGCCGATGAGCGGCAGGCCCATCTGCTCGCGATAGGCATCTTTCAGCTGGATGCCGCGCGAAGAACCCGGCAGCAGCGCGATGACATTCTTGCGGGCCAGCGCGCGCAGGTGTTCTTCCGCGGCGTTGGGCGAGCGGAAACCCAGCTCGTCGGCGATTTCCTTGCGGGTGGGCGGCATGCCCGTTTCCTGTACCGTACGCTGGATGAGCCGCAGGATTTCGCTCTGGCGGGGCGTTAGATCGGAATCAGGCATGGCGTGGAATTTCCTGGCTGGTGATCCATACAGTGGGCTGTGAATTTATACAGCCGCCGGAAGCATTTGGCAAATGATCTGATCGAAGCGTCGCAAACGGATGAAACAACAGGGAAAAGAACTCGACGTCGCCATCATCGGTGCCGGCCACAACGGCCTCACCTGCGCGGCTTACCTGGCCAGGGCCGGCCTTTCCGTGGCGTTGTTCGAGCGTCGCGGCATCTTCGGCGGCACGGCGGTCACCGAGGAATTCCATCCCGGCTTCCGCAATTCCACGGCGAGCTACACGGTGAGCCTGCTGCATCCACGGGTGATCCGTGAACTGCGCCTGCACGAGCATGGGCTGCGCATCGTCGAACGCCCCCTGCTCAACTATGTGGTCGAAGCGCCAGGGCGCGGCCTGCGCATCGGCCCAACCGGTGCCGACACGTTGCGCCACCTCGCCGCGCGTTCGCCACGCGACGCCGAACGCTACGGCGCTTACCACGCCCAGCTCGAAACCGGCGTCGCACTGCTCAAGGACCTGCTGCTCACCACACCGCCCACGGATCTCAAGCGCTTCGGCGACCTGTGGTCGGCGCTGTCGCTGGGCCGGGCTTTCCGTGCATTGCCGCTGGAATCCCAGCGCGTGGTCCATGAGCTGTTCACGCGCAGCGCCGGCGACCTGCTGGATGGCTGGTTCGAGGACGAAGGATTGAAGGCCGCGTACGGCTTCGACAGTGTCGTCGGCAATTACGCGAGCCCGTACACGCCCGGCAGCGCGTACGTGCTGCTGCACCACGCCTTCGGCGAGGTGAACGGCAAGAGCGGCATCTGGGGACATGCCATCGGCGGCATGGGCGCGATCACGCAGGCGATGGCACGCGAAGCCGAAGCACATGGCGCGCGCATCGAAACCGACGCGGCCGTGAAACGCGTGCTGGTGGAGCAAGGTCGTGCCGCGGGACTGGAACTGGACAACGGCCGCGTAGTACGCGCGCGACGCATAGTCGCCAACGTCAATCCACGCATGCTGTACCTGCAGCTGCTGGAATCCGGTGATGTGGATCCGGAGGTGCGCATGCGCATGCAGCGCTACCGCGCAGGCTCGGCCAGCTTCCGCATGAACGTGGCGCTGTCCGAACTGCCGCGCTTCGACGACAGCGGTGCGGATGGCAGCGACATCCACCGCTCCGGCATCCTGATCGCACCCACGCTTTCCTATATGGATCGCGCGCACCTGGATGCGCGCAGCCATGGCATGTCGCGCGAGCCCGTGGTCGAAATGCTGATCCCGAGCACCGTGGATGATTCACTCGCGCCGCGCGGCAGGCACGTGGCCAGCCTTTTTTGCCAGCATTTCGCGCCCACGTTGCCCGATGGACGCAACTGGCAGGACGAACGCCAGCGGGCCGCCGATCTCGTCATCGATACGGTCACGCGCCATGCGCCGAACTTCCGCAGCAGCATCCTTGGCGTGCTGTCGCTTTCGCCTTTCGATCTGGAACAACGCTTCGGCCTGCCATCGGGCGATATTTTCCACGGCGCACTCGGCCTCGATCAGCTGTGGGCCGCGCGACCGCTGCTTGGATTCGGTGATTACCGTACGTGCGTGCGCGGTTTGTACCTGTGTGGCTCCGGCGCGCATCCCGGTGGCGGTGTAACCGGCTTGCCTGGTCGCAACTGTGCGACAGTCATGCTGCGCGAAGGTGCTCGATAGTCTTTATCAAGCTGAAATCGAGCACGCATGTAAGCTGTCTCCTACAACAGACAATCCAGTAAAGCTGTTGCCGATACTTACTGGATATGGTCAAGTTAGCGCACCCGCAAATGATGCGGTTAGTTATTCAAGACCTTCCAGAAGGGGACCGACAATGAAAAGCACCATGATCAAGATCGCCGCGGTTGTAGCAGTTGCCGCGCTCGCGGGTTGCACCGACCTCAAGCCGCTGCAGGCCGACATCGACAGCCTGAAGAGCCAAGTTGGCTCGTTGTCTTCCGACGTTTCGGCCCTCAAGGCCGACAAGTCGGCCGCCAACGCCGCCTCTGCCGCTTCCTCTGCCGCTGCTTCCGCCTCGTCGGCTGCTGCTGCTGCCTCGGCCAAGGCCGATGCCGCGCAGAGCACGGCGAACCAGGCCCTGTCGGCCGCGCAGGCTGCCCAGGCCGGCGTGAACGACCTGAACGAGAAGATCAACCGGATGTTCCAGCGTTCGGTTTCGAAGTAAGTCGCAAGACCCGCTTCGATATGGAAAACGCCGCGCCACAAGCGCGGCGTTTTCTTTTATGGAGTGACCACTCGTCGCCCCGCAACTACCGCCCGTCGGGTAGCGGATTGGTCCGCGTGCGTTCTGTGCTGTATTTCACAAAGCATCCCCGCACCGCTACCTATATTCGCCGCCATGAAAACCCGCAGCCGCAACCGCGGCTTCACGCTCATGGAACTGATGACCGCGATCACCATCATGGTGATCCTCGCGGCAATTGCGATTCCGAGTTTCCGCAGCTCGATCGCCGGCAATCGACTGAGTACGACGGCCAACGACTACATCGCCGCGCTCAATCGGGCCCGCAGCGAGGCTGTCCGCCGCAACACCACCGTGCAATTCTGCGGCAGCACCAGCCACGCGAACGGCAGCGATACGCTGGGCCTGCTGTGCGGCGCGAGCCTAGGCCATGTCTACGTGCTCGATAGCAGCGGTGCGGCGACCAAGGTGATGGATATCGCGGCCCCTCCGGCGCACATTTCCGTAAGCAACGACGGCGATGAGGTCCCGGCGCTGCGCTACGGCGGCCAGGGGCTCGCCCATACGCTCGCCAGCAGCGCGCCGTACTCCGGTCTGGTGGCCGATGTGTCCTCCGACCAGATACAGACCAGGAATCACCGTTGCATTTACCTCCTCACGGGCAGTTCTGTCAGCAGCTGCCCTTCATCTGTGAGCTGCCCTACCAGTGAACCGTCGAACTGCCAATAAAAGGATTCGCCCTCACCGTCCAGGCGCTGCGGGTCAGCGCGGCGTCGGTCTGGTCGAAGTACTAACTGCCGTGCTGATCCTGTCGATCGGACTGCTTGGCATTGCCATGGTGCAGACACGCTCGTTATCCAGCAACAGCGGCTCCATGGTGCGCGCGATGGCCGTCGTCGCCAGCTACACGATTCTCGACGCGATGCGTGCCGACCGCGCCAATGCACTGACCGGTTCCTACACCGGCGAGGTCGACGCCAGTGCGTGCCCTACAGATAGCGGTACGCTCGCGCAGACCACATTGGCAGACTGGTGCGCCAACCTGCGTGACACATTCGGCGCGGCAGGTACTGCGCCGAAAGGCAAGATCGAAGTAGTGGCCGGAAGCCCCGAAACCTTTCAGGTAACCATCACCTTCGACGACAGTCGCACCGGCAACGGCACCCAGCCCCAGACAGTCATCACGAGTGCCAGGCTATGAACCTCGCATCACACCAGCGCCGGCAGCATGGCTTCTCGCTCGTCGAACTGATGATCTCGATGCTGCTCGGGTTGATCGTCATTGCCGGCGCCACTTCGGTCTTTCTTTCCAACAAGCAGCTGTATCGCACGTCGACGGCGTTGGGTCGCGTGCAGGAGAACTCGCGCACGGCCTTCGACCTGATCACGCGCGACCTGCGCCAGTCGCGACTCACCGGCTGCGGCAACCAGGACCCCGTCCCCCGCAACAACCTGAATGCCAACACGGACCCGGCCAACTGGTATGCCAACTTCGCTGCCAACGGGCTCATCGGTTACGACGGTGGTAGTGCCGACGACAATCCGGCGGTGACGACCCTGCCCGCTGCCTCCAATCACATCAGCGGCACGGACAGCCTCATGCTGATCGGCGCCTCCGACATCGCCTACAGCCTCAACAGCCTGTACGACGCGGATGATGGCCTCGACATCCTCGAGTCCAGCCCCGAACTCGCGGCCGGCGATGTCATCGTCGTCTGCGATCCGGCGAAGGCCGACATCGTGCAGATCACCAGTATCAGTGGCGGCAAGTTCAAACTGGAAGCAACCGGTATGGGTCCTGGCAATGCTTCCGTGCCGGACGACAACTCCTACAATCTCAACTCGATGGTTTCCCGGCTCAAGGCCGTGAGCTGGTACATCGGCTGCAATAGTGTTGCGACCACTCCCGCCTGCGATCCGGAACAGGGCGGTACTTCGCTTTACCGGATAAACGCCGTCGGCAATGCCAGTTCGGTTTCGGTGGTGCCGCAGTCGGATGAGATGGTCCGCGGGGTCGCCGCCGTCGATTTCAAATTCCACAAACCCGGTGATCCCGGTTTCACCGATACGGCGGGAGTGACCTCGTGGGCTCCGGCCAACGTGGATGCCGTCCGCATCAGCGTGCGGCTCGTCGCCAGAGACAGCCAGAACCTGGCGAGCCCGGTCATTTCCCGTTCCTTCTCCACCATCGTGTCGCTGCGCAATCCGCCGGCTCCGATAACACCCTGACGCTGAACGACCATGCACCGCCAATCACATCTGCTCACTGCCCAGCGACAAAGTGGCGCCGCCCTCGCGGTCGCGCTCATCCTGCTGATCCTCGTCACGCTGATCGGCCTCGCCGCGATTCGCGGCGTCACCGGCCAGCAGCGGATGACAGCCAATTTCTATGATCGTGAAGTCGGATTCCAGAGCGCCGAAGCCGCGCTGCGCGCCGGCGAGAATGCTGTGGTCACCGGCACCGGCAACGTCCGCCCCTGCATACCTGGTGGCGAACACTGCCAAGCCAATCCGTTCACGGATCCCACCCTCAATGCGGGACGCATCCAGACCGTCGCCACCGGCGACTACCAGGCTGGCAGCAACGCGCCCGGCCAGCCGCAGTTCGTCGTCGAGCTGATATGCAACGACTGCCAGACCGCAGGTGCCCCTGCTTCCTGCCAATCCGCCAATTGCGGCTCCTACGGCGCGCAGACCGGCGCGCCGACCACCTGGTACTACCGGATTACCGCCCGCAGCGGTGATCCGGCGGCGGCCGGCGGCAATCGCGCCATTGTCACCCTGCAAAGCATGTACGCCGCTCCACCCAACTGAGCCCACCCATGAAGCACTTTATTGTGGAAAAACTGCTGTCGTTCCGTCGCGTGCGACGCAACCCGATTCTCGCTGCCGGTGCGCGCACTCGCACTGCTCGCCGGTTTCACCGCGCTGTCGGCGCTTGCAGATTCGGTGTCGATCTCGCAGAGCCCGCTGACCACACCGAGCCAGGTGCCGAACAACATGGTGCTGCTGCCTTCGGTGGAATGGCCGACGGTGGTCACGCATGCCAACAATCCTGGTGTGAAGGAAACCGACGCCACTTACACCACCACCACTACCTACGCCGGTTACTTCAACCCCGACTTCTGCTACGCCTACCACTACGAAGCGACCGAAGCCAACCGCTATTTCTATGCGGCGGTCGCCGCCGGCACCAACCACAGTTGCAGTGGCAAGACCGGCGGCACTTCGCCCGACCCGACGAACCAGAATCTGTGGAGCGGCAACTTCATGAACTGGGCGGCGATGCAAGCCATCGATGCCTTTCGTCTGGCGCTGACTGGGGGCTATCGTGTTGTCGACCAAGCCAGCCTCACGTATCTGGAGAAAGCCAACTCCGACCGTCTGGATACCAACTACACGCCGCTGCGCCGGCTAACCACCAACGCGACGGTAACGGCCTCGACGCCATCCACGATGTCTGGTTTCCGCACCCGCATTGGCGCCCTGCGCAGCCAGATGTGGTTCAACCAGAACACATCAGCCAGCTTGGGAGGTACCGGCGTGCTTTCCCTGCCGGTGGTGAATGGCTTGCAGACCGACACTTCGGCGACAGCCATTCCCTACGATCCGGCCTACCAAAGCATCTCGATGTCGCCCTCAGGGAGTACCAACACCACCGCGACCAACAGCACGATTTGCAGTGTTTCCGGCGGTGGCGAACCTGGATGCTCGACGGCGACTTACACCTGCCCCAATGGCGGAACCGCCAGCGGCAGCACATGTAGTGCACAAACCAATGTGACCGCGTGTCCGAATAGTGGCACGACCGTGAGCTATCCGTATTTCCGGAACTCCGACAAGAAGTGCCATTCGGCCAATACGGATATCTCGGCGGCAGCTTCGGCACCGTCAGCAGCCCCTGCGTGCACCAGCACAAGTCCGACACCAACCATTACCAACGCCAATTCGAGCACGTCGCGCGCCACGACCTGCTCCCTTGTCAGCTATTCGGGCACACCCGCTACATACACTCACACCACCTACGGCCAGAACCAGGTCTGGGCCGTCAGCGTCCGCGTGCGGGTTTGCGACAGCAAGGATATCCGCGGCGATCTGTGTACGCAGTACCCCCAGCGGCTACTCCAAGCCGGAAGGACTACTGCAGCGAAACGCCAGCAAGACCCGCTACAGCCTCTTCAGCTATCTCACCCAAACCGGAGGTGATCCGCCAAACCGACCGGGTGGCGTCATGCGCGCGCGCCAGAAGCTGATCGGCCCGGTGATTTCAGGCGAGCAGCCGTATCCGTACGGACATCTACCCGATGACTCCGCCACTGGCGCCGCTGGCACCGGACGCATTGCCGGCATCGACAATCCGGAATGGGACGGGAGCACCGGCGTGTACATCGACAACCCGGACGGCACCGATGCCACCGCAACCAGCACCAAGATCGCCCTGGGCAGTGGAACGTGCACCAACGCAAGCACGCCCGACGGCAGTTCATGCGCAGTCAAGTACAGCGGCGTGATCAATTACCTCAATCGCTTCGGCCAGCTCGGCACCGGCCTCGGCACGCTCAAGTCCAACGACAACCTCAGCGAGATGTATTACACCGCGCTGCGTTATCTGCGCGGCTTGGGCAACGTGGCCTCATTCAGTGATTTCTCGACAACGCCCTCGCCATCGAAGGTCACCTACTACCAGAACGCCGATGGCCTACCGGTAATCGAGGACTGGTACGGCACTGGCGCAAACACGGCCATCACACAGTGGGCAACCGCGAGAACCGTCGGCAAGAAGAAAGACCCGGTGCTCTATCAGTGCCAGAACACCGTGATGCTCGGCATTGGCGATACCGCGACCCAGCAGGAGAACGACGACTACAGCAGCGACACCTCGAGCACCAGCGTTCCCGGCTCGACTTTCGCCAAGATCGACAAGGCGACGATGCAGGCGTGGCGTAACGCCACCGACGCAGGAAGCGGTGCGGGCGCGCGCCTCGATACCGCTGGTCTCGCGTACTGGGCGCACCTGAACGACCTGCGCCCCGACATTCCCAATACGGCGATCCCCGCCACGGCCAGCGACTCACGCGGCCAATCGATCAGCACCTACTGGGTGGACGTTGTGGAGTTGGCCAATCTCAAGGGCACGACGGACAACCAGTACTACAACGCCACCAAGTACGGCGGATTCAACATTCCGGACAGTTTCTTTGCGGGCAACGGCGGCAACGGCAACGCGACTACGAACCCGAAAGCAACCGGGGCGAAACAGTTGACGAGCACCTGGTTCGGCAGCGCGCCAGGCGCCAGCAACTGGAACACCTGGACGGCAGCGACGCAGACCGTCGGGGCGCTGAATCCCTCGCTCAACAACGGCGGTTTCTACGAGCCGAACAACATGTATCTCGGCAACAACGGTGCGGCGATGGCCGCTGGTCTGAATGCGGCGTTCACCAAGATTGCCGCGGACATCGCCGGTTCGGGCGCCTCGCTGGCCGCCAACAGCACGCAGCTGGGTACGGGTACTACGACCTATCAGGCGGTGTATTTCACGGGAGAGTGGCGTGGGGATCTCGTGGCCTATCGTGTCTGCACGGGCGACACCTCGGTGGCGGGCTGCGCAACACAGCCTTCGGGTGCCATTGCCACCTCGGCGGCGTGGAAGGCATCGACACAGTTGCCCACGCCCGCCAACCGCAAGGTTTACACCTGCACCGGCACTTGCGTGGGCCAGAGCAAGGCCGTGCAGCTGACGGTACAGAGCACAACGACGCTGAACCTGACGCCCGCACTGGACAGCGCTACCGCGGGCGGCCTGTGCCTCAACTCGGGTGCCTGCGGCACGGGCGAACAGGCCGCGATGGTCAACTACCTGCTCGGCACCGATGGCACGCTGCGCAAACGCCTCACCACACCGCTCGGCGACATCGTGGATTCACAGCCGGTATACGTGGGTCAGCCGTCTGCGAACCAGTACGCCAGCAAGAGCTTCGCCGCGGCGTTTTCCTCCTTCGCCACCAGCTCCAGCCTCAAGAGTCGCAACAACCTGATCTACGTTGCGGCCAACGACGGCATGCTGCACGCCTTCTACGAGTGCACCATGACCAGCGCCGGCGCCTGCGCCAGCAGCACATTGAATCAGGGCCAGGAGATCTATGCCTACCTGCCCAAGGCGGTGATCGGCAGCGGTATCTCGAAGCTCGCGCAGTCGAGCTACGGCAGCAGCACCAACCCGCACCAGTTCTTCAACGATGGCGAGCTGACGGTGATGGACGTGCAATGCGCCGTCACCTCGTGCACCAACGCCGTGGGCGGCTGGGCCACCGTGCTGGTAGGCAGCACCGGGCGCGGCGCGGCCAAGGCCGTATACGCGCTCGACGTGACCGACCCGACCAACATCAAGCTGCTATGGGAACGGTCGGCGGGCGATGGCGGTACCAATAGCGACTACATCGGCCAGATGAGCGGCAAACCGGTGATCGCGCGCCTTTCGGACGGCTCGTGGGCAGCGCTGATGGGCAATGGCTACAACAGCGCGCGGGACAAACCAGCACTGCTGCAATTCGACATCGCCACCGGCACGCTCAACGTCTATACCACCACGGGCAGCACCGCCGATGGCCTTGCCCCCCCGGCTGTGTGGATCAGCGATTCCACGCTGATCGACAACGTTAGCACCAAGGCCTATGCCGGCGACCTGCATGGCAACGTCTGGGCTTTCGATCTCACGACCAGCGGCGGGTCTGGCACGAAGATATTCACCGCCAAAACCAGCGGCGGCGTGGTGCAGCCGATAACGGCTGGCATGACCATTACCAAGAACCCGACGGACAACCAGGTCTGGATCTTCTTTGGCACCGGCAGCGTGCTGGATACCTTTAGTTCAACCACCACCTACAATGACAGCTGGTACGGCCTGATCGTACAGGGCACGAATCCGGTTTCCAGCGCCACCACTCGCAGCAATCTCGTACAACGCATAATCGTCGCCGAAAACCCGGCCACCTCCACGAGCCTTGCCGTGCGCGGCATCAGTCTCGCGACGACGGGCGACATGACCAACAAGCCCGGCTGGTTCATCGACCTGATATCGCCCACACTTGGAGTGCAGGGCGAGCGCATGGTCACGCCCAACCAGTTCCAGGGTTCACTGCTGCTCGGCACGTCACGGGTACCTTCGACGACCAACTCCGACCCCTGCAATCCATCCGGTGGCAGTGGCTGGATCATGGCGATCAATCCGTTCACCGGCACGGCCACAAGCCAGTCGTTCTTCGACGCCAACAACAACAACCTGTTCACCGACGACGTAGCCACCGTTACGCTGCCGGACGGGACGGTGCAGCACTATGTCGTTGCCGGCGTGGGTTTCTCCGCGACCGCGAACAACCCGATCTTCGTCGGCCACGACATGTTGATCAGCTTCAGCAACGCCACCACGGGTAACGTCAATACACGGGGTACCGTAAGCACATTGCAGCGACTTTCATGGCGCGAGCTGGTCGTGCCATGAGGAAACACCGGAGTCCAAGAATGAGCAATCTCCCTGCCTCGCGAGACGCACAGGCTGGCGTGACGCTGATGGAATTGCTGGTGGTGATCTCGATCATCGGCATCCTCGCCGGGATCGCCATTCCTTCGTACCAGAAGTCAGTGAGCAAGACGCGGCGACGGGCTGCTGAAGCCTGCCTTTCCAACTATGCCGGCTTCATGGAGCGCTTCTACACGAGCAACCTGCGCTACGACGTCGACGTCGCCGGCACCGCGGTGGCCTTGCCGGCTGTTGACTGCGCAAGCGCTGCCAACACCGGTAATTACTACGACTACCGTTTCAGCGGTGCGGTCGCCCAGGCGGCTTACATGCTGCAGGCCATTCCGAAGACTGGGAGTGGGCAAGACACCAAGGACGCACAGTGCGGCACGCTGACGCTCGACCAGACCGGTGCGCGTGGCGCGAGCGGCGCGGGTAACGCGGCGGCTATCGCAGCCTGTTGGTAGCGCAGCCTGTTGGTAGCGCGAATGCGCAAACCGGCCTGGATTGGCCGGTTGATTCAGAACCTGACGAGCGCCGCGCCCCAGGTGAATCCACCGCCGAAGGCTTCCAGCAGCAGCAGCTCGCCGCGCTTGATGCGTCCATCGCGCACGCCCGTATCCAGCGCCAGCGGCACGGAAGCCGCGGACGTATTGCCGTGCTCATGCACGGTCACGATCACGCGCTCCATCGGCAGGCTGAGCTTCTTCGCCACGGCCTGGATGATGCGGATGTTCGCCTGGTGCGGCACCAGCCAGTTGATGGCCGACTTGTCGAGGTTGTTCTTGGCGAGCACCTCATCCACCGAGTTGCCGAGCATGGTGACCGCGACCTTGAAGGTTTCGCGGCCGGCCATGCGGATCACTGCCCGGTTGCCTGAACCCGGCTCGTAGCCTTTCGACACGCCGCCAGTGCAGTAGAGCAAGTCCTTGTAACTGCCGTCGGAGTGCAGATGCGTCGAAATGATGCCCGCTTCATCCGAGGCCTCGAGCACTACGGCGCCCGCGCCATCGGCAAACAGGATCGCAGTAGTGCGATCGGAAAAATCGGTGATGCGGCTGAGCGTTTCCGCACCGATCACCAGCGCACGCTTCACGTCACCGAGGCGCAGGAACTTGTCGGCGATGGACAGCGCATAGATGAAGCCGCTGCACGCAGCCTCGACGCTGAACGCCGGAATGCCCGGGCAACCGAGACGTGCCTGCAGCAGCGTGCCGCAGTTGGGAAACAGCAGATCCGGTGTCGCCGTAGCGAAGACAATCAGGCCGATGTCGCCTGGTTGCAGGCCTGCAGCCTCGAGCGCACGGCGCGCCGCGACCTCCGCCATGTCGACGGTGGTCTGCCCTTCAGCGGCGTAGCGGCGCTGCTCGATGCCGGTTCGCTCACGGATCCACTCATCAGAGGTATCCATGATCTTCTCGAGGTCGGTGTTACGAACCACCTTCTCGGGAAGATAGGAACCGGTCCCGATGATTCGGGCGTACTTCAATCCTGGTCGGCCGCGTCCGCAGGCGCTTCGATCACGCGCTTGCCACGGTAGAAACCGTCCGGCGTGATGCGATGGCGCAGGTGCGTCTCACCCGACTGCGGGTCGATCGACAGCGCGGGCGTGGCGACGTGATCGTGCGAGCGGTGCATACCGCGCTTGGA
The DNA here is from genome assembly GCA_037200665.1 of Pseudomonadota bacterium. GTDB lineage: Bacteria > Pseudomonadota > Gammaproteobacteria > Steroidobacterales > Steroidobacteraceae > ZC4RG30. The sequence continues at coordinate 90,450 of JBBCGD010000008.1, read as the reverse complement.
GGGAGTCTTGCGACTCTTCTGGACTGGCATGGCGTTGTTACTCCTGGAAACTCAATGCTTAGACTTACCCAGCAGATCGCCCAAACCGGCGAAAGGCCGCTGCGTGGTCTGCGAAATACTCTCCTGCACCTCTTCGCGCTGTCCGTCGGGACAAGCCCCGGGGTGGCGCGGTGCCGCCGGCAATGCCAGCAGCAGTTCCTCTTCCACCAGATCGGCCAGGCGCAAGCGGCCATCCGGTGCCAGTGCCGTCTCCAGCTCCGGCGGAACGCCCGATGCTTCTTCCTCGCTCGCCACCAGCGCAACGCGCGAATGGCTTTCGATGGGCAGCAGCATCGGCTTCAGGCAGCGCTGGCAGCGCAGCGACAGCTGCGTCGACAACTCAACCTCGGCAACGATGCGTCCTTCCTCGCGGGAGAACGCCACGTTGCCGTTCACCATGCCTTCGCGACTCGCAAGCAGCTCGGCTATGCGCTCCATCTTCTCGACGGGAACCGCAATCGCGACATCGCTTTGCGAGTCCGCAAGGACCGCGACATCAACGGATTTCGCGCCGTCCTCAGGCATGGGGCGCGTATCATAGGTAGGGCTCCGGGCAGGTGCAAGTTCTTGTTTATTGAGGCTCATGTCCCCCACTCCTTCCATCATCCTGGCCTCGACTTCACCGCACCGGAGACAGCTTCTTGAGCGGCTGCGGCTGCCCTTCAAAATGATCGCTCCCGAAGTCGACGAGGCGGAGCTGCCAGGCGAAGCTCCAGCCACGCGGGCGGCCCGACTGTCCCTGGCCAAGGCCCATGCCGTTGCAGCCATGCATCCGGGTCAGATCGTGATCGGCAGCGATCAGGTGGCATCGCTGCGCATAGGCCCTGCGATCGCCCTGCTGCACAAACCTGGCGACCAGATGCATACCCATACCCAGTTGGCCGAAATGGCAGGACGCACCGTGCGCTTCGACACGGGCGTCGCCCTGGTACTGGGCGATATCGAACTCACGCATGTGGACCTCACGGCGGTGCAATTCCGCGAGCTCACGCATATCGAAATCGGTCGCTACATCGATCGCGAGCCGGCCTTCGACTGCGCGGGTGGTTTCAAGTGCGAGGGCCTCGGCGTGACCCTGTTCGAGTCGATCGAGACGCGCGACCCGACCGCTCTCGTGGGGCTGCCTTTGATCTGGCTGTGCGGGGCTTTGCGACAGCTGGGCGCGCCGGTCTGAGGAGACTTTCACTCGCGACTCCCGGGCGCACATTGCCCGCGGGCCGCACCTTGCCCGCGCCCGTGGCGAGACTGTCCACCACGGCATGCAGTTCCGGTGGCAGCGGCGCACTGACGCTGACCAGCCCGCGGCCATCCGGATCCTCGAAACTGATGCTGTGGGCGTGCAGGAAAAGCCGGCGCAGGCCGAAGCCCTGCATCTGCCGGTTGAAATCCGCATCGCCGTATTTTCCATCACCCGCAGCAGGATGACCCGCATAGGCCGCATGCACGCGGATCTGGTGCGTGCGACCGGTGAACAATCGCACTTCCAGCAGCGTGGCGAGATTGCCGAAGAACTGCACCACGCGGAATTCGCTGGAAGCCTCCTTGCCACTCGCATCCACGCGCACAACGCGTTCTCCGCCCACGCGCGTATCGGTGCGCAACGGCGCTTCGATGCGCTTCTTGCCAAGCTCCCACTTGCCACGCACCAGCACCAGGTAGCGCTTGTCGAAGCCATCGCCTTCACCGGCACTGTCTTCGCGCAGCAGCGCATGCAGGCTGCGCAACGTCGAACGCTTGCGCGCGATCATCAGGCAGCCACTGGTATCGCGATCCAGGCGATGCACGAGTTCCAGGGTTTCATCGGGGCGCGCTGAACGCAGTGCCTCGATCACGCCCGCACTGATGCCGCTGCCACCATGCACGGCGACGCCTGCGGGCTTGTTCACCACCAGCAGCCGGTCGTCCTCATGAAGGATGGCCGCCTGCAATTGCTCGGCGAGCCGCGTTGACACTCGCGGCTTGGTGTCTTGCATTGTTGGCGCCGGAGCTTCCAGCTTCACGGGTGGCACGCGCAGCACGTCACCCTCCGCAACGCGCACGTCGCCGTCGATCCGCTTGCCGTTCAAGCGGACCTCACCACGACGCAGCAACCGGAAAATCCGTGTGCGCGGCACACCCGGCAGCAGGCGCGCCAGCACCTTGTCCACGCGTACGCCGGCATCCTCGGCACCGATGACTTCACTGCGAACGGGCGTGCGGTCCGACGCCTGCGATTCAGTGCCCATGACTACCATTTTGATGTAAGACCTTGTTTTCCAAGCAACTGTGAGTATACTCGCCGCCACGTGCCCCTATGGCGACGGTTCGCTCCTTCGGAAGCGCAACCCCAACGAGCGGCACGGAACATTGCGGAAAACCCGCATTATCCAGTTGATCCGCCGATGCGGATCATCGTTTGGCAGACCGCAAGGCCAGTCGTAGTTCCCCGTCAGAGGGTGAGCCCACGGCCTTCAGGTCGGCAGTAGCTACGGATTGCTCGTGCTTTCGCGTCAGAGACGAAGGCCGGTTCTTCAAAAAAAGTGCTAGCAACAATCCACGCCCTCCTGGCCAGCATGCTGGCCCAGCTGGATGCGCTTTCCTGCCTTCCCCGGCTCGATTTCACGCCCGCCTTTGCGCGCGCGATTTCTCGGCCCGCCACACGGCACCCAATGAGTGGAATTCATGAAACGAATGCTCGTCAATGCCACGCAGCAGGAAGAACTGCGCGTGGCCCTCGTCGATGGTCAGAAACTTTACGACCTCTCGATCGATATCCCGTCCCGGGAACAGAAAAAAGCCAACGTCTATAAAGCGCGCATCGCGCGCATCGAGCCCTCGCTCGAAGCCGTCTTCGTCGATTACGGCTCGGAGCGGCACGGCTTCCTGCCGCTGAAGGAAATTTCCAAGGAGTATTTCCGCGACGGCCAGGCGCAAGGCAGCCGCGGCATGCGCGAGATCCTGTCGGAAGGACAGGAGATCGTCGTGCAGGTGGAAAAGGAAGAACGCGGCAACAAGGGTGCCGCGCTCACCACCTTCATCAGTCTCGCCGGCCGCTTCCTGGTGCTGATGCCCAACAACCCGCGCGCCGGTGGCGTGTCACGGCGCATCGAAGGCGAGGACCGCGACCAGCTGCGCGATGCCATGGACCAGCTGAATATTCCCGAAGGCATGGGCGCCATCATCCGCACCGCCGGCGTCGGTCGTTCGGTCGAGGAACTGCAGTGGGACCTCGACAACCTGAAGACGCAGTGGGATGCGATTGCCGAAGGCATCAAGTCGCGCTCTGCCCCGTTCCTCGTCTACCAGGAAAGCGACGCGGTGACACGCGCACTGCGCGACTACCTTTCCGATGACATCGGCGAGATCCAGGTCGACGACACCAGCGCCCACCTGAAGGCGCAGGAATACATGCAGCGCTTCATGCCGCCCGAGGCACAGCGCCGCCTGAAGTTCTACCAGGAAGAAGTGCCGCTGTTCACGCGCTTCCAGATCGAGAACCAGATCGAGTCCGCGTATGCGCACAAGGTGCAGCTGCCTTCGGGCGGCGCGCTGGTCATCGATTACACCGAGGCGCTGGTGTCCATCGACATCAACTCGGCGCGCGCCACGCGTGGCTCGGACATCGAGACCACGGCGCTCAACACCAACCTCGAAGCGGCCGATGAAATCGCCCGCCAGCTGCGCATCCGCGACGCGGGTGGCCTGATCGTCATCGACTTCATCGACATGGAATCGACGAAGAACCAGCGCGAAGTCGAGGATCGACTGCGCGATGCCGTGAAGCAGGATCGCGCGCGCATCCAGATCGGACGCCTGTCGCGCTTCGGCCTGCTGGAGATGTCGCGCCAGCGCCTGCGTCCTTCGCTGGGCGATTCCAGCCATGTGGGCTGCCCGCGCTGCCAGGGCATCGGCACCATCCGCAGCGTCGAATCGATGGCACTGGCCATCCTGCGGCTCGCCGGTGAGGACGCGCGCAAGGAACGCACCGGCCGGTTGATCGTGCAGGTGCCGATCAGCGTGGCCACCTACCTCGTCAACGAGAAGCGCGCGGCGCTGCGCGATATCGAGGAGAAGTGCGAGGTCGAACTGGTACTGGTGCCGAACAAGGACATGGAGACGCCGGAGTTCTCCATCCGTCGCGTGCGCCACGATGAGCTCGGGCTCCCCGAGAACGCGCAGTCCTCGTACAAGATGCCCACGGCCGCGGAAACGCCGGAAGTGGGACTGCAGATCAAGCGCCCGCCCGCACCCCAGGCGGCCGTGACCACTATCATCCCCACGGCTCCTGCGCCTTCAGCACCACCTCCGGCTCCCGCTCCGGTGCCTGTCGCCGTTGTCGCTGCCGCGCCTCGTCGTGGACTGCTCGGCTGGTTCAAGACCGTGCTCGTGGGCGATGCCCAGCCTGAGGTCGGCGACAGCAAGGAATCCGCCAAGCAGCCCACTCGCAGCGACCGCAAACCCCGTGACGAACGTGGCCGCAGCAGCCGCGACCAGAACCGCGATGCACGCGCAGGCCGCGATGGCCGCGACGGCGAACGCCCGCGTGGTGGCCGCGATCGCAACCGCAGCCGCAATGGCGAGCAGCGCCCGCCTCGCGGCGAGAACGAAGCCGCTCGCAACGAGCAGCGCGGTGGTGAAAACAAGCCGCGCCGTGAGCCGCAGCAACCCGCAAAACAGCCAGAAAGCATAGCTGCCCCGATCCCGGCCGCACCCGGCCCCGCGCCGGAAGGCGCGACGCCACGGCCGGAAGGAGAAAAGCGTTCACGACGTGGTGGCCGACGCCGCCGCGGTCGTGGCGGACGTGGTGGAGAAGGCGGCGCACCTGGCGCCCTGGGCAGCAACGGCAGCGGACCTTCCCATGAGGACGGCGCAGAGGACCACGGTCACGACGAGAGCCACTCTCCCGAGCCGGCATCAGGCGACTTCCAGCCGGCACCCGAGCCACGCGGCGAGAGTGCAGCTGCCCACGCCCCTGAAGTGCACGTCGCACCGCCACCGCCGCCTCCGCCACCTGAGCGGCCGGCAGTGGTGTGGTCCTCGTTGCCCGCCTCAGGTTCGGTCAGCGGTGGCGAGGATCGCAGTCAACGCGACGAATAAGGCCTGCGAACCGTGCTCGGCCAGGTCGAGTACGGTCTGGAATCCAGCCGGACCACCGTAGTAGGGATCCGGCACGGCACGCGGTCCCTTCTCCGGCAAGTACGACAGGAACAGGCGCGCGCGCTCGGCGTAGCCGCGTGGCGCGATGGCGCGCATGTCGGTCAGGTTGTCTTCATCCATGGCCAGCAGCAGGTCGAAGCGACTGAAGTCCTGCGCTACCAGTTGTCGTGCGCGCAGCATCGAAATGTCATAGCCACGCGCGCGCGCGGCTTCCTGGCTACGAGGATCCGGCGGATCGCCAATGTGGTATCCCGCCGTACCCGCTGAATCGAATTGCAGGTCCAGTTGCGGTACATGTCGCGCTGCCAGCACACGTGCCACGCCTTCCACTGTCGGCGAGCGGCAGATATTCCCGAGGCACACGAACAGGATGTTCACGAGCTGCGGTACGCCGCCGACCCTTCTCCATCCAGCGAAGTCAATGCGGAATAAAGCTCCGGACGCCGGTCGCGGAACACGAACCAGTTGTCACGCAGCTCGGCAGCCTGCGCGAGATCAAGCTGCGCCAGGATCACCGACTCGGTTGCTTCATCCGCTTCAGCCAGCTTCGCGCCCTGCGCATCCGTGATGAATGATGAACCGTAGAAGCGGATGTATAGATCTTCCGGAGACTGCAGCGACCGTTCCGTGCCGATGCGATTGGATGCAATCAGCGGCATGAGGTTCGCCGCAGCATGTCCCTGCTGCGTGCGCTGCCAGTGATCGCGCGAATGCACCGGCAGCGCCGGCGGTGGTTCACTGCCGATCGCGGTCGGGTAGAACAGCAGCTCCGCCCCCATGAGGGCCATGGCACGCGCGCACTCGGGAAACCACTGGTCCCAGCAAATGCCGACGCCAATGCGCCCGAACCTGGTATTCCAGACGCGAAAGCCCGTGTCGCCAGGCGAGAAGTAGGTCTTCTCCTGGTAACCGGGCCCGTTTGGAATGTGCGCCTTGCGATAAGAGCCCAGCACCGCACCACCCGCGTCGATCACCGCCACGGTGTTGAAGTACGCCTGCCCGGCATGCTCGAAAAAACTCACCGGCAGCACCACGTCGAGTTCGCGTGCCAGCACGGCCATGCGTTTCACGGCGCGATTGTCGGCCAGCGAAGTGGCCAGCCGTAGGTGCCGGACATCCTGTTCGATACAGAAATATGGCGTTTCAAACAGCTCTTGCAGCAGGATGATCTGTGCGCCGTCGCGCGCCGCACGTCGCACCAGCTCCTCGGCGCGATCAATGTTCCCGGCCTGGTTCCATCCACACGCAAACTGCGTGGCCGCGACCGTCACCTTGCGCGACCTCGATCCGAGGTGCGCTGGTTCGGGAGACGAAGTCCTGTTGCTGTTCATTCCGGTATTATGCCGCCCCGTGAGCAAAGCACTGTCCAACGCATCGCGCCGTTATCGTTCGCTTCCGACGCTGAAGCGCGAACTTGCTGCCTTCGGTATGGCATTGCTGTTTGCGCTGACGATCCTGCCGGTCGGAATCTGGTGCGCGGGACGCATTTTCCTCGGCGATTACCTGCGTGATCCCGGCGATCCGGCGCTGGCGCGGCACGGCGGGCCACTGGCGCTCATCGGTGACTACCTGCACGGCATCGTGACGTTCTCGCCCGGATACTGGCTGGTGCTGCTGGGTCCCTACCTATTGTTCCTGGCTCTTCGCATTGGGCTGAGATTCACGAAAAGTTGACATAAATCCGTCGCTTACTTGACGCAGGTTGCAAAAAACCTAAGATTCCGCTTCACGTAAGGCGAGACTTGCAGCCCATGAGCACACTCCATCGTAATGCCGGCAAAAGCAGTGGAATCCCGGTTGCCGAAGAGGAAGTCGACCCGAGCGATAGGCGCCGTGATGTGACCATCACGCGACTGCGCATGGCCATTCTCCAGGACAAGTCCAGCGTGGTCAGCAGCGGAGTGGAGAGCTGCGGTTCGGATCCTTACAACAGCGGCGTGCATCGCGCGCTGGCGAAGAAAAACGATCCTTGGGACAAGCGCTAGCGTTAATTCGCCGTAACCCGGCGAGCGCTTTGCCGTGCCGCTTACCTGATCAGGTGGGCCAGTATTTCAGCGCCACGACTCCGACCGATAGTACGAGTCCCAGCTGCGCAATCAGGCGCCACGGCCTGGCCTTCAACTGACCCACGAATGCCGCAGCCGAAGTAGCCGTCAGCAGCCCTGCCCACGCAACCGCCTGCACCAGAGGGCCGAATTCAGCCGACAGGCGCTCGTGGAACTCCGGCATCAGCAGGAATACGGCCAGTGTCATGCCGAGGCCTGCCAGCAATGCCACTGACGAGCCCATCACGACGCCCAGTAACGCCACCATTGGTTGCAAAGGTATTCCTCTAAAGCGTGGGGTCCGGCATCACAACGGTGGGGAGCTGCACTTGCTGCCGGGCTCCATGCCGTCTAGCCTGACCTCCCATGACTGTAACTGAAATCACGCGGCGCTCGCGCCGCTCGATGGGTGCCATCGCGCTGGCTGCGCTGCTGGTATTGACCTTGACTGGCGCCGGCTCCACCGGCGCTCCGGCCGGAGCGAGCCTGCTGCCGCAGGGAGCACTGGCTCCAGGCGAACGCCAGCACCTGCTGGCGCGGCGCATCGGCACGATCCTCGAGCAGGCGCACTACCGCCGCGTGGTGATCGATGACCGCATGTCCGAGGACATCTACAACCGCTACCTCGATTCGCTCGATGGCCAGCGCAGTTATTTCCTCGCCAGCGACATCGCCGAATTCAGCCAGTACAAGGACCGCTTCGACGACATGATCCACAGCGGCGCGGTCGAGCCCGGCTTCGCCATGTACGCACGGCTGCAGCAGCGCAACCGCGAGCGCATCGAATACGCACTGTCGCTGCTCGCCACGGAACCGGACTTCACCGTCAACGAAACCTTCGCCTTCGATCGCAGCAAGGGACAGTGGCCGGCCACCCTCGAGGAAATGAATGAGCTGTGGCGCAAGCGCGTGAAGAGCGATGCCGTCTCGCTGATGCTCACGGGCAAGAGCTGGACGGATACCGCAGCCGCATTGAAGAAGCGCTATGAACGCACCCTGCAGCGCGCCAGCAAGGTCACGGTGGATGAGGTCTTCGAGAACCTCATGAATGCCTACGCGCGCACCTACGATCCGCATTCCAACTATTTCTCGGCGCGCAACTCCGAGGAGTACCGCATCCAGATGAGCCTCAGCTACGAGGGCATCGGCGCGACGCTGCAATCGGATGACGAATACGCCAGCATCGTGAACCTGCTGCCCGGCGGACCCGCCGCCGTGGCCGGCACGCTGGGCATAAAGGATCGCATCACCGCCATCGGCCAGGACAAGGACGGCGCCTTCGAGGACGTGATCGGCTGGCGCCTGGATGATGTAGTGCAGCTGATCCGCGGCAAGGGCGGCACGCAGGTGCGCCTGCAGATATTGCCAGCAGGTGCTGCGCCAGGTTCGCCTGAGAAGGTCGTCGAGCTGACGCGTGGCAAGGTCACGCTGGAAGGCCAGGCAGCCAAGAAAGAGCGCCGCATCGTCACGCGCAATGGTCGCCAGCTCAACATCGGCGTCATCAACGTGCCGAGCTTCTACCGGGATACGGACGAAGAAAGCAAAGGCGACGACAACTATCGCAGCACTGCGCGCGACGTCGCTCGGCTCATTGGCGAACTCAAGAAGGAAGGCCCGCTCGATGGCCTGATCCTCGACCTGCGCGGCGACGGCGGTGGTTTCCTGCCTGAAGCGCAGGCCCTGACCGGCCTCTTCATCGACAAGGGCCCGGTGGTGCAGCTGAAGGATTCCACCGGCCGCGTTGAAGTGCTCGACGATCCAATGCCCGGCAAGGCCTACGACGGCCCGCTCGTGGTACTCATCGATCGTTACAGCGCCTCGGCCTCGGAGATCTTCGCCGGCGCCCTGCAGGATTACGGCCGTGCCTATATCGTCGGCCAGCGCAGCTTCGGCAAGGGCACGGTGCAAAGCCTGATCCCGCTCGACAAGTGGACGCAGAAGCCGGTTGAAGGCCAGCTCACCGTCACCATCGGCAAGTTCTATCGCATCACCGGCGAGAGCACGCAGCATCGCGGGCGTGGAGCCGGACATCCAGCTGCCCGCCACCATCGACATGAACGAAGTCGGTGAGAGCTCACTGGAAGCCGCACTGCCCTGGGATCGCATCGCGCCGGCCAACTTCCAGCACTATGTTTCGCCCAAGCCCATTCCAACCGCGATGGCACTGGATCGCAGCGAGGCCGACCGTGGCCGCACCGATCCCGACTTCCAGTGGCTGGTGGGCGACATCGCCGCGTACACGAAGCTGCGTGCGCAGAAAGTGCTGTCGCTGAACCTGGTGACGCGCAAGGCCGAGCGCGAGAGCATCGATGCGGACCAGCTGCGCCGTGAGAACGAACGCCGCAAGGCACAGGGCAAGCCCGTATTCACGTCACTTACGGAGCTGGAAGCCAGCACCGGTGCCACCACCGGCGACGATGCGGACGACGCCCCGGCACCTGCCGCTGATGGATCCGCCAAGCCCGGCAAGGATGGCAAGCCGGTACCGGCCGATGCGCCGAATACGGCAGCGACACCGGCCAAGGAAAAGCAGCCGGACATCCTGCTCGACAGCACCACGCAGATCATGGCGGACATCGTCACCGGCATCGAACCTGCAGCGGCCCCGCGCCCGCTGGCCGCCGGTACTGCGAAAGCCGCACCGGCCAAGGCCAGCAAGGCCAACTAGTCGGGAAGCCGCCGCGACGACGCGGCGGCTTTGAGCGTGTGGGGCTGGGGGCCTACTCCTCGACGCTGTAGAACAGATCGGACAGGTTCCAGAGATCATCGTTGAGCAGGTTCCAGCTCATCTGCTCGCTGCGGCCGAGGCCCGAGCGCAGCGCTGCATGCACTGATTCGTCACGCGGCAAGGTGTCTGCCTCGCCGAGATACCTGACGTTTGCGGCCAGGTGATCGGCAAGGCGCTTCACATCCGGCAGGATCGCAGCGGCGCCATTGATCAACGCAGCGCGCGCCCGCGCCACTTCCTGCATCAGCGCCAGGGCGGCTGCGGCATCACCCGCACCTTCAATCCTGGGTTCGCTGCGCGACATCGCATCGATCGCCCGTGCCAGCAGGGACTGCGGTGCAAGCCGCAACGCCTGCAACTGCGCGCAGGCAATCGCCATCAGGTTCAGCATGCGGCGCGCTTCCAGCGACAGGCCGGGATACTTCGCGCCGCCCTGCTCTTCGATCTCGAGCAATTGTTCGCGCGCCTGCTGCAACTGGCTCTCGGCAATCGCGAGTTCGCCCTGCATGGTTTGCAGCCGCCGCGCCAGGTCACGACGCTTGAAGTACTGCCACCAGCGCTGCGATTGCGCGAGCTGCGCCTGCAGGGTGGCAACTCCGGCTCGTCCGTCGGCTGCCGCATGCTCCGCCTGGGCACAGTTGGCACGCGCCTGCTGCGAACGCTCGAAGAGTTGCCGATTGAGTTCAGCGAGGAACTGGCGGCGTTCGCGTTCCTCGCGCAGCTGCGCCTGTTCGTGCACCAGCTTGCCGATCTGTGCGTGGCCGGTGACCCACAGGTCGCGCAATTGATAGTGCGCAAGGCTGTGCAGCCCGCTCAGTGGCGCAGCGAGCCGCGCCTCCAGCTGCTCAAGCTGTTCGCGGACCCGCGAGGTGGCCGCTTCCTGCAGCTTGATGCGGTCCTTGAGTCGATGCAGCTCGTCCTGCGCGTCGCCGAGCGTCTTCTTCATCTCGGCGCGGTTCTTGAAAAGATGCAGGACGCGCTCGTCCTCCGGATCGTCCGGATGCTCGATCACGATGCGCGAGCGCGCCAGCTTGCCAAACCAGTTGGAGAGCGCGTTGGTGAGTGCGGCGGCCATCAGACCAGTGAATGCCCAAGCTCAATGCAGTATTCCAGCCACTTGTTTAGCATGTTGTTGAAGACCCAACGCTGCTGCAGTTCACGCCCGGCCTCGACCGGATCGCGGCCGTAGGGCTCGGGCCGGTCCGCGCGCCAGTGTTGTGCCTGGGCCATGCGCGCGTCCCCGTATACGCGGATGCGCACATCGGGGTACGTGAGGAAAGTCTCAAGTCCAGGCCCTACCGCCAGCGGGTCATGGAACAGGTGCGTGAGTCCGAGCGTGCTCGTGTAGGGGCACTGCTCGATCACGCTGAGCTTGAGATCGCAGCCACTGGCCACGCGCGAGATGCGCTCACCACTCAGCAAGCGCGGATCGCCCACGAGGCGCGCGAGCCGCAGGTAGTTGCTTTCGTACAGTGCCATCAGCGATGCGAAGCCATGCGGCCGCGCATGCCAGCTCGCGGGCAGCAGTGTTTCATTGTCAGTGGTCGCGGTCATGCCACCGCCTGCGGAGCCTGGGCCGCAGCGATGAACAGGCGCGAGCGATACCAGGCCAGCTCGCGGATGGAATCATGGATGTCCGCCAGCGCGAGGTGCGAAGCCTGCTTGGTGAAACCGGCGACCGCCTGCGGCGCCCAGCGTCGCGCCAGTTCCTTCAGCGTGCTGACGTCGAGGTTGCGGTAGTGGAAGTAACGCTCGAGCGCCGGCATCTGCCGCGCAAGGAAGCGCCGATCCTGGCAGATGCTGTTGCCCGCCATCGGCGAGATACCGCCGGGTACCCACACCTTCAGGAACTCAAGCGTCTGTGCTTCGGCATCCGCCAGCGTGGTACGGCTCGCGCGTATGCGTTCGATGAGTCCACTGCCGCCGTGCTGGCGGGTGTTCCATTCGTCCATGCCGGCGAGGATTTCATCGGCGGTATGGATGGCGAGCACGGGCCCTTCGGCCAGCACGTTCAACTGCGCGTCGGTAACGACGGTGGCAATCTCGATGATGGAATCCGCGTCGGTGCGCAGGCCCGTCATTTCAAGGTCGATCCAGATCAGGTTGTCGCGATGCTGCACGGTCACCTCATGGCCGGCGTAGTCAATGCCCGTACGCCATTCTAGATAGAGTCGCTGCAAGTTGCATGACCTGCCGCGCACATTCCGGTACAACGTATCCAGTGATCGCGGAAGTCATCGCCAGCTACGGCCGGCATTTGTTGTTGCGTGATGCAGATGGTGGACTGCATAAGGCGCGGCCGCTCGGCCGCAAGCTCGACATAGTCTGCGGCGACAACGTGCAATGCGAATGGCGCGGCGATGAGCTGCTGGTCGCGGAAATCCTGCCACGCAGGAGATCGCTGATGCGCAGTACGTTGCGAGGACGCAGCGAACTCGTGGCCGCGAACCTCACGCAACTGGCAGTGGTGCTGGCACCTTTGCCGGCGGCGGATCTGTTCCTGCTCGACCGCTATCTTTGTGCCGCGGAAAGCGCTTCGCTGCGCGCCCTCGTCATCATCAACAAGAACGACATGCCGGGCAGCGCGAAGTTGCATCAATCGCTCTCGGCCTATGTCGCGCTGGGTTACGAGGCGATTTCGATCAGTGCCAGCGCCGGCGTCGCTGGCATCGGTGTGCTGGCCCCTGCCCTCGCGGACCACACCACCATCCTTGCGGGCCAATCCGGCGTCGGCAAGTCGACGCTGTCGCGACTGCTCACCGATGAAGCCGTGGACATCGCCGTCGGCGAGTTGATGCGCGAGGAAGAAGGCCGGCACACCACCACCGCTTCCCGCCTCTATGATTGCAGGACTGGCGGACGCATCATCGACTCACCAGGTGTTCGTGATTTCGCGCCCGCGATCGATGCCCTCGAACCCGCCACGCTGGGCTTTCGCGAACTCGCGCAGCTCGCCGGCCAGTGCAGGTTCCTCGATTGCCGACACATGCAGGAACCAGGCTGCGCGGTGCGCGCGGCAACCGAAGCAGGCACGATGGATGCGAGGCGTTACGAAAGCTATCGCAGGCTGCGGCGCCTGTACGAAGAACTGTGGGGGAAGCGTTCCGAACGCGATCGCGCCGCGCGACGCTGAACCTTTTCAGCCGACGTTCTGCCGCCCGGCCAGCGCATGCGCCAATGTGCCGCCATCGACGTATTCCAGCTCGCCGCCGAAAGGCACGCCCTGCGCGATGCGCGTCGCAGCCAGGCCACGCGCGCGCGCCATCTCGCTGACCACATGGGCGGTAGCCTCGCCCTCCACCGTTGAATTGGTGGCGAGGATCACCTCGCGCACGCGTCCTTCGGCGAACAGCAGGTCGAGTTCATGCAGGCCCAGTTCGGCCGGCCCGATTCCATCCAGCGGCGACAGGTGACCCATCAGCACGAAGTAGCGTCCGCGGTAAGCGCCGGAGTTCTCCACTGCGATGACGTCGGCAGGCGATTCGACCACGCACAGCTGCGCATCGTCGCGTGTCGTCGATTCGCATTGCGGACACAGCTCGCCCTCGGCCAGCATCCGGCAACGCCGGCAGCGGCCTATCGATCCCAGCGCCGCATCCAGTGCCTGCGCCAGCTCGCGCGCTTCACCGCGGCCATCCTGCAGCAGCTTGAAGGCAAGGCGCTGCGCGGTTTTCGGTCCGATACCGGGCAGACCATGCAAGGCCTCGATCAGGCGTGCGAGTGCGACGGGATGCTTCATCAGGCGAAGACGGCCGCGCCTAGAACGGCAGCTTCATGCCCGGCGGCAGCTGCAGGCCGGACATCGCGCCGGCCATCTTCTCGTTCACCGCGATGCCTACCTTGTGGGTGGCGTCGTTGATCGCGGCGGCAATCAGGTCTTCCAGCACTTCGCGCTCTTCGGTCAGCAGCGCCGGCTCGATCTGCACGCGTGCGACTTCATGCTTGCCGTTCATGTTGACCTTGACCATGCCGCCACCGGATTCGCCGATGGCCGTGATCAGCGCCACCTGCTCCTGCGCCTTCTGCATGTTCTGCTGCACGGCCTGCGCCTGCTTCAAGAGATTGCCGATGTTGCCGCGCATGTTCAGTTCTCCTCGTTGGAAGTGGCCCGCACCGAATCGGGAAAGATGGTGGCGCCCATCTCGGCGCGCAAGGCCTGGATATTGGGATCGGATTCGAGCGTGGCGCGCGCCTGCGCGAGGCGCTCGCTGACTTCGCGTTCGCGTTCGCGCACCGGCGTGGCAGTAGCGGCTTCGGCCGCGCCGACCTCGATGTCGAGCTTCACCGGCTCTCCCAGATAGCGCGACAGTGCAGCGGCCAGTTTTTCCTCGGTGATGCGGTTGCGCGTCGACAGGCCACGCGCATCGAGCAGCAGCTTCACCTGCGTGCCCTGGCGACCCAGCAGCGCACAGTTCGCTGCCAGCTGCCCGGCCAGTGCAGTGAGCTTCAGCTGCTCGACGATGGCTTTCCAGTTGGCAGCTACCAGGGGCAGCGCCGATGCGGAGGGACCCGCTGCAGCTGTTGGCGCAGTGGGTACCATTTCCCGCGCCACCGGCGCACTCATCGCACGTGGTGCACTGGCGCGCGCACCAGCGCCCGTCACCGTGCCGCCGGCCGGTGGCAGGCCACCAGGACGGAATGCCAGCATCCTTACCAGGGACAGCGCGAACGCGGCGCGCTGGTCGGTGACCAGGGAAAGATCGCGCCGGCCCAGCACGCCGATGTCGTAGTACAGCTGCAGGTCCTCCGCGGCGATAGCGGCGGCGAGCTCGGCCATGGTTTCGGCTGGCACATCGTCTTCGTCGTCGTAGGGTTTGCCCACGGCCTGGAACAGCGCGATGCGCGCCAGCAGGCTGGTCAGGGCATCGAGCAAGGCGAGGTAGTCTGGCGACCACTGGTCCAGCGAATGCGCGTATTCCAGCAGCGCGGGCACATCCTGCCCGGCCAGCAGCCGGACCAGTTGCACCACCTGCTGGCGATCGACAGTGCCCAGCATGGCACGCGCATCGGCCTCGCGCACTTCACGCTCGCCACCAAAAGCCAGCAGCTGATCGAGCAATGACAGCGCATCACGCAACGAGCCATCCGCCGCCGTGGCCACGAGGCGCAGCGCAGCCGGTTCCGCGGCGATCCCTTCCTGCTCGAGGATGTAAGAGAGCCGCGCACCGATGGTCGAAACCGGCAACCGCTTCAGGTTGAACTGCAGGCAGCGCGACAACACCGTCACCGGCAATTTCTGCGGATCAGTGGTGGCCAACAGGAACTTTATATGCGGCGGCGGTTCTTCCAGCGTCTTCAGCAGCGCATTGAAGGAATGCGCCGACAGCATGTGCACTTCGTCGATCAGGTAGATCTTGTAGCGGCCGCGACCAGGCAGGTACTGCACGTTGTCCAGCAGTTCGCGGGTGTCATCGACCTTGGTGCGGGAAGCCGCATCGACCTCGATCAGGTCCTCGAAGCGGCCGGCATCGATATCGGTACAGGCTGCGCACACTCCGCAGGGTTTCGCCGAAACACCGCGCTCGCAGTTCAGGCACTTCGCGAAGATGCGCGCCACTGTGGTCTTGCCCACGCCGCGCGTACCGGTGAACAGGAAGGCATGGTGCACACGCCCCGCATCCAGCGCGTTGCCCAGCGCACGCAGCACGTGCTCCTGGCCCGACATCTCTGCGAAGTTCTTGGGGCGCCATTTGCGCGCCAGTGCGGTGTAGCTCATGCGGGGATTTTTACAGGACGTGGAGGCGGCCCGCACCAGCCGGAACTCCGGCACCCGCCCTGGCCGTTACCGTTGCTCCCTTCCGGGCCTGGCGGGATTCACGGCAGGTCGTCGCGGAGGAGCCGATGCGGGCCACCACATGACGGATCTGGCGGAGAGGGTGGGATTCGAACCCACGTATACCTGTGAGGGTATAACTGGAATTCCAGTCCAGCGCCTTCGACCACTCGGCCACCTCTCCAGATCAAATATTTACGATAGCTATCTCGATGATTCTCGCGCCCGGCGCGCGCCCATGGCGCACCGGATCGGGCGGCGATTCTACAGCAGCGCTCAGCGCCTCGGGCCAGGTATGGGCGCAGGACCTTGCCGTTCAGGAGCGGTGGGAGCGGCAGGCGGAGGGCGTCGGCAGCACCGATCCCGGAGCCGTGTTCGGCGGCACATACACGGGCGCAATCGTGTGGCACCTCCGGGTTCCCTCAATTCAGGAATCTTCAGCGCCTGGCTGGTGTCCGGGCCATCGAGGCCAACCGCATCTTCAGGCTCTTCACTTCCGCGGCGCCGGGAATACGTTCCGGATTATTGCAGCTCAGCGATTTGCAGCCCGCCGCCAGCAGCAGCGTCGCGGCACCCAGTACCCAGCAGCGAGCCACGCAGCGCGCGCATCACGCTGCCACCGCGATCGAAACGCCGGCCGTGGAGAGTGCCGATTCCACTGCGCCATGGTGCCGCTGTGCCAGCGGCGTAAGCGGCAACCGCAGGCGCCCGCCGGATCAGGCCCATCCGCTCCATCGCCCCACTTCACGGGAATGGGTTGGCTTCGAGTGAACAGGTTCTGGTGCAGGCCGGCCAGTCGCGCATCGATGGCAGCGGACTGCGTGGCGTTCGCCTGCCCGCGCGGTGGGCCACCATCTGGGCCATGGCGGCTGGCGCGACATTCGCCGTCACCGAGATCACGCCGCCCGCGCCGTTGCCGATGGCTTCGCGCGTGGTGGCGTCATCGCCGGAAAGAATGCCGAAGGCCGGCGGACAGACTTCGCGCAATTTCGCGCACCCCGGCTCATCTGCGACACGGCTTCCTTGATCGCGACGATGCGTGGCACGCGCGCCAGACGGGCGACCGTCTCCGGCAGCATGTCCACGGCGGTACGGCGAAGGTACGTTATAGAGGATCACTGGCACCTGCGCGGCCTGGGCGGCCGCTTCGAAATGACGGTACAGGCCTTCCTGCGATGGCCGGTTGTAGGCGGGGCGTGACCAGCAGCAGGCCGTCGACGCCCTCGCCCGAATAGAGTCGCACGGCGTTGCACGGTGGTGGCAGTGCCACTGGTGCCTGCAGCCGACGATGACCTGCAGGCGGCCGGCGGCCGCCACACGGCCGGCACGGCGCGTCAGCTCGAGCAGCTCCTCTTCGGTGATGGTCGGGGATTCACCCGTGGTGCCACCCACGACGACCCCGTTGGTGCCACTGGACGCATGCCATTCGATGAGGCTTGACCAGGCGGACCAGTCGATCTCGCCGTCGTCCCGGAACGGCGTAACGATGGCGACATGTGTTTCCGGCGAAGGCTTGCTGCGGCATGCGGGGCGGGCTACCAGAAATTCGTGAAAAGTCCGTTGGGCGCGCGATGTTACGGGTCGCGTGATCTCCGAGGCAAGCGCGGCTAGAATCCAGCCTGCCTTCTTACAATTCCTGGCAGCATGAAGCAGTTCCTGGCCATCTCGGCCATCGGTAAAGACCGCCCCGGACTCGCCCACGACGTGGTCCGCACCATCTCCGACTGCGGGGCCAGCATCAACGAAAGTCGCATGGTCCCGCTGGGCGGTGAATTCGCCATGCAGCTCCTGGTGTCGGGCAACTGGCATGCGGTGGCGCGGGTCGAATCGGAACTCGCGCGCCTCGCGGAAAGCGCCGATCTCGCCCTGCACCTGCGCCGCACCGAGCAGCGCGCGCTGCGCGAGGACCACATCCCCTATTCCATCGATGTCATCGGGCCGGACCACGCCGGCATCGTGGCGGGGCTCGCTGGTTTCCTCACGGCGCGACAGATCGAGATCGCCGAAGTGGCTTCGCGCAGCTACGCCGCGTCACAAACCGGTGCCGTGATGTTCGCCGTGCAGATGATGATCAACGTACCGGCGCGCCCAGCCCATCGCGGGATTGCGTGAAGATTTCATGGAGTACTGCGATTCGCGAACCCTCGATGCCATCCTCGAACCGGTAAAGAACTGAGGCCGCGCACATGCCAGCAATCAAAGTCGGCGCAAAAGTAAAGGCTTTCAAGGCCGCATCCACCAGCGGTGAGGAATTCAGCCTCGCCGATGCGAAAGGCAGGACGCTGGTGCTGTACTTCTATCCGAAGGACATGACCTCCGGCTGCACGTGGAATCGCGCGAGTTCGGCGAACTGAACGACAAATTCAAGCGCTCCGGCGCGCTGGTGCTCGGTGTGTCACGCGACAGCCTGAAGTCCCACGACAAATTTCGCGAGAAAGAAGCCCTGCCCTTCCACCTGCTCAGCGATCCGGAGGAAAAGCTCTGCCAGCTCTTCGACGTGATCCGCGAGAAGAGCCTTTACGGCCGCAAGTATTTAGGGATTGAACGCAGCACGTTTCTGATCGACGGCCACGGTGTACTGCGCCACGAATGGCGCAAGGTGAAGGTAGCAGGTCATGCCCAGGAAGTCCTCGACGCAGTCCGCGCACTCGACTGACACGGAGACGCGCCGCATCTACGTGCTCGACACCAATGTGTGATGCACGACCCGGCGGCGATCTTCCGTTTCGACGAGCACGACATCTACCTGCCGATGGTGGTGCTGGAAGAGCTCGACCACAACAAGAAGGGTCTCTCCGAGCCGTCGCGCAACGTGCGCAGGTGTCGCGCTTCCTCGACGAGATCATGCAGGACGCGGACAAGGCGAGATCGATGGCGGCCTGCCGATCCCGAGCGCGCTGACCGGCAATGGCGATTCCAAGCGCGCGCCGTCGGGACGCATCTTCTTCCAGACCCGCAACCTGCACAGCACGCTGCCCACGGACCTGCCCGGCACGGCCGCGGACAACGCCATCCTCGCGCAGACGCTGGCGCTGCAGGCGGAGCTGCCGCGCGCGCGCGTCACGCTGGTGTCGAAGGACATCAACCTGCGCATCAAGGCGACCATCCTCGGCGTCCGCGCCGAGGACTACTTCAGCGATCGCACCATCGACGATGCCGACCTGCTCGACTCGGGCACGCGCCCCGTCGCCGATGATTTCTGGCAACGCCACGGCAAGGACATGCGCTCTGTGGAAGGAAGGCGGACGCACGCTGTATGAAGTGAAGGGCCCGGATGTCGCCGACTGGAAGGTCAACCAGTTCGTGTACGAACCATCCCGAATCCGGCATCGAAGCGATGGTGCAGTCCATCGATGGGCGACACCGCGCGCCTGCGGCTGATCCAGGACTACCGCAGCAGCAAGCACAGCGTGTGGGGCATTGCCCGCGCGCAACCGCGACAGAACTTCGCGATGAACCTGCTGCTCGATCCCGACATCGACCATGGTCACCATCCTCGGGCCTGCCGGCACGGGCAAGGACGCTGCTGACGCTGGCCGCCGGCCTCACGCAGACACTCGACTCGAGCCTGTTCGCCGAAATCATCATGACCCGCGTCACCATTCCGCTGGGCGAAGACATCGGTTTCCTGCCCGGCACCGAGGAAGAAAAAATGGAGCCCTGGATGGGCGCGCTGATGGACAACCTCGAAGTGCTGACGCAGAGCGCCGAGGGCGGCAAACTGGGGTCGCGCCGCCACCAACGACCTGCTCCGCAACCGCATCAAGATCCGCTCGCTGAATTTCATGCGCGGCCCGCCACCTTCATGAACCGCTACGTGATCATCGACGAGGCACAGAACCTCACGCCCAAGCAGATGAAGGCGCTGCTGACCCGCGCCGGCCCGGGGACGAGATGGTCTGCCTCGGAAACATCGCGCAGATCGATACGCCCTACCTCACCGAAACCACCTCGGGACTCACCTACGTGGTGAACCGCTTCCGCGGCTGGCCCGCATGGCGGCCATATCACGCTGCGCCGGGGCGAACGTTCGCGCCTTGCGGACCAGGCATCCGGCATCCTGTAGGAGGATCCGGCACGTTCCGTTCACAAAACTTATGGAACCGGGGGCTTGCGCTGTGTTCTGATCGGAGGCCATGCGGCTGCCCTCTCCCAGCACTTTCCTGAGCGCGGTACTGATCAGTACGCTGGTCAGCACGGCGCTTGCGCAATCCGCAAACAGCGGCCGGGAAAGCACCGAAGGCAACCTGCCGATAGCGTCGCCGCCCGCGGCCGGAACCATCAGTTACACGCCGCCGGAACACATGACGGCCATGCCCGTCCGGGGCGGCGTCGGTGCAAAGCTCGCTGCCCGACCTGGGCAGCACCGCCAACCTCACGCTGACCCACGCCGACGAATACCAGATCGGTCGCCATGATGATGCGCGACCTGCGCAGCCAGAACGGCGTGCTCGACGATCCGGAGAGCTCCGACTACATGCAGTCGGTGGGTTCACGCATCGCCGTCGAGGCTCAGGACGGTTCGCAGCAATTCAGTTTCTTCGTGGTCCGCGACTCGTCCATCAATGCCTTCGCGCTGCCCGGCGGTTTCGTCGGCGTGAACCTCGGGTTGATCCTGGTGACCAACACGGAGTCCGAACTGGCTGGCGTGATGGCGCACGAGATCGGCCACGTCGTGCAGCGGCATATCGCGCGCGCGGTGCAGGCGCAGTCACGCAACAGCATCGCCTCGATCGCCGCCATGCTGGGCGCGGTGCTCATCGGCGCGGTCACCGGCAATGCCAATGCACTGCCGGGCATCATCGCCGTGGGCCAGGGCGTATCCATGCAGCAGCAGATCAATTTCTCGCGCATGGAAGAAACCGAGGCGGACCGCGTCGGCATCGGCTTCATGGCTTCGGCCGGCTTCGATCCCAATGGCATGGCGGCCTTCTTCTCCACCATGAGCCGCGAGCGTGGTGTGGCGGGCGACGACATCCCGGTGATGCTGCTCGACCACCCGGTGGATACGCTGCGCATTGCCGAGGCGCGTGCGCGCGTGGCCTCGCTGTCGGGTTTCCCGCGGCGCCCGGATTCGACCAGCTATGCGTACATCCGCGAGCGGCTGCGCGTCGTCACCAGCGACGCCACCAACGACCAGCGCCGCTACTACGAACACGTGCGCTCGCTGGATCCACAGAACGGCGCGCTGCGCTATGGGGCGGCACTGGCGGAGCTGAAATCCGGCGACCCCAAACTCGCGGTGTCGCTGCTGCAGCCCCTGCTCGAGTCGCAGCCGCAGCTGCCGCTGCTGTACTCGGCGCTGGGAGAGGCGCTCTACGCCGCGGGCAGGACGGATGATGCGAAGCAGGCCTTCGAGCGGGGCCTGTCGATCTCGCCGCGCAACGTGCCATTGACGGTGCGTTATGCGGAAATGCTGATGCAGGGGAACGATGCAAAGAAAGCGCACCAGCTGCTGCTCGACCTGTTCAACAACGTCACGCCCACGCCCCGAACAGATCCGCCTCATCGCGCTCGCGGCCAGCGCCGCCGGCGATACCGGTGACGCTTACTTTTACATGGGCGAGCTGCACGTGGCGGATGGCGACCTGATGCTGGCCACCACCCAGCTGGATCTCGCGCTGGCCTCGCGAACCTCACCGAAGTACAGCGCAAGCGCTTCCTGGCGCGACGCGACGAGATCCGCGGCTACCTGCGTGAACAGCGTGGCAGCCGCATGCGCCAGCAACAGCCTCCCCGGCTGATAAACTCGCCCGATGCAAGCGAGAATGCTCCTGCCCGGATTCGCCATCCTGGCCCTGCTCCAGGCCTGTGCCACCTTGCCGCAAGGTACCCAGCCGGATCCCCGTGACCGCTTCGAGCGCGCCAACCCGCACCGTGTACAAGTTCAACGATGCGCTGGATCGCGCGGTGGCGAAGCCCGTCGCCAAGGCTTACGTGAGTGCCACGCCGGCCCCGGTGCGCACCGGGGTCAGCAATTTCTTCAACAATCTCGGTTACACCAAGGTGATGGTGAACGACCTGCTGCAGGGGAAGGTCACGCAGTTTTTCTCGGATACGGCACGGCTGGTCGTCAACACGACCGTCGGCATCGGCGGCCTGTTCGATCCAGCCAGCCAGATTGGCCTGGCCGCGCATGACGAGGACTTCGGCCAGACCCTGGGCAAATGGGGCGTAGCACCCGGCCCATTCCTGATGCTGCCGCTGCTCGGCCCGTCCGACATGCGCGATGGCCTGGGCCTGGTCGCCGATCGTTTCAGCGAGCCCGACACCTACATCGTGCAGAGCTGGCACGGTCGCATCGGGGCTCACCGTGGGCTCACTGCTCGACTCGCGCGCCTCACTGCTGGGCACCGATGAAAATGCTGTCCAACTCGCATGATCCCTATGCGCTCATGCGCAATGCCTACCTGCAGCGGCGCGCCTACCAGGTGAAGGACGGCACGCCATCGACGGACGACGACGTGGAGATCATCGATGACGATGCCTCCTCGACCGCCGCTCCCGCAGCCACCGCCCCAGCGGCAAGCCCCGGGAAGCCCGCCCAAGAAGTGCGTTGACCGATGGGCCTGCGCCGCTACGCGCCGTTGGCATGGAGGATCGCGGCTGTCGCCGGCTTGCTGTGGTGGACTGTTCGTCCGCGGCTCGCTGATCGACGAATCGGCCGGCGCCATCGACTATTTCCCGCTGCCCAAGTCGGTGTATCGACTCATCTTCGCGTGGGGCCGGAGTGCTGGCGATACTGATGGCCGCGCGTGGATCCCCGCATTGACCTCCGTCGCCGAACGCGTCGCAGAGCGCCCGCCCGCATGGCGCTGGTTGACCGTGCACGTCGTGCTGGCGGTGCCATTCATCCTGCCGGTGCTGCTGCAACGGTGTTCGGTGCAGCAGTGGTAGCCGAGCAGGTCGTGCAGCACCTGCTGCTTGCGGCCGCATCGCTGTCGCTGCTGCTGGCCGTCATGCCGGTTTCGATGTGGCTCGAGCTGTTCGCAGGCTCAGGTCGTACGGCGTTTGCTTGCCCTGCTGGTGGCGACGGCGACCATCCTGGCGGTGCAGCCCGCGGGGGACCTGTGGCAGAGCGTCGCCACCCTCACCCTTCGGCGTGGTGCGCGTGATGATCGGGCCTTTCTTCCCCGACCTGCAGCTGGTGCCCGAAACGCTGTCGATCTTCACCGACCGCATCGAAATCCACATCGACCGCACCCTGCTCCGGCCTCGAAGGCATCGCCATGATGCTGGTGGTGTGCACCAGCTGGCTCTGGTACCTGCGCCGCGAATTCCGTTTTCCGCGCGCACTGCTGCTGCTGCCGGCCGCCGCGCTGCTGATGTTCGGGTTGAACGCAGTACGGTTGGCCTTTGCTCGTCGCAATTGCCGCACAGGGACATGTCGGCATCGCCCACTGCGGGCTTCCACTCGCAGGCCGGGTGGATCTTCTTCATCGGTGCGTCTTTCCTCGTCGCCTTGCTGAGCCGCAGGATCGGCTGGCTGCGCAGCGAAGTGGCGTCGGGCGAACCGGCCGAGCCAACCGACGACAACGCAGAGGCCACCGCTGCCTGCCTGCTGCCGCTGGTGGGAATCCTCGCGACGGGCATGCTCACGCGCGCGGCCAGCGCGGGCTTTGATCCACTGCAATGGCTGCGCATACCCGTCGCGCTCGCGCTGCTGCTCTTCTATCGCAAGAGCTACGCGCAGCTGGATTGGCGCTGCAGCTGGCGCGGGATCGCCGCTGGCGTGATCGTCTTCGGCGCGTGGCTGCTGGCGGCCCACTGGCTGTCCGCACCGACCGGCATGCCCGCCGCGTTGGCAGAACTGCCGCCCGCTGCAACGCGTCTGGTGGATCGCGACGCGCGCGCTCATCGCCATGCTCGTCGTGCCGGTCGCCGAAGAGCTGGCATTCCGTGGCTACCTGCTGCGCCGCCTGCGCGCCGCGCGGTTCGGCGCGCTGCCTATGCAGGACGCAGGATTGCCTGCATTGCTGATCTCTTCGGTGCTGTTCGGTCTCTCGCATGGCAGCTACTGGCTGCCTGGAATATTCGCGGGCGTTCTCTTCGGCGCGGTAGCCATGCGCACGGGTCGCATCGGCGAAGCCGTTGCCGCACACGCGACGGCGAACGCGCTGTTGACATAATGGTGCTGCTTTTCGGGCAGTGGCAGCACTGGTGAGCGAATGCGCGTTACTTAACGTGCGCCTGTTTTCATAACGCGATTATTTTGGTACTGCCTCACAGTCGCCCGGAAAACTGCGTGCTAGCCTTCACAGCACGTAAGGATTCGATGCAAATGAAGAGGACTCGAAACATGACGAAGAAAATTCTGGCGATGGTCGTGCTGTGCTCACTGGCTGGAGTTGCCAGCGCTGGCGACCGCGATCATCAGGGCGGTGGCCGCGACGGCGGTCGCGACAACACCCCGACGAAGCACTTCAACGCACCGGAGATCGATCCGGCTTCGGCAGGCAGCGCCCTGACGCTGTTGATGGGCGGACTCGCCGTACTGCGCAGCCGCGTCTCGCGCAAGAAGTAAGCAACCCTTCGGTGGGGCTGCCGGTTCAGCCGAGCAGCCTCGGTCATTCCCGACAGATCCAGGTTGCCGCCGCTCAGGATCACCCCGACGCGCCGGCCCTGCAGTCCCGCTCCCGACACCCTCGCCCCGGCAAAGCCCAGGCAACCAGTCGGTTCGACCACCAGCTTCATCGTTTCCGCCAGCAGGCGCATGCATTCGAGCAGCGCTGCATCCTCGACTGCCAGGATGTCAGTCACTGCACGCTGGATGATCGGGAAAGTCAGCGCGCCAAGCTGCTGGGTCTGCGCGCCATCGGCAATGGTCACGGGCACCGCAATGTGTATGCGTTCGCCACGACGCAGGGACTGGCGACCATCATCGCCCGCCGCGGGCTCCACGCCGTAAACCTTGCATGCCGGTGACCTGGCGCCCGCGGCGAGCAGCGTGCCCGCCAGCAAGCCACCACCTCCCAGCGGCACGAACAGGCATCCAGCTCGCCCCACTTCCTCGAACAGTTCCAGCGCCGCCGTGCCCTGCCCCGCTATCACGTCACGGTGGTCGAAGGGTGGCACGACGGCCAGGCCGTGTTCATCGGCGAGTCGCTGTGAAATGGCGGCGCGATCTTCGCGATAACGGTCGTAGGTGACGACGCGCGCGCCGTATTCCTCCGTGGCCGCGCGCTTGGTGGCGGGTGCGTCGAGCGGCATCACGATGGTGGCGGGAATGGCGAGCAGCCGCGCCGCGTAGGCTACGGCCTGCGCGTGGTTGCCGGAGGAATACGCGATTACGCCACGACGTCCGCTGCGCCCTCATCCAGGCGCGACAGTGCGTTGTAGGCGCCGCGGAACTTGAAGGCTCCGCCGCGCTGCAGGTTCTCGCACTTGAAATGCAGCGTCATGCCCGACGCCGCATCGATGCGCCGCGAAGTCAGCAGCGGCGTGCGGTGCGCCACTCCGCGCAGACTGCCCGCGGCCGCGAGCACGTCATCGAATCCAGGTGGAGTCGCTGTCTCAGCCACCCACGACTGCGGAAAGCGTGTGACGGCGAGATGGCACTCTGTGCGCCCGTCAATTCCGCGAGCAGTTTGCAGTCGGTGTGGAACGCCGGTGAAATCCAGTTCGCCGCCGGCATGCCTGCGGCTTGCGCGCCAGGCGACCAGCAGCGCGAGTCCGGCGCTGTCCGACTCCGCTACGCCCGAAAGATCAGCCTCCGTCGCGCCGACCAGCAAACCACCGCCGAAAGCTCGCGCCACAACCACGGCACAGTCTCCAGTGTCAGGCGCACCGGACAACGCGCAACGCCCAGCGTCGCGTTCAGTGAGCTCTGCAGTGGCGCGGATCATGGTTACTTGCCGGGCAGTTGGCCCCTTCTCCAGGCGATCCAGCAGCGAGTCGAGGCCTTTCTGGTCGATCTCGGTGCCGAAGTCCTCGCGGAAGCTCTTCACGTAGCTGATGCCTTCGATCACCACGTCCCATACCTTCCACTCGCCGGTGTCGGTCTTGCGCAGGCTGTAGTTCACCGCGACATCCGAACCGGTGTGCGTGCGGATCACCGTGCGCACACTGGCACGCGGCGCATTCGGGTCGCCCTGGAAAGGCAGCACCTTCATCTGGTCGCCGGTGAATTCGATCAGCGCCTTGCCATAGGTGGTCAGCAGCGAGTGGTACAGCGCCGTGGTGAAACGCTTGCGCTGATCGGGAGTCGCATCGCGCCAGTGCGTGCCCAGCACCTGCTGCGCGGCGAACGGCACGTCCACATGCGGCAGGAACTGGGTGTCGATCACCTTGTACAGGCCGTTGATGTCCTTGCGGTAGGCCGCGCGGTTCTTGTCGAGATCGGCGAGCAGCAGCCGGGAGCTGGTGGTGATCAACTTCTCCGGCGTGGAGTTGTCGACCTTTCCTGCGCATGCAGCGGCGCGAACGCCAGCACAGCATGCTCATCAAACCCGCGCGACGTGAAATATCATTTGGTCTTCTCCTCCGACGAGCTATCGCTCTTGCCCGCAAAGGCGGAGAACAGCTTGTTGATCAACTTCTCGAGCACCATGGCCGACTGCGTGTTCTCGATCTTGCCGCCATTGGCGAGATAGGTTTCCGAGCCACCCGCATCGAGGCCGATGTATTTCGCACCCAGCAGGCCCGCCGTTTCGACATTGGCCCAGCTGTCATCCGGAATCCTGTTGAAGGCCTTGTCGATGCTCAACAACACCACCGCCTTGTAGTCGGTGGAATCGAAGGACACGCTGCTGACTCGCCCCACCTTCACGCCGGCCATGCTGACTGGCGCACCCGCCTGCAGGTCACCGACGTTCTCGAAGCGTGCGGTCAGCTGGTAACCACTGGTCTTGGAAGACACACCGAGCTTGCTGCCCGGCAGCTGCGTCGTCAGGAAGGCCAGTGCCGCGAAACCCAGCAGCACGAACAGGCCCGTGCCGATCTCGAGGCTGCGCTCATTTTTCATGGGGTCATTCTCCAAAGGGGCCGCTTAACGGCGCCTGAATCGCTTGTCATATTGCCTTGCCTGGGTCCGCCGCGTCAGAGAAAAGCGGCCGTCAGCATGTAGTCGAAAATCAGCACCAGCACTGAAGAGGCGATGACGGTGCGCGTGGTTGCGAGGCCGACGCCTTCCGCGGTGGGCTCGGCGTTGTAGCGTAGTACACCGCCATCAGCGTGCAGGATGCGCCGAAGATCAGGCTCTTCACGATGCCTTCGCTGACGTCGCCCAGGCTCACGGCATTCTGCATCTGCGACCAGAAGGTGCCGGAATCCACGCCCATCACCGACACGCCGATCAGCTGCGTGCCAAACAGCCCGAGGATGTTGAAGATGGCCACCAGCAGTGGCATGGCGACCAGGCCACCGAGGAAACGCGGCGCCACCACGCTGCGCATGGGATCGACCGCCATCACCTGCATGGCGGTGAGCTGGTCGGTGGCGCGCATCAGGCCGATTTCGGAAGCCAGCGAAGTACCCGCGCGACCCGCGAACAGCAGCGCCGTAAGTACCGGCCCGAGTTCCTTCAGCAACGCGAACCCGGCCGCAACGCCCAGTGCCGACTCACTGCCGAAGCGCGCCAGCATGTCGGAGAAAGCCAGGCCCATGATCATGCCGACCACGAACCCCGACAGCATGATGATGACCAGCGAACGCGCACCGCTGTTGTAGATCTGGCGGACGATTGCCCCCGGTCGCGCCAGCGCCGGCACGCAGGCCGCGAGCGTGCGCATCAGGAACAACACCACCGCGCCGAATTGCCGCACCACGCCGATCACGACTTGCCTCCGGGCTTCACGCCGAAGACATCCTCAGGCGCCGCAGCCTTCGGGGATTTGTGGGTCTTGGGCAATTGAGATCGGCGCCATCGAGCAGCGCGCCGAGATAGTCCCCGCCGGATAGTGGAACGACACCGGCCCATCGCTCGAACCCTGCATGAACTGCCGCACGGCCGGATCGGTGCTGGCATTGAGTTCCTGCGTCGTACCCTGCGCGATCACGCGACCACCCGCCAGCAGGTAACTGTAGTCCGCGATGCTGCCCACCTCGGGCACGTCATGCGACACCACGATGCTGGTGATGCCGAGCGCATCGTTCAGATGCTTGATCAGCCGCACCACCACGCCCATCGATTACTGGATCGAGGCCAACGAAGGGTTCGTCGTAAATCAGGAGCTCGGGATCGAGCACGATGGCACGTGCCAGCGCCACGCGCCGGCCATGCCACCGGACAGTTCCTGCGGCATCAGCTTCTCCGCACCACGCAGGCCCACGGCTTCGAGCTTCATCAGCACCAGCCGGCGCAACACCGGCTCGGGCAGCTGCGCATGCTCGCGCGCCGGAAAGGCCACGTTCTCGAACACATCGAGGTCGGTGAGCAGCGCGCCGTTCTGGAACAACACGCCAAGGCGCCGCCGCAGCGCGAACAGCTGCGGACGATTCAATGCGCCGACATCCTCGCCCCAGCACGCGCACCTGCCCCGCCGAGGCATAGGCCTGGCCGGTCAGCAGTCGCAGCAGCGTGGTCCTTGCCGGTGCCGCTGGGGGCCCATCACCGCGGTGATGCTGCCTCGCTGTACCGTCAGGTCGAGCCCGTCAAAGATCTGCCGCGAGCCCGCGCTGTAGCGAGCCCCATGGACTTCCACTACCGGCGCGTTCGTTGACACTTCGCTCACCGTCACAGGTCCACTCAGGTTTTCGACGCCTGGTAGATGCCTTCGATCGCCTGGTCGAGGGCGGCATTGAACTGGGCATCGGTCTGCTGGGCCGTGAGGCCTTCGGTGAGGGCGCGCGAGAAGCTCGCGATCATGCCCTTCTGGCGCGTGAGCCTGGCATTGGCCTCGTCGCGCGAGTAACCACCCGACAGCGCGACGACCTTGAGCACGCGCGGATGCGCCACCAGTTCCTTGTAGAAGTCGTCGACCTCCGGCAGCGTGAGCTTCAGCATCACCTGCTGCGTGGCGGGCACCTTGTCGAGTTCCTTGAGGATCTCGGCCTTGAGCAGCTTCTCCGCACCAGCCTTGTCCGGGGTGTGGATGTCCACCTCCGGCTCGATGATGGGCACGAGCCCATGGCCAAGTACCTGCTTGCCCACTTCGAACTGCTGCGCTACCACCGCACGGATGCCCTCGGCATTGGCCTGCTTGATGACCGAGCGCTCCTTGGTGCCGAAGATGCCCTTGGCCTTTGCCTTGACCAGGAGCTGATCCAGCGTCGGCATGGGCTTCATAAGCTGCACGCCATTGACCTCGTCCTGCAGGCCCTTGTCGATCTTCAGGAACGGCACCACCTGCTTCTTCGTCCACAGGAACTCAGCCGTCGGGATGCCCTGGATGTCGCGATCCATGGTGGCCTCGAACAGGATGGCGCCGGCCACGCGATTGCCGCCGAAGGACGGGCTGGTGATGATGCGCGAACGCATGGCATGGATCAGGTCCATCATCTGCGTGTCGCCGGAATAAGTGTTCTCGGCCACGCCATACAACTTGAGCGCTTTCGGAGTGCTGCCGCCGCTCTGGTCCAGGGCTGCGATGAAGCCTGGCTGGTTGCGGATCTTGGCGGCCTGCTGCTCGAAATTGCTCATGAAACGTCCTTGGAATGGATGGGCCTGGCCCGGCGGGAAACGCATGTTAGGGTGCCCCACCAGCCGAGGCAAATGCGCAGGATCGGGTAGCACGACTGCCACGGAATGCCCTCGTTCAGCGTCAATTCATCGCGAGCAATGCCGGCGGAAAGTTCAGTCCGCACGCGTCCTGCTGCATGAACCGATGACAGGCGCAGCATACAGGACTAAAATTGTCCTGTTTTACGTAAAGGCCGCCCTGGAAATCCCGTGATTCGCATCAGCAAACTCACCGACTACGCTACGGTCATCCTGGCCGCGCTCGCGCGCGATGCCGAAACGCGACGTACGGCGACCGAAGTGGCGCACCAGTGCCACCTCGCCCGGCCGACGGCCAGCAAGCTGCTGAAACAGCTGCAGCGTGCCGCCCTCGTGGATTCCACCCGCGGCCTGCACGGCGGTTACCGGCTGGCCCGCTCCGCGCGGAAGATCAGCGCGGCGGACATCCTCGATGCACTGGAAGGTCCGCTGGCGCTCACCGAATGCGCCACCGGCCACAGCCGCTGCGACCTTGAGTCCAGTTGCCATGTCGGCGGCAGCTGGCAACGAATCAACCATGCGATCCGCGAGTCGCTGCGTGAAGTCACGCTGGCGGAACTTGCGGGTCTGGAAAGCAATCCGCGACATTTCGCGCTCTTTGACGTGCGGCTGCGCAATGGCGTGGTCGCTGGAGTAAATCGATGACCCAGGATGCACAACTCGAATCCGTGCTGGCGCGTGGCTACCAGCATGGCTTCGTCACGGATATTGAATCCGACACCATTCCCCCCGGCCTCGATGAAGAGACGGTGCGCTTCATCTCGGCCAAGAAGAGGGAACCGCAGTTCCTGCTCGACTGGCGCCTGCGCGCACTGGAGCGCTGGCTGACGATGAAGGAGCCGCACTGGGCCAAGGTGGAATACCCCGCCATCGACTACCAGGCGATCTCGTACTACTCGGCGCCGAAGCTGAATGCGGACGCGCCAAAGTCCCTCTCCGAGGTGGATCCGAAGCTGCTCGCAACTTACGAGAAGCTCGGCGTGCCATTACATGAGCGTGCGCGGCTCGCAGGCGTCGCAGTGGATGCGGTGTTCGACAGCGTATCGGTGGCGACCACCTTCAAGGACCGCCTCGCCGCCGCGGGCGTGATCTTCTGCCCCATCTCCGAAGCGGTGCAGACGCATCCGGAGCTGGTCGAGCAGTACCTGGGCAGCGTCGTGCCCTATGCCGACAACTTCTACGCGGCGCTGAATTCGGCGGTGTTCACCGACGGCTCGTTCGTATACATCCCGCCGGGCGTGCGCTGCCCCATGGAACTCTCGACCTACTTCCGCATCAACGCGGCGAAGACCGGCCAGTTCGAACGCACGCTGATCATCGCCGACAAGGGCAGCCACGTGAGTTACCTGGAAGGCTGCACGGCGCCGATGCGTGACGAGAACCAGCTGCATGCGGCGGTGGTCGAGCTGATCGCGCTCGATGATGCCGAGATCAAGTACTCCACCGTGCAGAACTGGTATCCCGGCGATGCACAGGGCAAGGGCGGCATCTACAACTTCGTCACCAAGCGTGGCGAATGCCGCGGGCGCAATTCGAAGATCTCGTGGACGCAGGTTGAAACCGGTTCCGCCATCACCTGGAAGTACCCGAGCTGCGTACTGCGCGGCGAGAACTCGGTGGGCGAGTTTTATTCGGTCGCCGTCACGAACAATTACCAGCAGGCCGACACCGGCACGAAGATGATCCACCTCGGTGCCAACACCAGGAGCACCATCATCTCCAAGGGCATCTCCGCAGGCCATGCGCAGAACAGCTATCGCGGCATGGTGTCGGTGATGCCGGGCGCCAGCGGCGCACGCAACTTCACGCAATGCGACTCGCTCCTGATCGGCCCGGACTGCGGCGCGCACACCGTGCCGTACATCGAAACGAAGAATCCCACCGCAGTGGTGGAACACGAAGCCAGCACCTCGAAGATCAGCGAGGAGCAGCTGTTCTACTGCCTGCAACGCGGCCTCTCAGAAGAGGACGCCGTCAACATGATCGTCAGCGGTTTCTGCCGCACCGTGCTGCGCGAACTTCCGATGGAGTTCGCCGTGGAAGCGCAGAACCTGCTGGCCGTAAGCCTTGAAGGAGCCGTTGGATGAGTACCCCCCTGCTTTCGATACAGAACCTGCACGCAAAGGTTGGCGACCGGGAGGTGCTGCGTGGCATCGACCTCGCCGTCGGCGCTGGTGAAGTGCACGCCATCATGGGCCCCAATGGCTCGGGCAAGAGCTCGCTGTCGCATGTGCTGGCCGGCAAGCCCGGTTACACCGTCACCTCCGGCAGCGTGGGCTACCAGGGCGCCGACCTGCTGGCGCTGGCGCCGGAGGAACGCTCGCATGCGGGCCTGTTCCTCGGCTTCCAGTATCCGGTGGAGATTCCCGGCGTGAACAACGCCTACCTGCTGCGTGCCGCGCTGAATGCGGCGCGCCGCAAGCGCGGCGAAGCCGAGGTCGACGCCTTCGACTTCCTGTCGCTGGTGAAGGAACGCATGCGCCTGATGAAGATGGACGAGGCCTTCCTGTCGCGCGGCTTGAACGAAGGTTTTTCTGGCGGCGAGAAGAAGCGCAACGAGATCCTGCAGATGCTGGTGCTGCAGCCGAAGCTCGCCATCCTGGATGAATCCGATTCCGGCCTCGACATCGACGCGCTGAAGGTCGTGGCTGCCGGCATCAATTCGCTGCGCTCGCCCGAACGTGCCATCCTGCTGGTCACGCATTACCAGCGCCTGCTCGACCATGTGCAGCCGGATCGCGTGCACGTCCTGGCCCGCGGCCGCATCGTCAAGAGCGGCGGACCGGAGCTGGCGCGCGAACTCGAACAGCGCGGCTACGACTGGCTGCTGGAAGAAGCTGCATGAACGCGGTTGCAAGACCCGTCCCCGGCAGCATGAGCAATGCGGCCTATGAGCAGCGCCTGCGCGATGCCGTGATGGATGCTGCCCCGCTGCTGAACGCGAAGCTGCTGCCCATCAATGTACGCAGCGGCGCGCTGAACAAGGCGCTGGCCGCCGGACTGCCGCAGCTGCGCGACGACCTGTGGCGTTACGCGGACCTGAAGTTCCTTGGCTCTGCGGCCCTTGCACCATTGCCTGCCAGCGCCCCGGAGCAACTTGCGACCGCGGTATCGCCGCTGCTGCCGCAGCGGCTCGCCGGCTACACGCGACTG
Organism: Pseudomonadota bacterium; assembly: GCA_037200665.1. Lineage (GTDB taxonomy): Bacteria > Pseudomonadota > Gammaproteobacteria > Steroidobacterales > Steroidobacteraceae > ZC4RG30. The sequence goes on along the minus strand of JBBCGD010000008.1, from coordinate 57,919 downwards.
GTGTTCGCGGATGGCCGACTGTTGCCCTCGCTGTCGGACCCCTGCCCTGCACTCGATGCAACCAGCGCACCGCTGGTGCCGGAACGCACGCGCCATGAGCGCTTCGGCTGGCTCAACGATGCCTTCGCCACTGATGTGGCGCGGCTCAGGGTGGAAGGCACGCTGCGGCTGGAAGTGATTTTCCTCGCCACGCCCGGCACCGCGCGCCAGGCCGTGTATCCGCGACTCGAACTTGCGGTGGCGGCGAATGCGGAGCTGGTGCTGGTCGAACGCCACCTGGGCACCACGGGCGCGCAGGGCATCATCAACGCGGCCACGCAGCTGTACGCGGGCGCGGGCAGTCGCGTGCGCCACCTGCGCTGGCAGGCGCTCGCCGACGATGCGCAATTCCTCGACACCATGCAGCTGGCGCTGGATCGCGATGCGCAGTACCAGCTCACGCTGCTGCAACTCGGTGCGCGCAGTGCGCGCACTTCGATGCGCGCTTCGCTGTATGGCGCGGGCGCCGCGTTCACGTTGCAGGGCGCAGTGGTGGCCGGCGGCAAGCGCACGCTCGATCATTCGCTGCTGGTGGATCACCTCGCCCCGCATACCAGCAGCAGCCAGGTGTTCCGCGCCATCGCGCGCGATGCCACGCGCATTGCCTGTCGCAGTCGCGTGGAAGTGAATCGCACGGCGCGTGGCTCGACTTCGAGCCAGTCGCTGAAGGGATTGCTGGCCCATGCCGGCGCCGAGATCGACCTGCGTCCGCAGCTGGAGATCCTCACCGACGAGGTGCGCGCCAGCCATGGCGCCACCACCGGCGCGCTGGACGAGAACATGCGCTTCTACCTGCTGTCGCGCGGCCTCGACGCCGACACCGCGCGTGCGTTGCTGGAATGGGCCTTCCTGGAAGATGCCGTGCGTGGACTGGAACTGCCGGAGCTGCGCGCTGCCGCGGAGCAGGCACTCGCCGGCGTACTGGGCGGCCACATCGCGCAGCAGGTGCTGGCGTGAGCGTGGTGCGCCTGCATGCCGCGCATGGATACGATGTCGCGCGACTGCGCGAGCAGTTCCCCATCCTCGCGCAGCAGGTCAATGGCAGGCACCTGGCCTATCTCGACAACGGTGCCTCGACGCAGCGTCCGCAAGCGGTGATCGACGCGGTCGTGCACTACGAGACGCACCTGCATGCCAACGTGCATCGTGGCGTGCATACGCTGAGCCAGCTCGCCACCGACGCCTTCGAGGGTGCGCGCGAGCGTGTGCGTCGCTTCCTCAATGCGGCCTCCACGCACGAGATCATCTTCACGCGCGGCACCACCGAGGCCATCAACCTGGTGGCGCAGAGCTGGGGTCGCACCAACCTGAAACCCGACGATGAGATCATCGTGTCGGCGCTGGAGCATCACGCCAACCTCGTGCCCTGGCAGATGGCCTGCGCGGCCACTGGCGCGCGCCTGCGCGTCGCGCCCATCGACGAATCGGGCCAGCTGTTCTTCGAAGGTTTCCAGGGACTGCTCAACGATCGTACGAAGCTCGTCGCCATCGCACATGTCTCGAATGCGCTGGGTTCGGTGCTGCCGGTGAAGCGCGTGATCGATGCCGCGCATCACATCGGCGTGCCGGTGCTGGTGGATGGCGCACAGGCAGTTGCCCACGGCATCGTGGACGTACGCGCCCTCGACGCTGACTTCTATGCCTTCTCCGGCCACAAGCTGTACGCCCCCACCGGCATCGGCGTGCTGTACGGACGCGAAGCGCTGCTCGATGCCATGCCGCCGTGGATGGGCGGCGGCGACATGATCCGCACGGTGTCGTACGAGAGCGCCACCTGGAACGAACTGCCGTACAAGTTCGAGGCCGGCACGCCCAACATAAGTGGCGCCATCGGCCTGGCGGCGGCGATGGATTTCCTCGAGGAACTCGGTGTCGACAAGGCAGCTGCACATGAGCACACGCTGCTTGGTGCGGCCACGTCGGCGCTGATGCGCATTCCGGGCGTTCGCATCCACGGCACTGCCGAAGAAAAAGGTCCCGTGCTGTCCTTCACGCTGGACGGCGTGCATCCGCATGACGTGGGCACCATCCTCGATCACGAAGGCGTGGCGATCCGCGCTGGCCATCACTGCGCCATGCCGCTGATGGACCTGCTCGGACTGCCCGCCACGGCGCGCGCCTCCTTCGCCTGCTACAACACGCTGGCTGAAGTGGAGCAGCTCGCCGCGGCCGTGCGCCGCGCCGTGGAGGTATTCGGCTGATGGAACTCACCGAGCTGTATCGCGAGGTCATCCTCGACCACAACAAGCACCCGCGCAATTTCGGGCGGCTTGATCCGCATGACGCCGAGGCCAAGGGGCACAACCCGCTGTGCGGCGATCGCCTCACCATCACGCTGAACCGCGACGGCGAACGCATCGCCGACCTGCGCTTCGAGGGCAATGGCTGCGCCATCTCGAAGGCTTCGGCTTCGCTGATGACCGAGGCCGTGAAGGGCAAGTCGCGCGCCGACGTGGATGCGCTGTTCCAGCGCGTGCATGCGCTGCTCACCACCGATACCGGCGGCGGCGCCGATCTCGGCAAGCTCGCCGCACTGTCCGGCGTGCATGAATTCCCGGCACGCGTGAAATGCGCGAGCCTCGCCTGGCACACGCTCAATGCAGCGCTGGCTGCATCCGAAGCCAGTGCCGCTCCCACCGTTTCCACTGAATAAGCCATGGCGCAAAGTCACGAAGCCTTCGTCATCCAGCGTGAAGTCGATGCCGTCATGGTGCCCTCCGGTCACGCCATCAAGCTGCAGCCCGGCCTCGCCGGCTTCATCAGCCAGGCACTCGGCGGCAGCTTCACGCTGTACATCGAGGGCAACCTGTATCGCCTCGCCGGCACCGATGCCGATGCCATCGGCAAGGAACCGATCTCGGTTCCGGAGCTGCCACCCAATGCCACCGAAGATGACGTGAAAGCGCTGGCCTGGAAACAGATGGCCACCTGCTACGACCCGGAGATCCCGATCAACATCGTGGACCTCGGCCTGATCTACGACTGCGTGGTGCTGCCGCAGGAAGACGGCATGCGCGTCATGCAGGTGAAGATGACGCTGACCGCGCCCGGCTGCGGCATGGGCGATGTGCTCGTGGCCGACGTGAAGGACAAGCTCGAGCAGATCCCCACCGTGCGCGAGGCACAGGTGGAGCTGGTATTCGATCCGCCATGGACCCGCGACATGATGTCGCCGGCCGCGCAGCTGCAGACTGGAATGATGTGAGCGAGGCGCCAGAGCCGACGCAGGCCGAGCATGTGATCCTGCTGCGCCATGCGCAGGTGGATACGGCATTCAAGGGCGACGAGCGCGATCGCCCGTTGAGCACGGCGGGCAAGGCAGCAGCACGCAAGGCGGCGCGCGACATCTTCGGCGAGGGACATCATCCCGGGCCGTTGCTGGTGAGCACCGCGCTGGCAGCGCGCCAGACTGCCGAGATCATGGTGGCGGAACTGCACATCGACATCGACGTGGTCTATTCGGACCAGCTGTATGGCGCGCCACCCGAGCTGCTCGAAGCGCAGCTGCGCGTGCAGGCCGTGGCTTACACACTGGTTACATTGATCGCACACAACCCGGGGCTCACCGACCTCGCGCGTTTCCTTGCCAGCAATGGCCAGGCGCCGGTCATGCGACCGGCGGAGTGGCGCTACCTGCCCTGGCCACCGACGCGGTAGTTCGCCACTGCAACCGTCTGTGTGTCGCGGGCCACACATCGCGACCCAAATGTGCAAGCACCTCGCAAGTCGGGTGAAAGCTCCTTAAACATGGGCGCGCGCGGGAACCCCGCGACGGACACCCAGTCGGATTCACAAACGTCATCGACGTTGTGGCAACTGAATCCAAGGAGAAGCACATGTCCCGCAAACCGCTCGTGACTTTCGCATTGCTCGCCACGACCGCGATTGCATCGCTTGCACACGCGGACGATGCCACCAGGGATCCGGGCACAGGCAAGAAATGCGTCACCTATCTTTCTTCCGAGACGACCGCCGGCGGCCAGACGCAGATGAACTTCCGCAATACCTGCGGCAGTCCGTTCCAGATCCGTGTCGAAGGCATCGGGCGCACGCGCGAGAAAGGCATCGAAGCCGGAACTCCGCAGACTCCGGCAAGGGTTTCCCTTATTTGCACGCCGGAAGAGCGTTGCGAGGTCGCGAAGTGGGTGTATGAATGAGGCAAGGCTGCCGCGCCAGTTACAATAAATGAATGCAGGTCATTCTCATACGCCATGCACACGCCGAATGGCCCAACTACCACGGCGCTGATTTCGAAAGACCACTGACCGAGCGCGGGCTTGCCGAAGCACGCGCCAGTGCACGCGCCATCAGCGATGCCGGTCATCGCCCGACGTTGCTGCTGGCGAGCCCGGCACGCCGCACGCGCCAGACCGCGGAGATACTCGCCGAGGAATTCCAGCTGTCGGTGTCGGCCGTACTCTTCATCGACAGCCTGTACAACGCCGGCGCGGGTGCGTTGGCAACGGAACTGCGTGAAGCCGCGACGGCCACCGGCACCACCGTGCTGGTAGCCCACAACCCGGGCATTTCGAACCTGGTGCGTGAAGTGGCGAACGAACCGGATGCGCCACCGCTGAAACCCGCCGAGTGGCGGGCAACGACACTGCACGCCACGCGCTCCGCCACGACGCCTTAAATACCGCCCGCTGCGGGCATGTCGAGGTCGGGCAATGCGTGGAAGGAATTGCGCAATGCCTCGCCCCAGCCATCGCGGATGCGCACCCAATAGCCGTCTTCGCTGGTGATGTTCCGGTGCAGCGTCACGCGCGCATCGCCACGCCTGAGGATGGCGAGGTCCAGCGGCATGCCCACCGTGAGGTTCGAGCGCAGCGTTGAATCCATGGAGACCAGCAGGCACTTGGCCGCCACCGGAAGGCGCGTGTCCGCGGCGATCACGCGATCGATGATGGGCTTGCCGTACTTGGCCTCGCCCAGCTGGAAATAGCGCGTCTCCAGCGTGCTCTCGATGAAATTGCCGGCCGCATAGACCAGGAACAGTCGTGGCGCCTCGCCGCGGATCTCGCCACCGACGATGAACTCGGTGTTGAAGTCGATGCCATGCATGCGCAGCGCATCGGCATCGCGACGGAACACATCGCGCACCGCCTCGCCCACCATGTGCGCTACGTCGGCCATGCTCTTCTGCTGCAGCAGGCTCTGGGTCGAAGCGAGCCGTTCCTGCAGCAGCCCGATCACCGACTGCGTGATGCTGAGGTTGCCCGCGGCCATGATCACCACCACGCGCTCACCGGGCTGCTCGAAGAAGGTCATCTTGCGGAACGTGGACACTTGGTCGACGCCGGCATTGGTGCGCGAGTCGGAGAGGAACACCAGGCCTTCATCCACGGAGGCGCCCACGCAGTACGTCATCGCGATGAAACTCCCTGCCTACTGTTGCGGCACGTCGCTGACCAGCACCGCCACCTGCATCTCTTCCTGCCCGCCGCCGCGACGCATGCCGCGCACCGGCGCGGCGTCGAGATAGTCGCGACCCACCGCGAGGCGGCAGTGCCGGCCGCTGGCGGGACGGCGATGCGTAACATCGATGCCGTACCAGTGCCCGGCCTGCTCCAGCCACACCTCGGCCCATGCATGGCTCGCGACCTGTTCGGTGCCGGCATCCATCAGGTAGCCGCTCACATAGCGCGCTGCGAGACCGAGCGAACGACAGGCGGCGATGAATACCTGCGCCTGGTCCTGGCACACGCCGGCACCGCGCTGGAATGCGGTCAACGCGGTATCAGTGGCCTGGGTTGCACCCGGCCGGTAACTCACGGCTGCCGCCACCGCCTCCGCACCGCGCAGCAGTCGCCAGTGCGGGTCGGCACCGGCGAAGGTGTCGCGCGCGAAATCGGCGAGCTTCTGGTCCGCCTGCGTCAGTGGCGTGGCCATGCGGTACGCCAGCGGCGAAAGCCGGCCGAGCTGGGCATTCGGCTGTCCCTCGGTCTCATCCGTCTCGACCGTGCCCGCAACCAGCAGGCGCAGTTCGCGATGCGCGGTTTCCATGGTGAGGTAGTGCACCACGTTGTTGTGCGCGTCCATCTGCTCGATGCGGCGTCCCGGCGCGGCGATGGACCAGTTCGCCACGTGCTGGCGCGCTTCGCGCCGCGGCGTCAGGTGCAGTGCCTGGATGGTGTAGCGCACCGGCTCGGCGTAGCGATACAGCGTTTCGTGGCGGATCTGCAGCAGCATCAGGCGACCGCATCCGAGACGAGGAAGTCCTGCGCGATGCCATGGCCGATGCGGCGCAGCTGCTCGATCTTGTCGCTGAGATAGGCGGGCAGTTTCTCCGGCGTGAGCTCGGCGGCTTCGCCGAATTCCAGCTGCGCCTGCAACGCGCCGACGATGCGCACGGTCTGCGCGGATTGCTCGGTCGCCACCATGCGCAGGTTCTCGCGCATCTCGATCAGGCAGCGGCGCAGCGAGCGCGGCACATCGGGACGCAGCAGGAACATCTCGGCCACGCGCTGTGGCTTGACCGAGTCACGGAACAAACGGCGATAGGCCTCGAAGGCCGAGAGAGTCCGCAGCAGCACCGTCCATTCATGTGGATCATCACCACCCAGCGGTTCGGCTGCGGTGCTGCTGCTGCGCGCATCGAGCAGCCGCACGGTGCCATCGGCGCGTTCGAGGAAGGAACCAAGGCGCAGGAAGTGGAAGGCCTCATCGCGCAACATCGCCACCACGGTGACGCCGCGGATCATGTGCGCGCGCTGGCGCACATGGTCGAACAGCAGGCGCGTGCGCTCGGGTCCCTTGCGGCGTTCGAGCTGGCGCATCTCGAGCCAGGTGGCGTTGATGGTTTCCCAGGTCTCCGAGGCAACGGCGCCGCGCACGGCGCGCGCATTCTCGCGCGCACGCGAGATGCAGGACACGATGCTGTCGCTGTACTCGCGATCAAAGGCGAGGAACTCGAGCACATCCGCCGCACCATTCGGCGACCAGGCGTCATAAGCCTCGTGCGCACCCAACGCCACCAGAGTGGCGCGACGCGAGCGCACGGCGATCTCCGCCGGACGCGGCAGCAGCGCCAGTTGCTGCTCGGCTTCGAGCATGCGTGCGATGGTCTCGGCGCGCTCGAGGTAACGCGCCAGCCAGTACAGATGGTCGGCGGCGCGACTAAGCACGGTCGCTGCCTCCGGGTGGCTCGAGCACCCAGGTGTCCTTGGTGCCGCCGCCCTGCGATGAATTCACCACCAGCGAACCTTCGCGCAGCGCCACGCGCGTCAGGCCACCGGGCACGATGGTGATCTCCTTGCCGGAGAGCACGAAGGGACGCAGGTCGATGTGCCGGGGCGCGAGCCCGGCCGCGCTGAGCGTCGGGCAGGTGGAAAGCGCCAGCGTGGGCTGCGCGATGTAACGCGCCGGGTCGGCGATGATGCGGGCGCGGAAGTCTTCAATCTCCGCTTTGCTCGCCATCGGGCCGATCAGCATGCCGTAGCCGCCGGCGCCGTGCACTTCCTTCACCACCAGTTCATCCAGATGCGCCAGCGTGTAGGCGAGATCTTCCGGATCACGCAGCACGCGCGTGGGCACGTTCTCGATCAGCGGCTCCTCGCCGAGATAGAAGCGGATCATCTCCGGCACGTAGGGATAGATGCCCTTGTCGTCGGCGATGCCGGTGCCGATGGCATTGGCCACGGTCACCGTGCCGGCGCGATACGCCGCGAGCAAGCCGGGTACGCCCAGCGATGAATCGGGGCGGAAGGTCAGCGGATCGAGGAAGTCGTCGTCGACGCGGCGGTAGATGACATCCACGCGCTGCGGTCCGCGCGTGGTGCGCATGTACACGATGTCGTCGCGCACGAAGAGATCCTGTCCCTCGACCAGCTCGATGCCCATCTGCTGCGCGAGGAAGGCGTGCTCGAAGTAGGCGCTGTTGTAGGCGCCTGGCGTCATCAACACCACGGTGGGGTTATCGACGCCGCGCGGCGCGACGCTCATCAGGTTCGCCAGCAGCACGTCGGGGTAATGCTCCACCGGCGCCACCTGGCAGCGCGCGAACAGCTCGGGGAACAGCCGCATCATCATGCGGCGGTCTTCCAGCATGTACGACACGCCCGAGGGCACGCGCAGGTTGTCCTCGAGCACGAGGAAGCGGCCGTCGTCGTTGCGGATCACGTCGATGCCGGCGATATGGGCATAGATGCGCTGGGGCACGGCGATGCCCTGCACTTCCGGCCGGTACTGGCTGTTGCACAACACGAGTTCGGCGGGAAGTTTGCCGGCGCGCAGGATGTCCTGCTGGTCGTAGATATCGGCGATGAAGGCGTTGAGTGCGCTGACGCGCTGGCGCAACCCCGCTTCGAGGCGCTGCCACTCTTCGTGTGGCAGCACGCGCGGCACCACGTCGAAGGGAATCAGTCGCTCGGTGCCCTCGGCCTGCCCGTACACCGCGAAGGTGATGCCGAAGCGATGGAACAGCGCATCGGCCTCGGCGCTCTTGGCGGCGAGCCGGTCGGTGCCCTGCGTCAGCAGCCAGTTGGAATATTCACGGTAGTGCGCGCGGGCCCTGCCATCCGGGCCGATCATCTCGTCCCAGGGCCGACCCGCGCTCACTGTGCGGCCTCGTGGCGCAGCTTCTCGATCTGCTCGTGGCCGAGGTAACGCCGCACTCCCGCATGCACCAGGTACAGCGCCGGGATCATCACTATTGCGGCGAGCATCTTGTATGCGTAATTCACCATGCCCACCGCGAGGAACTGCTTCACCGGCCAGTGCTGCGGCCCGATCACGAAGGCGATGTACAGCACGATGAAGCTGTCGAAGAGCTGCGACACCGCGGTGGAGCCGGTGGAGCGCAGCCACATCCAGCGTTCGCCGGTGACGCGACGGATCTGGTGGAACACGCTGACGTCGACGAGCTGTCCCACCAGGAATGCGGTGAGCGAGCCGGCAATGGACCACATGCCCTGCCCGAAGATCTGCGCGAAGGCCTGCTGGATGTTGGGTACGCCCAGCGCCGCGTTCGATTCGATCCAGAACGGCGCCGGCGCCAGCGAGATCGAGATGTAGGCGGCGAGGAAAGCCCAGGCGATGAACAGCACAGCGAGCCACGACACCAGCCGTACGCCCTTGCGCCCGAAGTATTCATTGATGAGGTCGGTGAGCACGAACACCACCGGCCAGTACACGACGCCTGCGGTGAACGACAGCGATCCGGACACTCCGAACAGGTGCCAGTGCACGTCGCTGGTGCCGAGCGTGCGTTCCAGCGAGAAGATCTTCACGCCGACGAATTCGGCGATCAACGCATCGGCGATGAAAAAACCAGCGAGCGCCAGGAACAGGCGCGTGGCGCGGTTTTCAGCCAGGTGTCGCGGCGCTTCTTGCTGGACCGCGCTCATGGCCTACTCGACGGTGCAGAGGCAGTACGCCAGCGGCTTCTCGCTGGCGGCGAGTTGCCCGAAACGCTCGTACTCCTTGCGCACCAGCGCCAGTGGTGCGAGCTCATGGTGCAGTTCGCGCACCGCTGGCGCGAGGAACAACCCGGAGATGCGCGCGCCGGTGATATGCAGCTGCAGGGCCAGTTGCTCGGCCCAGGTGAGTTCGGGTTCGATGCGCTCGACGCCGTAACCTTCCGGCAGCTTCGCGAGCTGCGCGGCCGCCTTCACGGCGACGCCGTAACCACCCAGTTCATCCACCAGGCCGCGTTCCTTCGCATCGGTGCCGGTCCACACACGGCCTTGCGCGATGGCGCCGACTTCAGCGGCAGTCTTGCCACGGCCCGCCGCGACGTGGGCCACGAAGGTTTCGTAGAAATGATCCACCGACAGTTGCAGGTAATCGGTGGTGGCCTGGTCGAGCGGGCGATCGAGGCGCAGCTTGCCGGACATCGCGGTGGTGCCCACGCCATCGACGGTGATGCCGACCTTGGCCAGCGTGCGATCCAGCGTCGGTACGGTGGAGAACACACCGATGGAACCGGTGATGGTATTGGCGCTGGCGAAGATGCGGTTGGCGGGCGCGGCCACGTAGTAGCCACCCGAAGCGGCGACGTCGCCCATCGAGACCACCACCGGCTTGCCCGCGGCGCGGATCGCCACCACTTCGCGATAGATCTGTTCCGAAGCCGAGCCACTGCCGCCCGGGCTATTGATGCGCAACACCACGGCGGCGATGTCGTCGTCGAGGCGCGCCTGGCGCAGCAGCTTCGATGCGGTCTCGCCACCGATGCTGCCCGGTGGCTGCTCGCCATCGCCGATCTCGCCGGTGGCAACCACGACACCGATGCGACCCTTGCCACCCTTGTGCAGCTCGTGCTCGGCGCGATGTACGCGCACGTAGTCTTCGTAAGCGATGGTGGAGTAGCTGCCTTCGCCATCGTCGCCACCGAGCTGGATCAGGCGCGCGGTGACTTCCTGTTCGGTCTTGAGCGCAGTGACCAGGCCCGCTTCGAGCGCCACGCGCGCGGCATCGCCGCCATTGCTGCGCAGGGCATCGATGTAGCCATTCGAATACTGGTCGATGAGTTCGGGTGCGACACCGCGCGCGGTGCCTACCGCTTTCTTGTAACCACCCCACAGGCCCTGCAGGTACGCGAGGCTCTCCAGGCGATCCTGCTCCGACATGTTGGTGCGCGTCATGTCTTCGGCGGCGGACTTGAAGCCGCAGCCGGTGCAACGGAACAGGTGCATGTCGAGGCCGATCTTGTCGAGCAGTCCCTTGTAGTACATGCGGTAGCGCGCGTAGCCATCGATCAGCACCTCGCCCATCGGGTCGAGGTAGATCTCATCGGCCTGCGCGGCGAGGTAGTACTGGGCCTGCGTGAACGAAGTGCCCCAGGCGACGATCTTCTTGCCGCTGGCGCGGAACTCGCGCATGGCCGCGGCCACTTCTTCGAGCGTGGGCTGGCCGGCACCGTCGAAGTAATCGGTCTGCAGCGCGATGGCCGCGACGCGTGAATCCTTCGTCGCCGTATGGATGGAGTCGATCAGCTCCCAGAGCAGCGTCTGGTCGTTGCCCTGCCCGCTGGCCTTGTTGAAGGCGATGGTGAGCGGATCACCCGAACGCTGTTCGACGATTTCGCCGTAGGGCTGCAGCAGCAGCACGCCCTTGAGCGGCAACTTGGGGACGCTGCTGCTGAGGGCCCCGATGATGAAGCCGAAGATCAGCAGCAGCAGCAGCAGGTGCAGGACACGGCGCAGCCCATCCAGGCCGCGCCAGATACCCTTGAAGAATCCGCCTATCGCAGACATGCGATGTCAGCGGATCCGGTCAGACCTTCTCTTCGATGCGGGCAGCCTTGCCGGAGAGATCACGCAGGTAGTACAGCTTGGCACGGCGCACATTGCCGCGACGCTTCACCTGGATGTCCTCGATCGACGGGCTGTGCAGCTGGAACACGCGCTCGACACCCTCGCCGTGGCTGATCTTGCGCACGGTGACCGAGGAGTTGTAGCCGCGGTTGCTTCGCGCGATCACGACGCCTTCGTAGGCCTGCGTGCGCTCGCGATCGCCTTCCTTCACCTTGACGTTCACCACGATGGTGTCGCCCGGCTTGAATTCCGGCACCGTGCGCGTGGCGCGCTCGGCTTCGATCTGCTGGATGATGTGGTTCATGATTCGGCCTGCCTTTCCTGCAAATACTCGTTCAATAACTCGACTTCTTCCGCGGTGCTGGCGCGGCGCGTGAGGAACAGGTCCGGGCGTCGCCGCCATGTCCTGCCCAGCGCCTGCTTCAACCGCCAGCGCCGTATGCGCTCGTGGTCGCCGCCTGCCAGCACTCCCGGCACCTTCAATCCCGCGAACTCCTCGGGTCGGGTGTAGTGCGGCCAGTCGAGAAGACCATCCGCAAAACTTTCCTCGACACTCGAACGCGCGTCGTTCAAGGCGCCATCCATCAACCTTGCCAGCGCGTCGATCACGACCAGCGCCGGCAACTCGCCGCCGCTGAGCACGTAATCGCCCACCGACAGCTCCTCGTCGATCGACGTCGCGACAACGCGCTCGTCGATCCCTTCGTAACGTCCCGCTACCAGTACCACACCGGGCTCGCGTTTGAGCGACTCGGCATACGCCTGGTCGAAACGCCGGCCCTGCGCGGACATGTAGATGCGGCGGCTTCCCGCCGGTACCCGTGCCCTCGCGGCTGCAATCGCAGCCGTCAACGGCTCGGGCTTCATCACCATGCCCGGCCCGCCGCCATAAGGGCGATCATCCACCGTGCGGTGGACATCGCTCGTATGCAGACGGGGGTCTTCCGTACCCACCGAGAACAGCTCCCGGCGGATCGCGCGACCCGTCACTCCGTGTCGTAACGCATCCTGGATCAACTCCGGGAACAGCGTGACGACTTCAATCTTCACTCGATCTCCGCGGGCCAGTCGACATCGATCCGGCGCGCGTTCGCATCGATCTTCAGCAGGTGCTGTGGCGCTGTCGGCACCAGGTGCTCGCGCTCGCCCTTCACCACCATCACCGAACCCGCGGGCAGGTCGGCGAAATACTCGAGCCGACCCAGCACCACGTGCTCGGCATTCACCACCTCGAAACCGGTCAGGTCGTCGCGATAGTGTTCACCCTTTTCCAGCGGAGGCAGTTCGCTGCGTGCGATCTGCACCCACCAGCCGGACAGCGCCAACGCCGCGTTCCGGTCTTCAATGCCTTCGAAGAGTACGCGCAAACCTTCCTTGTACGGCGCGCCCTCGACCAGCCTCATCATCTTCACCGCGCCATTCGGTGCGGTGAGCTGCCACTCGTCGTAGTCGAGCAGCGAATCGGGTGGATCGGCGAAAGACCGGACCAGTACCCACCCGCGGATGCCATGCGCCGTACCCACCTGGCCGAGCGTCAGCATCGGCCTGGCGGTGGCGCCCGGCACAGCCTGCTTCAAGCGGCTGCGGCTAGCGCCGTCTTGCGGTACTCGCGCACCAGGTGGCTCACGCGCTCCGACAACTGGGCGCCTTGGGACACCCAATGGTCGATGCGCGGCAGATTGAGGCGAATGGTCGTCTCGTTCTTGCGTTCCTTGGGATTGTAGAAGCCCACCTGCTCCAGGCTCTTGCCGCCATGGCGCTTGCGATGGTCGGTAACGACCACATGGAAATAGGGCTGGTTGCGCGATCCGCGCCGGGTCAAACGAATAGTCACCATAGTCGGGTCAAGGCCTCAGTCTGTTAGGGCTACCGAAAAAGAGCGCGGATTCTACGCAGATCAACGGCTTGGAGCAATCGAAGTCTGAGCTCCCGTGCAATTGCGAACGGTGGCCCCGGCCGCGGCCCGCCCGGGGCGCTCTCCGCAGCAGGATCTCGTTATCGGGACGTTCCGGTCAGAACGGTCGCGGTCCACCGCCCAGCTTGCCGGCCATGGCCCCCATCATGCGGGCGAGCTTGCCGCTGCCGAGCTTCTTCATCATCTTCTGCATTTCCATGTGCTGCTTCAGCAGGCGGTTCACGTCCTGTACCTGCATGCCGGAGCCGGCGGCGATGCGGCGGCGACGCGAACCATCGATGATCTCGGGACGACGACGTTCACGCGGCGTCATCGAATCGATCAACGCGATCTGGCGTTTCAGCTCCTTCTCGCCCTGCCCGGCCTTGAGTCGCTGCGCGGCCGCCGCGCCGCCGGGAAGCTTGTCGAGCAGGCTTTCCATGCCGCCCATCTTCTGCAGCTGCTGCAGCTGGGATCTGAGGTCGTTGAAGTCGAAGCCCTTGCCCTTGGCGACTTTCTTCGCGAGCTTCTCGGCTTCCTCGACGTCGACGGCCTTGCGCACCTCTTCGACCAGCGCGACCACATCGCCCATGCCGAGGATGCGGCGTGCCATGCGATCCGGATCGAAGGGCTCGAGCGCATCGCTCTTCTCGCCGGTACCGACGAACAGCAGCGGACTGCCGGTGATCTCGCGCACCGACAGCGCCGCGCCACCGCGCGCATCGCCATCGGCCTTGGTGAGGATGGTGCCAGTCAATGCCAGCGCTTCGCTGAAGGCCTTCGCCGCGTTCACCGCGTCCTGGCCGGCCATGGCATCGACGACGAAGAGCCGTTCCTGCGGATTCACCGCGACATCGATATCGCGGACTTCCTGCATCAGGTCGGCATCGATGTGCAGGCGTCCGGCGGTGTCGACGATGAGCACGTCGTACACGCCACGCCGTGCGGCATCGAGTGCACTCGCGGCGATCGCAGGCGGAGCGAGGCCCGCCGCAACCGGATGGAAATCCGCACCGACCTGACCGGCCAGCACCTGCAATTGCAGTACCGCGGCCGGACGACGGATGTCGGTACTGACCAGCAGCACGCGCTTCTTCTGCGCCAGCAGGTGCCGCGCGAGCTTGCCGGCGGTGGTGGTCTTGCCTGCGCCCTGCAGGCCGGCCAGCAGGATCACCGCGGGCGGCGCATGCCGCAGCTCGAAAGGCTGCGCGCTGCCACCCATGAGCAACACGAGCTCGTCGTGGATCACACCGACCAGTGCCTGGCCCGGTGTGAGACTGCCCTGCACTTCCGTGCCGACAGCCTTGGCCTTCACGGCATCGATGAAGCGCTTGACCACTGGCAGCGCCACGTCGGCTTCGAGCAGCGCCATGCGCACTTCGCGCAGCGACTCGGCGATGTTGTCTTCGGTCAGGCGGCCGCGGCCGCGCAGGGAATCGACGGCCTTCGAGAGGCGTTCAGTGAGCTTGGCAAACATGGGGCGCGATTATACCGGTGCTCAGCCGAAGACCTTGCGTAGTGCTTCTTCGATGCGCCCGACGCCGCGCACCTCGATGCCCTCGATCGGTCCGCGCGGCAGGTTGCCCTCGGGGACGAGTGCGCGTTTGAACCCGAGCTTGGCGGCTTCGCGGACGCGCTCTTCTCCGTAGGCCACGGGCCGCACTTCGCCCGTCAGGCCGAGCTCACCGAACACCACGAGATCCGGTGGCAGCGCGAAATCGCGCAGGCTCGAGGTCAGCGCTACGGCCACAGGCAGGTCCCACGCCGGTTCGTCGATGTCCAGGCCGCCCACGACATTGGTGAAGACATCGTGCTCCTGCAACGACACGCCGCCATGCCGGTGCAGCACGGCGAGCACCATGGCGAGCCGGCCGGCATCGATGCCCTGCGCCACGCGGCGCGGCGCGCCGAGGCGTGACGGATCGACCAGCCCCTGCACTTCGACCAGCAATGGGCGGGTGCCATCGCGCGTCACCATCACCAGGCTTCCGACCACTGGCTGGGGGGCGCGCGACAGGAAGATCGCCGCGGGGTTCTTCACTTCCTTGAGGCCGGTCTCTTGCATCAGGAAGAAGCCCAGCTCGTTGGCGGCACCGAAGCGGTTCTTGGCCGCGCGCACGCGACGGAAGCGACTGCCGGCATCGCGCTCGAAATACAGCACCGTATCGACCAGGTGCTCGAGCATCCGCGGACCTGCGATGGCGCCATCCTTGGTGACGTGGCCAACGATCAGCACCGCCGTACCGCTCGACTTGGCATAGCGCACCAGCGTGGCCGTGCACTCCCGCAACTGGGTCACGGCACCCGCTGCACTGGGAACGGCGGCCAAGGCCATGGTCTGGATGGAATCCACCACGAGCAGCGTAGGGCGTTGTTGTTCGGCCAGCGCCAGGATGGTGTCGAGGTCAGTCTCGGCCAGCAACTGCACGCGTGCGTAGTCGCCGCCCAGCCGGCGCGCGCGCAAGGCGATCTGCGCAGTGGACTCCTCGCCCGTTGCATAGAGCACGAGCGCCTGGGTTGCCAATGCCTGCGCTACCTGCAGCAGCAATGTCGATTTGCCGATACCCGGCTCGCCGCCCAGCAAGGTGACGGATCCTGGCACCAGGCCACCGCCCAGCACCCGGTCGAGCTCACCGAGGCCCGTTGCGAGGCGGCCGGATTCCCCGTTGCGCTCATCTGTAATGGCTTCGGACAGCGCCGTAACTCCCGATGAGGCAACCAGCGCTGCCCTGCCTTTGGCGACTGCGCGGGGACCCGCAGCCTGCTGTTGTGCCAAGAGGGTGTTCCATTCACCACAATGGGGGCACTGCCCCTGCCACTTGGGCGTCTGGCCATGACAGGCGTCACAGACGTAGATGGTGCTGGTTCGAGCCAAGGCGCATCCGTTGGAAATCGGGAGTCGAAGCGATTCCGGGCCCGGATGCTAGCACGCGACACAGGCCACAAATCCGCATGAAAGAGCCGCGAAACAAGCGCTTAGCCCGTGCGTGTAATCCAAGAGTTAAGTACGATGCCCGGGTTTATGGTGTATGCGCGCGCATAAGGGAAAGTCTGGCTGATGAGCCTCAAAGGCAAGCTGCTGTGCGTCGGCCTCAGCGACACAGGCAGGATTCGCGAGCACAACGAGGACACGATCGCCCAAGACAGCGATCTGGGACTCGTCGTGCTGGCCGATGGCATGGGCGGTTACAACGCCGGCGAAGTCGCGAGCGGCATCGCGGTGAAGACCGTCGCCAATCTCGTGCGCGAGGCGCTCGAGCTGCAGGATCTTTCGGTGCCTGATCCCACAACGGGACTGTCGCGGCCGGCGATCATCCTGCGCGATGCGATCCAGCGCGCCAACAAGATCATCTACCAGACGGCGCGCAGCCAGGCGCAGTGCGAAGGCATGGGCACGACTGTGGTGGCTG
Organism: Pseudomonadota bacterium; assembly: GCA_037200665.1. GTDB lineage: Bacteria > Pseudomonadota > Gammaproteobacteria > Steroidobacterales > Steroidobacteraceae > ZC4RG30. Next base: position 41,318 of record JBBCGD010000008.1, on the reverse strand, counting down.
CCCTCTTCTATGACAACAAGATCTCCATCGCGCATGTCGGCGACTCGCGCCTGTATCGAGTGCGCGGCAACGACATCGAGCAGGTGACCCTCGACCACTCGCTGCTGCAGGAGCTCGTGGATCGCGGCTTCTATTCACCGGAGGAAGCGCAACGCGCTTCCAACAAGAACTACGTGACCCGCGCGCTCGGCGTGGAGAACGTGGTCGAGGTGGAGATGCAGGAGCACCCGGTGCAGAAGGGTGACGTGTACCTGCTCTGCTCCGACGGCCTGTCGGACATGATCGGCGACGATGACATGGCGGTGACCGTCAACACATTCGGAAATAATCCGAACTCCGTCACCCAGCACTTGATCCAGATGGCGAATGATAACGGCGGCAAGGACAACATCTCGGTGATCCTCGCGCAGGTTCTCGAATCATTCCCGGCCCAACACGGTATATTTGACAGAATCCTGAAGTTGTTCAGCTAAGGGAAAAGGCGCTCAACATGGCACGGTTAGTTCTGACTCTCGATGGCCAGGTAATGGCCGAATACAACATGAACAAGGAACGTTACACGGTGGGTCGCCTGCCTGATAACGACATCCGCATCGACAACCCTGCCGTGTCGGGCCATCACTCGCTGATCATCAACATCCTCAACGATTCGTTCCTTGAGGACCTGAACAGCACCAACGGCACCTACGTCAACGGCAAGCTGATCAAGAAGCATGCGTTGCAGCACGGTGATGTCATCACCGTTGGCCACCACCAGCTGCGTTTCGTCGAGGACGACGATGCCCAGCAGGATGAGTTCGAGCGGACGATGGTGATCCAGCCGTCGCAGCGTCCGGTCGAGAAGATCATGGACGCGCGGGCCAAGGCCGAACACGCCCAGCCTTCATCCGGCAGCACGGGCCAAGTGCGTGCACTGCCTGAAGGCGCGCCACCGGAGAAGCAGCTGAAGAAAGCGCGCCTGCAGGTGCTGTCGGGCGCATTCGCCGGTCGTGAGCTAGAGCTTTCGAAAGCGTTGACCACGCTGGGTCGCCCGGGCGTGCAGGTCGCCGCGATTACGCGTCGCTCCGACGGTTTCTACATCGTGCATGTCGAGGCGGACCGCCCCGACAACTATCCGCTGGTCAACGGCACGCCGATCGGCGCGCAGGCGCGTCGTCTGGTCGACAACGATGTGATCCAGCTGGCCGGCGTGAAGATGGGGTTCTTCGAAAGCTGATCGGCTGACTGCCGATCATCGCTGCGAAGTCAGGCGACTTCGCAGCTTTCCTGCTGATGCACCGCGAACGTGGCGCGCGCGGTGCACTCGCAGGCACCACAGCATTTGCTGATTTCCAGCTTCTCCTGAAGCGCAGCAAAACTGCGGCATCCGCCCGCCACTGCTCTGGCGATGTCCCGTTCCGAGATGTTCTGGCAGACGCAAACGATCATGGGTTGGATATTAATGCGAACGTTTCTCATTGGCAATATTTGACGTAATGGCCCCTTTTTGAGGCCAAGCTGCTAGGTTGCACGCCTCCCGGCCCTCCAGAGGCCCCTCCGAGAAGACCCCATGCAAGGCGACAAGCAAGTCATCGCGTACCTCAATGCCCAGCTCAAGCTCGAGCTGACCGCCATCAACCAGTACTTCCTGCACGCCCGGATGCTGAAAAACTGGGGACTCCTCCGCTGGGCCAAGCACGAATACGAAGAATCCATCGAAGAGATGAAGCACGCCGACAAACTGGTCGAACGCGTGCTCACCCTGGGCGGCCTGCCCAACCTGCAGGACCTCGGCAAGCTGCTGATCGGCGAGACTGCCATCGAGACCTTGAAGTGCGACCTGAAGGCCGAAAGTGGCAGCCAGGTCCACTTGAAGGAAGCCATCGCCTACTGTGAAACCATCAAGGACTACGTGAGCCGCGAACTCTTCGAAGAAATCCTCGAAGACACCGAGGAACACGTGGACTACCTCGAAACGCAGAGCGAGCTGGTCGGCAAGGTCGGCGAGCAGAATTACCTGCAGTCACAGATCCACGAGGGCTGAAGCCATGGCCGCAGGCAAGATCCTGGTCACTGGCGCAACCGGCCAGCTCGGCAGGCTGATCGTCAAGCACCTGCTGCGCAAACTGCCGGCTGGCAGCGTGGTAGCGGGTGGGCGCAATGCCGCCAAGGCACCAGCTGGAGTGGATTTCCGCAAGCTCGACTACGGCGCTCCGGACAGCATCGAGGCAGCACTGGCTGGCATCACGCGAGTGGTACTGGTTTCCGGCAGCGAAGTGGGCAAGCGCGTCGCGCAACACCGTACGGTGGCCGATGCCGCGACTCGCGCAGGGGTGGAGTTGCTCGCGTACACCAGCATCCTCAAGGCCGACACCAACCCGTTCCTGCTCGCGACCGAGCATCGTGAAACCGAGAAGGTGCTCGCGGCAGGCAAACTGCCCTACATCCTGCTGCGCAATGGCTGGTATTCCGAGAACTATGTCGGTGCAGCGGCGATGGCCGTGCAGTTCGGTACGATCCAGACCGCTGCGGGCAACGCCCGCTTCTCGACCGCGCCTCGTGATGACTATGCGGCCGGCGCGGCCGCGCTGATCCTGCGCGACGACCACAAGCCCGGACAAGCCTACGAACTCGCCGGCAGCAGCAGCTTCACCAAGCAGCAGCTGGCGGACATCGTGTCACGCAAGTCCGGCAAGAAGATCGTGGTGGAGAATCTTACCGAGAGTGCATATGTCGCCGCGCTGCTGCAGGCTGGTTTGCCTGAACCACTGGCGAAGATCCTAGCGGATTCAGACGCCAAATCGGCTGACGGCTGGTTGTTCGACGACAGTCGCACGCTTGAAGGCGCCATCGGCCGTCCGACCGTGCCGCTGGAACAGACACTGGAAGCAGCGCTGTCGACGCACCACTAGCACGAAGCACCTGCGCGCGAGTCGGGGTCTCCGGCTCGCGCCGCTTCCGCGTTGCTACTGCCTCTCAGGCCACCACTCGCGGCACGCGCTCCGCCACTGCGCACAGCAATTCATAACTGACCGTTCCGGCGCGTGCGGCCACCAGCTCCACGGGCAGCTCCGGCCCCCACAGCACAGCAGGATCTCCAACCGCTGCTGCCGGATGCGCAGTGACATCCACGGCGATCATGTCCATGGAGACACGGCCGACCAGCGGCACCTCGCGACCACTCACCAGCACGGGCGCACCGTTTGGCAGCGAACGCATCAAGCCATCCGCGTAACCCGCGGCGATGATCGCCACGCGTGAGCGGCACGCGGCGCGCCACGTGGCACCGTAACCCACAGTCTCGCCCCCGGGCACATCGCGCACGGCGATCACCGTCGAGATCAGCCGCATAGCCGGAACCAGCCCGAGCATTGCGCCAGTCCTTCCCGGCAGTGGCGACACGCCATACAGCGCGAGCCCGGGCCGCACCCACTCGGCATGCGATTCCGGGTATTCCAGGATGCCGGCGGAATTGGCGAGACTGCGCGCATTGCCGCGCCCCTGCGCAAGGGTGGCGAAGCGTTCCAGCTGGTCACGCGTCTGCTGCGCATCGGGATCGTCGGCCGACGCGAAGTGCGTCATCAACCGCAGTTCGCGCAGGCGCGCCCCGAGCGCGTCGAGGCGCGCGAGTGCATCCGGCAGCTGGGCAGCACGGAACCCGAGGCGATTCATGCCGGTGTCGATCTTCAGCCACACGACGAAACGTTGCGTCGCTGGAGCCTGCTCCAGCAGCACCAGCTGCTCCTCGGAATGCACCACCAGCTCGAGGTTCTGCCGTGCAGCTTCGGCGAGCCCGTCGACATCGAGCACGCCTTCCATCAGTACTACCGGCGTGGCCAGGCCGGCGGCGCGCAGCGCCAACGCTTCCTCGAGACGAGCCACGCCGTGAGCGTCCGCATCGGCCAGGGTTTTCGCCGTGGCCAGCAGGCCATGGCCGTAGGCATTCGCCTTCACTACCGCAAGCACGCGACTGCGCGGCGCCAGCATGCGTATACGCGCCAGGTTGCCTCGCAATGCCGCAGCGCCTATCTCCGCGCGGATCAGTGGTTTCAGCGCAGCACTCCCGCTGCGTACGCCTCGGACACGAAGTTCTGGAAGCGCGTGTACTGCCCCTGGAAAGTCAGCACGAAATTCGCGGTCTCGCCATTGCGATGCTTGGCGAGGTCGATATCCGCCTCGCCCTTGCGCGGCGTGTTCTTGTCGTAGACCTCTTCGCGGTAGATGAAGAGGATCATGTCCGCGTCCTGCTCGATGGCACCGGATTCGCGCAGGTCCGACATCACCGGCTTCTTGCTCTCGCGCTGCTCGACGCTGCGGTTGAGCTGCGACAGCGCGATCACCGGCACGTCCAGCTCCTTGGCCAGAGCCTTCAGACCGCGCGAGATCTCCGAGATCTCGGTGGCGCGGTTTTCCTTCGTGCCGCTGACCTGCATGAGTTGCAGGTAATCCACCACGACCATGTTCAGGCCATGCTCGCGCTTTACGCGCCGCGCGCGCGCGCGCAGTTCGGTTGGCGTGAGGCCCGGGCTCTCGTCGATGAAGATGCGCGCCTCCTGCAACTGGCTGGTGGCGCTGGAGATGCGCGCCCAGTCATGGTCGGTGACGCGCCCGCTGCGGATGTCGTGCAGCGGCACCCCACCCACGGATGACAGCATGCGCGTCATCAGCTGCTCGGACGGCATTTCCATCGAGAAGATCAGCACCGATCCCTTGACCTTGGGATCGAGCGCGACGTTCTCGGCCATGTTGATCGCGAGCGTGGTCTTGCCCATCGACGGACGACCCGCGACGATCACGAGGTCGCCGCCACGCAGTCCACCCGTGCGACGGTCGAAATCGACGAAGCCCGTGGCGATGCCACGCAACGCATCCGGGTTGCTGTGCCACTCGTCGATCTTCTCGATCAACTGCGGCAGCATGCGCCGCACCCACTGCGCGCCTTCGCTGTGGCGCGCGCCGCGTTCGGCGATCTCGAACACCTTCTGCTCGGCCTGGTTCACCAGGTCGCGCGCCGAAGTGCCTTCATCGCCGAGGAGGCAATGGCATTGCCGGCGCTGACCAGCGATCGCAGCAGCGATTTCTCGCGCACGATCTGCGCATAGGCGCGGGCATTGGAGGCCGTCGGCGTGTCGCGCACCAGTGTGGAGAGGTAAGCGAGGCCACCGACGTCGACCAGCTTGCCGCGCGCCTCGAGCCGCTCGGAAACCGTGACCACGTCAATGGGTTTGGACACGGCGACCAGGTCCGCGATGGCCTCGAAGATCATCCGGTGGTCGGGGCGGTAGAAATCATCCACGCCGACGCTGTCGCCGACCTGGTCCCAAGCCTGGGTATCCAGCAGCAGGCCACCGAGCACGGCCTGCTCGGCTTCGACGGAATGGGGAGGTATCTGCAGGCGGTCCATGGAACTATTCTGGACCCGCAGTCAGAACCGGCCAATACGACAAGCAACAGGAAAAGCTGGGAGTTTCCTGTGGAAATCTCCCAGCTTCATCTCAACAGGCTCTTCAGCCCGCTTCGTCGGCGACGATGGTCACCGGCAGGTCGATGTCGATGTCGGTGTGCAGATGCACGGTCACGACATGCTCACCCACCGTGCGCAGCGAGCCGTTGGGCAGGCGCACTTCGCTGCGCGCCAGCTTGTGGCCGGCAGCGGTCGCAGCCTCGGCGATATCCGAGGTGCCGATCGAGCCGAACAGCTTGCCTTCGCTGCCCGCCTTCGCGGTGATCTTCAGCGTGAAGCCTTCAAACTGCGCCTTGCGGCCTTCGGCGCCGCTCATGTTGTCGCGCGCGATCTTCTCGAGCTCGGCACGACGCGCCTCGAACTTCTTCACGTTGCCCACGGTGGCGAGCGTCGCCTTGCCCTTGGGCAGCAGGAAGTTGCGGGCATAGCCCGAGCGCACGGCGACACGGTCACCGAGGTTGCCGAGGTTGGCCACTTTTTCCAGAAGGATGACGTCCATGGCTAAAACCTCAATGCTGATCGGTGTACGGCAGCAGCGCCAGGAAGCGCGCGCGCTTGATGGCTACCGACAGCTGGCGCTGGAAGTAGCTCTTGGTGCCGGTGATGCGGCTCGGGACGATCTTGCCCGTCTCCGAGACGTAGCCCTTGAGCGTGCCCAGGTCCTTGTAGTCGATCGATTCAACGCCATCGGCGGTGAAGCGGCAGAATTTCTTGCGGCGGATGAAACGTGACATCTGTGCTTACTCCCGGAAACCGTCGCCATCGTCCATGTCGCGGTCGCGACGACGCTCGTTCTCTTCATCCTCGCCGCGTGCCATCGGCGAAGGCTCGGTGATCGCCTTGTCTTCGGCGACGACCAGGTGGCGCAGCACCGCATCGCTGAAGCGGAATGCACCGGTGAGCTCGGCCAGGGTCTTCTGGTCGGTCTCGATGTTGATCAGCAGGTAGTGCGCCTTGTGGACCTTGGCGATGGGATAGGCCAGCTGGCGGCGACCCCAATCCTCGACCCGGTGCACGGCACCGCCGGTGGCGGTGATGATGCCCTTGTAGCGCTCGAGCATGGCCGGAACCTGCTCGCTCTGGTCCGGATGTACCAGGACCACGATCCTCGTAATGCCTCATGTATACCTCTTGTGGATGTAGCCACCCGCCCAAGGCTTTGGCGGTGTGGCAAGAAGGGGCGCGAAGTGTACGGAAAAGGCCCCGGAGCGGCAAGGACGGATGGCTTCGCAGAGGGCCGCCAGTGGGCGGCGCAGGCGGCGCGGTACCGCAAATGCCCTGCTTAGACCTGCCCCTGAGCATTCCCGGGCGCCTTTTCAGGCTCCGGCGCGGCAGTCTTCAGGCTCGTGGATCTGGCGATGCCGGAGTCGAAAGACCCGCATCGGCTTCAGACCCCCTTGATATCGCGCTTGCGCGTGGCGCGCCGGTGCGTCACTTCCTGTGCATAGATCGGCGTGAACAGGTAGCGGTTGGCCGCGATGCCCCTCCCTGGATGTTCTGCGGCGGCGGCGTGAACGAACACCATCGATTCGATCATCGCGTAGCCGCGCGCTTCCACGCCCTGCCCGGTATTCCGGCGCCGGGCAGATGAACAGATCGTTGTTGAGGATGCCATCGACCACGAGCCGACCGACGGTGATCGGATCCTGCGGGCGATCCCAGAAAGCAGGCGCTGCCGCACCGGCACGCTGCGGCCCGGCCGCACGCGCTGCGTATGGCGTTCGTTCTTCAGCGCATCCGGCCGATGCGATTCGCTCTGGCTGATGTTGGTCTGCGTGATGCCGGGGATCAGCGCCGAAGTGCCGATGTTGGTGGCGCGCAGGTCAGCGCGCAGTTGTTCCATCAGGCCGGTGGCGGCGATCTTGGTCACCGCGTAGATGCCGTTGGGCAAACCCACCAGCACACCACTGGTCGAAGTGGTTGTAACGATGTGGCAGCCGGCATTCGGACGCGCGCGCATACGTGCGGCGAAGGTCTTGCACCCGTAGATGGGCCCCCACAGGTTCACGCCCATCAGCCACTCCCAGTCGTTGTACGTGCCATTGAGCACGCCGGCCTGCACGCCCACACCCGCGTTGTTCACCAGGATGTCGACCGGACCGAACTTCTTCTCGATCTCGTCGGCCCTGGCTTCCCATTGGTCGCGTTCCATGACGTTGTGGACCACGGTGGCGACGCGCGGATCGTTCGGCGGGAACATCTTCAGGGCATCCGCGAACTGCTTGTCATCGAGGTTGCCGATCACCACCTTCGCGCCCTGCTCGTGCAATGCCCGCGCGATGCCGAGGCCGATGCCACTGGAACCACCGGTGATGTAGGCGACCTTGTCCTTGATGCTCTTGATGGGCGGCGCCTGCGCCGGCCCTTGATCAGGAATGTTCGCAACTGCGGGCTGCGTAGCCTCGGCAGCCTGTGCGCTGCCCGACCCCAATTGGCCGAGCAGCGCAACCGCACCGGCGCTCACCACCGCGCCGCCAAGGATCTGGCGGCGGTTCAGGTTCTGCTCGTCCATGCTGCAGCCTCCTTGTGTTCAGTCAGTTCAGTGCGCCCAGGCGGCAGGCATGCCGTAGGGCTGGTCCACCGACACGGCTTCGACGGACTGGATGCGTCCGCCGGCAATCTTGTAGACCTCGAACAGCTCGCGCGCCAAAGGATGGAAGGCCTGCGTCTCGACCTTCTTGCCATCAGTGAGCGTGTACTGCCGCTGCACCATGCTGAAATCGGCGATACCGGCGGTAACGACGAGGCCACGCTCTTCATCGACGGCCAGCACGCGATGGCCACGGATGCGATCCAGCGGTCGATAGAGGCCAAGCTTCAGCTGCGCTTCGCAGCCCTGGGCGTAGTTGCCCGGCGACTGCACGATGCCGGCAGAGCCGACCGCGCCGCTGGTTACGACCAGGCCGTTCTCGGTGCGCGTGCAGGCATTGTCGAACTTCACCTGCAGCTTGCCGTCGTTGCGCGCCATCGTTGCGGCATAACCATCGACTGCGGCGACGAGCTCCTTGCGCGAAGCCCGTTCTTTCGCCGGTACTGTGCTGGTATAGCGCGCGTCGATGCCGAACTTCTTCGCATCGCCCCACGGCCCGGGGTTGCGCTCGCGCGCGACGATGACTTCCAGCTCGCTGACATGCGCGCCCTTCACGCCCAGCCGCACGCCAGCCCACGCCGCCGCGTCATGGTCGTAGATCAATCCATACCAGGCCACGCTGCCGGTCTTCTCGTCCGCGACGATCAGCGCATCGTCCGACTTGCTGCGGATCGAACCCCAGATGCCCTCGCCGATCTGCTGCGACACGCCGTTCTCGGTGAAGCGCACGTTGCGCGCCCAGGGAATGTCCTGCGGCTTCTGCGCGGCGAACGCGGTCATGAAGCGACCCGCGAGGGCGGTGAGGCAAGCCTTGTCGCAATGCTCCCTCAGTGTCGCTGCATCCTCAGGCTGCGCCGGCGGTGCCGGCGGATAGCTGTAGAACGGGTTGTGCATGAAGTAAGGCGTGTAGCTGAACACCGCCTCGATGCGATGGATGCGACCATCGCGCACGCGGAACGCCTCGATCAACGTGATGGAGTTGGGCCACTTCAGCGCCGTCTTCTGGTCGCGTCCGTCGGTGAGCTTGTAGTGGTCGAATTCATTGGCATGATCGAAGAAGCCCGTGGCCACGATCACGCCGCGTTCCACGTCGATGACCGGATAGCGCCGCTCGCGGATGCGCTTGTTGATGCGATACAGCCCCAGCTTGAACTGCGCCTCGCAGCCCGGCGAGATCGCGCCGGCGCCACCGCCACCATTGGCCGCGGCAGCCGTGGTCAGCATGCCGTTCTCGAGCCGGCCGCAATCCGGATCGAAGGGCGCGAACACGATGCCGTCGTTGAGCTCGACGGTATTGAAGTAGCTGTCCGCCACTGCACGCAACCGTTCGCGCGAACGACGCTGCTCCGGCGGCAGCACTTCGTTGAACGTCGGGTCGTGCACGATCTTCGTCACGTCGCCGAAGGGCGCGGGCAAGCCGCCACTGCGCACCACCACGGTCTCGGCTTCATAGATCTTGCCGTCGCGTACGCCGAGGCGCAGCGCGAAGTACACGGCCTTGCCGTTTTCTTCAGCAGTGCCGAGCCAGGCCACCTGCCCGGTCTGCGTATCCGCCGCGACCAGCGCGTTCGCCGCGACACCAGTTGCCGTGGCCCACATGCCTTCCTTGCCGAAGGGCAGCTCCACGTCGTTCTCGGTGAAGCGCACCTGCGGCTGCTGCTTCAGCGCGCCGGCATCGTGCTTCACCATGGCGTTCACGTAGTCACGTGCGAACTGCGACAGGCATTCGTGGTCGCAATCGAGCGAATGCCACGCCGTACGTTCACCCGGTGCCTGTGCCTGCGCGACGGCAGCCACCAGCACCAGCAGGGATGCAGCAAGTCTTTTCATATGGATCACTTCGTCCTGTGAAGCGGCTGCCGTTCAGCGCGGCAGCGGAATGGCGATGGCCTTGAAAGGCCCCGGATCCTTGCCCTTCAGCGTCGGATCGACCAGGTAATTGATCTTGCCTTCGATGGCATACACGGTGCGCCCGATCAAGGTGACGCCGGGCGAGGATTGCAGCCCTTCGCGCAGGATCTGCACGTGCACGTTGTCACCGGTGATGGTCAGCAGCGTGGCGCGACCGGCAGTGCCCTCGGCCTGCAGGAAGCGATTGCCACCGATCGAGCGCAGGCCATCCGGACCCGCGAGCTTGATGTCGACGTTGAGCCTGGTGAGTACCGCGGCGGCACCGTCGGCACCCGGCTTCACGCGCCACATTTCCTGCTTCTGCACGTTGTTGATGATGAGTGCGCCATCGCCACCGAAGGCGATGCCATCGATGCCCTTCAGGCGGTCATCGGCCACCGCCACTTCAAGAGCCTTGCCACCCTTGGGCAATCTGAGGATGCGTCCACCCGGCGTATCCGAAGCATAGAGCGCGTGATCAGGACCGATCGCCATGTCATTGCAGGTGCCGCCCGGCGCCGGGAACGGATAGCGCGCAATGAACTTGCCGGTCTTCAGGTCGAAAGCCACCACTGCGGAAGGCAGTGCGGGTCCGGCTGTGCGCGGACCGAACGACACCGCGGCGGAACAAGCCAGCAGACGCCCGCCTGCATCGTCGGCATACACACCGAAGATGGATTGCAGTCCGTTCTCCGCATTCGGCGTGACGAAGGGCACTGCCGTGGTGTCATGGGGGCCCGCGCGATAGATGATGCCGGGAATGCTTCCCGTGAACAGCGCGCCATCCTTCGACGAGGTGACGCTCTCGGGATGTACTCCCGTGCCAGCGATGGTGATGTCACCACGCGCCGCATTCAGCGACGGACCCGAGGTGCAGCCGGCAAGCAGCGCCAGCCCGATCCAGGAACTTGCTTTCATAACCCCCCGCCCTTCAGGATTCTTGGAATGAGAATACATCACTTCGGGATGGGCGCCCTCGCGGCGGCAATGCTCGCATTATCGGTAGGCTGCACGGCGCCGTCGAAACCGGTGGATGCAGCGCGACTGGGAGCCGCGGCGAATGAACCCGACCAGTGGTTGATGGACGGGCGCACCTACAACGCACAGCGCTTCAGTCCGCTCAAGCGCATCGATGAAGCCAACGTCGCGCAGCTGGGCCTCGCCTGGTACGCCGAGCTCGACACCTTCCGCGGCGTCGAAGCCACGCCACTCTTCGTCGATGGCGTGCTGTACGACATCAGCGCCTGGAACATCACCACCGCCTATGACGCGCGCAACGGCAAGCTGCTGTGGACCTACGATCCGCAGGTACCACGCGAATGGGGCCGCTATGCCTGTTGCGAACCGGTGGCGCGCGGCCTCGCCTTCTGGAAGGGCAAGGCGATCATCGCGACCCTCGATGGACGCTTGATTGCACTGGATGCGAAGACCGGCAAGCCGGTGTGGACCGCAGCCACCTTCGACAAATCACAGCCCTGGTCCATCACCGGTGCGCCGCGCGTGTTCGATGGCATGGTGGTGGTCGGCAATGGCGGCGCGGATCTCGGCGTGCGCGGCTTCGTCAGTGCGTGGGATGCCGACACCGGCAAGTTCCTGTGGAAGTTCTACCTCGTGCCCGGCGATCCCTCGAAAGGTCCCGACGGCGCGGCTTCCGACAGCGTGATGGCCATGGCCGCGAAGACCTGGAATGGCGAGTGGTGGAAATGGGGCGGTGGTGGCACCGCGTGGGATTCCATCGCCTACGACCCGGAGCTCGGCCTCATCTACGTAGGCACCGGCAACGGCGGCCCGGATGCGCAGGTGTATCGCAGCCCGAAGCGCGGCGACAACCTGTTCCTGTGTTCCATCGTCGCGCTCGATGCAAAGACCGGCGCCTACCGCTGGCACTACCAGGAAGTGCCGGAGGAAGACTGGGACTACACCTGCACGCAATCGATCGTGCAGGCGGACCTCACCATCGATGGCAAGCCGCGCAAGGTATTGATGCATGCGCCGAAGAACGGCTTCTTCTATGTGATCGATCGCACCAACGGGCAATTCATCTCGGCGCAGAACCATGTGCCGGTTACCTGGACCACCGGCATCGATCCGGTGAGTGGCCGGCCAGCGATGAATCCTGAAGCGCATTACGGAGTCGATCCGGTGCTGGTGGCGCCGGGGCCCGGCGGCGGCCACAACTGGTTCCCGATGGCGTACAACCCGGAGACGAAGCTCGCCTACTTCCCGCAGTACCAGCATTGGTTCGTCTATGCGCTGGATCCGGACTTCACACCCAAGCCTTTCCGTTCCAACGGCGGCTGGGGCGGCTACTCCGGCGAGGCGCTGAAGAAGCGCCTGGAATTGCAGAAGCAGGTAGCCGAGCGCGAGAAGACCGCGCTCATCGCCTGGGATCCAGTGAAGCAGGAAGTGCGCTGGCGCGTGCCGCTGCCGCGCCATGGCAATGGCGGCGTGCTCACCACCGCCGGCAATCTCGTGTTCGAAGGTACGACGAAGCAGACCTTCGCCGCGTTCCGTGCCACCGATGGCAAGGTGTTGTGGGAGATGCCCGTGCAGTCCGCACCGGTGGCCGGCCCCATCACCTATGAACTCGACGGCGTGCAGTACATCGCGGTGAATGCCGGCTGGGGCGGCGGCGCAGCGCAGATCGAACGTGGCTCCGGCACGGCCGAGAACCGCGCCTCGGCACGCCTGCTGGTATTCAAGCTGGGCGGCAATGTGCAGCTGCCCCCGCTGCCCCCTGCTCCACCGATTCCCGATCCGCCGCCACTGCGCGCCAGCGAAGAGACCGTGCAGAAAGGCGCGGCGATCTTCGCGCGCACCTGCGCGCAATGCCATGGCCAGCTGGCCGTGGGCGGCGTGAAGGACCTGCGGCAGATGACGCGCGAGACCCACGCGCAGTTCAATGACATCGTGCTGAAGGGCCTGCGTGTGCAGAAAGGCATGGCGAGCTTCGCCAACCTGCTGTCGGCGGACGATGTCGAAGCCGTACATGCCTACGTGATCTCGCGCGCACAGGAAGACTGGGGCACTTCCAGTGGCAACAAGGGCGGCCCGCACTAGTCATCGCATGAGTCCGCCGCGGAACAAATCCGGCAGGCAAACCGGCGGCCGCAGCGCGGGCTTTGGCGTCGCCGGCTCATTGGTGCTGCTGCTCTGCTGCGGTCGAACTGGAGCCGGTGAACCGGCACCGGCAGGCATCGCCCCTGGCTCGACCATCCTGCTCACGGGCAGCATCGACCAGGCGATGCTCGACTATTTCAACCAACAGCTGCAGAAAAGCGCCGCCACGACGGTGATGATCGCCAGCCCCGGGGGCGACGAACGCATCGCCATGCAGATCGCCGAAGCCATGCAGGCCCGCGGCATGGACGTCGTCGTGCACGGGCTGTGCCTCGGCACCTGCGCGCAGTACATCTTCATCGCCGGCCACGGCCGGCGCATCGAGGACCAGGCGCTGGTCACCTTCGGCAATTCCGCCAGCGGCATGGCCTCCCTGCTCGACGTGGTCGGCGAAAACGCGCCGCGGGATTTCCAGCCCTCCACGGCATGGCGCGACTTCGTGGTCCTCGAGAAGCGGATGTACCAGCAGGCCGGCGTATCGCAATCGTTCCCGCTGGATGTGCAGGCCGCCATGCAGCCGAGCTGCATCACCTTCACGCGCAACGAGGGCAAGCTCGGCGGCATCGAGGTGGCCACGAGCTACAAGCAGTGGCTGCCGGCGCGGCAATACCTCGATTCCATCGGCATCAGGTTCGAGGGCTACTGGCCAAGATCCCGCCGCGAAATGGAGCGCATCGCGAATCGCCTGAGCGCGACCCGCGACAAGTCCGAACTCGCCACGCTGATCCGCTTCGGCAACGAGGATCGGCCGCGCGAAGCGGGTGAAGCCAGGTTCGAACTGAAGAACCTGCAGAAATGCGCGCTGGAAGACGTGGGCCGCCCGCCCGTTCCGGTGGACGGAGCTGCCGGCAACTGAATACGCGCTATTTCTCCGGCAGCGCGAACACGAACACCGCCGAGCTGCGCACCGGTGGCAGCGTGATCTCCGGCACCAGCCCCGGCCAGGTCGTGGTCGAAGGACTGCCGTAGCCTGCGATCATGGCGAGGTACTGCTTGCCGTTGATCGAATAGGTGATCGGCGAGCCATTCGGCACCTCCGGCAATCCCACGCTCCACAGCTTCTCGCCGGTAGTCGCGTCATACGCGGAATAGCGCCGATCGAGTGCACCGGCGAACACCACGCCGCCTGCCGTGGCGAGCACACCGGTGGTTTGCGGTGCGCGCTGCCGCGCCTTCCACAAGGTCTTGCCGGTGCGCGTGTCGATGGCCTGCAGCAGGCCGAAGCGGCCATCGCTGTCCGGCCGCGGCGAGATGGAAGGTGAAACGCCAGTGGAAAGGAAGCCACCAGTCTTGGTCGGCGTGAGTGCCGCGCAGGCATCCACGGCCACGACGTAGAACACGCCGTGATCGACATCATGCGAGGTCGGCATCCAGTTGCGACCACCGCCATCGAAGGGACAGATGGTGATCGCATGGTCGAGTCCGCCCGGCAGCATCGCCGGGTCGATGGTCTTCACGCCGGTCTTCGCATCCACCGCGGTGATGAAATTCTGCAGGCCCATGTCGAAGTGCGTGAGGTACTTGCCGTTCGACGCGTCGAGCGCATCGAACCAGCCTTCCTTGCCCGATGTAACCACGGCCTTGTGCGTGCTGCCGTTCACCTGCAACGGGATGATGGAGCGCTCGAACGCCCAGTCCATGTCCCACTGGTCGTTCTTCATGTGCTGGAAGTACCACACCAGCTTGCCGGTGCGCGGCTGGATGGCGAGCGTGGTGTCGGTGTACAGCGCATCGGTACTGGTGCCGGGCTTGCCGGAAGGAAAGCGCATTGGTCCGGTGTCGTAGGTCGGGCCGGGGCCGAAGAAGGCGAGATCGAGTTCGGCATCGTAGGTGCCGGAGGTCCATACCGAACCACCACCGCGCTGCTCGGCGGGCAGGCCGTTCCAGCTATCGCCATTGCCGTTGGGATCACCCGGTTGCGCGACGGTGTGGAAGCGCCACAGCGGTTCGCCCGTCTGCGCATCCAGCGCGGCGATGGAAGAACCACCGGGGACCTGCGCACCAACGAGGCCCTGCATCACCACGCCATTCGCCACCAGCGGTCCGCCGCTGATGCGACCGACGCCCTGCCCCACATCGCGATCCCAAACCACGCGGCCGCTCTTCGCATCCAGCGCGACGATGTGCGCATCCGATGTCGCGGTGTACAGCTTGTCGCCCCACAGGGCCATCATGCGTTTGGACGTCAGCCGCGCGTTGTCGGCCATGCGGCGCTCGTAGCGCCACAGCTCATCGCCGGTCTCGCCATCCAGCGCGAATACGCGATCGCCATAGGCGTACACGAACAGCACGCCGTCATGGAACAGCGGCTCGATGGTGTTGGGGCCGGCGGGCAGCGTCAGCGACCAGGCCATCTGCAGCTTGCCGACATTGCTCCTGTCGATCTGCTTCAGCGGCGAGAAGCCCTGCCCCTGGTGTCCGCGTCGCCATGACAGCCATTCACCCGGCGCTGGACTGGAAAGCATGGCCTCGGTCACCGGCGTGATGCGCGCAAGGGGATTCGGCCGCTTCGGCCATGCCGGCACCTTCACGCCCGGCGTCACGCTCATGAAGCCGCCGACGCGTGCCTGCTCCTGCCCGGAGAGCGCCTGGCCTGGCACCGACACCTTCGCCAGCACCTCCGGATCGAGCGTCAACGTCACCGGTCCCGGCGTCGCGCCGTTGTCGGCCATGATGCGTGCGAGCAAGGCTGTGTAAGTCGCTTCACTGAGCTGGCCGACGGCGGCGGGCGGCATCGAACGCCGCATGTAGGTATATAGATCGGCCAGCGGCGCGCCACCCCAGTGACCCTGGAAAGGTTTGCCTTTGAGGGTCGGTCCGAACTGGCCGCCCTGCAGGGTTTCACCATGGCAGGCAGCGCAGTTCTGCGCGTAGGCGGCGCGACCAGCCTCTGCCTGTGCGGCGGTGAATGCAGGAGGACTTGCCGCTGGCACCTGCGCCGAAGACGACGAGGCGAGAACCGTCAGCACAACGGCCGCCGCAAACGTGAACCGAGCGTGATAGCGCGCCATGACCATCCCCCGAATTATTTGCGGCATCATGGACCGCAAGCAACGGCAATGCCAAGTCGGATCTGCCCGCTGCGATCGTCTGGTTGTCCTATGGCACGGCAGTAGTACCTGCCGGACACTTTCACCAGGAAATTTCCAGGTGTCCGCCAATGACGGCAATCGGGGGTGTTGGATGAGCGAGGCAGTGCGTCCACGTCGCATGCCGATCGTGGTACGCATCGTGCTGGTTACGGCATTGGTGCTGCTGGCAGCGCTACTGTCGCAGCCATGGTGGTTGGCACCAGTGCTGGGCGACTACCTGAGCCGGACCTCCGGACGCGAAGTGCACTTCGACTCCGCACGCATTGGCCTGACGATGTCGCTGGCACCCGTCGTGGTCTTGCGTGGCGTGCGCATCGCCAACGCGACCTGGGCCGATACACGGCGGCCATTGGCCGCACTCGAAGAAGCAACACTGCAACTTTCCTGGCATCGCCACGCAGGACGCTGGGTCGTCACGCACGCCATGTTCCGCGATGGCGAGTTGAATTTCGCGCAACTGGCGGATGGGTCGCGCAACTGGCGTCTGCGCCATCCCGAAGATCGTGGTCCGGGACATTTCTGGTTCTTCGCCGTGGAACCCCATCGTGCAAGCTTGAGCTTCGCACATGCCGGCATCGGCCTTGCGTTCCAGGCCGTCGCCAGTGACATGCGGCGAGCGCATGCGGTGGCGGATGACCTGGTCGACAACATCACGTTCGACGGCGTATTTCATGGGATTGCCTTCGAGGGTCATGTCGCGACCGGTCGCGTACTCAGCATGATGGACACC
This sequence comes from Pseudomonadota bacterium, assembly GCA_037200665.1. Classification (GTDB taxonomy): domain Bacteria; phylum Pseudomonadota; class Gammaproteobacteria; order Steroidobacterales; family Steroidobacteraceae; genus ZC4RG30. The sequence goes on along the minus strand of JBBCGD010000008.1, from coordinate 24,453 downwards.
GGACACTGGTTTGCACTGCGCGGCACTGCTGCGATCAAAGGTATGCGCCTCGATATCGACGGTCGTGCCGCCGACCTGATGCGCGACCAGCAGGCGGATGCCGAAGCAGTGCTGGAAGGCGATTCCCTGGCGGCGCTGCGTCCGCTGCTGGGCGAGCGGTATCTCCAGCCACATGCGTTTCATGTCTCCGGTCGCGTGCACGCGACTCCCGACCACTACGAGCTCGATGATGCACAAGCCCGCATCGGCGCCACCGATCTGCGCGGCATGCTGGCATGGTCCTCGAACGGGGCGCAAAGGAACGCACAGGTGGACCTGCGCAGCAGTTCGGCCGACATGGCTGACCTGCTGTGGCTTGCCGGTCGTGATACGGGAGAAAATGCCGGAACGAAGCCGGTCGCGAACCCTGCTGCCGCTTCCCCGGCTTTCGATGTATCCGCGGCATCGAAGGCGATACGCGACGTCAACGCCGGGTTCCACTTCGAGGCGCAACACCTGCGCGTGGCCGCAGTACCGGCATTGCAGAGCCTGAAAGTGCAAGCCGTGCTGGCTGGCAACCGGCTGGACATCACGGCTTTCAACGTGGGCCTGGGAGGTGGCCATTCCACCGGCGTGCTGGCACTCGACCTGCGCAATCGTCCTGCGCGTGCCGACCTGCGAATGGATACCGAGGGTGTTCGAATCGAAAACCTGATGCCCCATCTGGACGACGGTCATCGCATCACTGGCGCGCTGCGCGCTCATCTCGCGCTGAAGGCCAGTGGGGACGACATCGCTGCGCTGCGCGCCAGCGTGGCCGGCAACATCAGCGCAACGCTGAGTGATGGCACCATTGCCAGGCGACTCGACGCATTGATGGGCCTCGAGGGAGGCAAGCTGGTGCGCAGCATGGGTCGTGGCGACCAGGCCCTGAGGCTGCCCTGCGCGGCGATGACGGTGGAGGCAAGCGCGGGCATCGCGCTGGTGCGCAGTCTTGTCGTCGCCAGCGCCAACACGCGCCTCACCGGATCGGGCACGCTCGACCTGCGTACCGCGGACATCGACCTTGCGTTGACGCCTGAGTCGGTGCGGCCGGGGCTGTTCGAGCTGAACCGGTCGATCCGCCTCTCGGGCAGGCTACCGAAGCCACAGCGCGCGCTGGTCGCGCGCCTCGCACCGGTGAGCAGCGAGGCTTGCGGGCCAGACGCACCCTGAGGCGCAGACCTTCAGATAAAGGTGTTTTCCAGCACCAGTACACCCGCGCCCGTATTGGAGATCGGCGCGTGGTAATGCTTGTGCACCACCTTCACGTTCTCCTGCAGGGCGCCGCGCATGACCAGCCACATGATGGTCTCGATGCCTTCGGTACCCGTGCGACGCATGATGTCGGCATTGCTGAACTGCGTGAACCATTCCGGATCGCTGGCGATGCGGTCCATGGTCTCGAGGTCGAAGTCCACATCGATGAGGCCGGCGCGTTCGCCCTGCAGCTGGTGGCTCATGCCGCCAGTGCCGAGCACCACCACCTTCAGGTCTTCAGGGTACGACTCGATGGCCTTGCGCAGCGCGCGGCCGAGCTTCAGGCAGCGCAGTGCGCTGGGCACCGGATGCTGAACCACGTTCACAGCCAGCGGGATGGTCGTGACCGGCCACACTTCATGCGTGCCATACAGCGCGCGGATCGGATTCACGAAACCATGGTCGACCTTCATCTCCTGGCAGGTGCAGATGTCGAACTCCTGCTCCACCAGCTTCTCGGCCAGGTGCCAGGAGAACTGCGCATTGCCCTTGAAGGGTGACACGGGCTTCAGCGCCCAGCCTTCATCGGCATTGTCGTAGGTGTCGGCGCAGCCCAGCGCGAAGGTCGGCACCTTGTCGAGGAAGAAGTTCAGGCCATGGTCGTTGTAGACGACGATGGCGATGTCCGGCTTGTGCTTCTGCAGCCACGCCTTGGCGGGCTCGTAGCCGTCGAAGAAGCGCTTCCAGTAAGGCTCCTGCGTCAGGTTGTTGGCGATGGCATTGCCGACCGCCGGAATGTGCGAGCTGGTGATGCCGCCGATGATCTTAGCCATTCCAGTAACCCTCTCGTGCCTTGATCTTGTCCACCAGTCCGTCGGCCTTCTGCTGCAGCTTGGCCTGGAATTCCCTGGTGGTGATTCCCTGGAACTGTGCGCCCGCATCCTGCACCGAGGTGCCGCGCGGAATGGCCATCTTGGCCATGTAGTAGATGTTCGCGCCGGACTTGAGCATGCCGAGGAAGTCCTTCTTCAGCACGAACTCCTTGTACTTGCCGGTGACGCCGTACTTGTCGCAGTACGCGGCCGGATCCTTGTCGAACTCGGTGCGGTTCGGTTCATCGCAGAACGAGAACAGCAGCTTGTTCAGTGGATACGCGCCATGCGCGTGCTTGCCATCGAACACATAGGTGCCCGGAATATCGTCGTAGTCGTGTTTGTCCCAAGCCATGGCTGCTCCACCCCGTGAGCTTTCGTGGATTTCTTAAGGTTTGCGGGGGCGGCAGTATAGTTCGGCGCAGGGCGAAAAACCCCGCGGGACGCCGTTCGCGATGGCGAAGACAGCGTCCATTTCACATTGCGATGCCTGCTGGCGACAGCAGTCCGTGGCTGCGGGCCGGGCCGGCACTACCGCGACCAGCTCGATCAGGCGATCGTCAGGCCGCTTCGCTGAGCTCCGCCGCGGCCTGCGCGGGTTGCAGCTCGGAGCCCCGGTGCTCCCAGATCGACAGCTCGCCATTGCGGTCTTCGATCAGTGCCGTGCAGTGCTCGACCCAGTCGCCATCGTTGCAATAGAGAACACCCGCGATCTCGGCGATGTGCGGGCGATGGATGTGTCCGCACACGATGCCATCGACGCCGCGCGCCGCCGCCGCACCGGCCGCGGCCTGTTCATAGCGTTCGACGTAGTCGTTCGCATTGCCGATCCGGGACTTGATCCAGGTCGCCAGCGACCATCGCGGCAGGCCAAGCAGCTTGCGCACCAGGTGCACGCCGCGCCCCGCGAAGAGGATCACCGAGTACAAGGCGCAACCGGTGGCCTTCAGCAGCGGACTGAAACGCACGGCTGCATCGAAGGCATCGCCGTGGGTTACCAGCAACCGTTGCCCCGCACGCGTCACGTGGATGCACTCCTGGTGTACTTCAACACCCGCCAGCAAACTGCCGGCGAAGGATCGCGCCAGCTCGTCATGGTTGCCGGGCACGTACACCACGCGCGTGCCATTGCGCACCTTGTCCATGATCAGCTTCAGTACTTCGTGGTGCGCGGCCGGCCAGTAGATGCCACGCCGCATGTTCCACAGGTCAACGATGTCGCCGACCAGGTAGAGCTCTTCCATGTCGAAGCGGCGCAGGAAACTCGCGATCTCGCCGGCCTGGCATTCGCGCGCACCGAGGTGCAGATCAGAGATGAAGGCGGCCCGCACACGAGCCTGGACATGCAGCAGTGGAGACATCTTTCAACGGACTCCGTACGACCTTTGCTGCTTGAACATTTTCCGCAGGAAGTCTTGCCAGCTTTTTAATATTTATTGAAATTCATGTTACAGCCCGCTGGCAGCGAGATTCGATTCGAACTCGGCGGTGCAGGTAGCCCAGTCGTAGCGGCGCGCCCGCTCGCGGCAAGTTGTCGGGGAGACACGCAGTGCGCGACGCGCGGCCGCGGCGAGATCCTTGTCGAGCGCCCCGCTGGCGCCCTCTTCGATCACATCCATCGGTCCGGTTACCGGGAAGGCTGCAACCGGCACGCCGCAGGCCATGGCTTCGAGGTTCACCAGGCCGAAGGTGTCGGTGAGACTCGGGAAGACCATCACATCGGCCGCCGCGACATGGCGCGCAAGATCCTCGCCATGCTGGTAACCGACGAAATGCGCATCGGGAAATTTACGCTCCAGTCGTGCGCGGTCCGGTCCGTCACCGACGACGAGCTTGCTGCCTTCCCAGGCCATGCCGAGGAAGGCATCGAGATTCTTTTCTGCGGCGAGGCGACCCACGTACACGGCGATGGGACGCGGCAGGTCGAGCCACGACTTGTCGCGCGGCCGGAACAGCTCCGCATCCACGCCGCGCCGCCAGCGCACGATGTTGCGGAAGCCGCGACTTTCCAGCTCGCTCTGCATAGACGGCGTGCTGACCATGCAGCGCTGCCCGGCGTCGTGGAACCAGCGCAGCAATCCATACGACCAGTCGATGGGCACCGGCAGGCGCTTGCGCAGGTACTGCGGAAACTGCGTGTGGTACGAAGTGGTGAAGCGCAGCTCGCGCTTGCCGCAGAAGGCACGCACCGCGAAGCCGATGGGGCCTTCGGTGGCCACGTGTACTGCTTCGGGTCCGAAGCGCTCGAAAGCATCCATCACTCCGCGTTGCACGCCCAGCGACAGCCGTATCTCGCTGTAACCGGGGCAAGCCACGGTGTTGAAGTTCTGTGGCGTGAGTGTTTCGACCGTATGGCCGCGTCGCTGCAGATGACGCATGGTCTGTTGCAGCGTGCAGACCACACCGTTGGTCTGCGGTAACCAGGCATCCGTGGCAATCAGTATTCGCACGGGCAGTCTTTATAGAGACGTGCCATGACTGCGCGATGACATTCACATGCCAGTGTGTGTCATCCCGCTGCAACGAGACCGTTATACAAAACCGCCAGTCTTCAACAGGATGGGTTCATGAAAGATTTCCTCGAGACACTGCGCATCCAGCGCTGGGACGACCACCGCTACTACCACCACAGCCGCATCAACCAGTCGCTGCACTTCGTCAGCGCGCTGAGCTTCCTGTGGGCTTATGTGCTGATGTTCACGGATCCGGCGTCGGCCGCCCTCGTGGCCTGGTTCATCTCGATGACCACGCGCCAGGCGGGCCACTTCTTCTTCGAGCCCAAGGGCTACGACGAAGTGAACCACGCCACGCATGAACACAAGGAAGACATCAAGGTGGGCTACAACCTGCGCCGCAAGGTCGTGCTGATGACGATCTGGGCGCTGGCGCCGGTGGCACTGCTGATCGATTCGACGCTGGGCGGGCTGCTGCCGCAGGCGACGAGTGCAGGCACTTTCCTGCACAACCTCGGCATGGTGTGGTTCGTGGTCGGCGTCGGCGGACTGCTGTTCCGCACGATCCACCTGTGCTTCATCCGCGATGCGCAGACGGGACTGGTGTGGATGACCAAGATCCTCACCGACCCGTTCAACGATGCCCGGATCTACTGCAAGGCGCCCTTGTACCTGGCGCGCGGCGAGCTCATCGATCCGAACCACGCACGCCACCGGGCCTGAAGGAATTCCTTCGCGAGCGCGCGACGCAGGACGCGTCGCGGCTCGTCGCCGGCGGGCGCCCACCACCATCCCGCCTCGCGCATCTTGGTCGTCGCGGCCACGATGCGATCCGCAACCAGCTGGAAATCCTGCTCGGTGTAGTCGAGGCTGAAGATGGCGCGGCCACTGCCCACCCAGCTCAGCGACAGCCCTTCGGCGCGCAGGTACAGCTGCAGCATCCACAGGTAGCGTGAAGGCTCTTCATACAGGAAGGTCCAGACGCTGCCCAGCGCCGCGACACGCAGCGGCAGGCCGCTGGACTGCAGGCGCTGGTTCAGAGCAGCCGCGCGCTGCATCCACAAGTCATTGGCGTCGTGCAATTGCGCGCGTACTTCCGGCAGTTCCAGGTGACGCAGGAATTCGTGCATGGCGCCCATCACATAGGGATGCGCATTGAAGGTGCCGCGCGCGAAACAGATATCCGCAGGCCGATCCTCGCGATAGCGGCGCATGAGATCGGCGCTACCGCACAGCACGCCCACGGGCAGTCCGCCACCCAGGCTCTTGCCATAGGTGACGAGATCGGCGCGCACGCCGAAGTATTCCTGGGCACCGCCCACGCCGAGGCGGAAGCCCATCATCACTTCATCCATGATGAGCACGATGCCGCGGCGGGTGCAGACCTCGCGCAACTGCTGCAACCACGCGGAATACCGGCGCGATCGAAGTGCGCGCGACGCGAGCCATCCACCAGCGCCGAATCGGCCGGCGCGGAACTGTTCGGATGCAGGGCCTGCAGAGGATTCACCAGCACGCAGGCGATGTCGTTGCGGGTCTCGAGTACGCGCAGCGCCAGCGGATTCATGTCGGACAGCGTCAGCGTCTGCGGCTCGGTCTGCGGATTGCCCCACGCCTGGCTGCACTTCGCCCCACCAGCCGTGATACGCCCCGCAGAAGCGCACCAGCTTGCGTCTGGCCGTGTGGTAGCGCGCCAGCCGCACCGCCTGCATCACCCGCCTCGGTGCCGGACATATGGAAGGACACCGCATCCATGCCCGAGATCTCGCGCAGGCGCCGCACGTTGTACTGCGCCACCGGATGCAGCGAACCGAGCACCGGTCCGAGTTCCGCAACCAGGCGCGCTCCGCGCTCGATGCTGCCCTTGTAGAAATCGTTGCCGAACAGGTTCACGCCATACGAACCGGTGAGATCGAGGCTGCGGTTGCCATCGAGATCGATGAGCCAGCGCCCATCCGACGCAGCCAGCATGGTTCCCTGCGACAACTGCTCGCGCAGCCAGGGGCTGAACGGAAACGGCACGCGGTAGCGCGAGGTGAAATCGATGTCGGCGACAGCGGGCGCCAGCTCGCGCAACGCGGCGCTGGTCTTCGGATAGCGCTCACCAAACACGCGGCGCAATTCCGCGAACGCCGTGCGACGGCGCGCCACGATCTCTTCTGGTGCCGCATCGGCACTGAAGAATTGCGTCTCGTCATAGGACAATGGCGGCACCAGTCGCGCCAGTCGCCGCGCCATGCGCGGATGGCCAGCCAAACCCTTATGCTTGGCGCGCGACAACAAAAGTCGCCCGCTGGCTCGACGCCCTGCCCATAATGCAGCAGCCACTGCGGCCGCGATCAAACCAAACTTGCCGATGTCAGTCATATGACGCCCCAAAAGATTGCGGACGAAGGTATGGCTGCCACATGACGTCACGATGAAATAGCCCAATGCCGGGACACAATTCCTTCACGTGGTCGTCACGCCCGCGTAGCCTCGCTCCCGCAACCTTCCGTCCAACATGTCACGCATCTCAACACCGTCGCGCATCGCCGTAGCACTCGCTGGATGGACCAGGTCGAGCTGGTTGCCTGTCGGCAGTTCAACCTCGCGGTCCGCTCCGCCAGGCTGCTCAAGCTGTTCCGCGTCGCGAGCCGCCTGGGCGATGGGCGTGCTCTGGTACACCTCGGTTGCCATCCTGGCGCTCACCTACGGCGCCGAAGGCCGGCAGATAGCCCTGCAGTGCGCGGTGGCTGGAGTCAGTGGATTGCTGATTTACCGCAGCCTGAAGAACGTGCTGGTACGCGAACGTCCGTATATCACGCACTCGGCCATCGTGTGCGCGGGCCGGCCGCTGGACCGATTCAGCTTCCCGTCTGGTCACACGCTGCATGCAGTGAGTTTCACCACGGTGATCTGCAGCAGCATTCCGCAGCTGGCATGGATCCTGGTGCCGATGGCGGCGTTGATCGCCGGTTCGCGCGTGGTGCTGGGCCTGCACTATCCCAGCGATGTGGCGGCTGGTGGCGCGCTGGGGGCCGTGCTGGCAACGACCGCTACGGCATTGATCGGCGCCTGATCGATCCGATCCGGGATCTGCCGTCCCGGGCGCTCAGTGCGGCGCCAGGTTGAAGGCGTCCACTCTCGTGTTTGAAACCACGTACAGCATCTTGTTCGATGACAAGGCCAGCGCGCCTGCACGCGACGCGCTCCACACCGGCAGATGACTTGCAAGGTCGATGGCGTAGGTCTTCACCGAGGTGGAGACGAAGATCAGGTTGCTGGTGAGGACGAGATTGCCGACAGGCAGGCTATCGAAGGCATCGGGCGCCCATGTCCATAGCACCAGACCTGTGGCGAGGTCGCGCGCCTGCAGCTGATTGGCGGCGGCATCCAGCACATACACGACCCCATTGCCCACTACAGGGTTGCTCACGAAACTCCCCGAAGCCCGCCATGATTCCGTTGCAGCGGTGACGTCGTAACGGATCAGGTGATTGGCGTGTGCGCGATCGAAGATTCCATCCACGACCAAAGCCGATGCGTCACCGGGCAGTACTGGTGAAATATCAACGAAACCCCCAGTGAGTTGAATGATGGATTCTGGATCGTCCGGGTGATTACCCCGCTGGCCCGATCCAGCACGGCAAAAGCATCTGCGGTATAGGCATACGCATATTTGTCGTCCACCGCGCGTGTCCACAGGTCGTACTGCGCGAGATTCGCAAACCAGCGGCTGGCTCCATTGCCCGCGTTTAGGGCATACATGCCGCCATACGCGCCACCGTTGGCATACAAATAGCCGTCCTTCAGGGAAGGCGCGAGGTAGTTTTCCCACTGCGCGCCGAACCGAGTGCTGAATAGGACCGATCCATCGGCAAGATCGAGAGACCACATGCTGGTGCTTTGGTTCTCGGTGGTAGCGGCGATGAAAACGCGCCCGCCCCAGACACCAGGATGATCACGGCAGCCATCGGGCCGAAATCATGTTGCCAGGCGAGCGTGCCATCGGCTTCGTTGAGCACGAACAGGGATCCAGCACTGAAATTTGCCGATGAGCTCACTGCAGCCTTGCCAGAACCCGTAGTCACGGGACTGAGTGGGCCCGTTCCCGGCGCCGGAACCCAGGTCCAGGCAGCGCCAAAATCGGCCGCGTTCAAGGTGACCGGCACGAACCCGGTGTGGGATGCCGTGCCCTGGAAGGTCTCCCATTCTGGCAAGCCCGAGTTGGTGGGGCACCGGCAGCAGGGCGATGCTCGCGGCCGTCACGTTGATGGTATAGGGCACGCTGACCTGTGAACCCGCGATGGCTGAACCGGCATCGCAGGGCGAGGAAGCGCAGAGAAAGAGCGTCAGTGAGCCGGTGTAGGTTCCAACCGCGGCAATGGGATTCGTGATCAATCGCACCACCTGGGTCTGGGCCACCGACGACAGCAGGCCAACCTGGGTGGCAAAACGACCCTGCGCGTCCGACACCCCGATGCTGACCGTTGCCGGCCGGTCATATGCCGTAACGCTGAGGTCCGTGAGACCGGTGTCGTTCGCTTCCACGCTGACCGTCAGCGAACCCGGCGATACCTGCGGTGGCGGCGGCGGCGCAACCCGCACGGTGAAGTCATAAGACAGCACGAAGGGCGCACCATCCACCAGGCCCTGGCAATCCGCGTCCGTGCACAGATAAAAACTGATCGTGCCCGCATAGTGCCCAATCGGCAGCTGGCGAACGTGGAAGACCAGTCCGGCACTGAGTTTCGTCGCGTCCGGCGCCACCGAAAAATCCACGATGTAGCCGCCCAGGTCCTTGAACTCGATGTGGTCGGTGCGCGCGGCGGCATCGGCTGACAACGAAATCGTCACCGGCAGGTCTACGGTACTTCCGTCGGTATTTCCGATGACGGAAATGCTCGGCGGCGAGAACGTGACGTCGGGGGTCGCGGGCGTGGGTGGCGCAGGCGGCGTGCCAGTGGGAGGTAGCGTACCGGTCGCGGGAGGAGCATCCGATGTCGTGGAACCAGAACCACCGCCGCACGCGGAGAGCAACATCACGGCTACCGCGAGACCAGCCAGCACGACTTTCATTTGCCACTTCCCTGACATGACCCACCCGCGGCCTCGAACCTGGGCCGTGTCTTTTTGTGGCGCTACTATGGCATACGCGCCACAAGGCAGAGTGACGCGACCGGTCAGCCGCCGCGCTGGCGCACGGCTTCGTAAAGAAGCATCCCCGCAGCCACCGACACGTTCATGCTCTCGACGGTGCCGAGCTGCGGCAGGCGCACGAGGAAATCGCAGGACTTGCGCGTCAGTTCGCGCAGGCCATCGCCCTCGCCGCCCATCACTATGGCCTTCGAGCCAGTGAAATCCGCCTGCCAGGCGACCTGGTCGCCGGACATGTCGGCACCGACGATCCACTGCCCGGCTTCCTTCAACAGCTTCAACGTGCGCGCGAGATTGGTGACCGTCGCCAGCGGAATGGTTTCCGCGGCACCGGCGGCCACCTTGCGCACCGTGGGGTTCATGCTGGCGGCGCGATCCTTCGGCACGACCACGGCGAGCGCACCACAGGCGTCAGCGGTACGCAGGCAGGCACCGAGGTTGTGGGGATCCTGCACGCCATCCAGCACCAGCACCAGCGGCGCCGAGGCGGCAGCCACGGCTTCGATCAATGCATCGTCATGCCAGGCCGCGAGCGGCTCGATCTCGGCCACCACGCCCCTGGTGATTGGCCTCACCGACGCGCCCGGCCAGCTGCTTGCCATCGACGCGTTCCGGCTTGATGCCGGCGCCCTGCGCGAGCTGCAGGAGTTCGCGCACGCGCGGATCATCGCGCCGCGCATCCACCAGCAACTTGCGCAGCCGCGCGGGCGAACGCAGCAGCAGCCCGCGCACGGCGTGCAATCCGTAGACGGTGGTCGTCGCGCTCACTTGCGCTTCTTTCCGCCAGCCTTTGCGTTGCCGGCATCGGCGGGTCCGGCGGTGGAGACGAGATCGAGGTCGATCAATCCTTCAACGGGATTCACCGCCGTGACGACCACGCGCACATGCGCGCCCAGCTGCAGGCGCCGCTTGTTGTGCACGCCCACCCAGGCCTGCAAGGCTTCGTCCTTCACGTATTCATCATCGTGCAGGTTGTCCAGGTGCAGCAGGCCATCGGCCGCCGCTTCCACGATCTGCACGAAGCAACCGAAATCCACCACCGTGGTGATGATGGCCTCGAAGGTCTGGCCGATGCGGTCGCGCAGGTAGATGCACTTGAGGTAAGCCTCGACGTAGCGATCGGCCTCGTCGGCGCGTTTCTCGCACAGCGTCAGGTGCTGGCCCAGCACTTCCATCTGTGCCGCATCGTACGCGCGGCCGGCCGGATCCTTCGCATTCAGCATGGCCTTGATGGTCCGGTGCACCACGAGGTCGGGATAGCGGCGGATCGGCGAAGTGAAATGCGCGTAGTGGCGTGAGCGCCAGGCCGAAGTGGCCGATGTTCTCCGGCTGGTAGGTGGCCTGCATCATCGAGCGCACCCACCAGCGTCTCGACGAAGGGGCTTCAGCGCCGCATCGCGGATGCGCGGCGCGATCTTCTGCAGGTCGCGCGTGGTGATTTCGGCGGGCAACTCCACGCCCACGTTCAGCACGCGCAGCGTCTTCACCAGCGTCTCGAGCTTGCGTTCGTCCGGCTCGGCGTGCACGCGGTACAGCGTCGGACGGTGATGCTTGTCGAGCACCAGCGCCGCCGCCACATTGGCCAGCACCATGCACTCCTCGATCAGCTTGTGCGCGTCATTGCGCATGGGCAGGTCGATGGCGGTGATCTGTTCGGCATCGTTCAGCACGAATTTCGGTTCGGGCGCGTCGAAATCCAGCGCGCCGCGACGTGCGCGCGCCTTCAGCAGCACACGGTAGACGTCCACCAGTGGCTGCAGTTTCGGCAGCAGCGGCCCGATCTTCGCCGTGGGCTTCCGGGCGCCCCTCGAACAATGCCGCGAACGCCAGCCCGTAGGTGAGCCGCGCATGCGAGCGCATCACTGCCGGATAGAAACGGATGTCCTGCAACTGGCCAGTGCGCGAGATGTTGAGATCGGCCACGAGGCACAGGCGGTCCACGTCGGGCTTCAGCGAGCACAACTCATCCGAAAGCGCCGCCGGCAGCATCGGCACCACGCGGCGCGGGAAATACACCGAAGTGCCACGCTCGCGCGCCTCGGCATCCAGCTGCGTGCCTTCGCGCACGTAGTGACTGACATCGGCGATCGCCACCACCAGCCGAAACCTTCCGGCGTGGCTTCGGCGAACACCGCGTCGTCGAAATCGCGCGCGTCCTCGCCATCGATGGTGACCAGCGGCAGGCTGCGCAGGTCCACACGGCGACCGGCTTCCGCGGCATCGACTTCGGTGCCGTGGCTCACGGCATCCGTGGTGGCCTGCGGCGAGAAATCACGCGGCAGCGACAACTTCGCGATCGCGGCTTCAGTGGCCAGCGTCACCGGCTTGTCCGGATCGAGCAGCCGCTCGACCTTCGCGACGCCGCTGCCGCCATCCTGCGGATACTTCACCACGCGCGCGATCACCCCAGCTGCCCTGGCGCGCACGTTCAAATGTTCGGGGGCACGGCGCAGGAAAGATTCAGCCGTCGATCGGCCGATTGCGCCATCGCCGTGCGACCGTGGATATCGATGGTCGCGAGGAACGCACCGACGCCACGCGCCATCACCTCGATGAGCTTGCCCGACCAGCGCCCATCACTGCCCTGGGTCGCGGCGATGCGTACCTGGTCGCCATGCATGATCCCTTCCATCTCGCGTGGCGGCAGGAACACGCTCTCGGTGAGGTCCTCGCTGCGTACGAAGCCGAAGCCGGCGCGGTTGGCGGAAACGATGCCAGTGGAGCGTGCGGGACGGGCCGGTGGCGGCGTGGCTGCGATGATGGCCACCGAACTGCGATGGCCGACGGGATGGCCGGTTACTGGCGCCGCCTTGGATGGGCGGGGTTTCTTGCTGCGGGTTCGTTTCAGGGGAAAGCCTCGAAAGGGCCAGGGAGCGGCCCGGAAGTGGGGCAAGTCTAGCGGCTGACGTCGGCAGGCGCCTGTTCATTGACTTGCCACCCCTCGCTTGCGTACATTGCGCCGCCCCTGAATGCCCAGGTGGCGGAATTGGTAGACGCACTAGTTTCAGGTACTAGCGGGTACACCGTGGAGGTTCGAGTCCTCTCCTGGGCACCATCTGAAGATCCGCCAGCGTCCGCTGGCGTCGATCAGACCACTCAACGACATGTTGATGCTCGCTCGATGCACGGCATCTGCAGGCTTTTTTTCCCGGGTTGAGGTTCGGCCGTCCTACGTTCCGTGTGCCGTTCCGTCCATTCCGGCAGGCCCCGCGATGCCCGCATTCTGGCCACAGTCCATCAGGAGGTGTATGCCATGAACAGGAAGCAGCAACCCAATGTCGATCCTATCGGCGGCACGAAACCGCCCGCGGCAAGCGTCCCCAGGACGCACCGCCGACGGTGGCCACGCCGGATGATGAGGCGGGGTCTGACTCCGCAACCCAACGCCGCGGGAATCCGAGTCCCCTGGATCCCGCAATAGGGCGGATCCGGGGTGAAGCGTTGCGCCGCGCGCAGTTTCGCCGCGGCATCGCGCACCTGCCAGTCGATGAACCCGGCGACAGGTGCGCGATTTGACCCTACCGCTCTTTCGATCCTCGCGACCGGCGCGAGGGTGAACCACATGGACACTATCCCCACAGCCAGTGCGCGCTCCCCGGTAGATGTCTGTAACCCAGCATCGCGATCTTCATGGTGGGCGCTCCCCATGGGAGTCCAAGCGCGTAGCGTTGCCACCGCGACAGAGACTGCGCCGAGGACGCAGTTGCGATGTGCTGGTCGTGGGCGCGGGTATCTCCGGCGCACTGGTCGCGGAAGCGCTGGGCGCGGCAGGCCTGCACGTCATGATCTGTGATCGACGCCAGCCACTGCACGGTTCCACGCTGGCCTCGACTGCAATGCTCTTGTACGAAATCGATACACCCTTGTCGCAGCTGTCCGCGCGAATGGGTCGGCGCAATGCGGAGCGCATCTGGCATCGTTCGCGCGTGGCACTTGAAGCGCTGCGTGAACGTGCCGCCCATCTGATGATCGATGCGCAACTCGAACCCCACGACTCGCTGCTGCTGCAAGGAAATGTGCTCGATGCACGCGGCCTGCGGCGTGAAGCCGATGCCAGGCTGCGTGCTGGTTTCGAGGCAACCTGCCTGGCGGCGAGCATGGTGGAATCGCGCTACGGCATACCGCGTCGCGCAGCGCTGCATTCCTTCGGAGCAATGTCCGCGAATCCGCGGGCGCTGGCGGCGGGGTTTCTGCGTGCGGCTGCCAGTCATGGTGCGGAGCTGTTCGCGCCCGAGGAAATCATCGAAGTGCGCTCGCGTGCCTCCGGCATCCACGCACTGACGCGCAGCGGACATCGCGTGCACGCGCGCCACCTGGTCTTCGCGACGGGCTACGAACTTCCGGATGTGGTTCCGGCAGGCGATCACCGCATCGCCTCCAGCTGGGCCATTGCGACGGTGCGCCAGCCGCGCGCGCCGTGGCCCGGGCCGAGCCTCATCTGGGAAGCCAGCTCACCCTATCTGTACCTGCGCACCACGCGCGATGGACGCGTGCTGTGTGGCGGCGGGGACGAGGACATTGCCGACGCGGCGGCCCGTGATGCCCTGCTCGGACACAAGGCTTCCTGGCTGCAGCGGCGCCTGCACACGCTGCTGCCGGCGATCGATTCCCGCATGGCCTGCGCATGGAGCGGATGCTTTGGAGTCTCGGCGGATGGCCTGCCCACCATCGGCGCGGTGCCTGGTCTGCGCAATGTCTACGCAGTGCTCGGATATGGCGGCAATGGCATCACCTTCTCCATGATGGCCGCGCAGATCCTGCGCAACCTGCTGACTGGCGCGGGCGATCCGGATGCGGAGCTGGTCGCGTTCCGTGCAAGCAAGTGACGCGGGCTATGGCGTGAGTGGAACCAGCTGCAGGTTCAGAAGCGGCAATTTCTGCGCGACGAAGGTCCGGACGAATCGGCGCTCGTCGCTTCGCACCAGCTCCGCGCTGGTCCAGCCAACGACGAACATCACGGGTAATCGACCGCCATCCGCATGGAGCGCCCGGATCCACGAGTAAAGAGGCCGAAGGGCTTCCTTTTTGATCCACCAGGGAACCTCATCCGGCAGCCACAGCCGGGCGGAGTTGACGTGCTGGGTATAGCGAGCCGAGGGATTCCTGGTCTGTCCCACGTAGCGAACCTCGGTCACGTCACGCGGGTCGGACAAAGTGTAGATCGCGAACTCACCGGGCTCGCCATCGGTCTGGTCAACGATGTTGTGGAGCTTGCATTGGCGCAGGCGACGCGAAATCAGCACCCGCAGGTCCGATGATGGCGTCACGGGCTGTCACCCGGAAATCCATGCCAGCACCCAGAACGTGATGCCAGCCACGGCGCTCACTCCGGACAGCGCCAGCATCCAGCGCTGGCGCGTCAATACCGTGAGTGCGGCCAGCGCGATGGCCACCTGCACCAGCACCAGTGCCTGCGCCAGCCGGTGGTGCGGGCGTGTCGCCTGCTCGCTCTGCGCATCGAGCGACTTTGCTTCGCCGTCCAGGTCGCGCGCAGTCTTCTCGATGTCCGTCTTTTCCTTCGCGTAGCGATCGGCCTCGGCAGCGAGCTTGTCGCGCGCCGCCTCGTTCGCCTCAGGCGCATTGCGGACGATGGTCTCCTTGATGCTCTTGGCCTGGTAGTAGGACCACTGGTCCGAAGCCTCGGACTTCTTCAGGATGGCCGCGTTCTTGTATTCCAGGCTGCGCGACTCGCTGTCGCCATTCTGGTAGCTGACGACGGCGCCGACGGTGGCCAGTATCGCGGTGAATACGGCCACCCATCGCCCCAGTGGTTCATGTCCGGCCGCGTGCTCGACCGCCTTTTCGTGCTCACCCGGCACTTCGAATTCTTCACTCATGCCACCAAGTTTTGCATACCCCTGCACGCGACCGGCTTAAGGTCGCTTAAGACAACCATTGCCTCAATCCCAGAAGGCGAATTTCTCCTGCGACTTCTTCTTGCGCACGGCCTCGAGCTTCTTCGCCAGGGCGTCGCGCTTCTTCAGCAACTCGAGCAGCTCCGGATGAGTCTCCACCAGGTGCTTCATGTTCTTCTGGTAGACCGACAACTGCTCCCTGACCAACCCTGCCGCCAGCGCTGCGCTCGAGTCCCGGCAATCGACAACGCCAGCCGACGAATTGCAGTTCATCCCGGCACAGGCGTCTTCCACGAACACGGCCTGGCAGCTGCGCTCGAGGATGTGGCTGTTGTGGCGCGGGCTCATGCTGCAGTTCACGTCGAACTGATGGCTGGTATTCAGCTTTTTCGGTCAGCTGCAGGTCGCCGGCTATTTGCCTGCATCGCCTGCCGTCGCGGAACTTGAGCAGCACCACCGCGCGAGTCAGCGCCGGCATGTCGCGCAGCGCGCGCGCCAGTTGCTGGTTCGACAGATGGGCATCGAGCGACAGCTCGGGCGTGAGCTCATCCGTGAGTGCATCTTCCTGCAGGGCATCGAGGAGCCCAGGCGCAGGCTCGCGCGCACGCCACTCCGAAACTACGTGCGATGCCACCTGCAGCAGACAGGCCCGCGGGTTGCGCACATCGCCGAGGTCCCGGGCACGCAGCAAGCGCAGGTAGGTTTCCCGCGCCAGGTCTTCGATATCGACCCGCGAACGGACACGCTGGCCGAGGAAGCGCCGCAGACTCGCGTTCCATCTTTGCCGCCATGAAAGCAGTAGGGATTCATTTGCCATTCGAGGAGATAGAGCGGTGCCAGGCGCCTCTCGTACCCCCCGCGCGACGAAATTTCGCGCGCACCCGTCCGCACGGAAGCGCTACGCCGCGACCGGCGGACCAAACCCGTTGGCCTCGACCTGCCCTCTACCCATGCATCCCCACAGTGCGAAGCCGACGAAGACCACCAGTGCGGCCACGGGCACGACGCCATCGAGCTGGCTGCCGAAGCTGATGCGATGTGCCCAGATACCCATGGCCACCACGGTCAGCACTCCCGGCACCAGCATCCACCAGCCGGCGTGGCCCATGTCATGCAGGCGCCGGATATGCAGGACCACGGCGGGATACAACAGGACCAATACACCCCAACACGCATAGTCGATGGCAGGACCCTTGTAGGCGTACCACAGCACGGCCAGCGCGAGCGGGATCAATGCGGCCAGGAAAGTGCCGCGCGAGCTGCGACCACCCGGCTGCACGAAGAGCGTATTCCATGATGTGCCGCGATCCGATTCACCCAGCGTCAGCGGGGCACGCTGCAAGGAGCCTTGATAGGAAGGCAGGCAGGCCAGCATCAGCAGCCCGTTCAAGGCAAAAGCGACCAGTCCGAGGCCGAGGGTCAGCGGCTGGTGATCCAGGATCGCCCAGTACAGGCCACAGGTGGAAACAGCCATCACCACGCACAGCGCTGCCGGTACGAAGTAACCCAGCAGGATCAGCGCTCCGGCGACGAGCTCGATCAGCATGCAGACATCCAGAAGCTTCGAGTCGACCAGCGCAGTCATGAGTTCCGCGGAGAGCGGTTCGTGGCCGGAAGGTATTGACCACAACGCGAAGAAGAAATGGTTGGCGCCATTCGCGAGCATCCACGCGCCGAAAATCACGCGACCAACCAGTGCCAATTGCTTCACGGTCGCAGCCTGCACACTACTGGCAAGGCCGGTGCGCACAGCAAACATCGACCGGAAGCAGGCGATGTAGGCAACGCATAGCAGGACATTGCTGCCCAGCACCCGGCCCCCGGCGATCATGCTCGTGGTGCTCCACTCGGAGAGCGGCGCATCCCACCAGAACACGCAGAACGCCACGGGCATGCACGCCAGCAATGCCAGCGGTGTGAAGAAGCCCAGCAGGACAGCCACGCCAACCAACAGCTCGACGCCCTTGACGAGGTCGAACAGATGTGTGTGCAGCAACGCTGCCAGCATCTGCGCAGCAAGTGGATGCGGGCTCTGCGCTCCGGGCTGCGGATAGATGTGATAGAAGTGCTCGAGACCGGCCGGAATCATCCAGCCCACGTACCAGAATCGCACGAACCAGATCACGTAATTCATGGTTCCCCCGGTCGGATTTTGACCCGCGGTCGTCGCCGCTTATGCCTCCTTATAGTCCCATTCAGTGTGGGCGGTACAGCCCCCGATTGCCACGCACAGTCCTACAACCAGGCACGCGCATCGCTGGCAGGCAGGAACCGCAGAGCCCCCGGAAGATCAAGGCAACCTGCCGGAGAAACCCATGGCTGCCAGATCCTTCGCTTCCGTCACCATTTCCTTCGGCCTGGTGAGCATCCCGGTCGATGTCTACTCCGCGGAAGTCGCGGCCAACCACCTTTCGTTCAACCTGCTGCACGCCAAGGACGGCGCGCGCATCAAGCAGCAGTACGTCTGCGCGCGGGATGGCGAAGTAGTCGATCGCGCCGACATCGTGAAGGGCTATGAATACGAGAAAGACCAGTACGTGATGTTCAAGCCCGAGGAGATCAAGCTGCTGGAGGAAGCAGGCTCGAAGGCCATCAACATCAGCGAGTTCGTGCCGCTGGAAAGCGTCGACCCGGTGTACTTCGACCGCACCTACCTGCTCGCTCCTTCAAAGCACGGTGGCAAACCTTATGCGCTGCTGAACGAGGCGATGCGCCAGACGAAGCTCTGTGCCATCGGTCGCTGGGCGACCCGTGGACGCGAGTACGTGGTGGTGTTGAGGCCGCTGGACAGCGGCATGGCCATGCACCAGCTGTTCTTCAAGGACGAAGTGCGCACGATCAGGGAGCTGGGGATGGATGCCTCACCCACGCTCACCGCCGCTGAGTTGAAGCTCGCCAGGGCATTGATCGAGCAGACCGCGGCGAAGCGCTTCAGCCCGGATGAATTCCACGATGAATTCCGCGCGCGGGTGGACGCGGCCATCCAGAAGAAGATCAAGAGCGGCAAGGAGATCTCGCACTTCGAAGTCAGTGACGAGGCGCCCGCCGCGCGCGGCAGCAACGTCGTCGACCTGATGGCCGTGCTGCAGAGAAGCCTCAAGGGCAAGGCTACGACCAAAGTCGATGTCCGCAAACCCGCCGCGCGGCGAACCGCACCGACCGCCAGGCCCAGGCCCGCATCGCGGAGAGCCTGATCCATGCCGCGCGGTACGCCGGCGACCCGGCAGGCATCGCTGAGTCGCTACATCGCGAAGCGCGACTTCTCCATCACGCCTGAGCCCGCAGATGGCGGCCTGGTGCACGCGGATGCACCTCGGTTCGTGATCCAGAAGCACTGGGCCCGGCGACTGCACTATGACTTCCGGCTGGAACTGGATGGCGCGATGAAAAGCTGGGCGATACCGAAAGGACCCAGCTTCGATTCGCATGACAAGCGCATGGCGGTGCATGTCGAGGACCATCCGATTGCCTACAACGATTTCGAGGGCCAGATACCCGAGAAGCAGTACGGCGCCGGCAAGGTCATCATCTGGGACAAGGGCACCTGGACGCCGGCAGGCGATCCCCTGGAGGGCTATCGCAAGGGCAACCTCAAATTCACGCTGCACGGCCACAAGCTCCATGGCGCCTGGGTGCTGGTGCGCATGAAGAGTCGCGACCCGAAGCAGGATGCCTGGCTGCTCATCAAGGAGAAGGACGAGTTCGTGCGGCCCGCTGCGGAATTCAGCGTAACGGATGAAATGCCGGACAGCGTGAAGGGGCTGGCCATGCCTTCGACATTGAAGCGCAAGCCCACGCCAGAAAGCACGCGCCGCGAGCGCATTCCCGGTCCCGGCACGCCGCTGAAAACCGCGCGCAGGAAAGCGTCACCGCCCTCGCTCAAGCCACAGCTGGCAACGCTGGTGGATCAGGCTCCCACCGATGCGGATCAATGGCTGTACGAGGTCAAGTACGACGGCTACCGCATCCTCGCCCGGGTGGAACCCAAACGCGTCCGTCTCATCACGCGCAATGGCCACGACTGGACCAGCAAGCTGCCACATCTCGCCCGTGCATTGGCGTCGATGCACCTGCAGCCCGGTTGGCTCGATGGCGAGATCGTGATGCTCAACGAGCGCGGCGCGACCAGCTTCCAGGCCTTGCAGAATGCCTTCGATTCGGAGCACACCGACGATATCGCGTACTTCCTGTTCGACCTGCCCTGGTACGACGGCCGCGACCTCACCTCGGTGCCGCTCGAGCAGCGGCGCGCGCTGTTGAAATCAATCCTGCGGGACGCGCCGCCTGCCATCCGCTTCAGCGACTCCTTCGATGCCGCACCCGGCACGCTGGTAGCCTCGGCCTGCAAGCTCGGGCTCGAAGGCATCATCGGCAAGCGCCGCGACAGCCACTACGTTTCGCGCCGCAGCCCGGACTGGATCAAGCTCAAGTGCGGACAGCGCCAGGAATTCGTGGTGGGCGGCTGGACCGATCCGAAAGGCAGGCGCACGGGCCTCGGTTCGCTGCTGTTGGGTGTGCACGCCGCGGGCAGGCTCGTGTACGCAGGCAAGGTGGGCAGCGGCTTCAACGATGCGTCACTGGCGCAGCTCAGCGCGCAGTTGAAGAAACTGGCGACTGCGAAGAACCCGTTCGGCGCGCGCGTACCGGAATCCGGCGTGCACTGGGTGAAGCCCACGCTGGTGGCGGAAGTCACCTTCTCGCAATGGACCAGCGATGGGCATCTTCGCCATCCGGTGTTCCATGCCCTGCGCACCGACAAGCCGGCGCGCGCCATCGTGCGTGAAGACCCGGTCGCCCCGCTCGGGCCGGATGTCGAGGAACCGCAGTCGCTGATCCCGTCGACGCTGCGGGTCTCGCATCCAGACCGTGTGGTGGATATCTCAACCGGCATCACCAAGATCGAGATCATCCGTTACTACGCGCTGGTCGGCACGCTGATGATGGAGCACCTGCAGGATCGGCCGGTGTCGCTGGTCAAGGCACCGCAGGGCATCGGCAAGCCCGCGTTCTTCCAGAAGCACGCCGAGAGCTACCACATGGAAGGCGTTGAATCGCTGGATCGCAAACTCGATCCGGAACATCCACCCTATCTTGAAATCGCAACGCCGCTCGGCCTGCTTTCCGCCGCGCAGATGAACGTGATCGAGTTCCACACCTGGAATGGCGTGAAGTCCACCCTGCAGAAACCAGACCGCATGGTGTTCGACCTCGATCCCGGCGCAGGCGCGTCATGGGGCGCCGTGCAGGAAGGCGCGGAGCTGATGCGTGGCTTCCTCACCGAACTGCAGCTACCCGCGTACCTCAAGACCAGTGGCGGCAAGGGATTGCATGTCGTCACGCCCATCCGGCGCGAGTTCGACTGGGACACGGTGAAGGATTTCTCGCAGGCCATCGTGCAACACATGGCCACGACGCTGCCGAAGCTCTTCGTCGCGAAGAGCGGACCGAAGAATCGCGTCGGCAAGGTGTTCATCGACTACCTGCGCAATGGTTTCGGTGCGACCACGGCGAGCGCCTGGTCCGCACGCGCGCGACCCGGCCTCGGGATCTCGGTGCCTGTCGCGTGGAACGAACTCGGCAAGCTGCAGGGCTCGGCGCAGTGGTCCCTGCGGAATGCGCAGAACAGGCTCGCCGTGGGCAACAAGCCGTGGGCGGGTTATCGCGAGGCTGCGAAGTCGCTGCAGCCCGCGATGAAGGCGCTGGCCTTCAAGGCAGCGAAGTAGCCCACACTTTCCTGCGGGGAATTTCCTACACGCAGCTCTGGCTCCCGGCGACACAGCGCGGCAGCACGCCGGTCCATAGTGTTTCCCAGATGGCCGAAGAATCCTTACCCGCAGCGCTCTGTACGCAGGTCGAAGTAGGCGTTACTCCGGACCGGGTTTTCCTGGTGCTGCGATTCCGCGACGAGCGTGGCCATACCTCTTCCGTGGCGCTGCATGCTGGTGATGCGATAGGTCCGCTGCTCACGGCGCTCCGCCAGTTGTCCGCCGAACTGGGTACCGATGATGTGGATGAAGTTGCGGAGCCGGTACGCGGCATCATCGGCTTCGGATGCGGCGCCACCTGTGCGGGCGGCAGGCTGCTCGACCTGCAGACCACCGACGAAGCCGTGCACCGCTTCGTGCTGGTCCGTGAAACCGCCATGCTGCTGGCGCGTACGCTGGCGGCGGGCTGGACCGAGACGGACGAGCTCATCGACCAGCTTGCGGCGCACCACCTGAACTCCTGAGCGCCCGCGCGCTCAGCTCTCGATGATCTGCGCCGGATCCAGCGGCAGCTGTCGAATACGCTTGCCCGTCGCGGAGAAGATGGCATTGAGCAGCGCCGGCGCCGGCAAGGTCGCACCGATCTCGCCGATGCCACCCGGCTTCTCCGTGCTCGGAATCACGTGCACATCGAACTGCGGCACTTCATTCATGCGCAGCATCGGGTAGTCGTGGAAATTGCTCTGCATGACGCGACCGTTCGACACCGTGATGCGTCCGTACAGCGCCGAGGTCAGGCCGAACACCACGCCACTCTGCACCTGGGCGGCGATGCCATCGGGGTTGATGGGCTGGCCGCAATCGATGGCCGCGACGATGCGGCGCAGGCGGATGCGTCCGTCACCATCGGCCTCCACCTGCAGGGCCAGCGCCATGAAGGATTCCCACGCATTCACCACCGCGATCCCCATGCCCTGGCCGCGCGGCAGGCTCTTGCCCCAGCCGATGCCCGTGGCGACTTTCTCCATCACTGCGCCCAACCGCGGGTTGTTGGTGAGCAGGCCGCGGCGGAACTCGACGGGATCCTTGCCGAGCTTGTCCGCCACCTCATCGATGAAGCCTTCGATCACCGTGACATTGTGGTTGGGACCGACGCCGCGGAAGAAACCCGTGGGCACCGGTGATTCGCTGGGCACGTATTCCACGTAGCGCGCGGGGAAATCGTACGGACTCTGCGCCGCGTCGACCGCATCGCTGTCGATGCCCTTGAAGTTGCCGCCCGCCAGCCGCGCGATGATGGACGACCCGACGATGCGATGGCTGAAGGCCAGCGGCTTGCCGTGGTCGTCGAAGGCCGCGGCCAGTTCGTCGTAGTAGAACGGCCGGTACCAGTCGTGCCGCATGTCCTCCTCGCGGCTCCAGATCAATTTCAGCGGCACCTTGGCTTCACGCGCGATGCGCACGGCCTGCACCGCGAAGTCGCTCTCGAGGCGACGGCCGAAGCCACCACCCAGCATCGAGTTGTTGACGGTGACCTGCTCCGGCCTGAAGCCGAGCAGATGCGCCACGTCGCCCTGCACGCGCGCCGGCGCCTGCGTGCCGGTCCACAACTCGCAGGTGGTGGCGGTGAGGCGCACGGTGCAGTTCATCGGCTCCATCGGTGCATGCGCCAGTGCCGGCGCATCGTAGGTGGCGTTGAAGGCATGCTTCGATCCGGCAATCACCTTGCGCGCATCACCCTTGTCCACGGCAACGCCGCCCTTGCCTTTGGCTGCGGTGACGAGCTGCTCGCGCCAGCGCGCCGTGGAGAACTCCGCATTCGGCCCGCCATCCCAGCGGATCACCAATGCAGCGAGTGCCTTGCGCACGGCGCCGGTGTGATCGGCGACGACGGCCACCGCATCCGGAAGCACGATGACCTGCTGCACGCCGCGGATGGCGCGCGCCTTGCTGTCATCGACGCTGGCCACCTTGCCGCCGAACACCGGGCAGGCGATCACGCCGGCGAGCTTCATGCCGGGGATCACCGCGTCGATGCCGAACACCGCGCTGCCATCGACCTTGCCGGCGATGTCGAGGCGTCGTGTCGGCGTGCCGATGAGGCGGAACTGCGCGTTGTCCTTCAGCACGATCCCGGTGGGCACGGGTTCCTTCACCGCGCGCGCCGCCAATGAACCGTAGGTGGCCGTGCGCCCGCTGGCACGATGCAGGACGCGACCCTCGCCCGCTTCGCATTCAGTCGCCGGCACCTTCCAGCCGCGCGCCGCCGTGGACACCAGCATCATGCGCATGGCGGCGCCAGCACGACGCATCGGCACGTAGAGACCGCGCATCGAACTCGATGCACCCGTGGCCTGCTGCCCACCCAGGCCCGGATTGCCATACACGGGCCCCACCGGCGCATGCGCCACGCGCACGCGCGCAAGCTCGATGCCCAGCTCCTCGGCGATCAGCATCGGCACGGAGGTATACGGACCCTGCCCCATCTCCACCACCGGCACGGTGATGGTGACCATCTCGTCGGTGCCGATGGCGATGAAGGCCTGCGGCACCAATGGTGGTGGTGGCGGTGGTCCGGGTGGTGGCCCCGCTGGCGCCGCCGACCATGCCGGCAGCGCGAAGCCGAGCACCAGCCCGCCACCAACGGCGCCACTGCTGACGAGGAACTCGCGACGCGACAGCGCCACGGCGGAATCCCGATCCGGCTTGCTGCTCATGCGCGCTCCGCCTGCTTGCCCTGCCGCGTTTCCGTCTGCAGCGCGCGCGCTGCATCCTTGATGGCGGCCTTGATGCGTACATAGGTACCGCAGCGGCAGATGTTGCCGGACATGGCGCCATCGATGTCCTGGTCCGTGGGCTCGGCCACGCGCGTGATCAACGCGATCGCCGCCATGATCTGCCCTGACTGGCAGTAACCACATTGCGGCACCACGTGTTCGAGCCAGGCCTGCTGCACATGGCGACCCGCGGTGATGCCCGCGGCGGATTCGATGGTGGCGATGCGCGCCGTGCCCACGCCCTGCAGCGTCACCACGCAGGAGCGCACCGGCTTGCCATCCACATGCACGGTGCAGGCCCCGCACAGCCCCATGCCGCAACCGAACTTGGTGCCGTTCAACTGCAGGATGTCTCGCAGCACCCACAACAGCGGCGTATCGCCGTCGGCATCCACCTCGTACGGGCGGCCATTGATGTTCAGTGTCTGGCTCAT
>JBBCGD010000007.1:0-891590 GCA_037200665.1 Pseudomonadota bacterium | reverse complement strand
GGACCGGAACTCCCAGGCTGCAGGTGGTGCGGATCACGCGATCATCGCCCAGCGTGATGATCAGGCGCAGCAGTTCGGTGAGCGTGGTGGACTGCGACCGCCGCCGTGCCAGCAGCGGAATGGCGGCGGGATCGATCACGATGAAATCCGCCTCGCTGCCCGTGGCCAGCGAGCCGATGCTGGCTTCGAGCCCGAGGCAGCGCGCGGCGCCCAGTGTCGCAAGATAGAACGCGCGCAGCGGCGACAGGTACTGGCCCTTGAGCATGGCGATCTTGCCGGCCCTCGTCCAGCGAACGGAACTGGCTGAAGCTGGTGCCGCCGCCGACGTCGGTTGCGATGGAGAACTTCAGGCCCGCGGCATCGGTGGCAGCGATGTCGAACAGCCCGCTGCCCAGCGACAGGTTCGAGGTCGGACAGAACGCCGCCGCCGCGCCGGCCTCGGCCATGCGCACGCGATCGGCGTGTTCCATGTGGATGCAGTGTGCGAACACCGCGCGTTCGCGCACCAGGCCGAACCGGTCGTAGACATCGAGGTAGCTGCGCGCGCCGGGGAACAGCTCCTTCGTCCAGGCGATCTCGCGATGGTTCTCGGCCAGATGCGTCTGGATGAAGAGGCCGGGCGTTTCATCGGCGATGGTGGCGGAGCCGGCGAGCTGCGGTTCGCTGGAGCTGGCGGCGAAGCGCGGTGTAACGGCGTAGGAGAGCCGGTCGTGGCCGTGCCAGCGCGCGATGAGCCGGCGCGTGGCATCGAGCCCGCCGCCGGGTGGATCGCGCAGGAATTCGGGGCAGTTGCGATCCATCAGCACCTTGCCCGCGATCATGCGCAGGCCGCGGCGCGCGGCGGCTTCGAAGAAGGCGTTCGTGGCGCCTTCGTGCACGGTGCAATAGACCATCGCCGTGGTGGTGCCGTTGGCGAGCAGCTCGTCGAGGAAGACGCCGGCCGCGACGCTGGCGTACTCCGCATCTTCATAGCGCCGCTCGGCGGGGAAGGTGTGCGTCTCCAGCCAGTCGAGCAGTGCGCGACCGCCGGAGCCGATCACATCCACCTGTGGAAAGTGGATGTGGTTGTCGATGAAGCCGGGCATCAGCAGGCAGCCGCGCCGATCGGCCACGGGGATGTCGCGCGGCAGGTCGCGCAGCAATGTTTCGGCAGGACCGAAGGCGGCGACGCGGCCGGCATCCACCACCATCAACCCGTCGGGGAAATATTCGTAGCCGGCGTCCGCGGTGCCGGGGTCGGCGACGAAACGCAGCAACGATGCACGCCAGGCGCGGCGCACGGGATCAGTGGGGTGCGCCATGGGCGATCCAGTCCAGCAGTTCGGTGCGTTCGGCGTCGGTCATGCCGGTGAGGTTGCCGATGGGCATCACGCGGGTGGAGACCTGCGTTGCGATCAGCGGCAGTTTGGCGCGCAGCTGGTCTTCGGTTTCGAGGATCAGGCCTTTCGGAGGCGCGGCGAAGCCGGGGAAGGTCGGTGTGGTCGCGTGGCATTTCACGCAGCGCGCGTCGAGAATCTGCTGAATGCGGGCGTAGCCTGCGGTGGCTGGCGCGGTGGAGGCAGTGACAGGGGCGTTGGCCACCGCCGTCACTGCGGTGTTCTTCGGCGTGGGTCGTGGTGCAAGCAGCACCGCGGTCGCCAGTATCAGCGTCAGACCGGCGATCAACATCCACGGCGGCGTGCGTCCACCGCGCCGGTCCGCAAAATGCCGCGCCACGAACCATGCGCGGATCAGCGCACCGCCCGCGCACAGCGCGATCAGCACCAGCCAGTTCCACTTCGCGCCGAAGGTCATCGCATAGTGGTTGCTGAGCATGGTGAACAGCACCGGCAGCGTGAAATAGGTGTTGTGCACCGAGCGCAGCTTGCCGCGCTGGCCATCCAGCGGATCCGGTGCGCGTCCTTCACCCAATGCGCGCACCGTGCGCCGCTGTCCGGGGATGATGACGAAGAACACATTCGCCACCATGATGATGCCGAGCATGGCGCCGAAATGGATGAAGGCGCCGCGGCCGCTGAATACATGGCACAGGCCCCATGCGGCGACGGACAGCAGCACCGCGACCACTGCGGCGAGCGCGAGCGGCCGCCGCGCCAGCGCCGTGCGACACAGCGCGTCGTACACCAGCCATCCACCCACGAGGAAGGCGATGCCGATGGCAATCGCCGCGGCTGGCGACAGCGCCATCACCTGCGGATCGATCAGGTAGATCGATGCCTGGCCGTAGTACAGCACGCCGAGCAGGAAGAACCCGGACAGCAGCGTCGAATACGCTTCCCAGTAGAACCAGTGCAGTGTGGAAGGCAGCTGCGGTGGCGCGAGCCGGTACTTCTGCGCGTGATAGAAGCCGCCACCATGCACCGACCACAGCTCGCCACCCACGCCGCGCGCCGCATCCTCCCCGCGCTTCGGCTGGTGCAGGTGATCATCCAGCCACACGAAGTAGAAGGACGAGCCGATCCACGCAATGCCGGTGATCAGGTGGATCCACCTGCCGGCCAGCGCCAGCCAGTCGATGAGATAGGCGCCCATCAACGTTCCCGCTGGAACACGCGGCCCAGCGAAGCGGGCTGGTTGAGTCGCAGCAGGCGCGGATCGCGGCAGATCAGCACCAGCACCAGGATGGTGGCGAGATAAGGCAGCATCGACAGGAACTCACCCGGCACCGCGATGCCCAGCGCCTGCGCATGCAGCTGCAACACCGTCATGCCACCGAACAGCCACGCGCCGAACAGCACGCGCCAGGGTTTCCAGATGGCGAACACCACCAGGGCGAGCGCGATCCAGCCACGGCCCGCGCTGATGCCTTCGGCCCACATCGGTGTCACCGCGGTGGAAAGATACGCGCCGCCGATGCCGGCGAGCATGCCGCCGCAGGCCACTGCGCCCCAGCGCAAGGCATTCACCGGATGGCCGAGCGCATCGGCGATGCGCGGTGATTCGCCCACTGCGCGCAGCACCAGGCCGAGGCGCGTGCGGAACAGCGTCCATGACACCAGTGCCACCAGCAGCAGCGCGACGTATACGGCTGCGTCGTAGCGGAACAGCAGCGGGCCGAGCACGGGAATATCCGACAGCAGTGGCAGGTGCAGTGGTGGCAGTGCGTTGCCGGGCAGGCTGGCGTAACTGCGTCCGAGGCAGGCGGAAAGCCCGCTGCCGAATAGCGTGAGCGCGAGGCCCGTGGCCACCTGGTTGGTGCCGAGGCGCAGGGTCAGCAGGCCGAACAGCAGCGACAGCACGCAGCCGGCCAGTGCGGCAGCGATGAAGCCCAGCAACAGGCTGCCGCTGGTCACGCTGGCGGCGAAGGCCGCGAGTGCGCCGGCCAGCATCATGCCTTCGACGCCGAGGTTGAGCACGCCCGCGCGTTCGGCGATGAGCTCACCCAGCGCCGCGAACACCAGCGGTGTTGCGGCGATGACCGTCGCCGTGCACAGCGCAATCGGATAGTCGATGTTCATGCGAGCCCACGCGCTGGACGGCGCACGATGCGCAGGCCGGTGAAATGATCCGCGGCCAGCAGGTAGAACAGCAGCAGGCCCTGGAATACGCCGGTTACCGCGGCAGGCAAGCCGAGCGTGAGCTGCGCGGCTTCACCGCCGAGGTACAGCAGCGACATCAGCAGCGCCGCGAACACCACGCCCACCGGATGCAGGCGTCCGACGAAGGCCACGATGATCGCGGCGAATCCGTAGCCGGGTGAGATGGAAGTCTGCAGTCGGCCGATCGGCCCCGCGACCTCCGCGATGCCGGCGAGTCCTGCGGTGGCGCCACTGATCAGCATGCCCCACCAGATGCTGCGGTTCTCCGCGAAGCCCGCATAGCGCGCGGCGGCTGGTGCCATGCCGGCTACCAGCATGGCGTAACCCGCGAGGCTCCTGCGGATGAAGATCCACGCGATCACCGCGAGACCGAGCGCGCCATACAGCGCGATGGTGGCGCGCTGTCCATCGGCCAGCAGCGGCAGGATCAATGCATCATCGAAGGCGCGCGATTGCGGGAAGTTGAAACCGGCCGGATCCTGCCAGCGGCCATGCATCAGCCATGCAAGCAGCAGCTGCGCCACGTACACCAGCATCAGGCTGGTGAGGATCTCGCTGGTGTGGAAGCGCGTGCGCAGCAGCGCGGGAATCGCCGCCCACAGCATGCCGCCGAGCATGCCGGCGAGCAGCATCGCGGGCATGCCCCATGGCCCCAGTAATGGCGCCATGTACAGCGCGACGCCGCCGCCGGCGATGGCGCCCATGGTGAGCTGTCCCTCCGCACCGATGTTCCATACATTGGCGCGGAAGCCGAGCGCGAGGCCCAGCGCGCACAGCATCAGGGGCGTCGACTTCAACAACCATTCGCCGATGCCATAGGCCGAGGCCAGCGGCTCGATGAAGATGGTATACAGCGATTGCAGTGGCGGCAGGCGCAGCGCCGCGAAGCAGGCGAGCAGCGTAAGTGCCATTGCAACGCCCGCCAGCAACGGCGCCGCGGCGCGCGCCGCCAGCGAAGGCGCAGTCCTGCGCACTACGTGGAACGGCAACTCAAGCATGCGCGAATGCCCCGGCAGACATGAGCTGGCCGAGCTGCTGCAATGAAGTCGTCGCGGCCGATTGTGCGATGGAGATGCGGCCGCGATTGATCACGGCGATGCGGTCGGACACCTGGAACAGCTCATCCAGGTCTTCGGAGATCACGAGGATGGCGCAGCCCGCATCGCGCAGGTCGATCAGCCGCTGGCGGATCTGCTGCGCGGCGCCGGCGTCCACGCCCCAGGTCGGCTGCGACACCACCAGCACGCGCGGTGCCAGGCCGACCTCGCGGCCGACGATGAACTTCTGCAGGTTGCCGCCGGAGAGCTGCGAAGCCAGTGCGTTGGGCCCGCCACCACGCACGCCCCAGCGCTCGATGATGTCGCGCGCGCGTGCGCGCATGGCCACGCCATCGATGAAGCCGGCACGGGCCAGGCCGTGGCGCGCGCCAGTGAGCAATGCGTTGTCGGCGAGGCTCATCGCCGGCACGGCGCCGCGCCCGAGCCGTTCTTCCGGAACCAGCGCGAATCCCAGCGCGCGGCGCGCGGCCACCGGCAGCTGCGCGCAGGGCGCGCCGTCGATGCTCAAGCTGCCGCCGCCACCGCGTCGCTCACCCGACAGCGCGGCCACCAGCTCGCGCTGGCCATTGCCCGATATGCCGGCGAGGCCGAGGATTTCGCCCGCCCGCAGCTGCAGGTCGATGTCCTGCAATGAAGTGCCGAAGGGATCATCCGCGGCAAGGCTGAAGCCGCGCAGCTCGAGCCTGGTCGCGCCAGGTTCACGCGCCGTGAGCAGGCAGGGCGCGGGATCCTCGCCCAGCATCAGGCGCAGCAATGCGGCGGAAGTGGTGCTTTTCGGATCCGCCTCGCCGGTGACGCGCCCCGCGCGCAGCACCGTGGCGCGATCGCACAGTGCGCGCACCTCGTCGAGCTTGTGGCTGATGAACAGGATGCTCACGCCTTCGGCGGCCAGCTGGCGCAGCGTCGTGAACAGCGCCTCGATGGCAGCCGGCGACAGCACCGAGGTGGGCTCATCCAGTACCAGCAGTCGCGGCTCACCCAGCAGGCAACGCACGATCTCCACGCGCTGTCGTTCTCCCGCCGAGAGACTGGCCACCTGCTGGCGCGGATCCAGCGGCAAGCCATAGCGCCGTGATACGCCGGCGATGCGCGCGGCAAGTTCTCCCGCCGCGGCGCGCGGCAAGGCCAGCGCGATGTTCTCCGCAACCGTCAGCGATTCGAACAATGCAAAGTGCTGGAACACCATGCCGATGCCCAGCTCGCGCGCGGCCGCGGCATGCGCGAACGAGACCGCGGCACCATTCCACTCGATGGAGCCGGCATCCGGCCGCGTGATGCCGCAGATGATCCGCGACAGCGTGCTCTTTCCCGAACCATTCTCGCCCAGCAGTGCATGGATCTCGCCCGGCATGATGGCGAGGTCGATGTCCGCATTGGCCTGGATGTCGCCGTAGCGGCGCGAGATGCCGGCCAGTTTCAGTCGTGCCGCGGCGGGATTGCTCGTGGTCGAAGGCGGGGTTGCGGTCATCCGGCGTCAACTGCCGCGGTAGGTCGAGTAGCTCCACGGCGAAACCAGCAGCGGCACATGATAGTTCTGCGATGCACGCGCGATGCCAAAGGCGATGTCGATGACATCGAGGAAGGGCGGCTCATCCGGTGGCAGCGTCGAATGCTCGCGGAAGTACTCGGCGGCGTGGAACTGCAGCCGGTAGCGGCCGGGCAGCAGGGTAGTGCCTTCCAGCAATGGCTGGTTGGTGCGGCCATCGGCATTGGTGCGCGTGTCCACCAGCGGCTGGTGCTCGCCCTTGCGCCACAGCGTGAGACGCATGCCTTCCGCGGGCACGCCCGCGGCGATGTCGAGCACATGAGTAGAGAGCCTGGCCACGCGTTGTTGTGTCCTTGTATGCGTGCGATGGAGCGCATTGAGTACAGCACATCGGCGCGCCATTGTGCAGCCACGAACCTGCACTCAAACTGTGCGCTGCAATCGCCATGTGCACCACGCGCGAACGATGTGCCCGGGATGCAAAGTATCCATTGGCTCCAGGTCGTGCCGGCTTCGGCATGGCGGATGCAGTGGCGATCGGGTCATGGCGTATTTCAACAACGGCGGGGCGGGTGCATGAAACAGGAATTCCACGCATGGCTGCGGCCATTGCTCGTGCTGGCAGGCGCCGCCTGTGTGTTCGGGCCCATGAGTGCGGCCGAGGCGCCGCTGAAGGTGGCCTTCGTGTATGTCGGTCCCGTCGGTGATGCGGGCTGGTCCTATGAGCACGATGTGGGCCGTCGTGAAATGGAAAAGCACTTCGCCGGCCGTGTGAAAACCAGCTTCGTCGAGAGCGTGCCCGACAACGCCGATGCCGAGCGCGTCATCCGCCAGCTGGCGGCGGCCGGCAATTCGCTGATCTTCACCACCTCGTTCGGCTACATGGAGCCGACGTTGAAGGTGGCGAAGCTGTTCCCCAAGGTGAAGTTCGAGCACGCCACGGGTTACAAGACCGCCGCCAACGTGGTGACTTACGAGAGTCGCTTCCATGAAGGCGCCTACCTGCTCGGCGTGCTGGCCGGCAAGCTCAGCAAGAGCAACACGCTGGGCTACGTGGCCTCGTTCCCCATTCCGGAAGTCGTGCGCAACATCGATGCCTTCACCATCGGCGCACGCAGCGTGAACCCCGCCATCAAGACCAGGGTGGTGTGGGTGAACACCTGGTTCGATCCGGGCAAGGAACGCCAGGCGGCCGAAGCCCTGATTGCACAAGGCGCGGATGTGTTGTGCCAGAACACCGATTCACCAGCCGTGGTGCAGACCGCCGAAGCCAAAGGCGTGCAGGCCTGTGGCTGGGATTCCGACATGGCCAAGTACGGACCGAAGGCTCAGTTCGCCGCCAACACCGATGAGTGGAGCGGCTACTACATCGAGGAAGTGCAGAGGCTGCTCGATGGAACCTGGACCGGCAACCGCGGCACCGTGCGTGGCCTGAAGGAAAACCTGGTCGTGGTCGCCGGCCTCAACAAGGCGCTGAAACCCGATGCCGTGCAGCTGTTCGAGCAGCGCAAGGCCGCGATGGTCGCGGGCAAGCTCGATCCGTACACCGGCCCGCTGAAGGACAACACCGGCAAGCTGCGCGTGCCGGCGGGCACGACCATGACGCATGAGCAGCTGATGGCCATCGACTGGTACGTGGAAGGCGTCGAGGGTTCCGTGCCCAAGTGAAGGCTGGCGCGTGAAGCTGCGTGGCGTGCCGCTGCTGTGCCTGCTCGCGGCCTGCGCCGCGCCGGTACCGCGCGTCACGGGCGATGCGCCGATCCGCATCGAGCTGATCGCGTTCAATGATTTCCACGGGCACCTGGATCCGCCGGGCACGCCGACGCGCGTGCCGGGTGCGGCGGGTGAGCCCGACGTGCAGCTCTCCACCGGTGGTGTGGCCTGGTTGGCCGGTGAGGTGGAAGCCTTGCGCCGCGCGCATCCGGCATCCGTGGTGGTCGCGGCCGGCGACCTGATCGGCGGTTCACCGCTCACCAGCTCGCTGCTGAAGCATGAGCCTTCCATCGACGCACTCAGTGCGGCGGGGCTCGAATTCACTTCGGTGGGCAACCATGAATTCGATCGCGGCGCGGCCGAGCTGCAGCGTCTCGCGCGGCGCGCGGGTTTCCAGTACCTGGCTGCGAATGTGCGCGTGAAGGCGACGGGCAAATTGCTGTTTCCCGCATGGGCACGCAAGCGGGTGGCGGTTCCCGGCCGCGGTGCCATCGACATCGCCTTCGTCGGCGCGGTGCTGCACACGACGCCCGAACTGGTGGGTCGCGGAGCTACCGCCGGGCTGGAATTCCTCGACGAGGCCGAGTCAGTCAATCGCGCGGTGGCCGAGGTCCATGCGGCCGGCATCGAGACCATCGTGCTGCTGATCCACGAAGGCGGTTTCACCAGCTCGACGCGTTTCGATGACGCGGACTGTCCCGACTTCCGCGGACCCATCCTCGACATCGTGGACCGGCTCGACCCCGCCATCGATGTCGTGGTCAGCGGCCACACGCACCGCACCTATATCTGTCGCCGCAATGGCAGGCTCGTGACCAGCGCCGGCGTGGAAGGACGTTTCATCACCGACATCGCACTGACCATCGATCCGCTCACGCACGATGTGCGCGAGGCCAGCGCGCACCAGCTACCCGTGATCAACGACGCGCTGCCCAATCCGCTGGCCGCGCAATATCCCGCCGTGAGGCCCGACGCTGCATTGCTGGCGCGCGTGGCGCAGTGGAATGCAACCGTGGCCACGCAGGCGCAGCGTCCGCTTGGCAGCATCACCGCGCCATTGACGCGAGTGCCCGATGCCAACGGCGAGACGCGCCTCGGTGATGTGGTCGCCGATGCCGAGCTGCGGGCCACCGCGCCGCCGGACAAGGGCGGCGCGCAGCTGGCCTTCGTCAACAACGGCGGCTTGCGCGCCGACCTCGCCGCGACGGATGGCAAGGTGAGCTATGCCAATGCCTTTGGCGTGCATCCCTTCGGCAACATCATGGTCACCATGACGTTGACCGGCGCCGAGATCGATACCGCGCTGGAAACACAGTGGCAGGGTGCGGGCTCGCTGCTGCAGGTTTCGAACGGACTCACCTATCGCTGGCGTGCCAGCGCAGCGCCGGGCGCGAAGATCATGCCTGGCGACATCCTGCTGAACGGCGTGCCGCTGGCGCCGGAGGCAACTTATCGCGTGACGGTCAGCGATTTCCTCGGCGGCGGTGGTGACGGTTACCTCGTCTTCAAGCAGGGACGCGAGCGCGTGCCCGGTCCATCCGACCTCGAGGTGCTGCAGCAGTACCTGGCCGCGCACTCGCCGTTGCCGCCACCGGAGGCCGGGCGTATCGTGCGGCTTCCCTAGAATCCCGGGTTCAATACAAGGCGCGACATGCCGGTCCGTTCCGTGAAGACAAAGGCCGCGCCGTCGGTCCCGAAGGAATTCATCTCCGCCGACCTGCTGTTGCGCGATTCGCTGCAGCTCGGCATGCAGATCGTGCGCAGCGGCTTCAAGCCCACCTTCCTGGTCGGCATCTGGCGCGGTGGCGCGCCCATCGGCATCGCCGTGCAGGAAGTGCTGGAATTCCACGGTTTCGATTGCGACCACCTGGCGATCCGCACTTCTTCGTACAAAGGCATCGACCAGCAATCCGAAGTGCGCGTGCATGCCATCGATTACCTGGTGTCGCGGCTTTCGGCCGAGGACCAGCTGCTGCTGATCGACGACATCTTCGACACCGGCCGCAGCCTCGAAGCCGTGCTCATCGAGCTGCGCAAGCGCTGCCGCCGCAACATGCCGGAGAACGTGCGCGTGGCCACGGTGTACTACAAGCCCACGCGCAACAGGACGCAGATCGTGCCGGATTTCCACGTGCGCGCCACCGACGAGTGGCTGGTGTTCCCGCACGAGCTCAAGGGGCTGTCGCGCGAGGAGATCCTCGCCAACAAGCCCGTGGACGAGAGCTTCTTCAAACCCTGATCCGATGCTGCGCGACGCCCGTAGATGAGCGTGACGAGAAGGCATCCCCGTGGGGGATCGATGGCGCTGTGGTTGTGCCTGGGGCTGGTTGGCGGCACGGCATGTTTCGCGGCGGAGGAAGATCCCGCCGTTACGCCGTACCGCCCCAGCGTTTCGACGCCCGCGGCGCTGTCCGCGCCGGGCTGGATCGAAGTGGAAGCCGGTGGCCAGCGCATCGCCGACAGCGGCGACAAGCGCGACAGCCTGCCGTTCACGCTGAAGCTGGCGTTGTCGGAAGACTGGGGCGTGCGTGTCGGCGGCGAAGCCATCGTGCACGTGCCCGGCGATACCAGCATCGGTGATGTGGGCATCGTGGTGAAGCGTCGCTTCGCGATCGACGACAGCAGTGCCTTCGGCCTGGAGCTGGGCGCAAGCTTCCCCACCGCCGATGACGCAGCCCACAGCGGCAGCGGCAAGACCGACATCAACATCAACGCCATCTACAGCGCCGACCTGCCGGCCTCGCTGCACACGGACATCAACGTCGTGGTCACGCGGCAGGGCGCGAATGAAGATGGCGTCGGTCGCACGCAGACGCTGGCGGCCGCGGCGCTGTCCGGCGCGCTGAATGATCAATGGGGCTGGGTCGGGGAGTTCTCCGGCACGCGCCAGTCGGGTGCACCGCATACCGCGCAGTTCCTGGCCGCGGCGAGCTTCAGCCCGGCGAAGAGCATCACTTGGGATTTCGGTGCCGCGCGCGGGCTGACGGATTCCTCGCCGCGCTGGTCATGGTTTGCCGGCGCCACTTTCCTTGCGGGACGCGTGCTGTAAGCCCGCGCGCCACAGGATCAGGCAGGCGCTGCCAGTGAGCAGCGCGATCCACCATCCCAGCAGGCCGTCGAAGGAGCCGACCAGGAAGCCCCAGTCATTGGCATTGCCGGGCGACGAGACCTTCCGGAACACCGTGATCGCCGCGACGAACCCGGCATGCAGGCCGATGCAACCGGCGAGGTCGCCCCATCGCTGCCGCACCAGCGCGAGCAATACGCCCACGCACCACAGCGCGATGAAGGCATCGGCGATGGCGAGTGGTTGCGCATAGTCCGCGAAAAAACCGCGCAGTACGACGAAGCCGCTGAGTCCGTTCACGTCCGCATACGACACGCTGGCCGCCCGGCCCAGGAAATGCACGGCTGCGTACAGCACTGGCACCGCGAACACCGCCCAGAGCCCGGCCCCCATGCGCTGCAGCGCGCCCTGCATGGCGCCGCGAAAGAAGGTCTCCTCGATCAGCGCCACGGCGAGGCCGCTGCCCAATCCCTTCGCGGCCAGTGCGAGCCAGTCGCTCCACTCGACAGGTGCGCGCGCATTCAACTCGCGCACATCGAGCAGGAACAGCGGCAGCAGGGCGATGGTCATGATGATGAGCCCGGCTGCGAGTCCAACGAGCACGCGACGCAGGAAGCGACGCGGCGGTGGTACGAAGCCGAGCAGCATGCGATCCGCCAGCCGGTAACGTCGCAGCAGCCACGCCGCGATACCGACCACGCCGAGCATGGTGAGCCGCGTGAACAGCCGATGCAGCGGCACCACGGCCAGTGGCGCCAGCAGTATCTGCACCCATGGACTGGCGACGGCCGCGAACAGCATCGCGCCCAGCAATGCCAGTACGAAGGCGAGCAGCACCGGGATGGGCGAGGAAGGCATGGCTGCGCGTTGCTGCATCGACGGCAAGATAGCAAACGCGCGTGCTACGCCGGGCGGCTTCGCAGCGTGGCGACGAAGCGGCTGCCTCCGCCAGCCCGGGGTTCGTGCAGGACATCGCCACCGTGCAGGCGGGCGATCTGCCGCACGATCGAAAGGCCGAGGCCAGTGCCGCTGCCCGATACGGCATCCGGCCGGTAGAAAGGTTCGAAGATGCGTTCGCGGTCCGGGTACGCGATGCCCGGTCCGGCATCCTCGACCAGCACGCGCGCGATGTTGCCATCGCCATGCACGCTGATGGCTGTCGCGCCGCCGGCATGCAGCCGCGCGTTCTCCAGCAGGTTGCGGCACAGTCGCCGCAGCAGCAGCGGATCGCCCCGCACCGTGATCGCATCACCGGAAGCTTCCAGGTCGAAGTAGGCGGCTTCTTCCGCGGCCAGCGCCAGCAGCTCCACGGGCTCGACGCGTGGCAGGGTGCGCGCCGCGTCCAGCCGGCTCGACAGCAGCAGTTCGGCGATCAATGCATCGAGTTCGGTGATGTCGCGCCTGAGCTCCGCATCCGCCGCGGCGACATCCGCGCCACGCCGCTCAATCGCCAGCTGCATGCGCGCCAGCGGCGTGCGCAGTTCATGCGAGCAATTCGCCAGCAACTGCCGGTTGGCATGCACCAGCTGTTGCACGCGCGTGGCGGATTCATTGAAGCTCGTCGCCAGCGCCGCCACTTCATCATGCCCTTCGACGGCAACGCGTGCGGTGAGGTCGCCGCCACCGAAGCGCCGCACGCTCTGCTCGAGCCGCGCCAGCCGCGCCGTGATGCCGCGTGTCATCGGGTAAGTGAGGAAGGCCAGCAGCGCCGCGACGATGAGCAGCAACAGCAGCACGTGCACACTGCTGATGACGCTGCCATGCCGGAACATGACCAGCGAAGTCCCGTGCAGCAGGATGGCCACGAAGGCCAGGAACACCAGCAGCGTGGCGACGATGGCGAGGTACAACCGCCGGTGCAGGCGCTGCATCAGCGCGGTGCCTCGCGATCCTGCTCCTTCGCGAACACATAGCCCGCGCCGCGCAGCGTGAGGATGCGGCGCGGATGCTGCGGGTCATCCTCGATGGCGGCGCGCAGCCGCGAGATGTGCACGTCGATGGAGCGATCGAAATCATCCGGTGCCGTGCCGC
Source organism: Pseudomonadota bacterium (assembly GCA_037200665.1). Lineage (GTDB taxonomy): Bacteria > Pseudomonadota > Gammaproteobacteria > Steroidobacterales > Steroidobacteraceae > ZC4RG30. The sequence goes on along the minus strand of JBBCGD010000007.1, from coordinate 878,696 downwards.
GCACCAGTTCCAGCAAGGTGCCACGCGACAGCACGCGACCCGGACGTTCGGCCAGCGCGGCCAGCAGTTCGAACTGGTGGCTGGTGATGTTCCTGCGCTCACCATCCACGCGCACCTCGCGCGCGTTGCGATCGATCTCCAGCCGGCCGAAGTGCAAGGTGCCCGCCTGCGGTGCCACGCGCCGGCGCAGGATGGCGCGCAACCGCGCCAGCAGTTCGCGCGGTTCGAAGGGCTTGGGCAGGTAATCATCGGCACCGAGTTCCAGGCCCACGATGCGATCCAGCGGATCGCCGCGCGCCGTGAGCATCAGCACCGGGATGTCGGATTTCGCGCGCACGCGCCGGCACAGGTCGAGGCCATCGGCATCCGGCAGCATCAGGTCGAGGATCATCGCGTCGAAGCCCGTGGATGCGGCGAGCTGCATGGCGGCCGCGCCGGTGGCGGCCCGCGTGGTGCGAAAGCCCGCCTCCCCCAGATAGTCCGCGACCATCGTGGCGAGGCGGGTGTCGTCTTCGACCAGCAGGACACGTGCGCTCATGCGGCGGGCATCATGCGCCCGAAGCCGGCCACGTCGCTAGCCGCCATGCGGCTGGTGCATTCCCGCGAGCTTTGCGCGCTGCTCCGGCGTCAGCACATTGATCGCATCCTCGACGTCGGCCAGCATGCGTTGCGAGGCGGCGTCGAGCGCGGCGACCTGGCCGATGCGCAGCGCTTCGACACGGCCGCGATCCACATCGGGCGCGAGCAGCAGGCCGGCCAGCTGCTGATGGGCATCGCCCAGCCCTTTGTGCGTGGCTGCGATTTCACCCAGCGCGGCCTTGAGGAAATCATCGATGCGCACCTGCTGTGTGTCGGTGACACCGATCTTCGCGAGCATCGCATGTACATGGTCGATGTCGATGGGCTGCGCCGTGTGCGAGTGCATGTGGTGCAGGGCGTCCTGCGCATGCAGCAGGCCCATGCCCACCAGCAGTGCCGCCGGCACGCCGATCAGTGAATAGCGCAGGAAACGCTTGTGGGGAGAACGTTGGGGTTCGGACATGGCATGACTCCGTGATGGATGACGGAAGGCATGCTGCGCGCCGGTCGTTGCCGGCCTTTCAAGCGCGTGTGAAGTTTTGTGAAGCAGCCCGCGCCGGTGGTGCCAGGGATTCGATTGAGCCGAGGCGTTGCGGGGGCAGGTAGCGGTCGAAGGCGAGGCCGATCTGGCGCAGGAAGGCACGGCCGGTTTCGGTCACCGCGATGCGGTCAGCGGACAGTTGCAGCAAGGCATCCTCGGCCAGTGATTCCAGCCGCGGCTGCACTTCGGCCCACCAGGCCGAAGCACGCTGCGCGCCATCGAGCTGCACTGGCGCACCGGCCAGCAAGGTCCACAGCACGGCGCGGATCTGCGCGTCCTCCTCGCTCAATACATGGCCTCGCTGCAGCGGCAGTTCGCCGGCCGCGAGGCGCGTCTCGTATTGCTGCAGGTTCTTCTCGTTCTGCGCATAGGCCGCGCGTGCGTCGCCGATGGCGGAGACGCCGAGCCCGATGAGTGCATCGGTGTGGCTCGCCGAGAAGCCCATGAAGTTGCGCGACAGGCGGTCTGCGGCGAGCGCGGCGACGAGGGGATCGGCAGGCAGCGCGTACTGGTCGATGCCGATCTCCACGTAGCCCATCGCACCCAGCCGCTCGCGCCCGAGCAGGAACAGCGCATGGCGCTGCGCGGTATCCGGCAGGTCCGCCTCGTTGTAGCGGCGCTGGCTGGGCTTGATCCACGGCACATGCGCATAGGGCAGGAAGGCGATGCGCTCGGGCCGCAGGCGCGCGACCACATCGAAAGTCGTGGCAAGGCTGTCGAGAGTCTGCAAAGGCAGGCCGTAGATGAGATCGAAGCTGATGTTGCCGAAGCCGAGCGTGCGCGCGGCATCAACCAGTGCGCGCACATCCTCCTCGGCCTGCATGCGATTGACGATCTCCAGCACGCGCGCGTCGAAATCCTGCACGCCGATGCTGATGCGGTTGAAGCCGTGACGGCGCAGTACCGCGAGCTGCTCGCGCGTGGTGTTGCGCGGATCGGCTTCGATGGCAAAATCGGCGCCGTCACTGATACGCGCATCCCGCAACAGGCCGTCGAGCAGGCGGTCGAGCACGGAGGCGGGAAGGTACGTGGGTGAGCCACCACCGAGATGCAGTTCACCCAGCGTCAGCGTGTGTGTCGAGAGCGCCGCGCGATACAGCGCGTATTCCTTCAGCAGCGTCTCGACATAGGGCGCAGCCAGTGCGTGGTTGCGCACCAGGCGCATGTTGCAGCCACAGAAGGTGCACAGCGACTGGCAGAACGGTACGTGCACGTAGATGCCAGCGCGTGCATCGTCGCCTGCCAGCGCAGCGTTGAGCCACGACAGCCACTGCGATGCCGACGGCGCCGCACCCCAGTGCGCCACCGTCGGATAGCTCGTGTAACGCGGACTCGGACCGCCATGGCGAGCGAGCAGCTCTGGCGGCAGGCGTATCACCCGAAGATGTCCCGCTGCAGCGAGACGAAGCTGCGCACATTGGCTTCTGGAGTCCGCTGCAGGATGCCGTGGCCGAGGCCGCAGATCCAGCCGCGACGCAGTTCCGCGGGCAATGCCTTGATGCGCGTGAACCATTCGGTGAGGCGCGTGACCAGTTCCGCGTTCGGCAGGTGCAACCACTCCGGATCGACATTGCCCTGGATGCACCAGCGGTCGCCGTAATTCGCGAGCACTTCGCCGAGATCGTGGCGCCAGTCGACGCCGAGGCACTGGAAGGGCAGGCCCTTCAGCTGGTCCCAGTACGTGGAATCGGTGCCGCGCGAGTAGTAAGTGACCGGTGTGTGTGGATCGAGCTTGCGGAAGCGTGCGAGCAGGTCGGCGAGTACGGGCACGACATGCCTGCCGTAGGCGTCCGCATCGATTTCACCGGCGGCCGTATCGAACAGCGCGACGTTCTCCGCGCCGGCGCGTGCCTGCAGCAGCATGTTCGCTGCGAGCAGGTCGAGCAGCTTGGCGTTGAACTCGACATAGGTGCCATTGGCCAGGCCGCCCAGCGCCTGCCTGGCCTTCTCATGCGAACCGGCGGCAGCGTAGACATACAGCGTCCACGGTCCACCGACGAAGCCGATCAATCCCTTGTCGCCGCGCAGCCGCGCGCGCGTCAGCCGCATCGCCTCGGCCTGGAAATCCATGAACTGCGCGCGCTCGCCGCCGCCGTTGAGGCGCGCCACGTCCTCGGGCGTCTTCACATGGAAGGCGAGCTTCGGGCCCGGATCGTAAGTGAGCCCGGTGCCCATGGCCTCGAGCGGAAACAACAGGTCGGAGAACAGGATGGCCGCATCGAAATTGAAATCATGCACCGGCCCCAGCGCCGTCTCGGCCGCGAGGCGCGGCTCCTTGCACAGCGCGATGAAGTCATGGTGCCGCTTCAGCATCTGGTAGTGCGAGTGGTAGCGGCCGGCCTGTCGCATCATCCATACCGGTGGACGGCCGGTATTGCGACGGTTCAAGGCGGCGCTGAGCGTGGTCTCGGTCATCATGCATTCTCTAGTTGATAGCCCACGCCGCGGATGCTGCGGATGGTCTCGGGGTTGGCGGGGTCGCGCTCCACCAGCTTGCGCAGGCGCAGGATGAAGTTGTCGACGGTACGTTGCGTCGGGAATTCATCCTGCGCCCAGGCGCGCGCGAGGATTTCATCGCGGCTCACCGCGCGGCCGGATTGTTCCAGCAACAGTTTCAGCACCGCGCATTCCTTGTGCGTCAGGCGATGCAGCGTGCCGCCGCTGTCGGCGGTGAAGCGTTCGAAGTCCACGCTGGCGATGCCGATGCGCACCGGGCCCGCGGGCGTGGCGCCGGGTGCCGCGATCTCGCCGGCGCGCTTCAGCATGTTCTGGATACGCAGCAGCAGCTCGCGGAAGGCGAACGGCTTGGTCATGTAATCGTCGGCACCGAGTTCGAGGCCGCGGATGCGATCCTCCGGCGAACCCCATGCAGTGAGGAACAGCATCGCCGTGGCCGGGCTCACTTCACGCAGGTGCCGGCCCACTTCGAAGCCATTGCCATCGGGCAGGCCCACATCGAGCACCGCGGCGGCGTAGTGCTGCTTTTCCAGTGCCATGCGCGCGGCGGCGACGCTGGCGGCATGCGTCACGCTGAAGCCCTCGGTGTGCAGGCGCGCGGCCAGCGTGCCGGCGACGTTGGCATCGTCCTCAACCAACAGCAGCGGAATGGCGGCCATGTGCGCGAGCTCAGGCGCCGGCCCTGAAGTGCAACGTCACGACGAAGCCGCCGACCGCGTCGTTGGCGAACTCGACGCTGCCGCCCATGCGTTCCATCAGCACGCGCACCAGGTACAGGCCAACACCAGTGCCCTTCGATTCCACGCCGCGCTGGAACATGCGCCCGAGCTTCCCGGCATCGCCGCGGTAGCCGCGGCCATCATCTCCATAGCGCAGGTCCACACCCTGCGATGCCGCTACCGCTTCCACATCGATGTGGATGGGCGTGCGCTCGCCATGGCGCACGGAGTTCTCGACCAGGTTGCGCAGGATCAGCTGCAGCGCTGCCGTATCGCCGCGCACGGGAGGCAGCGCCGGCGCGATGGCGACGTTGAGCAATGCGTCTTCACCTTCCGCCGAGACGATGCCGCTCAGCGTCCGCTGCAGCCACTGCTCGAAGCGGATGGCCTGCTCGGCCAGCGCGCCGCCGCCTTCGATGCGCGCCAGTTCCAGCGTCTTGTCGATCTGCGATTCGAGGCGATGCGTGTCGATCAGCAGGCGCTCGATCAGTTCCTGCGAAGGCTCGCCCGCGGCGATGGCTTCGGTCTGCAGGCGCACGCTGGTCAGTGGCGTACGCAGCTCATGCGTCAACGCTGCAAAGAAGGCCTGCGTGCCGCGCGCGCGGCGGATGTCGCGGCGGTAGTACCAGAACAGTGCGCCGCTCACGGTCAGCAGCAGCAGCAGGAAAGTGCCGCCTTCCCAGGACACCATGCGATGCGTGCGCGCCTGTTCATCCCGCACTTCGGCGGCGGGCTTGCCGGCGTCGGCGCTGAGTTCGGCGATGCGCTCCGACTGCGACAGCACGATGCGGGCCCACCACAGGCCCAGCGCGAAGATCACCGCCAGCCAGGTGGCAGCGAGGATGGCCACGCGCCGCGACTGGCGCCCGGGCCGGACGCTCAGGGCGCCCTTGCTATCCATTTGCGCCATTCATCGGATGAAGGAAACGCGCGGAAGTTCTTCACGCCTGCCGCGCGGATGTGTTCAGCGGTCTTGCCCGCACCGCTGGCATGCCAGGCCTTTGCGCTCGCCAATTGCCGGCCGCGTTCGAACTGCGCGGTACTGCTCCAGAACACATGCGTGGCCGCGGCGAGCGCAGCCGCATCGGGCAACGGGCCTTCGGCAACGGAGTAAGTCGGGATCACATTCGCGCCCTGCCAGCTGCCGGCCTGCCAGGGATCGACGGCGGCCGCATGCGTCAGCACATCCCAGTCGCGCGGCGCCGGCAGGCGCAGCATCGGTTCGGAGATGAGTTCGGCGGCGAGTTCCGCGCCCAATCCTTCCCCGCAGCCTTGCACCCACACACCCTGGTCGGCGAGTGCGAACCAGCTCTTCGTGCCGGAGGTCCATACCTTCTTGCCGTCGAGCAGGGGTGCGGCGCCAGCGGGCAAGGCGCGCGAGTGCGCGACGAAGACGGCGTCATGGCGCAGGCGTGTGGCGAGCGCAGCGGCATCGAGCAGCGGCGTGGCGTCGGCTTTCTGCGCGAGGGCTGCCATCCCATGCGCGGATCGCGCCCAGGTGCGCGGGCAGCGTGGTGTCCGGCAGGAAGCGCAGCTCGGCAATATCCTTGTCGCTGGCGCTGCGGCCGGCGATGCGCAGCAGGGCCACCGAGCTCCGGCAACCACGACAGCGTCGCGCCGAAGCGCTGGTGGCAACCGCCGCCATGTTCATTGAGCAGCGCGCGTTCGATGGCGATGGCGCCGCGCGTGGCAGGATCTTCCAGCGCGGCGAGCAAGGCGCGCGTCTCCACGTCATCCGCGCGGCATTCGATGGCCAGTGCGCCTTGCCCCGGCGCGCCGGGTGATTCCGTCAGCGGCAGCACCATCAGGTTCAGGCCTTCGAGCAGGCCACTGAACAACTGCCGTCCCTGCTTCTCGGTCACGGTATCGGCATACAACCGCGCGAGGCCCGCGAGCGCGAGCACGATGCCATCGAGCTGGCGCTCGCTGCCGCGCGGTTCATGCAGCCGGCGCAGGCGACTGTCCACGTTGCCGCGCAGGTTGCAGAGCATCAGCTTGCCCTGGGCCGCATGCGGCAGGGCGCGCGCGAGGAAGGGCGGCAGCAATTCCACGCGGCGGGGCGAGGAAGTGCCGATGCGCAAGCTGGCACCATCGGCCAGCCGCTGCGGCACATCCGGTGCGAACAGCGCGATGTCGCGCGGATTGGCGCGCTTCGGTACCGCGGCCAGCACGAAATCCGGCGGACGATCGAGCGACAGATCCTTCAGCGAATGCACGCTGAAATCCACGCGCTTCTCGCGCAGCGCGATGTCGAGCTCGGCGGTGAAGAATTCCTTGCCCTCGATCTCGGCCAGCGGCTTGTCGAGCACGCGATCGCCGCGCGTCTCGATGCCGACCAGCTCCACTTCCACATCCGGATGCGCGGCGCGCACGGCGGCCGCCACCTGGCTGCTCTGTATCCATGCCAGCGGCGAGCGCCGCGTGCCGAGTCGCAGTGTCTTCTTGATGGGCATGAGGGCGGATTCTAGTGGCTGAAAGCGCCGAACACGGCGAGATCTTCCCAGCCGTGGTTGGAACTGCCGGCGCGCGAGCCATCGGCATCGTCGAGGCGTGCCAGCTGCGCCTTGTTCAGGCAGGCGCGACGCGCGCGCGCCAGCTGCAGTTCGCGCTGCGAGGCCTGCGTATCGCGCAGGCCGAAGAGGTCAGTGAGCGTGGCGAGGCGAGGCAGGTCGGCCCATCCCGTGCCCTCGGTGTCATGGATGCCCAGGTGCAGTACGCGACCAGCCGGGTCGCCATGCTGCTGCCACAGGCGCACGCGCTGCGCATCGCGTGCCGCATCGGCGGGAACGCAGATCACCACGTCATGCGCGCGACGCCATGCGCTGTCTTCGGCGGAAGCAGTGGATTCGAGCAGGTGCACGCGGCCCTGCGTCTGCGCCACACGCTGGCGTCCGAGCATCGCCGTCGCGCGCTCCTCGCTGCGGTTCCACACCAGCACTTCGCCGGTATCGAGGAAGGGCAGGATGGTCTCGGCGAGCTGGCCTGCGCCGACCAGCAGCGTCGGTCCGGTGAGCTGGCCACCCAGCAAACGCCGCACCAGCGAACCGTAGGTGGCGCTGCCCAGGCTCACCACGTATTCGCTGCGCACCTCTTTCGTATCCTGCAGCAGCCGCTGCATCCATGGACGCAGCGCCTTCGCCTGTTCCGGTCGCGCGATTTCGTAATCGCGCCAGGCCTGCTTGATCTGCCCGAGGATCTCGGTCTCGCCAGCGATCTCGCTCTCGAGTCCGCACGCCAGCTGCAGCAGGAAGCGATACGCCTCGGCGCCAAAGAAGCGCTCGTAGCCTGCCGCATCGGCAACGCTGGTCGAAGGCTGCTCATGCGCCGCGGCCATGCCGATGCGCACTTCACGCAGGCAGGTGCCGAGCACGCAGGCTGCCGGCAGCAACGCGGTGGGCGTGCGGTCGGTGGTGCGGCGGTTGAGCACGATGAGATCGGCGAGGGCCATGTGGGAAGCGTAGTCAGCGCCCCCGCCGGAATTGTCATGGCGAAGTCACCGTGCGCGTGACCCGCCTATATAAATGAGCGCCGGGTCACCCGCGATGAGAACTGTTCTTATCGCGGGTGACCATTTGCGAAATCAGGCCGCCAGGCCTTCTTCCTTGCGCGCCTGCTGCACGGCCTGTCGTGCGCGGACACGCTCGTAGTACGCAGCCAGTTTCGGGTAGCCGGAGATGTCGATCTCGAGACGGCCGAGCCAGCTCAGCGTCACGTACAGGTACGCATCGGCGACGGTGAAATCCGCGCCGGTGAGGTACGGCTTGTCGCCCAGCGACTTGTCGATGTAGGCGAAGCGACCCAGCACGGCTTCGCGCTGCTGCTTCTTCACTTCATCGGTGGTGGTGGGGCGGAACAGCGGCGACAGCTGCTTGTGCACTTCGCTGTTCACGAAGGCGAGCCATTCGAGCACCTTGAAGAAAGCCGGCGTGCCGACCTTCGGTGCAAGCTTGCCCGTGGGGTCGAGCGTCGAGATATAGCTCAGCACGTTCACGTTCTCGGTGAGCACGGTGCCGTCATCGAGCACCAGCGTGGGCACATAGCCCTTCGGGTTGATGTCGTTGAGGTTCTTGCCGTCGGTGGTCTTCTTGGTGCCGCGCTCCACCTCGACGCCTTCGAATTTCTGGCCGGCTTCGAGCAGGGAGATATAGGAGGCCAGCGAGCAGGCGCCCTTGAGGTAGTACAGCTTCATTGATCGCATCCCTGTTGCAACGGTTGTGGGCGCGCAGTTTACGCCAGCACCGCAAGAATCGGATGATCGCGCGTGAAGGATCGTCCATAGTTGGGACATGCCTGATTCACGCCCCTGGCTCACGCCCTTCGAACTCATCCTGCTCGGCGCCATCTGGGGCGCATCGTTCATGTTCCAGCGCGTGGCTGCGCCGCAGTTCGGGCCCATACCGCTGGTGGAAATGCGCCTGGCGCTGGGTGCGATTCCCCTGCTGCCGTTCCTGTGGCAGGAGCGCGCGCGCTTCAGGGGCGTGCCGCTATGGCGCATCGCGGGCATCGGGCTGATCAACTCGGCGATTCCATTCATGCTGTTCGCATGGGCCACGGAACGCGCGCCGGCGGGCATCGGTGCGATCAGCAATGCGACGACGGCGATCTTCGCGCCGTTGCTGGCGCTCGCGGTGTTCGGCGAGAAGATCCATGGCGGCGCGCCATCGGCATCGCCGCGGGTTTCATCGGTGTGGTGGTGCTGGCCAGTGGCAAGACCGCAGGCGCCAGCGTGCTGGGGGCAGCGCTGGCCGGGACGTTTGCGGGTTTCCTGTATGCGATAGGTGCACTGCTGGCGCGACGCCATCTCGCCGGCCTGCCTTCGGCGGCGCTGGCCGCTGCGACGCTGGGATGCGGGGCGATCCTCGTTTCACCGCTGGCCATCGCGACCTGGCCTGCCACACCGCCGACGCTGCGCGCGTGGTGGTGCGCGGCTGCCGCGGGCGTGCTGTGCACGGGCATTGCCTTCGCCATCTTCTATCGATTGCTCCAGCGCATCGGCGCGGCGCGTGCTACCGCGGTGACGTATCTGATCTCGCTGTTCGGCGTGATGTGGGGCTGGCTGCTGCTGGGCGAGGCCGTCACTTTCACGATGGCGATTGCCTGCGCGCTGATCCTCGGCGGCGTGGCGCTCAGCCAGAAGCAGGTGGCGGCAAAGTGAAGTCGCGTCGGTCGCTCCGCGCACTTCTGCCGTCACTCACCGCGACACTGTTCGTGCTGATGGGCGCATCGCCGCTTTCGTTTGCGCAACAACACGCCGTTGCCATCACCATCGACGACCTGCCGCGCGGCGGCGATGGCGGTTCTTACAACCTCGCAACGCTGCAGGCGATGACGCGCCAACTGCTGGCGCCATTCCGTGAGCAGAAAATCCCGGTGACCGGCTTCGTGAACGCCGGACGTGGCGCGCTGCCAGCTCAGGACCTGCGTTCCATGCTCGATCTGTGGCTCGACGCCGGCGCCGACCTCGGAAACCACTCCTTCAGCCATCCCGATCTGAACAGCGTGCCGCTGGCCGACTACGAAGCGGATGTCCTGAAAGGCGAGCCCGCGTTGCGCGCGGTGCTGGAGCCGCGCGGCAAGAAGCTCATCTACTACCGCCATCCCTTCCTGCATCTCGGCACCACCGCGGCGGACAAGAAGGGCCTGCAGGATTTCCTCGACGCACACGGCTATCGCGTGGCGCCGGTGACATTCGATACCTCCGACTACATGTACGCCGCGCTGTACCAGCGCGCGGACAGCCGCGAGCGTGCGCGCGCCGAATACATCCCCTACATGGAATCGGTGGTGGCCTTCTTCGAGCAGCGTGCAGTGGAAGTGGTGGGCCATGAATTCCCGCAGATCCTGCTGATGCACGCCAACCAGCTCAATGCCGACACCATGCCGGAGTTGCTCGCGATGTTCCGCAAGCGCGGCTACCGCTTCGTCTCGCTGGATGAAGCGCTGCGTGATCCGGCCTACCAGAGCGGCGAGAACTACATCGGGCGTGGCGGTTTCTCGTGGATCCACCGCTGGTCGCGGTTCAAGGGCATGCCCAACAAGGGCGAGCCCGATCCATCGGAGTGGGCGTTGAAAACCTACGACGGACCGCGCTGAGCAGCCAGGCGCCGCGACCCCTCAGTCGCGCCTTGCGATGACCACGTGCGTGGCCAGGTCCGAACTGGTGTGCTCGACGACGTCGTAACCCAGCTTCGGCAGGTCGATGCCCGCGAACAGTGGCGTGCCACCACCGAGCAGCGTCGGCGAAATCGCCAGGTGCATCTGATCGACCAGCCTCGCGCTCAGGTACTGCCGCACCGTCGATGCGCCGCCGGCAATGCGGATGTCACGACTTCCCGCCGCCGCTTTCGCCCGTGCCAGCGCCGCTTCGATGCCTTCAGTGATGAAGTGGAACACCGTGCCGCCTTCCATCTCCAGCGGCGGCCGGTAATGTGAGGTGAGCACGAACACCGGCACGTGGTACGGCGGGTTCTCGTCCCACCAGCCCTTCCAGTCATGGTCCGGCCATGGTCCGCGCAACGGGCCGAACATGTTGCGACCCATGATGTAGGCGCCGATGTTCTCCAGGCCGCGCGCTTCGAACTCGTCGTCGATGCCGGTGGTGCCTTCGCCGTTGCCATGCTGCTGCTGGAATGTGCGCGTGCGCATGTGCCACTTGTGCAGGGCGACGCCGCCGAGGCCCAGCGGGTTTTCCAGGCTTTGCGAGGGGCCGGCGCTGAATCCATCCACCGAGACACCGAAGGAATGCACGCGTACTTTCGACATGAACGACCCCGCTTGTTGCTCGCATGCTCACGTGCAGGACTGAGCTTCGTCAAGCCGCGTTGCCGGAGTGCGGGCGGGGGAGTCGCGATGATCAACGGCGGCCGCATCCCGCTGTGCAGACGACCGTAGTACTCTCTGGTCCCCGACCCGCGCTGCGAGAATCCCATGCATCGCCAGATCCCACTTCGCCTTGCCACCATGCTGCTGGTTGCGCTGCTCACTGCCTGCGCGCAGAAGAGCGCGCAGGCACCAGCCTTCAGCACACTGACCCGCGCGCAGTTCAACGACGCCACCGCGCAGCGCTTCCTGCCGCTGTTCTGGCGCGATGATGCCGATGGCAATGGCCAGCTCGAACCCGCCGAGCTCGCCGTGCTGTGGGGCCTGCCCGATGATGACGCTTCGCTGTGGATCGACGCAGAAGGCAAGTTCACGCAACGCTTCATCGATACCTATGCGTCGCTGTCGAAGCCGGCGGCAACGCAGCCCGATGCGCGCCAGCAGGCGGTGCTGAAGGAACTCGCGCAGAGCGCACCGACGCTGGTGCTCACCGACCTTGCGAAGGACACACCCGCCGAGCGCGGGATGGTGCGTCACCTGCAGGTCGCCGCGAAGGGCATCGAGCGCCTTTACGCGGATCAGAAAGGCACCGCCGGCCTCGAACAGAAGATTCCCGCGGACGATCTCGCCAGCCGCGCCATGTTCCATCGCAACCAGTCGCCGTTCTGCGAGGCGCCGCAGACCGAGAATGATCCCGACTGCGTGGCGCTGTTGCCGCGCCCGGCACAGGTCTCGGGCCTGTATCCCGCTACGGTGCAGGAGAGGCCTGGCTTCTGCCAGCGCCTCGAGAAAGAACCCGACGCGAAGGCACTGCTCGATCACTACAGCAGCGTCGCCGATGATCCCGCGAAAGCCGGCCACTTCATCGCCGTGCCTTATCCGCAAGCCTGGGCCGATGACATGGCCGCCGTCGCGAAGGAACTGAACGCCGCAGCCGATGCACTCGGCGGCAACGAGACCGCACTGGTCGCGTACCTGCGCGCCGCCGCGCAATCCTTCGCCAGCAATGACTGGGAACCGGCCAACCGCGCGTGGAAGGCAATGAACGCCACCAACAGCAAATGGTTCCTGCGCGTCGCGCCCGACGAGGTGTACTACGACCCCTGCGCATGGAAGGCCGGCTTCGCGCTGCAGCTGGCGCGCATCAACCCGGATTCCATCCAGTGGCAGCAGAAGCTCGAGCCATTGAAGAACGAAATGGAGCAGCAGATCGCGACGCTGGCGGGCAAGCCCTACAAGGCGCGTGAGGTGAAATTCGCGCTGCCTGATTTCATCGACGTGGTGCTGAATGCCGGTGACCAGCGCAGCCCTTCGGGCGCCACCATCGGCCAGTCGCTGCCGAACTGGGGCCCGGTCGCCGACTCCGGCGGTCGCACCGTGGCCATGACCAATCTGTATACCGATGCCGACAGCCTTGCGCGCAAGAGGGAGCAGGAATCCTCGGTGCTGTGCAAGGCCACCGCCGAATCCTTCAGGCCACAGGGCAAGGAGACCGTGCTCAATTCATTGCTGCATGAAGCCGCGCACAATCTCGGCCCCTCGCATGAATACGCCGTCGCCGGCAAGACCGACACCGTGGCCTTCGGCGGCACGCTGGCTTCCACCTTCGAGGAACTCAAGGCGCAGAACTCCGCGCTGTACCTGACGAGTTACCTGGTGGGCAAGGGCGTCTTCACCGACGAAGAACGCAAGCGCATCCTGCGTGACGACATCACCTGGGCCTTCGGCCATATCTCACGCGGCATGTATGCGGCCGATGGCACGCCGCGCAATTACAGCCAGCTCGCCGCGATCCAGATCGGCAGCTTCCTCGACGCCGGTGCGCTCACCTGGACGGATGACGAGAAGGCCGCGAATGGCACCGACACCGGCTGCCTGCAGGCGGATTACGACAAGCTGCCCGCTGCGGTCGAGAAGCTCGAACAGGCCGTGCTCGGCATCAAGGCGCGCGCCGACCGCAAGGGTGCCGAAGCGCTGAAGGCGAAGTATGTGGATGCGAAGGACCGCTTCGCCACCATCAAGTCCGCGATCGCCGGGCGTTATCAGCGCACGCCGAAGGCGAACTTCGTCTACAGCGTGGCCATGCCGCGCTAGCGTGCCATCAATCGCGGGACGGCAGCACCATGCGCCGTCCCGGTCGGCCCACGAGGTCGAGGAAATTGTTGAACGCGATCTCGGCCAGCGGCTGCATGCTGGCGATGCCATCCGCGGTCGCCGCGCGGATGGAATGCTCGTCGCGGCCAATGCTGGCGGCGGCCAGTTCCTCGCGATATGCGGGCAACCGCAACCACCGCTCGATCATCGCGACGTCCGACTCCATGTGGAACTGCAGGCCGTAAGCATTGGTGCCGAAGCGGAAGGCCTGTTGCTCGCAGCCCTCCGTGCGCGCCAGTTGCACGGCGCCTGCAGGCAGGTCGAAGGTGCAGCCATGCCACTGGAACACCGGCGTGCGTTCCCCCAGGTGGCCGAGCATCGCATCGGCACGACCGTGTGCGGTGGTGAAGAGGTCGTACCAGCCGATCTCGTGCATTCGATGCCGCCGCACCGGCGCGCCCAGCACATGCGCCAGCAGCTGCGCGCCCAGGCAGATGCCGAGCACCGGCTTGCCCTGCGCCAGCGCGGCTTCGATGGCGCGCAGTTCCGTGGTGAGGTGCGGGTAGCGCGCCTGTTCTTCCACGTTCATCGGCCCACCCAGCACGATCAGGCCCTGGTAGCGATCCACGTTGGGCTGCGCATCCGGATCGCGCTGGAAATTGTGGAAGCGGATGCGATGCCCGCGCGCGCGGATGCGTGCGTGCAGCGTACCCAGGGGCTCCGCCGCCACATGCTGGAAAACCATCAATCGGGACATGACCTTCGCGTCACTCGGAACCTTGCCACCAAGGGTGCATCATAGCCGGCATGCGCCGGCCCTTCGTATTGGCGGTTATCGCGCTCCACGGGCTGCTGTTGTGGATGCTGGCGCTCGGCTTTCGCCAGCGCGTCGAAATCGAGCCGACGCGGCCGCAGTTCGTCAGCCTGTGGATCGACATGCCGCCAATGCAGGAGCCGGCGCCACCACCGCCGACAGCGCGACCACCGCCATCGCCATCGGTGCGCCCACGCACGAGCGAGCCAGTGCCGCGTCCCGTTCCGGAGCCGGTGGTCATCGCGCCCATCACCTTGCCCGATGCGCCTGCGCTTGAAGCGCCAGCGGTTGCCGCAACACCAACAACGCCAGCCGTGGACCTGACCATTGCCGCCGCGCGCGCCGCGCGTCGCGCCGGCGAAGCCAGCGTCGCACCGAAGAGCGACACCTTCAGTCCGCTGCCCAAGCTCATGCCCAAACCCTGCAAGCCGAAACGCAGCATGGAGTGGAAGGGCTACGAGGACCGCCGGTTCGGCATGACCGGCGGCGTGCCCTACGTGAAACTCAACGACCACTGCCTGCTGGTCGCGCTGATCCCCATGTGCGTGATCGGCAAATTGCCCGAAGCCAATGGACATCTGCTGGATGACATGAAGAATCCGAACCGCACGCAGTCTTCGGTGCCCGATACCAACGTCTGCGACTGAGTCACGCAGCAATGAGCCGCAGCGCTGCGCCGCGCGCATCGGCAACCTGACCGCCTCGTAATACGAGGCATCAAGGCCCGCTGTTAGTCTCGTGCGAGAAGGCATGGACGCGACAAGAAGAACAAGGGGTGTTCGCGCGGCGGCGCTGGTCATGGCGATCGGCGTCAATCTGCTGTTCGTGCTGCTGTTGCTGTTCAGTCGCGCGCGAACCGCATCCGAACCCGTGGCCGCGGCGATGATCTGGATGGCCGTGGAAGAGTCGCGCGTGGTGTCGCGACAGGCCTCGCGGCCGTCGGCGAAGAAGGAACCGCTGGCAAGCGCCCCGGAGATCCCGCAGATCACCATGCCGCTGCAACCCGAACCTTCACCTGTTGCGGAGGAACCCACTCAGGGCGCTGCGCCATCGATCGACTGGAATGCGGCAGCGGCGAAGGCCTCACGCGATTTCGTCGGACAACAGGAAACGCAAAGTCGTGGATCCGTGCTGGAATCGAAGCCCTCCGTCCTCGCCATGCCCTCCGCGAAGAAGCACAAGGCAGGTGACAGCGAGCATTTCGAGGGCGGCGAAGTCATCACCTGGGCAAATGATCTTTGCTACGACAAGCTCGATGCAATGCGCACCAGCATCGATTTCCGGCGCATATGCAAGACACGCTCGAAGAGTGAGCGGAACAGCGATCAACGCGCCGAGGCGCTGGAGAAAGCCGTGAAGCCGCGGTACCTGGGCGGCAAGCGACTTCCTCCGGAGACAATCGATGCAGCCGCGGAGGTTCAATAAGGCGCAAGTCGTTGCATTCCGGATAGTGGCGGAGCATCGTGCCCCCAATCATCGTCGGGGGGGCAAGCCATGCAGCCGCTGGATCGTCGCAACTTCATCGCCGCACTGGGCGGTGCCACCGCCGTCTCGCTGATGAGCCATGAAGCGCGCGCCGATGCGCTGGAGCATGCGCTGATGGAAGGCACCAGCGGTGCCGCGCTGGCCGCATCCGTCACCGCCGCGACCACGACCACCGCGGCGAAATTTCCCACCGTCGCCGAACTCGAAGCGCAGATCCCGGACCTGCCGCGCCGACGCGGCACGGGCTCCATCGAATTCCCCGGCGACAACGACAACGGCAAATTGCCGCTGCTGCCGAAGCTGCCCGCCAAACCCACGCTGCGGGATTTCTTCGCCTCGCGCTTCAACCAGCCGCGCAATCACTGCCTGCAGAGCGCGACGCTGGCCTTGAAGAAGGGCGCCGACGAAGAGGTGGTGCTCGCCTGCCTGCTGCACGACACCGTGCTGTCGTTGATCCGCACCGACCATGGCTGGTGGAGCGCGCAGATGTACGAGCCCTATGTCTCCGAGCGCACCACCTTCGCCATCCGTTACCACCAGGCGCTGCGCTTCTATCCGGACAAGGAAGCCGGCTACGTGTATCCGGAGATCTACTACAACATGTTCGGCGTGGACTACGTGCCGCCGCCGCATGTCGAGGCCGCGTACAAGTACGCGCTGAAGCACAGGTGGTACGGCGCCTCGCGCGAGCTCACCGTGTGCGATCTCTATGCCTTCGACAAGAACGCAGTCGTCAGCATCGATCCGTTCATCGACATCATCGGCCGCCACTTCAGGCAGCCGAAGGAAGGGCTGGGCAACGACAACAGCCCAGTCGCGCACATGTGGCGCACGCTGGCGAATCCGGACGCGCCGCTGTAGCCATGCGCGGCGGAGTCGCAAGCTGTTGCCTGGCGCTTACCACAGCAGGTTGGGCTACCGCACTGAATGCGCATCACTCGATCAGCATGGTCGAGATCTCGACGCCGGTGTGGGTAAAAGGCACCGTCGTCGAATTCCACGCGCGCGATCCGCATGTCATGGTGCTGCTGCAGGCCGAGGCCAGCGACGGTTCGCCGCAGAAGTGGAACATCGAAGGCCCGAACATGGCACGGCTGGCGCGCATGGGTGCCGACGGCAATTTCCTCAAGCCCGGTGACGCCATCGAGGTGTGCGGCTTCCGCCTGAAACCGCCGTACACGAAGCCGGATTTCATCCATGGCCAGGTGTTGGTGATGTCCAGTGGCCACATGCGGCACTTCGGTCCGTATGGAAAGCTCGACAACTGCATCCGGCCCGGCGACACCACGGAAAAATGGGTGCGATTCCTGCGGGAGGATCCGCTGGCGCTGCCCTCCTGGTGCAACGGTCGTCTGTACGTGCGGGTGCCGACCGTTGCGCCCCCGGCGCTGGTCGAGGCCATCGAGCGCGAGCTGCAGAATCCCTGTCACTGACGCGCGCCGCGTCTCCTTTAATCCGTTCTACAATGCGCGGCTCTTGCGGCGGGCCAGTAGCACAGCGGTTAGTGCAGGGGACTCATAATCCCTTGGTCGAAGGTTCGAATCCTTCCTGGCCCACCATAAAGAAGAACAACCAGAAACTTTCCGTGGGGAAACTGCGCTTGAACACCTCTTCAGCCGGCTTTCTCGTCGAGGTCGATGGATTGCGCAAGCAATTCGGGGCGGTGGTCGCAGTGCGTGGCCTGACGCTGCGCATTCCCAAGGGTGGAGTCTTCGGCCTGCTCGGCCCCAATGGTTCCGGCAAGACCACAACCATTGGCCTTTTGCTCGGCCTCGTGAAACCCACCAGCGGCTCGATGCGCTTGTTCGGCGCGGACGTGCGCAGCAGCCATCTCGCCGCGCTTCATCGCATCGGCGCGATGGTGGAATCGCCGGCCTTCTATCCGGATCTCTCCGGGCGCGCGAACCTGCGTTTCTTCCAGGGCATCGGCAACAAGGGCAGCGACCTCGGTGAAGTGAACCGCTTGCTTGAACTCGTTGGCCTCGCGGACCGTGCCGACAGCAGGTTCCGCACTTACTCGCTGGGCATGAAGCAGCGCCTCGGCATCGCCTATGCGCTGCTTGGTCAGCCGGAACTGGTGTTCCTGGATGAACCCACCAACGGCCTCGACCCCGCGGGCATGGCCGAGGTGCGTGAGCTGATCGCGCAGCTCGGCAAGGCGGGCCACACCGTGGTGCTGTCCAGCCATCTGCTGAATGAAGTTGAACAGGTATGCGACCAGGTGGCCATCCTGTCGCGTGGTGAGCTCATCGCACAGGGCCATGTGCGCGACCTGCTGAGCACGCAGGGTTCGGTGCGATTGAAGACCACTGACGATGCGCGTGCCGCGCAGATCCTCGGTGCGCTCGACTGGGTCACTTCCGTGCGTAGCGAGGAGGGCGGCCTCGTCGCCGTCGCCGCTGCGGAACGTTCGGGCGATCTCACGCGGGCGCTCAGCCAGCAGCAGGTCTTCGTCACCGAGATGGTGCCGCGCCGCCAGTCACTGGAAAGCTACTTCCTCGAAGTCACCGCACGCGACACTGCACAGGCGAGGGCGAACTGATGGCCTCCTTCATCAACGTCGCGCGCTGGGAAGGTTTCAAGCTGCGGCAGCGGCGCATGCCGTGGATCCTGCTGGCGGTGTTCCTCGGCTTCACGCAGCTGGCGGTGTGGGGCAACTATCTGGCCTACAACGCGGCGGTCGCCTCGGGTGGATTCGTGTCGATCCCCGAGGGTATGTCGCGCGGCATGCCGCGCGGGCTGCGCTGTGATGACCTGAAGTCGAAACCCTCGCAGATACTCCCCGCACAGGTGTCGCCACAGGCGGTGCCGATGCTGCTGGCCCAGTGCGAGCAGCAACTCGCGACCCGCTACCGCTCGATGCTGCCGATGGGCAGCACCTCCGCGGCACTGGGCGTGGCCAACTTCATCGGGCTGGTGCTGCTCGCCATACTCGGCGCATCGGCGTTCGGCAGTGAATACAGCCTCGGCACCTTGCGGCCCATCCTCGTGCGCGGTGTTGGCCGTTCGTCGTGGCTCGCCGGCAAATTCCTGCTGCTCGCCGCGGCGGTCACCGCGGCGTTGCTGCTGGTCCTGGGTGCAGCGGCATTGGGCGGCGTGCTGATCAGCAAGATGGTCGTGCCGCCGACCATCCCTCTCGACATCGCGGGTTCATGGAGCGATGTCGCGCAATCATGCTTGCGGGTGTGGGCATCGATGCTCGCCTTCCTCACCATGGCCAGTGCCATCACGCTGTTCACCCGCTCGACGGCGGCGGGAATGGCGGTGAGCTTGGGCTGGTACATCTTCGAATCAGTCTTCATCCGGTTGATGTCCGCGGCGTTCAGCTGGTTCGCGACCGTGGCGGACTACCTGCCGATGCGCAATCTTGCGGCGCTGGGCCGGGCCAGTTTCGGGCCGGTGTCCGCTCTTGCCGCGGGCAGCACCATCAGCACCACGCATGCGAGTCTGATGACGGCGGTCTACGCCGTGGGTTTCGCCGGCCTCGCGGTCGCGGTCTTCCGCAGCCGCGACATCGGCGGCATCAGCGGGGGCTAGTTCACGCGGGGCCGGGCCGGCCGCATCAGCCGGCCGCATCTCGCACATCGGCATCGACGCCACGGGCACACCGCGCAAGATCTCCTTCTGCTCGCACGCCATCCTCACTCCCGATCGGGTGATGGAAGTGCCGGATGCGCGCGACATCGTTCCAAGCGCGACGGCCGTAATCGTGTGACCATGGCGGACGAAGAAGCCGTCGCCTGATCCAGGTCCAGCAGAGGGCATGCACATGCACATGAACAAGATCACGATCACGATGATGAGCACTGCGGCCGCCTACCTGCTGGTGGCCGCCTGCGCACCGAAACCTGCCGGCCAGGTGGCCGCGGCTGCCGCCAGCGCACCAGCCACTGGCAGCTCGGTGTTCGAGGTAATGAATGCCTCCATCATTCCCAGATCGAACCTGGTATGGGAACTCTCGGGCAAGCTCTATGACGACAAGGGCAATCTCGACGCCAAGCAGCTGACTGACGCGGAATGGATGCAGGTGAAGGATGGCGCGGCCGAGATCAGCAAGAGCGCGCAGGCGCTGGCTGCCGCCACCGGCATCAAGTCCGCTCCCGCCGGCACGAAGATCCTGAACGAAGGCACGGCCGGTTCATTTGGCGCCGCCGAGGTGCAGGCGGCCATCAACGCCGATCCGAAAGCCTTCAGCGACCATGCGGCCAAGCTGGTCGCCGTTGCCGATGAGATCGTGGCCGCTGCCACCGCGCATGACGCCAAGAAGGCCGACGATGCGCAGTCGCGCATGACGGATGTCTGCGGCGCCTGCCACCAGAAATTCTGGTATCCGAACCAGCCGGCGCAGTGATCACCTCGCGGCTTCGCTGAAGCCGCACCGGACGATTCGAGACGCTCCGGTCCGTTAGAATCCGCATACCGTAATCCGACTTCCGCGCTGGTCAAGTGCAGCGCGGGAGTTCGGTGACAATGCGCGACATCCAGAGAAGGGGGAGTGACCATGCTGCGGCCTGTTGTTTCCGTGCTCGCGATGATTGCCCTGTGCGTCACCCTGCCGGCCCGTGCCGACTCCGCGCTCGACGGCTTCGCCCGCGATGTCGATCGCGCCGCGAGCGTGCGTGCGGTGAAGACGCTGCAGTTCTCCTATGCGCAGTACGCGCAATACGGTTTGTGGAAGGAAACCGGTGCGCTGTTCGCGGCGGATGGCAGCTTCGTGTTCGATGGCCTGATCAAGCCCGCGGAAACATCGAAGGGTCCCGTCGCCATCGCTACCTTCCTGCGTACGCGTTATGGCGGTGGCAAGGAAGGCGTCACGGCCGACGGCCTTTCCTCCATGTTCATCGATGCGCCGGTGGTGAATCTCGCCGTCGACGGCGAGAGCGCGAAGGCACGCTGGCAGGCCATCATCTTCCACGGGCATGGCAGCTCGGCGCGCATCGAGGGCGGCGTGTTCGTGAATGAATATGCGCGCAGCGGCGGCGTGTGGAAGATCGCCACTGCGCATTACTACCCGCAGTACGACGGCCCTTACGAAGACGGCTGGATCAACTGGGGCGGTGGCGATATTCCCGTCGCGCCTTATCACTACGACCCGAGCACCGCTGGCGTGCCGATTCCGCCGGCCACCGGCGCTGCGCCGGCTACCAAGGCCACGCTGGCGCAACTGCAGAAGCGCGTCGACGCGATGAACGATGAAGACCGCGTGCGCAACCTGCAGGCGGCTTACGGCTACTACGCCGACCGCAAGATGTGGGACGACGTGATCGACCTGTTCGCGAAGGATGGCGTGGTCGAGATCGCAGGGCAGGGCGTATGGAAAGGCTCCGCGGGTGTGCGCAAATGGCTGGAGAGCATCGGCAAGGCTGGCCTCACGCATGGCCAGCTGAACGATCGCCTGCAGCACGATGTCATCGTCACCATCGCGCCGGGCGGCAACGAAGCCTTCGCGCGCGGCCTCGAGTTCGGCATGCTCGGTGAAGCCGACCAGGAGAAAGGCTGGTGGGAAGTGGCCACCTTCCAGAACCGCTTCGTGAAGGAAGACGGCGCGTGGAAGATCCGCGAGATGCGCCGCGTCGTGGTGATGAAGACGGACATCTTCCAGGGCTGGGGCAAAAACCGCATCGTTGAACCTGCACCCACTGGCGCGAATGCACCGGATGCACCAGTGCCCGCTGCGGATGTCGCGGCAGCCGGCCTTGCAGTGCCTGCGTTCAGGAGCGTGAACCCCGTTACGGGCAAACCCATCAAGGCCGCGGGCAACGGCAAGCTCATCGCGACCACGTCGCTGACCGCGGCGATCGCGCCGGGCAGGACCACGGCCGTATCGATCGATGAGGCACGCCGCCGCCTCGCGCGTTCAACCGCCTACGACGGCGTCACCAACATCTCCGCGGCCTATGGCTTCTACGTGGATGATTCCAACAACGCCGGCTGGGCCAACACCATGGCCACGAAGGGCTTCAAGGAAACGCCGTTCTCCGGTTACCACATCGGTCGCGATCGGCTGATCGCCGCGCGCGTGCGCGGCCCGGGGCCGGACAAGCAGGCGGGCATTTCGTATCACTGGCTGATGCAGCCCATGGTGATCGTCAGCGATGACGGCCGTTCGGCAACGGGTCGCTTCAAGCTGTTCCAGCCGCGCACCGGCAAGACCGTCGGCAAGGCAGGTGACTTCCTCGCGGCGGCGTTCTGGGGCGGCATGTACAACGATCGTTACGTGATCGATGTGGATGGCACCTGGCGCATCTGGGAGTTGACGCTGGACGAGCCGTACATCACGCCGGTGGCATGGAAGGATGGTGTGTGGGCGAAGGCGAAGGATCCCGCGCCGCGGGCCGCGCCGCCGGCGACACCTCTGCCAACTGCGACGGTTGGTGCCGCGCCCGCAGCACCCGCGCGTCCTGCTGCTGCTCCCATCACCGTTGATGTCACGCTTGGGCAGATCGGCAAACGCGAAGAGCACATGCAGGGCGGTACCGGCGTGCAATACCAGTGGCCCACCATCATGCCGATGTGGTTCACCTACACGAATCCGGTCAGCGGTCGCGTGCCGGAATTCCACCAGCCGGATTGCGTGCCCTGCGGCGTGCGTCCCGAGCTCGCGCTGAGCAGGAACGGCTACCAGGAACCACCGGATGCACCGGCGGCGAACCGCTCGCCCTGAGCTAGATCTCCGCGAACAGCTTCCGGCTCGCCGCGGCTTCTTCCTCGGCGAGTTTTTCGAGCGCGAGACTCACCGGTTCGGGTTTCCCGAACAGGTAACCCTGGCCACGCTGCACACCCAGCGCAGCCAGTCGCCGCGCAATCGCCTCGCTTTCCACGAACTCCGCGACGATGTCGAGTTCGTATTCGCGCGCCAGCTGCAGCATGCCCTTGATGCCGGCCTCAGAGCGCTGGTTGGTGAGCATGTCGCGGATGAAGCTGCCATCGATCTTCAGCCGTGTGACCGGCAGCTCGCGCAGGTAGGCCAGCGAGTTGGCGCCGGTGCCGAAATCATCGATGGCGATGCCGCAGCCGGCGGCGCGCAGCCGGCGCATCGACGCGGCCGTGCGTTCCAGGTTGGTGACGGCGGCCTGTTCGGTGACCTCGATGGTGATCAGGCTGCCGGGAATGCGCGATTCGGCCAGCTTCTCGAGCAGGTGGTCAATGAAGGCATTGCTGGCCAGTGACTGGCCGGTGACGTTGATCGATACCGTGCTCGACTGGCGCGACAGCAGCCCGCGGTGTGGCGCCAGTACCTTGAGCGCGGCATCGACGACAAAGCGATCCAGGTCCTCCAATAGCTGGAAGCGCTGGGCCGCGGCGATGAATTCACTCGGCGCAATGATTTCGCCGGTGACATCGCGCATGCGTACCAGCAGTTCGAAGCTGGGCGCGGCGTCGCGATCCGCCAGCAAGCGGATCGGTTGCGCGAACAGCAGCAGGTGGCCGGTGCGCAAGGCCTCGCGCAGGTCGGCGGCGGCGATCACCTCGTCGTTGCGGCGGACCAGTGTGGAGCTGCTGGCGCTGAACACTTCGATGCGTGAGCGGCCGCGGTCCTTGGCGAGCTTCAGCGCGGTCTCGGCATCGATGGCGAAGCGATCCAGCGGCTTCTTCGTATCGTCGATCTCCACCACGCCGATGCTCAGCGACATCGGTGAGACATCATCCGGCAGGCCAGGCTGGATGGAAGCGGCGGCGTTCTGCACGCGCTCCGCGAGGCGCTCGGCCTCGTTGATATCCACGTCCGGCAGCACGATGGCGAACTGGTCGCCCATCGTCCGGCCGACCAGCGCATCGACGGGCAGCAGTGGCGGCGCCAGCAGGTGCGCCAGCGACATGATGGCCGCATCGCCCGCGGCCATGCCATGCAGGTGGTTCACCGAATCGAGCCGGTCGATGTCCAGCATCAGCATGCTGGCGCCCTGGGATTTCAGCCGCGGCAAGGCCGCGGCGAGGCCACCGCGATTGAAGAGGCCGGTGCGGCGGTCGAGGTCCACTTCCAGGCGGCGTGCCAGCGCCTGCCCCAGTGTCAGCGCCGCGAGCACATGCCAGCCGCCGAAGGGCGGTGCGCTCAGTGGATTGGCCAGCACCAGCCATGAGGTGTGGCGGGCGCGGCCGACGAACAGCGGGGTCAGCAGCAGCCGGCATTCGGCGCTGTGCTCGCGACCCGGGTTCGGACCGTTGATGATCAGCGGCCGGCGCAGCTTGCCGGTGAGCGATGTGACGCGGCCACGCATCTGTGCCAGCTCGTGGCGCACGCCAGCGTCGAGCTCATGGTCGTTGCCGCGTACCGCCACGTTGAGCTGGCAGCGCGGCGCGGCCAGCCACGCCAGTTCCACGCCCATGCGCTGGGCCACGGCGGAAACCGTCTTGTCGAGGCGCACGTCGTCGTGGAAATCCAGGTCCAGTTCGTTGGCGAGGCGAAGCATCTGCAGGTCGCCGTTGCGCGCCACATCGCTGGCGACCACCAGCGTCTGCGCGGCGCAGTCCAGTACCGGCTGTATGCGCGGTGTGACCGAAGGAATGGCGGTACCGGGTGCCAGTTGCAGCACCAGCGTGCCGGCTTTCTTGCCATTGTGCTTCAGGGGCAACACCAGCTGCCCGCGTTCTGGCGCGGGAACGGGGGCATCGACAGCCAGGAAGGTTGCCTCGACGATTCCCTCGTGCTGCTTCTTCAGCAGTGCGCTGATGGGATCGGTCAGCAACCCGGTCTTGAACGTGCTGAACATCTATGCCCCGCGCTACGCCTGCCAGCATGTTAGGGAGCGGTGTCATGGCTGGCCGTGACCATGGTCTATTTATTGACCGATCAAGGGCCGCGCCTGCGATGAGTAACCCAAAGCCTGCGGTTGCACTGCCGCTGGCGTAGTATTTTGCCCCTGCGGCCGGCACCGGCACGCAAGGGGGTTTCTTGACCAGCATCGCCTTTGGCCTGACCTGTCTCGGCTGCCTGTTGCTCAGCCTGTCGCTGCGGCGTCACTACCGGCAGGTGATGGCCGATGAATCCGCATTCGAGCGACGCAGGTGGCCATTGCGCTGGTCGGGATACGCCGTCCTCGCTCTCGCGTTGTGGCCCTGCATCCGCGACGTGGGGCTGTGGATCGGCATCATCCTGTGGCTGTCGATGATCGCGCTGGCCGCGTTCGCGCAGATCATGCTGCTCACCTATCGGCCGCGTGCCAATGCGGTGTTCGGTGTCTTCGGCGTGGCGCTGATCGCCGCGGGGTTGCTGCTGTGAAGGCCGTGGTCGATGCGGCGTATCGCTGGAGCATCGCCTCGCGCTTCATTGCCGGCGCGCTCGGTGGCTACTTCGTGGTCACGCTGCTGCACGTGGCCTTCATGGCACTGCTGCCGGTGGATTACCACCAGGCGCTGCTGTTCTCGTCGCAGACCGGCTACCTGTACTGGACCGGCATCCTCATCTTCTGTTTCGCCACGCGCACCGCGACGCGTGCGTGGCTCGGGCTCGCCATCGTGGCGACGCCGCTGATGCTGATCGACGGCTGGTACCTGCTGCACAGGAGCGTGTCATGAAGGAAGGCTTCCGCCAGTCGATGTCCTGGCTGCACACCTGGATCGGCCTCGTCGCCGGCTGGGTGCTGTACTTCGTGTATCTCACCGGCACGCTGGGTTATCTCGACAAGGAGATCGACTACTGGATGACGCCGGATCGCCCGGCATTCGTGCAGCCGGGCACGCCTCAGCAGCAGGTGCAGGTTGCGCAGGACCACCTGCAGCAGGTGGCGCCGCAGGCGGCGAGCTGGAACATCCAGCTCATCGGTGGACGCGAGGCGCCGTCGCTCGATGTGTCGTGGACGGATCGTGTGCAAGGCGCAGCCGCGGGTTCGGCCGAGGGCCCGATGGCAGCCGCCCGGCCCGTTACGCACAAGGAAACGCTCGACCCGCGGACTGGCAAGCCCGTCGACTACAACGCGCGTGCCACCGGCGGTGGGCAGGTGCTCTACAAGATGCACTACCAGCTGGCGTACATCCCGTATGACAAGGCGATCCTCGTCATCATGGTGTTCACGCTGATCATGTTCGCCGCGATGGTCACCGGCATCATCGTGCACAAGAACATCTTCAAGGACTTCTTCACGTTCCGGCCCGGCAAGGGGCAGCGCAGCTGGCTCGATGGCCACAACTTCCTCAGCGTCACTGCACTGCCATTCCATCTGATCGTCACGTACAGCGGCTTCCTGTTCTTCACATACCAGTTCATGCCGTCGGTGCCGCATCTGGTTTATGGCGATGGGAGGCAGGCTGGTCTCGCGTTCTACCAGGGCACGTATCCGTATCCATCACCGACGCTGCCGCAGGCAACGCATGTCGGCGCGCCGCTGGTTTCCTTCGCGCCCATGCTCGATGCGGCGGATCAATCCTGGGGCAAGGACAACATCAGCGCGGTGGAAGTGCGCAACCCCGGCGATGCCAACGCGCGCGTGCTGGTGAAGCCGCAGGAAACGGTGAGCATTCCCTTCCCCGAGAACATGCTGGTGTTCGACGGTGCCAACGGCAGGCTGCTGCAGGATTTCCGCCCCGGGCACCACGGGCCCGGCACCACGGACCATGTGATGAAGGGCCTGCACAAGGGCCTGTTCGCGAACTGGTGGCTGCGCATCCTGCTGCTGTTCATGGGCGTGGGTGGCACGGCGATGATCGGCACGGGCCTGTTGCTGTGGGCGAATACGCGTCGCACGCGGCTGCTCGCGGCGAAGCAGCCGCTGCACTTCGGCATCTGGCTGGTGGATCGCCTGAACGTCGGCGCCATCATCGGCATGCCCATCGCCATCGCGGCTTATTTCTGGGCCAACCGCCTGCTGCCGGTGGAACTGGCGACGCGCGCCAACTGGGAAGTGCACGCCATGTATCTCACCATGGCTGCAATGTTCGCGTGGCCGATGGTGCGGCCTTATGAGCGTGTGCGCATCGAGATGTTGTGGCTGTGCGCGGCGGCGTATGGCCTGCTGCCGGTGCTGAACATGCTCACCACCACACGCGGTCTCAACCACAGCATCGCGCAGGGCGACTGGATCATGGCGGGGTTCGATCTCACCGCGCTGGGTTGCGCGGCCTTCGCGGCATGGTGCGCGGTGCGCGCAAGGCGCAGCATGGCGAACGTCACGCTGCGTCGCCGACCACGGGCTGCGGCAGTGGCCGAGCCCGTGGCTTCGTAGCTGCGTTGCGCGCGGCTTACTTGGCAGCCGGTGCCTGGCCCGCACCCTGGATCATTTCGATCTGGTTGCCGGCCGGGTCCAGCGCCATCCCGATCTGGATGCCGCTGTTGCCATAGGCAAAGGGCTCGCGCGCCATCTTGCCGCCCGCGGCCTTCACTGCCGCCACCGTTGCCTTCATGTCGGTGACGTTCAGCACGATGTGCGGGATGTCATCCTTCGCATCATCCGACGCACGCTTCATCACCACGATGTCGCCACCGCCGAGTCTGGCGCGGTTGGCCTTGGCGGCATCGGCCGTCTTGCCGAATTGAGCATGATCTCCAGCATCTGCGCGTTCTCGATGCGCTGGACTTCCTGCAATGCCGAAAGCAGCGCTGTAGAACTTCGCTACCTGCGGCCGGATCCTTGGCGCCGACGCGCGCGCCATTGAGCGAGGCATCGGCCAGCGCGAGCGCCGGCACGGTAAGTAGCGCGAGCGCGGCAATCTTCACAAGCGTTTTCATATGGGCCCCCGGTTTCTTGCTGTATGGATACGAACCGAGGGCACACGCTACTGGTTCCCGCACACCGGGACAAGCTGCACGCTCGGGGCGCAGCTTGAGCCCGTGAAGATCAGCCCTTGCGTGCCGCTTCGATGGCGGCGACGTCGATCTTCTGCATGGTCATCATCGCGGCGAACACGCGCTTGCGCACTTTCCGGATCCTTGTCGTGCATGGCGTCGGTGAGCGCCGTGGGCGTGATCTGCCATGATAGGCCCCCACTTGTCCTTGCACCAGCCGCACTGGCTCTCCTGGCCGCCGTTGCCGACGATGGCGTTTCCAGTACTTGTCGGTCTCGGCCTGTTCTTCGTCGCGACCTGGAACGAGAAGGCCTCGCTGTGCTTGAACATCGGTCCGCCGTTCACGCCGATGCAGGGGATACCGAGCACGGTGAATTCCACCACCAGCTCGTTGCCCCCGCCTTGCCATCCGGGTAGTCGCCGGGTGCGGTGTATGCGGTCTTGACCGAACTGTCGGGGAAGGTCTTCGCGTAGAACTCCGCGGCTTCGCGCGCGGTGTTTGTTGTTACCAGAAGCAGAGTGTGGTCCTGGGTGTTGCCATGATCGAGCTCCTTGCTTCATTCGCCCTGGGCGCCGACGACGCCGAATGCGGCGCCTTCCGGGTCCAGTGCATTGATGATCCATTCACCACCCGGCACCGAGACGGGACCGTGCAGGATTTTTCCGCCACCGGCTTCGATGGCCTTCTTCGCCGCTGCGATGGAAGGTACGCCGAAATAGAACAGCCACGTGGCGATGGGGCTTTCCGCCGGCTTCTGCATGATGGCGCCGATGCGCACTTTTGTCGTGGTCGATGAAGCAGTAGTCGCCCATCGGCCCCATCGGCATCACTTCGTTGAATTCGAAGTTGAAATGCTGCGCGTAGAAAGTCTTCGCCCTGCGCAAGATCCGGGCTCGCGAGCTCGTTCCAGCGGATGTGCTGCGGTTTCGCCACGTCGAACACATCGCTCTTCGCCGCAGGCTTGCCGGGTGGCGGGGATGGGATCCATCACGTAGAACGGGGAACCCATCGGATCCGCGACCATGGCGATCTTGCCAACGGGGAGATCCATGCGCGGCATGAGGACTTTGCCGCCGTCGGCGACGATGGCGCGGGTCGCGGCATCGACGTCCGCCACATGTAGATAACCGAGCCAGGTGGGTTTGCGCTCCATGACTGATCATGTCCGCGCCGAGCTTCAGCACGCCGCCAGCCGAACCGCCATCGCTGCGTAGGATTGCGCGATAGTCCTTGCCATCCGGCATGAGCGCGGGCGGCGATAGCTTCCATCCGACCACGGCGCCATAGAACTTCGCTGCCGCGTCCGGATCCTTCGCCATCAGTTCGTACCAGATGAAACTGCCGGTGCTCATTGCTTGTCCCCCTTGAATAAAAGCTTCAGGTAATTCTTCAGATGCGTGATGGGCATCGAGCAGCGCCGCACGATCGCCCGTTGCCTTGGAGAGTACGAAGCCACCCTGCAGCACCGTCTGCGTATACAGCGCGAGGCCCGCGGCGGTGAACCGGCGGGCGCGGCTTGTGGCGCGTGATCAGCGCAGAGAAATCCGCCTCGAGGCGCGCCGCATGCCCGGTGATGGTGTTGCCGCAGGCGGCGCGCATCGGCTCCGAGGTGGCATAGACCTCCTGCAACCGTGGTGCCGACGAAGCAGGTGAAGGCTTCGAGCGGGCCCTCGGCAAGCTGGATCCGGAAATCCAGGTATCCGAGCACACGCTCCAGCGGATCGCGCTTCTGGTGATAGGGCGCGGCCGCGAACAGCGCGCTGCTGCTGCGGTCATGCCAGTGCACCGCGGCGGCTACGCCGAGCTCGTCCTTGGAAGCGAAGTGGTGGAAGAACGCGCCCTTGCTGACGCTGGCTTCCTCGCACAGCGCATCGACAGTGGTGGCCGTCCACAGCCGCTGCGACGGACCAGCTTGTGTGCGGCATCGAGCAGCGCCGAGCGCGCGTTGCCGCGGACGGGTTTGGCGGATGGCTTTGCGTGCGGCGGCTGGCATGGGGCGGAACTTAACCGACCAGTTGGTATGTCGTCAACGCGGATTCCCCGCGCGGACTGCGTGCAACGTACGCGCGTACTATCCGGCGCATGAAACACCCCGGCCCGATTCGCGATCACCATCGCCATGGCCATGCTCGGCGCATGCATCGCCACGCGCATCGCCATCGCCGCGGAAGCCGCGCCCGATCTCGCCGCCGCACTGGCTGAATTCCAGCTGCCCGAGAGCGCGCGTACCGCGAAGGAACTGATCCCCGACTGGGTCGCGCCTCCGGAAGATGATCGTCGTGGTCGATCGCCCCGCGGCAAACGGATCGGCGGTATCCACCATTCTGGTCATCGGCCTCGGTGGTGCCGGTTGAAACCGCGAAGCTCGTCAGCGAAGCCGACGTGGTGATGATCTGCGCACCACACAGGCCGCAGGCACGTGGCCTCTTCAACGCAGCGATGCTCGCGCGCATGAAGCACGACGCGATGCTGGTGGACTGGGCCCGCGCTGAATATCGTGGTACCCGGGGATCTCGCCGCCGCGCTGAAGGCCGGCACCATCGGCAAGTGCCGCAATTGAACTGGGCCACGGACCTGCCGCTGCCGAAAGACCATCCGCTGTGGGACGCGCCGAATCTCATCCTCGCGCCCTGGGGTGGGACCGGCGGCGGCGCGGCAACCGGTTGCAAGCGCGCAGGCCGAAGCCGTGAACGAAATGCGCTGGCTGGTGGTGCGTGAAAACATTGCGCCGCTACGCCACCGGCGCACGCAATGTATTCGGTGTTCGACGTGGCGCGCGGCTACTGAAAACCAGCCTTTCCCGCAGGGTACGGTGGATCGTTGCTGTGACTTAACGCACGACCGGTCTGTACTGATTGAACATACAATCGCGCAAACCCCGCCTCTGTCCCGACAGGAAGCTATCTGAAGATGATCGTCATTCGCAGGGAAATACCGGCAATCCTGGCCCTGGCCCGCGTTGCTGTGTGCGGGCTGTTCGACCATTGCCACCGACCAGGGCGAACCTGTCGTCGGCGATGAAGTCGCGCTGCCGCGGCGGATGAAGCCGAACCCGAGGCTCCCGCGAGCACCATGGGCGAGCAGGGCAAGATCGAAGAGGGGCGAAGTGCCGCTGGCCGTGGCGCAGTCCGAACACCACGAAGACCCCGTGCCGCTGCAGCAGCTGCATGAACTGGTGGTGGTGCCCGGCGCGCGCCACGAGCAGATCCACAACCTCGTCACCGAGGCGCAGGAGCAGCTCGCCAACGTGAAGCTGCAGTACGTGTTCACCGGCAACCGGCAAGAAGGAAACACTAGCGTGGCCGTCCCGTCGCCTTCGCGCTGTGGAGCGAAGCGAAGATGGAATGGGTGATCGCGCAGGTGGAGATTCCGCGCCCGCCGGTGAAGTGGAAGCCGGGTGGCAAGCCCATGCCGTTCCTCACGCTCACGCCCGGCATCAACGCCACGCATGTGAAGGCACCGGCGCCGAGCGCCTGATGTTCTCGTTCACCCGCAACGGTGAAACCGTTTGAAGGTGTATGGCCGCAAGTTCCCCGTGTTCGACAGCGACCTGCTGAAGAAGAAGAACTGGCGCGCCCTGGCCTGATACGGCCAAGACCATCGTGTACCTGCCGTTCACCGCGGACACGCTCGACCCGCAGTTCGTCACCGGCGGCAAGGATTACCTGCTCGCCACCCGCCGCCGGGCCATCGCGGACCTGCGCGCCGCGCATGCGCCTTCGATGGCTTATCCCGGTCAATCGCTCGCCGATGTCGTGCCGCCTGAAGTCATCACCCACGCTGGCGGTGATCGAGCAGACCGACGATGGCGATTTCGTGGACAAGGGCGAAGCCGCCTTCGATGAAGTGCTCAGCCAGTACGGCCTGAAGCAGAACGAGGCGTACCGCTACACGAGTGTCGCGCGCTTCGGCCATCGGCCCGATGCAGTTCACCAACGGCAAGAAGAACAACGGTACTTATGCAATGGTGGTGAAGCGCTGCCCCGAGGCCCAGCTTGATCGCGACTTCGAACGCGGCGCCACCACCTGCTCAATGCGATGAAGGCGGCCATCTGCCTGTTCGATCTGGGACCTTGCCAACATGTCCGCCGACATCCGCGCGGCGTACCACGACAACATGAAGGTGCTCGGCATCTTCCCGGTGGCCTTCATACAACCGGGGGGCCAGAAGAACGTCGGCCGGCCTCACCAAGGTGATGAAGAAGATGGGCGTGAAGCTCGAAGACCTGCGTGCGCAGGGCGAAGAGCCCGAGGGCAAGATCAATTGCCCGTGCCTGTGGAAGCAGGTGGCCGGTGAAGTGATCCCCGTGCCCATATTCCGAAGTACAACAACGAGAACCGCTGGTACATCGAAAAGTACCAGAGCATCCTCAGCGAGTTCGACCAGGATCCGGTGGCGACCACGCCGCCGACCGCCGCCAACGCGGCTGAACTCCACTGGAGTGAATCGCGACGGACAGGGCCCAGGAGCATCCCTGCCGCCGCGATAACCGATCACCCCTCACAGGCGATCGGCGACCTTACTTCGCAGCCGGGTTGGAGATGATGATCTCCACTCGCGCCGTTCTGCTGACGACCCGCTGACGTATCGTTGGTGGCCACCGGCACTTCCGCACCCTTGCCCACGGTCACGATGCGATCCGGTGCGATGTTCTTCGCCACCAGCGCCGCCTTCACGGCATTGGCAACGGCTCTCGGAGAGCGACTGGTTGGTGCCTTGCGAACCCGTGCTGTCGGTATGGCCTTCGATGACCACCGAGCGATCGTTCGCTTCGGTCAGGAAGGTGCCGAGCCGGTCGATGGTGCTGGCCGCACCCGGCTTCAACGTCGCCTGGCCGGTATCGAACAGCACGTCGCCCAGCGTGAGCACCATGCCGCGATCGGTCTGCTTCGCCTGCAGGTCACGCAGCTCCGCTTCCAGCGCAGCGGAATTGCGCTGCGCGGCGTCGGCGCTGGCCTGCGCCTGCTGGCTGACGTACCTGCGCCTGCTGTTTGCGCGGACTGTGCCTGCGCGCGCGCGGCTTCAGCCTGTGCACGTGCATTCGTGGCTTCCTGCTCGCGAGCCTGCAGTACTACCTTCTGGCGTTCGGCTTCCGCCGCCGCGGACTTCTCTTCGGCCTGGCCGCGCGTGATCTGCTCGGCGGCGATGTCGGCGTGGCGCTTGGCAACGTAGGCTGCCTGGCGCACATCCTTCTCGGGCTTGTCCTTGTGCTTGAGCTGTTCGGCTTCCGCCAGCGCGACGTGTGCGCCGAGATCTCGGCTGCGGCGTACTTGCCGGCATCCGGTGAGGTTCTCAACCTGCTCCACGGCGGCACGGGCACGCTCGATCGGATCCTCCTCACGCGGAGTCGGGGTAGTGCATGCCGACACCGCGAGCGCTACGGCTGCGGCGACGGCAAGGTGGTGCTTGCGCATGTTCATGATTCGGATCTCCGGTGAGTTCAGGGTGTGACCGGCAGCGGCGCCGGCGTGGTCAGGGGGGCGGGAGCCGCCGCAGGCATGTCGGCATTGCGATTGGCTTCATCACGCAGGGCCTGGACGCTGCTCTGCGAATCCGCGGCCGCGTTCTGCTGCTTGGCTGCCTGGGAGTGGGCGGATGCGTACTGCGCATCGACCTCGGCCTGCTTGGCCAGACGGACGGCGTTCTGGTCGCCTTCCTGGGACTTGCGATCGAGCTCGACCTTGGCCTTGTTGTACTTGTCCTTCGCCGCCTGCAGCTGCGGCAGCGAATCCACGGCCACGCCGCTGCGATCGGCCTGCTGGATGACGGACCTCGGTGCGCGCCATCTGTGCAGTCCACTTCATCGGAGCGTTGATAGGCGCATGCCTCGAGTGCCAGCAGCGGCACGGCGAATGCGAGGACGTAGCGATGGGATTTCATGATGCCTCTCCAAACCAGAATGCAGGATGGTTCTGCGATGGTTGGAGAGTGGACCTGTGCGGGTTCAGGCAGCACCGGCAACTACGCATGCAGCGGTGGGACCGCTCTTACGGTCGCGCAAGCGGAGCCCCTGCTGCGCGACCCCCTACCGCGAGGTCAGGGTGTAGTGGACTGCGCAGCCGGATTCGCGGAGCTGCCCTGAATTCAGGCCCTCGGTTGCCGGCGCAATCCAGGACGCCGGCGTGGCAGCCTTCGGATGCGCGGCGGCATACTCCGCCCGTTCCTGCGCGCGTCTCGCGAGACTCATGGCGCGCCGGTCGCCGCCAAAGGATTCGCCTTCGAGTTCGACCTTCGCCTGCATGTACTTTCTCCTTGGCGACGTTCAGTTCATCAGGAGAATTTGCGAATTCACCGCTGTCATCCGCTTTCTGGATGGCGCTCGCGGTGCGGTTCATCTGTGACTTCACCGAGTCCGGGCGGTGCATCGCGCAGGCCTGCAGTGCCAGCAGGGGAACCGCCACAGCCAGGATGTATCGATGGGATTTCATGCAGCCTCCAGACCCGATGCAGTGCGCCTGCGATGAATGGAGGATGTAGCCGGCGGGCTTCGCGCAGCATCGGCGAGCAGTACTTCATGTGGTGGGACCAGTCTTACGTCGCCTGGTCGATGCGCGGCGCCCGACCTTGCCGTTACCAGGCGCGGGTTATTTCGAGTTCCAGCGCAACCATTTTGCCCACCTGCAGGGCCTCGGCCTTGCGCACCTGCGCCTTCACTGGCAGCAGGTAGGTGTGTTCCTTCGCAGAGGGAAACAGCGAAGTGCTCCAGGTCGTGCCACCGATCGTGGCCTGTACGCGCAGCGACCCGAAGCCACGGCGCGAAGGCCCCGCATCGACCACGCGGATTTCATCCGCGAGCTTGCGGGGCAGGGTCAGGAAATACCAGGTGACCTTCTCGCCTGGATAGAGCTGGAGCTTCGCGCGCGTGCGGTAGTTCGATTTCAAACCGCGCGGGGCTAGTGGCCCATGACGGTGTTGCTGCGACCGCCCATGCCATCCGACGACTGCGTCTGGGCCGGCGTGCCGTCGATGTCGCGTAGCAGGCGTTCCTTGCTCTGCTCCCGCGCCTGCAACTGCTCGATGGTGTAGCAGGTCTCGATCTTCTGCGTGCGCGAGCCGGTCAGGTCTTCACGCTTGCAGTAGATGTCCTGGCCATCGCGCTTCACGAGGCGGTAGCCGTCGGTGTACAGCTTGGCCGGCTTGCCATCCGGTGCGGGCGCGACCGCCGTGACGACGGGCTTCGCGGCGGGCTGGGTTGGTGCGGGTGGGTTGCCGGCGCATGCAGCGAGCGCGAGCAGGGCGACACCAGCAGGCAAAAGTGCGACTTGGATCTTCATGATTCCCCTTTTTATTTTCGGCCGAACGAGCGGCTGAGTATCGCCCGGCGCAGGTTGTCGCGCTACTTGTAAGGAACCGCCACCGCGCGCAGGCCAGGTGACTTATCGCGCCAGGCCGTTGTTGGATTGGCCGATGTTGTTGTCCATGACCGGCTTCTTCTCCCAGCTATCGTCCAGATCCCGCTGCAGGGTGGATGCCTTCTGTTCTTCGGCCTGGATTTCGGCGGCAGTCAGGCAGATGTCATTCATCTGCGTGCGCGAACCATTGATGGCTTCCTTCCGGCAATACAACACCGTGTCTCCCTTCTTCACAATGCGGTAGTTGGAAGGGACGCGCGGGTCGCGCTGGCCTGCGATGGCGGTGGCTGGGGTGGTTGCAGCAGGGGTCGATTGAGCCGGGCGCGCCGCATCGCCTGCCGGCTTCAACGCACAAGCAGCCAGCAACGTGATTGCAACACCAACAGGCGCGACCCCAGGGAACGCTTTCATGTTTCCTGCTCTCCGGATTGAAGGGCCAGATCGCCCGGTGAGTATCCTTCCGCGCCTTCCGGGTTGCCACGTGCAAGCTTCCCCACCCGCACGCCCAGCAGCCGGATGCGTCGCGACAGGTCGACTCGCTTCAGGTTCAGCCCTGCCTGCCGCCGGATCACCTTCGCATCCGCCGTGTTCTCTTCGATAGTCGTATCGCGCGTCACGCTCTTGAAGTTGTCGAACCTCAGCTTGATGCCGATGGTCCGGCCGACATAACCCTTGCGCTGCAGGTCACCGGCCAGCTGCTCGCACAGCTGCGTGAAGATGCCGCCGAGCTCCGCCCGATCGCGTACCGCATGCAGGTCGCGCTCGAACGTGGTTTCGCGACTGAAGCTCACCGGCTCACTCTCCGTCACCACCGGCCGCTCATCGCGTCCCCAGCTCGCTTCATGCAGCCACGCGCCATGGCTCTTGCCGAAGGTTTCGATGAGCCAATCACGCTCACGCGCTGCGATGTCGCCCACCGTCCGCAAGCCATGCGCCTGCAAGCGCTCATCCGTCCGCGGCCCGATGCCGTTGACCTTGCGGCAGGCCAGCGGCCAGATGCGCGTCGCCAGGTCATCCACCGTGATGATGCTGATGCCATTGGGCTTGTCGAATTCACTCGCGAGCTTGGCCAGTAACTTGTTCGGTGCCACGCCAATCGAGCAGGTGAGCCTGGTTGCATCGAAGATTTTCTGCTGGATGATCCGCGCCAGTTCGCGCCCACCCCCGGGTTCGCTGCCGGGCACATCGGTGAAGTCGATGTACACCTCGTCGATGCCGCGATCCTCCATCACTGGCGCGACCTGGATGATCGTGCTCTTGAACAGCCGCGACACCCGCCGCACCTCGTCGAAATCCACCGGCAGCAGGATGGCCTGCGGACACAACTTCGCCGCCTTCATCAGCCCCATGGCCGAGCCCACGCCGAACTGCCGGGCCGCGTAAGTGGCTGTAGTGGCGACTCCGCGGCCCACGTAGCTCTCCAGTCGCGGAAACGCCTCGACCGGAATTTCTTCGGGTCGCGTCGCGCCCGACTCGAAAAAATCATCTTCCCTGCGTCGCCGCCCGCCGATCACAACGGGCAAGCCTTGCAATTGCGGATATCTCAGCAGCTCAACTGAAGCAAAGAACGCATCCATGTCGAGGTGCGCGATGCGTCGTGATGAAGGCATGGCGTGGCTTTGATAGCGTTAATAAAACGACCATCGAGTCATGGAAACCCGATGCCGAGCGTAACGCA
This sequence comes from Pseudomonadota bacterium, assembly GCA_037200665.1. Lineage (GTDB taxonomy): Bacteria > Pseudomonadota > Gammaproteobacteria > Steroidobacterales > Steroidobacteraceae > ZC4RG30. The sequence goes on along the minus strand of JBBCGD010000007.1, from coordinate 842,437 downwards.
TAACAAAGAACCTCAAATGCATTGCTGTAGTCCCGATCGCGGGAAGGGGTTCTAGTCGCTACGTCAATCAGCTGGATGGCGGCGGGCTAAATGCCCGCCGCTTTTTTATCTGCACGGCGCGCCTCCGGACTGTGCGCGCGGTATTCATCCATCGCGGCCTTGAATTCGCGCGAATCCTTCAGGCCCTGCAGGTAGGTGATGTCGCGCCTGCGTGCGACCACGAACGAGATCTTGTCCGGCGCGCCGTGGGCAGCGGCGTAGTCGCGGCAGCCGCGCGTCTTGCGCAGCGTGGGCAGGGTCGATACCGCGAGCTTCGTCCACGTGAGGGCGAGGGCGCACTGTTCGCTGCCACCCTTGCCGTTGTCGTAGACCAGTGAATCGCGTCCGTTGTACGCGGCGATTCCATAGATGCTGCCCATCGCACCCTTGCGCAGTTCGAGCTGCACGCGGATGTAGGCATGCCCTTCATCCACTGGGACCACCTCGAGGATGTTCTCCGACAGCGGGCCGTCGGTGCCCAGCCGGCCAGGCAGCGACTCTTTATATACACCGGCGACACGGGCGAAGAACTGCGCCGGAGGCATGGACTCAGCACCGATGGCGCCAGCGACGGCGCATGCCGAAAGGATCACTGCGGCTACGGCACGCGAAAAGGAGGCGGTTTTCATACGGCTGCTCCTGTGATGACACGAGGATTGGATACGCAATCGCATTACTCCAGTACCATCGCACAAAACACGGGGGAGACTTCCATGGTTACATTCACGCGCCGCAAGGCCCTGCAGCTCACGGGTTTCGGCATCGCGGCGATGGCTGCGCTTCCCAGGGCTGCGTTCTCGCAGGCCCCCGCCTTCCCGAAGGGCGCGGTCATCCGCACGCTGTTCAAGGACTACGCGCCCGAAGAACTCGCCGACGGCGCCACGCTGTTCCACGAGCACATCTCCGTGGGCGCGGATTTCAACGACCGCTTCCGCGCCGCCTCGGCCGCGGTGCTGGCAGCCCAGGGCGCGCCGCCTTCGACGCGTCCCGCCGGCCCGCCGCCGGCTTCGGGCCCGGACCCGATGCGCGACATCAACCTGATGACCGAGGAGCTGCGCAACGCGCGCCGCGACGGCGTGGCCTGCATCTGCGACGCCAGCCTCGAAGGCACGGGCGTCGATCTCAACTTCATCCGCACCGCTTCGAAGAACTCCGGCCTGCCCATCATCAAGGGCGCCGGTTTCTACACCGAGCCTTACTACCCGAAAGAGGTTGCGGGCATGAGCGAGGAGCAGCTGGTGCGCGCGCTCATCAAGCAGGCGGATGACTACCCGGCCGGCGCGTTCGGCGAGATCGGTTCATGGGATGAAATCTCGGCGACCGAGCGCAAGGTGTTCCGCGCGGTGGGCAAGGCGCATGTGGCGACGAACCTGCCAGTGTTCACGCACACCGGCATCCCGGGCAAATCGGCGCTGGAGCAGCTCGACCTCCTCGAGGATGCGGGCGTGGATCCGAAGCGCGTCGCCGTCGGCCACCTGGGCAACCTGAATGATCCGACGCTGTACGTGCACAAGACCATCTGCCGCCGCGGCGCCTTCGTCGGCTTCGACCGGCAGGGTGGTGGTGGTGGAGCGGATGCGCCGGTGGTGCCGTTGATCATGGCACTGATCGATGCGGGTTTCGTGGATCACATCCTGATCTCGGGCGATGCCATGCGCGGCTATGCGCGTCCCGTCACCGCGTTCCTGCCGCGATTGAAGGCAGCGGGTGTGAGCGATGAAGTGCTGAAGAAGATCACCGTCGACAACTCGCGGCGTTTCCTCGCCTTCGTGCCGAAGCGGGCCAGAAAAGCCTGAAACGCGTGATGGTCGCGTGACCATCGAATGAGCCGGCCTCCTACAGTCGAAGAACTGTGGGGACTACTGCGGCATCACGGGCTGAGTCGCCATCCTGCGACCGTCGGGATGGCATCAACCGCAGTGGGGGTCGCATGGCTACTTTGGCATCACGCATTGGCTTCGAAGAATCGGTGGTGGATCGCGCAACCTCCGGCGGCCCAGGTGCTGTTTCGTGGCCGGCCGTGTTCGCCGGTGCGACCGCGGCCGCGGCGCTGTCACTCATCCTGCTGGTGCTCGGCGTCGGGCTCGGCCTCTCGTCGGTTTCACCGTGGGCGGATCGTGGTGCTTCGGCGGAAGGCATCACCTGGTCCACCATCGCGTGGATCGCCTTCTGCGCCGTGGCTTCGTCCGGCCTCGGCGGTTACATCGCCGGCCGCTTGCGCGTGCGCTGGCCGCAACTGCATACGGATGAGGTCTACTTCCGCGATACCGCGCATGGCTTCCTCGCCTGGGGAGTGGCCACGATCATCACCGCGGCGACGCTGGGCACTGCAATCGGTGCGGTACTCGGCACGGGCGCGAAGGTTGCCGCGGGTGCGGCAACCAGTGTCGCGCAGGTGGCCGCGCCTGCGATCGCGGGCCAACCGGCGCAGAACAATCCGCTGCGTTACTCGGTGGATTCGCTGTTCCGCGCCAACCCGGGCACCGCGGTCCCCGCTGCCAGCGAAGCCAATGCCGCCAATGTGCGCGGTGAAGTCAGCACCATCTTCGACAACAGCCTGCGCACCGGTGCGCTGTCGCCGCAGGACACGCAATACGTCGCGCAGGTCGTGGCGCAGAACACCGGCCTCAGCCAGGCGGATGCGGAATCCCGCGTCAGCACCATCTACAACGACGCGCAGCTGAAGTTGCAACGGGCTGCAGCCACCGCCCGGCAGGCCGCGGACCAGGCACGACGTGCCGCAGCGACCACTGCGTTGTGGGTATTCGTATCGCTGCTGCTCGGCGCGTTCTGCGCCAGCCTGATGGCGACTTGGGGCGGTCGTCGCCGCGATCTGTATTAATCAGGGGTAATCAACATGCGTTCCATCCTGCTTTTCCTGCTCGGCGTACCCATCCCCATCATCGTGCTGATCGCGTTGCTGCGCTGAGAGCGGGCGCGGCCTTCGGGCCGCGCCGGGTGCGGGACGAGACTGCCGGCGCACCGCAGGCATAAAAAAGGGGCCGCGCCAAACAGCTGCGACCCCTTTCTCGTCCATGGAGCGCAATGCTCTACAGACGAGGTCCCCTGCGGCCGCGTGCGCCGTAGAGCAGGTAGGCTACAACGAGCGCCACCACGATCAGTCCAATGGGGCCAATGCCCCAACCCGCGCCGAGACCCCAGTACAAGCCGCCGCCACCGCCGAACAGCAGCAGCAACAAGATCAAGATCAGCAAAATATCCATATTCCTCTCCTGGCTCAGTGATTCCTGTGATTTCCAGGCAGAAACGACCGATCAGTCGAGAGACTCAGGGGTTGTTATGCCGAGGCCATTGTCGCCTGAGGGCTACGCCCGCGCGGTGGGAGGGGCGCCTGCATTGGTGTGGGCTTGCGCCGACAATGGCTGGCGGCGGCGCGTGTAAAACGCGCCCAGAGATGGCGGCAAGTACCCACAACAACGCCGCTGATACCACGCACCATCTTCAATCCTCCGATCCATGGTTCGATGGCGGAACACCGAAGCACTGCTTGAACGCGGCGCTGAAGGCCGCCGGACTGTCGTACCCGACTGCATGCGCCACCTGGCTGATGCTGCGTCCTTCGGCCAGCAGCGACAACGAGGCCAGCATGCGGCTCTGGCGGCGCCAGGATGCGAGGCTCAAACCCGTCTCATCCACGAACAGGCGTTCGAAGGTGCGCAGGCTCGCGCCGCCGACTTCCGCCGCGACGATCTCCAGTGCGCGGGCATCGTGTGGATTGTTCGTGAACTGGTCCGCGAGCTTGCGCGCCCGTTCGCTGGTCGGGCGCGGCAGCGAGAAGGATTCCGTCTTCGCCTGCGGCAGCATCTGCTCGAGAAGCGCCCACGCGTGCGCATGGCGCGTGTCACGCTGCGAGGGTCGCGGCGCTTCGCAGAGAAACAGGATGAGTTCGCGTGCGAGCGCATCGAGGCCCAGGATCTGCGGCCCCGACTCGCGCCGCACGCTGCCCGGCGGAAAGTACAGCGCATGCAGGCAGTAGGGACGCGGCGAGTACACGGAATGATCGATGCCGGCCGGCAGCCACAGCGCCTTCAGCAGCGGATGCACCACGTACAGCGCATCGGTCTCGATGATGGCGGCCGACAGCGAGATGAGCGCCAGCTGATCCCACTCATGCGAATGACGCGCGATGCGTCCGCCCTGCGGATAACCTTCTTCGAAGGCACGCAGCGCCTCGAGCGCGACCGCCATGCTATTTCGACGCCAGCGGATGGCCGCTGGCGTATTCGAAGATGCAGCACACATTGCCCTCGGTATCCGCGAACTCCACCACCTGGCCCACGCGCGGGATATCCACCACCGGTGATCGCAGTGTGCCGCCGGCGGCTTCGATGGCGGCCATGCTGGCAGTGATCGAGAGCACGCTGATGGTGACGCGGAAGGCGTTCAAGGATCCTTCGGCGATGGCGCGCTGGCGCTTCGCCAGCAGGCCCATGGTGACACCCGGGTCCGTGCCCGGGCCCGTGGCGATGTGGTAGAAATCCGGTGGCCCGCCGACTTCGAACTTCCATTGGAAGGCCGCCTCGTAGAATTTGCGCGCGCGCTCCACATCGCTCGCGAAGATCTCGAAGTGGACGATGGAATTGGGCATGTGCTTCCCCCGATGTGATTTCGGAGGAGGTTAGCACCGTCGGATATGCAGGAATTCGACAGCATTCAGCGGGATTCCGACAATCTGCAGGAAGGTTGTGGACACCCCGGCAAAGGGCAGGATCGATCAAGAAACCGCCCGCACCCTGTCCGAGAATGCGGGCCATGGCATCGCCCTTCGACAACCCCGGCAACAACAGCGCCTCCGATGAGGAGGCGCTGATCCGCGCGCATCTTGCTGCCATCACCTGGATCGAAGCGCACCTGCTCGAACCCATGACGGTGAAGAGCATCGCGGACCACGCCGGTTATTCGCCCTCGCGCTTCTCGCGTGGCTTCACGCGGCTGCAGGGCGAGAGCCTGATGTCGTACGTGCGCGGCCGCCGCCTCGAAGACGCCATGCGCCGCCTGCTCACCGACCCGGATGTGCAGATCGTCGATCTCGCCTTTGATTGCGGCTTCGATTCCCAGGAAGCCTTCACGCGTGCCTTCGCCAGGGCCTTCGGACATCCGCCGGGAAGACTGCGCGGCCTCGGCGCGGTGACGCGCGTCGTACGACGCAAGAAGGCTTCAGCACTCGAACCGGAGATCCATGAACGCTTCGAGCAAACCCCGATGCTGCACCTGGCTGGCCTCGTGCACCGTTTCACGCCGGCGCAATCCGAGCTGCTGCCGAAGGTGTGGAGGCACCTCGATTCCCTGCGTCATTTCCCCGGCGTGATGGATGCCAGCACGTATTCGGTGACCTGCGGCGTCGACCCGCGCGACGGGGCGGTGGAAATGATCTCCGCCGTGCGCATCACGCCGGAAGCCACGCCACCACGCGAACTGCAACGCCGCACCCTGCCCGCGGCGAAGTGCGCCGTGTTCCGGTTGATGGTGCGCAAGGGCGATGTCTTCCCGCAGGTCAACGCCGGCCGCGACCGCATCTACACGCACCACTTCCCGCGCCTCGCCAGCTCGTTGGCGCAGAGCCCGCCTTTTGCCGTGTTCCCGCAGGGTCTCAACGTGACTGCGGGCAGCTGGATCGACCACTACTTCCCCCTCAAGGAGTGAACATCATGAACATTTCCCTCACCCGCCGTCAGTTACTGGCTGCGGGCACGGCCCTCTCATGCCTGTCGACCGTGCCCGGGGCTGCATTCGCAAGCGATGCCTCGAGTGCGAGGATCCGCGCCGCCGTCGAAAAGGCTACGCACGATGCCGTGGCGTCCGGCGACGTGCCCGGCGTCGTCGCGCAGGTATGGCGCAGGGGCGAGCTGTGCGCGGATTCCACCGCCGGCTGGCTGAACATCGAGCGCCGGCAGCCGATGCAGGGCAACGCATTGTTCGGCATCGCCTCGATGACCAAGCCCGTCACCGTGGCGCTGGCGCTGCGGCTCATGGATGAAGGCAAGCTCAAGCTCGACGACCCGATCACGCGCTGGCTGCCGGAGTTCGCGCAGATGCGCGTCTTGCGCAGCCCGACCGCGGCGCTCGACGACACCGTGCCCGCCGCACGCGCCATTACCGTGGAAGACCTGATGACGCATCGCTCGGGCCTTGCCTATGGCTTCATGGCCGCGCCGCCGCTGGGCACCGCGCTGCTGGCGAAGATGGGCTTCGGCATCGACAGCCCCATGACCCCCGATGCGTGGCTGCAGACGCTGGCGCAGCTGCCGCTGCTGTACCAACCCGGCGAGCGCTTCAACTATGGCCATTCCATCGACGTGCTAGGCTTGCTCGCCGCGCGCGTCGCGGGCAAGGATCTCGGCACCCTCATGCATGAGAAGCTGTTTGCGCCGCTCGGCATGGTGGATACCGGCTTCTGGGTGCCACCGGAGAAGCGCGCGCGCATGGCCTCGTTCTACATCTCGACGCAGCCTGGGCAGTTCATGCCGGGCAGCGTCGGCGCATTCACCACCGAGAGGCCCGCGGCCTATGCATCGGGCGGACAGGGGCTGGTATCCACCGCTGCGGACTACCTGCGCTTCGCGCGCATGTTGATGGAGAACGGCAAGCTCGGCACCGTGCGTGTGCTGAAGGCGCAGACCGTGCAGAAGATGCGCAGCAACCAGTTCACCGACGCGCAACGCCAGTTGCCATTCATCGCCGGATCGCCCTTCAACCAGGGTTTCGGGCTCGGCATGTCGGTGATCCTCAATGCCACGCAGCCTGGCGTCGTCACGGGTGGCGTGGGCACGTTCGGCTGGCCCGGTGCATTCGGGGGCTGGTGGCAGGCCGATCCGCAGCAGCAGTTGGTGCTCATCTGGTTGCAGGAGTGCACGCCCGCGCCACCACAGCCCGGCCAGGCGATGCCACGGTTGCCCGGAGCGCAGAGCACGGAGCAATTCCGCAAGGCTGTGTACGAGACCATCGGCGACGGCGCGCATGCGAACACTGCTGGCTGATGCAGTCGTGATGGCCTGTTGACACCGCCACAGAGGAAGGTCGCGGACACTCCCGGCGAAACCGACACGATGGGCGCGATTTCGGATATAGAGAAAGTCGACAGCCTCAGGCCGTACCCGGACAAACAGGGCATACCAGGCAGCATGACCACACGCCGGGAATTTCTGGAGCGAGCGGGCGCCGTGAGTATGGGCGCGGCGTTCTTTACTTCCCTTGCCAGCGTGTCGCAAGCGGCTGGCCTCGATACCTCGTCTGGCGCGGCAACTGTCCAGACCGTCTCCGGAACCATCAATGTCTCTGGTCTCGGTTTCACTCTCCCGCATGAACACATCGCCGATGCACCAGGCGTCCTGGACAGGTGGCCGAAGGCATGGGGTGGAAGGGCAGGGCTCATCGCGAGAGCCGTCGATCGACTCCAGGCAATGAAGGCCGCCGGCGTCGACACCATCGTCGATCTGACGACCTACGATGCGGGGCGCGACATCCGCTTTCTCGAAGAAGTCGCACGCAAGTCCGGCATCCACATCATTGCGTGCACCGGCCAACGCTTTTTTCCGCCGCGATTCCCGCACGTGAAGATGCCATCGACCAGCATCGCGGGGCTCGCCGAGTATTTCGTGAAGGAGATCGATCGCGGCATCGATGGCACGGGAGTGAAGGCAGGCGTCATCAAGATCGGAATCGTCACCGATCGCCCGACTCGGCTCGAAGAGAAAGGCTTGCGCGCGGGCGTTCGCGCCAGCAAGGCGACTGGCGTGCCGATCCGCATCCATACCGATGCGGCCCACCATGCGGCCGACAACATCGCTGCCATCCTGGAAAACGAAGGCATGAACCCTGCAAGGGTGTCTTTCGACCACAGCGACGATAGCGGCGACATGGATTACTTCCTGCGCCTGCTCAAGCGTGGCTACTTCCTCAGCATGGACCATACCCATCGCGGGCTGAACGCGGACGCCAAGCTGACATTCGAGAAGCGGACGGACTGCATCAAGCAGCTCGTCGATGCCGGCTTTGCCGATCGGCTCTTCCTGTCCACCGATTCCGAATTCGGCGGTGCGTTGCTGCCGGAGAAGGCCCGGGACTGGAGAGAAAACCTCGATCCTGCGGAGGGGATGCTGTTCAGCATCCGCAAGCTCATCCCTCGCCTCGAGGAGCTGAGGGTTTCAGAACAGCAGATTCAAACGATGACCGTGGAGAACCCCAAGGCATTCTTCAGCAGAGCCAGGACCTAGCGCACGACGCGAAACGTCAGGTTGTAGCGCCGGTCTCCCGTCAGCGGATGCTGGCCGTGCGCAAGTTCAGCGATGCCGTGAAAGGTCATGCGATCCACACCGCCCCACACTGCGACGTCACCGTGTGCCACCGGGATGCGACGCGGTCGATCCGTGCGCAGCTGCCCGCCCCAGAGGAAGGTAGCGGCGACCCCCAGCGAAACCGACACGATGGGCGCGACGCGGTCGCGTTCATCGCGATCCTGGTGCAGTGACAGGCGCGCGCCGGGTCGGTACTCGTTGATCAGGCACGCGTCGGGGGCGTAGTCGGGGAAGCCGGCGGCTGTCGCTGCGGAGACAGCGAGCTCGCGGAAGAGTGTGGGCATGGCGGGCCACGGGCGACCAGTCTCTGGATCGATCGGGTCGTAGCGGTAGCCGGAGCGGTCGCTGACCCAGCCGAGGGAACCGCAGTTGGTCATGGCGACGGACATTTTGTATCCGCCACGAGTGACCAGGTGACGGAAGGGAGACCCTGCGCTCACCGCCTTGATCGCATCGAGCAAGGGCGCAGCCCGGTCTGCAGCGAAGCCTTGGAGGATCACTGCCTCGTCGCCCAGCCTGACGATTCCCGAACCGGACGAAGGGTCGCCGAAATCCAGCGGTAGCGAACTCATGCGAACAAGGATAAACCAGGCCCGGCCGCTCGATTGACTTGCCTGCGCACCATCCCCTACATTCCCCATCGCGCGCAGGGCGCAACCAGTCCGCGGTAAGGGCAGTGCCCACCTGAAGATGTAATCGATACATCGGTACGAACAAACTTCTTTCCTGCCCGGTGGTGCGGACCGCGGGCCTTCGGTGAAAGGAGTTTTATCGTGGTCACGCACAGAGCCATTCCGGCTCGTCCCAATCTTGAGCAGTATCGGAAGCAGGCCAAAGACCTGCTCGATGGCATTTCCCGCAACCTTCCCGATGCGCTGAGCCGCGTGGGGCAGTTTCATCCGCGGCTGCAGGGGCAGGCCGTGGACCCCGGCGCGACCAGGCTGAAGCTGGCGGATGCGCAACTGGTGATCGCGCGCGAGCACGGCTTCGAGAGCTGGCCGAAGTTCTCCGCGCACCTGCTCACGCTGCAGGCCGGGCCGCCCGATGCATTCGAGGAGCGCATCCGCGCGGGTGAGGTGGAGCTGCCCATCGAGGTCGGCGGCCGGCGCAATGCGCGTGCACTGGTGCTGTTCGCGCTGGCGGGCACTGCCAGTCGCCACGATGCGGGCATCCGCGAGATCGCCGCTGCGTTCCATCGCGCCTCGTTCTGCACCGTGCTTGCGGATCTGCTCACCGGGCAGGAAGCCGCAACAGATGCCGTGGAAGAGACGTTGCGCTACGACATCCCGCTGCTCGCGAGCCGCATGACGGCCATCGTGGATCGCTTCGCGGGTGACGCTGCGTTCCAGTCGCTGCGCATGGGCCTGTTCGGATCGGGAAGCGGTGCCGCCGCGGCGGCGTCCGTCGCGCGGCAGCGGGCCACGGCCATCCACGCGTTCGTATCCAGTGCGGGTCGACCGGATCTCAGTGGCTCGTCGCTGGCGTGGATCGGTGCGCCCTGCCTCTTCATCTTCGGTGGCGATGATGCCGTCGGCTACGGTTTCATGCGCACGCTGATGACGGTGCTGCAGCGGACGGTTCCGAAGCGCATCGAGGTGATCGACGGCGCCGCGGGGCGGTTCGAGGCCGCGACGCATGTCGCGCGTGCGGCTGAACTTGCAACACAGTGGTTCGACCAGTACCTCGTGGGAGAGCCTTCATGAGCGCGGCGTGGCAGACGCTGGTTGCGGAAGCTCAGCATGACGCGGTGAGGGCCGGGCTGCGTGCGGTGTTCGATGGAGCGCAGGTGGATCGCGCCGAGCCGGTCACCGGTGGCGCTTCAGGCGCGACGACGCTGCGCGTGCAGGTGGACCAGCGTGTCTGCCTGCTGCGGGTGGAAGGCGCGCGCAACCCGTATCGCAATCCGCACCAGTACACCTGCATGCGCATCGCTGCCGATGCGGGCGTCGCGCCGCCACTGCACTATGTGGATGAGCAGGCCGGCGTCGCGATCATGGCGTTCATCGCGACGCAGCCGCTGGCGGCGTATCCGGGTGGGCCGGTGGAGCTGGTGCGCGCGCTGGGCGGGCTGACGGCGAAGTTGCAGGCATCGCCGCAGTTTCCGGTGTTCGTCGACTACAGGACGGTCATCCGTCGGCTGACCGAGCGCTTGCAGGCACGCTTCGCGCCTGGGCTGCTCGACAGGCATCGGGAGGCGCTGGAACGGATCTGCGAGACGCTGCCATGGGATGCGGCGACGCATGTCGCAAGTCACAACGATCCGAACCCGCGCAACATCCTGTTCGATGGCCAGCGGCTGTGGCTGGTGGATTGGGAGACGGCGTATCGCAATGAGGCGTTCGTGGACGTGGCGATACTGGCGGACAACTTCGCGCAGACGCCGGACCTGGAGCAGGCGCTGCTCGAGGCGTGGCTGGGTCGAAACGTGGATGCGGAGGATCGCCAGCGACTGAAGGTCGTTCGCGCGCTGACACGGTTGTACTACGCGGGCCTGCTCGCGGCGATCGTTGCACCTGCGACACCGATCATGAGCGACCTCGATGCGCCGAGCCGGGAGGAATTCAGGCGCGGCATCGCCAACGGATCGTTGCAGTTGGCGGCGCCGGAGACGCGAGCGCTGCTGGTGAAGATGGCGTTGGCGGGGTTTCTGGAGCTCGCGGTATCGGTGAAGTCGACGTAGGTCACTCTGAGGCCGCCGTTCAGCGATGTCGTGAAAGGTCATGCGATCCACACTGCCCCGGACTGCCACGTCACCGTGCGCCACCGGGATGCGATGCGGTCGATCTGTGCGCAGCTGCTCGCCCCAAAGGAAGGTGCGGAAATCCCCAGCGAAACCGACACGATGTCTCCGAAGATGCCCGTATCAGATAAGCGCACATGACTAGACGCATCCGTGACGCGTTATGTGTAGTTCAGGAGTTACAAAACTAGATTGTCCCGGCGATTGGCTATCGCCAGTCTTCAGGTTGGACTGGACGGCAACTACGCCGCCATACTTGCACGGCAGACGCTTGCAAAATCACTTATCACAAAGCAGCGCAATTTATCGAGTCAGGGAGGACCGATATGAAGATAGCTTCCGTAAGGGTTGAGAACTTTCGTGGCTTCAAGGACGAAACGATCCATTTCGATGACTACACCTGCTTTGTGGGTCCAAATGGTTCGGGAAAATCAACAGTGCTCGCCGCGTTAAATATCTTCTTCAGGCAATACAAAGACTCCAGAACAGATCTAAGCAAGTTGACCGTCGACGACTTCCACCACAAGAACGTGTCGGTGCCGATAAGGATTACCGTAACGTTTGTGGATCTAAGCGCGACCGCTACAGAGGACCTTTCGAACTACGTTCGAGAGGGAAAGTTGATTGTCTCTGCCATAGCCACGTATGACCCCCGCTCTGAACGCGCGGAGGTCAAGCAGACTGGTTGGCGAATGGGAATTCCTGAGTTTGCACCTTGGTTTAAAGATGCAGAGGATGGAAAGAAGACTCCAGAGCTACTGGCCGTTTACGAGGGTATCCGCAAGAATCACGCGGATTTCGGACTGAAGGAGTCCAAGAACAAGCCAAAAATGGAAGAGGAACTTCGCGCATGCGAGGCGAAGCACCCAGAAAGGCACGCCCCCTTGCAAAGTGAAGATCAGTTCTATGGGGCTCGTGGCACAAACAAGCTTTCAGCGCACTTGCAATGGATATTCGTCCCCGCAGTCAAGGATGCAGCCGAGGAGGCCGATGAGAACAAGAACTCCTCGTTAGGGCAGTTGCTCGGGAGGACCATTAGATCCAAGGTGGACTTCACTCAAAGAGTCGCCGAACTTCGAGCAACACTGAGTGGTGAGTATCAGAAGATATTGGATTCAGAGCAGGGCGTGCTTGAGACGCTCTCACTGTCGCTCCAGCTAAAGCTTAGGGATTGGGCTCATCCCGGTGCGACGGCGAGAGTCCTATGGAAAAACGATCCAGATAAGTCTGTTCAGGTCGAGCTTCCTCTAGCTTTCATGCAGATTGGAGAGAGAGGGTACACGGGAGAACTCTTTCGCTTCGGCCATGGAATGCAGCGTTCCTGCATGCTGACTCTTCTTCACGAGCTGGCTACCGTAGATGGAGTTGAAAGTCTGCCAACCCTAATCATGGGAATTGAAGAGCCAGAGCTGTATCAGCATCCCCCTCAAGCTAGGTACCTAGGAGAGGTTTTGCACGACCTGAGCAGGAAGGGATCTCAAATACTGCTTTGTTCCCATAGTCCACTCTTCATTCCTGGAGACGACGTAGAGGCCATTCGTGTTGTCCGAGAAAGGAGTTCGCCTCCTGAGTCCTGTGTTAGTAGCCTCAAATACTCGGAGTTGGCCAGTCGCTTGGAGGAATGTGGAGACAAGCTTTACAGAGCGCCGGGGATTCTTGCAAAGCTGTTCACTACGCTAAATCCAACGATTAACGAGATGTTCTTCTGCAAGGCGCTCGTTCTGGTTGAAAGCCTGGAAGACGTCGCATACCTAACTGCCTATCTTGAACTTGAGAAAAGAATGGCGGACTTTCGAAGGGGCGGTTGTCACATAGTTCCGGTCGGTCGAAAGAGCGACTTGTTGAAACCGCTTCTGGTTGCCAAAAGCTTTTCGATACCGCTCTACGTGGTGTTTGACGCAGATACCAATTCCAAAGAGAAGTATCACGATGGACACAAGACGGACAACAAGCGCCTGCTAATTGCTTTGGGCCATCCGGAGGAGTCCGAATGGCCAGAAAGGGATCTGTGGCTGGCTGGCTGCACGGTGTGGAGCTCCTGCATCGGCAATGTGGCTAGACAGGAGCTAGGTGCGAATTGGGGGGTGAGTTATACGAAAGCCTGTGCATCCTATGGGGACGCAGGAGATCTCGACAAGAATCCCTTGGTTCTAGCAGAAACCTTAGAAGATGCTTTCTCCCACGGACATAAAAGCGCGTCGATGTCCCGTTTGGCCAACGTGGTGGCGGATTTCGCGAAGGCAGCATCCGTCAAGTCAACTGACCGCTAACTCTTAGGTGAATTGAAGGGTGCCGCTCAGAAGCCACGGGGTAGGCCGTTGTTTCCTCGGTGTCTTCAATCACATCTCTGGTTCAGATACTTGGAGGATCTGGAATGAGCGATGCCGAAGTTCAGGCGAATAGGCAGTTCACTGTAGTCCTTCGATGTTCGGAATCAGCGATTCGAATACCTCAAGGGAAGGCTATTCAGATAGCTCCGATAAACACGCCGTTTGGTGACTATCAACTTTCGATAGTGACGAGGACAGAGAAAGTTCCGGAATTCAAGACCCCGTTCCCTCGAGAACTTTGGATCGAAGTCAAAGGTGCGGCGCCTAGCCTGGAAGATGCCGCTAAGATGGCCTTTGCGTGCGCTGATGAATATGTACGTATTGCCGGTTTCGCAGCAAACGCTTGGCACGGCCTCCTCGACTTGCATTTGGCTTTTGACTCGACGCGTGGAAATCGGAGGCGTGAGTTTTTTCAGAATTGGGTTTTTGACGAACGAGGCATAGTAAGGTCAGCTCGCCTAGTGGACACCGAGATGGCGGTTAGGGTGATTCGTGCACATGCTCAGCTAGATTCCAAGGTCCGCAACCGGATTGTTAGGGCGATCTACATGTACACGGACGCTCTTCAGCACTGGAAGCAAGGTGGAGAGATTCACGCCCTCGCCCAGGTCTATATGGGTATTGAGGCTATAACTCCGCTGTTTATAGCCAGAGAGATGAAGCGAAGGGGGTTGCGCTCTCGCGAAGAACTGGATGTCGCAATTCACGGTGCGCCTGCGGATTCACTGAGACTTCGTCTGGCGACGTGGTTCTACGTTAGAGCAGGAGGTCGGCGGGGCTCGCAACTTGATTCTTGGGCGCGGCGAGAACTCATCTTTTCAGGAGATGTGGAGACGTACAAAAGAGCGAAGGCTGCAAGCGACAAATGGGAGCATGCGACTGATGATCGAGGTGACATTCAGAGACTGGCGATTTCCTCACTAACTAAGACTGCCAGCTATCTCAGGCGGGCCATTTTGGCTCTGCTGCCAATTTCCGAAGCGGATTTTCAGCTACTTACGAATGGGGAGGTTTCCGAGCCCGCAAGCACATATGGGTTTCAGCGCTGGCTTTCTGGCTTTCTTCTGGGTGATGGTGAAGATCTTGCAACTCCGGAGAATGCATACCCAATAGTGCGGTGGGAATTCAAAACCCAGAACTTAGCTGTCGATGAGCGCGGTGGGTACGAGATGACGCTACAGCAGAGAATCATTCCGATGTTAGCGAATGGGATTTCGCTAAACATCAATAACATCCATTTCAGTGGCCCAACTCCCACGCGCCACACTAACGTCAAGCTAGATATTCAACGCGCAGAACAAAAGATTGTGGAGACGCCAGCTGGTGCGCGGATGCAGATTGATATTGATGAGCCTCGATTTGCTCCTTGGGTACATTGGTACGGAAGCTTTATGCTCAATAGCAATGTATTGCATCCGCTAAGCGAGTATTGGTTGCGTGGCGTCCTGTCTTTGCAGACGGAGCCTGATGTCCGAGGAGATCTCTCGGCGAACATCCAGAGGATTGTCCAAAATCTGAGTGAGCGGGGCATTCCGGATGAATTGCAGGAGCGGTGCAAGGCTGCTTGGAAAGAAGCCGAAATTGTTGATCAAATGCGTGAAGTGATGTCTGTGGCGAGAACCACTCCAGAAGGATTGAGTGCAGATACGAGGGGCAAGGCGGGTATGCCCGCTCAAGTGAACATGGGTGAAGTGGGAGATCTTGTTCAACTAAATGAGAGGAGTGTCGGAGCTGTAAGAAACCTTGTCTCTCTTGCTGAGGTGGCTGCTCTCCTAGTTCAGCCAAAAACTTAAGCCTGCATTTCGTTGACGGCTATCTCTACCGCTCCCGGTAATACAACCTCATCGCAACCGGCGCAAACACCGCCGTAACGATTGCCGACACCACCACCACCCACACCACATCACTCCCCAGCACATTCCCGTGCATCAACCCTCTCGACGCATCGGTCAGATGCGTCACCGGGTTCAACCCCACCACCGTCTGCATGAACCCCGGCATTGTCTTCGGGTCCACGAAGATATTGCTGACGAAGGTCATCGGAAACAGCAGCAGCATGCTGCTGGTCATCACCGACTCCGGCGTGCGCACCAGCATGCCGACGATGATCCACATCCACGACACCGACGAGACGAACAGCAGGATCAGCGCCACCGCGGCCACGACGCCCAGCACGCCGCCGCCGGGCCGGAAGCCCAGGATCAGCCCGACGAGGATCACCACGATGGCCGCCAGCGCGTAGCGCGAAAGATCGCCGAGCAGCGCGCCGACCACGGGCGCGGGTTGCCAGATGGGCAGCGACTTGAAGCGGTCGAACAGGCCCTTCTGGATGTCCGTGCACAGCCCCACGCCGGTGTAGATGGTGAGGAACACCATGGTCTGCACCACGATGCCGGGGATCAGCCACTGCACGTACTCCCTGGGCGAGCCGGCCAGCGCGCCGCCGAACAGGTACGTGAACATGAACGTCATCATGATGGGGAACACCAGCACGTCGAACAGCTGGAAAGGCACGTGCTTGATCTTCAGCATGGCGCGCCACGCCAGCGTGAGCACGGCGCCGAAGGTGCTGACGCGCGCGGGGCGGCGGGCGCCGGCAAGAACGCCTTGCACGAGGTTGCTGCTCACTTTTCCACCGCCTTGCCGGTGAGCGCGAGGAACACGTCATCGAGGCTGGGCTGCGCCAGCGCGAACTCGGCGATGCCGATGTGGCTCGCGGCGAGCTGCGCCAGCACCTGCGGCACCAGATCCTCGCGCGTCACCTTGGCGCCGATCTCGTTGGGTTCGGCGCCGTGGTGCGCTTCGCCGAGCACGGCTTTCAATATGCCTTCGGCGGCGTCGCGTTGCGCGGCGTCGGAGAGCGTGAGATGCAGCGCGCGGCCGCCGACGGAAGCCTTGAGCTCCTTGCTCGTGCCTTCGGCGATCACGCGGCCATGGTCGATCACGGCCATGCGGTCGGCGAGGCGGTCGGCCTCCTCGAGATACTGCGTGGTGAGCAGCACCGTGGTGCCGTTGGCGGCGATGGCGCGCACGATGTCCCACACCTGGTTGCGGCTGCGCGGGTCGAGGCCGGTGGTGGGCTCGTCGAGGAACAGGATCTCGCTGGTGACGATGAGGCTGGCGGCGATGTCGAGGCGACGCCGCATGCCGCCGGAGAAGGTGCGTACCTGGCGCTTCGCGGCGTCGGTGAGATCGAACGCCGCGAGTAGCTGCTCCGCACGTTCGCGTGCACCGCGCCACGAGAAACCCAAGAGGCGCGAGAACAGCACCAGGTTCTCGCGGCCGGTGAGGTCTTCATCCACCGAGGCGAACTGGCCGGTCACTCCCACCTTGGCGCGCACCTCGGCGGCTTCGGTCAGCAGGTCATGCCCGAGCACGCGCGCGCTGCCGCCATCGGGCCGGATCAGCGTGGTGAGCATGCGGATGGTGGTGGTCTTGCCCGCACCATTGGGGCCGAGCAATCCATAGACGCTGCCTTGTGCGATGCCAAGGTTGATGCCGTCAACGGCCCGGGTTTCGCCAAAGCGTTTGGTGAGCTGTGTGGTTTCGATGGCGAGCGTCATGTCCGGGCTCCCGCTGGAGGGCGCTTATGCTACCCCAGCGCAAACACAGGAAAAGCAGGATCATGTCGACCCACCGGCGTGTTGCCGGCACGACAACTGCGGATGCACGGAGGCGAGATCATGGCGACGATAACCACGCAAGACGGCACGGAGATCTTCTACAAGGACTGGGGCCCGAAGAGCGCGGTGCCGGTGGTGTTCCACCATGGCTGGCCGCTGTCGGCCGACGACTGGGACAACCAGATGATGTTCTTCCTGGCGAAGGGCTATCGGGTCATCGCCCACGACCGGCGCGGGCACGGCCGCTCGACGCAGACCGATTCGGGTAACGAGATGGATACCTACGCTGCCGATGTGATCGCGCTGACGGATCACCTCGACCTCAAAGGCGCGATTCATGTCGGACATTCCACCGGCGGCGGCGAGGTGGCGCACTACGTCGCGCGCGCGAAGCCAGGTCGCGTGGCCAAGGCCGTGCTGGTCGGTGCGGTGCCGCCGATCATGCTGAAGACCGCGGCGAACCCCGGTGGGTTGCCCATCGAAGTGTTCGACGGCTTTCGTGCCGCACTCGCCGCCAATCGCGCGCAGTTTTTCCTGGATGTTCCCTCCGGTCCCTTCTACGGCTTCAACCGGCCGGGCGCGAAGGCGGACCAGGGCGTGATCAGGAACTGGTGGCGGCAGGGGATGATGGGTGGCGCGAAAGCCCACTACGACTGCATCAAGGCCTTCAGCGAAACCGATTTCAGCGACGACCTGCGCAAGATCGATGTGCCGACGCTGGTGCTGCACGGCGAGGACGATCAGATCGTGCCCATCGCGGATTCGGCGCTGCTGGCGGTGAAGTTGCTGAAGAAGGGCACGCTGAAGACCTACCCGGGGCTGCCGCATGGCATGTGCACGACGCATCCGGAGGTGATCAATCCGGACCTGCTGTCCTTCATCGCGGGCTAGCAGCATTCCCCGACGATGACCGCATCGGAATATCAATTCGCGCCGGGCGAGCGGGCGTTGCTGCCCGGCTCGCCGCACACGCCGGCGCATCCGGTGTCGCGGCGCGTGGGATATGCGGCGATGGGCACGCTGGCCGGGGTTGGCCACCACCTTCGGCAATGGCCTGGTCAACGCGAACCTGGGCAGCATCGCTGGCAATGCCGGGCTGTATGCGTATGAGGCGAGCCTGCTGCTGGCCCTGTATGTGGCGTTCAACGCCAGCGCCAACCTGTTGCTGGTGCGCGGACGCACGCAGTTCGGCGTGCCGTTGATCACGCAGGGGCTGCTGGCCCTCTACGCATTCGCGGCGCTGGTGGCGATGCTGGTTCCGGGCGTGGCGACGGCAGCGATCGTGCGTTGTGCCTGTGGCATGGCCTCCGCGGCATTGATCACGTTCTCGATCTATTGCTGGATGCAGGCGCTGCCGGCGAAGGTGCGGCCGATTGCTCTCGTGCTCGGCATTTCATTGCCGCAGGTGGGCATGCCGCTGGCGCGGATGATTCCAGTGGAAGAGCTGGGTCTCTCTGGTTGGCGCGGACTGGCGGGAATCGAATGCGCGCTGGCGTTGTTGCTGCTCGCGGCGAGCAATGCGCTGCCGATGCCGCCGAGCGAGCGCAAGCGCGTGCTGTGCAAGCGCGATGTCCTCACTTATGCGCTGGCCTTGTCCGGCTACCTGCTGCTGTGCCTGGTGCTGGCGACGGGCCGGCTGCTGTGGTGGACGGATACGCCGTGGCTGGGCGTGGCGCTGGCGATCTCGGTGCCACTGCTGTGCGCGGCGCTGGTGATCGAACTGCGCCGGCGCGATCCGCTGGTGAAGTTCGACTGGCTTACCACCGGGACGATGGTGCGCTTCGCGATTGTGGCGCTGGTGCTGCGCCTGGCATTGGCGGAGCAGACTTATGGCGCGGTGGGCCTGCTCTCGGCAGGCGGGCTCACCAATGACCAGCTGCACCTGCTGTTCGGCATCGTGTCGGTGGCCATGCTGGCGGGCATCCTCATTACCGTGCTCACGTTGAAGCCGGCGCGTCTTCCCTGGCAGGTGGTGGGCGCGGCAGTGCTCATCGCGGCGGGCGCGCTGCTCGACAGCTATGCCACGAGCGTGACGCGGCCGCCGCAACTGTATCTCAGCCAGGCATTGCTGGGCATCGGCACCACCTTGTTCATCGGGCCAGCGCTGCTGTTCGGGTTCCTGCAGGTGCTGCAGAAGGGCGTGGATTACCTCGTCAGCTTCGTGGTGATGTTCAGCACCACGCAGAACATCGGCGGTCTTGCGGGTGCTGCATGGCTGGGCACTTACCAGACCATGGCCACGCGCCGGCATGCCGCATCGCTGAGCGAGCATGTGCTGGCGCAGGATCCGCAGGTGCTGTCGCGATTGCAGTCGCAAGGCGTCGCGCAGTTCAGTGCGAGCCTGCAGCGCGAGGCGGCGGTGCTGGGCTTCAATGATTCTTTTGTGCTGGTGGCCACCGTGGCGCTGCTGGCTGGAGCGCTGCTCGCGTTGCAGCTGCTGTGGCCGCGCGTGGCGACGTTGTGGAGAGGAGTGCGGGCATGAGCGATGAGCAGGTAGCAACGCCACCGGTGGAGCCGGCGGCCGTCCCATCACCACAGCCTGCATGGCATCCACCGCGGCGCCGGCCGGGTGTCATCGTAGCCATCGCGTTGCTGGGGCTGGTCGCGGTGCTGGTGATCCTCTACGCGTGGCGCCTGCCGCCATTCAGTGGTGGCAAGCAGCGCACCGAGAACGCGTACATCCGCGGTCGTACCACGGTGATCGCGCCACAGGTCAGCGGCTATGTGTCCGAAGTGCCGGTGAGCGACTACCAGTCCGTGCACAAGGGCGATGTGCTGGCGCGCATCGATGATGCGACCTACGCCGCGCGCGTGGCACAGGCGCAGGCGGCACTGCATGCCCAGCAGGCGGCGTTGGACAACAGCGTACAGGCGCGCGCGGCGCGCGCTGCGGCGCTGGCATCGCAGGGCGCCGGGCTCGCGAGCACGCGCTCGCAACTCGAGCGGGCGCAGGCGGATGCGCGTCGTGCGGATGAGCTCGTCAAGGATGGTTCCATCTCGAAGCGCGAGTACGACCAGACGCTGGCGGCGCTGCGTGCGGCGGAAGCATCGGTGCACCAGGGCGAGGCCGGCACCGAGATCGCGCGGCAGGATGCGCGCACAGTGGAAGTGAGCCGCGCCGGGTTGCAGGCGCAGGTGGAAGCCGCATCGGCTGCATTGCGCGCGGCGGAGATAGACCTGGAGCGCACGGTGATCCGTGCGCCGGAGGATGGGCAGCTCGGTGAAGTGGGGGTGCGGTTGGGGCAGTTCGTCGCACCGGGTACGACGCTGCTGGCGCTGGTTCCCGCCGAGCGCTGGATCATCGCCAACTACAAGGAAGCGCAGACCGATCGCATCCGCGTGGGCCAGCATGCGCGCTTCTCGGTGGATGGACTGGATGGTGCGTCGTTCAGCGGCACCGTCGAACAGATCTCGCCCGCTGCGGGGTCGGAGTTCTCGGCGCTGAAGCCCGACAATGCCACCGGCAATTTCGTGAAGGTGCCGCAGCGGATTGGGGTGCGCATCCGCATCGAGGCGGATCAGCCACGCTTCAGTGAATTGCGGCCCGGCATGTCGGTGCGGGTCCGCGTCGATACCCGGCAGGCGAAATGAACGCGCGTCTGGTGGGCGTGGTGGCGTTGGCGTTGCTCGTCGCGTGTGCCGGTCCGCGCCCGCTCGCGCCGGATAGCGCGGCGGTCGCGCCGCCAGGAGGTTGGCTGGGTGGCGACTCCACGGCAGCCGCAGTCACGCCGCGCTGGTGGGAAGGCTTCGGCGATCCGGTGCTGGATCACCTGATCGAAACCGCGCTTGCGGCGAACACGGACATCGAGATCGCCGACGCGCGCGTGCGCGAAGCCGAAGCGCAGTTCGACCTGCTCGGTGCGCAGGAGCGACCGAACGTCACGCTGCTGGCGCAAGGCGCGCGTTCACGCTCCGTGAGTCCCTTCGGTACTCCGCAAGTGCAGACCGCCGGCGAGGCCGTCGTCAATGCGGGATTCGATGCGGATGTCTTCGGCCGCCTGCGCAATACACGTCGCGCGGCCGAGGCGGGTGTGCTGGCTGCGGGTTACCAGAAATCCAGCGTGCAGCTGGGTATCGAAGCGGCCGTAGCGGAAGGGTACGTGGGACTGCGCACGCTCGATGCGCGGCGCGAGCTGTTGCAGGCCACGCGCGAGGTGCGCGTGTCGGCGTTGCAGCTGGCGGTGCGACGACTGCAATCCGGTTACGGCAGCGTGCTCGAATCGCGGCAGGCCGAAGCCGAGCTGCGTGCCACCGAACAGCTCATTCCGGCGGCGGATCTGGCCATCGCGCGCCAGGAGCATGCGCTGGCCTTGCTGCTGGGTGGCGCGCCACTGCACGTGGAGCGTGGCATCGAGTTGGCGCAATTGGGCTTGCCGGATCCGGGCGCACAGGTTCCCGCGGCGTTGCTGCGTCGGCGTCCCGACATCGCGCAAGCCGAGGCGCAACTGTCGCAGCGGATCGTGCACTGGATGCCGTGCGTGCCGCGTTCCTGCCCGACATCCAGCTGAGCGCCAGCGGTGGCATCGTGGATTCCACGCTGCTCGCCAATTCCATCGGCGTGTATTCACTCGGCGCGGGCTTGCTCGCCCCGCTGGTGGATTTCGGTCGCCTGCCCGCGCAACAGCGCGGCGCGGCGGCACGGCGCGATCAGGCGGCCTTTGCGTATCGCAAGACGGCGCTGCAGGCCATGCGTGATGTGGAAGATGCGCTCGCGCTGGTGCAGGGCGCGCGCCAGCAGGAATCCATACTCGGCCAGCAACGCGAAGCCGTCGAAGCGCTGGTCACCGTCGCGCAGAAGCGCTACCGCGAAGGTTATTCACCGTATCTCGAGCAGATCGACGCGCAACGCAACCTGCTCGCGGTGGACCTGGCGCTGGCGCAGGCGCGCAGTGACCGGCTGGTCGCCGCGATCCGGCTGTGTCAGGCGCTCGGTGGTGGCTGGGAGGTTGATCGCCAGTAGCGCGCAGCGTTGGTGATTCAGCGTGTCGGTAGCGCGAAGACGACCAGCTTGTTGTCGATCCTCGATAGTGGCGAATCGTGGCCGCCGGCCATGATGGCCACCATCTGCCGACCGCTGCGCGAGGTATAGAAGAGCGGCGTGGCGCGCGCGCTGGTGGGCAATGCGCCTTTCCACAGTTCGCGGCCGTCGCGCGTATCGAAGGCACGCAGGTAGTTGTCGAAGGCGGCGCCGATGAAGACGAGGCCGGTGCTGGTGGTGACGGGGCCGCCGAGGTTCGGTGGCGTGAGCACTACGGGATAGTTGCTGGCGTTCAACTTGTCGCGCAGGTCGCCGAAGGGGACATGCCAGGCGAGTTCGCCTGTATCCGCGTGGATGGCGACGAGTTCGCCCCAGGGCGGCGCGATGCAAGGCGAGCCACCCGGTGTCAGGAAGAACTCGCGCGACATGGCGTAGGGAGTGCCACGTTGCGCGGTGGTCTCACGCGAAGGAAAGGCACGACGTGCCTCGGCGAGTTGATCCTGCGGGATCAACCGGATGACGGCGGGCAGGCGATTCACCGGCGCGATGATCAGGCGCTGTTTTTCATCCCACGTGGCGCCACCCCAATGCATGCCGCCGATGTTGCCGGGGACGATCAGGCTGCCGCCGACGGAAGGCGGCGTGAAGATGCCGTCGTTGCGCAACGAGCGGAACACCTTGCGGCAGGCTTCGAGATCTTCCGGCGTCGCACCGATCAGGTCGCTCTCGCTGGTCTTCTGTGG
This sequence comes from Pseudomonadota bacterium, assembly GCA_037200665.1. Taxonomy (GTDB): domain Bacteria; phylum Pseudomonadota; class Gammaproteobacteria; order Steroidobacterales; family Steroidobacteraceae; genus ZC4RG30. The sequence continues at coordinate 819,669 of JBBCGD010000007.1, read as the reverse complement.
GACAAGGCTCGCGGGCTTCGTGGGAAAGGGTTGCGTGGGTGAAGCCTGTTCGCCCGGTACGTCGCTCGCAGGTACGGCACGCTCTTCGATGGGAAACAGCGGCGCGCCCGTGAGGCGGTTTGAACAGGAACAGGTGGCCCGTCTTCGAACCCCACTGCGACCGCCGGACCCTTGCGTGAAGTCCACAGCAGCGGCGGCGAAGCCACGTCGTAGTCCCACAGGTCGTGATGCACGGTCTGGAAATGCCACACCACCTCACCCGTGGCGGCTTTCAACGCGACGATGGAATTCGCGTAGCCGTTGTTGCCGGGACGCAGGCCGCCGTAGTAATCCGGGCTCGCGCTGCCGGTGGGCAGGAAGACGAGCCCGTTCGGTTCATCGACAGTGATGCGCGACCAGGTGTTCGCCGCGCCGGCCGGTGAATCCTCCGGCAGTGGATGAAACGTCCAGCGCAGCGCGCCGGTGGTGGTATCGAAGGCGCGCACTTCACCGGATGGCATCTGCGCGCGACCGTTGTCGGCTATGGACGAACCGACGATGACGAGGTCGTGCCACACCGCGGGCGCCGAGGTGAGGCCATATTCACCCGGCCGCTGCGGCGGATGGCGCAGGCCCTGCGTGAGATCCACCACACCCTGCGTGCCGAATTTCGCGCAACGCGCACCATCGCGGACGTTGCAGGCAGGCGAGCTTGCCCTCGATGGTGCCGACGAAAAGCTGGTCGCCGTGGATGGTGGGTCCGCGATTGGCCGGATCGCTGTAGCCATGGTCGGTGGCAACGTCCAGCTGTACTCGCCAGAGCTCGGCGCCGCTGTCCGCATCGAGTGCGGCCCACCGTTCCCAGCGGCGTGGAGAGATACAGCACGCCATCCGCATAGGCAGGCGTTGCCTCGAAGCCCGGCACCTTGTCGCCGCCGATGCGGCCGGTTGGATCGCGGGTGTCGTACGTCCACGCAGGCGCCAGCTGCTGCACATTGGCAGGCGTGATGGCATCGCGGTTGGGGCCGGCCGCGAAGGCGAGCAGCGGGAAAAGGCTGAACAAGGCGATATGGATTTTCATATCCTCACTTCTGAAGGTTTCGGTTTCCGCCATGCCACCTTCAGGTGACGATCGGGGGGCGTGCAGTGACGGATCGCGAATGAATGTGACCAACCCTGGCGAAAATCCCGGCACGGGCGTGGATCAACCGTCGCTGCTCGAACGCTACCTGCGGCATCGGCGCCTGTGGGAAGCGGCGATGTGGACGCTGGGCCTTCTGGCCAACGCCGTGACCAACAGCATGACTGCCTGGATGGAGGTGCAGCACGGCTCCATGCACCACGAATGGTGGGAGCCGGTGGTGTGGGAGTGCTCCAGCACGCTGATGTTGCTGTTGCTGGTGGCGCCACTGGCGGCGTTCGAACGCCGGGTCCCCTTGCGGTTCGATTCTTGGCGCCGTGCGTTGCCGTGGCATCTGCCTGGTGTGGTGGCGTTCAGCCTTGCGCATGTGGTGGGCATGGTGGGGCCTGCGGCATCTCGCCTATGCCGTGGCCGGCGCGACCTACGACTACGGCAACTGGCCGCGCCAGCTGGGCTATGAATTCCTGAAGGACTGGAAGACCTACGTCGTCTTCCTGCTGGTCATTCATTTCTATCGGCTGCTGCTGCTGCGACTGCAGGGCGAAGCCCGCCTGCTGGCGGCACCGGATGCGGGTGCGCCAGTGGAAGCCATTGAACGACCGGAGCGCTTCCTCGTGCGCAAGCTCGGCGCTGGAGTTCCTGGTACCCGCCCGTGACATCGAGTGGCTCGAAGCCGCCGAGAACTACGTGAACCTGCACGCGCGCGGCCGCGTGTATCCCTTGCGCTCGACGATGAATGCCATCCAGGAGCGGCTCGATCCGCAGCGCTTCGTGCGCGTACACCGCAGCCACATCGTGAACCTGGATTTCCTCGAACAGATCGAGCCGCTGGATACCGGCGACGCGCGGCTGCATCTGAAAGGAGGCGAGCGCGTGCCGTGCAGCCGCCGCTATCGGGCCGCGCTGAGAGGTTGAGTTGGGTGGAAGCGGGAGAGGCCGGCGTCGACCCCGAGGATGCGATCAGGCCTGTATGTCGAGCAGGCTCTTCGTCATCTGGTCTTCGGTGCTGATGATCTTCGCGGCGGCCCTGGTGTAGAGCACCTGCTGGCGCGAATCCACCATCGCACTCACCGTGTCGCGCATTTCGGTTTCGTTCGGATTGGCGACGACGGAGGCGTCCTTGCGCAGCTCGACCTGCGATTTGCGGATCGCGTTGGTGGCGATCTGCACGGCGCTGGCACTGGGAATGGCAGTGATGTCGCTCATGGCGGAAAGATAGTACGCCCGCGCCGCGCTTTCCGTGAACATGCCTGCGGTGGCTTGAACATAAGTGCCGCGATCGCGTGCCGCGTCGCGGTCAGATGCTCTTTTCGGAGGGCCCCATGAACTTGGCGGCGAATACCACGCGATATGCGCCGTTAAATTCGGCCGCATCTCGCGCTTCAGCGTGTCCCACACGGCGTCGTAATCGCCCTGGATCTGCGTGCTCATGGTGTTGGAGATGACCTTGAGCTGCGGGTTCGCCTTGAGGCGCGCGATGAAATCGCGGATGGGCGGCTTGTAGTCGGGAGTCAGCGGATAGAGGCTGATCTCGACGCTGATGAGTGTGCTCATGGCCGGCCATCATACTGACCGGCCGGCCATGGCGCGCGCGATCAGTTCGTGGGCTTGGCGTCGGTGGTAGCCGCGTCCGGAGCCGCGGCGTTGGCATCCTTCTTCTTGCCCTTGTGCTTGACCGGCGGCGGGTCGCTCTTCTTCAGGCTCCTGAACGTGCACGGGCCCATGTGCTCGTCCGGCACGATGACCTGGCTGTCGCGATCCAGCCGGTTCAGGATCTTGTTGCGGAAGACGACGCCCACCGCGAAATCAAGCCCGCTGCAGGGCGCGAACATCTCCGCGTAGTACCACTGCTTGTGCGCATCCTCGATCCACATGCCCGCGGTGCCGTTGGCCTGCCAGTCGAGAATGGAGGACCTCTGGTCCAGGAAGGGGATGGAAGCCTCTTTCGTATCGAGCCCGGTAGGTCCGGGCGGGTCGGCCTTCGGCTTGTCGGCGGCGAATGCCTGGCCCATGGCCAGCAGCGCAGCGGCGCCCGCGATGATTGCCCGTTTCATGTGTGCTCTCCTCGAACGATGTCTGTCAGACGTTTTGGATCTTCACGGTTCGAACCTGTACCCAACCTGACTAAAATGGACACCCCTGATCGTAGGTGGTTACACCCCGGGTCCGTCATTAATATGCAACCACACCCTCCAGGTTTCATGCCGGAGCCCGACATGGATATATCCAATGGCGGAACGGTGGGGAAAAGATGGCAGGCATACATGGATGCCGCTGCCGAACGCCTGCAGCGCGTCGCCCGCGACGCCTACGACGAAGAACAAACCGACTGCGCCCGCCAGATCCTGCTCACGCCGCTGGCCTGGCATCGCTGGGAGCAGGAACTGGGCACCGCGCTGAAGCCCGTCGCCAAGTTCCAGTCCCGCATGTTGCAGATCCGCACCTTGCGGCAGGCGAGCATCACGTGGATCCACAGCGCCGCGCCGTTCCGCTACCTGCGTGACCACAATGTGCGCGGCGAGCGACGCAAGAAGGTGGTCGCGGCGCTGCATGGGCCGTACGTCAGCTACACCCAGGTCGATGGTTGGCCTGCACGAGACCTACATCCGCAGCGTGTGCCATGGGTTCTGCGCGGAGCACCTGGGCGAATCGGTGCTGGGCGATACGCTGTATCGGGAATCGCTGGGACGCTACCAGTCGCTGTACATGGAATATTTCCGCGCCTTCGGTGTTTTCACCGGCGCGCGGGAAGGCAAGGCGGCGGCCTTGTCGCGGGAGATGCTGCCGCTGATGAAGGCGCAGCTGGCGGAGCTGCGCAAGGCGTTGCTGGTGCATCCCCTGCGCGCGGACTGGCTGCAGCGTGAAGTCAACATCCGCAAACCCACCGGCGATACGCAGAAGCTGCGCAAGCTCGATTTCAATCTCGATTGACAGCTACACGTCGCGCTCCGTAGCCTACCGCGCGTCGAAGGTGACCGCGTGGCAACACGCGGTTGAAACGGGAAGCCGGTGCGCGCGATGAGCGCAATGCCGGCACTGCCCCCGCAACGGTAACTGGGTTTTGTTCGCCGGCGCTTTAGCCACTGGGGTTTCACCCCGGGAAGGAAGCCGGTCGAACGTGCCGCGGCCTCGTCCGCGGTTACGAATCCAGGAGTCCGGAGACCGGCCTTCGCACGAGCCGTCCATCCATAACTCAATGCACGTGCGGGGACGCATGTGTGAGGCAAAATCATGCGCCGTATCGCAGGCCTGTCCGTTGCGTTGTCCGTTGCCGTTGCCTGTGGTTCGGCGGCCGCCGCCGAGGAAGACAGTGCGATTCTCGATGAGGTGAGCGTGACCGCGACGCGCGCGCCGGATGGCATCCCGCGCGGCCTGCTCGGCGCTTCGCTGACCATCATCAGTCCCGAGGACATGGATGATCGGCAGACGCGCGTGGTGTCGGACGTGCTGCGCGATGTGCCGGGCGTTGCGGTGAATCGCTCGGGCGCAGCGGGTGCGCCGACGCAGGTGCGCATCCGCGGCGCGGAAGGCAACCACACGCTGGTGCTCATCGATGGCGTGAAGGCTTCCGATCCCTACTACGATGAATTTGATTTCGGCACGCTGGTGGCCGATGACGTGTCGCGCGTGGAAGTGCTGCGCGGCCAGCAGAGCTCGCTGTATGGCTCGGATGCCATCGGTGGCGTGATCAGCTACAGCACGCTGACGGGACGCGAGGCGCCGGGCTTCAGTGCGCGCGCTGAAGGTGGCACCTACGATTCCCTCGACACCGCGCTTCGCTACGGCGGCGTCGCCGGCGTGATGGACTACGCCATCAGCGGCGGCTGGAGCACCACCGACGGCTATCGCGTGGCCCGCGTCGGCGATCGCGCCATCGGGTCGAGCAATGGCGTCATCGCCGGCAAGTTCGATTTCGACATCAGCGATGACTTCCGCGTGAAGACCATGCTGCGTGCCAACCGCACCAGGGCCGACAACACCGATGAGGATTATGACCCGACGACCCCCGGAGTTCGGGGCCGTCGACGGCACCGGCGAATACACCAACAGGACCTTCATCGGTTCGCTGCGTGCGGAATACGACGCGCTCGATGGCCACCTGCTGAACGCCGCCTCCGTGCAGCGCGTGAGCGCGAAGCGCGATGCCGATGGCGGCTTCGGGCCCTCGGGCGACAAGGGCGAGCGCACGCGTTACGGCGTCGAATCCACGCTGCGCTTCGGCGAACGCTCCTCGGTGCAGCACCTGTTCACGCTGGCGCTGGATCGCGAGGAAACCGATTCGCAGAACACCGAGGCCTTCTCGGTGGAGCAGGGCGCCAGGCACGGCACCAACAACACCGGCATCGTGGGTGAATACACGCTGGCCGTGAACGACCGGATCGGCTTCGGCGCATCGCTGCGCCATGACGACAACAGCCGCTTCCAGAACGCCACCACGTATCGCGTGCAGGGCAGCTATCTGTTCGACAGCGGCACGCGCCTGCGCGCGGCCAGTGGCTCGGGCGTGAAGAATCCTTCGCTCACCGAGTTGTTCGGCTACGACCCGGCTTCCTATGCGGGCAATCCCGACCTGAAGCCGGAGAAGTCGAAGGGCTGGGAAGCGGGCATCGACCAGCAGTTGCTCGATGGCCGCATGCTGCTCGGCGCGACGTATTTCCACTCGAAGCTCGGGAACGAGATCTACACGGCCTATGGTCCAGCGCCGGATTACTTCTCCACGCCGGACAATCGCACCACGCTGTCGAAGCAGAAGGGCGTCGAACTTACGGCAGAAGGCCACATCACCGAAGCATGGAATGTGTCCGCTGCGTGGACGCATCTCGACGCGAAGGAAGACGGCACGGAGGAAATCCGTCGCCCAAAGAATACCGGCAGCCTGAACCTGGGCTGGACTTCACCGCAGCAGATCTTCGGCGCCAACCTCACCGTGCGTTACAACGGCAAGATGACCGACGACAACTTCTACGACGTCGGTCCGCCGGTGGTGGACATGGATGCGTACACGCTGGTGAATCTCGGCATCGACTGGCGCTGCACCGACAAGGTCCAGTTCTACGGCCGCATCGAGAACCTGCTCAACAGGAACTACGAAGAGGTCTACACGTATCGCGCCGCCGGTCGTGCGGGCTATGCGGGCGTGCGCCTGAAGTTCTGATCGCAGCGTCGGGAAATATTTCCGGAAAGGTAGTTGACGTCATCCCGCTGGTAACCATATCTTGTGTCCGCCAGCGGTGCCCTCCTCAATCCCTTGTGGTTTGACTGGGCTCAAAAGGGAATCCGGTGCCAGCCTCCAAAGGCTGAATTCCGGAACTGCCCCGCAGCGGTAACCGGGAACGAACGGCGCGAAAACACTGGAAACCATGCTGTTTCCGGGAAGTGCGCCCAGTAGGCGGATCCACGCGGACCCACACCCGGAAGTCCGAAGACCTGCCGCAGCCGTCCGTGCCGGGCACATGTGCCAGCCACGGATGCGAAATTGTCGGGCTCCCGTGGGAGGAGCTGGCGGTACGTCGCTGCGGTGTCGCGTGGATCCATCGATTCGCGTCATCCTGCTTCGACGGCTGTGCAGTTCCACCCGTGACGAGTCCGTCTCGAGGGACCCGGAACGCACATGAATATCGAGCACAACAACGCGGCAACGCCGCGGCCCGCGCCATCCATCCAGTCCGATTTCAAACTGACGGCGCCGCAGGCCGCGCGCACCGCCATGGCGGTGACCAAGCGCAGCGGCGAGCGCGAAGTCGTCGACGTGAACAAGATCGTGCGCGCGGTCAGCCGCAGCGGCGAAGGCCTGAACGAAGTGGACGCCATGCGCGTCGCGCTGAAGACCATCGCGGGCCTGTACGACGGCGCGACCACGCGCGAGCTGGACGAGCTTTCGATCCGTACCGCGGCTTCGTTCATCGCCGAGGAGCCGGAGTATTCGCAGCTGGCAGCGCGCTTGCTCTCTGCCTACATCGACAAGGAAGTGCAGGGGCAGGGCATCCATTCCTTCTCGCAGTCCATCCGCATGGGCTTCGACGTGGGGCTGATCAACGAGCGCGTACTGGCCTTCGTCGAGGCGCATGCGCGCAAGCTGAACGATGCCATCGAGGCCTCGCGCACGCAGCGGCTGGAGTACTTCGGGTTGCGCACGCTGTACGACCGCTACCTGCTGAAGCATCCGACGCGTCGCCAGGTGGTGGAAACGCCGCAGCACTTCTGGCTGCGCATCGCGGTGGCGCTGTCGAGCAGCGTGCAGGAGGCGCTCGACCTGTACGGCGCGATGTCATCGCTCGACTACGTGCCTTCGTCGCCGACGCTGTTCAACTCGGGCACGCGGCATGAGCAGCTGTCCAGCTGCTTCCTGCTGGATTCGCCGCTCGATTCCCTGGAATCGATCTACGACAAGTACAAGGACGTGGCTCTGCTGTCGAAGTTTTCCGGTGGCATCGGCATGGCCTTCCATCGCGTGCGTTCGGAAGGCTCGCTGATCCGCGCGACCAATGGCCTGTCCAATGGCATCGTGCCGTGGCTGAAAACGCTGGATTCCTCGGTGGCCGCGGTCAACCAGGGCGGCAAGCGCAAGGGCGCGGCCTGCGTGTACCTCGAGCCCTGGCATGCGGACATCGAATCCTTCCTCGAGCTGCGCGACAACACCGGCGATGAAGGCCGGCGCACGCATCACATCAACATCGCCAACTGGATTCCCGACCTGTTCATGCGACGCGTGGAGGAGAACGGTCCGTGGTCGCTGTTCGATCCGAAGGACGTGCCGGAACTGCCGGACCTCTTCGGTGAATCTTTTGAAGCCGCGTACGCGCAGGCGGAAGCGACGGGCCTTGCGAAGAAGACGCTGCCGGCGCGCGACCTGTACGCGCGCATGATGCGCGTGCTCGCGCAGACCGGTAACGGCTGGATGACCTTCAAGGACAAATCCAACCGCTCGTGCAACCAGACGGGGCGGTCGGGCCAGACCGTGCACCTGTCGAACCTGTGCACGGAGATCCTCGAAGTGACGCACGATGGCGAGACCGCCGTGTGCAATCTCGGGTCGATCAATCTTGCGCGACACTTGAATCCGCAGGGTCTTGATTTTGACCAGCTCGCGCATACGGTGGAGCTGGCCGTGCGGCAGCTGGATCGCGTGATCGATCTCAACTACTACCCGATCAACACGGCGCGCGCCTCGAACGTGCGCTGGCGTCCGGTCGGCCTGGGATTGATGGGCCTGCAGGATGTGTTCTTCCGCCTGCGCCTGCCCTTCGATGGCGAAGCGGCGCGGGCGCTGTCGACGAAGATCCAGGCCACCGTGTACTTCCACGCGCTGCGCACTTCGCTGGAACTGGCGCGCCAGAACGGTCCGCACGACACCTTCGCGCTGACCCGCGCCGCGGCCGGTGAACTGCAGTTCGATCACTGGGACGCGACTCCCGACGAGATCGAGCGCTGGAACGAGCTGCGCAAGGAGATCCGCGCGCATGGCCTGCGCAACAGCCTGCTCATCGCCATCGCGCCCACGGCCACCATCGCCTCGATCGCCGGCTGCTATGAATGCATCGAGCCGCAGGTGTCGAACCTGTTCAAGCGCGAGACGCTGTCGGGTGACTTCCTGCAGGTGAACCGTTACCTCATCGAAGAACTGAAGCAGCTGGGCCTGTGGACGCCGGCGATCCGCGACGCCATCAAGCTCGCCGATGGCTCGGTGCAGGGCATCGGCGAAATCCCCGGGGAACTGCGGCAGATCTACCGCACCGCCTGGGAATTGCCGATGCGCGCGCTGATCGACCTCGCCGCGGAGCGCGGCGCATACATCGACCAGAGCCAGTCGCTGAACCTGTTCATGGCGAACCCGAACATCGGTGCGCTGTCCAGCATGTACATGTACGCGTGGAAACGCGGGCTGAAAACGACGTACTACCTGCGCTCGCGGCCCGCGACGCAGATCGCAAAAACCACGGTGGCCAGGGGCACCGGGGAAGGTGACCATGCAGGCCCTGATCCCGCCCTCGACCTGGCTACCGTGGTTTGCTCGCTCGAGAATCCGGAAAGCTGCGAGGCCTGCCAGTGAGCGCCAGGCTGCTTGATCCCGGCTTCGCACTGACGCTGCGTCCGATGCGCTATCCGCGCTTCTACGAGATGTATCGTGGCGCCATCAAGAACACCTGGACGGTGGAGGAGATCGATTTCCAGATCGACCTTGCGCACCTGCGTGGGCGCATGACGCCTGCGGAGCGGCATCTCATCGAGCGGCTGGTGGCGTTCTTCGCGACGGGGGACACCATCGTCGCGAACAACCTGGTGATCAGCCTGTACCGGCACATCAACGCGCCCGAGGCGCGCATGTACCTGTCGCGCCAGTTGTACGAGGAAGCGCTGCATATCCAGTTCTACCTGACGCTGCTCGACAACTACGTGCCCGACCAGGCGCGCCGCGCCGAAGCCTTCGCGGCGGTGGAGAACATTCCCTCCATCCGCGCCAAGGCCGAGTTCTGCAAGCGCTGGACCGATGAGGTCTACGCCGTGCCCAGCCTCGAGACGCCGGCCGACAGGCGTCGCTTCGTCCTGAACCTCACCGCGTTCGCGGCCTGCATCGAAGGACTGTTCTTCTTCGGCGCCTTCGCCTACGTGTACTTCCTGCGCTCGCGCGGCTTCCTGCCCGGCCTCGCCGCCGGCACCGCATGGGTGTTCCGCGACGAGAGCGCGCACATGGCCTTCGCCTTCGAAGTACTCCGCAATGTGCGGCGCGAAGAGCCCGGGCTCTTCGATGCGGAATGGGCGGGACAGGTGCGCGCGATGATCGCCGATGCCGTGGATTGTGAATCGCAATTCGCCGAAGACGTGCTCTCCGGCGGCGTGGTCGGCATGACGCGCATCGAGATGCGCCAGTACCTGGAATACGTGGCCGACCAGCGCCTCGCCATGCTGCAGCTTCCTGCCTTGTACGGCGTGAAGAATCCGCTCCACTTCATGGAACTGCAGGACGTGCAGGAGCTGACCAACTTCTTCGAACGTCGTGTCTCGGCGTATCAGGTGGCCGTGCAGGGCGAGGTGGCCTTCGACCAGGCGTTCTGAAACAGGCCGTGCTTACGTGCGCGGCTTGATCTGCAGTTCCTTGCGCCTGTAGTCGATCACCAGCTGGTCGACGAGCCCGATGATGTCCATGCCGATCAGGAGCGCCGGTTCCTTGTTCATCGACCACTGGTCGAAGATGTGCAGGTCCATGAACGTGGCGTGCGCATTGCTGATGACCAGCGAGCCGAACTCGATGCGCGGCAGGTTCACGCCGACACCGCTCTGCCAGGCACCGGTCGCGCCCTGCACCTGGTTCGCGCCTTCGAGCGGACTGCGCCGGTTGCGCTTGCGCAGCTCCTGCTGCAAGGCCAGGTTGCCGACCGTGGATTGAGCGCCGGTATCGACGATGGCGCGTACCGGTATGCCGCCCACGTTGACGCGCACCACCAGCAGGTGCCGCGGGTCGGGCAGGAAGCGCACGGTGCTGAAGCCATCGGCGGCGCTGCGGTTCTTCGAGCGCGAGATGGCGATGTAGTCGCCGCGGAAGTCGATGAAGATACGATGGTCCTGCAGGCCCTCGGTGCCAAGCAGGCCTTCGGCGCCACCGAACACATCGGCGACCACGGGCATGTCGCGAGGCTGCAGCAGCAGGTCGCCGACCTGCATCGTCCCGACTGCGATGGTGGGTGTGATGGCACTGCCGGTCGCACCATGCAACATCACCGGTGCGGAGAGTTTTTCCGCGAGGCCGAGCCGCGTCGCCATGTCCTGCGTCACCGCGGAGCGCAGCGCGCCGGTGTCGAGCACGAGGCGGAACGGACCCTTGCCATCCACTTCGACCGGCACCCATACGCGACCGATGCGATCGCGCGTGGTCGGCGCCACATAGCGCGGCTCCGGTACGGACACCACGACTTCGGAAAGTTCTTCATCCACGTTGGCGGCGCGCACTGCTGAAGCCAGTGCGAACAGCGCCAGTGCGACTGCACGTGTATTCATCGGAAAATCCCCCCGGACTTCCTCAGGGTTTTCGAACCCGTGAACTACCAGACCAGGTCGTCGGGTACCACGTAATCCTTGTACGGATCGTCGTCGGCCGGCTTGGCTTCTGGCTTGGCCAGGTATAGCAGGGCTTTCTCGACGCGCGTACCGATCTGCGCGCCGATGTCCGCGGGCACGAAGGCGAAGCGACCTTCGCAGCGGACGATGGCCAGCGTGCCGGCGATGAGCCGGCCGCGCAGCTCCGGCGTCACGGCGATGCGATGGATTTCGTTCTTGTGCTGGAAGTTGTAGAAATCCTCGGTCTCGACGCGCGGCACCTGGTGCACGGCCACCAGCTGCTTGATCTCGGCGAACTTCGCGCGACGCTCGAGCTTTTCCTGCTTGCGGCGGTTGAGCTCGGCATCTTTCGCGGCCTTTTCGGCAGCGGCTTTCTGCGCGGCGATTTCCTGGGGCGTAGGGCCCCTGGGCTTCTTATCGCGCGGGGCGGTGTACTGTTTCTGGCGCTGCTGCGCCTCGGCACGCTGGACCTGCTGCTCGGAGACCAGGCCAGCCTTCAATAATTGTTCGCGCAACGACAGACTCATGGCGCGCATTCTATCCCCGCCGGCCGGTGCGGTACGATAGTTGCCTAGGAGAACAACATGCCGTACTTCAGAATCGTTTCCGCCATCACCTTGCTCGCGCTCGCGCCGGCTGCCTTCGCAGTACCCGATGCCGACGGCAAGATCACCTCCACGCCTGCGCCTGATCTCTCCGGGGATCTCGCGATGAAGGCGCGCCTCAGCTACAACATCGGCTATGAAACCTGGCAGCAGACGCAGGAGCTGGAAAATGCCGGCGCGAAGCTCACCGGCACCAGGGCGCGCGAGAACAAGGAAGCGGTGCGCTCCGGTTATGCGATGGCGCGCGAGAAATTCCGCATCGTGGTCGCTGCCGATCCGAACATGAAGGAAGGCTGGAACATGCTGGGTTACACCAGCCGCCGGCTCGGTGACTACGAGGAATCGCTGTCGGCTTATGACAAGGCGCTGGCGCTGCAGCCGGATTATCCCGAGGCCATCGAGTATCGCGCCGAACTGTTCCTGCTGACCGGCCGGTTGGCCCAGGCGAAGGATGCCTATGCGGTCCTGCTGAAATCCTCGCCTTCGTATGCCGGCACGTTGAAGACGTCGATGAAGGATTTCATCAAGACCGGAAGCAGCACGCCTGCTGTGGCGCCGGCGGATCGTGCGGCGTTCGCGGCCTGGGTTGCGACGCTTTGACTAAAGCAGTCGCTCGGCGGCGGCGACGCCGCTGAGCCAGGCACCGTGCAGGGTGCCGTAGTACTCCACCGAGCAGGCTTCGCCGGCAAAGTGCAGGCGCGGCGATACGGGCAATGCCAGCTGCTCGCGGCAATGTGCGTAACCGGGGCGCGCTGCCGAATACGAGCCGAGTGAATGCGGATCGCGACCCCAGCCGGTTGCGAATGCCGGCCCCAGTTCATCCAGTACATCCGCGCCGAACATGCGGCGCAGTTCATCGCGCGCGAAGTGGACGAGTTCGCCGCGCGCTTCGAGTTCACGCGACAGGTCGCCGCCGAAGAAGGCCATCAGCAGCGGCTGGTCCGCGGCCTTGATCTGCCAGCTGCAGGTGCGCGAGGTGGAATCCGAACCGAGGAATTGCCGCGTGACGTCGCTGGCGAAGCGGCCACGTTCGATGCGGAAGAACACCTTGTTCACGTCGCCGAGCGGCAGGTTGGCGAAGGCTTCGTCGTACATGCTGGGCAACGTTGGAGTGAAGCGGATCGCGCCGCGGGCGAGCACCGTGGTCGGCATGGTGACGATGACCGCCGCGGCTTCGATGCGGCCGCGCGTGGAATCGATGCGCACCGTGTCGCCGCTCCATTCGATGGCTTCGACCTGCGCGCCAAAGGTGATGGGCAGTTCGCGCGCCGCCGCTGCGACGACGGCACCCAGGCCCTCGCGCACCGCCCAGTTGTCTTCCGAATCGGCGTAGCGATGCAGGTCGATGGTGGAAACCTCGCGGCTTTCCGCACCTACGGCCCAGGTCATGATGGCGTCGAAGCGCGCGCGGTAGCCGTCGCGTGGAAGTACGTCGGCGACCGCGACGTCGCGGCCTGCTTCCGCAGCGGCTGCGATGAGCTCGTGATAGCGCATGTAGTTCGCGCCGGCCGCTTCGCGTTCCGCTGGCGTAGGCGCACGGGCACCAATGGGCCGCGGCCGCGCCCCAGCCCGGATCGCGGCGGATGACACTGAAACCGCCCGCGTCCGCCAGTGGCGTCCACGCATTGATGCGGGCGAAATGCAGCCACGCGGCACCGAGGTCCGCGGGCGCACCCAGCGAATGATCGACGGCCGCGCGCCCGCCCGGCCGCCCGCGCGCCTCCAGCACGATGACTTTCCGCCCGGCTGCATCGAGCCGGCGCGCGGCGGCAATGCCCGCGGCGCCGGCCCCGATGATGGCTGCATCGAACGCGCTCATATGCGCGCAAGTCTACTTGCTACCATGGGCCCATGAAGTCACTCGATCACCTGCTGGCCAACAACCGGCAATGGGCCAGCGACGCCACGCGCCGCGATCCCGAATACTTCTCGCGGCTGATCAACCAGCAATCCCCGCGCTACCTGTGGATCGGCTGCGCCGACAGCCGCGTGCCGGCCAACGAGATCACCGGCCTCGCACCGGGCGAGATGTTCGTCCATCGCAATGTGGCGAACCTCGTGGTGCACAGCGACCTCAACTGCCTGTCGGTGATCCAGTACGCGGTGGATGTGCTGAAGGTGGAGGACATCATCGTCACCGGCCATTACGGCTGCGGCGGCATCAACGCGGCAATGGGCAAGGCGTCCTTCGGCCTGATCGACAACTGGCTGCGCCACGTGCAGGACATCCGCGACCGGCATCCCGAGGAGCTGGCTGCGGCGGGCAAGGCCGCGGCGGACAAGCTCTGCGAGCTCAACGTGCTGGAGCAGGCGCTGAACGTGTGCCGTACCACCGTGGTGAAGGATGCCTGGCATCGCGGCCAGGACGTGCGCGTGCACGGGTTGATCTACTCGGTGGCCGACGGGTTGCTGCGCGACCTGAATTTCCGCGCCAATGCCGATCTCGACAGCACCGCGGTGTTCGAGAGCGCGCTGGCCGGGCTCACGCCACCGCGCTAGCGGCGGCGTGAATGCGGTGCCTCAGTGCGCCGCGTCGGTGGCTGCAGCCGGTACCTTCTCGGGGCGACCGGTAATGCGACGGAACAGTCGCCGCACGCTGTGCTCCAGGCCATCCATCAGCGTGTACAGCACCGGCACCACGAACAGCGACAGCGCGGTGGAGGCGATCAGGCCGCCGATCACCGCTGCGCCCATCGGCGCGCGGAAGCTGTTCTCGCCATGCAGGCCGATGGTGATGGGCATCATGCCCGCGACCATGGCGATGGTGGTCATCACGATCGGACGTGCGCGCTTGCCGCAGGCATCGATGATGGCGTCGTGGCGCGAGAGGCCATGCTCGCGCCGCGCCATCACGATGTACTCCACCAGCAGGATGGAGTTCTTGGTGACGATGCCCATCAGCGTGAGCAGGCCGATCAGCGCCGGCAGCGACAGTTCCATGTGACCGATCCACAGCGCCACGATGGCGCCACCGGCCGAAGGCGGCATCGCCGACAGGATGGTGATCGGCTGCACCACGTCATGGAACAGCAGCACCAGCAGCGCGTAGATGCAGCCGATGCCGATGACCATGGCGAGCGCGAAGCCACTGAAGATCTTGCCCTGGATCTCGGAATTGCCGGATTCGACGTAGTGCACGCCCTCAGGCAGGTTCTTCATGCTGGGCAGCGCCTTCAGCTTGTTCATCGCCGTGCCGTCGGCCATGGAGCCCTTGTCCGCGGTCACGGTGATGTTGCGGGCGCGGTCGTAGCGGTCGATCTGTGACGGGCCGGCGCCGAAACTGACGTCGGCCACGTTCACCAGCGGCACCGGGCCGTACAACGATGGCACCTGCAGCAGCCTGATCTGGTCGATGCTGGCGCGTGCCTTGTCGTTCAGGCGCACGCGGATGGGAATCTGCCGGTCCGGCAGGTTCAGCTTCGACAGGTTCAGCGTGATGTCGCCGCTGGTCGCGATGCGCGTGGCTGCGCTGATCGCGGCGGTGGTCACGCCCAGCTGCGCAGCGCGGTCCGGCTGCGGGCGGATCTCGAGCTCGGGCTGCAGCAGGCTCGCGCTGGTGGTGACGTTCGAGAAGCCGGGCGTCTGGCGCAGTTCCCGTTCCACGTTGCCGGCCACCGCGGCCAGCACGTTCGAATCATCACCAGCCAGCTGTGCTTCCACCGGACCGCCACCCGGGCCGCCGCTGTTGCCACTCTGGATGCGCACGCCGGGAATACTGCGCAGGTCGTTGCTCAGCAGCTGCTGCATCTGCTGCTGCGTGAGCTTGCGCTGCTTGCGATCCACCAGCGTGATGAAGGTGCTGGCGCTCAGCGGCGAGATCGTTTCGGTGACGTCCACCACTTCGGGGTGCGCCTTCGCCTTGGCGAGGATCTGTGCCGCCACATCGCGTGCCTGGTCCATGGTCGACCCGGGCGGCAGGCTGACGTTCAGATTGACGAAGCCATAGTCGCCCTGCGGTGCGAAGCCGGTGGGCAGCGTCCGCGCCAGCGCGAAGGTCGCCAGCATCAGCACCGTCGAAATGATCACCGTCTTCCAGCGGTGCACGAGCACCCATTCCACCTTGCTCACGTACCACTTCTTCACCGGGCCGTCGTGCTCGAGTTCCATCTCCGGACGCATGAAGCGCGAGGCCATCATCGGCGTCAGCGTGCGCGCGACCAGCAGCGAGAACAGCACGGCCATGGTGGCGGTGAAACCGAAGGGCTTGAAGAACTGGCCGGGGATGCCGTCCATGAACGCCACGGGGATGAACACCGCGCACAGCGTGAGCGAGGTCGCGACCACCGCGAGGCCGATTTCGATGGCGGCGTCGGTGGCCGCCTGCATGGGCGGTTTGCCCATGCGCAGATGCCGGACGTTGTTCTCCACCTCGACGATGGCATCGTCCACCAGCATGCCGACCACCAGCGACAACGCCAGCATGGTCAGCGTGTTCATCGAGAAGCCGAACAGCTGCAGCGCCCAGAAGGTGGGAATCACCGACAGCGGCAGCGCAATGGCCGAGATCAGCGTGGCGCGGATGTTCTTCAGGAAGAACCACACCACCGCGATGGCGAGCAGTGCGCCTTCCACCAGCATGGTCATCGAGCCGTGGAAACTCTCGCGGATCTCCTTGTCGTCGATGTTGTCGATCTCGGAGACCTTGATCTGCGGATACTTCTCCTGCAGTTCCTTGACGGCCGCGCGCGCGCCATCGGCCACCTTCACCGCGCCCTCGCCCCAGGCGCGCATGACGCGGAAGCCGATGACCGGTTTGCCATTGAGCCGCACTTCATTGCGGATCTCGGCAGGCTGGTCCTTCACTTCGGCGATGGCGTCGAGGCGGATGTTGCGGCCGTCGCCCAGCGTGATCGGCAGTGCCGCGAGTTCGGCCACCGAGCCGATGGTGCCCAGCGTGCGCACGCTCTGTTCCTGCGCGCCGATGCGGGTCTCGCCGCCCGGCAGTTCGACCTGCGTGCTGACCAGCTTCGAGGACACATCGCCGGCGGTGACGCCCAGCGCGGCCATGCGGTCCGGGTCGAGGTCGACGCGGATCTCGCGATCGACGCCACCGATGCGGCTGACCTGGCCGACGCCATCCACGCCGCTCAACTGGCGCATGACGTTCAGGTCCACGAACCATGACAGCTCGGTGGGCGACAGCTTGTCCGAAGCCACCGCGAAGGTCAGTACCGGATTGCCCGCCGTGGTGGCGCGCTGGATGAAGGGTTCGGTGGCATCGCGCGGCAGGTCCGGACGCACGCGCGTCACGGCATCGCGCACGTCATCCATGGCCCGTGACAGGTCGGTGCCGAACTGGAACTCGATGACGGTCTGCGAGTTGCCCTGCGTGACCGTCGAGGTGATGTGCTGGATGCCGACGATGTTGGAGATCGCATCCTCGACCTTGCGCGTGATCTCGGTCTCCATCTGCGAGGGCGGCGTGCCCGAGTAGCTGACCGAGACGATCACGAAGGGGAAGGAGATGTCCGGCTGGTCCTGGATACCCAGCTTGGGGAAGCTGAGGAGGCCGCCGAGCACCAGCGCGACGAACATCATGATGACCGGGACGGGGTTCCGGATGGACCACGTAACGAAGTTCATGAGAGTCGGTTCCCTGGGCGCTCAAACAACGAGACCACGAAGTTCATGCGGGATGTTTCCTCTTACTTCGCTGCGACTTCGGAGGCGACGGCGACGGTGTCACCATCCTTCAGGAAGCCAGCGCCCTTCACGGCAACGACATCGCCGGCCACCAGGCCATCGGCAATCTCGAGGCTGTCGCCGTGCACGCCGGCCTGCTGCACGCGGCGGCGTTCCACGGTGCTCTTGCCCTTGAGCACGAACACGTAGCTGTAGCCATCCTGCACCACGACGCTTGCGACCGGCACGAGCAGGCCGGGACCGCTGCCTGCCGCGATCTGGCCGCGCGCGAACATGCCGGCGCGCGCCGTGCCACCAGTGATGTCCACGTATACGAGGCCGGTGCGGTTGATGGTCTGGATCGTGGGCGCGACCGTGCGCACGCGCCCCTTCAGCACCGAACCATCCGCCGCCGTGACTTCAACGGACTGGCCCGCCTTGATGAGTGCGAGCTGCGATTCGGGCACTTCGGCGCGCCACTCGATGCGATCCTGGCGCAGCATGCGCAGCATCTCGCTGCCGGCCTGCGCGATCTGGCCGACGCTGACCGTGCGCGAGGTGACGGTGCCTGCATCCGGCGCGCGCACCGTGGCGTAACGCAGGCGCAGCTCCGAGGTTGCGACATCCGTGGTGGCGGTATCCACCTGCGCCTGCGCGGCGACTTGCTCGGCGTTCAGCTTGTCGAGGTCCGCCGCGGACAACGCGCCGGACTTCACCACGGATTGACCACGCTTCAGGGCCGCGGCCGCGTTGCTCTCATTGGCCTGCGCGCTGCGCATGGCCGCGCGTCGCGAGGCGAGATCCGCTTCGAGCAGATCGCTCGACAGCTTCACCAGCGGCTGGTCCTTCTTGACGTGGGTACCCACGTCCACCAGCACCTCGGCGACACGATAGCCGCCGACTTCCGCGCCGATGATCACTTCCTGCCACGGATAGATCGAACCCGTGGCGGGTATGGTGCGCACCAGCTGCTCGCTCGACACCGAAGTAGTGGTGATGGTGAGCGCGGCAGTCTGTGCGCCACTCGCATCCGCCTTGTCTGAGGCGGTGCTCGGTGTCTTGGCTTGATTGGCTTGATCGGTCTTGGCGCGATTGCAGCCCGCGAGGACTGCTACAGCAAAGAGGCCGACAAGAAGATACTGGCTCGACGGGCGGAGTCGCATTGTGGGCTACGATCCTGAGGGTGGTGGGTGGGAAGTCTAGTTCAGTGACCTGAGGGCTTGTGCCATATCAGGTGGCTGATAGAATATCAGGTACCTTATTCTTGGCAAGAGACGCCAGGAGATATCGATGGTTCAGACCATGCGATCCGAAAATCGTTTGCCCGAAGAACAAATTGGCTACCTGCTGAAGCGCCTGATGCATCAGTTCCGGCACCAGGTGGAGGAGCGGCTGCGCAAAAGCACCGACGTTTCCTTCGCGCACCTGGTGACGCTGGACCAGTTGCACCAGGAACCCGGCATAGCCGGAGCGCGCCTCGCGCGACGGCTGCTGGTCACGGCGCAAACCATGACCGGCCTGCTGCGACGGCTTGAAGAGGACGGCGCCATCGAACGGCGTGCCGATCCGCACAATCGCCGCGCCGATCGTTGGTACCTGCTGCCGGCCGGGCTCGAGCGGCTCAATTCAGCGCGCAATGCCGGTGGTCCGGTGATGACGCGCATGCTGTCGCAGCTTTCCACGAAGGAAGTGGCGGAGCTGCGCGGCTATCTCGAACGCTGCGTCGAGGGGCTGGAATCCGCCGCCGCCGATGAAGATTCCGATGCCGCCGTTGAACGCAAGAAACACGGAGAGCTACGCTCCCTGACATGAGCATTGCGCTCGCTGGCCTCTTCATCCATCCGGTCAAATCCGCCGCGGGCATCGCCTGCGAGCGCGCACGCCTCGCGCCCTATGGGCTGGAGCACGATCGCGAATGGATGATCGTGGATCCGGCCGGACGCTTCGTCACGCAGCGCGAGGAAGCGCGGCTGGCATTGCTTGCAACGGCCATCGGCAATGGCCTGTTGCAGCTTTCCAATCCGCAGGGCTCTGCCCCGGCACTGCCACTGGAACATGACGGTGAGCCGCGCGAAGTGCGCGTGTGGAATTCCACCTGCACGGCCTTCGATGCAGGCGATGCCATGGCGCAGTTTCTTTCCGACTGGCTCGCTCGACCGCTGCGCCTGGTGCGCTTCGATCGGCGCCACGCGCGCCTGTCGAACCACGAATGGACCGCGGGCCGTGATGTTTCGACGCTTTTTTCCGACGGCTATCCGCTGCTGGTGCTGTCGCAGGGTTCGCTGGCGGATCTCTCCGCGCGCGTGGGCACGACGTTGCCGCCGCAGCGCTTCCGTCCGAACCTGCTGCTCGGCGGCCTTGATCCCTATGGCGAAGATGCGATCGATGCCATCGAAGTCGCTGGTGCGCGCATCCACCTCACCAAGGCCTGCACGCGCTGCGTGATCACCACCATCGACCATGAGAGCGGCGAGCGCACCGGCGACGAGCCGCTGCGCACCCTGAAGAGCTACCGCTTCGACCGCGAGTTGCGCGGCGTCATCTTCGGCCGCAATGCCTACATGGTGCGGGGCGAGGGCGTGGAACTGCGCGTCGGCATGCCGGTCTCACCGGCACCGCCTCTATAATCCACCCCATGATCGAACGTACTGTTGAAAGATTGTTCTTCGCCAGCCGCTGGTTGCTGGCGCCTGTCTATCTCGGCCTGTCGCTGGCGCTGATCATCCTCGGCATTCAGTTTTTCACCGAGCTGTACCACGCCTTCATGCTGGTGCTGCCGATCGGCGGCGGGCATGGCGAAGTGGTGGCGAGGGTGGGCGAGGCCGACATCGTGCTGTCGCTGCTGGCGCTGGTGGATCTCGCGCTGGTCGCAGGCCTGATCGTGATGGTGATGTTCTCCGGCTACGAGAACTTCGTCTCGAAGATCGATCTCACGCACGAAGGCGCGGAGAAGCTCGACTGGTTCGGCAAGCTCGATGCCGGCACGCTGAAGTTGAAGGTGGCGGCGTCCATCGTCGCCATCTCTTCCATCCACCTGCTGCGCAAGTTCATGGAAGTGGACCACACCGACAACGACAAGATCATGTGGTACGTGATCCTGCACCTGACCTTCGTGGTCTCGGCGGTGCTGATGGGTGTGCTGGACCGACTCACGTCAGCCAGTCACCGCACGCACGACTGAGCTACTTCGTTTCGTCGCCGCCCGACAGCCAGCGGCCGCGCGCCACCAGCCACAGCAGCACGACCAGCAGCAGGTAGGGCACCAGGGCCAGCAGGTCTGACCAGGGGCCGTCGAAGAACGGGTTGTGGGCAGTGGCCCAATTCTGCAGGGCGCCATCGAAGTCGCTCAGCACGCCGGCCAGGAACGCGATGATGATGCCGGCGATGGCGCCGCCGGCGATGTAACCCGAAGCGAACAGCACGCCCGGACCGCGATCGGACTGGGCGCCGAACTCTTCTTCGGTGAGATCGCGCGATTCGGGCTTCTTGCGCTGCAGGCGATCCACGGCCCAGCGCATCACGCCGCCGATGAACAGCGGCAGCGTCGAAGACACCGGCAGGTACACGCCCACCGCGAAGGCCAGTGACGGCACGCCGCACACTTCCATCAGCAACGAGATCATCGCGCCGAACAGGATGAGATCCCACGGCAGCTGGCGATCGAGGATGCCCTTGATGATGTAGGAAACCAGCGTGGCCTTGGGTGCATCGAACTTGCGCACCTCGGTGCCATCGGGGCGCTTGTCGTGCACGCCGTTGATGCCCGGGTCCACGAGCCACACGGCCTTGCCCGAATCATCCACCAGGTATTTGCCAGCCGGCGCGCCTTCGAGACTGGTCTTGTGCCAGACGTGATAGCTGGCCGAATCGCCCCTGGCCTGCGGGCCCTGCAGCGATTCGTGCATTTCGAGCTTGCTGACGTCGGTGGTGAGTCCGGCGGGTGCGACTTCCGCCACCGGCACGTACACCGTGGAGGTGTCGTTCAGGCGCAGCAGGATCGGGCCCATCAGCAGCGCCGAAGCAAAGGCGCCGATGAGGATGGAGTACTGCTGCAGCTTCGGCGTCGAACCGATCAGGTAGCCCGTCTTCAAATCCTGCGAAGTGGTGCCGCCGTTCGAGCAGGCGATGCACACGATGCCGCCCACCGACAGCGCGGTGATGTACCACTTGCCGCCGGTCCAGCCCACGATCAGGAACACGAGGCAGGTGAGCATCAGCGCCGCGATGGTCATGCCGGAGATCGGGTTCGAGGTGGAACCGATCTCGCCGGTGAGCCGCGACGACACCGTCACGAAGAAAGCGCCGAAGATCACGATGAGCAGCGCGCCGACGATGTTCATGTGCAGCGATGGTGCCAGCACGATCAGTGCCAGCAGCACCAGGATGCCGATGCCCACGAATTTCAGCGACAGGTCCTGGTCGCGGCGATCGGTGCTGGCCTTGCCCGCGCGCGCATCGGCCACGTCGCTGATGCCACGGCGGATGCTGCCCACGATCAGCGGTATCGAACGGATCAGGCTGATGATGCCGGCGGTGGCCACCGCGCCCGCACCTATATAAAGGACATAGGCATTGCGCACATCGCCCGGGCTCATCTGCGAGATGGGCTTGGTGCCCGGCGCCAGGATGCCCTGCACATGCTCGCCGAAGAACATGATCATCGGGATCAACAGCAGGTAGGTCATGAAGCCGCCGGCGAACATCATGGCGCCGATGCGCGCACCGATGATGTAACCCACGCCCAGCAGTTCCGGTGAAATCTCCGCCGCGATCGAACCACCGCGCAGCGGCGCGCCGAACACGACGCCGGAAACATCCTTCCAGCCCTTGAACGCGATGTTCAGTGCTTTATACGCAAGGCCGATGCCGAAGCCCGTGAAGATGGTGCGCGCGCTGATGCCACCGGCCGTGGCGCCCGGCGCTTCCGGATCAGCTGCCGCGCGCGACTCGGCCGAAGCGCCAGCCTTCAGTACTTCCGCGCACGCCGTACCTTCCGGATATTTCAGCAGTCCGTGCTGGTTCACGATCAACGCACGACGCAGCGGAATCATCATCAGGATGCCGAGCAGGCCGCCGAGCACGGCGACCAGCATCACGCGCGTGAGTTCGAGATCGAAACCCAGGATCATGATGGCCGGCATGGTAATGCCGACGCCGAAGGCGATGGATTCACCCGCGCTGCCCGCGGTCTGCGCGATGTTGTGCTCGAGGATGCTGCCATCGCGCACGCGCAGCTTCGAGAACAGGCGGAACAGCGTGATCGATATCACCGCCACCGGTATCGAGGCGCTGACCGTGAGGCCGACCTTCAATACCAGGTACAGCGACGATGCACCGAAGATCACCCCGAGTATCGTCCCGGTGATGATCGCGCGCAGCGTGAATTCAGGCAGTTTGGTGAGGGCCGGGATGTACGACCGATGGGCCGGTGCGGGTGTGCTCATGCGGCGAGCCTAGCCGGTTTTTCTGCCGAGCAATACCCGCAGGGCTGCGATCAGGGCCACCGGCTGGCTGATGGGCAGGTGATGGTGGGCGCCGGGGATGCCGATCACCGAAAGCACTTTGGGGAGACAACTGGTGAGGTCGGCGGCTCGACTCGGCGTGACCACGCGGCTCTCCTCTCCATATATGAAGTCCACCGGCGTAGGCAGGCCGGCGAGCACGGCGCGGTCATCCACGCCCGGGCCGTCGCCGCGCTGCTGGAACATGCGTGTGACGTTCTCGTCGAATTTCCAGGTCCAGCCACCGGGCTCGTGGCGGATGGACATGCGGCCGAGGTGGCGCATGGCCGCATCGGGCGCGGGCTCGATGGGCTTGAGCACAAAGCGCTTCAGGACATCCTGTTCCTCGGCATAGCGCTTCTTCGGGCGCCATTCCTCATCGAAGCCACGCAGCGGATCGGAGGGCGTGCCCAGCCGCGAATCCACCACGATGGCGCGCGCATACAGGTCGGGCCGCGCGGCGCAGGCGTACAGCAAGGCGCGGCCGCCGAAGCTGTGGCCGATGACGATGCACCCACCGATGCCCAGCGCCTCGACCAGCCCGTTGATCTCCGCATGGAACAGCGGATAGCTGTATGTCGGCCGCTGGCCGCTGTCGCCCATGCCGCTGAAATCCGGCGCGATGATGCGGTACTGCGTGGCCAGCCACGGCGCGACGAAATCCCACCAGTGCGCATGCGCGAGATAGCCGTGCAGCAGAAGCAGGGTGGGAGCGCCCGGTGGTCCCTGCCACTCCAGGTAGTGCAGTGAAACTCCATCCACCTGCACATGATGCGAAGTGCCGGGCTGCGCCACCGAGCGGGCGATGAAATCCTCGAAGTTCTGCTGCAGCGGATCGGGCAAGTGCGTGTTCCTTCGTGGCCGTGCGGCAGTCTACATGCGTTGTCGCGGCAAGTAGGAGAGCGCCGTCAGTCCGCCGCGCCGGGTGCCGGCATCGGCAAATCAGGCGTGGGGAAATACTCTGGCTACGTCATTGACGTATCCCCCACCGCCCGCTTTCAAGGAGAGATTCCCATGACTACCGCATCAGGACACACGCAGGCCATCCTTGCCTCCCGCGTCGCCGGCACCAAGGTACGCGATGCCTCGGGTCGCGACGTGGGTGAAGTGAAGGACATCGTGCTCGACAAGACCGCCGACAACATCATGTTCGCGGTGGTGAGCTTCGGCGGCTTCCTCGGCGTGGGCGAGAAGTACCACGCGCTGCCGTGGAAGGAGCTGAACTACGATCCTGCCAGCAATGCCTATGTCATCACCTGGACGAAGGACGAACTGCAGGCGGCGCCTTCGGATTCGCTGGAAGAACTGACCCGCGAAGATGGCATGGCGTATCGCAACCGCGCCTTCGACTACTACCACACGCCGCGTTACTGGTAACGCGCTACTGGCGTTGCGTACACGCCGGGTCGGCAAGCAATGCCGGCCCGGCTTCGTAGTTCCTGCATCACGCAGGATGGCGTTGACATCGCAGCGGCGACTCTAGTGTAGTGCCGCCGATGCGACTGATCCGAAGCTTGTGGTTCTGGGTTCCAGTGATCTTGGCCGTGGTGTGGCTGGCTCGCTGTGCGCATGCGGCGGAGCCCGCATTGGTCGCAACGCCGCGCGCCATCGTGCTGCCGGTGAGCGCGACCAATCGTCCGTTCCTCGCCGCCGCGCGCACCGAGCAGGCGGTTGCGCTCGAGGCTGCGGGATATTCGGAATCGGAGTTCCAGGTCAGCGGCCTCGCTGATATCAGCGACTGGAGCGCGGCCGGCAATGCGCCGGTGGTGCGCACGGCCGATGTTCCCTACACCACGCGCATGCTGCTGCGGCGGCCCAATGATCCGCGCAAGTTCAGCGGCCTCGTCATCGTCGAGCTGCTCGATGCCAGCACGCTGTACGACCGCGCGCCGCTGTGGGGTCTTTCATCGCAGCAGTTCCTGCGGCATGGCGACGCATGGGTTGGCATCACGGTGCGGCCATCTGCACTGGCCGCGCTGCGCCGTTTCGATCCGGTGCGCTATGGCGCGCTCGGCTTTGCGTACAACCAGGCGGCCGATTGCCGCTCATCGGACCTGCGCCGCAATCCCGCCGATGCGGAAAGCGGCCTCGCCTGGGACATGATCGCGCAGGTGGGCGCGCTGCTGCGCAGTTCCAGCAAGGAAAATCCGCTGCTGGATCTGAACCCCCACAGCCTGGTCGCAGCGGGCTATGCGCAGGCCGGTGCGGATGTCACGACCTATGCGAACACCATGCATGCCTTGCTGCGCCGGGGCGATGGTGCGCCGATCTACGATGGTTACCTCAGTGCAGCCAGCGCGCTGTTCACCGCGCCGATCAACCAGTGCGCGCCGCCATTGACGGCAACCGATGCGCGCCGCGGCGTACTGCCACGCGACGTGCCCTTCGTCGCGGTATCCACTGAAACGGATTTCAACCAGCTGCCGGTGCTGCGTCGTGCGGACAGCGATGCTCCGGAAGACCTGTTCCGCCTGTATGAAATCGCTGCTGGCGCAGTTGCTGGTTCCTGGCCCACCGGCACGCCATCCGCCGCGGACCTGCGTATCGCGGGCTTCACTCCACCGACCGATGCCTGCAGTGAACCACGCAGTACCCTGCCGCAGGGCCTGGTGTTCAACGCCATCTGGCAGCAGTACGCGGATTTCCTCGCCAGCGGCCACGCGCTGCCCAACCTGCCCCGCATCGAAACCCTGGACGACGGCGGCGCGCGACGGGACGAGGCCGGCAATACCAGTGGTGGCTGGCGGCTGCCGCAACTTGAAGTGCCGCTGGCGCGCTATGCCCGTGGCACGCCACGCGATGGCAACGACGCTGCCGCGGCTTGCTCACTCGGCAGCACGCAGCAACCCTTCGACGCAGCCAGGCTCAAGAGTCTGTACCACACCCGCGTGGAATACCTGCGCCGCTTTCGCGCGGCGGTTGATGCCGCTGTGAAGGAACATCGCCTCGTCGCCGCGGACGGCGAGGCATTGAAGGTTGCACAGGCCTCCACGGCGCCGCAGTTCTGAGGCCATAGCCTGCCACCGGGCATTCGCGCGATGCTTGGCGCCCTCTGACCGGTTGGTGCAGAATCGGCGCTCCAACGACCCGGGGGGAATTTCATGCGGAAGTACATGCTGCCGTTGCTTTGCACGGCCGGGCTGGCGTCACTGGGCATCATGCACGTGGCACTGGCCGCACAACCCTCCTGCGATCGCGCCTGCCTCGAAGGCTTCGTCGAGAAATATTTCGACGCCGTGGTCGCCAACGATCCGAAGCTCGTGCCCATCTCGCCGAACGTGAAGTTCACCGAAGACGGCCAGCGCCTGCTGATCGGCGATGGCCTGTGGAATACCGCCAAGGCCAAGGGCAAGTACCGGCTGTTCGTCACCGACGTGCCGGCGCAGGAAGTGGCGGTGCTCGCCACCATCCAGGAAGATCACAGGGATCCCGCGCAGTTCAACGGTTCGCTGATCGCGCTGCGCCTGCGCGTGGGCAATGGCCAGATCACCGAGATCGAGCAGATCGTGATCCGCAATGCTTCGGACAACAACAACCGTACCTACAACACCGTCGACAACATGGCGACGAATCCGCTGTACCTCACGCCGGTTCCGGCGGCGGAACGCGCCTCGCGCGCCGATCTCATCAAGCAGGCCAACAAGTACTTCAGCGGCATGCAGAAGAACGACGGCAAGGGCGATTACCCCTTCACGCCGGATTGCGTGCGCCACGAGAACGGCGGCCAGTCGACCATGGCGCCGGTGAAGCCGGGCGAGACCAGGCCGGATCCGAAGACTTCCACCAGCTACTCCGGCACCTGGACCTGCACCGAGCAGTTCAAGTCCGGCCTGCTGCATTTCGTGAACCGCATCCGCGATCGTCGCTATGTGGCGGTGGATGAAGAGCGCGGCATCGTGTTCGCCTTCGGCTTCTTCGATCACTCCGGTGGCGAGACGCGCAAGTTCAAGACGCCCGATGGCCGCGACGTGGTGGCGGGTCCGGTGCAGCCGTACACCTGGGAGATCGCCGAGCTGTTCAAGGTCGAGAAGGGCAACATCCACAAGATCGATGCCTTCCTGCAGCGCGCGCCCTATGGCATGAACTCCGGCTGGAGCACCTGGGAGCAGGGCATGTCGGACCAGGCGCGCGACGTCACGCTGGAAACGCCGGCGGGCATCTGAGCGCCCGCATCTGATCGAAGTCTTCCGGGGGGAAGCGTCCATGATGAACTACAACAAGACAGGGATGCTGGGGTGTGCCGCGCTGCTCATGGGAGCAGTCGCGGCCAGCCTCGTACATGCGGCGCAGCCTGCGCCGGCGCAGGCCTGCGATCGCAACTGCCTGCTGCAGCTGGCGGATACCTACCTCGCTGCGGTCGTGGCGCATGATCCATCGAAGGCGCCACTGGCGCCCGACGTGAAATTCGTCGAGCAGGTGAAGCGCATCAAGCCGGGTGAAGGCCTGTGGAAGGCCGCTACCGGCGCGCCGAATCCTGATTTCAAGGTGGTGGTGCCCGATGTCGCCGCCCAGCAGGTCGCGGGCATCCTGATGATGCAGTCGGACAACAAGCCCATGCAGCTCGGCTTCCGGCTCAAGCTCGTGAACGGCAAGATCACCGAGGCCGAACATCTGCTGGCCGCGCCGCGCGACACCAGCATGCCCAACCTCACCAGGTTGCGTCCGGCCATCCTGCTCGACGTGCCGTATGAATACGCGGATTCACGTGGCCGCATGTTGCACATTGCGAAGTCGTACTACGACGCGCTCGACAACAACAATGGCCATCTCGCGCCGTTCGCCGCTGATTGCGAGCGTCACGAGAACGGCATGCGCACGGCGCCGAGTGGTGGCCCTTCGCTCGCTGGCCCGGCCATTCCCGGCCAGCCGCCGCGGCCGCCGTCGTTGCTGGGCATGCAGAGCTGCACCTCGCAGATGGATTCGAACACCTTCGAATACATCACCTCGCTGGACAACCGCCGCATCATGATCGCTGACGAGAAAACCGGCCTGGCAGTGGGCTTTTCGCAGTTCCGCCATCCGATGACGCAGAAGGATTACCGGATCCTCAACGATCCGGGTCGCGACAAGACTTCGATGAGCTTCGCGCCCTTCGACCTGCCGGCCATGCACATCTTCAAGATCTGGGGCGGCGAGATCCACGACATCGAGGCCATGGGTTTCCAGGCGCCGCTGAATTCGCCGAGCGGCTGGGAATAGCAGGGACCAGGACGAACACATGAACAAGACCAGAATCCATGCGGGCCTCGGCGTCGTGCTGATTGCGATCACCGGCGCGGCGCAGGCTGCCAGTGCGCCGACGCTCGATCGTGCTGGCCTCGTCAAGCTCGCCGATGATTACTTCGCCGCACTCGTCGCACACGATCCCTCCAGGGTGCCCTTTGCGCCCGATGCGAAGTTCGTCGAGAACGTCACGCGCACGAAGGTTGGTGATGGCCTGGTCTGGAAGACGGCATCGAGCGTGCCCACCACGTTCAAGCTGGTGATTCCGGATCCCGTGTCGCAGGAAGTCGGCGGCATCGTGGTGCTGGGCAACGGCAAGGGTCCGACGCAGCTGGGCTTCCGCCTGAAGGTGGCGAACGGCAGGATCGTCGAGGCCGAGCACCTGGTGCAGGGACCACGTGAAGGCCAGGAACTGAGCCCGAACCTCGTGACGGTACGGCCGCCGATGCTGCTCGAAGTGCCGTTCGAATACGCCGACTCACGCGGCCGGTTGATCCACATCGCGAAGTCGTACTACGACGCGCTGGACAACAACAACGGCTACCTCGCGCCCTTCGCGGCTGATTGCGAGCGTCGCGAGAACGGCATGCGCACGGCACCGAATGGTGGTCCGTCGCTGGTGGGTGGCGTGCCGGGTGGTGGTCCGCCGCCTGCGGCCGGCGCACCGCCGCGTCCGACTCCGCCGCCGAAGCTGCTGGGCCTGCAGAGCTGCACCACGCAGATCAACTCCGGCGCGTTCCAGTACATCACCACCATCGAGGATCGCCGCGTGGAGATCGCCGATACGGCGACCGGCCTTGCCATGGGCTTCTCGCACTTCCATCACGCGATGACGCAGAAGAAGTTCAGGATCTACGGCGACCCGAGCCGCGACGAAGTCGACATGTCCACGCAGAAGCCCTTCGACATGCCGGCGCTGCATGTCTACAAGATCTGGGGTGGCGAGATCCACGAGATCGAAGCCATCGGCGTGCTGAACGTGCCGTTCAACGCGCCGACCGGCTGGGAATAAGATCGCGCGCGTTCGATTCAGCGCCGGGTCGGCACTAGTTCCGGACCCGGGTGCTGCACGGCCGCCGCGCGCGGCTCCGGGCAGCTGCCCTGATGCAGGAGGCCGGCGAGCGCGAGGCAGGCATTGATCGATGCCACTTCGCCCGCACCCTGCGCACCTTCACTGTGTTCCAGCAGTGCGTAAGCGGCATCGCGATCGAGATGGCGATCCTTCGCCAGCAGCAGCGCGATGGCGCCCGTGACATGCGCCGCGGCGAGTGACGCGCCGGAGAGGAAATCGTAGCGGCCACCCGGCACCAGCGTGACCACGTCGCGACCGGGGGCGCGCAGCACGCCGCTGCGTGCGTGGCCGGACTCGACCATATCGACCGCGATCATTCCTGGTGCCGCGGCGGGGAAGCCATCCGCGCTGCCATCGGCCGGCGCGGCACCGACGAACAGCACGCCGCGTTCGATGCCGGCCGCCACCAGTGAATTCAGCAGCGGATCGCGCGGACCGGTGAGGCTGAGGTTCACCACCTGTGCGTGTTCCTCCAGCGCCGCGGCCAGCGCCTGCGCGATGGTCAGTGAATTGCAGCGCGCCGCTTCGCCACCGGCATCGAGTTGCCAGCAGGCCTTGAAGGCGAGGATCTCGACGCCCGGTGCCACGCCGACGATACCGAGCTTGTTGTTCGCCGCCGCCGAAATGATGCCGGCGACCGCGGTGCCATGACGGTCCTGGACGAAGCGCCCTTCATCGCGATCCACGAAGTTACGGCGCAGGATCACGTGTCCGGCGAAATCCGGATGCGTGGCATCGATGCCGGTGTCGATCACCGCGACACGCACGCTGTCGCCGCGCGACCATTGCTGTGCGCCGGCGGCATCGATGCTGCGGAAGCCGCTCTGCACAGAAAGATAGGGGTCGTTGTAACCCGAGCTGCTCGAGGCGAAACCATTCATCGGCTGCGCCAGCCGCACGCGATGGTCGCTGGCGAGTCTCTGCAATACCGCTTCACGTGCCTGCCGCGCCGGGATGCGGAATACCGCGCAATGCACCTGCAGCGCGCGGATCGGCCATGCGGCGACTTCGGTCAGCTCGTAGTCCGCGGCGAGTCCGCGCATGGTGGCGCGCGCCGCGTCGCTGGCTTCATAGCGTGCAGCGGAATACGCCGGACGCGTGCTGCCAGGACGATGCAGGCGCGCACTGTCGCCGTTGTCCACGGTGACGACGACGAGGCGCTGCTCGTCGGCGCCGGAATCCTGCGCGGCAACGAAGACCGGTCCGGGCGGCTGCGGGGTTGCGCAGCCCGCGATCAGTGCCACCGCGACCAGCGACAGCAATGCCAGTGGCGAGGTGCGCTGCTTCATGCGCTTCAGCGCCCGATCGGTTCGGCGAAGCGCGCCGCCGGGCTCGCACGCAATACCGCGAGCGCCCGCGCGGCATCATCGCCCGTGCTGGCGACTGCCAGCGTGAGCACGCCTTCGGCACTGGGTCCGTTGACGATGCGCAGGTGCGCGCGCTCGAGCAGCGCCTGCAGATCCCCGAGCTTCATCTCCGGCGCGAACACGGCACGCACGGCCGGCGCACCGGTTGAGGCGCTGGGCGTGCTGACCGTGCGGAAGCTCGCCTGGTCGCGGCCGTCACCACTGCGCGCATTCAACAGCGCGAAGGACAGCACGCCCAGCAGCAACGCCTGCGCGGCCACCGCGGCCGCGAGCCATGTCGTGGCTGCGGGCCGCCGCGGACGCGGCGCATCCGCTTCGATCGCTGGCGTTACGTCGGCTTCACCACCATCGATGCGCGCCCACAGCTTCTGCAGGGATGCATGCGGCATGCTCTCCACCGTTGGCCGCGTCTGCATGGCCTGCATCAGCGCGCGCTGCGATTCCACCTCGGCGCGGCAAAGCGGGCATTGCTCCATGTGCTGTTCGAGCCGCGCACACTGCTGTGCCGAAGCCCGGCCGTTGACGACCCAGGGGATGAGGTCCCAGGACTCGCTGTGGTTCATGGCGCGCCCTCCACGTTGCCTCCCAGCGCGGGCAATGCCGCGCGCAATTTCTCGCGCGCATGGAACATGCGCGCCTTCACCGTGCCCACCGGTGCGTTGGTGATCACGGCGATCTCTTCGCAGGAATGACCCATGAAATAAGAGAGCTCCAGAGCCAGTCGTTGTTCGTCGGGCAGCGTACCCAGCGCGCGCGCCACCCAGTCCTGCATGTCATCGCTGTCGCGGTAGTCGATGCTGCCGCCTTCATCGGGCAGCGGGTCGCGCAGTGACGCGCCGTTCTGCCGCGCCGAGCGCAGTGCGCGCAGCGCGCGCCGATACGCGATGCCCATGATCCAGGTCGATACCCGCGAGGCGCCGCGGAACTCACTGGCCTTGCACCACACGACCCAGAAGGTGTCGTTGATGATCTCCTCGGCGAAATCGAAGCGCGGTGCGAGGCGCAGCAGGAAGCGCGACAGGCGCCGGTGGTAGCCGTGGTACAGCTCCTCGAAGGCGCGCCGGTCCTGCCGCACGATCCGGCGCAGCAGCGCGGCGTCATGCGCTTCGGTGGAGGATGCAGACACTGGTGCCATGCCGGTATGTTCCCTGACCCGGCGGAAAGGTTGCGCTGCCCCGCTAGAAATTGAAACTCAGGCTGGCCACGGCCCGGCGCCGGGCCGCGCCGGCGTAGGACAGCTGTTTCGCCGCATTCCCGGGTACTACATAAGAGGCGTCGAGCTGCCAGCGATGCCAGGTCCAGCCCAGCCCGGCGCTGCCGTACCAGTAGCCGTGGCCGAACAGCGCGGAAAGATCGTAGTAGCCGACGCCCGCATAGGCGCGCAGGTTGCGATACAGCTCCTGCTGGTAGCCAGCCTCATAGGCCAGCGCATGCCGGTTGGCCACGAAGCCGTAGTCCGGCGCATAGCGCGAGGTATCCGGCGACCAGCTCACGCTGAGCAGCAGGCGCTCGCGCCAGTCCGCGTCCAGCGTGAATTCGTCGTAGCGATACTCGGCCG
This sequence comes from Pseudomonadota bacterium, assembly GCA_037200665.1. Taxonomy (GTDB): domain Bacteria; phylum Pseudomonadota; class Gammaproteobacteria; order Steroidobacterales; family Steroidobacteraceae; genus ZC4RG30. The sequence goes on along the minus strand of JBBCGD010000007.1, from coordinate 787,548 downwards.
GGCGTGACCAGGGCGTCTCGTAGTGCGTGAAACTGGCTATCAGGGACCAGTCGTCATCGATGTGGCGCGTGTAGCCGAGCGTGCCGGCGAGTTCGGCCGTGGTATCCGTGTTGCTGCGAAGGCGCGTGCTCGAGGCCCAGAGGCTGGCGAACACTCCGCCACTGGACTGCGCATGGATTTCCGCGGACAGAGCCGGATCGTTGTAATTGCGCGAGGTGCCGCGCAGAAGATAGTCGCTGCTGGCCGTGATGGCAGCACTCCATTCCGGCGTGGCCGACAGCGCCGGCAGCGCGACGAATCCGCAGAGCAGCGGCATGGACCAGCGGTGCATGCGCCGATTGTACGTTCACAGGAATGCGTGCAGCTGCAGGAAGATGATGCGCTGGTTGAAGAAAGCCACTTCCTGCACGTCATCGTAGTTGCGCACGCCGGCGCGCAGCTGCATGAAGGGCAGGGGCGTGTACTCCCAGACCAGCGACAGGCGCGTCTGGCGGTCGCGCGCCACCGAGCGATCCGGATCGAAGGCTTCGGCGGTGAGCTTGAGGTTCTGGCCTGGTGCGAACTTCCAGTCCGCCTCCGCAAGTGCCGCTGCCTGCCTGCGCCGCGCACCGGTGCCGCTGTCATCGATGATGTAGTCGAACTCACCGAGCCACGCTACGGGCCCGGTCCTGAACCCGCCGAACACGTTCTGCATGCGGCGTGAGCCGCCCGCCAGATCGTTGAGGTTGAAGCTGGCACCGCCGCGGAAGCGCGTGGCCACGTATTCGGTGCGCAGGCTGTACTGCTTGCCGTTGTCCACTTCCGAAGCGCCGGCCGTGCCGTTGCTGATCGCGAGCTGGCCGGTCCAGCGCGCACCGTCGTAGCCGATCTCGACGCCGCGATCGGGCGTGTTGAAGTTGATGCCGGTGTCTTCGCGGATGAAGGCGGTGTCGTCCTGCAGGCGGATGCCATAGGGCAGGTACATCTGGCCCGCCTTCACGTACAGCTGGTGGCCGGGCAACCACGCGCGCAGGTAAGCCTCGGCGTTGTTCGCCGTTCCCGGCGCGAGCCGCTCATCGATGTACAGCGAGAACAGCTCGGGGATGGGCTTGAGGTCGAGGTAGACGCGCAGGCTGTCCACGTTGAAGGAAGTGGTGGCCTTGGTGCCTGGCTGGTCGAGCCAGCTCGCGCCGCCACGCAGGTCCGCGCCCAGCGCGAAGTGGCGATTCAGTTCACCGGTCCAGGAATCCGCGGTGACGCCGAACGAGCGTGCGGGCAGCTGCGTCTGTCCCCAGATCTCGCCGAAGCTGGTGCGCATGCCGCCGCCCGTCGGGTTCACATGGCAGGCACTGCACTTCAAACCCATGGTGACCGCGAGGTAAGGCTCGGCCTCGACGCGTGGCGTGGCCATGCAGGCCAGCAGCAACAGGCACAGCAAATACGGTATCGATCCTGGCTTCACGCTCGATCTCCTGCACGCGATGGCCTCGCGCCTTCATCGGTATATGTGCCTGCAACCCGCGCCACGGTTGCACGCGATGAAAGTTTTTCCCGCAGCAACCGAATGCATCACAGCCGGCACTCATGCAGGCACCAGCCACGATCTTCGAGCAAGGGGATGTCGATGAATTTCATGATGCGCAGGGCTACGGGATTCGCACGCAATGCATTGCTGTCACTGGTCATCGCCGCGGGTGTGGTGGCTTGTGGCGGTGGTGGAGGCAGTGGCTATGGTGGCGGTGGTGGCACGACTACACCGCCGGTCACGCCCAGCGCATACACGCGCAGCATCCTGGTCTCCGATGGCGCCGTGCCTGCGGTCTCGACCGACACGCACCTGCGCAATCCGTGGGGACTCGCGGCATTGCCCACCGGGCCCTGGTGGATCGCCAACAACCACGACCACACCTCGACGGTGTATGACGGCACCGGCACGGTGACTTCGACGGTGGTGAACATCCCCACCGCGAGCCAGGGCCCGGGTGAAGTGACCGGCATCGTGGCCAGTACTTCCACCACCGACTTCATGGTGACCAACGGCACCACTAGTGCGCCTGCGCGTTTCCTCTTCGTGACGGAAAGCGGTGCACTCGATGGCTGGGCGCCGACGGTCGATGCGACCAATGCGAAGGTTGCGTTCGAAGCCACGGACGGCGCGCAGTACACCGGCCTTGCCATCGCCGGTTCGCAGCTGTTCGCGGCGGATTTCCACAACCGCAAGATCGACATCTTCAGCGCCAACTTCACCAGGCTCGATGGCACTGGCAAGTTCACCGATGCGACTTTGCCGACGGACTATGGTCCCTTCAATATCCAGGCCATCCAGCGTGGCGGCACCACCGTGCTCGCCGTGGCCTACGCGAAGCGCGATGCGGTCAGTGGCGATGAAGTCAAAGGCGCCGGCCTCGGCATCGTCGAGATCTACAGCACCGCGGGTGCGCTGATCACCAAGCTGGTCGCGCAGGGCACGCAACTCAATGCGCCATGGGGACTTGCGGTGGCGCCTGATGGTTTCGGCACGCTGAGTGGCGCGCTGCTGGTCGGCAACTTCGGTGACGGTCGCATCAATGGTTACGACCTGACCACCGGCACCTTCATCCATGTGCTGGCGGATGGCGCGGGCACGCCCATCGTCACCGACGGACTGTGGGGCATCGGCTTCGGCAATGGCGTGCGCAACCAGCCGACCAAGGTGCTGTACGTCACCGCCGGCAACAACGGCGAGGCCGATGGCATCTACGCGCGCATCGATCTCGGTGCGACCGCACCCGACATCGCCGCACCGACTGCCGTCAGCGTGACTGCGCCGGCCGCGGCCGCTACGGTCAGTGGCACTGTCAGCGTCACCGCGAATGCCAGCGACAATGTCGGCGTGGCACGCGTGGTGTTCTCGGTACGGGTCGGTACCACGACCACCGATATCAATACCGCCAACGCCGCGCCGTTCAGCGTGAACTGGAACACCGGCACCGTGGCCAATGGCGCCGCCACGCTCACCGCCACGGCCTACGATGCCTACGGCAATTCCACGACTCCCGCCGGCGTGGCGGTGACCGTGAACAACGTGCCCCGACACCACCCCGCCGACGGTCAGCATCACCGCGCCCCGCTACCGGCGACGTGAGCGGCACCGTGACGGTCAGCGCCAATGCCGCCGACAACGTCGGCGTGGCGCAGGTGCAGTTCTACTATGGCGCCACGCTGATCGGCGCGGATACCAGCTCGCCGTATTCGGTGCAGTGGAACACCGCGGGCCTGACCGGGACGCAGCAGCTCACTGCAAAAGCCACCGATGGCGCGGGCAACGCCACTACCCAGCGCGGCCGTGCCCGTGAATGTGGTTGCCCCCTGCGGCGCCGACGCTCGCGACACTGCAGGCGAACATCTTCACGCCGCGTTGTTCGGGCTGCCACACCGGTGGCGGTGCCAGCCTGCCGGGCAGCATGAAACCTGAGCAGCGCCAGCGCCACTTACGCGGCGCTGGTCAACGTGACGAGCCAGGAAATGGGTTCGCTGAAGCGCGTGCTGCCGGGTAACCCGAACAGCAGCTACATCATCAACAAGCTCGAGGGCACGCAGACGGTTGGTGTGCAGATGCCCTTCGGTGGGCCGTACCTCGACCAGGCCACGATCAACCAGGTGCGCGACTGGATCACGGCGGGCGCGGCGCCGTAGCGATGTGCCATGCGCGGGCGGCGGGGTTCGCCGTCCGCGCAGGCGATGTCCGGGCACGGGTGCCGCGTATTACGATGCGCGCATGTTCACCTACATCTGCCTTGGCACCAGCGACCACCCGCGCGCCGTGCGTTTCTACGATGCAGTGATGGCCGCGCTGGGCATCGGTCGCTGCGATACCACCGGCGAGGACGATTGGGATGTCTGGGCCGGGTGGGGCACGTACGCCGACAAGGGGCGCGTGCAGGAAGCGTTGTGGGTATGCAAGCCCTTCGATGGCAAGGCGCCCGATCCTGGCAACGGCAACATGGTCGCATTGCGCGCGAAGAGCTGGGCACAGGTGCGTGCCTTCCACGCGGCGGCACTGGCCAACGGTGGAACATCAGAAGGCGAGCCGGGGCTGCGTCCGCAGTACAACGAGGATTTCTACGCGGCCTATGTGCGCGATCCCGATGGCAACAAGCTCGCCGTGGTGTGCCGCGGATTTACCACCGATCAGTGATCGACTGATCGCGGCGTCATCACATTGAAACATTTCTGACATCGGGGCATCACAGGATCGGTTTCCCTTTCTGTGTTCCTCGAGGTTCGTGTCATGAAGCATGTGCTGCGGTCGTTGCTGGTCCTGGTTGGTGGTTTCCTCGTGCTGGGTAGCGCCCAGGCGCAGGTGCGGATTACGGAGGTTGATTCGACGGCCAGCGGAAAATCCTCCTATGGTTTCGACTGGTTCGAGCTCACCAACTTCGGCAGCACCGCAGTCGATATCACCGGCTGGAAGATGGACGATGATTCGGGTAACGGTGGCTCGGCTTCTGCAGCAGTGGCCCTGAGCGGCATTACCTCCATCGCCGCGGGACAGTCCGTTGTTTTCGCTGAAGGTGGCACAGCGTCCGCTTTCATCAGCAACTGGTTCAGTGCCGCGCATCCGCAGCCGACCAGTTTCGCGTTCGGAATCTACACCGGCTCCGGCGTGGGTTTGAGCTCGAGCGGCGACGCGGTGAACATCTTCAATGCAACGGGTGGCCTGGTAACCCGCGTGGGTATTGGTAGTTCGGGTGATTTCGCCTCGTTCGACAATTCCGCCGGCGCCAACAACGTCACGCTGACTACGGCAAGCATCGTCGGTGTGAACAGCGCCTATGCCGGCCTCGATACCCGCGTCGGTTCTCCGGGCACCTACGCCGCACCCGTGCCGCTGCCCGCCGGCATCTGGCTGCTCGGCTCCGGCCTCGGCCTGCTCGGCGGTGCCATCCGTCGTCGTCGCGCCGCGGCCTGATCGCTGATGCGCAACCTCAAGTTCGCGGCGCTGCTGCTCGCAGCGCCGTTCGCGGCCCATGCCGACATCCTCGGCGTGGACCTTGGCAACTACCAGCTCACCGGCAGCTATGCGCTCGACCTGATCCATTCGCCCAAGGCCTGGGAAGCTTCCGGCGTCACCTGGAATCCCGACAACAACCACCTGTACGTCGTCGAGGATGAAGGCCGCCGCATCTACGAGACCACCACCAGTGGCGTAGTACTCAGCTCGATGACCCTGGTCAGCAACAACAGCGATGGCTCGCCCACCGGCTTCGAAGACACCGAAGGCATCACCTACGCCGGCAACGGCCAGTTCGTGCTGACCGAGGAACGCCGCCAGGCCTTGTACCAGTTCAGCTACGTGCCAGGCGGCACGCTGACGCGCAATCCCGCGGGCGACGTGACGCTGGGCGACTACGTCGACAACATCGGCATCGAAGGCGTGTCGCACGATGGGCTGACCGGTGGTTACTGGACGGTGAAGGAGAAGAGCCCAGAGGAGGTCAAGCTGTGGCAGATCGATTTCGCCACCGGCGCGCACTCGGTGATCTCGCAGTTCGATCCGGCATCGCTGGGCCTCAAGGACATCGCCGACATCACGGTGCTGTCGAACATCCCATCCCTCGCCGGCAAACCCGACCAGCAGAACCTGCTGTTGCTGAGCCAGGAGTCGCGCAAGCTGGTGGAAGTGGATCGCGCCGGCAATGCGCTCGGCATGTTCGATCTCACCGCGATGTCCGGCAGCATCGAAGGGGTGACCATCGACAACAACGGCACCATCTATCTCGTCAGCGAGGATGTCACGGGATCGGATCCGCACCTGTTCGTGTTGACGCCGAAGCCGGTGCCGCTGCCGTCCGCGGTGGTGCTCTTCGGATCGGGCCTGGGGGTACTGATGCTGGTGCGGCGGCGACGCAAGGTGCCGCCAGCAGCCTGATCGAAGCTTCGGGATTCGCCCGTGGCTGCGGGCGGATCCGCGGCGGTTACCTGCCGCCGCTTCCGAACAGTCGCGCGAAGAACCCGCGCTTCTTCTGCTTCACCGGCATCACCGGCTGCGTGATGCGCGGCTTCGCGGGCGGTCCGGGTTTGGCCGGAGCCACCGCTCCGCGCTTGGGTGGCATGCGCGTGTCATAGGGATTGAAGCCACTGCCCTTGCCGCCGGATTCGAACTGGAGCTTGTCGTCGGTGGCGTCAGGGTCCTTTTTCTGCCCTTTCTGCGCAGCGCCCTGCGCCTGCCTGTCGTCGCCTTTCTCGCCTTCTTCCAGCAGCGACAGGCTCGACAGATCGAGCCGCTTCAGCAACCGCGAAGTGGAATCGATGGCGTGCTTGCCCGAATCCATAGCCCATTCCCATATGGCACGGCCACCGGAATCGTGGCGGACGCGCCCGGAGGGCCTGGTGGGATCATCATTCTTCGACGAGGACATGCTTCGATTCTAGCCGTGGGTCGTTCAGGGAAAGGCTGGTTGCGCGGTTCATTATAGGGATTGCATCCAGATGCCCTGTTTCGCGCATCCATAACTGTGAATCGCGCACCTTGTGCGGTAAGAAATTGTGAGGTTCACGTCCATGTACAGCCCCTTCCCGGTCCTCGGATTCATCTTCTGGTTCGGCCTTTTCGGCTGGTTCGCCATCACGGCCTGGGCGCGTTACCTCAGCGAGCAGGAGCGCCAGAAAACGCTGCGCGCCTTCGCCGAGCGCGGCACGCCGCTCGACAAGGAGATGATGGAGAGGCTGTTTCCCACCGCACTGTGGCGGCAGCCGCAGGCGCGCCGGAAGTCCAATGAGGAGAACGCCATACGCGGACTGATGATCGGCGGCGTCGTCTGCGTATTCGCCGGCTTTGGCCTGCTGGGCGGTGCGCAGCTGGTCGGCCAGATCGAGCGCGATGCGCTGTATGGCATGTCGGCTGGCGGCGTGATCAGCCTGTGCGTGGGGCTGGGCCTGCTCACGGCCTCACGCATGCTGGCACGCATGCAGTCGCGTGACCGGAACCCTGCGGCCGATGCAGGTGACGAGGCTCGGTGAATCGCACGCAGGCGCGGACCGCGCTGGCCTCGGCCGCCGAGGCGGCGCTGGCGGTGCTGGCCGCGGGCGGCGACGACGAGGCTTTTGCGGAACTGGTGCGACGGCGGCAGTCATGGCTGCGCTCGCTGCTGCGACGACTCGGGCGCGATGCCGCGCTGGCGGATGACCTGGCGCAACGGGCGTTCATCGATGCGTGGCGCAAGCTGCCGCAGTTGCAGGCGCCGGCCGCGTTCGGCAGCTGGCTGCGCAGCCTCGCCGTGAACCTGTGGTTGCAGGATCGGCGCGCGCGCCGTGAATTGCCGCTGGATGAAGCGACCGCCACCCTGGCCGGCCTGCAACCCGCGGCGGCAACCGATCCCTCCACCGCCATCGACCTGGATCGCCTGCTCGCACTGTTGAAGCCGGCCGAACGGCTGTGCCTGGTCTTGTGCCACGCCGAAGGGATGAGTCATGCTGAAATCGCGGCGACCACCGGCTGGCCATTGGGGACGGTGAAGTCGCATGCGGGCCGCGGTGCCGCGCACCTGCGCGAGCTGCTGGGCGAGGAGGGCCGATGAGCACGACTTCCGGTGACGATCTCAAGCGCCTGTTCGCGCAGGCACCGCTGGTCGGTGCGGATGATGACTTCGTGGCGCAGGTTGCCGCTGGAGTGGTCGCGCGTCGTCGCGCCCTGCGCATGCGGCGCGCTGCGGTGCTGGCATTGCTCGGCATGGTTGCCGCCGGCGGCGCGGCGCTGCTCGCGCCGGTGGCACCTTCTGCTGCCTATGTTTCAGCAATGGGCGATTCATTGCTGAACCTGCCCGACCAGATCGGCAATGCCGCTGCTCAAATGGGTGATGCGCCGGGTGCGTGGTACCTGCGGCTGGTGCTGGCGGTCATCGTGCTGCCGCTGGCCGGCGTGGCCTGGTTGTCGCGACGCGCCTGATGAAGAAGAGATCGCGTGCATGCGCCGCGCATTGGGCGTCGTGGCTGGGCGTCGCGGCGCTGGCCGCGTGCACGACGCTCGCGACCGTGCATCCCGCCACCGACGGCATCGCGCATGGCCTGCCATTGCCCGCTGCCAACAGTGGCGTGACCACGGTCTCCGTCGCGCGCGATGGCTCGTTGTGGTTCACCGAAAGCACCGGCAATCGCATCGGCCACATGCGCGCGGATGGCAGTGGTTACCAGGGATTCGCGCTGCCCCACCCGAACAGCTCACCGCGCATCATTGCTTTCGGCGGTGATGGCAATATCTGGTTCTCCGAGCACACGGGCAACCGCATCGGTCGCCTCACGCCGGCCGGCATGCTCACCGAGTTCGACATTCCAACGCCAGCTTCGCAGCCACGCGCCATCGCGCTCGGTGCCGATGGCAACATCTGGTTCGGTGAATTCGCCGGCGGCAAGGTCGGCCGCATCACGCAGCAGGGCGTCATCACCGAGTTCGCCCTGCCCACGCCGGACAGCGGACCACGCGCGCTGGCTGCGGGACCGGATGGCAACATCTGGGTGTCGGAGTTCCGCGCCGGCAAGCTCGCGCGCATCACGCCGCGGGGCGCGATCACCGAGTTCACGCTGCCGCGCCCGAACAGCGGGCCGGGCGACATCACCGCTGGCGTGGATGGCGCGATGTGGTTCGTCGAACTCTCGGGCAGCATGGATGGCCTGCAGCCCGATGGTGGCCGCGTGGCTCGCATCACCATGAATGGCGTGGTCACCGAATACGAACTGCCATCGAAGACGCCTTCGGCCGTCAACATCGCCATCGGACCCGATCGCAATGCCTGGTACACGCGTGGCGCACTGGTGGGGGCGCGTGACTGCGGATGGAAAGATCACCGAGTTTCCACTCGGCGAGGGCACGCGTGGCGCGGGCCTTTCCGCCGGCAGCGATCGCCAGCCGCCGACGCGGCTGGTGGATCGCCTCTATGTCGCCGATGGCGGCGGCAATCGCATCGCCTGGTTCGAGTTCAAGCCACCAGCAAATTAGGCGGAGCCGCAGGCTAGCTCGTTGCCTGCTGCTCCAGCTGCAACAGGTACAGATCGACCTCGCTGTCGCGATCCTGTATCTCGCGCTGGAATGACATGCCCAGCCGCGTCAGCAACCGCACCGAGGAGATGTTCTCGCGCAGTACCAGTGCCGCCACGCGCTTGTGGCCCAGTTCCTGGCTGGCAAAGCGCATCGTGCGCTGCGCGGCTTCGAAGGCATGCCCCTGGCCGCGCGCACCGGGCAGGAAGGCGTAGCCGATGTCCAGGTCCTCGAGGTAGTCACGCTTGAGCAGTCCGCACAGGCCCAGCGGTTCGGCACCGCTGCGCGATTCCACCAGCCACAGGCCGAAGCCATGCCGGCGGAAGGAATCGAGCAGGCGCTCATCGATGTAGCGCGCGGCATCGGCGGTGTTGCGCACGCCGCGATCGCCGATGTTGCGCAACCAGTCCGGGTCGTTGAGGAGCTTCTGGATGAAGGGGGCATCGTCGAGCTGCGGCAGCCGCAGCCGCAGGCGTTCAGTAGTCAGGACCATATTGTTCTTGCGGCTCTTGCTAACAGTGCGGAGTGACGGGCGCGGAGACCAGCGGCGAAGCAGGGCCGCTGCCGCGGGCGGCGAGCCGCGCCGCCACGGAAAACAATGCAACAAACCTGAACCTCATGAGCTTCATGCTCCACTTCTCCATATCGCGATCAAGATTTCCCGAGACTGGTCGCTGGCCATCCTGGCCCGCGGAAGAATCGAGTTCAGGGTGACACGTGCCCCTTGATGCCGGTGGCCCGTGCACCGCAGGTGATGCGCCCGGCGCTATCGGGTGGCAGGCGATTGCGCACCCTTGCCTGCAACTCATCGAGCTGCGCGGGTTGCATGGTGCGCAACACTGCGCTGGTAGCCGGGCCACCGAGCACGATCGACCAGTACTCTTCGAAGCTTTCATAGCTGCGCTGGATTTCGAACACGCGCAGTTCGATGCCGGTGAGTCCGGCATCACGCCACAAGCCTTGCATTACGTCGGCGCGCGAGGCATCGCGGCTGGGTTCATCGGGCGCGGCCACGCCCATGTCGCGCAGTTCATCGCGCACCAGCTGGTAGGGAAAGCCGCCGCCGACCATGTCCCATGCGTAGGCGGTGACGAGGCCGCCGGGTGCGACCACGCGCGCCATTCTCGGCAACGCCCTGCGCAGGTTCGGGCACGAAGAAGATGACCAGCGGCATCACGGCGGCATCGAAGCTGTCATCTGCGTAGGGCAACGCCATCGCATTGCCCTGCTGCAGGCGTGCTTCACGCAGCGCCGGTACGCTGCGCGCGAAATCGAGCATGGCCGCGGCGGGATCGATGCCATCGAGCGACGCCGGCTGGCAGCGCTGCGCCAGCATCTGCGTGAAGGCGCCATTGCCGCAGCCCACGTCAAGCCAGCGCAATCTCCCGGGTGCATCGAGCCAGTCGAGGAAGGCATTGCCGACGAGCCGACTCCAGACGCCCATGTAGCTCTCGTAGGCGGCGCCATTGTCGAAACGGATGCCCGGGCTCGTCATCCCGCTACTCTAGCTGCCCTGCGCACCTGTACCGATAGCTCAAAGACACGAAGGGCGAGTGCATTGCGCGGTAGTCACCCTTACGTGACTGGTCGTTGCCGTTTGCAACCGCGTAATGGAATGAGCTATCTCCTTTAGAGGTTATCGCAGCAGTGTTGCCGCGTGCAGCGCCAGCGCGGTGCGCAGTGCGCTGTCATCGCGGCCAAAGGAAAAATCCGCGAATTCGAAGCCCGGTCCTACCGTGGCGCCTATGTATGCGAAATCACCGCTGGCCTCGGCAGCCTGCCATGCGCCGGCGGGCACGACGTGGCGGCGCGTGGTCGCGCCAAGCTCGATGGTTTCGATGCGCGCAAGATCCGGGGTTGCGACATGCAGCAGCAGTCCACCCTCGAGCAGATGCCACACCTCATCCGAACGTACCCGGTGCCAGGCCGAGAACTCGCCGCGTGCCAGCAGGAAATCGATGGTGGTGAGCGCGCGCCGCTCGCCGCGTGGTATCTGTACGCGCTCGGTGGAGCGGAACACCTCCGCGTAGTGACCGCCTTCGGGATGCGGCTGCAGGCCGAGTGCTTCGATCAATTGCGCCGCGCGTGCATGCATGAGGGATCTGCCGTGTGCCGGAGGATGGCCTGGATTCTAGGTCGCGCGCGCCTCGCGCAGGTGACTTCGCCGCGAGCTCGCCGATGACGCGCAGCGCGGGCTCGAAGCGCGCATCGCGCGGGTGTCCATAGTTCAGGCGCAGGCAATTGCGGAAACCGCGGCGTGGTCGAGAACACCTGGCCCGGCGCGATTGTTGATGCCACGTTCCAGCGCATCGCGATGCATCTGCAGCGTGTCCACGCCTGCGGCGAACTGCACCCACAGGAAATAACCGCCCTGTGGCGCGCTGAGCTTCGTGCCCGCGGGGAAGCTGCGCGTGGCGAGGCGCGCGGCGATCTCGTGTTGCCGCGCCAGCGTACGCCGCAGCTTGCGCAGGTGGCGCTCGTAGCCGCCATGCGCCAGGTATTCGGCCAGCGCCTGCTGTGAAGGCACCGCCGTCGACAGCGTGGTCATCATCTTCGCGCGCCGCGATGTCCTGCGCGTGGCGTCCGCCCGCTACCCATCCCACTCGATAGCCGGGAGCAAGGCACTTGGAGAACGAACCACAGTGCATGACGAGCCCCTTCGTATCGAAGGACTTCGCCGGTTTCGGCGGATGCGCGCCGTAGTACAGCTCCGCATACACATCGTCTTCGATCAGCGGCAGGTCGTGGGCGTCGAGGATCTTCACCAGCTCGTGCCGTTTCGCCTCCGGCATGCCTGGCGCCGGTGGGATTCTGGAAGCTCGGCATCAGCCAGCAGGCCTTCACATCCTGGCGGCGGAGCGCGCCGCGCAGGGCAGTGAGATCCAGACCATCGCGCACATCGCAGGGTACTTCGACGGCCTTGAGCCGCAGCCGCTCCAGCGCCTGCAGCGCTGCATAGAAACATGGTGATTCCACCACCACCGCATCACCCGGTTTCGTCACCGCCTGCAGCGACAGCGTCAGCGCTTCCATCGCGCCATTGGTGATGACGATTTCCCCGGGCGCGACGCGCGTGCCGGAAAGCGCATAGCGCAGGGCGATCTGTTTGCGCAGCCGTTCGTTGCCGGGTGGCAGGTCTTCGACGATGCGCGCGGGCTCGAGCTGGCGCATGCCGGCGGACAGCGCGCGCGACAGTTGCCGCAACGGAAACAACTCCACGCCGGGGAAAGCCGAACCCAGCGGCGCGATGCCGGGGCGGCGCGTGGCCTCCAGTACCTCGAACACCAGCTCGCTCACCGCGACGGCACGCGAGCGCGGCGCCGGCGTCGTCGCACGTGCCGGCGGCGCCTTCGCGGCCTGGCTCACGAAGAACCCGGAACGCGGCCGCGATTCGATCAGGCCGCGGGCCTGCAACAGGTAGAACGCTTCGAACACCGTGGCGGGGCTGATGCGTCGTGCGCGACTGGCCTCGCGCACCGAGGGCAGCCGCGTGCCAGGCGCGAGCTCGCCGCGGCGGATCAGCTCCGTGAGCTCCTCGGCATAGCGCTGGTAGCGCCTCAGGCCAGCCATCGGAGGTTCCCATCTGATCTGGTTTTTGGATGCACAATCTGCATATCCGGAACATATCAGATCGGGTGTATGTTCTCTCCCATGGCTCGCAACAGTGAAATGAGGTTCTCCCGCTGGATGCTGGTGGTGCTCACGCCGATCGGCGTGGCCATCGGCCTGCACGAGGCCTGGCGCCTTGCGGGTGGCCTCGTGCTGCTGATGGCCCTGCAGATCGTGATACTCACCGCAGTGATAGTGGGGCTGGTGCGCGCGGTACGGCGCGAGTCCGCCCAGGGAGCAGGAAAATGATGAACCTTCTGATCGTCGGTGCGCTCGGCTTCGCCATCTTCAGCCTGGGCCAGGCCATGTTCGTGATGTCGCGCGGGCCCACCACTTCGAATGCCGTGGTGTGGGCGCTGACGCGCCGCGTGGGTGCCTCGGTGCTGCTGTTCCTGCTGCTGATGATCGGCTGGAAGCTGGGCTTCATCCAGCCGCACGGCGTCGGCTGAGCTACTTCGCGCTGCGCGAACCCGCCAGCGCAGTGGATACGCCGAGTCCGATGAACAGGCTGCCGCCGAGTCGCCTGCCGATGCGACCCGTGCCACCGCGCATCACCAGGCGGGATACCGAGCCCGCCGTCAACGCATAGAGAGTGTCCGTCACGGCGGCGGTGAGCACGAACAGCACGCCCAGTGCCAGCGACTGCCGCATCGGTGAAGTCGTCGCGGTGACGAACTGCGGCAGGAGGGCCGCGAAGAAGATGGTGGTCTTCGGGTTGAGCAGCGATACCAGCGCCGCGTCCCGGAACAAGCGCCGCTTCGGAACCACCGCCGGCATTTCCAATGCTCCCGTCGCGCCTTCATTCTTCGCTGAGCGCAGCATGCGCACGCCCATATAATTGAAAAGTAGTACGCTCGCTGCATGCTCCGCAGCGCGCGCTCCAGATGGTGGCTCATCGCCGGGCTTCTGCTCGCGGCCACCGCTGCATACGCGGACCGCGAGTTCCGTGTGTACCCTTCCTTCGAAGCACAGGCCGATGACGCGCCGCTGCCCGACGACTGGAACAAACCAGCCGGTTTCGTCGTCGCGCGCCTGATGTACCCGAGCAACCGCAATGGTTTCGGCGGCTTCGGTCGTGGCCGCGGCGACTGGCGCGAGGGCGGCACTACCTGGGCCGTCGACTACCCGCGCGGTGATCGCTACTTCGCGCAGATCCTGCGCCGCCTCACCACCATCGACGTGCGTTCGGTGGAGCAGCCCGTCAACCTCGACGACGACAACGATGTTTTCGACTGGCCGTATCTCATCGTCGGCCTGCCGGGCAACTGGGATCTCACCGACGAGCAGGTGGTGAAGCTGCGCGAATACCTGGACCGGGGTGGCTTCCTGCTCGCCGACAGTTTCTTTGGCGAACGCGAGTGGGCTGGTTTCGTGGCGGGGATGAAGCGCATCTTCCCGGATCGTGAAATCGTCGATCTGCCGGACAGCCATCCGCTGTTCCACACGGTCTACGATCTCGATACGAAGCACATGGTGCCCAACATGAATGCCCTGGAGGGCCAGGGCGTGCCTTATCGCGCCGGTGGCGACGTACCGCATTGGCGCGCGGTGCTCGACGACAACAACCGCGTGATGGTCGCCATCGCCTTCAACAATGACCTCGGCGATTCATACCAATGGGCCGACGACCCCGGCTACCCGGCCGAGGGCGCGACGCTGGGCCTGCGCATGGGCGTGAACTTCGTCGCCTACGCGCTCACGCACTGAGCCTCGCGCAACGACTCACGACGCGCGCGTCTTGCGACGCGAGGATTCATACGCCGCCACCAGCTGCGGACGATTCACCTGCGACACCGCCTTCGCCGTGAGTTCACGGATGCAGCGATCACGCGCGAGCTTGGTGCTCAGCGGTCCCTTGTAGATCGGATCGCACACGCTGGCGGCCGCCGTCCTGATGCGGCGGAGCAGTTCACCCGCGCCTTCGGGCGTATTGATGTCGAGGTCGTGGTAACGCACAGTCACATCGGGGCCGAGCTCATCCGTTGCAAAAGCGGGTGTTGCCGCTGCCATTGCAAGCAGCGCGCAACCAAACATGAAGATGCTGTAACGCCGTGCCGGGTGATTCGGGATGCCCATGATTTTCTCGCTTTAATGTCGCATGATCATCAAGACGCATTCCGCTGCAAAAACCCGACACTGGCGTCAAGATGTCGTTCGAGTGGATGGGAGCGTTCCTTGGAGCAGATCACCCGCTTGCTGGGTCAGGTTCGATCGGGCGAGGCCGGCGCCCGCGATGCGCTGTTCGCTTCGGCTTATCCCGGCCTGCAGCGACTGGCGCATGCGCGGCTGCGCCGCAGCGCGCGCAACACCATGCTCGATACCTGCAGTCTCGTGCACGAGTCGTACCTGCGTTGCGTGCAGTCCGGTGAATTGCGCGCCGAGGATCGGCGCGCGTTCTTTGCCTACGCATCGCAGGTGATGTGTTCGGTGATCGTCAGCACCGCACGCGAGCGCCTCGCACGCAAGCGTGGCTCGGGTCTGCGGCCGATCACGCTGTCGACGCGGCTCGGTGAGCAGCTGGCTGCGGGCGAGACCACGATAGTCGCCGTGCACGAAGCGCTCGAAGCACTCGAACAGGTGGAGCCGCGGCTCGCGCAGGTGGCGCAGATGCGTTACTTCGGTGGCTACAGCGAACAGGAAATCGCCAGCACGCTCGAGGTCACCGAACGCACCGTGCAACGGCTGTGGCTGAAGGCGCGGTTGATGTTGCAGGCTGCGCTGGAAGCGGCACCGGGCTAAGGCAGGGCGAGGCAAGGGATGGGTCTCTCGCAATCACAGATGTCGCGCCTGAGTGAGTTGCTCGACCAGGCATTGCCGTTGTCGCCAGATGCGCGACGTGGCTGGCTCAATACCTTGCCCGAAGGCGACCGGCCGCTGGTGCAGGCGCTGCGCGGCGTGCTGCTCGCCGATGATCCGCTCGCGGCGCTGGGCAATGGGCTCGAGAACCTGCCGCGCATCGCCATCACCATTCCTGCGAATGAAGCAGCGGCCAGCAGTCGTGAGCCCGGTGAACGCATCGGTCCCTATGCATTGATCCAGCTGCTCGGTGTCGGTGGCATGGCCGAGGTGTGGCTGGCGCGTCGTGCCGATGGCGCCTTCGAACGCCAGGTGGCGCTGAAGATCCCGCGCCTCGACCAGGTGCGTGCCGAGATGGCGGCGCGCTTCGCCAATGAATGCAACATCCTCGCCGGGCTGGAAGCGCCCGGCATCGCGCGACTGTATGACGCCGGCATCGATGCCACCGGCGTGCCCTACTTCGCGATGGAATACGTGCGCGGCGAAACGCTCACCACCTGGTGTGACGCGCGCGCATTGGGCGTCGTCGAGCGGTTGCGCATCTTCCAGCAGGTGCTCGATGCGGTGAGCTACGCGCATGCGCGGCAGGTGATCCATCGCGATCTGAAGCCTTCGAACATCCTGGTGACGGAGCAGGGCGAAGTACGCCTGCTCGATTTCGGCGTGGCGCGGCTGCTGCAGGAAGAGACCGCGGACCGGCGCTCGCTGACGCGTGCCTTCGGTCGCGCGCTGACGCCAGAGTACGCAAGCCCGGAGCTGCTGCGCGGCCAGGCCATCGATGTGCGCAGTGATGTGTACTCCCTGGGCGTGGTGCTGCATGAGCTGCTCACCGGCGTGCGTCCGGGCCTGCCCGCCGCCGAGGAAGTGCGCCCTGCGTTGCCGGATGGACTCGATGCGGTGCTTGCAAAGGCCATCGCGCAGGCGCCTGCCGATCGTCATGCCGACGTGGCGGTGTTCGCCGCGCAGCTGCGCGGCTTTGAATCCGATGGCCACGAACCGCCACACATTCCGCGCCCCGCGATCCTGTACTTCGCGCTGGCCATGCTGGTGGCCGTGGCAGTGTTCGCCGGCGTGTTGTGGCAGCGAGGTGCGGCGAGACCTGCGCTGGCAGGGTCGCCGCCATCCGCAGCACTGGCCGCCGATACGCCGCGCATCGCCGTGCTGCCCTTCGCCGATCTCAGCGAACATCACGACCAGGCCTATCTCTCGGATGGGCTTGCGGAGGAAATGCTCAACCTGCTCACCAAGATCCCGGGCCTGAGCGTCACGGCGCGCGCCTCGTCGTTCGCGTTTCGTGGCAAGCAGGGCGACACCGCCACCATCGGCAGGCAGCTCAACGTCGATCACATCCTCGAGGGCAGCGTGCGCAAGTCCGGTGACCGGTTGCGCTTTTCCGTGCAGCTGGTGCAGGCGAGCACCGGCACCGTGATCTGGTCCGAGTCCTACGATCGCGAGCTCGAAGACATCTTCGACGTGCAGGAAGACGTCGCCAACGCGGTGGTCGATGCGCTGAAGCTGCGACTGATGGCGCGACAGAGCCTCGCCTCCGCCGATCGCACGCAGAGCACGCGCGCCTACGAGGAATACCTGCTCGGCCTGCAGTACAGCGATGGCTTCTCGCTGGAGCGCCAGCAGCTGGCGCAGGCTGCGTTCCAGCGCGCCGTGCAGTTCGATCCCAACTTCGCCGCCGCGCATGCCGGCATCGCCATGACCGCATCGGCCATCGGCGACATGACCATGAAGGCGGAGCATTTCGACGTGGCGATGAGCGAGGCAGAGCGTGCCATTCAACTCGCACCGGGCCTGGCCGAGGCTTATGTGGCGCGCGCCCGCGTGAAGCGTGCGCGCAGCTGGGATTTCGACAGTGCGCGCCGCGACCTGGAGATCGCCATGGCCGCCGAACCGAACAACGTGGAGATCATGCAGGCCTGGGGCGGCTTCCTCTCGGTGACCGGCCGCTTCGGCGAAGCACTGGCCCTGCAGCAGCGTGGCGTGGCGCGCAACCCGATGGCGAGCATGGCCTGGGACTACCTCGGTTCCGCATTGATGGACATGCGCGACTACGCCGGTGCCACCAAGGCCTTCGCGCGTGCCGCGGAGCTGTCGCCATATTCGGATTACCGCCTGCAGGTGAACACCTTGCTGGCGCTGTACGCGGGCAACACTGACGAAGCCCTGCGACTCGCACGCCAGAACAAGATCGCCGAGCAGCGCGACTTCTGCCTGGCGCTGGCGGAGTACTCTGCGGGTGATCCGGCGGCCGCCCACGCTGCACTACAGAGGCTGATCACGCAGGCCCCGGATTTCCTCGCCGCGCAGATCTCGCGCGCCTATGCCTGGTATGGCGAGAAGGACGAAGCCTTCCGCTGGCTGGATCGCGCCATCGACCTGCATGATCCCGGCGTCGTCGGCATCAAGAGCATTCCCGAGTACGACACGCTGCGGGATGACCCGCGCTACCAGCGCGCGCTCGAGCGCATGCACCTCGCCAATTCCTGAAGCAGGGGCGCGCTTATTTCTCGCGGACCGTGAAGATCTCCGCCAGCCGTGAGCCGGCGCGCAGCACCTCGCCCTGCACGGCAAGCGTCGGCGTCTCGTAGCTCAGGTCGTAGAAGAACCTGGCATCGGTTGCCGCCGTGCCATCGGCGCCGGCCACCTTGCGGACCCAGAAGTTCTGCGGATCACGCATGGGCTTGCCCGCGTATTGCCCGGCGAGTTGCATCATGTTGTTCCAGCGGGTGAGCGTGGCTTCGCCGGCGTCACTCGCCGGCCGCGCGCGCCGCACGGCCACCAGCGAAGCGCTGCGCCGTGGCTCGAGGCTGATCTGCACGGCCAGCACATCCCATGCTGGATGTTCACCGTCGAGCAGCGTGCCCGGCAATATCCGGAGTTCGCTGCGCTCGGTGAGGTTCAGCACTTCCTTGTTCACCTTCACGGCGAGGCGCGGCAGGTCGAGGCTCACTTCACCCGCGAGGTCGAGCGACGCCTGCCATTTGCCGAAGCTCTCCGGACGCAGGTGCGTGTCGGCGAGGAAGCCACGCCATTGCGCCAGCGTGCCGGTATAGGGCACCTGCAGGAAGTCCGCGACCAGGCGCATCTCCGCGCCGATTCTTGCCACGGCCTGCTCGCTGCTCAGGCGCGCGAAGCCGACGTAGCCATCCGGCACCGGTAGCGCCATGAGCATGAAGGTGGAATCCGCATACAGCATGGGACAGCGCCACACCTGCCACACGCGTCCGAAGCCGTCCTTCACTTCTTCCGGCTTGCCGGCGCTGCCCATCGAGGTGAGGCGTACGCTTTCGCTGCCCACCGCGCGCTTCAGCGTCATTCCCTTCAACAGCTGCTCGATGAGCAGCTTGCTGTCGCCGCGGCCTTTGGCTACATCCACGTCGCTGGCGTAGTGGATGTGGAACATGGGACTCGTGGCCTGTCCGTTCACCCACACGTAGCCATCGGTACCCAGCGGCGTACTGGTGCCGCTGCTGCCGCGAGGTACATCCCAGCTGCCATCGGACTGCTGTGTGATGAAGCCGGGATTGGTTCCGAGGAAGGGATCCGCCAGCAGGTGGCCGGATTTGCCGCGTGGAAACACGTCGGCGACCGAATCCTGCAGCAGTTGCCGCTGGGCCGCTTCGACGCGCTGGTTGGTGATGGTGAGGAGCTGGCGATCGAAATCCGCGAAGGACAGCGGCAGGTCGAAGCCTGCTTCGAGTTTTTCCGAGCGGTGCGTGGTGAAGATGGGCAGGCTGGCGGTGTAGCGCACGTCGATGCTGGCCTTGTTGTCCGGCGCGTTCAGCACCGCCGCGATCGGCAGCGCGAAGTTCAGGTTCTCGTTGGCGGACTTGCGCGAGATCAGGCCGATCACGCGGCCCTGCGCATCGAGCAGCGGGCCGCCACTGTTGCCGGGCGAGGCCGGAGCGGAGAAGCGCAGCCACTTCCAGCGTCCATCCTGTTCTTCCGGTGTCTCGGAGGTGAGCGTGCCATCGCGCACCACGATGCCCTGGCCCAGCGCATTGCCCACCGCGAACACCGGCGTATCGAAGTGGTAGTCGGTGCTGGTCTGCAGTGGCGCAACCTGGGGTACGCCGGTGGCGGTGAACACGATGAAATCCCGGTCCAGCGAGAAACGCGAAACCTTGTCGATGGGGTACACCTTGCCCTGCGCATCGCGCAGCGCCGGGATTCCCCACAGGCTGCCGCTCGCGACATTGGTGACATGCGCGGCGGTGACGAACTTGCCGGGCGCAATCGCGAAGGCCGTGCCGATGGATTCGTACTTGTCGCTGCGCTGGGTAAAGGGCAGCAGGTCGAGCGGTGGCGGCTTGTCGTACTGGAGCGGATCGGTTTCGGGTTTCTTCAGCACCACTTCGAAGGTCGCGGCGCGGATGGTCTTCATCAGCTCCGCGGAGAGGCCAGCGGGTGCGGTGAGTGCAGGGTTCGCGGTGGTGCCGTCATCCGCTGCCATGGCGGCGGAGAGCCACAACACGGTGATCATCCCCGACAGGCAGGCGGCTCGGGCCCTGCGAAAGATGCACTGCTCCATGTGTGCTCCCGTTCTTCTTTTGTAGTGGTCGGCGCCTTCTCGCGACCGACTTTGCAAGGCAGGCTAGCGCCCGCTCCGCGGCGCCTGCAAGTGAATATGCCGTTACCCGCCCATGCCCTCGGCGCGCGCTTCCGCCAGGCGGCGCTGGCGCTCCTCGGCCTCGAGCCGCTCATCTTCTATGTGTGCCAGCACGCCCTCGACGTCCGGTGCAGTCTCGTCGAAGGTGAAGTTGCCGGTCAGCGTCGAGGTGGGCAGCAGCGTGCCGGCCGCAAACAGTGCCCAGATCTCGTGCGCGTAATGCGTTTCAAGCAGCTCTGGCGCGCTGCGGCCGAAGGTATCGCGCAGGTTGTTGACGTCGCGCTCGAGCATGGCGAAGGCGTTGTTGTTGCTGGCCGCATCCACCGCCTGAGGCAGGTCGATGATCACCGGGCCGCGGGCATCCACCAGCACGTTGAATTCCGACAGGTCGCCGTGGATCAGCCCTGCGCACAGCATCAGCACCACCTGCGACACCATGAATGCATGCCACTCGCGCGCCTGCTCCGCGCTGATGTCGATGTCGTTGAGCCGTGGCGCGGCGCCGCCATCGGCGCCTGCGATGAGTTCCATCAACAGCACGCCATCGAACATCCCGTAAGGTTTGGGCACGCGCACGCCGGCGCGGTCGAGCTTGAACAGCGCATCGGCCTCGGCGCTCTTCCACTGGGTTTCGGCGAGCTCGCGGCCATGGCGGCCGCCGCCGCTCAGTGCCCGCGCATCGCGGCTGCCACGGGTCTTGCGGCCTTCCTGGTAGGCGGCGAGCTGGTGGAAGCCGCGCTGGGTGGCGTCCTTGTAGACCTTGGCGCAGCGGATTTCGCCGCCGCAGTCGACGAGGAACACCGAGGCTTCCTTGCCACTGCGCAGGCGACGCACGACGGCATCGATGATGCCGTCGTCGATCAGTGGCTGCAGGGCGGAGGGAGTTTTCGTGTGGGAGTCCTCGTGCAAGAAAAAGCCCGCACGAGGCGGGCCTTTTCGTTCGCGACGGCGTCGCGGCCGCTCAGTCTTCCACGAGGAAGCTGCGCAGCTGCTCGCTGCGGCTCGGGTGCCGCAACTTGCGCAACGCCTTCGCCTCGATCTGGCGGATGCGTTCGCGCGTGACATCGAACTGCTTGCCCACCTCTTCGAGCGTGTGGTCGGTGTTCATGTCGATGCCGAAGCGCATGCGCAGCACCTTGGCCTCGCGCGGCGTGAGCTGCGAGAGCACCGCGTGCGTGGTCTCGCGCAGCGATTCGATGGTGGCCTGGTCGATGGGCGAGGTCACGGAAGTGTCTTCGATGAAATCGCCAAGGTGCGAATCCTCGTCGTCGCCGATCGGAGTTTCCATCGAGATGGGCTCCTTGGCGATCTTGAGCACCTTGCGCACCTTGTCTTCGGGCATTTCCATGCGCACGGCCAGCTCATCCGGCGTCGGCTCGCGACCCATCTCCTGCAGCATCTGCCGCGAGATGCGGTTCAGCTTGTTGATGGTCTCGATCATGTGCACCGGGATGCGGATGGTGCGCGCCTGGTCGGCGATGGACCGCGTGATGGCCTGGCGGATCCACCAGGTCGCATACGTGGAGAACTTGTAGCCGCGGCGGTATTCGAACTTGTCCACGGCCTTCATCAGGCCGATGTTGCCTTCCTGGATCAGGTCGAGGAACTGCAGGCCGCGGTTGGTGTACTTCTTCGCGATGGAGATCACGAGGCGCAGGTTGGCCTCGACCATCTCTTTCTTCGCGCGACGTGCCTTGGCTTCGCCGATCGAGACTTCGCGGTTGATCTCCTTGATGTCGTTGATCGTGAGCTTGTACTGCACTTCGAGGTCGGCCAGCTTCTTCTGGCGCTTTTCGATTTCCTCGGCAAAGCGCGCGAGCGAGTTCGAATACTTCTTCCCGCCCTTGATGTGCTTGCCGAGCCACTTCAGGTTGGTCTCGTTGCGCGGGAAGGTGGTGACGAATTCCTTGCGCGGCATGCCGGCGTCGCGCACGCACATCACCATGATCTCTTTCTCGAGCGTGCGCACTTCGCCGATGTGCACGCGCAGCTGCAGGATCAGCGCCTCGAACATGCGCGGCGCGAGCTTGAGCTCCATGAACTCGGCGGCGGCCTTCTGCCGTGACTTCTCCGTCTTCGGATCTTCCGCCGTCAGCTTGGCGAGGTTCGCCAGCGCAGCCTGGTGCAGCTTGCCCAGCTGTGCAAAGCGGCGCGCGGCCTCTTCGGGATCCGGGCCGGTGTCGATGGCTTCTTCGGTGTCGTCAGCGCCGCCTTCTTCTTCGTTCTCTTCTTCGGTCTCGGCAGCAGGCGCAGCCTCGACCGGCTTGGTCGGGTTCTGCGGTTGCGCGATCACGTCCGGGGCATTCGGATCGATGAAGCCGACGATCACTTCGACCAGGCGCGCCTGGCCGGCCTTCACGTTCTCGTAGGAGGCGAGCATGTGGTCGATGGTGGCCGGATACGTGGCGAGCGCGCGGCGCACGGTATCGAGGCCTTCCTCGATGCGCTTGGCGATGCTGATTTCGCCTTCGCGGGTGAGCAGCTCCACCGTGCCCATCTCGCGCATGTACATGCGCACCGGGTCGGTGGTGCGGCCGAGCTCGGCATCGAGCGCGGCGAGGGCGGCAGCGGCTTCTTCGATGGCTTCATCGTCGGCGGGCTGCGAATTCTCGGTGGCGAGCAGGGGCTCCGAATCCGGTGCCTTCTCGTACACCGGAATGCCCATGTCGTTGATCATGTTGACGATGTCTTCGATCTGCTCGGGATCGACGATCTCGCTCGGCAGGTGATCGTTCACCTGCGAGTACGTCAAAAAGCTCTGTTCCTTGCCCAGTGCGATCAGCAGCTTCAGCTGCGACTGGCGCTCTTCGGGCATCACGGGCGCGCGACGTTCGACGGCGGTCAGCGCTTCGGCTTCGGCAGGCGTGAGGCTTTCGCCGCGGCGCTTGCGCCCGGCCTTGCCCGGCGCGGCAGCGGCCACGGGTGCGACCGGCGCAGCCGCGACGACTTCCTTGCCAGCCTTCTCGGGCTTGCCGGCAGTCTTGCCCTTCACCACGGCAACGGGTGCGGCAACGACCTTGCCCTTCACCGGTGCTGCGGCCTTGGTGGGTGCAGCCGCGTGCGCGGCATGAGCGTGAGCGGCATGCGCGACTTTCGCCGCTGGCTTCGCGACAACGGCCTTCTTCGCGGCAGCGGTTTTCACCGTGGCATGCGCGGCTTTCGCGGCCGGCTTTGCGGGCTTGGCGACGTGGGCCTTGGCGTGGGATTTGGCGGTGGCTTTGTGGGCGGGGGCGTGCTTGGTCTTGGGCATCGGCTTCTGCGGCTTGCGGGTGGGCGACATGAGCTCTCCAGCAGTGGATCGGGTCGCTTTTGCGGATCGCGGATTCTATAGGCGCTGCGGGCTTCATGCCACGCGGATTTCGCAAAAAACAGGCTCTTTTCAGAGGGTGTCGTTGGCACGATCCTTTCCAAAAGCCCCTGAAAACAGTCCGTGTAAATCAGGCGGCAGGAGGTGCGCGGTATGACTGGTTAGACCATAAGAGGTGGCCCCGAGTTCACCCGCGCCGTGATTTCCTGAGCAGTTCCACCAGGCGCAGCCGCTCGGCACCGGTGAGCTGGCCCTGCTGTTCCTTGGCAATGAGCTCGTTGAGCTCGCCCTCGCTGGCCATGCGCACCAGTTCGCGCACGGCAGTGAGCAGTTCATCGCCCGCGGCCTGCTGGTCTTCCAGCATCGGGGTCTCGGCGGCCAGGCGGGCGAGCCGGTCACCCAGTGGCTGGTCGCGCCAGCGCTCCAGCAGCTGCGCGGCATGCAGCGCGGGCTGCGACTGCAGGGTATCGAGCAGGTCGCGCAGGACGTCGATGCCCGGGTCGGTGACGGCATCGAGGCCATTGCGATCCGCGGCATTGATGCGGGCCGCGATGCCGGGGAAATGCAGCAGGTTCTGCACGGCCTGGCGCACCAGTCCGCCGCGTCCGGCGCTGCGGCCGGTGTTGGCCCGGCGAGGTTGCTGGATCGGCGAGGCATTGCCTTCGGGCGCGGCCATGGGTCCAACGATGCTCATGAAGCGCTCGGCACTGACGCCGATGGCCTGCGCCAGCCGGTCGAGCAGCAACTCGCGATAGGTACCGGTGGGCACGCGTTCCAGCAGCGGCCGGGCTTCGGCCACGAAGCGCGCCTTGCCGTCGGCATGCGCGACATCGATGTTCGCGGTGAGGTGGGTCACGAGGTATTCCGACAGCGGCAGCGCGCTGGCATAGCGCGCCTCGAAGGCCGCCTTGCCTTCCTTGCCCACCAGCGAATCCGGATCCTCGCCTTCGGGCAGGAACAGGAATTTCAGTTCGCGTCCGGCTTCGGCCTCGGGCAGGGCATTGCCCAGTGCGCGCCAGGCCGCGGCACGTCCGGCCTTGTCGCCGTCGAAGCAGAAGATGATCTCGCGCACCAGCCGGAACGCGCGCTTCAGGTGTTCCGGCGTGGTCGAAGTGCCGAGCGTCGCCACGGCATAGCCGACGCCGGCCTGGTGCAGCCGGACCACGTCCATGTAGCCCTCGACCACGATCAGCCGCGTGAGCGGAGTGCGATCCTGCCGCACCTCGAACAGTCCGTAGAGTTCGCGGCCCTTGTGGAACAGCGCCGTCTCCGGCGAGTTCAGGTACTTCGGTTCGCCCTGGTCGAGCACGCGCCCACCAAAGGCGATGACCCGGCCGCGCTGGTCGCGGATCGGGAACATCAGCCGGTCGCGGAAGTAATCGTAGTGGCCTTCACCCTTGTCCTTGTCGCGTTCGCGGATGAGGCCGAGCTCGAGCAATTTGGCGCGTGAGGTGTCGACGGCACCGAAGCGTTTCAGCAATTCGTTCCAGCTGTCGGGTGCGTAGCCAATGCCGAACTTGCCGGCGATGTCGCGGGTCAGTCCGCGCCTCTTCGCGTAGTCGCGCCCGCGGTCGCTGAGGTTGAGCTGCTCCTGGTAGAAGGCCGCTGCCTTGTCCATCAGCGAGTACAGGTCTTCGCTCACGGCCGGCGCGCTGGTGCGATCGCCACCTTCGCGCGGCACCTCGATGCCGAGTCGCTGCGCGAGATCCTCCACCGCCTCGACGAAGTTCAGCCGGTCATAGTTCATGAGGAAGGAGATCACCGTGCCATGCGCGCTGCAGCCGAAGCAGTGATAGAACTGCTTGGTCGGGCTCACCCAGAACGACGGTGTCTTCTCGTTGTGGAACGGACAGTTCGCGCGGTATTCACGCCCCGCGCGCTTCAGCGGCACGCGCGCGTTGATGATCTCCACGATGTCGGCGCGGCCGATGAGATCGTCGATGAAGCTCTGGGGGATGCGGCCGGACATTGGCGGGTAGGGTACCTGATACGATGCTGCGCAAACGCTGACGGGCAGGGGGAACATTGACCGAAGAACAAGCGCTGTACCGCCGGCTTCGCTGGCGCCTGCTGCCCTGGTTGCTGCTGCTGTATGTGGTGGCGTGGTTCGACCGCGTCAATATCAGTTTCGCGGCCCTGCAGATGAATGCGGACCTCGGCCTCAGCAATACGGCCTATGGATTCGGGGCCGGCATCTTCTTCATCGGTTACGCGCTGTGCGAAGTGCCCAGCAACCTGATCCTGGCGCGGGTCGGTGCGCGGCTGTGGATCGGTCGCATCATGGTGACCTGGGGCCTCATCTCCATCGCCATGCTCTTCGCCAGGGGCGAGACGAGTTTCTACGTACTGCGCTTCCTGCTCGGTGCAGCGGAAGCGGGCTTCCTGCCAGGCATCCTCTACTACCTGTCGCTGTGGTTCCCGAAGACCGAACGCGCCAGCGCGATCTCCTGGTTCATGCTCGGCATTCCACTCTCCACGGTGTTTGGCGGACCGATCGCCGGCATGTTGATGAGCCTCGACGGCTGGCATGGACTGCGTGGCTGGCAGTGGCTGTTCCTGCTCGAAGGCCTGCCTGCGGTACTGCTCGGCATCGCTACCTGGATCGGCATGCCGGATACGCCGCGTGATGTCCGCTGGCTTTCCGCGGCCGAGAAAGACCATGTGCTCGCGCGCCTCGAGGCCGAACGGCGCGCGACGGCTTCGCGCCAGTCAGCGAGCGGCAGCCTCAGGCTCGCGCTGCTGCATCCGACCGTGTGGATGCTGTGTTTCGTGATGTTCTGCTGCCAGACCGGCAGCTACGGCATGACGCTGTGGATCCCGCAGATCGTCAAGGGCATCTCGGGGCAGAGCAACCTCGTGGTGGGCTTCATCTCCGCGATTCCGTACATCGGCGCGACCATCGCGATGCTGTGGTTGAGTGCGAGTTCGGATCGGCGCGGCGAACGCTTCCTGCATGTCGCCATACCCAGCTTCATCGGTGCGGCGGGCTTCGTGGCCAGCGCCTACCTGCGTTCACCGGTACCGGGGATGGTCGCGCTGACCATCGCGGCCATGGGCGATCTGTCGACGCGCGGACCCTTCTGGGCACTGCCCTCGCGCTTCCTCACCGGCAGCGCGCTGGCCGCGGGCATCGCGCTGATCAACACGATGGCGGCGCTGGGTGGTTTCGTCGGCCCGTACATCATCGGCTACCTGAAGGACCGGACGCACGACTTCACGGCGGGATTGCTGTTCCTCGCGGCGCTGCTGGTGTTCGCGGCACTGGGCACATTCGTGCTGCGCCGATCGGCGCTGCTGCACGAGGAAGGTTGAAGCGCGGCGTGTAGCACGCCGCGAAGCGGGCCGTGCTCAGCCGCCCTTGCGGCGAATGATCGACATCACGATGCCGCCGACGATGCCGACGATGATGGCGAACACGACGAGACGACCCATGGCGACTCCTTACGTGGCCTGGCCGAGCCGGGCCTTCACGCGCGCGCTCACCGCAGCCATGTCGGCGCGGCCTGCAGCGGCCGACTTCACATGGGCAACGACCTTGCCCATGTCCTTGATCGAGGTAGCGGCCGTGGCGCTGATGGCCGCGGCGATCAGGCCATCGATCTCGCCTTCGGAAAGCTGCGCCGGCTGGTAGGCGCTGAGCACGGCGAGTTCGGCGTTTTCCTTCGCCACGAGATCGGCGCGACCGCCGGCCTCGAACTGCACGATGGATTCCTTGCGCTGCTTGACCATCTTCTCGATGACGCCAAGCACCTGCGCGTCGTCGAGCACGATGCGCTCGTCGACTTCTTTCTGTTTGGTACCCGCGAGGATCAGGCGGATCGTCGCGAGTCGCTCCTTGTCACCAGAGCGCATCGCGGACTTCATGTCCTCGGTGATGCGCTCTTTGAGGGACATGGATCTGCCTTAGTAGGCGCGGGCGGGGCGGCTTTCGCTGCCCATGCGCGGACCGCTGCGCTTGGCGTGGCGCTTCACGGCGGCAGCCTTCTTGCGCTTACGCTCCTGCGTGGGCTTCTCGTAGAATTCGCGGCGACGCAGTTCCGCCAGCACGCCGGCCTTCTCGCAGGCGCGCTTGAAACGGCGCAGGGCCACGTCGAAATATTCATTCTCACGAACTCGCACGCTGGGCATAGGACCGTTGAACCCTGTGGTTTGTAGCGGAAAAGGCGCGCGATTCTAATGGGCTTGTGCCCGGGTGTCCATTGCGGATTCTTGGTATCGAATCATCCTGCGACGAGAGCGCCGCGGCCGTTTACGACGATGCCGCGGGCCTGCTTTCGCACGAGCTTTTCAGCCAGATCGACCTGCACCGGCTGTATGGCGGCGTGGTGCCAGAGCTCGCCTCGCGTGACCATGTGCAGCGGCTGCTTCCCCTTGTGCGTCAGGCACTTGAACGCGCGGGCACGGCACCTTCCGGGCTCGCCGGCGTGGCCTATACCGCAGGCCCCGGCCTGGTCGGCGCGCTGCTGACCGGCGCCGCGCTGGGCCGCAGCTTCGCCTATGCGCTGGGCATCCCCGCTGTGCCGGTGCACCACCTGGAGGGCCATCTGCTCGCTCCTTTATTGGAAGACCGGCCGCCGCCATTCCCGCACCTGGCGCTGCTGGTCTCGGGCGGTCACACCATGCTGATCGTGGTGCGCGCACTGGGCGACTACGAATTGCTGGGCGAAACGCGCGACGACGCCGCGGGCGAGGCCTTCGACAAATCCGCGAAGCTGCTCGGCCTGCCGTATCCGGGTGGACCCGAACTCGCGAAGCTCGCGGAATCGGGACGCGCCGGTGTGTTCGAGTTCCCGCGCCCGATGCGCGATCGCCCCGGTTTCGAGTTCAGTTTCTCGGGCCTGAAGACCGCGGTCATGCTGGTGGTGCGCGAACGCGAACCGGATGCCGAGCGCCGCGCCGATATCGCGCGTGGTGTGCAGGATGCCATCGTCGATCTGCTGGTCACCAAGACCGCGCGCGCACTCGATGAAACTGGTCTCGATGCATTGGTCGTGGCCGGCGGCGTCAGCGCCAACCGTGCACTGCGCACAGCACTGACCACGGCAGCGGAACGGCGCAACGCCTCGATTTACTTTCCGCGGCTGGAGTTCTGCACGGATAATGCCGCCATGATCGCGGTGGCCGGCATGGCGCGGCTCAAGCACGGGGATGCGGCAAAGAACCTCGCGATCGAAGCACGCGCGCAGTGGCCGCTCACTTCACTGCGCGCACCGAGCTAGTAGAAGAAGACCGAGGGTTGGCATGTCGAATCAGTCCGGCGATATCGTGTTCCTGCGTGGCCTCGCCATCGAGACCACCATCGGCTTCTTCGAGTGGGAACGCCATGTGAAGCAGACCGTGGTGCTCGACCTGGAAGTGCCGGTGGATTGCGCGAAGGCCGCCTCGACGGACACCGTGGACAACACCGTCGACTACAAATCGATGGCCAAGCGCTGCATCGATTTCGTCAGCAAGGCCGAGTTCCACCTGGTGGAAACCCTGGCGCACCAGCTGGCCACCGCGCTGCTCGCCGAGTTCGACATCGCCTGGGTGCGGTTGTCGGTGAACAAGCCCGGTGCCATCCGCGGTTCGCGCGACGTGGGCGTGAGCATCGAGCGGCGCAGGGCCTGAGATTCGTCGCGGGGGATCCATGACGCTGGCCTACGTTTCCGGCGGCAGCAACCTCGATGTCGAACCGAGCCTGCTGCTGGCCGCGCGTGCATTGAAGGCGGCCTATCCGGGCGCGCGCTTCTCCCGGGTGTATCGCAATCCGGCGGTTGGCTTTGAAGGCCCGGACTTCCTCAACTTCGTCGTGGCGTTGCCGGTCGAAGGCGAGCCCGGCGCATTGAAGGCTGAGCTGGAACGCATCGAAGGGCTATGTGGCCGGCCGCGTTACGCGCCCAAGTGGGCGCCGCGCTCGATGGATCTCGACATCCTGCTGTTCGGCGAAGTCGTGCTGAACATGCCGGGGCTGGTGATCCCGCGCCCACAGCTCACCAACTGGGCTTTCATGCTCGGGCCATTGGCCGAGCTCGCGCCGGATGTCGTGCATCCCACTGCGCACCAGGCCGTGGGCGAGTTGTGGCGACGCTTCAACCAGGCGGAGCACCCGCTGCATCCCGTGCCGCTGGATCTGCAGTCGGCATGAAGTTACCGCCGTCGTAATTGGCGGCAATTGGTTGGTTGGCTAAACTTGCCGCCCGCATCGGCAATGTTTCCACGCTGCCGGCGCAATTCAAAAAACACCAGGCGCAGGGATTCCTCAAGTGACACAAGCATTGCCGAGCGGTGCGGATACGGCGTGGCTGCTGACGGCGACGGCACTCGTTCTCTTCATGACCCTGCCGGGCCTCGCTCTCTTCTATAGCGGCCTGGTCCGCAGCAAGAACTCGTTGTCGATACTCGTGCAGTGCTTCGCCATCACGGCGCTGGCTTCGATGCTGTGGTTCGCCATGGGCTACAGCCTGACCTTCGGCAACGGCGGCAGCCTCAACGGCTTCATCGGCGGCTTCGATCGCGCGCTGCTGAACGGCATGCATCGCGACAGCACCAGCGGCAGCATCCCCGAACCCCTGTTCGCGATGTTCGAGATGACCTTCGCCATCATCGCACCGGCGCTGGTGATCGGCGGCTATGCCGAGCGCATCCGCTTCAGCGCGGTGCTGTGGTTCAGTGCGCTGTGGCTGCTGCTGGTGTACGTGCCGGTGGCGCATTGGGTGTGGGGTGGTGGCTGGCTGGCACGGCACGGCGTGATGGATTTCGCGGGTGGCATCGTCGTGCACGTCAATGCCGGCATGGCGGCGCTGGTGTGTGCGCTGGTCCTCGGGCGACGTCGTGGCTTTCCGCATGTGCCGATGGCACCGCACAGCCTGCCGCTGGCGGCCTGCGGCGCCGGCATGTTGTGGATGGGCTGGTTCGGATTCAACGGTGGCAGCGCATTGGCCGCCAATGGCACCGCGGCGATGGCGATGCTGTGCACGCATCTCGGTGCTTCGTCCGGTGCATTCGCGTGGATGCTGCTCGAGTGGCGCCGTTACGGCAAACCCAGCCTGCTTGGCGTGATCACCGGCGTAGTCGCCGGTCTTGGCACCATCACACCCGCATCGGGTTATGTCGGGCCGGGCGGCGCTCTGGTCATCGGCTTCATCGCGGGCGTGGTGTGCTTCGGCGCCACGCAGCTGTTGAAGCGGCGCCTGCATCTGGATGATTCGCTGGACGTGTCGCCGGTGCATGGCGTGGGTGGCGTAGTCGGCAGCCTGCTGACCGGAGTCTTTTGCCGCCGTGTCGCTGGGTGGCAGCGGCTTCACCCTGCAGAAGAGCATCGGCGCACAGGTCGGCGTGCAGGCGCTGGGCATCCTGGCCACGATGGCCTGGTGTGGACTTGTAACCTGGGGGCTACTGAAGGTTCTCGACGCCACGCTGGGCCTGCGGGTCAGCGACGAGCACGAGTCCGAAGGGCTGGACCTCGCGCAGCACGGGGAGCGCGGCTACAACCCCTGAGTGAGGCCGGTTCTTGCCGCTGCGGCGGTAAAAAGTGTCCGCTTGTAAGCAAAGTGTGAAGCCGCTCCCGTTAAGTAAAGCCCCGCGCTGCCGTTAAGCAGCGTGATGAGCCTCGTGATCAATACCAATGTCTCGACGCTGTCATCGCAACGCGCGCTGGCGGCCAACGGGATGACCGTCGCGAAGTCGATCGAGCGGCTGTCTTCGGGCCTGCGCATCAATTCGGCGCGCGACGACGCCGCCGGTCTTGCGATCAGCACCCGCATGACCACGCAGATCAACGGCAAGTCGCAGGCCGTCCGCAATGCGAATGATGGCGTGTCGATGCTGCAGACCGCGGAGAGTTCGCTCGGCACGCTGACCGACAACCTGCAGCGCATCCGCGAGCTGGCCGTGCAATCGGCCAATGCCACCAACTCGGCCGAAGACCGCGCCGCGATCCAGACCGAGGTGTCGCAGCGGCTGGCCGAGATCGCCCGCATCGGCAAGAGCGCGAGCTTCAACGGCCAGCAGCTGTTCTCGCAGGATGCTTCGAGCGCCACCGGCGCCGCCGCCGACGAGCGCGAAGTGGAAACGGCGCTGCGCATGGGCTGGCTGCAGCAGGCCGAAGACACCATCAAGCAGCAGTACGGCCTCAGCGCCGACGGCGCTTCGCTGAACATCGATCTCACTTCCTTCACCGACGGTGCCGGCGGCACGCTGGCGCGCGTGGTCAGCAACACGGGCGGCGCCGGCGGCCGCAACACCAACGTCACGCTGCAGGTGGATATGGCGGATTTCACGCCGCCCAACCTGCCGCATGGTGGCAGCGCGCCGATCTACGCCGACCGCGTCATCGCGCACGAGATGACGCATGCGGTGATGGCGCGTTCGACCAACTTCACTTCGCTGGGCAGCACCTCCACCTGGTTCGTCGAAGGCTCGGCCGAATTCATCCACGGCGCGGATGAACGCGTCGCCGCCGACGTTTCGCAGCAGGCCGGTGGCACCTTCGACGCCAAGGTGCAGAACCTGCTCGACAGCAAGGTCGGTGCGGCCTGGGGCGGCACTTCGGCGGATTACAGCGCGGGCTACATCTCCACGCGCTACCTGCACGAGAAGTTGAAGGAATCGGGCGCCTCGGGCCTGAAGGACTTCATGGAATACCTCAGTGGTCCGTCGGCCCCGACGATGGACCAGGCGCTGGATCACTTCTTCGGCACCGGCGCCGGCAATGCCGCGTACACGCAGGCCGACTTCTACAGTGAAGTGAAGGCCAATGGCGTCGCCTTCGTCGATGCGCACGTGAACCTCACCAACGCGGACACCGGCGCCATCGGCGGGTTCGATGCCGATGGCGGCGCCGTGAAGACCGCAACGGACGTGGCGCCCGACCTCGGCACTTCCTATGGCGACGATGTACTCGCGGGCTTCACTGAATCGTGGGAGCAGATCCCGCAGGCCGTGAACGCCACGAAGCATGCCGCCCTGCAAGTGGGCAGCCAGGCCGGCGAGACCATGAACCTCGAGTTCGGCGCGATGAACCTCGGCGCGCTGGGCCTCGACGGCCTCGATGTCGGCACGCAGTACGGCGCTTCGCGCGCGATGACCCAGGTGGATTCCGCACTGGACTACGTGAGCGGCCAGCGCGCGACGCTGGGCTCGCAGCTGTCGCGACTCGATTCCGTGGTGGGCAGCCTGCAGGTCGCGGTCGAAACGACCTC
This sequence comes from Pseudomonadota bacterium, assembly GCA_037200665.1. GTDB lineage: Bacteria > Pseudomonadota > Gammaproteobacteria > Steroidobacterales > Steroidobacteraceae > ZC4RG30. The sequence continues at coordinate 755,041 of JBBCGD010000007.1, read as the reverse complement.
GGCCAGCCGCTCGCGCATCATGGATACCGACTACGCCGCCGAAACCGCCGAGCTCACGCGCGGCCATATCCTGCAGCAGGCTGGCACCGCGATGGTGGCGCAGGCGAACGTGCAGCCGCGCAACGTGCTGACGCTGCTGGGCAAGTAAAACCAGGTCCTTTCACCCGCTGCCGCACCCGGCAGCCGGTCGCGCTGCTGACACCTGCAAAGACGGTGTGCTAGCGTCGGCGCATGAGGCAGCTGCCAGGCCGGCGGCAAAAAACAAAAACCAACAAGAGGTCGCGACAGCGGCCGTCACGCAGGGAGTTACCGTGTACACAGCGCCTCGATCGCCGCAATCCATCGGTGGAGTCATCGACAGCTCCATCAACCTGTTCAAGGCGAGCTTCCGTCATTGCTGGCAGGCGTCGCTGCTCTCCGCCCTGGTCTCGGTGTTCATCACTGTCTGGCTGCAGCTGCGGCTGCTCGCCCTGGCTTCTGCCGCTGCTGCCTCGGGCAATACGGCATCGACTGTCGCCGCAGCGACGGCGGTATTCAGTTCACCGTCCATCTGGATCGCGTACCTGGCCCTGATCGCGGTGGCATTGGCCGTGAACCTGATGATCACCATGACCATCAATGAAGTCGCCGCGGGTCGGGGCAGCAATGCCCTGTCGAACCTGAAGTCCGGATTCACGCTGCTTCCCGGCGCGGTGCTGGTGACCATCGTGCTGATCGTCCCCGTCATCGTGGGGTTCATCCTGCTGGTCGTGCCTGGCATCTACCTCATCGGGCGGTGGTGCCTGTGGGCTGCGGCCTACACCGAGCAGCGCGGCCGGGCCTTCGAGGCGCTGGGCAGGAGCTGGGCGCTGGTGGGCGGCAACTGGTGGCGCACATTCATCGTGTTGAGCGTGATTGGCGTGGTCGCGGCCGTGGTGCTGTTCGTCATCGGCGCGGTCTGGGGCTACATCGCTGCCGCCATTGGCCTTGCCCCTGCCACCCGCGTGATCGTCCAACAGGCGCTGCAAGGCTTCACCTCGGTGGTGTACACCCCGGCGTTCGCCGCCGCCATCGTCGCGATCTACCAGGATCTCAAGCTGCGCAAGGGCGGCGCCGACATCGAGGCGCGGCTGGGTGGCATCGAAGCGCCGCAGGCATAGCCGTAGCGCGGCGCTGCGACTCCCGGTGAGACCATCCGCACTGCCGCTCGTCGCGCTGCTGTTCGCTGCCGCCGCGCGTGCGCGTGAGGAAGGGCCGGTCACGCCGCCAGCGGATGCGCCGCGCGCGGTCATCGCCAATTGCGCCGCGACGGCGCCCGCGAAGCACACCGGCCTCACGCAACTGGAGCAGGACTGTCCCGGCATCGAAGCGGCCCTGACGCAGCTGCGCCTGGCGGATGCACTCGCTGATGGCGTCGCGGATCGCATCGACGCGCGCTCACTGGATGAGCTGCTCGCCGCCACGCGCGCCGCATCGCATGCCGGCCCTGATCCCGGGCAGCTCGATTCCGTACTCAAGGATCTGCATGCGAAGGATGCCCCCGAATCCCGCTGGCAACGGTTCCGGCGCTGGCTCGAAAGACTGCTGATGCCGCGTGCCGGCGGCAGTGCTTCGCCCTGGTTGTCGCAATGGCTGCAGCGGCTGACGCCGGGCAAGCTGGTGAGCGAGATCATCCTGTGGGGATTGATGATCACGGTGGTCGTCGCGGCGCTCATCGTGGTGGTGCGGGAATTGCGTGCCTCGGAATTGCGCTGGGCCAACCCGCTGCGGCGTGCGCGCCGGGCCGGTACCGCGGCCATGCCGGGCCCCGCGGATGAAACCGTGGAGTGGCGGCAACTGGATGTACCGCAACGTCCCGCCGCGTTGTTCCGCTACGTCGCCGCGCAACTCGCCGCCGCCGGAAGATTGCCGCCACCACGCGGCTACACGCATCGCGAGCTGCGGCAACGCGCGCGGCTCGACCTGCCCGAGCAACGCGCTGCCTGGAACGAACTGGCGCGCGTGGCCGAGCGCCAGATCTACGCCCCGCAAAGCCTCGCCGATGCGGAAGTCGGGCGCGTGGTCGCCGAGGCCGCGCGCATCTGGGCAGAGGAACCGCGATGAGGCAGCACCTGGTTTCCGTGCTGCTCGCCTGCGGCGCGCTGCTGCTGTTCTGGGCGCTGCTGTTTCCGAAGCCCGTGCCGCGCGACCAGCGCGCGCCGCGTCCGCTCAGCACCGAGATCGAAGCAGCGGGGTACGCGGGCATGTCGCGCTGGCTGCAGGCATCGGGCGTGCCCGTCGCCAGCCTGCGGCATCGCTTCGATGATCTGGGTGCGGCGGAATTCACGCTGCCGGGCACGGGCAACCTGCTCGTCACCACGCTGCCCGAAGCCATCCCGCTGCGCGAGGCCGAGTTCGAAGCCATCGACAGCTGGGTGCGTGCCGGCAACACGCTGCTGGTGATCGCGGGCATGGACGACACGCCGGCGTGGGATGGCGACTCGGCGCCTGACGCGCCGGAAAGGCTGGCGCGCCTCGCGCATCTTGGTGTCAACGTCGTGCCGCGCAAGGACCAGGATGTCGCGGTTGCCATCACCAGTGTGATCAAGGCGGCCGAACCGATGCTGCTGCCGGTTGCGGAGCATCCCGTGAACCAAGGGGTGCAGCAGATCGTTACCAAAGCAGAAGGCCTGTCCCTGCAGTTCGAAGTGAAACCCACCGACGCCGCGCCGGTGCTGGTGCTGGCGAAACGCGCGGACACCGGGCGCGCGGCGATCTGGCTGCGGCCGCGCGGTGCGGGCGCGATCATCGTCAGTGCCTGGGCGAGTCCGTTCGCGAACGGCCAGCTGGGCAAGGGCGACAACGCGCGCTGGTTGTCGCAGCTGGTGGGCTGGTCGCTGGGTGAACGTGGTGTCGTCGTGTTCGACGACATGCACCAGGGCGCCTCGGTTTACTACGACGCCGAAAGCTTCTTCCGCGATCCGCGCCTGAAGCACACGCTGCTGTGGCTGGTGGCACTGTGGTTCGCCTGGGTACTGGGCATGCGCGTGATGCGCCCCGCGCCCGCGGCGCGGCCACCGCTCGACGACACCGCCATGTTGCGTGTCACCGGCGGCTTCCTCGCCCATGTACTGAAGCCCGCCGATGCCGCCGCCGAGCTGTACCGCCACTTCTTCAACCTGCTGCGCCGACGACTGGCATTGCCCGAGAATGGCGAACCGCTGTGGGACTGGCTGGGCGCGCAGGCGCGCCTCGATGCCGCCGCGCTCGCGCACCTGCACGGGCAATACGAACGCGTGGCGCGCGGCAAGCGCGTCGATCTCGTAGCCCTTCGCAACACTCTTCACGACCTCACAGGACGGCTGGCATGACTACTCCGCTGCAACAACTGGATCAGGCCCTGCAGGATTCCATCGGCGCGCAGGTGCTGGGCATGCACGACACGGTGCGCGCACTGTGTGTGGCCGTGGTGGCACGCGGCCATGTGCTGGTGCAGGGCGTGCCCGGCCTCGGCAAGACGCTGCTGGCGAAGACCTTGGCGACCACGCTGGGCGGCAGCTTCAAGCGCATCCAGGGCACCTCTGACCTGATGCCTTCGGACATCATCGGCGTGCATGTCCTCGATACCGCGGGTGGTGCGTTCTCGTTCCGGCACGGCCCGCTGTTCGCGGACGTGGTGCTGTTCGATGAGGTGAACCGCGCCGGTCCGAAGACACAGTCGGCGTTGCTCGAGGCGATGGAGGAACGACAGGTGTCGGTGGAGCGCGAGCAGTTCGCGCTGCCGGAGAATTTCCTGGTCATCGCCACGCAGAATCCGCGCGAGTTCGAGGGCACGTATCCGTTGCCGGAATCGCAGCTCGACCGCTTCATGCTGCGCATCGATCTCACCTATCCCGCGGCCGAGCATGAACAGGCGGTGCTGTTGCGCTATGGCACCGTGACGCCGCCGCCGGCTGCAGCGAGCAGTGTGGCGGGTGTTGATGCCGCACTGCTCGCGGCCGCGCGCACGCAGGCCGATGCGCTGCATGTCGCGCCAGAAGTGCTGTCCTATGTGCTGGCGCTGGCGCGCGCCTCGCGCGAGCACGCGCAACTCACGCTGGGCCTGTCGAGCCGCGGCGCGCTGGCGCTGCTGCGCGCGGCGCGTTGCTGGGCCGGCTGCGAGGGCGCCGACTATGTCGCGCCCGATGACGTGAAGGCCGTGGCGCCGTGGGTGCTGCCACATCGCCTCGTGCTCGCGGGCGACGCGATGCTCGATGGCGTCGCCGAGCGCGATATCGTGCAGCGCCTGCTCGAACAGGTGCCGGTGCCGCGATGAGCCTGCGGCAGGGCGCGTATGCACTGCTGGTGCTGACCGCGCTGCTCGCCATCGCGGGCGAGTGGTCGCCGCTGGGCATCGCGCACCTGGCATGGCGCCTGCCGGCCATCCTGCTGCTGCTGGGTCTTGCCTATGAGCGCTTCGAGACCACGCGCCTGCGTCCCACGCTGCGGATGGAGTCGCCCGCGCGCTGGCGACTGGCGCGCACGCAGGCGGTGAAGTTGCAGCTGTCGCATGCCGGTGGCCGCACGCGTCACTTCGAAGTCGCGCCCACCGCGCCGACCGGCACCGAATGGCCACGCGATGTGCGCCGGCTGGCGGCTCCCGCCGATGCGCCGGCGCAGCTGGAATTGACTGCCACCGCGCGTCGCCTGGGGCGTCACGCCTGGCCGCTGCAACGTGCACGCGTTGCCGGCGCGCTCGGGCTGGCCTGGTGGTCGGTGAAATTGCAGCCCGAAGGTGGTTACCTGGTCGTGCCGGACATCCTGCGTTTCGGTGAAAACCAGCGCGGCCTCGGCCAGCAGGGCAGTCGCGTGACGCTGCGCGCCGGCGCAGGCGGGCAGGTCGACCAGCTGCGCGATTACCGGCCCGGCGACGCGCCGCGCATCATCGACTGGAAGGCATCCGCGCGCCGTGGCGAGCTGACCAGCCGCGAGTACGTCGACGAACAGCATGTGGACGTCATCATCGCGCTGGATGCCGGACGCAGCAGTGCGGTGTGGTGCGACGACCTCGATCGCCTCGGCCACTACGTGAACACCGCGGCGCGCTTCGCCGAGCATGCGGTCGCGCACGGCGATCGCATCGGGCTGCTGGTATATGCGGAGCGGCCGTTGCTGGCACTGGCGCCGTCCGCGGGAACTGCCGCCGTGATCGGCCTGCGCGCCGCGCTTGCCACGCTCGAGCCGCGCAGCGTGGATTCCAATCCGCTGCCCGCCGCCGCGCGCATCCGCTCGCTGGCGCGCCAGCGCAGCCTCGTGGTGCTGCTCACCGACATCGACGATGCCGCATCCACCAGCCAGCTCGCCGGCGCGGTGCGCCTGCTGCAACCGAAGCACCTGCCGTTCGTGGTGGGACTGGCGAGCGCGGCGTTGGGTACATGGGCGCAGCGCCCGGCGCGTGAATGGCTGGATCCCTATCTCGCGCTGGCCGCGCAGATCGGCGAAGAGCAGCGCAGTCGGGCCATCCAGGCACTGGCCACGCAGGGCGCGCCGGCACTGGTGACGCGACCCCGAGCGGCTGGAGCGCGAGGTCTTCGCGAGCTACGAACGCTTCAGGGCGCGGCGTCGCGTCTGAGCCTGCGCCCGCCGCCCCACAGCTGGCCGTTCAGCGCGGTGATCATCACGAAGAACCAGCCGATGCAGAATCACGGCGCGCGACAGCGCCGGAAATCCCGGATCCGGCGACAACATAAGCCTTCGATCAACCCGCAGCCCACCAGCAGCAGCGCGCACAGGACCCAGCAGCGGCGCCATCTGTTGCACGCAACGCTGGAAGGATTCACGCCGGCTGTCCGCGCCTGGCCGGATCAGTGACTGGCCCAGTGCCGTGCCGGCCGCACCCGCGACGCAGATGATGCTCAGCTCCACGAGGCCGTGTGCGAACACGAAGGAGAGCAGCTGGTCGTCGATGCCATGCTGGCGCGTGAACGCGAACAGCGCGCCCAGCATCACGCCATTGGTGGTGATGATGTAGAAGGTGCCGAGGCCATACAGCGTGCCCACGCAGAACGCGAACAGCGACACCAGGATGTTGTTGCTGAAGATGCGCGCCGACACCACCGATGAGGGCGTGATGTGCAACATGCCATCGGTCCACAGCCGGCCGTTCTCCACGTCGCTGATCATGGCGGGGCTCGCCACCAGCGTGACGAGGTCGGGCCAGGTACGCACCAGCCACCAGCCCGCGCCGGTGCTCAGCACCAGCAGCAGCACGATCCACAGCAGCGCCGGCCGCAGTTCATGCATGGTCGCGGGGATGTCCTCGCGCAGTACGCGCAGCACGGTGGCTGGCGTGTTGCGCGCCGGTCGATGCACCAGCGCATGGAAGGTGGAGTACAGCGATTCCAGCGCGCGCGTCACCGAAGTGCCGGGCAGTGCCTGGCGCGCAGTGGCCAGATCGCGCGCCAGGCCGCGGTAGCCTTCGAGCGCATGCATGGCTTCGGTCGCGCTGGTGCGGCCACGGCGCAGGTTGGGCAGCGCCTGTCCCAGTTGTTGCCACAGCGGCGCACGCTGCAACAGCCAGGAGCGGGTGGGGCGCGTGTCGCTCACTGCGTTGCCCCGCCGGCCAGCAGGTTGCGCAGCTGCGTGCGCAACGCTGTCTCGCCCAGCTCCGCCGCGGGCTGTGCGCCCAGGGCGCAGCAGCATGGTGCGCGCGAGTGTCGCGCGGCGCGCGGTCTCGAGTTCATCCCAGCGGCGCAGCAGGTCCTGCGCGACGTCGATCAGCACCGGGTCGTGCGTGGTGTCGCGCGATACATCGGCCAGTGCATCGAACGAGGCCAGCGAGCCCTGGTCATCCTTCACCAGCAGCGTGCCGGCGGCCATGTCGCCGATGCGCACGGCGTCGCGCGTCACCAGCGTGACGGTGAGGCCCACCATGTAGAAAGCCGGCAGCGTATCGAGCAGCCGGAACACATTGCGGATCAGCACCGCGCCGATCGACGGCGTGCCGCCGTGACGCGTCACCAGCCGCACGCCAGCCATGCGCTTGCCGGGCGTGCGGCCCGCGCATGGCGATCTCGAGCACCGGGTGGTACAGCATGTAAAGCAGGATGGCGGACAGGGATCACGACCAGCCGTGCGGCGCCCGTGGTTTCGCCCACCTTGAAAGGCGAAGCCGGTCACCATGATGGACGCTGACGATGAACCAGGCTCCCGCCAGCAGGATGCGGATATGCCAGTCGATCAGGAAGGGCGTAACTGCGGCTGCCGGCGCCGGCGATGGGCAGGGCCACGTCCACGCCCGTGGCGCTGGCGACATGCAGGGATTCCGCGCTCATGTATTCGCGCTGCGGCCGCCATCCACGGCCAGTACCTGTCCGGTGACGTAGGGCGCTTCGCTGGCGAAGAACAGCGCCGCGCGCGCGATGTCATCCGGCGCACCGCGCCGCTTCAACAGCGTGCGCTCGATGATGGCCTGCTTGGCCGCATCGCTGAGCCCGTGTTCCGGGAACTCCACCGGCCCCGGCGCGATGGCATTCACGCGCACGTCCGGCGCGAGCTCGCGCGCCAGCGACTGCGTCAGCATGATCAGGCCGGCCTTCGCCGGGCTGTACAACCACGAAATGCCGCAGCGGCCGCATGCCGTGGATATCCGCGATGTTGAGGATGAGCCCGTTGCGCGCCTTCAGGTGCGGTGCCGCCGCCTGCGACAGGAACAGCGGCGCGCGCAGGTTGGTGCCCATCAGGTCGTTCCAGTGCGCCTCGGTGATCTCGCCGATGGCGTCGCGTAGAACGTGGAGGCGTTGTTCACCAGGATGTCGAGGTGTCCGAAGCGCGCGATGGTGGCCTCGACCAGCGCCTTCAGCACCGTGACGTCGAGCAGGTCGCCGCCCAGCGGCGTCACCGAACCCGCGCGGATGGCATTGAGTTCCGCCGCCAGCGCCTGCGCCGCATCCACCGAGCGGTGTAGTGGAGCGCGATGGTGGCGCCCGCGCCATGCAGCTTGCGCGTGATGGCTGCTCCCACGCGGCGCGCCCCGCCGGTGATGAGTACTACCTTGTCCTTGAGGCTCTGTTCCACAATGCGAGCTTATGAGAATCGGCGCGGCCACGCACGAATCCCGCACGCCGAAAGCGTGCTCCAGCGCATCCGCGAGCGCATCGCCGCGGCCGGCGGCTGGCTGCCGTTCGACGCGTACATGCGGCTCGCGTTGTATGAGCCGGGCCTGGGTTTACTACAAGCGCCGGCGCGCAGAAGCTCGGGGAGGGCGGTGATTTCACCACCGCACCGGAGATCTCGCCGCTGTTCGGGCGTTGCCTCGCCCGTCATTGCGCAGACGTGCTGGCGACACTGGATGGTGGCGAGATCCTCGAGATCGGCGCCGGCAGCGGACGGACTGGCCTTCGACATATTGACCGCGCTGGGTGCGCCGCCAGCGCGCTATCGCATCCTCGAAGTGAGTGCGGACCTGCGCGAGCGGCAACGGGGCATTGCTCACGCAGCTGCCAGCGTCGCTCGCGGCTTGCGTCGAGTGGATCGATGCGCCTGTTGACGAGCCCTGGCGTGGCGCATTGATCGCGAACGAGGTGCTCGATGGCCCTGCCGGTGAAGGCATCCAGCTGGCGCGATGGCGCGGCGTTCGAGCGCGGCGTGGTGCTGCAAGCAGCAGGCACGCTCGCCTGGCAGGAGCGGCCCGCATCGCACGAGCTGCGGGCGGAACTCGACCGGCTGCGCGCCGACGCCGCTGCCGACTGGCCCTCGGGCTATGCCTCCGAACTCTGCACGCAGGCCGGCGCGTGGCTCGCGACGGTGACGCGTTCGATGTCGCGCGGTGTGGCGCTGTTCATCGACTACGGCCTGCCACGCCGCGATTACTACCCACGCGCGTCGAACCACCGGCACGCTGCGCTGTCACTATCGTCATGGCGCACACGAGGATCCTTTCGCGCACCCTGGCCTCGAGGACATCACCGCCTGGGTGGATTTCACGCGTGTTGCCGAAGCGGGCGAAGCGGCCGGTCTCGACGTGCTCGGCTATACCACGCAGGCAGGCCTGCTCGTCGGGCTCGGCATCGATGCGCAGGTCGCCGCCGCGGGCGACGTGGCCGCGCATGTCCGCCGCGCCAGCGAAGCGCGCCGCCTGCTGATGCCCGAAGAGATGGGCGAGACTTTCAAGGCGATCGCATTGGGCCGCGGCTTCGATGCACCGCTCGCGGCCTTTGCGCCGCTGGACCTCAGGAGAATGCTGTGAAGTTGTCGATCCTCGATCTGGCGCATGTGCCGCTGGGCACGGATATCCCGCAGGCACTGCGCAATGCCCTCACCTTCGCGCGCCAGGCCGATGCACTGGGATACGAGCGCATCTGGTACGCCGAGCACCACAACATGCCGGGCATCGCGAGCGCGGCGACCTCGGTGCTGATCGGGCAGGTGGCAGCGGGCGACGCAGCGCATTCGCGTCGGTTCGGGCGGCATCATGCTGCCCAATCATTCGCCGCTGGTGATCGCCGAGCAGTTCGGCACGCTGGCAGCTCTGTTCCCCGGGCGCATTGATCTGGGCCTGGGCCGCGCGCCCGGCACCGATGGCCAGACCTGGCGCGCGCTGCGCCGTGAGCCCGGCGCAGCAGAGCATTTCCCCGAGGACGTGAAGGAACTGCAGGCATTGCTCGGGCCGGTGCAACCGGGCCAGCGCATCCGTGCAGTGCCGGGCGCCGATTCCAACGTGCCGCTGTGGATACTCGGTTCGAGCCTGTTCGGTTCGCGGCTCGCCGCGCAATTCGGCCTGCCTTACGCCTTCGCCTCGCACTTCGCGCCGGCGGCTTTGCACGATGCGCTGCGCATCTACCGCGAGCTGTTCCGTCCCTCGGCGCAACTCGATAGTTCTTACGCGATGGCGGCAGTGAATGTGATCTGCGCGGATACCGATGAGGAAGCGCGCCGCCTGTTCACTTCGCTGCAGAACGTCGTCATTGGCCTCGTCACGGGGATGCCGGGGCGACTGGCGCCGCCGGTGGATCACATGGAACCGCTGCCGCCCCATGTGCAGCAACATGTCGATGGCTTCCTCGGTTGTTCGTTTGTCGGTTCACCGCAGACCGTGCGCGCAGGCCTCGAGGATTTCGCGAAAGCCACCGGCGTGGATGAGGTCATCGTCGCCAGCGCCATTTACGACCAGGCCGCGCGGCTGCGTTCCAGCCAGTTGCTGGCAGAGGTCAGCGGCATCAGGGTGTGACGGGCGGCCCCTTCGCGAGGTAGCCGCCCGAGGACCTGCCCCGCCTGATCAAGCCAGGTCGAAGCGATCCAGTTCCATCACCTTTGACCATGTCGCGACGAAGTCCCGTGACGAACTTCTTCTGCGCATCGGAGCTTGCGTAAACCTCGGCCAGCGCGCGCAGCACCGAGTTCGAGCCGACGCGTGCCGGTCCATTTCACCGCGCCGGTCCTGCGGTCGCGACCTTCGTAAGTGTCGCCGCTCGATTTCCACTCGGTGCCCATGTCCAGCAGGTTCACGAAGAAATCGTTGGTCAGCGTCTCGCTCTTCCTCGTGAAGACGCCTTGCTTCGCGCCGCCGACATTGATGCCGAGTACCCGCAGGCCACCCACCAGCACCGTCATCTCCGGTGCGGTCAGCGTCAGCAGCTGCGCCTTGTCCACCAGCAGCATCTCGGCCGGGACGCGCGACTTGCTGTTCACGTAGTTGCGGAAGCCGTCGGCGATGGGCTCCATGTGCTCGAAGGATTCGACGTCGGTCTGTTCCTGCGTGGCGTCGTTGCGGCCAGGCGTGAACGGCACCTTCACGTTGATGCCGGCTTTCTTCGCAGCGATCTCCACACCCACCGCACCGCCGAGCACGATGAGATCCGCCAGTGACACCCGCCTGCGGTACTTCGACTTCGAGTTGAAATCCTCCTGGATGCCTTCGAGCACCTGCAGTACCTTGGCCAGCTTCGCGGGTTCATTCACCGCCCAATCCTTCTGCGGCGCGAGCCGGATGCGCGCGCCGTTGGCGCCGCCGCGCTTGTCGCCGCCGCGGAAAGTGGAAGCCGAGGCCCACGCCGTCGTCACCAGCTGCGACACCGAGAGCCTGGCGGCCAGCGTCTTCTTCAGCGCCGCGATCTCCACATCGCCGATCTGCCGATAGCTGGATTTCGGAATCGGGTCCTGCCAGATCAGCTCTTCCTTCGGCACTTCGGGACCGAGGTAGCGCGCACGCGGCCCATGTCACGGTGCGTGAGCTTGAACCAGGCGCGGCGCGAAGGCATCTGCGAAGGCCTTCGGATCCTTCAGGAAACGCCGCGAAATCTTCTCGAACTCCGGATCCATGCGCAGCGTGAGATCCGTGGTCAGCATCGTGGGTCTGCGCTTCTTCGAGGGGTCGAACGGATCGGGGATGCTCTCCGGGGCATCCTTTGCTTCCCACTGGATCGCCCCGGCCGGGCTCTTCGTCTGCACCCATTCGAACTTGAACAGGTTCTCGAAGAACAGGTTGCTCCACTTCGTCGGCGTCTGCGTCCACACCACTTCGAGGCCGGAGGTGATGGCATCCGCACCGGCTCCGGTTTTGTGCTTGTTCTTCCAGCCGAAGCCCTGCGATTCGAGCCCGTCGCCTTCGGGTTCGACGCCGACATTGGTCGCGGCCGCGGCGCCATGCGTCTTGCCCAGCGTATGGCCGCCGGCGATCAGTGCGACGGTTTCCTCGTCGTTCATCGCCATGCGGCCGAAGGTGTCGCGGATGTCCTTCGCAGCCGAGATCGGATCGCCATTGCCGTCCGGGCCTTCCGGATTCACATAGATGAGGCCCATCTGCACGGCGCCCAGCGGCTTCTCCAGGTCGCGCGTATGCGGCTCGCTGCCGTCATCGTCGGAAACCAGCACACCGCCGGGCTTTTCCACGCCCGAGGAGCCGCGCGCATAGCGCAGGTCGCCACCGAGCCAGGTCTTCTCGTTGCCCCAGTACACATCCTGGTCGGGCTCCCACACATCCTCGCGACCGCCGGCGAAACCGAAGGTCTTGAAGCCCATGCTCTCGAGCGCGACGTTGCCGGCGAGGATCATCAGGTCCGCCCACGAGATCGATTGTCCGTACTTCTGCTTCACCGGCCACAGCAAGCGCCGCGCCTTGTCGAGGCTGACGTTGTCCGGCCAGCTGTTCAGCGGCGCGAAGCGCTGCTGTCCGCGACCACCACCGCCACGTCCATCACCCACGCGATACGTACCGGCGCTGTGCCAGGCCATGCGGATCATCAAGCCACCGTAGTGACCCCAGTCCGCCGGCCACCAGGGCTGCGAATCCGTCATCACCTTGCGCAGGTCGCGCTTCAGCGCGGCGTAGTCGAGCTTCTGAATGCTTTCGCGTAATCAAAACCCACGTCGAGCGGATTCGACTTGTTCGAGTGCTGCGCCAGCAGGTCGAGCCGCAACTGGTTTGGCCACCAGTCCTTGTTGGTCGTTCCCCCGGCACCGTGGTTGATCGGGCACTTGGATTCCGTTGACATGGTTCGTCCCTTTGCAGTTGAGCGTGTGCGCAAGCTACGCCTCGCAAACTACAGCGACAAGTCGAACGATCCGATGCCTTCGATAGACGGAAGCTATTCCTCGGCGAAGTCGGCGCGTGCCGCCGAGAGTGCGTAGAGACGCTTGTTTCGCAGGGTTTGCGCGATGGCCGGGCCATTGAGTCCGGCGCGTTCCGCCTCGCCCAGCTGTACCACCGAGGCGACTGCACGGGCAGCTTCGAGGTAGTCGCGCGGGGGATACGGATTGGTTTCGAGTCCGGTGCGACCTTGTGCGTCGCACTGGCAGGCGAACAGCATCTCGCTGAAACGCCCGGCGCGACGGAAGGCATCGCAGTCCTCGAGCAGGCGGAGCAGCGTGTCGGTGCGCAGCTGCAGGGCGCGATGCACGTTGGTGTGCTGCTTCGCCGTCATGTGCGCGAGCTCGCGATAAGCCGTGGGCACTTTCAGTCGCGAGCACAGCGCGTCGATCAGAGGCAGCCCGCGCGACTCGTGCATGATGTGCTTCGGCCATTGTTCGGGCGGCGTCGTGCCCTTGCCGAGATCATGCGTGAGCACGGCGAAGCGCACGGTCACCGGTGCATTCAACTCCGCTGCGCGCTTCAAGCACAGCAGCACGTGCACGCCGGTATCCACTTCGGGATGCCACTGCGGTGGCTGCGGCACGCCGAACAGCTGGTCCACCTCGGGGAAGATCGCCGCCAGCGCGCCGCAATCGCGCAGCACGCGGAAGAACACTTCGGGACCTGGTTCGCCCAGCGCGCGCTCGGTCTCCTGCCATACGCGCTCGGGCACCAGCGCGTCGGCCTCGCCGGCCGCGACCATGCCGCGCATGAGCTCGAGCGTGCTCTCGTGCACGGTGAAGCCCAGCTCGGCGAAGCGCGCGGCGAAACGCGCGATGCGCAGGATGCGCACCGGGTCTTCGCTGAAAGCGGGCGACACATGGCGCAGCACGCGTGCCTGCAGGTCGCGCTGTCCGTCGTAGGGATCGATCAGCGTGCCATCCGGCGCCTGCGCAATCGCGTTGATGGTGAGATCCCGCGCAGCAGGTCCTCTTCCAGCGTGATGTCGGGCGTGAACTCGGTGACGAAGCCACGGTAACCCGGTCCGGTCTTGCGCTCGCGCCGCGCCAGCGCGTACTCGGCCTGCGTCTGCGGATGCAGGAATACCGGGAAATCCCTGCCCACGGGCCGGTAGCCGGCGCGCGTGAGTTCCTCGGCGCTGCCGCCGACGACCACGTAATCCTTCTCCTTCGCTGCGCGCCCGAGCAGCGCATCCCGGACCGCGCCGCCGACCAGATAGACTTGCATCCCTCGATGGTACTCAAGATTGCGCGCCACCTGTCCTGCGTAGCTGCATTGCTGCTGCTGCCCGGCTGCTACTACCTGCAGGCGGCGAGCGGACAGCTCGGCGTGATGAGCGCGCGACAGCCCATCGACAAGGTCATCGCAAAGCCTTCGACCCCGGATTCCCTGAAGGAACAGCTCCTGCGCGCCCAGCGCATCCGCGAGTTCGCCTCGCGCGAGCTGGGCCTGCCGGACAACGCCGCCTATCGCAGCTACGCCGACATCAAGCGCAAGTACGTGGTCTGGAATGTGGTGGCGACGCCGGAGTTCTCGGTGGATCCGCTGCACTGGTGCTTCCCCATCGCGGGCTGCGTGGCCTATCGCGGCTACTTCAAGGAGAAGGCCGCGGACGCTTTCGGCCGCGCAGCTGAAAAAGCAGGGCGATGACGTGGTCATCGGCGGCGTGCCGGCCTATTCGACGCTGGGCCGCATCGCCGACCCCGCTGCTCAACACGGTCACCGGGTACTCCGAACTCGATCTCGCGGCGCTGGTCTTCCACGAGCTCGCCCACCAGGAGGCCTACGACCCGCGCGATTCCTCATACAACGAGGCTTTCGCCACCGCGGTTGAGGAAGAGGGCGTCACCCGCTACGCTGCCCGGCTCGGTAACCCGCAGCTGCTCGAAACCTGGAAGAAACGCGGACGCCTGCGCATCGAGATGACCGCGCTGCTGTCCGCCGCGCGCGCCGACCTCAGCCGTATCTACCGCCAGCGCCTTGCACCCGATGCCATGCGCACGGCCAAGCAGCAACGCTTCGCACGACTCGCCACCGACATCCGCGCGCTGGAGCAGCGCGAAGGCATGCGCACCGGCTACGGCGCGTGGATCGACGAGGGTCTCAACAACGCGCACCTGGCCTCGGTCGCCACCTACTACGACCAGGTGCCGCATTTCGAGCAGCTGCTGAAAGAAGGCTGCGGGGACTACCTGCCCTGCCTGTACGTGAAAGTCAGGCAGGAAATCGCGAAGCGGGGATCAAAACCCCTGCAGTAGCAGATCGATCGCTGCGACGATTTCGTCGCGTCGATGCGAGAGATTGAATCGCCCACATCATTGACGGAGCTTCAAGTGTCCAGTCTGGCGATGTGGAGACGCAGTCAGGGCTCAACCAACGGCTGCGTTTTCCAAAAAAAGAGGCCCCGCCTGTTCCCAGCCGGGGCCTCTCCCTATCGGGCCATTGGACCAAACCTGTACCCAATCACGGCGAGCTGTCAGCTCCTCGTATCACAATCGACAGGCAAACGGCGTCTCAGGCTGCTTCCACCGTCACGCGAGTCGGCGGCACCACGGCCTGCTTGGGGATCGAAACCTCCAGCACGCCATTGGTGAATTTCGCCTTGATCGCATCGGCCTGCGCGTCTCCGGCAGCACGAAGCGGCGGCTGAAATTGCCGGCCACGCGCTCGATGCGCGCATAGCCTTCGGCGCCTTCGCGCTGCTCGGTCTTGCGCTCGCCGCGCACGGTCAGGATGCCCTTCTCGGCCGTCACTTCGACGTCCTCGGGCTTCACGCCAGGCAGGTCGGCCTGCACGACGTACTGGTCCTTGTCCTCACGTACATCGACGGCGGGAATGAAGGAAACCTTGTTCGAAGGCACGCCCGCAACCGCATCGAATTCGCGGCTGAAACGGCTCAACAAACCCCACGGTTCACGGATCGCAATGCTCATGTCTGTCAGCTCCTTGTCCACGGAAGATTTACCGATGGACCTGAAGTGGGGCCCGGGCAGGGCCTTTCAAGAGCGGTGTAAACCGTGGGGTTGCTGTCCTACATGCCGAGGCTCTTGCGCAGGAAGGCGTCGGACCGCCGCAGCATGTCGGCGCGGGCGGTGCCATCCACCAAGCTGTGTTCGAGCTTGGGATACACCACGAGCTCGGTGCTCTTGCCCGCTTCGCGCAGCTTGTCGTCCATGCGGTGCGACTGCGCGATGTCCACGTTGACGTCGGTGTCGCCATGGAACATCAGCACCGGCGCCTTGAACGCGGCGGCGTTGCGGGCGGGTGAGCCTTCAGTGAGATGCGGGCCATCGCCGACGAAGCGGTTCACCAGCATGCCGTTGGTATATTCCTGCGCTTCTTCCTTCATCAACGGCAGGTCGGTGACGGGTGCCACGGCGACCACGGCCTTGAAGAGATCGGGCGCCAGCACCTGTGCCTGCAGCGCTGCATAACCGCCGTACGACCAGCCGAAGATGGCGAGCTTCGCCGGCGCCGCCATGCCCTGCGATACCAGCCACTTGCCGCCATCGCAGATGTCGCCAACGGCTGTTTTCCAGCTCTTGAAGCCATTGTTCATCAGCCACTGGTCGCCATAGCCGGAGGAGCCGCGATAGTTCGGCTGCAGCACCACGTACCCGCGCTGCGCGAAGTACTGCGACAGCCAGTCGAAGCCCCAGTCATCGCGCGACTCCGGTCCACCATGCGGCATCACGATGGCGGGCAGGCCTTTCGCATCGGTCACGCCGGGCGGCAGCGTCAGATACGCAGGAATCTGCGTGCCGTCCGCGGCCGGATAAGTGATGGCACGCACCGGCGACAACGTCTTGCCGTGCAGCGCGGGCCGCGACTGGAACACCTCGGCCAGCTTCTGGTTGCGCAGGTCGTAGGTATAGAAATGCCCCGGATCCACATCGCTGCCGGCCCACACCAGCAGGATCTTTTCATCCGCGCTGGCGCTGACGAAGCGGACCAGCGGCAGGTTCGGCAGCGCCTTCGCCAGCGTGGCCGCGATGCCGCGGTACTTCGGATCGAAGTACTGCACCATGTTGCGGTCGGTGGTCCAGGTCACGCCGATCACGTGGCCGCTGCGGCCCATGCGCACCACGTCGCCCACGTCCACTTCGGGCGAGGAGAAGACCAGTTCCTGGTTCATCGAGGAGTCGAGGTGCACGCGGTACAGCGCCTGCCGGCCGTCCAGCGGCTGCAATACATAGGCGCCGTTGACGCTGGGATCCACCGCCAGCGGCTGGATGCCGCCGACCTTGTCGTCGAAGATGCCGAGTTTTTTCCAGGTGCGGCTGTCTTCGCTACGGAAGTAGTAGACGTTGCGGCCCTTCAGGTGCCCATCCTCATCGTCCTTGGCGGTGATGACCTTCAGCCGCACCAGGCCCTCGCCGTCCGATACGTAGTCAATGGCCATGTTGTCCGGGGTCTCGACCACTTCGCCCTTGCCGGTGCGGGTATCCACGCGGTCCACGCTCAGGCCCACCGCCTTGCGGGCGGTGAGTGAACCCATGTCCAGGTCGGGCACTTTCGCGCGCGCCATCAGCACCTTGCCGCTGGTGCCATCGAGCCAGTCGACGATGTGGCCATCGGACTGCATGACGCTGGCACCGTGGCCGCTGTCCTTCTGTCCCAGCTGCACCACCGGGCCCTTGGCCTCGGCATCGAGCGAGACGTTGCGGCGCACCGGCGCCAGCGTGCCGAATACCCGCTGGATTCCGGTGAGCGAACACACCACGCGATCGAGCGCGGCCCAGTTGCACTCCTCGACGCTCATCGGCTGGCCATTGGCCTGGTACACGGGCGTGATCTTGTTCTTCGCATTGGCGTCGAGATCGAGCACCAGCGCGAGGGTGTTGGCGCCATTGCCAGGCGCCACGGCGACCAGGCGCTTGCCATCCGCGGACAGTGCCGCGTTGTAGATGAACGGCAGCGCGCCGAAGGCGGTGGCCTCATCGTTGGCGGGTTGTTTGGTGGCCGGCGCCTCCTGCGAAAGCGCATTGCCGGCCAGCACGAGCAGGCACGCCGCAACGGCGATGACTGGTTTCATCATGAACCTCCCCTGTTTCTTTTCTAATCGGGCCGCAAAACTCTAGCAGCGGCCGTCGGCCATGCAAAGCCTACATAAAGGCTACATGCCGAGGCTCTGGCGCAGGAAGGCATCGGACCGGCGCAGCATGTCGGCACGCGCGCCGCCATCCATCAGGTTGTGCGTCAGCTTCGGGTACACGATCAGCTCGCTCTTCTTGCCGGCGTCGTGCAGGCGATCGTCCATGCGGCGCGACTGCATGATGTCCGCGTTGATGTCCATGTCGCCATGGAACATCAGCACCGGTGCGTTGAAGGCGGCGGCATTGCGCGCTGGCGAGCCTTCGATGAGATGCGGGCCATCACCCACGTACCGGCTCACCAGGTCGCCACTGGTGTAGGCCAGGGCTTCGTCTTTCATCAAGGGCAGGTCGGTCACCGGCGCCACCGCAATGACGGCCTTGAACAGATCCGGCGCCAGCACATTGGCCTGCAGGGCCGCGTAGCCGCCATACGACCAGCCGAAGATGGCGAGCTTTGCCGGCGCGGCCATGCCCTGCGAAACCAGCCAGCGGCCACCGTCACAGATGTCGCCGACCGCTGTTTTCCAGCTCTTGAACCCATTGTTCATCAGCCACTGGTCGCCATAACCCGAGGAGCCGCGATAGTTGGGTTGCAGCACCACGAAGCCGCGTTGCGCGAAGTACTGCGACAGCCAGTCGAAGCCCCAGGCATCGCGCGATTCCGGTCCACCATGCGGCATGACGATGGCGGGCAGGCCTTTCGCATCCGTCACACCCGCGGCAGCGTCAGGTAGGCGGGAATCGAAGTGCCATCGGCGGCCTGGTAGGTGATGGACTTCACCGTCGACAGCTTCTTGCCCCTCAAGCCCGGGCGCCATTGCATGATTTCCGTCAGCTTCTGCGTACCGAGTTCGAAGGTGTACAGATGCCCGGGGTCCGCATCGCTGCCCGCCCACACCAGCAGGGTTTTCTCGTCGGCGCTGGCGCTGAGGAAGCGCAGCAGTGGCAGCGCCGGCAGGGTCTTGTTCAGCGTCGCGGCGATATCGCGATAAACCGGGTCGAAGTAATCGACCACCTGCCGGTCGGTGTTCCAGGTCACGCCGATCACGCGGCCATTGCGGCCGATGCGCACCACGTCATCGATGTCCACCTTCGACGACGACGCCACCAGCTCGGTCTTGTTCGAGCCATCCAGCGTGATCCGGTACAGCGCCTGCCGGCCGTTCAGCGGCTGCAGCACATAGGCGGCGTTGATGCTGGGATCCACCGCCAGCGGCGTCATGCCACGATCCTGCTCATCGTTGGTGCCGAGCTTCTTCCAGTCGCGGTTGTCAGCAGTGCGGTAGTAGTGCGTGTAGGTGCCGCGCAGGTTGTCGTCCGTGTACATCGCCGTGGCGGTCTTCAGGCGGACGGTGCCCTTGCCATCGGCGACGAAATCGACGGCAGTGCGTTCGGCGCGTTCCACCTGCCTGCCCTTGGCGGTGCGCGTATCCATCAGCAGCACGCTCATGCCCTCATCGGTCTGGTTGGTGCGCGTGTCCGTACCCAGCTCCTCGAAGTTCTGGCGCATCAGCAGCACCTTGCCGCTGGTGCCGTCGAGCCAGTCGATGACGCGGCCGTCGAACTGCTGCAACTTGGCGCTGCGGCCCCGGTCGGTCTGTCCGAGCGACAGCGGCTTGCCCTTGCCTTCCGTGTCGATGGCGAACAGGCGTGTCAGTGGTACCAGTACGTTGTCGAAGCGCTGGATGCCGTAGATGGAACACACCACGCGGTCGAGCGCCGACCAGTCGCAGTGCGTGAGCCGCATGGGCTGGCCATCGGCATGGATGATGGGCACGGGTTGGCGCGGCGCGCCGGCTTCGAGGTTGAGCACGAACGCGAGCGTCTCGGTGCCCGAGGCGGGTGCCACGCCCACCAGCTTCTTGCCGTCAGCGGAGAGCGCTACATCGTAGACGTAAGGCAGTGCACCGAAAGCCGCGGCATCGTCCTGGGCCGGTTTGGCGGGGGCGGTTTCCTGCGGAATCGCATGACTGGACAGCGCGAGCAGGCAGGCCGCGGCAACGAAGGCTCTGTTCACGAAATTTCCCTGTGCTTTCGGTGGATCTCCAAAACTCTAGCAGTGCCTCCCGTGTTGCCAGAACCAACGATGCGCGCGGAAATATGCGGATGACCTGAGCAGGCAGAAAAATTCAGGTTCATTGCAGAAAAAAAGAAGCCCCCGTCTGTCGCCAGTGGGGGCTTCGTCATTCGAGTGCCCGTGAAGCCGCGCTAGATCTTCTGGATGGGCACGTTGATCCGGCGCAGGCTCTCCGGAATGCTGAAGGGCCCCAGCACATGGTTGTTGCCGATCATGACGAAGTGCACGCCCGGGCTGTCGAGCATTCCATCGATGCGCTCGGCCCACGCATGGTTGCGGTCAACGTGCTCCGCCTTGTACAGGGCTGGATACCGCGTGCCCATTTCATCGATCACCCTGGAGTCGGGACGCCCGCTGATCCAGCTGGTATCCGTGGGGTTCGCACTGGCGGAGTCGTGCTCGTCCATGTAGTCGACCTGTTCGGCCAGATATTCGACCTGCGCATCGTCAGGCAGGTTGGCGAAGAAGCGCAGCAGATCATCCAGGCTCGCGCTTTCGCTGCGGATCGGAACGCCGCGTTCCCTGGCCTTTGCGATGACGACATTTTCGGCCGACACCACTCTCTGCGTCGGCGGTGCGGTCTTCTGGTGCGCAGCCGCCTGGGTCTGCTGAAGCGCTGTCTTCGCCAACCAGGGACGCATGGGCTCCAGGATTTTCGGATCGAGCCCCAGCCTGGTGGCCCATGCCAGGGTGCGCCGGGAAAGATCGGGCGGCAGCTTGTCGAACAGATTGCCGGACCGGTCGTAGCCACGTTCTTCAAAAACAGTCGAGGGCTTCTCCTGGCTACCCTGGCCGGTTTGTGCGGCCCCGGTGGTACCAGGCGGGGTCTCCAGCCAGAGCTCGGTCATTTCGTTCAAGGCCCGCTCGATCTTGGGCGTCAGCCAGGAGGAGTCGTACGCGGTGGCATATCCCATGATGTAGACCCTGACGCTCCCACGCTGGCACAGCCAGAGGATGGGGTCGATCGGGGGCTCTGCGGCGAACGTCCTGGTGCGGGTCGCAGACAGCGCAAGGGCGGCGGTAAACCAGCGACGGTTCATCATCAGTCCCCCCTTCAATCCTGGAATCATGCTGGTGGACAACGTGCGAAGGTCTGCCGCGTTGACCGCCAGTCGCCCGGCGAAATTCTCCTGTCTTTTCCGTGCTGTCGACTGAGCTTCAGCCGCGTCGCGTGCATCGGCCGAGGCACCGGCGCCTGTGGAAAATGTGTGGATGACCTGTGCACCCCTTCAACACAATAGATTGATTTCACCAACCGAGGCCGCATCTACCTCGCTTCCCCCATTGCAAAAATTTTTCAGCCGGGTGAATTCCGCAAGTCGCTGGTGCTGATGAATATTTCCGGTCGTTACTGCCGAAGGCAACCAGCTTGACGCTTCATATTGTCCAATCTAGTCTCCTCGTCCGGGCACAAGATCTTGTGTCAGGGAGTTCCTATTTAAAAAGCTCGTGCAATGAGGCCCTCGCCTATCCATGAATAGCGTCGTGAAGATCGAACCCAAATTCGTCGACAACATTCCTTTCCAGGAAGCGTCCCAGGACATCTGGGACAAGAAGTACCGGCTCACTACCAAGGAAGGTGAAGCCGTAGACCACTCCATGGATGAGACCTACCAACGCGTCGCGCGCGCCTTGGCGGATGTCGAAAAACCCGAACTGCGCGAACACTGGAACGAGCGTTTCCTGTGGGCCCTGCGCAAGGGCGCGATTCCCGCTGGCCGCATCACCAGCAATGCCGGCGCGTGGGAGCACAAACCCGCCACCTCCACCATCAACTGCACGGTGTCGGGCCTCATCCGCGATTCCATGGATGACATCCTGGAGAAGGTGCACGAGGCGGGGCTGACGCTGAAGGCCGGCTGTGGCATCGGCTATGAATTCAGCACGCTGCGTCCGCGCGGCGCCTACGTGAGCGGGGCAGGTGCGTACACCTCCGGCCCGCTGTCGTTCATGGATATCTACGACAAGATGTGTTTCACCGTGTCGTCGGCCGGCGGACGCCGCGGCGCGCAGATGGGCACCTTCGATGTCGGCCATCCGGACGTCATGGAATTCATCCGTGCCAAGCGCGAGAACGGCCGGCTGCGCCAGTTCAACCTGTCGCTGCTCATCACCGACGAATTCATGGCCGCCGTGAAAGACAACGCCGACTGGAAGCTCGCCTTCCCCGTGCGCCAGAAGGAATTCGACGGCGACGCCACCGACCTGCTCGACCAGAGCAAATTCACCTGGCGCGAGTGGCCGACCAAGGAAGGCTACATCGCCAACGAAGAAGGCCTGGTCGCCTGCAAGATCTACAAGACCGTGCCGGCGCGCCGCATGTGGGACGTCATCATGACCTCCACCTACGACTTCGCCGAGCCGGGCTTCATCCTCATCGACCGTGTCAACGAGATGAACAACAACTGGTGGTGCGAGAACATCCGCCGCCACCAACCCGTGCGGCGAGCAGCCGCTGCCCGAATACGGCTCGTGCCTCCTGGGTTCGGTGAACCTCACCCGCTTCGTCGTCGAGCCGTTCACGAAGAACGCGCGCTTCGACTGGGATGAATACAAGGAAGTCGTGCGCTGTTCACCCGCATGCTCGACAACGTGGTGGAGATCAACGGCCTGCCGCTGCCCGGCCAGCGCGAGGAGATCCTGCGCAAGCGCCGCCACGGCATGGGCTACCTCGGCCTCGGCTCCACCTTCACGCTGCTCGGCATGAAGTACGGCAGTCCCGAATCCGTGAAGCTCACCGAGGATGTCTCGCGCGAAATGGCCGTCGCCGGCTGGGAAGCGGGCCTCGAGCTCGCGCGCGAGAAGGGCCCCGCGCCGATCATGAGCGAAGAGTTCGTAGTCACCGCCGAAATGCTGCGCAAGCGGCCGGAGATGAAAAAAGATGGCTGGAAAGCCGGATCCCGAATCGCGGGACGCATGCTTCATGCGCGCTACAGTCGGTATATGCAGCGCGTCGCCGCCGTGGCGCCGCAGCTGGTTGACGACCTGGCGCAGGTGGGCGCCCGATTCACGCACCACACCTCGATCGCACCTACGGGGACCATCTCCCTGTCGCTTGCCAACAATGCAAGCAATGGCATCGAGCCGTCCTTTGCGCATCACTACTTTCGTAATGTGATCCGCGAAGGAAGAAGACGAAGGAAAAAGTCGACGTCTTCTCGTTCGAGCTCCTGGCCTACCGCGAGATCGTGAACCGCGACGCGATGCCGATTGAGCACGGACGCCGCGAAGAAGCTGCCCGAATACTTCACCACCGCGGACGATGTCACCCCGACGCAGCACGTGGACATCCAGGCCGCCGCGCAGATCTGGGTCGATTCATCGATCTCCAAGACCGCGAACGTGCCCACCGACTACGACTACGAGAACTTCAAGGACATCTACCGCTACGCGCACGAGAAGGGGCTGAAGGGCTGCACCACCTTCCGCTTCAACCCCGAAGCCTTCCAGGGCGTGCTGGTGAAGGAAGAAGACCTCAAGAACACCAAGTACGTGTTCACGCTGGACGATGGCAGCGAAGTCGAAGTGGCCGGCGACGAAGAGATCGAATACGACGGCGAGAAGCACAGCGCCGCCAACCTCTACGACGCGCTGAAAGAAGGCTACTACGGCAAGTACCAGACCAGCACTTCAGAGAAGCATTGAGATGACGAGCATGAAGATCGACAGGAAGATCGTGAAGTACCGGGTGAAGAAGCCCGAGGACAAGGCCGCCGAAGCCGCACCAGCCCTCAAGCCGGTGAAGGAAAGCGCCAAGGTCGTGCGGCTGACCGAGGAGCTGCAGCGGCCGGAGATGCTCATCGGCAGCACCTACAAGATCAAGACGCCGGTCAGCGACCACGCGATGTACGTGACCATCAACGACATCCTGCTGAACGAGGGCACCGAGCACGAACAGCGCCGCCCCTTCGAGATCTTCATCACTCGAAGAACCTCGACCACTACCAGTGGATCGTGGCGCTCACGCGCATCATCTCGGCCGTGTTCCGCAAGGGCGGCGACGTGACCTTCCTGGTGGAAGAGCTCAAGGCGGTGTTCGATCCGCGCGGCGGCTACTGGCAGCCGGGTGGCAGGTTCATGCCTTCGATCATTGCCGAGCTCGGCTATGTGATCGAGAAGCACCTGACGTTCATCGGCATCATCCGGCCGGTGGGGCTGGATGAGCACCAGAAGCAGCTCATCGCGACGAAGCGGGCGGAGTATGAGGAGAAGACGAAGCAGACGGATGCGTTCTCCAAGTCTCACTTTCCGGAGGGGGCGCAGTTGTGCCCGAAGTGCAGCACTGCGGCTGTGGTGAAGATGGATGGGTGCATGACGTGCTTGAATTGCGGGGATTCGAAGTGCGGGTGACATTCTTCTAGAATTTGACGTTGCCAATTGAAAGGCCCGCCTCGACTGAGGCGGGCCTTTTCGCATCTCGCGATGATTCTGTCTGTCACCAGCGTGGGCCTCGGACGTTGCTAGCCACCAAGTCTTCATAGCGCATATGTCAGCGAGTTCGGCTTCCCTTCTTCACGGAAAGCCAAGTGACTTGCCCTGCTTTATTCGTCGCAGTCGCGGCGCACAACGCGATTGTTCGTCAAATTTCAGCGATTCGAGGCTCTCGTCCTTGAAATTGTCGAGTCGCTCCCAACATACAGGGCAGATATCGAGTGCGCGCCGTTGGTCGGTAGGGCCGGTGGGACGTACCAAACGCGAGTGAGTGCATGTAAGTGACAAGGGCTGATTCGGTAGTCCATCTGGGCATCCGAACTGGCCGAGACCGACGTATTTCGGGGAGTGGAGAAATGCCAAAAAGCAGCATGACAGTTAAGTCGCCTGGCTCGCAGATGCTGACGACGATCCTCCGCCCGCGGTACCAGCTGTGAGCGACTCATCTCCGTTTCGCGTGCTGTGTCTCGATGGCGGCGGTATGCGAGGGATTTATCAGGCCGCGTACCTACATACGCTCGCCCAAAGAATCGAAGAGACATCCCACACACGGCCCGATGTCGGACGTGCATTCGATCTGCTGGTGGGGACAAGCACTGGCGGCATTGTGGCTTGCGCCTTGGCGGCTGGCATTTCCCTGAGAAGGTGATTGAGCTGTACAAGAAGAATGGCGCAAAGATCTTCCCGCGCCAATGGCTCCGTTCCATTCGATTTCTCGGTATTGGAACAGCTACCCGTGCTTTCTTTGGCGGGAATCACGAGGGCGAGACAGCCCTGAGGACTGCTCTCACGAAGCGTTCCAGAACGAGGACTATGACTGACGTTTATGCACGTCGGAGTATAGCCATCGCTGTGCCCGCGGTAGACCTCACTCGCCACTACTCAACAGTCTTCAAGACGCCGCACATGTCCCGGCTCAATGGTCGGGACAACGACCGTACATTGGTGGACGTATGTCTGGCGACTAGTGCCGCGCCGATTCTCCGTTCCGTCGCGCGACTAACGGAGCCGACGAGTGTTGGAGCTCATGTGGATTATGTGGATGGTGGCCTCTGGCTAATAACCCTAGCTTGATCGGTATTACCGAGGCCTACGAGATTCTGCACAGTCGTGGAGAGAGCCGCCCTGTTCATCTCTACACACTCGGTGCGTTACCAGTGCAAGGCGGTGAAGTCTTGAAGCGCGAGAACCTGCGGCATCGCGGCGCGTTCGGATGGAAGTTTGGTATCAAAGCAATGATGGCCGGCATGAATGCTCAGGCTGTCTCTACGGACTATATCGCCGGAAAGCTCGCGAATATCCGTGGTGACGGCAGTTTTGCACTTCGGCTACCCGCGCAGTGTCCATCAGGAGAGCTTCACAGGTATTTGGAGAACATGGATGACGCTCGTGATGTGGTGCTGAATGCACTCTGCCGACAGGCAATTTCCGATGTCGACCTCGCATGGGCGCGTAGGGTCTCCACCAATGAATCAGATGCCCCATTGAAATGGCTATTCGACGCGCTCAGGCAGCACGGCGCGCCGGCATAAACCAAAGCTGCAGAGGGATGAGCAAATGTTCGATTGCAGTGATGATGTAAAGGGTTACCACAGCGATGAGGTCAACCTTTCAAACGATGATCAAGGTGAGATGCGTAGCCGTCGCGATGCTGGTCGTACGCGCTTAAGTGGCGGATTGAAGAAATCTGGATACGCGCAGCCGAGTGACATACAAGCACAAGGTTCCTATGCGATGCGCACGATGGTGCAGGACGACCAATGTGACTATGACGTCGATGACGGCATCTATTTTGAGAAGGACGATCTCAAAGACGCCGCTGGCAACTTCCTCACACCCAAGCAGACGCGCGAGCGGGTGGCTTCCGCGCTGAAGGATGATCGGCTCGCTGAAGAGGCTAAGGTCAAAAACAATTGTGTACGCCAGGTCTACCCGCAGGGGTATCACATCGATCTACCCGTCTATCGTGTGACTCGATCCAAAGATCCCACCGGAAATGAGGTTGTCACGTACGAGCTAGCAAGCGGAGAGCTCTGGGTTAAGTCTGATGCACGTGAAGTAACCCGGTGGTTTCGTAATGTCGTCGGCTCGGAACTTAAGCGCGGCGAGATGGATTCAAGTCAGCTACGTCGGGTCACGAAGCTGACAAAGAAACTCGCCCGCAGTCGTGAGGACTGGAAATCGAAAACAACAAGCGGAATTACTATCACAAAGCTGGTCGTTGACCATTTCGCTGCGGCGCCCGGTCGTGACGATCAGGCGCTGCGTGAGACGTGGAAGGCTATTAAAGGAAAACTCGATATCACGCAGACTGTAGTTCACCCCGTATTGATCGCCACATTCCTTGCCAATAATGGAGATGAAAAGGTCAGGTTCTTGCGTAGCAGTCTGAGCGATGCGTTGATGAAGTTGAATGTACTCGATGATTCAAGCTGCAACCTCAAGAAGGCGCGAGACGCGTGGGATGGTGTCTTCGGCTGCGAATACTTCTCGGATCTTCCAGATGACGATGATGATGGCAGTGGATCGAAGTCGCGTGGCATCTCCATTCTTGGCGGCGGAGTTGCAAAGCGCAATGACGGCGGCGGCCGTTACGGCTGACTGTGAATTTCGCAGGAGCCTACGTCGCTTCAATAGAAGCGGCCCTCGATCGTAGTCCTCGTACTTCGGGTCGTTGGTCTCGTCTTGGTGATGGGGGCTTGGCAGCAGGGTCGAGTGTCATCCGCCCAGTCGTAGCTTGGCGGGTCACTTTGCCGCCTCGAACTGTCGTTTGCCCTGGAGTCGACCAATTCCAAATAATGGTCGACGAATTCTTCCCCGTAAGTGATCCGCGCATTGTCGTACCAGCCCTAAAGGAAGATGGAACTTGGCCTCATGTTGAAGGTGAGGGCCGTTTATGCCTTGCACCGAGCGAATTCGGTGCCGACGCTGGTGCGAGGATTCTCTTTCATATCGAGTGCGCCGTAGATCTTCTGAATTTCGATAGACCAACTCGCAGTTCCGAATTTCAGCGAGAGTTCGCTACTTACTGGCAACGGACTGGGAGGGGCGCGGAAGTGCCCAAACACTTGAGTCTCCTTGAGCCAAGCGGGCCTTCGCGTGAAGTTTGGTATGCCAAACGAACGGATGGCGAAGCGCTCGTGTGGGCGGACTCCAAGGAAGAGATCAAGGCGTGGTTCGAACACGCCGGTGACTCGTTAAATCTCAGCTCGATACGTTCTGGTTGGATGGCTTGGCTGCGCGCACCGCTTATTCCAGAGGATTTTCCAAGGAAAGGCAGGGACGTGTTCGCTCTTGCTTCCATTCCAGATGACGTACTGGATCGAGTGGCGCGCCTCGGAAGTCGCTTCCCCCATTTTGTTGGGCGTGCAGACAGACACTGGCCCGATATTCGTAGTGGCAGAAATCATGCCTTCATCGTCTAGGAATTCTCAGCGAAGATACAGCCGCCAGACGGTCGGAAAGAGTGGTCAATCTATTCGAGTTCAATTGGCCGATCTGCCTGTCCGACGTTCGTCGGTGGCGCGTATTGATGGGTCCTATGTCCATGGTCGCGACATAGGCAAGGAATACAAAGATCTTGCGAAGATGCGAGTCGCCATTGCGGGATGTGGATCTCTCGGAGGAGCCATAGCGCGCCTACTTGCGCAGGCTGGCGTAGGGCGGTTGGCGCTGATTGACGGTGATCAGCTCGCTGCGCACAACACAAGTCGTCATGTTCTCGGGCAGTTCTATTTGGGTCAAAACAAAGCTCAAGCGCTGGCATCCTTCCTGGATCAGGACTTTCCGCACATGGCCACAACCATCGCCTTCGATACGCGGGTTGAGCTTCTCGGTGCTGAGCGCTTGAAGGAGCTCGAAAACTTTGACCTGTTCATAAGTGCGGGTATCGATTTCCTAGGTGACTTGGCGATTAGTCGTTGGCGCGCGGAGGACATCGAGAGCCGGCCGTACCATGTGACTACTTGGGTCGAGCCATTCGCGCTTGTCGGTCATGCTGCGGCGCTTTTCGAAGATCGCGATATTTCAGCCGTTGTGGATGACGACGGTAACTCGCGCTACAGAATGATTGACTGGGATGGAACAGCGCGAATCGAGTGGCCGGAGGCGGGCTGTGGAGCCAGTTTCCAGCCGCACGGGGCGGTGGATCTTCAGCGAACCGTTGCTTTGGCCGCCCGACTTTGTCTGGACGTCCTAAACCTAAAGATCACGGAATCGACACGATGCGTGTGGTTCGGAGACCGGAATGCTTTAGGGCCGCTAGGCGGAACGGCAAGGGCGGATTTTGACCAGAGCAACGTGGAGAAGACCTTGGCATGGCCGGCAGATGCGCCCTTGCGGCGATGAGTTTGATCTGGCGCAAGACGGGATCTGCACAGCGCATCCGCATCACCGATGCCGTACTCAATCATGTCGCCAAACATCAACAGAACGGGGTGACCGCGACTGAGGCTGGTGGTCAACTGTTCGGAACAGTTAGCAGAAACGAGGTTCGGTTGGTTGTCGCTGTCGGCCCTCACCTACGGGATGAGAGAGGTCGTACGCACTATCGCTCTGACCGGAAAGCCGCTCAGAGGGCCATTCGCGACCAAGCCAAGAGGGGCCTGCTATTTCTGGGTGAATGGCATACGCATCCCCAAGATGTCCCAGCACCATCTGGCGACGATAGAGATGCAATTGCGCTGATGGTTGGAAAATCCAGTCTGAATGTTGATGCAGCCGTTCTGCTGATTGTCGGACGAGAGAATCCACCTTTGGGTCTCTATATCGGGACTTATCGGGAGGGCGTATTGGAGACTTGGCACTGTGGCACTGCTCGAATTCGAAGATTCGGTACATTCAGGCGCTGGATTTCAAAGTTCCTGCTCTAGAAGACGAAGACATGGCTTCGCGAAAACCTCTAGCACACAGGCGCCCAGATCCCTTGAATCTGCGATAACCGTGGGGGCCTTGATCTCATCAGCACTACGGAGCTGAACCCACCAGCACTCACACGCCGCAGTCGTTCATTTCTGGCGTCCTCTGTCCCAGGACCTGAGTTGGCCCCACACGGACAGCTCTTTGAGATGATTCACCTATGAAAGCGCAACATCGCTGTACTTGGTCCACCAACGACCCATTGATGACCACCTACCACGACACCGAATGGTCCGTCCCCCAACGCGATCCCCGCATGCTCTGGGAAATGCTGATGCTCGAAGGCTTCCAGGCCGGCCTCTCCTGGATCACCGTGCTGCGCAAACGCGACGCCTTGCGCAAAGCCTTCGCCAACTTCGATCCCGTGAAGGTCGCGCGCTTCGGCAAGCGCGACATCACCCGCCTCATGGGCGATGCGGGCATCATCCGCGCCAGGGCCAAGATCGAGGCGACGATTCGCGGCGCACAGATCTACTGCGAGATGCAAGACGCAGGCGAGAGTTTCAGCGAGTACTGCTGGTCCTTCACGGATGGCAAGCCCTTGCAGGGCGAGGGCCATGGTTTCGTGGCGAGCTCGCCGCTGTCGGAAGCGATCTCGAAGAGCATGAAGAAGAAGGGCTTCAAGTTCGTCGGGCCGACCATCGTGTATGCCTGGATGCAGGCGGTCGGCATCGTCAATGATCACTCGGTGGGGTGCTTTCGCAGGGAGCAGGTGGGGAAGGCGCGGCGCCGGCCAAGGTAGTAGCAGCCGAACAGCGGGATTTAGGCGCGCCTTCATCCACCCTTAGGCGCAGCTGCTTCC
Organism: Pseudomonadota bacterium; assembly: GCA_037200665.1. Lineage (GTDB taxonomy): Bacteria > Pseudomonadota > Gammaproteobacteria > Steroidobacterales > Steroidobacteraceae > ZC4RG30. The sequence continues at coordinate 725,192 of JBBCGD010000007.1, read as the reverse complement.
GGATGGAAGCGCGCCTTCACTTCAGCAGGCCGCGCGCCTTCTGAAACACTTCTTCCGCGGGAATGGACTGGACGGCGCCGGATTCCAGCTCAAGCGCACGCCGCTTCACAGTCCCCAGGACACTTTCATCGCTGGGCGCGGCATCAAGGCTTTCGAGCAATTCATAGGCGAGCTTGGCCCGGTCGGATTCCGACAGGAGGAGGGCTTCTTTTTCCACTGCATCAAGAGCGGCGCTCATGGCGTGGATATTAGCAAAGCCGGTTTCATCGGCTCTCGGCGATTCTGCCGGAAAGTCTCAAAAACAGTGGGAGCGGTGCCGAGGCGTGTTGGCTTCGCACATGAGTGAAGGCATGCACGCAGGCCTTCTAGGCCCGCGTGCAGTCTTGCCTTACTTGCTGGTTCCCGGCTTGCCCGTCTTCGGCGCCTTGCCGTCTTCCACCCGGCCTTCGTTGCGCAGGTCGCGGCCTTCCTGGGCCTTCTTCTGGCTATCCGCCGACTTGCCGTGCTCGAAGGCTTCTTCCTTCACGAAACCCGCAACTTCCTTCACATGACCCTTCGTGCTCATTTCTGTACTCCGCGTTGGTGATCGTCGGAGTCATGCTGCGGCGAGCACCGCATGGCCGCCAGCGCTGCTTCACTCGGCAGCATGTAGCCAGAGTCTGACGCGCGCGAGGCTGCGACTTGCGGAGCCTCGCCAGGAAGGGACGCGCTACTTGTTATCCTTCTTGTAGTCTTCGTCTTCTCCTTCGGTCGCGTCGGAGTGGCTGTCGCCGCCGCCTTCGACACTCTCATCCTGTGTGCCGGCCTTGTCCTTGCTGGCAACGGTTTCGACTTCATCCTTGCCGGTGTCCAGCTCCTCGGGCACCACCTGCGATTTGCTCTTCGGCGGTATTTGTTGATCGACCATCGGCTTCTTGCGAGCAGGGGCTCTGGCGGCCGATGACCGCGACGGGATGGACGGGCGCTTCGCGGCAGTACTCACGCGGGCGCGGCTTGGCGGAGCGCTTTTCCTGGCCTTGGCGGGCTTCGCACTGGCGACGGAGCGTCCTTTCGCCTTGCTCGCTGGACGACTCGCGGATTTGCCCGCTTTCCGGGCCGGCGACTTCCTGGCTGTCTTCTTGGGAGCCTTCTTCGCGGCACGGCTGGCAGGCTTCCCTGCACTCCGGCTCTTCGACCGCCCCGACGACTTGCTCGCTGTCTTCTTCTTCGCCTTCGATGACTTCGACGCCATCGGCTTGCGCGATTTCTTCTTCGCCATGCGTGAACTCCTGTGAAGTGATGGATCAATACCGCCTGAAGAGTGATACACCTTGCCGCGCGGCGGAGCCAGTGGTCTTCTCGTCACCGCGCGGAAAATTCCGGCGGCCTTTCACTGTCCCCGGGAATGGCCAGCAGCATCGGCCACGAGCGCGGGCAGGGCGATCCCCATCAGGCCTGCGACCAGAGGCCACAGTGCGGCAACTCCCCAGGTGGTGACAGCCAGTGCACCCAGGATGCCGCCGAGCAGGAACATGGCGAAGATCGTGGTGTGCATGAACAGCCGCTCGCGGTTGACGGTCGCGGTGGGGCCACCTTCGGCAGCGAAGCGCGAGGTAACCAGACGGCCCAGCTCGATGCCGATATCCGTCACCAGTCCGGTCACATGGGTGGTGCGGATTTCGGCGCGGGAGAACTTGCTGACCAGCGCGTTCTGCAGGCCCATCACGTAGCACAGCAACGCGGCAACGCCGGTGACATCCGCTTCCTGGGTCCGATCGATGTGCGCACCCATCAATATGAAGAGCCCCAGCAGCGCCGCCTCGATGGCCAGCGGCAAGGCATATTCAAAACGGTGGCCGCGCCGGCGGGCCCAGTTGACCAGCACCGAAGTGGAGAAGGCGCCGCTGAGGAAGAGCAGCAACAGCATGATGGCGACCAACGCCAGGTGCGCGCGGCCGGCAGCCCAGTCGTTGCCAATGCTCGAAACGATGCCCGTCATGTGCGAGACGTAGCGCTGCACGACCAGGAATCCCCCGGCATTCACCGCACCCGCGACAAAGGCGAGGAAGGCTCCAAGCCGCCAGTTGCTGGTGCGGGTTCTCTCCGAGAAAGTCAGGGCGCGAATGGCGTTGAGGGGCATCGGGGCATCTCGCTTTTCATTGCTCAGGGGTTGGCGGACGCTGCGCCGACCAGTTCAGCGGCGCATCAAGCGCCGGACACAGCGCCTGTCCCCAATCCGTCAATCCATATTCGACCTTCTGGTGCGTTCTTGTCATTCGCGGAGGCAGTTCCCATTCTTCTAGTCCATCGAATCGAGAGGAGCAACTGCGGAAGGATGCAAGTCGCTGGTGGATGCTGTTCTGGAGCGACACCGGGCTGGGTCGAAACCGAGCCGGCCGATCTGATCACGTTCGTGATTTCCCCACGCGCCGCATCGATTACCGGGACTGAATTCGTGATCGATGGAGGTACGGTCCCTACGGCTTGATAGAGCCCTCGCGGGAGAGAGTGCGGGGCCTGTCCGTCATGCACCGGACGGCCCCATCCTTGCGGCCGCCCGGTGAAACGGAAATCTTTAGAAGAAGAACTTCGGCAGCGGCGTCGTCGGCAGATCGACGATCAGGACCCACTTGCCGCCCTTGCACTTGAGCAGGCCGACCACGGTGCCTTCCGGATAGGTCGTCGAGCCGAGCGAGCACGAATTGGCGCCGGCTCCGCCGCCCTTGGGCTCCGCCGATGCGGTGCCGGCGACGAGCGTGGTGGCGATGAGGGCGGCGACGGCCAGGCTGGCCTTGGTGATTTTGCGCATTGAGATTCCCCTTGGTGTGTCAGGTTCGGATTCCGTTCGCAGGGCATTTGCTTCCTGCTCGATGGATGAATCGTGAAGCGCGGGAAAAACCCGACATGCGGGATGAAAGATTTTTCCGAAGGCCCTGGCGCTAACGCCGCGCCAACAGGAATTCCCTGGAATCCCCCGGCATGCGTGTGCTGGTGTCGAAGATGAGCGGGAACTGGCGAACGCCATCGCGGACGCCTCCAGCACGGTGCACGACCGGGTGGATGGGCTGGGGCTGGGCGCGGACGACTACTTCGTCAAGCCCTTCGCCTTCGCCGAACTGGTGGCGCGCGTGCAGGCGCTGGCGACGCTCGCGTCCCGCGCCACCGCGTCCGGACTCATGGATGAACTGTGCTTGCCCGCAACGGATGCCACGCCGATACTCCGGTGACCCTGTATTTCAGGGGACACAACAATAAATGTAGGGAGCCAGGGATGAGCACTCTCACTTTCACGGCCGTGTGGCGTCGCTGGGCGATGCGTACGCTGGCGATCGCAGTCAGTTCATTCTGCGTGGCTGGCGCAGTGCTGGCCCACCACACCTACGCGGTCTTCGACATGACCCGGCCCACGGCCATCGAGGGTCGTTTCGCCAAGATGGTGTGGACCAATCCGCACATCGCCCTGTGGGTCTACGTGCCGAAGGCCGGCAAGAAGGGTGAATATGATCTCTGGCAGTTCCAGAGCGACTCCGTGAACATGGCACAGCGCCATGGCTGGACCAAGGACGTGCTCAAGACGGACGAGCACGTGACCCTGTACTACTTCCCGATGCGCGCCAGGGAGAATGGGGGTTACCTCATCCGGCTGGTACGCGCGGATGGTACCGAGCTGATCGGTGATCCCAATGCACCGGGCGTGGCGAAGGAGCTGGCCAGGACCAACTCGTTGCCAAAGCAGGCCGCGAAATGATCGGCACGATCGCAACGAAGCCGGTTCGCTTCATGCTGCTGGGCGCGCTGTTGATGGCTGCCGCTGCTGGCTGCACGAAGGCCCCGACGGTCACGAAACTGCCCGACTTCAGTGGCTGGTGGGTGTGGGAGCGGCCGACCGATGGCGAACTTCCGATGCCATTCATGAACGCGCCCTTCAAGGACGAAATCGCGGGACCGTTGAATGGCATGAAGGCGGCCTTCCGCCAGGCAAAGATGCCTGACCTCGCCGATCTCGGCATCGATCAACGGCGCACTTACTGCACCCCGCCGCGCTTCGCCGGATTCAGCGGCGGGTTCGAGGACAGCGTCGAATACCTGTTCACGCCGGGCCGGGTGACGATCACCAATGAAGGCGGGTTGATCCGGCGCGTGGCACTCGATGCGCCGTTGCCCACCGACGTGGAAGTTTCCAACGCCGGAACCTCGGTGGGGCATTGGGAAGGCCAGACGCTGGTGATCGAAACCATCGGCACACATCCCGCGGCTTCGATCGGGCCCTTCACGCCGGGGCCCGGCGCGCGCTATGTCGAACACATCTCGCTGCGCGAACCGGAGGTGATGCAGGTTGTCGTCCGCATCACGGCCCCTGCTTTCCTGAAAGAGCCGTATGAGTCGACGCTGGTCTATCGCCGCGATCGCAATCATGTCTTCCACGACGGGTCGCTGTCGTCGGATTCCTGCCTCGAGAACGATCCTTCCATCGATCCGAAGACGGGCAGGCAGCGCCTGGACATGACACCGCCGTCGGACTTGCCGCCGCCGCCGAAGGATTGAGCTGTTTTACCGCGACCGACGCGGACCAAAGCGCAGGGCGAGCAGCGTTCCCAGGGTGACCGCCGGCACGGCGAACAGCGGCCCACCCAGCGAGCCGACGTGATCCACCAGGATGCCGCCGCCGATGGCGCCGCATGCGATTGCCACCTGGAAGGCTGCGACCAGCAGGCCCCCGGCGCCTTCGGCATGATCGGGTGCCACGCGCACGATCCATGTCTGGAAGCCCACCGGAAACGCGCCGAACGCGAACCCCCACAGCACGACGGCCACTGCGGTGACTGCAGGCGAGGTCGCCTTGAACACCAGGGCGACAGCCAGCACGGCGATGAGCGCACCGCCTGCAACAATCGTCCAGCGTTCGCTGCGTTCGGCGATGCGCCCGCCCACGAGGTTGCCGAAGAATCCGCCGATGCCGTAACCCAGCAGCACCGTCGACACCGCACTCACGGATAGATGCGCTACGCCTTCCATCAGCGGCCGCACATAGGTGAAGCCGGCGAAGTGACCGGAGATCACCAGCAGCACCGACAGCAGCGCGACTCGCACCGACGGACGCGTGAGCAGTTCGAACAGTACGCGCAGGTTCGGCTTGTCGCGCGGTGGCAGCGCCGGCAGCGTGAATGCCTGCGCGGCAAGCGCAACAACGCTGAGCACGCCAGCCGCGACGAAGGCGCTGTGCCAGCCCCACTTCGCGCCCATCCATGCACCGATCGGCGCGGCGCTGACCGTGGCCAGCGAAACGCCGGTGAGCACCAGCGACATGGCGCGAGCCAGCATCTGTTCGGGTGCAAGACGCATGGTGAGCGCGCCGGCCATTGACCAGAAGCCACCCAGTGCGACGCCGAGCATCACTCTGGATGCGAGCAGTGTCGGCAAGTTGCTGGCCGTCGCTGCCACCACATTGGACAGCACCAGCGTCAACAACAGCGCGAGCATCACCCAGCGTCGGTCGAAGCGTCGCGTCAGCAGCGGCATGGAAGGAGCCGCAAAGGCACCAATCACGGCCGTTGCGGTGACGGTCTGGCCGGCAGCGCCTTCACTGACGCCGAGGTCGGCCGCCATCGCTGTCAGCAGGCTGGCTGGCAGGAACTCGGCAGTCACCAGTGCGAATACGCCCAATGCCAGTGAGCCGATGGCGGGCCAGTTGGCGCTGGCAGGGAGAATGTGAGCGCCATGGTCCGGGCGCGCCTCCACGCTGATTGGGTCAGCGTGAGGGGAGAGGTCAGGCATTGAAGTGCGTTCCTGTTGCGATTCGTCGCCCAATGTACCCATGCATCCGCCTCGCCGGCAGTGTCGATGCGAGGGAGCTGCATCTACCTCCAACGGTGGATGCGGAACGGCCGGCATCCACGCTGTCCGGGTGATCTAGTCCCGCAACGCTTCGCCCAGCACTTGGTCGGCGGGCGCACTGATCTTCAGAGCGAGCAGATGATCGGCGCGAGTGCGCCCGAGATTCACCGCAGCGATGGGCTTGCCGGCCGTCGCCGCGGCCTGCGCGAAGCGGAACCCGGAATACACCATCAGCGACGAACCAACAACGAGCAACGCATCCGCCTGCGCCACGCCTTCGAACGTGCGCTCGACGCGCTCGCGCGGTACCTGTTCGCCGAAGAACACCACATCCGGCTTGAGGATGCCGCCACACGCAGGACATTCCGGCACCACGAAGGTGCTGGTGTCGCGCTCCATGTCCACGTCACCGTCGGGTCTCAAGGCGGGCGCAGCGAGACCAACCCATGCGGGGTTCAGTGCCTGCAATTGCTGCTGTAGTTCGGCGCGCGGCAGTTGATGTGCGCATTGCATGCAGCGCACGTGATCGAGACGGCCATGCAGGTCGATCACGTTGCGGCTGCCGGCGACATGATGCAGGCCATCGACGTTCTGTGTGGTCAGTAGCGGCACGCCGCCACGCTGCTCCAGCTTCGCCAGCGCGAAATGCGCAGCAGTGGGCCGTGCGCGCGAGAAGAACGACCAGCCCAGCATGCTGCGCGCCCAGTAGCGCCTGCGTACCGCAGGCTCCGTCATGAACGGCTGGAACTCCACCGGTCGCGCGTGTTTCCACTCGCCATGCTCGTCGCGATAGTCGGGGATGCCGGCGCTGGTGCTGATGCCGGCGCCGGTGAGCACGCACAGACGCGGATGCGCGGCGATGAACCGCCGCAGCAGGCTCGCCGAGTCGTGACTTTCGCTACTGCTGACGTGCATCGGCGGCCAGAAAATCGTTGATCAAGCCCGCACCCTGTTCCGCGCCGTCGACAGTGATGACGAAGGTGCGATCGCCGACCAGTTCCAGTCGAATGCCTTCGCCGGCACGCAACACGACGGCGGCACGCCGCATGACCTTCAGCGACCCTCGATAACCCCAGCCACCCCAGGCCATGGGCTCGACGCGCAACCTCGAGGCTTGCCGGATATCCGTCAGGCGTATGCGTTGCACGGGCCACCCGAACAGGCCATAGGCGATGCGCAGGCCATTGCGATCCACGGTCACGCGGATGGAAGTGAACAGAAGGCACGCGACTCCGCTGACACAGAGGCCGAGCGCGAGTACGGGCACCTGTCGTGGCACAAACGCGGCCAGCACGAAGAACGGGATTGCGATGGGGATGACCCAGACAGCGCGCGCGCTGCCGACCCATACCGCACGCGCGCCTGGAGCAAGACCCGCGCGCGGGATGTCGCGCGGGGCAACAGGAGAGGCTGTTTCCAGCGTGCGGCCGAGCCTGGCTACGGTCGCAGCGAGAGCAATGGCCACGAGCAGCGCCAGCGCCACACGCAGGAAACCCAGATGATCCGCGTCCCTCCAGCTGGCCGCGTCGAGGTTGGCCGCAACGGTCATCCAGCTCATCGCGGCGATCTCTGCGCCCACGAAGCCCGCGACGGCCATCAAGCCGGAGATCTCGCCGCGGGTCGCGTGACGGCGATACGCCAGCACGCTCATGCCGGCCACGGCAACGCCTGCGAGGATGGTGATCAGGATGGCAAGTTTCGTCAGGGACATGGCTCCGTTGGGCAGCCCCTGCAGGTTCCAGTGCGAAGCGATGGGTGCGGGCAGCCGTGCCTGGAACAGCCACAGCGGCAGAAGGGCCGCAGCGAGAATCGCAACGGGCAGCACGATGCCCAACGTCGTCCGCAACAGGGGATGATCGGCGCGCTCGCTCACAGATACTCCTTCACCAGTTTCAGCAGCTCGGCGCCCGTCAATCCCTGCCGGCGTGCTTCCTTTGCCAGTACCTGGGCACTCTGCCGCAGGTTCGCCTGCTGCTTGCGGTCCAGCACGGTGACGCCGCGCCCGCGACGCATCTCGACCAATCCCTCGTCGCGCAATTCCTTGAAGGCGCGCAGCACCGTATGCAGGTTCACATCGAGCGATTCGGCCAGCTCCCGCGCGGAGGGCAGGCGATGTCCCGTGCCCGCCTTGCCATCGGCAATGGCACGACGGATCTGTGAGGCGATCTGGCGGAACAGTGGCTCGGGTGAGCGTTCGTCGATGGCTATAAGCATTGTTATAGTAATACTATAACAATTCGGGCAAGGCAAATCCTCCCGCGACTGCGCGGCTTAGCTCACGGGATTCGCGTCGAGGAAGGTATAGAGTGCCACGATTTTTTCATCCTTCACGATGACGAAATCGGTGCCGGTCACCTTCGGTGCCTCGCCTGGCGGACCAAATCCCCAGTGCTGGCGGCCGGCGTTCGTGAGCGTCTGCGCCGGGCCTGTCAGCGTGAAGACAAATGCCGGCAGGCTGGAGTGAAGGCCGGCAACCGCGCGATCAATTGCGTCATGCCCGACGCGATCGGCTTCCGGGTCCGCGAAGGTGACGTCTTCGCTGAACAACTCCTTGATTACGGAGCGTCGACGCTCCGCATCGTGCTCGGAGAAGACGTCGAACAGCACTCGAGCCATAAGTCTGGCGATGTCTTGAGACATGGGAATCCTGTCCTCGCTATTCAGTCTCTTCGCCGACGCCACGAGCGCCACAGCATGAATGCCGAGAACCCCCACTTGATCCACGGCAACCTGGGCAGCGCTGCGCCCATCAGTCGCGGCAGCCCCAGCCCCATCAGCATCCGCAAGGTTTCACTGCGTGGCTGAAACCCGAGGCTGCCCGCGCGCCTGCGATCCGCCATTTGCGCAGTCCACCCTGCGAGCCGCAGCCGCGACTCCGCAATCCGTTCGAGCGCCAGCTGCGTAGCCGGATCGGTGATGAGCTCAGGTCCGCGCGAAGCTGCACTCACGACGCACGCTCCCGCCACGCCGCTGAAAGGAGTACCGCATCCTTGCGCAGCTCTTCCACGAAGACGCTCATCGGTGCGGTGACTTCACGCGGACGCGTCAACATCCACGCGCCCACCGCAGCCGCGACCAGGTAAATGCCGGTGATGCCGAACAGGACCAGCAGGCGATAGTCCGTGGGCCACGCTGCGGCGATCGCGGCAAACGTGAGCAGCAGCCCGGCGACGGCAAGCCCGACGGCCAGCAGTGCCGCACCGACCAGGCGCTTCTGCAACGAGCGCTGCCAGGCCTGGAACAGCGCCGTGCCGAGCTCCGCATACGCCAGCACATGCTCGGTGACGACGCTGGCGCCTTCGCGCACCGCATCGCTGCCGGGCTCTTCATCCATCAGGCCGCTCACTTGCGGGACACCATCGCCCCGACCACGAAGCCGATCAGGCCGGCGGCCAGTGCCAGTTGCCACGGCTTGGCGCGCGCGAAGCCATCCACCTTGCCCAATGCTTCTTCAGCCTGGTCCTGGATGGAGCTGGCTGCGTCCTTCGCAGCGCCCCTGGCATCGCTGCCGAATTTCCCGACGCGTTCGTGCAGGCTCGCCTTCAGGTCCTCGAGTTTTTCGGGATCGATGCCGGTGGCGTTGCTGGCCAGCTCGACGAGATCTTCGAGCAATGCGGACAGTTCATTCTTCGCGGCCGAGCTCATGGGGTTCTCCTTGCGGGTCGATCAGGGTCCGAGTGTAGCCCGCTGTCGGGAGCCGGGGATGTCAGCGCCCGCCTGCATCCATTCGTCCGTTCCTCGCATCTTGGGGTACATAGTCGCAAACAGCGGGAGACATCGGGATGAACCACTCATTCGGGGGCGTAGACATGGGAGCACTCGGCCTTTGGCTATTCCTGGGGGCGGCGGTGGTCGCCGGCGCCTGGGAGAAGAACCGCAAACTTGCCGAGAAGCATGAAACCCTGCGGCGCATCGTCGAGAAGACGGGCACGGTGGATGAGGCGCAGCTGCGGGAGCTCTTGAATCCGTCGCGCGCGGAGAACGACTGGCTGAAGTCGAAACCCGGCTCGGGTTACCGCGCACTGCGGGTCGGCGGCTTCGTCGTGATGGGCATCGGCGCGGCAATCGCCGTGCTGTGCCTCGCAATGGGTCTCGCAGGCGGCGTTCCCCAGCTGATCGCCACGCGTGGTCTGTGCGTGGCGGCGGCCTTCGCCACCTTCGGCGTGGCCCTGTTCCTGTCATCCAGATTCGCCGAGCAGCCACCCGGGCAAGGTGACGGACCGGCCAGATAGTGGACAGCCGTCTCGCGGTCGCCGAACTGAAGCAGGCGCCCGACACCCTGGTGATTGCACTGGCCTGTGCCGGTGACAGCAGCGCCTTTGCGGAGGTGATGCTTCGCCGGCAGGCGCGCGTGCGCAAGTTCATGTACCACCTGTGCCGGCAGGCGGCAGTGGGCGATGAACTGGCGCAGCAGGTGTTCCTCACTGCGTGGCGTTCGATCGGCCAGCTGCGCGCCGCCGTCGCGTTCGATGGCTGGCTCAAGCGCATCATGGTCACCACGTGGCTGGAAGAATCGCGACGGGGCAAGGTTCCGACCACCAGCGAGGTCGATCCTGCCGAGGTCGCGGTCCATCACGACTCCACGGCGATGCGCATGGATCTCGATGTTGCGCTGGCCACGCTGCAGCCCGATGTCCGGCTGTGCGTGGTGCTCTCATACAGCGAGGGCCTGTCGCATCCCGAGATCGCTTCGCTCACCGGGATGCCATTGGGTACTGTGAAATCCCACATCACGCGCGGCACGGCGCGATTGCGTGAAATACTCGCTGACTATGGAGACCGGTCATGAGTGAAGCCGATGATTTCGACGCGCTGCTGAAGGCGCGCTTCGACGCCGAGCACCAGCATGTTCCGGCGGATCCCTTCATCGCCATCGCGACGCGCAGGATCCGCGCCGAGAGTCGGCGCATGGTGATCGTGCGCAATACCTTGCGTGTGGCGGTGCTGGTGGCGGCGGTCATTGCATCGCCGTGGCTGATTGAAGGCGCTTCACGGTTGAATGCAGCGCTCGAATCCTCACTGGCCTGGGGCTCGGGCCTTCCCGGTGCGTGGATGCTGGGCGTGCTCGTGGTTGCGGCACTGCTGGTATCCCGCGCGCGCAGCAGCTAGCTCAAGACGTTGCCGCCGCGTGGCCGAGCCGCCGGCCGGTGTCAGGCTCACCCGGGATGATTCTTGCTGGCGCGTTGCCGCTTCTTCTCGTCGCGCACCTGTCTCAGCCGCGCATACCCGACCAGCTTTCCCGACGGCTCGTCCAGGAACCGCAATGCCAGGGATCTCAGGCTCGCGAGCAGCGTTATCGGCGGTACCTGCTGGAACACCGGATCGGCTTCATGGCATCTCTGCAGGTTGTAGTTGGGGATGCGCGGACTCAGGTGATGGATATGGTGGAATCCGATATTGCCGGAGAACCACTGCAGGATGCGCGGCAGCTTGTAGAAGGAGCTGCCCCGCAACGCCGCCGCGACGTAATCCCAGTTCTCGCCACGCTCCCAGTACACGTCCTCGAACTGGTGCTGGATATAGAACAGCCATATGCCCGCGGCGCCCGCCACCATCAATGCGACGGCCTGCATGAACAGGAAATCACCGAAGCCGTAGAACGCGCTCATCACCAGGACGAAGCACGTCAGTGCGAGGTTCATCCACCACACGGAGTGCCGCTCGCGGCGGCTGGCATCGCGGGATGGCATGCGCTGCAGGATCACGAACACCGCGATCGGTGCAATGACGAACAGCACCAGCGGGTTGCGGGCCAGTCGATACGAGAATTTCTTCCAGCGCGAGGCATTCAGGTATTCCTGCACGGTCATGGTCCAGATGTCGCCCGTGCCTCGCCTGTCGAGCTGTCCGGAGGTGCCGTGATGGATCGCATGTTCCCAGCGCCAGTGGTAGTAGGGAGTGAAGGTGAGCATCCCGGCGATGAAGCCCACGATGTCGTTGGCCCAGCGGGATTTGAAGAACGAGCCATGCCCGCAGTCATGGAAGATGATGAACACCCGCACCAGCAGGCCGCCGGCGAGCATTGCAAAAGGAATCGTCAGCCACAGCGAAATATCCTTCAGCCAGTACATGAGGTACCAGAGGAAGGCACAGGGGAGGATGGTGTTCGCGATCTGCCAGACGGCCCGCGGTGTCGACGGATGCTGGTATTTCGCTATGACTGCCCGCCATCGCGTATTTTCCCGACGCTGCGCATCGGCAGCGGCATCTGTGGTATTTGCTGGGTTGGCCATCGTCGGTGTCCCGACAGTTGCGCAGTGATGACGGTACGCGGGTATTCGGAGCGTTGCCATAGGTGGTTCGGAAGAAAAACGCAGGAACGTTTGCGAAAAATGTGATCCCCACCCTGCAGCGGCCAGGCCTTGCAATCTTCCCTCGCGCCACAATCTGCGTCATATTCGGTACAGACAGGGGCGCCAGGCTCAGGTGGGCGGCAGGCGTCGGTAGCGAGCCCACAGCAACTGAAGGAGGTGATCCAATGGCACATTCTCACGTTGGTTCGGTCGCGTCTCCAGGCGCGAAGGTTGGTAGCGAGGTTCGTGCATAACAGGAACTTCGTGCTGGCCTCGAGCCAGGGAGGTCACCGCGCAAGCTTCAATGCTACGCGTGCGACCGTTGTCCAACGGATGGACGCTCCGGTGCAGTTGCCGTGCAGGGAACCTTGTCCCGCACGTTAAAGTGCTCGAGCAGGAATGGCGGGGCCCGCGAGGGTTCCGCCATTTTCTTTTGGGTTGGCTAGACTGCGCAGCCATGGAAGGGAAGCATCGAATCTTCACTACTGCCTTTTCCAGGGTTTATCCGCTGTATGTGCAGAAGGCGGAGCGCAAGGGTCGCACCAGGGCGGAAGTCGACCAGGTCATCTGCTGGCTGACGGGTTACACCGCGGCCGGTCTTCAGAAGCAGATCAAACAGGAAAGCACCTTCGAGGATTTCTTCGCCACCGCGCCGGCGATGAACCCGAACGCTTCGCTGATCAAGGGCACCGTCTGCGGCGTGCGCGTGGAGCAGGTCGGGGATCCACTGATGCAGAAGATCCGCTACCTCGACAAGCTGGTGGATGAGCTGGCCAAGGGCAAGGCACTGGACAAGATCCTCCGCGCCTGACGCGGCGCCCGACCTCTACCAGAACGAATCGTCCTCGCGCCTGCTCACATCCCGCACGCGCCGCTTCGCTATCTTCCGTATCAGCGCCACCGGCAGCGGCTCATCGTAGCGAACCTGCAGCATCACTTTCGTGGTGCGGTATTTCTCCAGCTCCTTCCTGAACGGCGCGAGTCCGACAGCCATCGGCGTGAAGCTGAGATGTGCCTTGTGCGCGGAGAACGCGAACAGGAAGCGTGGTTCGATGAAGAAAGGCGTTCCCCATTTGATCGCTTCCTCCGCCTCGGGCGCCACGCTCCTGAGCAGCGCATGCAGCTTGCGCAGATGCGGCTGGCCCGCTTGTGGCGCCGCCTCGATATATGCCGCGATGGTGGTGGGACGTTTGCCTGCCATGCCGTGCCTCGCTTGCGTCAGTACGGACTCTAGCCCAGCACCTCTCCAAACGATCGGTGGTCCGGAGCCGGGTGCTAATCCTTATTAAGGGTTATGGCGGCAGCCCCTTGCGCCAACGTAAGGTACCGCCTTCATCCGGCCGCCCACGTCCATCGAGGCCACCTTGCCCCATCCCGCGCTCAAATCACGGGAGCAACCACTGGCCTTCGCCTCTTTCCGGCTGCTTCGCGCCCAGAAGATCCTGCTGGAAAACCAGTTGCCGGTGCGCATCGGCAGTCGCGCGCTCGAACTGCTGATCGCACTGGTCGAACGCGCCGGTGAGGTGGTCGGCAAGAACGAGCTGATCGCCTGCGTGTGGCCGGACACCGTGGTTGAAGAGAACAACCTGCGCGTGCACATCTCCGCCATCCGAAAGTTGCTGGGCGATGGCGACCAGGGCGCGCGCTTCATCATCAATGTCGCGGGACGCGGCTATTCCTTCGTCGCACCGGTGACGCGAGTGGAAGAGGCGCCTTCCGATGTGCGCGCACAGGTCGTCCCATCTGCGGCATTGCCGGTAGCGCTGACGCGCGTGGTGGGACGCGATGCCATCGTCGGCAGCGTGGCCGCGTTGCTCGGCCTGCATCGCATCGTCACGCTCATCGGTCCCGGTGGCATCGGCAAGACCACGGTCAGCCTTGCGGTCGCGGATCAGCAGATGGGGGGTGCAGGCACCAGGGTGTGCTTCGTGGATCTGGCAGTGGTGTCGGATCCGCAGCTCGTGACCGTTGCCATCGCCACGGCAGTCGGCGGCCCCGCGCTGATGGAGGACGTAGTCGCCGCGCTCGCGGCCTACCTGCAACCCATGCAGCTGCTGCTGATCATCGACAACTGCGAGCACCTGGTCGCCGCGGTGGCGGAGACGGTGGAGAAGCTGCTGCGTGCGGCACCGGGCCTGCGCATCCTCGCGACCAGTCGTGAACGGTTGCAGGCCGAGGGAGAACATGCAGTGCCGCTCGCGCCGCTGCGCTGTCCGGATGAATCCACGACGCTGACCGTGAGCGCGGCGCTGCAGTATTCCGCCATCGAACTCTTCGCCGAGCGCGCGCTGGCTGCGCACGATGCTTTCGCAGTGACAGAGCAGAACGTCACCACCATCGCCGCGATCTGTCGCCGGCTCGATGGCATTCCGCTCGGCCTCGAACTCGCTGCTGCGCGTACCGGTGCGTTGGGGCTCGATGTGCTGCTGCGTTCACTGGAGCAGAACCTGACGGTGGTCTCCGGCGGCCGGCGCAGTGTGGCCAGTCGACATCAATCCCTGAGCGCCACGTTGCAGTGGAGCTTTCGCCTGCTGGCGCCGGCGGAGCAGGTCATCCTGCGTCGCCTCTCCACCTTCCGCGATCTGTTTTCGGCACAGGCCGCCATCGCGGTGGCGGGCGATGGCATGACCGGCGAAACCGTTGTCGCTGGCCTGATGTCACTGGTGCAGCGCTCGTTGCTGGTGGCCGATACCAGCGGCCCGAATGTGCGTTACCGCCTTCTCTATGTGACTCGCGCGTTCGCGGCCGCACGCCTTGCGGAAACCGCTGAAGGCAGTGCCGTGCTTCGCCGCCACGCTGATTACCACTGCACGGCGCTGCAGGAAGCCGAGCGCGGCTGGGACACGCTGACGCGCGCCGAATGGCTCACGACGCTCGATGTCGGCATGGCCGACCTGCGCTCCTGCCTCGACTGGGCTTTCGGTCCCGCCGGCGATGAGGCCATCGCCGCGCGACTGTTCCTCGCGTCGCTGCCGATCGGCGTGCACCTGTCGCTGGGTGATTTCCAGCCCCGTGCGCTGCGTATCCTCGATGTGCTGCAGCGTCAGGTGCCGCCCGATCCCGCCGCCGAACTGCGCGTGCGCACGGCACTGTCGGTGATGCTGATGCAGACCGGCGCGCGCGAGGACGACCTGCGTGCCGGGATCGACCGGATGGCAGCACTGGCGCGTGAGGTCGGTGTCCCGAAGCTGCTCTGCGAAGCCCTGTGTGGTTACGCGGTGCTGGCGCTTGAAGCCGCGGATTATCTCGGCGCGGTCCAGCACTTCGAGTTGCAGGAGGACATCGCCAAGCAGGCGGATGATCCGCTGGCCGTGCTGGTGGCGGATCGCCTGGGCGCGCAGGTGTTCCACTGGGCAGGGGATCAGCGACGCGCGCGGGCGCGTGCCGAACGCGTGCTGCGAAATCCTGCAGCGCCCGTTCCCGTGATCTACGGCCAGGGTCCGGTGGACTTGCGCGTTTCGATGCGCATCGTGCTGGCGCGGCTTGCGTGGCTCGAAGGATGCGCCGACCAGGCGCGCGAGATCGCCGCGAGCGCACTGGAGATCGCCGGCTCCGTCGCGCCGGTCGATGTGTGCCAGGCGCTGTCGTTCGCGTCCTGTCCCATCGCGCTGTGGCGTGGCGATCGCGAAGAAGCGCAGCTGCTGGTCAGGCGGCTGCTCGATGAATCGCGTCGCCATGGCTTCACGCGCTGGTATCGCCTGGCGCTGTGCTACCAGCAAAGCCTCGATGGCCATCCGCACGAAGATGTCGCCATGCCGGTGAGTCCGCTGCAGCAGGATCTGCTCAGCACCATCGATATGCGCTGGGCCACTGCTGATGTGCTGGCGCGCGCATCGCAGGGTCGGGCAGGCTGGTGCAACGCCGAGCTGCTGCGCGTGGCGGGCGAGCGGTCGCGCCGCGAAGCCCAGCCCGATGCGAGGGCCATCGCGGAACTGCGCTTCCGCACGGCACTGGAATTCGCGCGCGGCCAGGGCACGCTGGCCTGGGAACTGCGTGCGGCGGTGAGTCTGGCCAGCCTGCGCGTCGCAGATGGTCACCGGGGTGAAGCGCGGGAAACGCTAGAATCCGTGTGCAGCAGATTCACGGAGGGCCTGCGCACGGTGGACTATCGTGCCGCCATGGCCCTGATGGCCGCGCTGTAAACACGCCGGCCGCCAACGCAATCGAGGAACATTCTTGCCAGACCGGGAGATCGGCCGCGAGCAGCTGCTCACCTTCGGGCCGTTCCAGCTGGTGCGGTCACGCAAGCTGCTGCTGCAGGATGGCCGGCCGGTAAGACTGGGTAGTCGCGCCATCGATCTGCTGATGGTGCTGGTGGAACGCGCTGGCGAAGTGGTGGGCAAGAACGAGCTCATCGCGCTGGTGTGGCCCAACACCGTCGTTGAAGAGAACAACCTGCGCGTGCACTTGACGGCGCTGCGCAAGAGCCTGGGCGCAGGGCAGCCGGGTGCGCGTTACATCATCAATGTGGCGGGGCGCGGCTATTCGTTCGTGGCGCCGGTGGAGCGCACGGAAGGCAGGGGTACGCGCCTCGAATCCAGCACGGCGATTCCCGGCAACCTGCCCGCTGCGATCTCGCGGCCCATCGGTCGCGCGCTGGCGGTGGATACGGTGGCGCATCTGCTCGGCGGACATCGCCTGGTTACGGTCATCGGCCCCGGTGGCATCGGCAAGAGCACGGTCGCGGTGGCCGCTGCCGAGCGGATCGGCGCGGCATTCCCCGCCGGCGTGTTCTTCACCGATCTCACCGCGGTGACGGACGCCGCGCACCTGCCCGCGGCGCTCGCTTCAGCCATCGGCACCTCGGTGCCGGTGGTGGATCCGGTTCGCGCCCTGATCGCACATGTGCGCGATGCGCAGATGCTGCTGCTCGTCGACAACTGCGAACACCTCATCGACGACGTCGCCGAAGTGGCGCTGCGATTGCTGCGCGGTTCGCCACACCTGCGCATCCTCGCGACCAGCCGCGAACCGCTGCAGGTGGATGGCGAGCAGGTCTACCAGCTGTCCTCGCTGGAAAGCCCTGCGGAATCCGGCCTGACCACTGCGGAGGAGGCGATGACCTTCCCCGCCGTGCAGCTGTTCGCGGAGCGCGCCACCAATGGCTTCGAGAACTTCGCCATCACCGATGCCAATGCGGCGCTGGTGGCGCGCATCTGTCGGCGCCTCGATGGCGTGCCGCTGGCCATCGAGATCGTCGCCGCGCGTGCCGGCCTCGTCGGCGTGCACGCTCTGGAGCTGGGTGACGAAGATGCCGAGATCCTTGCCGCGCGCGGCCGCAGGACGGCCTCGTCACGACACCGCTCGCTGCGCGCCACGCTGGACTGGAGCTACCGCCAGCTGACCGGGGTGGAGCGAAAAGTGCTCATGCGGCTGTCGGTATTCCGTGGCTGGTTCACTGCACCTGCCGCAGTCGCCGTGGTGGCGGATGAATTGCTCGACGAAGGCGCCGCTCTTGAAGCCCTGATGTCGCTGGTGGTCAAGTCACTGCTGGCGACGGACATCTCGGAGCAGGAATTCCGCTATCGGCTGCTGCATGTCACGCGGCTGTATGCGGCCGAGCATCTGCAATCCACGCAGGACGCGCAGGCCGCGTGGCGCAGGCATGGCCAGTACCTGTGCGAGTTCCTCGAGCGCTCCATCCTCGAGATGACCACCTTGTCGCGCGATCGCTGGCTGCGGCTGCACCAGTCCTCCATCGAGGACATCCGTGCATTGATGGACTGGGCCTTCGGTCCGCAGGGCGATGCCTTGCTTGGCGCGCAGCTCACGGCCGCTGCGGGCCGGTTCGGCTTCCAGGTGGCATTGCTGGATGAGTTCAGGAGCTGGACCGAAATGGCGCTGCGGGCCCTGCGCCAGCTCGAAACCCCGCAGCCCGCGCTCGAGTTGCGGCTGACCATGGCGCAGGCCCTGCTGCGCAATCGCATGGCCGATCCCGACAGCGCCGTGGACGCGGACATCAACCGCATGATCGCGCTGACCAGGGACGGTGGCGTCCCCCGGAACCGCATCGCGCCGCTCTCGCACCGCGCCCTGGTGATGCTGGACTTCGGTGACTACGCCACTTCCGCCAGCGCGCTGGCCGAACTCGAAGCCACTGCGCGACAGGAAGACGATGCCTTCGCGGCATTCACTGCCGATCGCGTGGGTGCGATGGTGTGCCACTGGTCCGGCGATCACCCTCGTGCGCGGCAGCTGGCCGAACGCGTGCTGCGACATCCCCTGCAAGCCGCGCCGCCGACCTACAGTCCCGTGGCGGTGGATCGCAGGGTGTCGATGCGCGTGGTGCTGGCGCGCATCCTGTGGCTCGAAGGCTGCGCCGATCAGGCGCGTGAGCTGGCCGCCGAAGCCTTGAGCCTCGCGGGTTCGGACAGCCCGCATGCGTTATGCGATGCGCTGGGCCATGCGGTGTGCCCGATTGCGTTCTGGCGTGGCGATGTGCAGGAAGCCACCGCGATGACCGCGCTGCTGCTGGAGCACTCGCGCCGCTACACGCTGACGCGCTGGCATATCGCGGCCAACTGCTTCGAGAGCGTGTTGCACGCGATGTCCGGCACGGTTGCCACTGATCCTGCAGGCGATGACGTGGCGCAGGTTGCGCCCCTGCCGGGATTGCAGCGTGACCTGATGGGCACCATCAGCGAGCGCTGGTTCGATGCCACGACCATGGCGCGCGGTGAGCATCGGCTCGCCGGATGGTGCACGCCGGAGCTGTTGCGCAGGAATGCGCAGCTCCAGCTGCGACAGGGCACCGCTGCGGGCATGCGGATGGCGGAAGCCTCGCTGCAGACTTCGCTCGAGGTTGCCCGCGATCAAGGTGCGTTCGGATGGGAGCTGCGCAGCGCCACGATGCTGGCGGAGCTATGGCGCGAGCAGGGGCGCAGCAGCGAAGCGGTTGGATTGCTGGAACCTCTGGTCACGCGCATCCCGGAAGGAGAGGGCACGCGCGATGTGGTGAATGCGAGAAGCTCACTGTCGAAGTTGTAGCCTTGCCTTGCGAGGTTGCCAGCCCTGCTGCGCGGTTGTCGAGCGACAACCGACCCCGTACTCAGAACCAGTGCACGTAGTCCAGGCTCACCGTCCGCGGCCGCGCCGCCGTCAGCGTGCGGATCTGGTTGCCATCCTCGACCTTCCCGGTCACCGGCACGAACTGGTTGAAGAGATTCGTCACGTGCAATGACGCCTGCCATTGGCGCGGATGCCCGATGGAAAGATGCAGCCCGGCGATGTCACCACCCGGGATGACGAAGTAGTTCGGGCTGCGCGACGACACGATGTTGCCGCGGCTCGATTGATACGAGTAGTCGACCCGGCTCTCGAACTGCAGGCCATCGCGCAGTGGATGCTGCCAGGATGCGGCCGCATTCAGCGTCCACTTCGGCACGCCGGCCAGGCGGTCGCCATCCTGCAGCTGCAGCGTCGGGTTGGTCACGATGGGCTGTGCGCCTCTGAGCTGCGCATCCGCATAGGCTGCGCCGAGGTTGAGCGTGAAGCTCCTGGTGGCGCGCAATGCCAGCTCGCTCTCGAAGCCATCCGACCGCGCCGCGCCACCATTCACGATGGAACTGAAGATCTGGACTGGCAGCAGCATCTGCACGTTCTTCCAGTCGATGCGATACACCGCGTTGGTCCAGTCGATGCGGTGGTCCCACAGCGAAAGCTTCGAGCCGAGTTCGTAGTTCCACGCGGAGTCGGCTTCGTAAGGCGGAGCGGTCAGCGCGAAGCCGCCGGGATAGTTCGGCCCACCTGCACGAAAGCCCTGCGCGGCCGTCGCATAGAAAAGAGAGTCCGCGGACGCCTGCCAGCCCAGCTGGAATTTCTTGAACACCGCGGATTCGCTGAATTCCTGGAACGGTTCCGGTCCCACCGGTGCACCGGCGAAGAACTGCTGGACCAGCACCTGCTGGTCGGTGCGATGCGAGTGGAACCAGCGCAGGCCGGCGGTGGCGCTCCACTGCGGCAGGAAGTGCCAGGTGCCTTCGCCGAACAGCGCGCGCTGGTTGAAGCCATCGTTGTTGTTGCGGCCGAACAGGCGATTGATGGCGTCGCCGGTTTCCGGGTCGTAGTCGATGTAACCCGCGTCATTGGTGATGGCGAGCTGGCCACGGCGGAAAGTGGCGGAGTTCTGCAGGAACGCACCCAGCGTCCATTCCAGCGGACCTTGGCGCTGCGATACCAGCCGCAGTTCCGCGGACTTCGCGTTGACACCCTGGTGGGCGCTGGAATCCGCCGGCACGTTCGCAGGGCCGGTGCACGACACCATCCACGTGAACTCGTTGCAACCGGACATGCTGAGCAGGAAGCGCGTCGAATCGACGTTGATGTCCGCGACACGCTTCTGGTACGAGCCGGTGGCGACGAAATCCGCCCAGCCCAGGTGGTACGTGGAAATCAGGTTGAACATGCGCGAGGTGTCGATCCACGGCGTACGCACGAAGGCCTGCGAGACATAGTGGTCGCCGCTGGTGGCGAACGTGGGATAGGTCTCGAAGGAATCCCCCGTGTGCAGGTGCTGGTAGTAACCGATGGCGGTGATGGACCAGTCATCGTTGGCCTGCAAGGCTGCCGAGAGTCGCGCGCCCCAGGTGTGCTCCCAGTTGCGATCGTCACCACCGATCTGCCGCAGCGTGATGTCGCTGCGCGCGTTGTTGTCGATCCAGCCGCCTGCGCGCCGCAGGTAGGTGGCGAGGCGCACGGCGAGCACGTTGTCGATCAGCGGCACGTTGAGCATGCCGTTCATGCGCCAGGACGGCGCGCCCTGTTCGGTGAGCGCGCCGCTGACTTCGGCGGCGGCTTCTTCGTGATCGAGCACCGGGCGCCGCGAGATCACGCGGATGGCGCCGCCGATGGAGCCGTTGCCATACAGCGTGCCCTGTGGTCCGCGGATCACTTCGACGCGATCGACGTCCCACAGCTTGAGGTCGGGCTGCGTATCGCCGGTATCGAGCGAAGCGCCTGGCAATCCGCTGATCGGGATCTCGTCGTAGTACAGCGCGACTTCGGGTTCGCCCGCGGATTGCAGGCCGCGCAGTGCATAGCGCTTCTGCCCCGGCCCCACATCGATGGCGGTAAGGCCCGGCACCAGCGTGGCGAAATCCGCGAAGTCGTCGGCGTTCACCGCGCGCAGGGTTTCCGAGGTCAGCGCGGTGATGCTGACCGGCGTCTCGAGCAGACGGGTGGGGCGCCGGGTGGCGGTGACGACCACTTCATCCAGCTGGTCCGGATCGTTCGTGGTTTCCGCCGCGGACAGGGGGGAAGAGATCGCGACCAGGGCGAAGCAGGCAAGGCGGATACGCATCGCGGGATCATCTGGTGTCGGCGCATTGCCGCCTGCTAATACTTGTGAATACGCGCGCCTCGCGCCGCCTTTTTCATGCGGATCCGCCATCATCCGGCACCACATGGAAGACGCCCGGATCACTACGGATTTGAAGCTCAGCCGCCTGCATGTGTTCGCCGCCATTGCCTGCGGCGTGGCGCTGGCCGTGGACATGATCGAGATGGCCATCGGCAATGCCTTCTCGACGGTGTTCATCGCCGCGCCGTACCACATGCCGTCGACGCAGCTGTCTTTGCTGCTGGCATCGGTGTATCTCGGCGCCGTCGTGGGTGCGCCGCTGTTCGGATGGATGGCGGGTCGCGCGGGGATCCGGCGTTGCCTCGCGGTGGCGCTGGTGTGGATCGCACTGGCTTCGTTCCTCGCCGCCGCGACTCCGGAGATTTCATGGCTCGGCGCGCTGAGGTTCCTCGCGGGCTTGCCGCTCGGCGCGGTGCCGCCGCTGCTCATCGCCTATCTCACGCGGATGGCGCCACCGCAGCGACGCGGCTTCCTGATCTTCTGGGTATGCGGCCTCGCCGCGTTGGCGCCGCCGATTGCGTTGATGACCATCCGCTGGCTCCTGCCGCTGCAGCCCCTCGGCATTGCCAGCTGGCGTTGGCCTCTGGCAGGCGCCGGCGTGCTGGCACTCGCGGCGGGATGGTTCTTCACGCGCTTGCCGGAAGCGGACTCATGGCAGGCGTCTGCGAACCAGGTTGGCGACGTGGATTCCACAACCGCTGACCGTCTTGCATCGGTACGCCATCACGCCGGAAGGCTTGCTTTTGTCTCAGCCATCTACTTCCTGTTCCCCTGGGCTTCGGTCGGATTTCCTTTGCTCACCGGCCCCATCCTGCTGCTGCGCGGCTTCGACGTGCGACAGGCTCTTTTATATGTGGCGCTGACCACTACCGGCCCCACGCTGGCGTCACTGGTGACCGGGGTCTTCGTCGATCGGCTCGAGCGGCGCACGACGCTCGCTGTTTGCGCGGCAGTGATGGTCGCAATGGTTGCGGTGTTCGCTTTCGCGCGCTCGCCGCCATGGGTCGGCAGCGCGCTGGTGGTGTTCGGCATCGCCGCCGCGGTCTACATCACCGCGCTGACCATGTACGCCGCGGAAGTCTTCCCCGCGAAGATCATGACCTTCACCACCTCCTTCGCCTGGTCGTGCAACCGCGGCGCCTCGGTGCTGGTGCCCATCGTGCTGCTGGCACTGATCACGCCACAGGATTCCCTCGATTCATTGCTGCCGGTTGGCATCGCTCTCCTGGTGTCGCTGCTGCTGGTGTGTTGCGGTCCGCGCGGCGCGGCGGGTCGCACCCTCGATTGAGGCGCGCAACAACGTTTAGCAAGTCTTGACTCGCCAACCGCACTGCGCGACCGCGAGACTGCAAGCCAGTTGTGGATCCAGTCGATCTGCCGTCGACGCTGCCGCTGGAGGATGCATGAAGACTTTGCTCGCTTTGGTTCTTGCCTCGGTGTCGCTGTCCGCAGCGGCCGGCGAATTTGATTTCCCCGCCGCGTTCACCACGCGCGACATCGCCACCAACGGCACCACCATCCACGTTCGCGTGGGCGGCAAGGGGCCGGCGGTGCTGCTGCTGCATGGCTACGGCGAGACCGGTGACATGTGGGTACCACTGGCGGCCGATCTGGTGCGCGATCACACGGTGATCGTTCCCGACCTGCGCGGCATGGGGCTTTCCGCCAAGCCCGCCGGTGGTTTCGACAAGAAGAACCAGGCGGCGGATGTGGTCGGCGTGCTGGATGCGCTGAAGATCGAGCGGGTCAGCGTGGTGACGCATGACATTGGCAACATGGTGGGGTTCGCCTTCGTCGCGCAGCATCGCGATCGCGCCACTTCCTTCGTGCTCATCGACGCGCCGGTGCCCGGCATCGGCCCGTGGGAAGAGATCCTGAAGAACCCGCTGCTGTGGCATTTCCGCTTCGGTGGTCCGGACATGGAGCGCCTGGTCGCCGGCCGCGAGCGCATCTACCTGGATCGCTTCTGGAATGAATTCTCCGCGCATCGCGAGCGCTTCAACGAAGGCGCGCGCCAGCACTACGCCGCAATCTATGCACAGCCCGGTGCCATGCATTCCGGCTTCCTGCAGTTCGCGGCCTTCGACCAGGACGCCATCGACGACGTGGCCTACATCAAGAAGGACGGCAAGCTTGCGATGCCCGTGTATGCGCTGGGCGGCGAGAAATCCTTCGGCCCCACCATGGCCGTGGTGATGCGCGAAGCGGCCATCAACGTGACCGAAGGCATCGTGCCGGATTCGGGCCACTGGATCATGGAAGAGAACCCCACTGCCACGGTGAGCCTGGTTCGGGCCTTCCTCGACAAGCAGGGCGTGTCTTCACAGGTACGGCTCACGCCCGCCGAGATCGCGACGATGGCGAAGGGCGGCGCTGGTGCCGGCACTTCGGGTGTCGAGGGCATCAAGACCACGACGCTGTATGGCGACCCCACCAAGCCCGGCCCTTACACCATCGAGATCCGCGTACCCGCCAACACGCGGATCCAGGCGCATACGCATCGCGATGACCGTTCGGCAGTGGTGGTCTCCGGTCGCTGGTTCTTCGGCTACGGCGATACCGCGGCCGATGCCGCGGTGAAGGAGCTCGCACCCGGCAGCTTCTATCTCGAACCCGCTGGCGTCGCGCACTTCGCGCAGACGCATGCTGAACCCGCCGTGGTCTACATCAGCGGCATGGGCCCGACCGACACGATCTACACGACCAGATAAGAGGAGCATGGATCATGAACGGCAGGATACTGGGTGTGATGGCGACCGCCGGCATGCTGGCGGCGGGAGCGGGCAGTGCCGAGGTGCAGGCCGCGGAAGCCGCGCGGACCACGGTGGTGCTGGTGCATGGCGCATTCGCGGATGGTTCCAGCTGGAGCAAGGTCATCCCGTTGCTGGAAGCGCATGGTCTCGATGTGGTGGCCGTGCAGAATCCACTGACCTCGCTGGCCGATGATGTCGCCGCCGCGAATCGCGCAATGGAACTCGCAAAGGGACCGGTGGTGCTGGTCGGCCACTCATGGGGTGGCGCGGTGATCTCGCAGGCCGGCGCCAACGACAAGGTGAAGGCGCTGGTCTATGTCGCGGCCTTCGCGCTCGACAAGGGCGAATCCGTGAACGACCTGATGAAGAGCGGTCCGCCCGCGCCGTGGGCCGCGGCCTTGCGCAAGGATTCAGCCGGATTCCTGACGCTGCCACCGGACATCGTGGCGAAGGATTTCGCGCAGGACCTGAAGCCTGCGGACATCAAGATCGTCGCGGCGACGCAGGGCCCGTGGGCCGAGCGCTGCCTCGGTGATGCGGTGAGCATCGGCTCCTGGCACAGCAAGCCCTCGTGGTATGTGCTCGCCGACAGCGACCACATGATCGATCCGAAGGCACAGGCCGCGATGTCCGCGCGCATCGGTGCGAAGGTCACGCATGTGCAGTCGAGCCATGTGCCGATGCTGTCGCATCCCGCGGAAGTCGCCGCCGTGATTGCCGCTGCGGCGGATTCGCTCAAGGCGCGCTGAGCTGAATCGAATCTGAACGGCCGCGTTACGCGGCCGTTCAGCACGCCTGCTGCAATCTCCACTCCAAGCTCCGGCGCAGCCGGGGTTCCTTCCCAAGGAGTGAGGACCATGAAGAAGTTGATCGTTGCAGCCGCCCTGGCCACTGCCGCTGTTGCCGGCCCTGCGCTGGCTGGCATCGGCATCTCGCTCGATATCGGCGCGCCGGGTTTCTACGGCCAGATCGATATCGGTGGCTTCCATCCACGCACTCTCTACGACCGCCCGGTGATCGTGCAGCAGGGCTATGCGTCGCAGCCGCCGGTCTACCTGCGCGTGCCGGTGGGGCAGGATCGCAACTGGCGCTACTACTGCGGTCGCTACAACGCCTGCGACCGTCCGGTATATTTCGTGCGCGATGACTGGTATCGCAACGACTATGCGCCGCGCTATCGCTACGAGCATTCGTACGGACGGTACGACGGCCGCGATGGTCGCTGGGACAATCGTCGCGATGACCGCAGGGACAACCGCCGCGACTACGGCAATGATCGTCGCGACGATCGCTACGGCCACGGGCGCGACCGCGGCGAGGACCACCGCAATGACGGCCCGGGCCGCAACGATGGTCATGACCAGGGTGGCCGCCCCGGTAACGGACGCAATGACCGCGATGACCATCGGGACGACAACAACGGTCGTCGCTGAACGCGACTGACCAACCCCGCAAGCCGGCAGCGCCTACTGCCGGCTTGTCTGGATGCGGCGCAGTTCCGCGTTTTCCGCCTCCAGCTTTTCCAGGCGCTCGCGCATCGGCCGCAGCGCCGCCTCGATCTCCTCTTCGGTGAAGCGCGGCGTGATGTGCTGCGGGCAGTTCCAGTCGAAGGCCTGCAGTTTCAGCCGGAAGATCCGCTCCATCTTTGCCTTGTAGCCGGGGACGGTGACCAGCGCGGCAAGCTGCGGGTCGGCCTCCGGCGTCACCACCTCCACGTGGGCGTAGATCTTCATCCGTGCGCGATGCGGATAATCCACCAGGATCAGGGCAACTCGATCATCGGCCTGCACATTGCCGGTGCTGATGTACTGCCGGTTACCGCGGTAGTCGGCAAAGGCCAGCGTGCGTTCATCGATGACCTTCAGGAATCCGCGCGGGCCACCGCGATGCTGGATGTAGGGCCAGCCGGTCTCCGACACCGTGGCCATGTAGAAGCTGTCGCGATCCGCGATGAAGGCGATCTCGTCCGCGCTGAAGCGCTCGAACTCACGGTGTCCCTTGAAGTCGGTCCACAGCTTGTCGGCGCCCATGGCCGCCTGCGCGGCGCGAACGGCGGGAGTGACGGCGATGTCCAGGAATCCATAAGCCACGGCAACTCCTCAGGCGGCGTTGGCCGCCAGCACGACCGGAAAGTCGATATCCGTTTTGGCGACTTCGTTGAGATAGTTGGTGAAGGTGTTCTCGGCGACCAGGGCGACTATCTCCACGATCTGCGCATCGGTGAAGCCCGCTGCACGCACGGCGTCGACATCCGCACTGTCCACATGGCCGCGCTCGCTGGCTACCCGGGCCGCAAAACTCACTGCGGCGTTGGCCCTGGCATCCGTCGACGCGCCCTTGCGGTTCAGTGCGATTTCTTCGGCGCTGAGTCTGGCCAGGTTCAGGCTCAGGTAGGTGTGCGCCGAGAGGCAGTAGTCGCAGCCATTGACCTGCGCCACGGCCAGCGCGATGCGTTCACGCGTACGGCCATCCAGTGTCTTCGACAGCGCGCCCTGGAAGCCGGCGAAGCCGGTGAGCACGGCGGGGCTGTTGGCGATCACGCGGTACAGGTTCGGGATCACGCCGAGCTGGCGTTGCACGGCGTCGAGCAGGGGGCGCGAAGCTTCGGGGGCATCATCACGGGCGGGAGTGGCGAGGCGGGTCATGGTGTTCTCCTTGAGGTTGCACGCCGCAGGCGACGCGCTGGACTGCACATTGATCCTTTCCATGGAAGAAAATAATCAGGCGATAATGGGAATCATCCTCCCGGAAAATGGAAGAGTATGGATCGCCTCGAAGCCATGTCGATGCTGGTGACCGTCACGGAGCAGGGGAGTTTCTCCGCGGCGGGGCGCGCGCTGCATGTGCCGCTGGCAACGCTCAGCCGACGCATCTCCGATCTCGAAGCGCGGCTCGGCACGCGGCTGCTGATCCGCACCACCCGCAAGCTCACGCTCACTGATGCGGGAGTGGCTTATGTGGCGGCGGCGCGGCGCATCCTCGAGCAGGTCGAGGATGCCGGGCGCGCAGCGGCGGGTGAATTCACCGTTCCCAAGGGGGAGCTCGTCATCACCGCTCCCGTGATGTTCGGCCGGCTGCATGTGCTGCCCGTGGTCGCGGATTTCCTCGCTGCCTTCCCCGAGATCCAGATCCGGTTGCTGCTGAATGATCGCAACGTCGATCTCATCGACGACCACGTGGACATGGCGGTGCGCATCGGCAGGCTGCCGGACAGCTCGATGGTGGCGACGCAGGTCGGCGTGATGCGCATGGTGACGTGCGCGAGTCCGGCGTTGCTGAAGGCACATGGCGTGCCGCGCGTTCCGGCGGACCTGCTGCGTTTTCCCTGCGTCACGGTCGAGGGACCGCTGCCTTCGCCCGCATGGCGACTGCACAAACCGCGCACTGGAGCTGCCATCGACGTGCCGGTGCGATCGCGCCTTGCAGTCAATGCGCCTGAAGCGGCTGCGCAGGCGGCGATTCGTGGCGTCGGCGTCACGCGGCTGATGCACTACCAGGTGGCCGATGCGATCGCGCGCCGCGAGTTGAAGATCCTGCTCGCGTCGTATGAGCCCGAACCTGCGCCCATCCACCTTGTCCACGCTTCGCGTGGACACATGCCACTCAAGATGCGCAGTTTCCTGGATTTCTCCGCACCGCGGTTACGCGGCAAGACGCAGCCCTCATCCCGCCGCGCGTGAATACCTGCCGGGCCTCTGCCCCACATGGCGGTGGAATGCGGTGTTGAACGCGCTCGCCGATCCATAGCCGGTCTTCTCCGCCACCTGCGCGATGGTCGCGCCGCCATTGCGCAACAGGTCCTTCGCCAGCGCCATGCGCCAGGCCGTCAGGTATTCCATCGGCGCCACGCCCACGTTGCGGGTGAAGCGCTCGAAGAAGCCCGAGCGCGACAGCGCGGCATGCTTCGCGAGCTTCTGCAGCGTCCAGGCCTGTGCCGGATGCGCATGGATCTGTCGCAACGCCTCCGCCACGCGCGCATCGCCAAGACCACGCAACAAGCCCGGTGCGGCACCCGGCGCCTGCCCCAGTCGCAGCGCTTCGATCAGCAGCACCTCCACGATGCGCATCAGCACCAGCTCGCGGCCCGGCAGCTGCGCGGCGGATTCCTCGCACAACATGCGCGTGAGGTGCGAGAGCCGCTCCACGCCACGCACATGGATCTGCGTCGGCAGCAGCGACACCAGCAGGCCCGAATCGTCATCGACGAGGAAGTAACCGCCCAGCAGTCGCACGCTTGGTGGTCCGGTGCGCGTTCCATGTCGCACTTCACCTTTGTCGTTCGCGGCGGCATGCGGATCGATGCTGCGTGGCTTCACCGCCTCGAACCCGGACATGGTGAAGCCCGGCGTCCGCGGCAACAGCACGAAGTCGCCCTGCTGCAACGTGAGTGGCGGTTCGCCATCCACGGCCAACCGGCAGCTGCCCTCGATCACCGTGCAGAAACCCGGATTTCCGAATTCCGTGTAGCGCACACCCCAGCGGCCCGCGCCACTGATGCCTTTGGTGAATACGGCACGGGGTTTGAGCAGCGCGATGATCTGCGCGAGGGGGTCGATCATGCCCGTACTCTCGCAAACAAGATCGCGACTTTCAATGATCGATAGTCCGATATCCGCCGATTATCGTGGCGCCTCTACTTAATGGATGGAGATCGCCATGAAGACCGTACTCATCACCGGCTGCTCGTCGGGATATGGATTGGCTACCGCACGCTACTTCCACGCGCAGGGCTGGAACGTCCTCGCCACCATGCGGCAGCCGCGCGCGGACCTGTTGCCATCGGCACCGCGCCTGCGCGTGCTGCCGCTCGATGTCACGCAGCCGGCGAGCATCGCGGCGGCGCTGGCCGCGAGCGGACCCATCGATGCGCTGGTGAACAACGCCGGCATCGGCGTAGTGGGTGCGTTCGAGGCCACGCCGATGGCCCATGTGCGCAAGGTGTTCGAGACCAACACCTTCGGGGTGATGGCGATGACGCAGGCAGTGATCCCGCAGCTGCGCGCGCGGCGCGCGGGCGTGGTGGTGAACGTGACATCCAGCGTCACCCTCGCAGCCATGCCGCTGGCCGCGGCGTACACGGCCAGCAAGACCGCCATCGAAGGCTTCACCGGATCGCTGGCGCATGAACTCGCCGCGTTCGGCGTGCGTGCGAAGCTGGTGGAGCCCGGCTATGCGCCGACCACGCGCTTTGCGCACAACACCGAAGTGCGCATCGAGGATCTGATTCCGGAGGCCTATGCCGATTTCGCGCGGCCGATCTTTGCCGCCTTCGCGCAACCGCAGCTGGTGACGACGGAACAGGATGTGGCGGAAGCCGTTTGGCGGGCGGTGAACGATACTTCCGGTCAGTTGCACTTCCCCGCTGGTGCCGATGCCGTAGCGCTGGCGCTTGCAGGCTGAGTGGCGCACAGCGCCATGGACCTCGTGAACCGACGGTTCACTGCCGGCGGCCGTGTTGTGTCACGGCCCGCCGCGCTACCCTGCCGCGCATGAACCTGCTCGCCGCCATGCGTTACCTGGTCGCCCTCGACAAGCACAAGCACTTCGGTCGTGCGGCCGAGGCCTCGCATATCAGCCAGCCGGCACTGTCGAATGCACTGCGCGCCCTCGAGGAAGAGTTCGGCGTATCCATCGTCAAGCGCGCGCGCGCCTATGGTGGGCTTACGCCGGAGGGCGAGCTGGTGCTCGCTGCCGCACGACGCACGCTGCGCGAGATGGAGCTGCTGACGCAGGACCTGCGCAGCGATCACTCCGCTCCTCGTGGTCCGCTGCGCCTTGCCGCGATTCCAACAGCGGTGCCGCTGCTGTCGCTGTTCGCGGCGCTGCTGCGCAGCCGGCATCCCGGCGTCACGCCGGTGGTGCTGGCGATGAGCTCACCGGATATCGAGCGGCAGCTCGAGGAACTGACGCTGGATCTGGCACTGGGTTACACCGAACGCCAGAGCGATCAACCCGGGCGCTTCAATCGCTGGCCGCTCACGCAGGAACGCTACTTCTTCCTGCGTCGTGCCGAGGGTGAACCCGCCCTGCGCCTGCGCATCGGCGCCCCGATACGGTGGGCCGAAGCCGCGACCAAACCGCTGTGCCAGCTCACGCCGGACATGCACAACCGCGCCATCGTGGATGGCGCGCTCAATCCCGGTGGCGAACCGCCGCCGCCGGCCATCGAGACCAACGCGCTGCTGACCCTGGTGCTGACGGTCTCGACTGGAGATGTCTGCGGCATCCTGCCCGGCGCGATGATCTCCGCCGTGCGCAGCCACGGCGAACTCGAAGCGCTGCCGCTGGTGGATCCGGAGATCCGCACGCCCATCGGCTTTCTCTCGCTGGCCGACGCGCGTCCATCGCGTGCCACGCAGGCTGCTTTGGACCTGATGCAGGATCCCGAGTGGATCGCACTCGCTGCGCGACAGACCGGTGACGCCGGGTACTGAGCGCGGCGGTAGCTGCCGGCTTCATTCGGCAAAGTTATCGAGCCATCCGACTGTCTGATTTGACGGGCTACCCGCACGGACGCCACATTCTCGTCCGGTCCGCCCCGCAAACACCTTCAAGCAGATGTTTCGCCGAATCCAGTTCATTTGAATTGGCGTTTTCCCGGCGATTTCCGATTGCGTTGCAGGTGCTTGATGGCAAAGAAGTGCAAGGACGATGGCAAGGTCGAGTGCTACACCGGCCCGGCAGGAGGCTGGGGCGCACTCAACAGCGTGAAGAACGCGCTGCTGCGCCAGGACATTCCGGTCAAGGGCGCGAAGACGCTGCTGTCGGCCAACCAGCCGGATGGCTTCGATTGCCCGGGCTGCGCCTGGCCGGATCGCAACCACGCCTCCACCTTCGAATTCTGCGAGAACGGCGTGAAGGCGGTGGCCGCGGAAGCCACCGCGCGCCGCACCGGTCCCGAAGTGTTCGCCCGCCACACCGTCACCGAGTTGATGCAGCAGAGCGATTTCTGGCTCGAAGACCAGGGCCGGCTCACGCATCCCATGCTGTACGACGCGGCTTCCGACAAATACCTGCCGGTCTCCTGGGATGCCGCCTTCGCGCACATCGCGCGCCATCTCAATGCGCTGGCCGACCCGAATGAAGCGATCTTCTACACCTCGGGCCGCGCCAGCAACGAAGCGGCGTTCCTGTACCAGCTGTTCGTGCGCGAATACGGCACCAACAATTTCCCCGACTGCTCGAACATGTGCCACGAGCCTTCGGGCAGCGCGATGCGTGCGCAGGTGGGCATCGGCAAGGGCACGGTCACGCTGCATGACTTCGAGCTGGCCGACGCCATCTTCGTGTTCGGCCAGAACCCGGGCACCAACCACCCGCGCATGCTGGGCGAGCTGCGCGCCGCCAACAAGCGCGGCGCGCGCATCGTCAGCTTCAACCCGATGCGCGAGCGCGGCCTCGAACGCTTCGCCGATCCGCAGAGCAAGCTCGAGATGGCGACGCTGGGTTCGAGCCCGATCAGCACGCACTACTTCCAGCTGAAAGGCGGCGGTGACCTCGCAGTGGCGAAGGGCATGATGAAACGGCTGCTGGAGCGCGAGGATGCCGGCGAGGCGCTGCTCGACCACGCGTTCATCGCCGAGCACACGCTGGGCTTTGAAGCCGTCGCTGCCGATGTGCGCGCACAGGACTGGGCCGGGATCATCGAGGAATCCGGCCTGACGCTGGAACAGATCCACGCCGCCGCCGATGTGTACTGCGCGGCGAAGAGCGCGATCTTCTGCTGGGGCATGGGCATCACGCAGCACCAGAACTCGGTGGCCACCATCCAGATGATGACCAACCTCCTGCTGATGCGCGGGAACATCGGTCGTCCCGGTGCGGGTCCGTGTCCGGTGCGCGGGCACAGCAATGTGCAGGGTGATCGCACCATGGGCATCTGGGAGAAACCACCGCAGGCGCTGCTCGACAGCCTCGAGCGCGTGTTCGGTTTCAAGGTGCCGCGTGACCATGGTTACGACACGGTCGAATCCATCCACGCGATGCTGGCAGGCAAGGGCAAGGTGTTCTTCGCGCTGGGTGGCAACTTCGCCGCCGCGACACCGGATACCGTGGAGACCTGGAAGGCATTGCGTCGCTGCGAGCTCAGCGTGCATG
This sequence comes from Pseudomonadota bacterium, assembly GCA_037200665.1. Taxonomy (GTDB): domain Bacteria; phylum Pseudomonadota; class Gammaproteobacteria; order Steroidobacterales; family Steroidobacteraceae; genus ZC4RG30. The sequence goes on along the minus strand of JBBCGD010000007.1, from coordinate 692,877 downwards.
TGGCGACCAAGCTCAACCGCAGCCATCTCGTGCATGGACGCGAGGCGCTGATCCTGCCCTGCCTCGGTCGTACCGAGATGGATATCCAGGCCACCGGCCCGCAAGGCGTGACGGTGGAGGATTCAATGAGCATGGTGCACATCTCGAAGGGCATCAATCCGCCGGCATCGCCGCAACTGCTCTCCGAGCCGGCCATCGTTGCGCGGCTTGCCGCGGCGACGCTTGCAGGTCGCACGCGCGTCGAGTGGTTGTGGCTGGTCGAGGACTACGCGCGCATCCGCGATCTCATCGAAAAGGTGTTCCCGGATTTCCAGGACTTCAACGCGAGGGTCGCGAAGCCCGGCGGCTTTCGTCTCTACAACAGCGCCAGCGAGCGTGTATGGAAGACCGCCAGCGGCAAGGCCACTTTCGAAGTGCACGCCATCCCGCGCGACACGCCGGTGCATCGCGCCCGCAAGCGCGTGCTGGATTCCATCGTGTTCGTGCTGCAGACCACGCGCTCGCACGACCAGTACAACACCACCATCTACGGCCACGATGACCGCTATCGCGGTGTGTTCGGCCAGCGTCGCGTGATCTTCATCAACCGCGAGGACATCCGCGAGCTGGGCATGAAGGATGGGCAGTGGGTGGATATCCGCACCGTGTGGGATGACGGGCAGGATCGCCGCGCGGATCGCTTCCGCCTGGTGGCCTACGACATTCCGCGCGGAAACATCGCGGCCTACTACCCCGAGACCAATCCGCTGGTGCCGCTCTCATCGGTGGCGCTCAATGCCGGCACGCCGACTTCGAAGGCCATCCCCGTGCTGCTGGTCCCACACAAGGTGGACAACGAGGAAGCCGAGGCCCGCGAGGAAGAGCTGGCCCAGGCGATGTGAGCATTTGCGTCCACGGCCCCGGCCGGTCAATGATCGGCCGCAACGCGGGGGATTCGTGGACGACATCGATCCGGTGGCTGCGGCCATTCTCGAAATGCTGGCGGATGCGCCGGAGCCGGGCGGCGTTTCATTGCCGCGCATCGGCAAGAAGCTGGGCGTCAGCGCCAGCAGCCTGCTGCGACATCTCGCTTTCATGGGTGATGCGGTGATTGGCGGCAAGCCCGGGCCAGGCTGGGTGCGCGTGGAGCAGACCGAAGAGCGTTGGGTGGTCTACCTGACCGATGCAGGACGCGGCGCCGCCGCCCTGATTTACGGCACCGACAAATAAGATCAGCCGCACTCGCGGGCCCGATAAGATCGCCGGATGAGCGAGTCGTACGACGTCGTCATTGCCGGTGCCGGTCCTGTCGGGCTGTTCCTCGCCTGCGAGCTGCGGCTGGCGCAGCTTTCAGTGCTGGTGCTTGAACAGCAGCAGGATCCGCATTCGCCACTGAAGCAGCTGCCGTTCGGAAGGCGCGGGCTGTGGGGTCCGAGCATCGAGGCCTTCTACCGGCGCGGCCTGCTCGAGCAGATTGCCACGCAGCCTCGCCCCAGGGATGGCGCGGACACCGGACCGCAACCCGGATCCGCAGCGAGTGGAGCGCAGCAGCGCGGGCCCGCCGGCCATTTCGCCGGCATCCAGTTCGACTACGGCAATGTTGATTCCGCGCGCTGGACGTATCGATTGCCCGGTCCTTCGCAGATCCAGCTGGGCGCGGAGATGGAGCATATCGAAGGCGTGCTCGCCACGCATGCGCTGGCCATCGGCGTCGAGATCCGTCGCGGCCAGGGCGTGGAAAGCTTCGCGGCATCGGACGATGGCGTGGTAGTGCGCGCCGGCGGACAGCAGATCCGCGCGCACTGGCTGGTGGGTTGCGACGGTGGCCGCAGCACCGTGCGCAAGCAGGCCGGCTTCGAATTCATCGGCACAGATCCCGAGATCACCGGCTATTCGGTGCGCGTGGAACTCGTGCAGCCTTCGGGTCTGCTGATCGGGCGCCATTCCACGCCGACGGGAACCTACACGCAGTGGAGTCCCGGTGTGATCAGCATGGCGGAGTTCGACGATGGCAGGTTCCATCGTGCCGAACTCACACGCGAACACGTGCAGGAAGTCCTGCGACGCGTCTCCGGCATCGATGTAACCGTCACGGCACTGGATGTGGCTTCGACCTGGACCGATCGCTCGCACCAGGCGACGACGTATCGCAAGGGACGCGTGCTGCTCGCTGGCGATGCCGCGCATATTCATTCACCGCTGGGCGGGCAGGGCCTGAACCTCGGGTTGGGCGATGCGATGAACCTGGGCTGGAAGCTGGCCGCGACCATCCGTGGCGATGCGCCTGCAGGATTGCTCGACAGCTACACCACCGAGCGCCATCCCGTCGGCGCGCGCATCCTCGACTGGACGCGGGCGCAGGTAGCCTCGATGCGGCCGGGCCGGAATTCGCGCGCGCTGCAGGCCGTGCTGCGCGATCTCGTCAATACGCGCGATGGCGCGACCTACTTCGCCGAACGCGTGTGGGGCGTGTCCATCCAGTACGAGTCCGGGGAAGCGCATCCGCTGGTCGGTCGCAGCTGTCCCGACTTCGAATTTGAAGATGGAACGAGGCTCGGCACGCTGCTGCGTGATGGCCGCGGGCTGCTGCTGGATTTCGAGCCGCCTTCACTGCAAGCGCTGGATGGCGCATGGGGCGGTCGCGTTCGCTACGTTGCGGGCCCCGTGAAAGATCGTCTCGGTCTCGGTGCGGTGCTGGTGCGCCCCGATGGATTCGTCGCATGGGCCAGCGACAAGGTCGAGAATGAGGAAGAAGTCAGGCGCGCCGCCGCCCGCTGGTTCGTGAGCGGCTGAGTCTTCCGGCCCACGCGCCGGGCGCCAGCGATACACCGGAGATTACGCATGCACCGTACGACCCGTTCGATGGAAATCCGCCAGGAACGCATCGTCGCTTCACCGCGCTGGGATGGCGAGCGCTTCCGCAACACCAACCCGACGCCGCGCGGCGATCCGGACGTACCCATGCCCAAGCTCAGCGAATTCCTGTGCGGTGGCGAGCGCCGCGTGCCGTTGGCACCGCTGCCGACGATGAATCCGCTGGAGTCGTGGAAGAAGCCGCCGCAGAGCAAACTGCGTGCGACCTGGCTCGGGCATTCCACCGTGCTGCTGGAGATCGATGGCTGGCGCGTGCTCACCGATCCGGTGTGGGGGCCGCGTGCCTCGCCGTCGCGCTTCATCGGACCGAAGCGCTTCCAGCCCATTCCGGTGGCGATCCGCGAGCTGCCACCGCTCGATGCGGTCATCGTCTCGCATGATCATTACGACCATCTCGACTACAGCACCATCAGGCAGATGCGGAAGATGTCGGTGCCCATCATCACTTCGCTGGGCGTTGGTGCGCACCTGGAGCATTTCGGCATCGCGCCGGAACGCATCGTCGAACTCGACTGGTGGGAATCGCATCGCGTTGCGAACACCGGCCTCACGTTGACGGCCGCGCCCTCACAGCATTTCTCCGGGCGCGGGCTCACCGATGGCAATCGTGCCGCGTGGTCGTCGTTCGTCATCCAGGGCGAGAACCACAGGATCTTCTTCAGTGGCGACACCGGCCTCACCAATGAATACGCGGACATCCGCGCGCGCTTCGGCCAGTTTGACCTCGTGATGCTGGAGATCGGCGCGTTCCATCCGGCCTGGGGCAACATCCATCTCGGGCCGAAGAATGCGCTGGCCGCGCATGCATTGATTGGCAGTGGCCCGCTGCTGCCGGTGCACTGGGCGACGTTCAACCTCGCGCTGCATGCCTGGGATGATCCGGCCGAGACCTTGCTGAAGCTGGCGCCAGACAGCGGCGCGCAGCTGGCGTTGCCGCGGCTGGGTGAAGCCTTCGAGCCGTCGCAGGAGCAGAAACATGAAACCTGGTGGCGCGGGCTCGATGATCTCGCCGGCAGGAAGCCACGGGCGCGTTCGACGCGTTTGCCGCAACAGGTGCCGTGGCCGCTGGACTAGGCCGGAATCCTTTCATCCGCATCAGCTCCTTCCTACAGGATGCCCGTGCAGGTTGGGCATACAATCCTTGCGCTCATACCACGGATTTCCGTGAGGAGAAGCTCATGAAGAACACGCTGCAGGTACTGGCCGCCGGCCTTCTGGCGCTGGCAGGCGTCGTCGCCCAGCCGGCCATGGCCGAAGATGCGGCTTCACCCGACGCACAGCTGCTGGCCCAGCTGTCGAAGACCAGCAAGGACCTCACCAAACTGCACGACGTTGATTTCACTTTGCGCTTTCCGACGCGCACTGCCGCACAGGCCGCCCAGCTCAAGCTCATCGGCCTCGCCTTCGAAACCAACACCGAGCCCGGCAAGGTGGGCAATGACTGGGTGATCCACGCCGACAAGGTGATGTACCCGGCGCAGACCGATCTCGAAGGCCTGCGCGACAAACTCAATGTCATCGCAGCGGAAGGCCATGGCACTTACGATGGCTGGCAGGCGAAAGTCGCCCCGGCGAAGAAATCGGGCAAATAGCGAGTCACGAAGGGGAGCGGGATGGAGTATCGATCACTGGGACGCACTGGCATCAAGGTCAGTGCGATAGGTCTCGGCACCATGACCTTCGGTGAGCAGAACACCGAAGCCGAAGGCCACGCACAGCTGGATTACTCGCTCGACCAGGGCGTGAACCTCATCGACACGGCGGAGATGTATTCGGTCCCGCCGCGCGTCGAGACCTATGGCGCCACCGAGCGCATCATCGGCAGCTGGCTCAAGCGCAGCGGCAAGCGCGACAAGGTCGTGCTGGCGACGAAGGTCGCAGGGCCGGGCGCGGTGCTCGGCGTGAGCTGGGTGCGCGGCGGCGACAACCGGCTGGATCGCGCCAACATCACCGCCGCGGTCGAGACCAGCCTGCAGCGCCTGCAGACGGATTACATCGACATCTACCAGCTGCACTGGCCCAGCCGGCCGGCGAATTTCTTCGGCAAGCTGGGCTATGTACACAGCGACAACGTCACGGGTGCGCAGTCGATCGCCATCGAGGAAACGCTGGGTGCGCTCAGCGACCTGGTGCGTGCCGGCAAGATCCGCCACGTGGGCGTGTCGAATGAAACGCCATGGGGATTGCACCAGTTCCTGCAGTTCGCCGAGACGCGTGGTCTCGCGCGGCTGGTCTCCATCCAGAATCCGTACAGCCTGTTGAACCGCACCTTCGAGATTGGCCTGGCGGAGATGGCGATCCAGGCCGACGTGGGCCTGCTGGCGTATTCGCCGCTGGCCTTCGGCGTTCTCTCGGGCAAGTTCCTGAATGGCGCGCGACCGCCGGAGTCGCGCATGGTGCGCTGGTCGCGCTTCTCGCGTTACACCAACGAGTATGCGGATCGTGCCACCGAGGCCTATGCGCAGATCGCGAAGAAGCATGGGCTCGATCTGGCGCAGATGTCGCTGGCCTTCGTGCGCCAGCAGCGTTTCATGACCAGCGTGCTGATCGGTGCGACCACGATGGCGCAGTTGAAGACCAACATCGACAGTGCCGGCGTCGTGCTGGGCGAGGAAGTGATGCAGGCCATCGAGGCCGTGCATCGCGCGCATCCGAATCCCTGCCCGTAGAGCCGGTTCGGGGTGAAGCGATTCCCCACGGTTCTGTACGCGAGCGTGTTGCTGGCGGGTTGGTCGCTGCAAGGTGTTGCCGCAGGTAGCGCATCCCCCGATGTCGCGGCCGTCATCGATACCATTGCGACAAAGCAGGATGCTCGCGTCGCCGCGGCGCTGGCGCGCATCGATGGCACGGGCCGCCGCCTGCTGGCATTGCGTGCGTACCTGCGCGCGGGCAACAGCCTCGTGGAACGATGGAGCTGGAGCAACGAGCAGATCGCCGCCTTCGCGCAATCGGCGGAGAACCGGGCGATGCAGGCCGAGATAGAAAAGGTGCGCGGTGCATTCACTACCGCGAACCCCGGCTTCCAGCTGTGGGTGAATCCGGAAGTGCGCAGCCTCGATGTCCAGCTCGCCAACTGGAACCACAATGATTCGGTTACCCGCGCCGCCGCGCGGTTGCTGGAAGCATTCGACCAATGGCGCCAGACCGCAGTCGTAGCGGCGTTGTCAGTCACCGAAATTCCCGCCGCTGCCGGCCAATTCCTGGCGGATTCGATCCCCAGCCCGACACCGACCCTCGCCGCACCCGGCCTTTCACCGCATGGACAGATGCGCGCCATCGATTTCCACATCAAGCAGGGCGGGCGCACCGTTGCCGGCCCGGCCAGCGCGACCATCGCGAGGGATTGGGACGCCGCAGGATGGGCGAGGAAACTCGCCGCCGCCGTCAGCGCCGGCAGCAGCCACTTCACCGGTCCATTGCCAGTGCCGCGCGAACCCTGGCACTACACCTACGTGCCCTGAGTTGACCCTGACGCAACGTCAGGCTGCAGACTCCCGCTCCATGAAAGACCTGACGGTCAAGCAACTCGCAGCCATCTCCGGCGTCACCGTGCGCACGCTGCATCACTACGACGAGATCGGCCTGCTGCGTCCGGCCAGCGTCGGTGCCAACGGCTACCGCTACTACGGCCGCGCCGAGCTGCTGCGCCTGCAACGCATCCTGTTCCACCGCGAGCTGGGCGTGCCGCTCCAGGAGATCGCGGCACTGCTCGAACTGGAAGGCGCGGACCAGGTGCGCATCCTGCAGCAGCATCGCGCGAAGCTGCAGGCCGAGCGCGAACGCTATCGCGTGCTCATCGAAACCATCGATCGCACCATCCATGACCTGAAAGGCGAGGCAACCATGGCCAACGAAGATCTGTACAAGGGGTTCAGTGCCGAAAAGCAATCGGGCTACGAGGCCTGGCTGATCGAGAAATATGGCCCGCAGGTGCACAGTGGCATCGAGCGCGCCAAGCAGATGTGGATGAACCGCTCCTCTGCCGATCAGAAGAAGCACCTGGAAGCCAGCATGAAGGAGCTGAAGGATCTGGAGCAGGCGCTGGCCGATGCGCTGCGCAACCATGTCGACGTGGGTTCCGATGCCGTAGGACTGCTGATCGACCGGCATCGCGCCTGGGTGGCGTCGATGTGGGGCACGACGTGCAGCGCGCAGTCCTACTGCGGCCTCGCGGACCTGTACCTCGCGCATCCGGATTTCATGGCGCGCTACGAAAGCATCGAGAAAGGCTTCGCGCAATATCTCTCCGCCGCCATGAAACGGCGCGCGGCAAGATGGAATGAACCGCTGGATGGAGCCGCGCCATAGCAGTACGCTCCACGGGTCGCGCATGCGGGGATCCATCACAGGGAGGCGGACATGGACAGGCAGAGTCTCTGGTTCAAGCGGGTGGCATGGGCGGCAACGTTGCTGCTGGCGGCATCCGTACTGGCACCGCTTGCGGTCGCGCAGGCTCCCGATGCCGCGACCTCCGCTGCCATCGATGCCGCGCTGGCCGGCACGCATCGCAGTGATCGCAACAAGGCACGCGACCAGTATCGCCATCCCAAACAGACGCTGGAGTTCTTCGGCCTGCGCCGGAACATGACGGTGGTGGAGATCTGGCCCGGTGGCGGCTGGTACACCGAAGTGCTGGCACCGGTGCTGAAGGGCACGGGCAAGCTGTATGTTGCGCAGTACGGCCCGCATGCCAGCATGGATTACCAGCACAAGGATGACGCCACGCTGCTGGAGAAGGCGAGGAAGTATCCCGATGTGTTCGGCGCCCTGCAGTACACGGCGCTGTGGTCGCCGGATGATCTCGCCATCGCGCCGCCGGGCACGGTAGACCTGGTCGTCACCTTCCGCAACGTGCACAACTGGGTGGATCCGAACTACAGACAGGACCCCGCGAAACTGTTCGGCGCGTTCTTCAAGGCGCTGAAGCCGGGCGGCATCCTCGGCATCGAGGACCATCGCTGGCCCGATGCGAAGACCGAGGATCCGAAGGCCGCCAATGGCTATGTCTCCGAAGAGCGCGTGAAGGCGCTGGCGCAGGCCGCGGGCTTCGAGTTCGTCGCCAGCTCCGACGTGAACCGCAACCCGAAGGACAACCACGACCACCCCAATGGCGTGTGGAACCTGCTGCCGGATCTGTCGGTGAAGCAGGGTGATGATCCGGAAAAGTACCGCGCCATCGGCGAGTCGGATCGCCTGACGTTGAAGTTCCGCAAGCCCGTGAAGTAATCGCGGACCATGCACGATCTTTCCGTCGAGCTGCGCGAGCTGGTGCGCGGCGCGCCCGATGATGCGGGTCATCCGCGGGCCCTGCGCATCGAGGCGCGCGAGCTGTTGTCCGTGCGCCGCGAATTGCTGGTGCTGCTGTACGTGGCGGTGGCGACACTGGTTGCCGGCGTTGGCCTGCTGGTGAAGGCGAACTACCAGCGCATCGGACCTGTCGCCTTGCTCACCAGCATCTTCGCGGCCGCGGCGCTGTGTTATGCGCTGGCCTGGCGCGTGAAGCAGGCGGGGCGCGAACGTTCACTCGGCATCGACTATGTACTGCTGCTGGGCGCGCTGCTGTTCAGCGCGGCGGTGGGTTATGCCGAAGTGCAGTTCCATGTGTTCGGTGCGGGCTGGTCGCGCCACCTGCTGTGGCTGGCGTCGTGGCATCTGGCGGCTGCGTACTGGTTCCGTTCACGCCTCGTGTTGTCGGTGGCGCTCACTGCCTTCGCCGGATGGCTCGGTGTCGAAGCCAGTCTCGGCCGGTTGTTCGAACCGCGCGCAGCCCTGCTCGGTACGGGTCCGCGCGCGTTGTCCTGCGCGCTGCTGTTCTGGTTGGGTAGCCGCTTGCACCTGCGCGAGCAAGCCGCGGATGGCGGCTTCCGCGAGGTGTATCGCCAGTTCGCCGCCAACTTCGGCTTCTGGGGTGCGCTGGCATTGGGGGGTGCATCGAACACGCGCTGGATCGGCGCGATCATCCTGGTGGCGCTCGCCTTCATCGTGGGGCGCGCCGGTCTCGTCGAACGGCGCCAGAGCTTCGTGCTCTATGCCGTCGCCTACACCACCATCGGCCTCGTGTGGCTCGAATCGCTGGTGATGCGCGACTATCTGCTCGCTTCGTGGATCGGCCTGTTCACGGTGATCGGCGCCGTGGTGCTGCTGATGCGACTGCGCGCGCGCCTGCAGGAATCCACCACATGATCATCGCGCGTCCCACGGCCACGGAAGAACGCTGGCTGTTGCTGGCCGATCGCTATCCGGCGCTGCGCGCCGCCGTGCTGAAGTCCGGGCATTGCGGTGGCTGGAAGACATCGACCTGGTTGTCGCGCCTCGGTGGCGTGGTGCTGGCGCTGCTGGGTGTCGGGTTGCTGGCGGCCGTGTTGTCGCCATTCCATTCACCGTGGATCGTCGGCGGCGTGATCCTGCTGGCCGTGGCCGAGTGGCTGGTGGCGCAGCGGCGCGTGTATCGCTCGGGTGTGGAAGAGGTGTTGTATGCCTGCGGAGCGCTGGGCATCGTCGTGCAGTTGCTGGCCTGGAGCGATGGCAACAACGAAGCGGCGGGCGCCGCGCTGCTCGCCACCGCGGTACTGCTGGCGGGCTGGCGCCTGCTGAACCCGGTGCTCACCACGCTGGCGCTGGCCGGGTTCTCGCTGGCCATCGCTCTCGTGCATGCCAGCCTCTTCGGTGGACAGATGCTGAACCTGCGCGGCGCGGCTCTCTTCTGCGCGGCACTGGCATTGCTCGCGCTGGTCGCAGGCGCGCGCCAGTGGCGACGTCCTGCGCACGACTTCATGTGCGATGGCCTGCTCATCGTGATGCCCTGGCTGTGCTGTGCCTGGCTGATGGCATACAGCTGGGACCGATCGCGTGACTTTGTGGCGTTGACGGCGGCCGCTGGCGTGGGTGCGCTGTGGTTCGCCACCGGCGTGCAGCGGCGCAGCCATGCGCTGCTGATCGGGGCGATGGGCTGTGCCTTCGCCGCGGCACTGTCGCTGCATCGCCTGCTGCGCTGGCCGCTGTACTGGTATCTCATCGCGGCTGGCGCGGTGCTGCTGGTGGTCGCCATCGTGATCGAACGACGCCTGCGTGGGCGTACGGCCGGCATCACCGCCGATGCCATCGACGCGATGGATGGCCTCGACCTGCTGCAGTTCGCCGGTGCCGCGCATCTGGCGCCGGTTGCCGGCCACGCGCCGGAAGCAGCGGCGCAGGGACAGGGTGGCGAGTTCGGTGGCGGCGGCGCCAGCGGCCGGTTCTGACGAATGGTCGCGGCCCTGGGCTAGAGTAAGCGCATGTACGAAACCCGCAATCATCCGCTGCTCCCGCGCAAGGAGTTCTACTGGCGCGTCGCCGGCCACATCGGCGTCGCTGCGGTACTCATCGGGGTATCGCTGGTGATCGGCCATGGTCGGTTACATGGTCACCGAACACATGTCGGCGCTCGATGCCTTCCTCAACGTATCCATGCTGCTGGGAGGCATGGGTCCGGTGAACCAGCTGGCAACGGTGGCGGGCAAGTTGTTCGCCGGCATCTTCGCGTTGTACGCCGGGCTGGTGTTCGTGGCCTGCGGCACGCTGGTGCTGGCGCCGGTGCTGCACCGCCTGCTGCATCACTTCCATATCAGTGAGAAGACCTGAAGCATGGACGACGTGATCTCGCATGAAGAGCAGGGTGGGCGCGGTGCTTTCTACCTGGCGCGCGATGGCAGGCGCATCGCCGAGATGACCTACCAGCGCAACGATGCGGCGCGCATCACCATCGACCACACCGAAGTGGACCCGAGCCTGCGTGGGCAGGGCATTGCGCGTCACCTGCTCGATGCCGCCGTCGCCTGGGCGCGGCAAAGTGGAATCAGGATCACGCCACGCTGCTCTTATGTCGTTGCGGAGTTCGCGCGCGACAAGACGCTCGCCGACCTGCTCGCCTGATCCCGGGCGATTACAAACGGATACAACTTGTCTATCGGCGTGGCGATGGGCAAGTATTGAACCCTTCATCGGGGTGGTGAGCAGAACAGCATGCGCAGGACAAGCACGAATCCCATCCTCGCGGGCATCGCCGCGTTGCTGTTGTTGCAGGGCTGCGGTGGCGGTGGAGGCGGCAGCGACCTCAGTGGCACGAACGTGCTGCCTGCCGCGAATGCGGGCGCCGCGCAGACCGTGACTTCCGGCGCCACGGTGACGCTGAATGGCAGCGCCAGCGATTCCGATGGTTACATCACCGCTTACGCCTGGACGCAGACCGCAGGGCCCGCCGTAACACTGGGTAACCCGGCGGTTGCGCAGACCAGCTTCGTAGCGCCGCTGGAAACAGTGGCGACCACGTTCACCTTTGCACTGGTAGCCACCGACAATCGCGGCGGCTTGAGCCCCGCCGCCACGGTGACGATCACGGTGAGTCCTTCCACCTCGGCGGTCGTCGTGACGGGCACGGTGCGTTTTGCCCGCGCGCCGTTCGTCGATGCCTATCCCTACGGCCTCAACTACGCCGCGCCGGTGATGCAGCCCGCGCGTGGCCTGCTGATCCGCGCGCTGAATGGCACCAGCCTGGCCGAGATCAGCACCGCCACCACCAGCGGCACCGGCACCTATTCGCTCAATGTGCCGGCCAACACCAACATCGTCATCCAGGTGGTGGCACGCCTGCAGCAAGGCAATACCGTGTCGTCGCCCAGCTGGAACGTGGACGTGCAGAACGGTGCGGCTGGTTTGCCGTATTCGTATTCCAGCGCCGCGTTCAATACCAGCACGGCGGTGCAGAACATCGACATTCCGCTTGGCATCGAAAGCACGGGCGTGGCCAGTGCCACCTATGCGCGCGCCTCCGGACCGTTCGCCATCCTCGATACCCTCTACACCGTCATCCAGTCCGTGCTGACCGTGAATCCCACCGTGAAGCTGCCGGCGCTGTACGTGGATTGGGGCAGCCAGACCGCTGGCACTTTCTTTTCCCCCACTACCAGCCCGCATCTTGCGCTGACGGCCGATCTCACCGAGGACACCGACGAGTTCGACACGCATGTCATCGCGCATGAATTCGGCCACTACATCGAGTACAGCTTTTCGCGCTCGGACAACATCGGTGGCGACCATGGCCTGGGTGACAAGCTCGACCCGCGCGTGTCGTGGGGTGAAGGCTGGGCCACCGCGTTCGGTGCCATCGCGCTGAATGATCCGGTCTATCGCGACAGCTTCGTCGACAACGGCGTGTCGGAGGGCTTCGTGTTCTCGACGGAGCACAACCCCGTGACCTCGGGAACGCCGGATTACGATGGCACGGGCTGCTGGTGCAACGAGGCCAGCGTGTATTCCATGCTCTGGGATCTGTACGACGGCACCAACGACGGCGGCGACACCATCTCGCTGGGCTTTGCGCCGATATGGGCCGCGCTCACCGGTGCCGAGGCCACGACGCCGGCCTTCACCACGATCTTCTCCTTCATCGATTCCCTGAAGCAGCAGCGTCCCGGCGATGCGGCGGCCATCAACGCACTGCTGGCGACGCAGAACATCGATGGCGCGAACCTGGATGCCTTCGGCAGCAACGAAACGCATTCGCCGCTGCCCAACACGCTGCCGCTGTACACCAGCATCACCAGGGGTGGCGGCGCCGTGACCTTGCACACCACGGACGACGCCGGTCGCGACAACAAGCTGGGCGATCATCGCTTCCTGCGCTTCGATTCGGCTGCTGCGGGCACGATTACCGTGACGGCCACGACCTCGAACACCAACGATGGCGATCCGGATTTCATCGTCCAGAACCGCGAGCAGTACGTCCCGGTGGAGAATCCGCCGAACAGCCAGCACAGCGATTCGGTCAGCGGCCTGGCCGTGACCACCGCCACCACCTATGTCATCGATGCCTACGATTGCGCCAACGGCTGCACCAGCGCCGAAGGCACACCGGGCGACTACGACCTGACCGTGACGATCAACTGAGGCGATGTCCATGCATACCAGCTCCATCAGGATGAAGTGGCACGCCGCCGCCGCAGCGACGCTATTGGCTGCATCGTTCACGGGATGCAGCCAGACAGGCGAGCCAGTGAAGCCACCGACGCCCAGCCCCGCGCCCACGCCGGCGCCGGCCGCGCCGGCACCACAGGTCGCCACTCCTCCGGCGGCGTCCATTGCAGATCCGTTGCCGACAACGCTGGCCAGCACACGGCCCGAGGCAGGCAGGAAATCTTCGAAGCATGCGGAGCCGGAGCTTTCGTCGATGGCGCTGGCGCGGACGAATTCGAAGATCGGCGTGCCCGTCGATCTTCGCTACCAGTTCGATGGTGAATCCGTTGCCGGCCAGCCGGTCACGCTGCACCTGGCTGCCGTGCCGCGCACCGCGGTCAGCAACCTGTCGGTGAGCATCAAGCCCGTTGCCGGCATCAGCACCGATGCGGATGCATTGCGCGCGGAGAAGGCGACCGTGGGTACCGCTTACCGGCAGCAGCTGTCGGTGACGCGCCAGGCGCAGGGCCCGACGGAGCTGCGCGTGCTGGTCACCACGGACATGCCGCAGGGGCGCGCTTTCAGCTACTTCAGCGTGCCGCTCGCCAGTGCCGCCGTAGCGAACAAGCAGGCACCGGTGGAAATGCGCTGAGGCTGCAGGGCCGCGCGCTCACGGCGCGGCTCACTCGCTGCTGAATCCGATCCGCGCATGCGTGCCGTCGCAGAACGGCTTGTTCTGGCTGCCGCCACAACGACACAGCCGCGCGCTGGTGATGCGCGATACCACGCGGCCCGTTCCCGAAGTGATCTCGAGGTTGCCAGTGACGGCGAGCGGGCCGTTGTGTTCCGGATCCACGCGCAGTGGACCATCGCGTACCGGCAGCATGTCCGTCCCCTGCGAAGCGGGTTCGCCGCTGGCGCCGAAGCCGATCTCCTTGTGGGTGCCATCGCAGTAGGGCTTGTGCTTCGAGGCGCCACAGCGGCACAGCGTGGCGCGAAAACCCGCGGGTTCGCCATTGATCACCAGCTCGGCGCGCAATGCCAGCGGACCGGCCTCGCGTATCGATGCAAGGTTCACCGGCGGTGCGCTTTCATCCGGCGCGCCGTCGAGCCGGTGGTAGCGGATGGCGCCTGAAGGACACAGGTGCGCGATGTCCACCAGCCGTTCGACTTCCATGGTGTCGGGATGGATCCACGGTCCCTGCACGTTGGCGAGGAACACCGTCGGTGCGCCGGTGACGCAGTGGCGCGAGTGGATGCAACGCACGCCTTCGTAGTGGATCTCGATGCGCTTGCCCGGAACGATTTCCACGCGTGAAGGCGCGGCCGCTGGCGGCGCCGAAGCAGGAGTCGCAGCAGCCGTTGCGGTCGCGCTGGCTGCTGTGGTTGGCAGTTCCGGCAACTGCGCCTCGCAGAGCTGCGCCAGCTTCACGAACACCCTGGAGGCACGCTCGTGGCGCTCGCTCCACGCGGCGATCTGCACGGCGCCATCAGCGAATTCACGGAAGCGTTCACGCAGCAATCGATCGGCTGCCGCACCGGGTGGCAGCGCCGCGGAATCGCGCAATGTCGTGAAAGACATGCCAGCGTGGCAGCCGGGATTCGAAGGCCCGGCTGGCAGGCGTGCGGCGGCTTCGGCCAGTGGCGACACCGCACGCATCAGGCCGATGGCCAGTTGCAGCAGCGTGTTCTTGCGCGCATCGGTGGCTGGCACCGCATACGCATAGGCCAGTACACGCAGCATCAATCCATATGCCGCGTTGGCGAGATCGACGGTGGCTGCAGCGCGCGGGTCCTCGATCCACACGCGCCCCTCGGGACGCACGGGTGCGCGCAGTACCGGGTTCACCGCGGCCGGATGCGCCGCATGGAAATCCGGTTCGGACTTCAGCACGGCATCGAGTGCCTCACGCACGCGCAGGAAGCGCGCGTAGTGCGAATCGCTGCAGACCTGCGCCGCGCCTTCACCCTGCGTGACGATGGCATCGAAGGCTTCGAGCGCCGTCTTCGCGCACACCACGGGACGTGCCTGCGGCAGCCCGAGCCCGCCGCCCGCGATCTGCAAGCCGCGATCGCCGCAGAAGGCCCTGGCCTCGCCATGCGTGGCGACGAAATCCGCCAGCTGCGTTTTCAACGATTCGTAGAACGCACCGACGGTTTCATAGTCCTCGGGCATGGGCGTGTGGCGCGCGCTGGCATTGCCACGCGCGCGACCACGCGACGAATCGAAGCCCGCGCCATCGGTTTCCGCCGAATCCGCCGGACGCTCCAGGAAGATGAAGTGCTGCAGCGTCTCGCGCGTGAACGGCGCGAGCTTCACCACGATGCTGGCTGGCAGTGCGCCCTGTTCCAGCGGGAAATTGAAGCGGCCGATGCGCGGTGCGCCGCCCAGCGCCACGGTGATGTTCCACACCGACACCAGGTGGCTCATCTCCTCGATGGCGACGCGCAGGATCTCCTGCTTCCACTCGGCGAGCATGGCATCGCGCTCCGGGCTCAGGCCTTCCTCCGCGCCGGACTTCAGGCTCCAGGCCGCATAGAGGTAGGTGCACATGAGGTTGTGCTCCAGCTCCGCAGCCTCGTACAGCGTATGCAGCAGTTGTTCGCGATTGGTCTCGGCCATGCTCGTCCCTTCGGGTCAGGTTGCCTTGCTGGCGCGGCGGATGCGCAGCGCCTGGAAGATGGCGCCAATCACATAGATGAGGAACCCCAAGCCGAAGATGGCCTTGAGCTTCGGATCATCCGGGCCGGTGAATGCGGGATGTCCCAGCGGCAGGCGCGTGCCGGTTTCGTTCAGCGCAGGCAGCAGGTGGAACAACAGCGTCAGTGAATTGCCCAGCACGATCACATAGCGCGCCGCCACCGACCGGCCGGCGACCCGCTCCAGCACGTAGGTGAGGGCGAGGATGACCAGCGTGAGGATGGCCAGCATGTGCGGCGGACCGAAGCCACCGTGCCGGAAGATGAACAGGCCAGTCACGCAGGTGGCGGCCGTCATGCTGACGTACCACAGGCCAGGGTAGTTGGTGGTGGTGATGGCGCCGTAGCGGAACAACGCCACGAGGCCCGCGATCACCGCGATGATCGAGATGACGGTGTGGAACGCGCCCAGCTCGGTGAGGTTGAAGGTTTCAAGCATTTGCGTCTCCCTGACTGCGTTTGAGTGCAGCCGAGGGTACGCGAACTGTATGGCGTGCGCGACCTCGCTCAGTGCGCGTCGGCAGGCGCTGCCGTCATCGCGGCGGGACGCGGCAGCAGCGGCACCAGCAGCGCGGCCAGCACGAAGCCGATGCAGATCAGCACGAAGGTGTCGGAGAAACTCATGGTGAAGGCTTCCCGCTGCACCAGTGAACCCAGCTCGCGCAGCGCCGCGCCCTGGCCGGCCACGGCATCACCGAACGTCGCACCGGCACTGCTGCCGCTGCGCTGGATGAATTCGGCGGCGGCGCCGGCGTTGAGATGTTCGGCGAGCCGTGCGAAGTGCAGGTTGGTGCGATCGTTCAGCAGCGTGCCGCAGGCGGCGATGCCGATGGCGCCGCCGAGGTTGCGCATCAGGTTGAAGAGTCCCGAGGCGAGTTTCAGCCGATGCGGCGCGAGGCCGCCCAGCGTCAGCGTCACGGTGGGTGCGACGGCGAACTGCTGCGCGAAGCCGCGCAAGGCCTGCGGCACCAGCAGCTCGCGCCAGCCCCAGTCGTGCGTGATGGGCACGAAGTTCCACATGCTGGCCGCGAACAGCAGCACGCCGGCCAGCAGCAGCCAGCGCAGGTCCACGCGCCGTGCAAAGAACATGTACACGGGGATGGAGAACACCTGCGCGATGCCGGTGGTGAGCACGGCGAGGCCGATCTGCTCGGCGTTGAAGCCGCGCACCCGTGCCAGGAACACGGGTGTGAGGTAGATGGTGGCGAAGATGCCGATGCCGATGGTGAACGACAAGAGGCAGCCGATCAGGAAGCTGCGGTTCTTCAGCGCGCGCAGGTCCACCACGGGGTCTGAGTGGGTGAGGCTGCGGATGATGAAGGCGATGCCGGTGATGCCGGAGATCCAGGCGGTGAGGCGGATGGTGTCGTCCGAGAACCAGCTCCAGCGCGCGCCTTCTTCCAGCGTGTATTCCAGCGTGGCGAGGAAGATGGCCATCAGCGCCATGCCGAGGTAGTCGGCGCGCTTCAGCAGCGACAGGTCCGGCTTGTCGATCTTCACCATCAATGGCACGGCGATGGCGACGAAGATGCCGGGCACGAGGTTCACGAAGAACAGCCAGTGCCAGGAATAGTTCTCGGTGATCCAGCCGCCCACCGTTGGCCCGAGCGTGGGCGCCAGCGATGAAAGGCCACCCACCACCGCCGCGGCGATCACGCGCTGGTTGCCCTGGAAGAAATAGAACGCGGTGGTGAACACCGTCGGGATCATCGAGCCGCCGAGGAAACCCTGCAGCGCGCGGAAGAAGATCATGCTGTGGATGTCCCAGGCCATGCCGCACAACATGCTGGCCACGGTGAAGCCGATGGCCGAGAAGCTGAACAACCAGCGCGTGGACATCACGCGCGACAGCCAGCCCGACAATGGAATGACCACGATCTCCGCGATCAGGTAGCTGGTCTGCACCCAGGCGGTTTCATCCGGGCCGGCGGAGAGGCCGCCGCCGATCTCCTTCAATGAAGAAGAGACGATCTGGATGTCGAGCAGGGCGATGAAGAACCCCACGCACATGGTGCCGAACGCGAAGATGCGTGCGGCGGTGCTGAGTGGGGTGTCGTTGCTCATGCGTCGTTGCCCGATGGGATGGTTGCCATTCGCTCAGCGCTGCGCCACGCGCTGTTCGCGTGCGCTGTGCGTATCGACTTCAGCGGTTACCGAAAGGCCGGGCAGCAGCGGCGCGAGCGCGGCGTCGCGCGCATCCAGCACGATGCGCACCGGCACGCGTTGCACGATCTTGGTGAAGTTGCCGGTGGCGTTCTCGGTGGGCAGCAGGCTGAACTGCGAACCCGTCGCCGCAGCCAGGCTCTGCACATGTCCGTGCAGCACATGGCCGGGCAGCATGTCGGCGACTACTGTCGCCGGATCACCGGGACGGATGTGCGCGAGCTGGCTCTCCTTGAAGTTCGCATCCACCCACAGGCCGGTGCCCGGGATGATGCTGAGCAGGCGCGAACCCGCCGTGGCGAAGGCGCCGACGCGTGCCGCGCGATTGCCGACGATGCCATCGATCGGTGAGCGCAGCACGGTGTAGCCGAGATTGAGTTCGGCGGTCTGCAGTTCGGCGCTGGCCGCAGCGAGCGCGGCGCGTGCCTGTGTTTCCTGCGTGGCCACCACATCGAGCTGGCGCTGCGCGGCCTGCAAGGTCGCGCGGGCGCGGGCTTGTCCGGCAACAGCCTGTTTCAACGTCGCATCGGCGCGCTCGAAGGCTTGCCTGGATACGGCCGCACTGCCGACCAGATTGCCGTAGCGCTGCTGGTCCTGGCGCGCACGCTCGGATTCTGCATCGACGCCGGCGATCTCGGCCTGTGCCTGGTCGATGAGTGCAAGCTGCAGGTGGCGCGTGGCGGCGAGGTTTTCCAGCTGTGCCTGCTGGCCCTGCACACCGGCCGCGGCGCGCGCACGGGCCGCGATGAAGTCACGGTCATCGAGCGTGGCGAGCACAGCGCCGGCATGCACGGCCTGGTTGTCCTGCACGAGGAGGGTGGCGATGAAGCCCTGCACCCTGGGCGCGATGACGGTGACATCGCCGCCCACGTAGGCATCGTCGGTGTCTTCGATGTAGCGGCCCACCGCCCACCAGTGGTGGAAGAGCGTGATGGCGGCGGCCAGCACCATGGCTGCAGCCACGCCGGATGCGAGGCGCTTCGTCATCCGCGTGCGCAAGGCGCGTGCAGGCTGCAGATCGGCAACGACATCGATGGCTTCAGTACTCATGACACTCTCCCGGAATCCTGTTCGGCGGCTTGGCCGTCATAGCCACGGCCGAGGGCGGTGTAACGCGCCTTCACGCGTGCGTTGGCAGCGGGCCCCGGTACCGCGCGGAAGCGCGGATCGGCCAGCGGCAGGCCGGTGACCTGGTCGATCAGCAGCGGCTGCGCCTCCTTGCCCGTCTGCGTATCGACGAGCATCACGGCCTTGCCCTCTGGCGCCAGGTGCTTGTTGCCCCAGTCGAGCAGCGCCAGCATCACCGGACGGAAATCGCGGCCGCGCGGCGTGAGCAGGTATTCGAAGCGGCGGCTGTGCGTGCTGTACTGGCGGCGCTCGAGCAGGCCTTCTTCCACCAGCGTGGCCAGGCGGCGCGTGAGCATGTTCGGCGCGATGCCGAGGCTCTGCTGGAACTCCTCGAAGCGGCGCATGCCGAGGAAGGCATCGCGCAGGATCAGCATGCTCCACCATTCACCCACCTTTTCGAGGCTGCGGGCGACCGGGCATTGCGTGCGGGACTGGGTTTTCTTCTGCATGACCGTGTGACTATCAATTTGAAAGTGACGCCATGTTATAACTATCAAAATGAAAGTCAAGCGCCCGGAGCTGCGCTGGAGCACCCCGGCGCATCTCTGCCACAATGCCCACCCGCTCCAGGAGGACTTATGGCCAACGTGTACGACATCCCCGTCAAGCGCATCACCGGCGAAGCCGCCAGCCTCGCGGACTACAAGGGCAGCGTGCTGCTGGTGGTCAACGTCGCCTCCAAGTGCGGCCTCACCAAGCAGTACGAAGGGCTGGAGCAACTGTTCGAGGCGCGCCATCCGCAGGGCCTCGAGGTGCTGGGCTTCCCCGCCAACAACTTCAAGGGCCAGGAGCCGGGCAGCGACGCGGAGATCGCCCAGTTCTGCGCGCTGACCTACGACGTGAAGTTCCCGATGTTCTCGAAGATCTCGGTAAAGGGCGCGGACCGTCATCCCTTGTATGACGCGCTCACGCAGGCGCAGCCCGCCGCCATCGGCGAAGGCCCGTTCCGCGAACGCCTCAAGGGCTTCGGCGCCGGTGACGGCGCGCCCGATGAAGTGCTGTGGAACTTCGAGAAGTTCCTGGTGAATCGCCACGGCGAAGTGGTGGCGCGCTTCTCGCCGGATGTCACGGCGAACGATCCGCGACTGCTGGCCGCCATCGACGCGGAGCTGGCGAAGCACTGAGTTCGCGCGCATGTGCGGCCGCTACATCGTGCTGAACAGCGAGGCCATCCAGCAGCTGTTCAGCGTGCTGCCGCCGGATGACTGGCAGGATCGCTTCAACGTGGCGCCGAGCCAGGATGTGCCCACGGTGCGGCTCATCGAAGGCCAGCGCGTGCTCACGCTGATGCGCTGGGGTTTGATTCCGCGCTTCGCGCAGGGCGTGGCCGGCAACTTCAGCACCATCAACGCGCGGGTCGAGACCATTCGTACATCCGCCGCGTATCGCGAGCCCTGGCGCAAGGGGCAGCGCTGCCTCGTCCTGGCGAGCGCGTTCTACGAATGGCAGGAAGTACCGGGCGGCAAGCAGCCGCACTACATCGGCTGCGCGGACCAGGAAGTGTTCGCCTTCGCCGGATTGTGGGATGGCTCCACGCCATCCGGCGGCGTGCCCATCCTTTCGTGCACCATTGTCACCTTGCCGGCTTCACCGTTGATGGCGCAGATCCACAACACGCGGCAGCGCGAGCCGGCCATCCTGCGACCGGAAGACCATGACATCTGGCTCAAGGGTTCATCCGAAGCGGCTTTCGCGTGCCTCAGGCAGTATCCGGATGAACTGCGCAGTGCCTGGCCTGTATCGACGCAGGTCAACAGTCCGAAGAATCAGGGGCCGGCGTTGATGGCGCGGCTCTGAGCGTCCCGCTCCGTCGCACGCACCAGCCACCAGGCGATGGCGCCGAGTGCGGCGCCGGTGATCGCATCCGCCAGGTAGTGCTGCTTGAAAGTGAGCGTGCTCGCTGCGAGTGGCAGCGCCAGGATTGCCGCTGGCCCGGACCACCGACTGCCGCGTAGCGCCAGCACGCACAGCGTGACGGTGCATACGTGCAGGCTCGGCAGGCAATTCACCGGCGCATCGCTGATGCGCACGAAATGCACCAGCGCCGCGCCGAGTGCGCCGGTCGAGGCAGGCAGTGGATACAACTCGCGTGGATAGGTCGTCGGCCACAACAGGAAGCACAGCATGCCGATGGCTTGTGCCACGAGGCTGGCGTGCAGGAAGCGCCATGCCCGCGCGCCGCGCAGCGTGAGGAAGCTCGCCGCCATGAACACGAACACGCCGAAGTAGACCAGCCCGCTGAGTGGCCAGAAGGGGATGGCTCGATCGACTGCGGTGAGCGGCAGTTGCACGGGCATTGCCAGGTGCACGTGCTCCGGGATCGAGTACATCAGCGAACACAGCAACACCGTCGCCGCGCCCGCAACCAGCAGCGCGCCCCGCGAGCGTGCTGCCGGCAGCCTCATTGAAAGTGGGCGTGACTGCTCACGGCTTCTGCGCGGCCTGCAAATCCCTGCCGACCTGCTGTGCCTGGCCCAGCACGCGCAGCAGGTTGCCGCTCCACATGTTGCCGAGCTGCGCTTCGGTATAACCCTCGCGCAGCAGCCGCGCGGTGATCTTCGGCAGCGCGGTGATGTCTTCCATGCCCTTCACGCCGCCACCGCCATCCCAGTCCGCGCCGAAGCCCACATGCTCGGGACCGGCGACTTTCAGGATGTGCAGCACATGCGCCATGTAGTCGTCGAAGGTGGCCTGCTTCAGGTGGTACTTTGCTTCGAGCGCGGTGCGTGCGGCGGCGAAGTCACGATCCTTCTGCGGGCTCGCCGGCACCTTGTTGAATCTTTCGCTGAGCGCGTTCGACTCGGCGGTGTACTCCGGTGTCTCGCCACGATCGATCACGTAGCTGGCGTAGGAATTCACCTGGATCACGCCGCCCTTCGCGGCAAGCTTGCGGATGCGCTCGTCGTCGAGGTTGCGCGGATGGTTGCGCAGCGCGCGCGAACTGCTGTGCGTGAGCACGATGGGCGCCTTCGAAAGTTCCAGCAGCTGGTCGAACACATCATCCGATGCATGCGACTGGTCGATCAGGATGCCGAGGCGATTCGCTTCGGCGACCAGCTGCCTGCCCGCAGGGGAGAGCCATGCCACTCCGGCTGGTCGGTGGCGGAATCGGCGAAGCTGTTGTTCCTGAAGTGCACCACGCCCATCACGCGCAGTCCCTTGTCGTAGTAGAACTGCAGCAGCGAAGGATCGGCGCTGAGCGGCGAGGCGTTCTCCATGCTGATGTAGACGATGCGCTTGCCGGCCCTGGCGATGCGCGGCGCGTCCTCGGGTGTCAGCGCGAGTTCGAACTTGTCCGGATGCGCGGCCAGCAGTTCATGGATCTGGATCAGCCGCGTGAGTCCGTGGTCGCGTGCCACGCGATCATCGGCCGGCGTGCGGCCGACCTGCGCCGTGTAGATCGCCCACATGCCGCCATCGAGTCCGCCTTCGACCATGCGCGGGTAATCCACCTGGCCGTCGCCATCGGCGCGGCGCTGGTGCCGCTGCATGATGTCCCACCTGGGATCATCGAACTCGGCGGGCGTATCCAGGTGGCTGTCGAGTGTGAGCAGGCGCTCATGCACCGCGCGCTCGGCCGGCGTGACGGTGGAATCGGCAGCAAGCGCCAGTGTCGCGATCGAGAACAGCAACGGCAGCACGGCAAGGCGGAGGGGATTCTTCATGCGGGGACTCACTGTGCGACGAAGCTCGGGGCTGTGAAGCTCGGGTTGTTCGCGGCTATCCGATGGGCTCATCCAGCATCATCTCGCGCGCGAAGCGCACCGGCGGTGCGCCATACGAGAGGACCTGGTCATGGTAGGCCCTGAGGTTGAACCTGTCGCCGAGCTTCTTCTGCTCGGCCGCGCGCAGGTCGAGGAATTCCTGCACGCCGACGAAGTAGGTGGGCAGCTGCGCTGATGTGAGCTGTACGCGCACCCACTTGCCGGCCGCTTCGCTCTGCTGCTGGAAGGTCTGCTTCACCATGAGGTCCATGGCCTGCTCGCGGGTCCAGCCATCCACATGCACGCCCTGGTCGAGGATGGCATTGGCCACGGTGCGCAGGTAGAACTTCAGCTGCACCAGGTGGAACAGCGGATCGCCATCGAGGTAGCCCTGCTCCTGCATCATGTGTTCGGTATAGACCGCCCAGCCCTCGGCGAACAGGCCGGAACGCAGCACGGCGCGCAACATCGAGGGATTCTTCGCCGAGTGCCAGCCTTCCAGGTAGTGGCCGGGCAGGCCTTCGTGGATGCTGAGCAGGTGGATCTGCCGGTTGTTGTACTCGCGCAGGTAGGAATCCACCTGGGCCTTGCCCCAGTCGGCGGGGATGGGCGAGACCGCATACAGCGCAGTGAGGTTGCGATCCATCGGGCCGGGCGAATCGCTGTAGGCCACGGTGACGCCGCGCTGGAATTCCGGCATCAGGATGATCTTCACTGGCGAGTCGGGCAGCGTGAGCAGGTCCTTGCTGCGTGCGAAGTCGGTGGCGGATTGCAGTGCTGCGGTTGCGGCTTCCACTACCTTGTCGCGTGCGGGGCGGTCCGCATAGGCGAGTTCGAGTGCGGCTTCGATGGCGGCCTGCTGCTGTTCGGGCGTCGGCGCATCCGGTAGCGCCGGTGCCTTGTCCTTGAGCAACCCGCGCGCGATGCCATACATGTCGCCGCGCACGCGCGTGATCTCGGCCTCGGCGCGCTGCTTGATCTCGGCGCGCGACAGCGACGACAGTAGCGCGAACTTCAGCTTCTGGTCGTACAGCGCGGCGCCGAGCCGGAAGTCACCCCTGGCATTCGGTACCAGCGTCTTGTCCAGCCAGCGCTGCTGTTCCTGCACGGCCTTCTTCAGCGCCACCGTGGCGGCAGCGAGGCGCTTCTGGTCGGCAGCCGACAACTCCTTCGCATGCGGGGTGATGAATTCCGTGACGATGCCGAGGATACCGGCGTTCTGCCGTGCCACGGTTTCCGCATGGATCTTCGGTACGCGCGCCGGATCGAGGTTGGCGCGTGCCTGCGCCAGCAGCGTCGGCAATTTCTCCATGCGCGCGATGGCTGACTGCAGCCGCTGCGGCAACGGCGCGAACTCGCGCGCCATCAGCGAGTAGACCGCATTGCCGGCCAGGTCGTTGTACACCTGCGGGTCCCAGGCCCAGTCCTGCAGCGACTGTTCGCGCCACACGCGGTACTGCAGTTCATTGGCGAGGATGGCGGCATCCACCTGGTTGTCGCGCGACAGCTTGCTGCGATCGAGCGTGCCGAGCTCGGTGAGCATGGTCTGCGCGTCGGACAGCGCTTCCTGCCGGCCTTCGGCGCTGTAGTCGTCGAGCTCGCTGTCGTAGCGATGCTCGCCCATCTGCGTGGCGAATACCGGCGAGCGCGCCAGCCAGCTGGCCACCGCGCGCTGTGAAAGCGCGGCGAAGGCTGCGTTCATTGCCGGGTCGGGAGCCGCCGCAGTGGATGGTGGCGGTGCTGCGGGTTTGCACGCAGCCAGCAGCGACAGCGTGATGCAGGCTAGAAGCGTCCGTTTCATTGCACTGGCCCTGGTAGTACGCGCACCGGTACCGGCACATTGCACAGGTCGATGTGTCCGGCGGGGCGCTTGTAGAAATCATCGATGCGATTGCGGCGCGCTTCGGTGGCGTCGCGGAAGGCCTGCGTATCGGTGCGCAGCACGCGCAGTGGCGTGCGCTGGGTTTCGGGTACGTCGCTGGCGAGCTTCACCGACTTGATCGGCGTACGCTCCGCGGCGTTCTCGTAGAAGCCCATGGGTGGCGGCCCGCGCGGGATCACCGACAGCAGCTCCATGCCGACGAGCACCTTGCCGACCACGGTGATGTTGTCGTCGAGCTGGCGCGGCGACTGGCCGATGGCCACGTACAGTTCGGCGCCGGTGCTGCTGTCATCGGCGTTGTTGCGACCGGCGCCCACGGTGCCATAGCAATGCGCGAGCCAGGCCTTGCCGCGCTTCACATCGCGACCGACGGGAAAGCCCTGGACGAAACCCACCTGCGGAGCCCAGCCGTCGCTGTCCGGCAGGGCATCGAAGGGCAGGTCCTTCGAGGTGCGGTGGAATTCCGCGGGCAGGTGCGGCTTGGCGGTGCCGAGGGATTTCGCCCTCGCCGCGTCGTCGCCATCCACATCACCGAACTGCACCACGAAGTTGTCCTGCGAACGGTAGATGCTGGTGCCGTCCCAGAAATGTTCGTGCGCCAGCGTGCGGATGTTGCCCGTGTGCTCGGGCGCGAAGCGCGGCGCGAGTTCGATGATCACGCGTCCCGTTGCCAGCTCCATGTACAGCAGGTTCGCCGGATCCGGCGTACGCCAGTCGCTTTCAGGCGCGGCGGCGATGATGTCCGCGGGGCTGCGGTATTTCGGCTTCGCGGGCGCATCGGCCGCGAAGCCGGGCACTGTGGCAACGAGCAGGCAGGTACCGGCCAGCAAGCGGAAGTTCATGTCGCCAGTATTGCCCATCGCGCAGCGCCTTGCGCGCCGACGATCACTGCGTCAGTGGCAGCTTCACCGTGGCGCGCAAGCCGCCGCCGCCGCGGTTGGCGAGCAGGATGTCACCGCCATGGTCGAGTGCGATGGCGCGCGCCGCCGCGAGCCCGAGGCCCATGCCACCTGTGTCGCGGTTGCGCGAGCCTTCGATCCGGAAGAAGGGCTCGAACACCTGTTCCTGCAGGTGCTGCGGGATGCCCGGCCCATCGTCGTCGATCTCCACGACCACGGCATCGTCGGTGACTCCGAGTCGCAGTCGAGCCCGCTCGCCGTACTTCAGCGCGTTCTCCACCAGGTTCACCAGCATGCGGCGCAGGGCCAGCGGATCGCCGCGGACGATCACCGGCGTGCCGGCAGTGAAGCCCACGTCATGGTTGAGGTCGGCGAGATCATCGACGACGCGATCGAGCAGCGAGCGCAGGTCGAGCCGCTCGCGGGGCGCGGCGTTCTCGCGATCGCGGATGAACTCCAGCGCCGCGCTGATCATGTCCTTCATTTCCTGGATGTCGGCCGCGACCTTCTGGTTCAGTGGCGCGGGCAGGTCTTCGAGGCGGAAGGCAAGGCGTGTCAGCGGCGTGCGCAGGTCATGTGCGATGGCGGCGAACATCTGCGTGCGCTCGCGCAGCAGCCGCACGATGCGCGTCTGCATGGTGTTGAAGGCATCCACCGCGACGCGCATTTCCTGCGGGCCGGTGCTGGGCAGCGGTGCGGCGGTCGGGTCCTGCCCCAGTCGTTGCGCGGCATCGGCAAAGCCGCGGATCGGCGCAGCCAGCGCGCGCGCGAACAGCCACGCCAATGGCAGCAGCAGCGCGAGGCCGATCGCGAGCAACGCCAGTGCCTGGCGCTGGAAGGCATTGGGGAAGGATTCCACCGGACTCGTCACCACCAGCCAGCGTCCATCGTTGAGGCGTCGTGCCAGCAGCGAACCTTCGCCCAGCATGCGCTGCCCATCATTCTCGGCATGCAGGTTGGCATCGGGGATCTGCACCTGCAGGTCGCTGCTCGCTACGCCGAGCCACGCCGACAGTTCGCGCAACACCTGCGCGGAATTCGCAGCATCGAGCGTGCGCGAAGCCGCAGGCACGGCGGGCAGGTTCTGGATGCGCAGATGGTTGGTTGGCGAAGGACCATGTCGCATGCTGGTGGCGCGTGGCGGCGGACCTCCGCCCGGCCCGCCACTGCCCGAAGGCGATGGTCCTGGTGGTGGACCACCCGGACCCACCTGGTTGCGCATGCCGGATGTCTCCGGCGCACCCGGACCATCCTGCGGCTGGCGCAACAGCTCGGCCACCTGGTTCAGCGACACCGGCGCATTGCGCATCGGTGGATGCGCGACGAACAGCGTCAGGCCGATGCCTTCCGCCACCACCAGTGCAGCGAGCACCAGCAGGAAGCTGCGCGTTGAGATGGACAGGCGTTGCAGACGCTCGAGTATGTCCATCACAGTCGCTTTACCGCGGGCAGCAGCATGTAGCCTTCATTGCGCACCGTGCGGATCAGCTCCGCCGCCGAGCGTTCGTTGAGCTTGCGGCGCAGCCGGCTCACCTGGCTGTCGACGGCGCGATCGTAGATCTCGCGGTTGCCAGCATGCGCCTGGTCGAGCAGCTGGTCGCGGCTCAGCACGCGCTGCGCGCTTTCCACGAAACAGCGCAGCAGTGCGAACTCGCCGTCGGTGAGATCGATGTAGGTGCCGCTGGGGTCGCGCAGGTCGCGGCGCGCGGAGTCGAGACGCCAGCCGGCGAACTCGCACACGCCGGAATCACCCGCGGTCGCTTCACCCGATTGCCGTCGCCGCAGCACCGCGCGCACGCGCGCCAGCAGCTCGCGCGGATTGCAGGGCTTGGCGAGGTAGTCATCGGCGCCGATCTCGAGGCCGATGATGCGATCGGTGTCCGTGCCCAGTGCGCTGAGCATGATCACTGCGGGGCCGCGCTGTGCGGACAGCTTGCGCGCGGCCGAGAGTCCATCCTCGCCCGGCATCATCACGTCGAGGATCACGAGGTCCGGATGCTGCACGTCGAGCGCCTGCCGCATC
Source organism: Pseudomonadota bacterium (assembly GCA_037200665.1). GTDB lineage: Bacteria > Pseudomonadota > Gammaproteobacteria > Steroidobacterales > Steroidobacteraceae > ZC4RG30. The sequence goes on along the minus strand of JBBCGD010000007.1, from coordinate 665,595 downwards.
TGCGCGACACCCGCTGCGGCCTGCACCTGGAAGCCATGGCCGGCGAGGAACTCGGTGATCAGGCGGCGCAGGTCGGCGTCGTCGTCCACCACCAGGATGCGGGACGGGTGGTCCACGGAAAGGGCTGTCTCCATGCGCCAACAGATACCAGACAAGTGTAGGCCGCGTTTGCCAGCGGCTGACAAGAACGGGCAAACGCCCGCCATGTTGCGGCGGCAGGCTCTCCCCCAACGACCGGGAGGAGCGCGCAATGAAAAACCTGCACAGCGACGATCATGACCTGGGCCTCACGCATGACCTGCGGCTGATTTCCCGGCGGATGGCGCAGCAGGCGTTGCAGCGCCGGCGATTGCTGGGCCTGATGCTCGGTGCCGGCGCGGTGTCGCTGCTGCCGGGTTGTGATGGCGATGCAGCCGCAACCGTCACGGACAGTTCCAATGGCAGAACTGGTATCGGCACCACCACGACCACCACAACCAGCAGCAGCGGCAGCTGCGTCGCGGACCCGACCGAGACCAACGGACCCTATCCTTCGGATGGTTCGAACTCCGCCAATGGCAGCATCTCCAACGTGCTGCTGCAGAGTGGCGTGGTCCGCAGTGACATCCGCAGCAGCTTCGGCACTTCGGGCAATGCCGCGCCGGGCGTGCCGCTGCAACTCGACATCACCATCGTGGACAGCAACGCCAGCTGCGCGCCCCTCGGCGGCTATGCGGTGTACCTGTGGCATTGCACGCGCGATGGTCTGTATTCGCTGTATTCCAGCAGCGTGCAGAACGAGGACTTCCTGCGCGGCGTGCAGGTCAGCGATGCCAACGGCAAGTTGAGCTTCAGCACGATCTATCCGGGTTGTTACGACGGACGGTATCCGCATGTCCATTTCGAGGTGTACCAAAGCCTTGCTCTGGCCACTGGCTACGCCAACCGCGTGCTCGTATCGCAGATGGCGATGCCGCGTACGGTTTCCAGCTCGGTGTACAGTGGCGCCACCGGCTACAGCGCCAGCATCGCGAACCTGGCGAAGGTCAGCATCGCCAGCGACAACGTGTTCGGCGACAACACCGATGCGCAGATCCTGGCGCAGACGCCGAGTCTCACTGGCAGCGTCGATGAAGGCTTCAACGGAACCATCGTGATCGGCCTCGCGCGCTGAAGCGCGCGGGCGCGGGTCGTGCTGCGATGGGCGGCCCGCGTGCAGGCGGCGGGTTTGTGCGGCGGAGTTGGCAGTTCACATAAGGCAGGCTCCTATATATTCTGCCGCACCTCGTCCGTCCCGACCGGAGACGCACCATTCGTCTTGCCCCGTTTTTTCCCCGCCTCCTGATGAGCGTCGCGCTGTTGTTCGCGACCTCGCTGGCTGTTGCCGCCGAAGAGCGCATCCCCGTGCCGCCCGAACTCCAGAAGGAAGTGAACTTCTGGATCCGCGTGTACACCGAGATCACCACCAGCGAAGGTTTCCTGCACGACCAGAACGATCTCGGCATCGTGTACCGCACGCTGCACTTCAACAGCGATGTGCAGCCCGGCCAGCGGCGCGATGCCGTGGACGAGGAGCGCGAGAAGATCGAGAAGATGCTGCGGCACCTGGCCGCGGGCGACACCGACCTCAACGACGAAGAGAAGCGCATCGCCGCGGCCTTCGGCGCCGCCGGCACGCCGGCGCGTTTCGCGGAGGCCGCGAACAGCGTGCGCTTCCAGCTCGGCCAGTCGGATCGTTTCCGCGAAGGCCTCGAGCGTTCCTCGCAATGGGAAGCGCACATCGAACAGGCCTTCGCCAATCTCGGCCTGCCGCCGGAACTGGCAGCGCTGCCGCATGTGGAATCCTCGTTCGATCCCACCGCCTATTCGAAAGTGGGTGCAGCGGGACTGTGGCAGTTCATGCGCGCCACCGGCCGGCGTTACCTGCGCATCGACGATGCGGTGGATGAGCGCATGGATCCCTTCCGCGCCACCGAAGCGGCGGCGCAGCTGCTCGACTACAACTACCGCTTCCTCGGCACCTGGCCGCTGGCGCTGACGGCCTACAACCACGGCGCGGCGGGCATGCGGCGCGCGGCGGATTCGCTGAACACCACGGACATCGCCACCATCATCCGTGACTACAAGAGCCCGACCTTCGGCTTTGCTTCGCGCAATTTCTTTGTCTCATTCCTCGCCGCCCTTACCATCGAACGCGATCCGGAGAAATACTTTCCGAAGCTGCAGCCGCGGCCGGAGCTCTCGTTCACCGAAGTGGAGCTGCCCGCCTACGTGCCGCTGGCGGTCCTGCAGAAGACGCTGAAGGTGGATCGCGCCACGCTGCTGCAGCTGAATCCGGCATTCCGGCCGGCATTGATCGATGGCAGCCGCTATGTGCCCAAGGGCTACAAGTTGCGCCTGCCTGCCGGCATCAAGGACCTGACCAGCGCACGCCTCGCCCAGCAGATCTCGCTGTCGGACCAGTACATCAACCAGCCCAGCGCGCGCAGCTACAAGGTGCGCAAGGGCGATTCGCTGGCCGATGTCGCGAAGCGCACTGGCATTCCCGCAGCGACGATCGCGCAGCTCAACGATCTTTCGGGCAGCACGCAGCCACGCGCCGGACGCACGCTGCGCCTGCCGGAGCAAGCGGCGACACGCGTGAGCACGGTGGTGGCATCGACCCCTGCGCGACCTGGGGCCGTTGCACCACCCGCACCAGTTGTCGCTGCTGCCGGGCCGGCCACTGCGCCTGTGGCTGAAGTCGCCGAGGAACCGGCGCCGCAGGAAGAAATCAGCAAGACGCTGGCCGAACAACGCGAGGAGGTCGCCGCGATCGCGCGGACTGCGAAGGATCCGGAGCCGGTCTCGGCCGCCGAAGCCAAGGCAGAAGGTCCATCACTGGTTCCGGGCGGTGGCGCCGTCGCGCGTTCGAGCGAAGCCATCGACTACGGCGTGGCCGCCGACCAGACCATCCGCGTCGCGGCCGAGGAGACGCTCGGTCACTACGCCGACTGGCTGGGTGTGTCGGCGAACCGCCTGCGTACGCTCAACAAATTGAACGCGGGTACGAACATCGTCATCGGCCGCAAACTGAAACTCGATTTCTCGAAAGCGAAGCCCGCGCAGTTCGAAGCCCGCCGTCGTGATTTCCACGAGCAGCTCGAAGCCGCGTTCTTCGCCAACCATCGCATCGCCGGCACGCAGGTTTATGTCGCGCGCCGTGGCGATTCGCTGTGGAACGTTGCCCAGCGCAACGGGGGCTTGCCCGCGTGGCTGGTCCTGCACTACAACCCGGACGTGGATTTCGGGGCGCTGCGCGCAGGGCTCGAGATCGTGATACCGAAGGTCGAGCTGCTGCCCTCAGGGTAAAGCCGCGGGGACCTCCGGCCTGTGACGCGATTAAAAGCCCGTAATACGCGCATGCCTATAATGGATTCCGGAATGCTGAACTTTCGCAAACTGAAGCTTCTGCCACTCGCTCTCTGCGGCGTGCTGTGCCTCGTCGGCACCGTGCAGGCCCAGGGCCTGCGTCCCGTGGTCAACAACTCGCTACCGACTGGCCAGACACAGCAGTTGCCGGTGGTCACGCGCGTGGTCGTATACAAGGGCGCGCGGCGCATGGATCTCATGCGCGGCGAGGAAGTGGTGCGTAGTTACCGTGTTTCGCTCGGGCTGATGCCCGAGGGCCAGAAGGAGCGCTCCGGCGATTTCCGCACGCCCGAGGGGCATTACGAACTCACGCGTCGCAATGCGCGCAGCGATTTCTTTCTTTCGATCCAGGTGTCCTACCCGAATGACCGCGACATGCGGCGTGCGAAGGCCAATGGCTGGAATCCCGGTGGCTCGATCATGATCCACGGGCTGCCCAACCGCCTGAAGCGCGAGCCGGATTACTACGGACGTGACTGGACCGATGGCTGCATCGCCGTGTCGAACTCCGACATGGTCGAGATCTGGATGCTGACCAACAGCAACACGCCGATCGACATCCTGCCCTGATCATCGCCATCGGCCGCGAGCACCGCGGCGGCTGACACGGCACAATACGCCGCACAACAGCCCCGCCTTCCGGGGCGAAGCCGGGGAACCTGGTTTGGAAGCAAGAATTGAACTGCCCGCGCTCGTCGATGCGAGCGTGGGCCCGCGCGGCAGCCTCGAGATGCTGTCGCAGTCGGAAATCGACGCGCTGCTCGGCCGTGGCCAGGGCGGCGGCATGCACGCGCTGTTCCGCAAATGCGCGCTGGCCATCCTGAATTCGGGCAGCGACAGCGACAACGCCAAGGAGCTGTTCGAGCGCTACCACGAGTTCGACGTGCAGCTGGTGCGGCATCCCTGGGGCATACGCCTGGAGATCAAGAACGCGCCGGCCAATGCCTTCGTCGACGGGCAGATGATCCGCGGCATCAAGGAGCACCTGTTCGCGGTGCTGCGCGACGTGGTGTACATCTCGCACGAGATCGAGCAGGGCGCGCGCTTCGACCTCGTGAAGAGCGGCGACATCACCAATGCGGTGTTCCACGTGCTGCGCAATGCCGGCGTGCTCGACCGCAAGATCAAGCCCAACCTCGTGGTGTGCTGGGGCGGGCATTCGATCAGCCAGGCCGAATACCAGTATACGAAGAAGGTGGGTTACGAGATCGGCCTGCGCGGCCTCGATGTGTGCACCGGCTGCGGCCCGGGCGCCATGAAGGGCCCGATGAAGGGCGCCACCATCGGCCATGCCAAGCAGCGCATCAGCAATGGCCGCTACATCGGCCTCACCGAGCCCGGCATCATCGCGGCCGAGCCGCCCAATGCCATCGTGAACCAGCTGGTGATCATGCCGGACATCGAGAAGCGCCTCGAAGCCTTCGTGCGGCTGGCACATGGCGTGGTGGTGTTTCCGGGCGGCGTGGGCACGGCGGAGGAAATCCTCTATCTGCTGGGCATCCTGCTGGATCCGCGCAACGCGGAGCAGCGCCTGCCGGTGGTGCTCACGGGTCCTTCTTCGAGTGCCGGTTACTTCGAGCAGATCCAGGCCTTCCTCACCGCGGCCATCGGTCCGGAGTCGCTCGATCGACTGCGTTTCGTGATCGGCGATCCGGTGGAAGTGGCGCATGGGCTGGTGTCGGAGCTCGCGCGCGTGCGCGCCAGCCGTCGCGCCAGCAATGATTCCTACGCCTACAACTGGCTGCTCGCGGTACCGGAGGATTTCCAGCATCCCTTCGAAGTGACGCACGAGAGCATGCGCGGGTTGCAGCTGCATCGCGACCAGCCGCGGCATCTTCTCGTCGCCAACCTGCGACGGGCCTTCTCCGGCATCGTCGCGGGCAACGTCAAGGAGAAGGGCATTGCGGCCATCGAAGCGCACGGCCCGTTCGAAATATCAGGGGACCCCCTGCTGATGCGCCTGCTCGACGAGCTGCTGCGCGGCTTCGTGGCCCAGGGCCGCATGAAGCTGCCAGGCAGCGGTGACTACCAGCCCTGCTACCGCATCGTGACGTGAAGCAGTTCCTGTCGATTTAACCGGCACCTTCACTACCCTCGCTCTCGAACTATCCAGACGAGAGCGGTTCCCGCGGTGGAACCAGAGGTTGATCGACATGGCTAACGGTGATGCACGCGACGATCTGGCCACTACTGGCGAGCGTCCCGGTCCGGGCAGTTCCGAGCTGTACGCCGAATGGGCTGCCCGCATGCAGCGTGGCCGCGGCCGCCATGCAGCCATCAGCAAGAACCTCAATACCTGGTCGAACTTCAAGAACTGGTCGGAGAAAGCCCGGCAGTCGTGGGAGTCTGACGTCTCGGTGAAGAAGAAGTAGTCGTGGAGCGATTCCTGCTGCTCTGGGACGAACTGGACGAGTTCGTGGGGTTGGGTCGGCTCTTCGTAGCCTCGATGGCCCATTCGGTCACGTATCGCATGCGCCGCTATCGCCGGCCCGTCGCTTCGGCCGCATCGATTTCGTCCGAAGCCTGATTTCCACTTGATTTAGCCCGGCGGGGCACTATCTTCGGCGGCGGTTCAACCGTATTCGCCGGAGTTCATCCATGTCCGAGACCGCCGCCCCCGCCGCATCCGAAACGCTTGGCTTCAAGGCCGAGGTGCGTGAGCTGCTGAAGCTCATGATCCATTCACTGTACAGCCACCGCGAGATCTTCCTGCGGGAGCTGATCTCCAATGCCTCGGATGCCAACGACAAACTGCGTTTCCTCGCGCTCGCGACGCCGACGCTGCTGGGTGAGGAGAGCGAGCTGGCGGTATGGGTCAGCGCCGACGAGAAGGCCGGCACCATCACCATCCGCGACAACGGCATCGGCATGACGCGCGAGGAGGCCGTGGCGCACCTCGGCACCATCGCCAAGTCCGGCACCGCCGAGTTCTTCGGCAAGCTCACCGGCAATGCGCAGAAGGATTCGCAGCTCATCGGCCAGTTCGGCGTGGGCTTCTATTCGGCCTTCATCGTGGCCGACAAGGTCGAGGTACTGTCGCGCAAGGCCGGTGAGCCGGCATCGAGTGGCGTGCGCTGGAGTTCCGCCGCGGATGGCGACTTCACCGTCGAGACCGTCGAGCACGCCCAGCGTGGCACCACCGTGGTCCTGCACCTGAAGGAAGACGGCAAGGAATTCGCCGACAGCTGGCGCCTGCGCTCGCTGGTGCGCCGCTATTCGGATCACCTGGCCTTCCCGGTGTACATGCCGAAGACCGGCGAAGCCACGCTGGAATACGAGGTGGTGAACCAGGCCAAGGCGCTGTGGACGCGCCCGCGCACCGACATCAAGGACGAGGAATACACCGAGTTCTACCAGCACATTTCGCATGACAGCGAGGCACCGCTGGCCTGGAGCCACAACAAGGTCGAGGGCAAGCGCGAATACACCAGCCTGCTATACCTGCCGGGCCGCGCGCCCTTCGACCTGTGGCAGCGTGATGCCGCCAGGGGCCTGAAGCTGTACGTGAAGCGCGTCTTCATCATGGATGACGCCGAGCAGTTCCTGCCGCTGTACCTGCGCTTCATCAAGGGCGTGCTCGATTCCTCCGACCTGCCGCTGAACGTGTCGCGCGAGCTGCTGCAGAAGGATCCGGAAGTCGAGGCCATGAAGACCGCGCTGACCAAGCGCGCACTGGATCTCATCGCGAAGCTCGGCAAGGACGAGCCGGAGAAATACGCGCAGCTGTGGAAGGAATTCGGCCAGGTGCTGAAGGAAGGCGTGGCCGAGGACTACGCCAGTCGCGACAAGCTGCTGCCGCTGTTGCGCTTCACCAGCACGCACGAGGCCGGCGATGAGGACAAGACCTCGCTCACCGACTACGTGGCGCGCATGCAGCCCGGCCAGGACAGGGTCTACTACGTGCTGGCCGACAGCCGCGCCGCGGCCCGCAGCAGCCCGTTCATCGAGCAGCTGCGCGCCCGCAAGGTGGAAGTGCTGCTGCTGGGCGATCGCGTGGATCCGTGGATCATGGGCCAGCTGCATGAGTTCGAAGGCAAGTCCTTCCAGGACGCGGCGCGTGGCGACCTCGACCTGTCGAAGCTCGAAGGAGGTGGCGAGCCCCCGCCGGCTGCTGATGACCCGGCCAACAAGGATCTCTTCGACGGCGTGGCCAAGGCGCTGGGCGATTCCGTTGCCGGCGTGAAGGCCAGCCGCCGCCTCACCGAATCTCCCGCCTGCCTCAGCCGCAGCGAAGACGAGATGAGCGAACAGATGCGGCGTGTACTGGCAGCCTCGGGCCGCGGCGACCTGCCACCGGCCAAGCCCGAGCTGGAACTGAACATGGATCATCCGCTGGTGAAGCGGCTCGCCAGCCTCACCGGCGAGGATTTCACCGAGCTCTCGCGCTTGCTGTTCGACCAGGCGCAGCTCACCGAACAGGGCCAGCTCGCCAATCCGGGTGAATACGCGCGCCGGTTGAACAGCCTGCTGCTGAAACTGCTCGGAAACACCTGAGGGCCGCATGAGCGACCGCCGCAAGCCCACGCGCGAGGAATTGCGCGCGCGACTCTCCTCGCTGCAGTTCCACGTCACGCAGGAGAAGGGCACCGAGCGCGCCTTCAGCGGCCAGTATTCGGCCCACACCGAGAAGGGCACCTACTACTGCATCGTCTGTGGCACCGACTTGTTCGAGTCGGAGAAGAAATACGACGCCAAATGCGGCTGGCCCAGCTTCTGGCTGCCGCTGGCGGGCGAGCGCATCAAGCAGCATCGCGATCTCTCGCACGGCGTGGTGCGCACCGAGGTGACCTGCGCCGCCTGCGACTCGCACCTTGGCCATGTCTTCGACGATGGCCCTGAGCCTACGGGGCTGCGTTACTGCATCAACTCGGCATCGCTGGGCTTTCGCGCCGGGAGTGCGTGATGCGCAGCCTGCCGGTAGTTACGCGCACCAACCTCGCCGGCCCTGCCGGCGCACTCGAGAGCGTGGTGGAAGTGCCGAAAGGGGTCACGGATCCCGCCGCGTTCCTCGTCGTGTGCCATCCGCATCCACTGCACGGCGGGACGATGGACAACAAGGTCGTCACCACGCTGGCGCGCAGCGCGCACGAGATCGGCGTGCCGTCGCTGCGTTTCAATTTCCGCGGCGTGGGTGCGAGCGTCGGCAGCTTCGATGAGGGGCGTGGTGAAACGCAGGATGCATTGGCCGTCGTCGCACATGGCCGACAGTTGTGGCCGGATGCAGTGCTGTGGCTGGCGGGTTTCTCTTTCGGTGGAGTCGTCGCGCTGCGCGCGAGCACCACGCGTGGTGTCGGCAAGGTCGATCGCCTGCTGACGGTGGCGCCGGCGCTCGGCCACAACTATGAATCGCCGCGCCAGATCACCGTCCCCGATTGCCCCTGGCTGATCGTTCAGGGTGATGCCGATGACGTGGTGGATGCACACCTGGCGCAGGACTGGAGCGCATTGCTCGATCCGCAGCCGCAGTTCGTGATGCTGCCCGGCGTCGGCCATTTCTTCCACGGCAAGCTCACCGAACTTGCCCAGCACGCCGGCCGCTTCTTCCTGCAGCCCTAAACGAAAAAGCCCGGAAAACAGTGTTTTCCGGGCCTTCGGTGCATGGCCACGAGCGCCATGCGGAAGTGCTCAGTTCACGAACGACTTCAGGTTCTTCAGCGGCAGGGCGCGAACCTTCTTGCTGGCCGGCTTGGCCTTGAACATGATTTCTTCCTTCGTGAAGGGGTTGATGCCCTTGCGCGCCTTGGTGGCGGGCTTCTTCACGACCTTCAGCTTGAGAAGACCAGGCAGCGTCACGATGCCGTGGCTGCGGAGGCTCTTCTTGATGATGCTGTGCAGGGAGTCAAAGACCGCTCCGACCTGCTTGCGCGACAGCTCCGCGTCCTTGGAAATGGTTGTCAGGATTTCTGACTTGGTCGGTGCGCCGCCCTTCTTCGCCATGTGTGGATACTCCCGCGAGTTGATGTGAACAACGGGGGAATCTCCCCGCCGAATTGATGTCCGCGCGAAACATAGCACAAGCGTATTGGCGCGCAATGCTTTTTTTAAAGCACTTTAAGCAACAGGCAGGATGATGAGCAGCGCCTGGATAGCGATGCATGCCCACAGTGGCGAGAGATCAAGACCTGCGATCGTCGGAATCACGCGACGGATTGGATTGAGCACGGGATTGCACAGTGATGCGAGCAGCATCTGCGCGGGTGAGTAATTCCCCGGCGCAACAAAAGACAGTAGCGCGTTGAGAATGATCGAAAAAAGATAGGTCTTCAGTACCAGGTGCACGACCTCGAGCAGCACGAAATAGAGCAGCGTGAGCGCCGAAGGAATGCCGTAGCCGACCAGTAAATGCAGCACCCACTGCTTCAGCGCCGCGAACAGCAACACCGCAACTACCGATGCGGTGTCGACGCGACGTACCGGCGGCAGCACGCGACGCAGGGGACGAATGATCGGATCGCTGAGTTGCACGATGCCGCGCGCGATCGGGTTGCGGAAGTCTGCGCGCGTCAGCTGCATGAGCAGTCGTAGCAGCAGCACCGCTTCGTAAAGCGTGGCCAGCGTGTCGAGTATGTAGTAGAGGGCTTGCATGGCGGTTCGTCGTCAGCTGATGCCGAATTGATCGGCGAGCTCGCGGCTGCGCGTGGCGGCGGCCTGCATGGCCGAGGCCACCGTCTGGTCGAGGCCGAGCGTGGTGAAACGGTTGAGCGCGGCTTCGGTAGTGCCGCCCTTCGAGGCGACCTCGGCGCTCATGCGTGCGAGGTCCGGCGTCTTTTCCGCCGCCACGAGCGCGCCGGCACCGGCCAGTGTCTGCGCGGCCAGTTGCTTCGCGACCGCCGGGTTCAGACCCATGGCGACGGCGCTTTCCGCCATGACTTCAGCCAGACGGAAGAAGTAGGCGGGGCCACTTCCCGACAAGGCGGTGACCAGTTCGAGATCGTCCTCGTTAGGCACCCACACCACCATGCCGGCGGCGGTGAGCAGCTGGCTGGCCAGTTCGCGGCCGTTGGCATCCACCGACTCATTGGCATACAGGCCAGTCGCACCCGCGCCGACCAGGGCGGGGGCGGTTCGGCATGGCGCGCACCAGCGGCACGCTGGCGCCCACCCATGAAGAGAGGGCGGCGGCGCGAATGCCAGCGGCTACCGAGATGACCAGCGGTCGCCAGGCCTGCAATGCCGGAGCCAGTGCGCGCGCCACCGTGGCGATGATCTGCGGCTTTACCGCCAGCACCACCACGCGCGCGCGCGCGATGGCCGCGGCATTGTCAGTGGTGGTGGCGATGCCGAAGTCGCGTTCGAGCGCGGTGCGCGTCGCCTCGTTGGGTTCCGCGACGGTGATCAGCGTGGGGTCCATGCCCTGGCGCAGCAGGCCGCCGATCAATGCGCGGGTCATGTTGCCGCCGCCGATCAACGCGACGGGGACAGTGGCTGGTGTTGTCATCGCGCCATTCTATCGCCGAACAAAGCGGTGCCGATCCGCACGATGGTCGCGCCCTCCGCGATGGCCGCTTCGAAGTCGGCGCTCATGCCCATGGAAAGCGTATCGAGCGGCAGTCCGTCGGCGCGGGCCTGTTGTGCAAGCCGGGCAAGTTGCGCGAACACCGCATGCTGTGCGGCCGGTTGCATGTCATACGGCAGCATGCACATGAGGCCGCGCAGCTGCAGGCGCGGCAACTGCGCGATGGCGCGCAACAGTTCCGGCAGCTCGGCGGCCTCGACGCCGCCCTTGGCGGGATCGTCGGCGATATGCACCTGTACGCACACATTCAGTGCGGGTGAGTCGAAGGGTCTCTGCGCAGACAGGCGCTCGGCGACGCGCAGGCGGTCGACGCCATGCACCCAGGAGAAATGCCCGGCGATGGCGCGCGTCTTGTTGGCCTGCATGCGGCCGATGAAATGCCAGCTTGCGGCGCTGCCCTCGAGTGCGGCGATCTTGGGGAGCGCCTCATCGAGGTAGTTCTCGCCGAATTCGGTGAGCCCGAGATCGAGGGCGGTGCGAATCTGTTCGAGGCTCTGCCCTTTGCTGACCGCCAGAAGCGTGATGGAGCGCACATCCCGGCCAGCCTCTTCGGCCGCATGCGCCATGCGTTTGCGGATCGCCGTGACATGCGCGGCAAGATCATCGCTGCCAGCTGCTTCAGTGGCTGAATTCTGCGGAGTGATTAACATAGGGAGGGTCGCTGCGCTGAACTATACTTCTGCGGTAAGTCTGTGGAGCACTCATGGCCCTGGATATCGCCCAGCTGCTGGCGTTCGCCGTCAAGAATCACGCATCGGATCTGCATCTTTCCGCGGGTGTGCCGCCGATGATCCGCGTGGATGGCGACATGAAGCGCGTCAACATGCCTGCGCTCTCCCACAAGGAGGTGCACAGCATGGTGTACGACATCATGAACGACAAGCAGCGCAAGAATTACGAAGAGTTCTTCGAGACGGACTTCTCCTTCGAGATTCCGAAGCTGGCGCGTTTCCGCGTCAATGCCTTCAACCAGAATCGTGGCGCCGGTGCGGTATTCCGCTCCATTCCTTCCACCATCGTGCCGCTGGATGACCTCGGTGCGCCGAAGATCTTCCGCGACCTGTGCATGTTGCCGCGTGGCCTGGTGCTGGTCACCGGCCCGACTGGCTCGGGCAAGTCCACCACGCTCGCTGGCATGGTCGATCACTGCAACGACAACCGGCCCGACCACATCCTCACCATCGAGGATCCGATCGAGTTCGTGCATGAGTCCAAGCGCTGCCTCATCAACCAGCGCGAAGTGCATCGCGATACGCTGGGCTTCGCCGAGGCGCTGCGTTCGGCGCTGCGCGAGGATCCCGACATCGTGCTGGTCGGCGAAATGCGCGACCTCGAGACCATCCGCCTGGCGCTCAGCGCCGCGGAGACCGGCCACCTCGTATTCGGCACGCTGCATACCAGTTCGGCCGCCAAGACCATCGACCGCATCGTGGACGTGTTCCCCGCGGCGGAAAAGGAAATGGTCCGCTCGATGCTGTCGGAGTCGCTGCGCGCGGTGATCTCGCAGACGCTGCTGAAGAAGAACGGCGGCGGCCGCGTCGCCGCGCACGAGATCATGATCGGCACGCCGGCCATCCGTAACCTGATCCGCGAAGGCAAGATCGCGCAGATGTATTCGGCCATCCAGACCGGCCAGGCGCAGGGCATGCAGACGCTGGACCAGTGCCTGCAGGAGCTGGTGCTCAAGGGCACCATCAGCAAGGAAGAAGCGCGCTACAAGGCGCAGAACAAGGACTCCGTCTAGGCGGATCAGGGCAGCATGGATCGCGAACAAGCCATCAAACTCATCCAGGATCTCCTGCGCCGCGTGGTCGAGCGCAAGGGTTCCGACCTCTTCATCACCGCGGGTTTCCCGCCGGCGGTGAAGATCGATGGCGAGATCCGCCCGCAGACCGAGCGTGCGCTCACCGGCGACCAGTCGGCGACGCTGGTGCGCGCGATCATGAACGACCGGCAGTCGAAGGAATTCGACGCCACCAAGGAATGCAATTTCGCGATCGCGCCGCCGGGCATCGGCCGCTTCCGCGTCAGCGCCTTCGTGCAGCAGGGGCAGGTGGGCTGCGTCATCCGCACCATCAATGCCACCATCCCCACTTTCGAAGAGCTGGACCTGCCGCCGGTGCTGCGTGAAGTGGTGCTGCAGAAGCGCGGCCTGGTGCTGCTGGTAGGCGGCACGGGTTCGGGCAAATCCACCACGCTCGCGGCGATGGTCGGTTACCGCAACGACAAGACGCGCGGCCACATCATCACCATTGAAGATCCGGTGGAATACATCCATCCGCACAAGGGCTGCGTGGTCACGCACCGTGAAGTGGGCGTGGACACCGAGAGCTGGCAGGCGGCGCTGAAGAGCACGCTGCGCCAGGCGCCCGACGTCATCCTGATCGGCGAAATCCGCGATCGCGAGACGATGGAGTACGGCATCCAGTTCGCCGAGACCGGCCACCTGGTGCTGGCGACCCTGCACGCCAACAGTTCCAACCAGGCGCTGGACCGCATCATCAATTTCTTCCCCGAAGAGCGGCGCGAGCAGCTCTTGATGGACCTGTCGCTGAACATGCGCGGCCTGATCTCGCAGCGCCTGATTCCGCGCGAGGGCGGCAAGGGCCGCGTCGCCGCCACCGAAATCATGCTGCACTCACCGCTGATCCAGGACCTCATCTTCAAAGGCGAGGTGCACAAGATCAAGGAAGTCATGTCGCGCTCCACGCGCCTCGGCATGCAGACCTTCGACCAGTGCCTCTTCGACCTGTACGAGCGTTCATACATCTCGTACGACGACGCCATCCGCAATGCGGATTCCAAGAACGAGCTGCGCCTGCGCGTGAAGCTCGAGAGCAAGCGCGACGCGCGCCCGGCCGACGACGCCGGCGGCCTGTCGCTCGAGGAAGATGAAGGCCAGACGCTGTGAGTGACGCAGGCACGAAGGGGGCGAAAGAGCCGAAGGCCACCGAACCCAAGGCTGCAGAGCCCAAGGCTACGGAACCGAAGGCCGCCAACGAAGGCGACGACATAAAGGTCCTGCAGGGCGTCGGTGGGTTCAATACCCGGCCGCTGTTCAAGCTGATGGTCGACCGCAGCGCTTCGGACCTGTTCTTCACGCCCAATGCGCCGCTCAAGATCAAGATCGAGGGGCAGATCCACGCGGTCAACAAGCAGGTGATGTCGCCGGATTCGGTGCGCGCCGCCGCCTTCTCGCTGATGACGCCGGAACAGATCGAATACTTCCAGCGCGAGCTGGAGATCGATTTCGCGATCTCCGAAAAGGGACTGGGCCGCTTCCGCGTGGCCATCTTCTACCAGCGCGGCTATCCGGCCATGGTGATGCGCTACATCACCGCCGAGATGCCGCGCATCGACCAGCTGGGGTTGCCGGAGATCCTCACCGATCTCACCAAGCTCAAGCGCGGCCTCATCCTGATGGTTGGCGCCACGGGTTCGGGCAAGTCCACCACGCTGGCCTCGATGGTCAACTACCGCAACGAGAACTTCTCGGATCACATCATCACCATCGAGGATCCGATCGAGTTCCTGCATTCGAACAAGCGCTCCATCGTGAACCAGCGCGAAGTGGGGCTCGATACCAAGAACTATGCGCGCGCGCTGAAGGGCGCGATGCGTGCGGCGCCGGATGTCATCCTCATCGGTGAAATCCGCGACCAGGAGAGCATGGAGGCGGCGATCAACCTCGCCGGCACCGGCCACCTGGTGCTCGCGACGCTGCACGCGAACAACTGCGCCGAGACGCTCGACCGCATCATCAACATGTTCCCGCACCAGCAGCATCCGCAGATCCTGCTGGATCTCTCGCAGTACCTGCGCGCCATCCTCGCGCAGCGACTGGTGCCTGGTGTCGATGGCCGCCGTGCCGCGGCGGTCGAAGTGATGCTGAATACGCCGCACATCAGCGACCTGATCCGCCGCGGCGACGTCAGCAGCATCAAGGAAGCCATCGTCAACAGCGCCGAGAAGGGCATCCTCAGCTTCGACAATTCGCTGGTGCAGTTGTTCAAGGCCGGCCGCATCTCGATGGACGAGGCGCTGGCGAACGCGGATTCGCGCACCAACCTGGAAGCCCGCATCAACTTCGGTTGAGGCCGGCGAAGCGCGCCGCCAGATGAAGAAGGACGACACGCTGCTGGGCGAGCTGGTCGCCTCCAGCGACAACCCGCAGACGCTGCGTGCGCAACTCGTCGATGCCACGGTCGTTCGACCGGATGCCCTGCAGCAGATCGAGCGCACCGTGCTGCTCGCCCGCAACAGCGGCGCGGTGGATGAAGCCTCGGCCACGCGCATCCTCCTGCAGGTCGACCTGCTGGTCGAAGCCACGCGTACGTTCGGTATCGAGCCGACGCGCCTGCGCGAGGTTTCCACGCAGGCGTTGAACGACTTCGCCGCCACGGTGGTGCCGTCACCGGTTGCCATCGACAGGACGCAGCAGCGCACCGCGTATGCGTCCTCCAGGCCGGTGGCGCCGCAGGATGATCGTACCGCGTACGCGTCCTCAGGTTCGCCTGCGCCGACGCAACGCCTGGACCAGGTGCCAACGCGGCTGGACTATCCACCGACACAACAGCTGGCTCGCGCCGACAGGACGCAGGCCATTCCTTCGCAGGCAGCAGCGGTTGCAGCGGCTGCAGCTGCGGCTACCGCGCTGGATTCACCCGCCACAGCCCGCGCGCCGATGTCCGCCGCGCCACCCGCGTCCGCAGCACATTCAGGACTCAGCAACGCACCCACCGTCGCCAGCGTGAAGCGCAGCGATGCCATCAGGCTGGTCGCGGGCGTAGTGCTGAAGGATCGCTTCGTGCTCATGCGCGAGATCGGCCGCGGCGGCATGGGCGCCGTGTTCGCCGCCGAAGATCTGCGCAAGGTCGAGGCCAACGATCCGGAACCGATGGTCGCGGTGAAGGTGCTGGCGCCGGATTTCGCGCGCCATCCCGTGGCCTTCGTGGCCCTGCAGCGCGAGTCGCGTCGCGCGCAGTCGCTGGCGCATCCCAACATCGCCACGGTGTTCGACTTCGATCGCGATGGCGACCTGGTCTTCATGACCATGGAGCTGCTCAGCGGCCGACCGCTGGACCAGGTCATCCGCGACACCGAAGGCAAGGGGCTGCCGCGCGCCAAGGCGCTGCCCGTCATCATCGACATCGCACGCGGCCTGGCCTATGCGCATCGCAAGGGCCTGGTGCACGCGGACCTCAAGCCCGGCAACATCTTCCTCACCGATGCCGGCGTGCCGAAGGTGCTCGACTTCGGCATCGCGCGCGCCGTGCCTGGCCACACCGTGGCGAAGAAGGACAGCTTCGATGCCGGCGCGCTCGGCGCCTATACGCCTGCGTATGCCACCAGCGAGATGATCGAGGGCGCGGATCCGCATACCGCCGACGACGTCTATGCGCTCGGCATCATCGCGTACCAACTGCTCACCGGAAAGCATCCCTACCAGCGGCTGAGCGGGCAGGCGGCGGAGAAGCGCAAGCTGAAGCCTGCGCCGATCAGGGGACTGCCGCGCCGGCAATGGCACCTGATCGAGCGCAGCCTGTCGTTCAACCGCGCGCAGCGGCCGGCCGATGCCACCATCTTCCTGCGCTCGATGTTCGGCATCACGCCGCTGCAGAAGGCGTTGATCGGCGGTGTCGTGGTGCTGGCCTGCGTTGCCGGATATTTCGGCTACGCGCGCTATCAGGCTGCGGGTCCGGATATTGCCTTTGCGCAGCTGCCGCTGGACAAGCAGCAGGAGTTCACCAGGGACATGAGCGAAGGCGACAAGGCCTGGCAGCTCTACACTGGCGATCCGCGGGGCAATTCCTTTGCCTGGCATGACGCACTCGGATACTACGGCGAGGCGTGGGACATCCATCCCCGCAACCGCGATGCGACTGCCGCCCTGCGTACGCTTGCCGATCGCGTGCTCGCGGACCACCCGAACGATGCTGCCGATGTGGCAACCGACCTCGCAAACGGTGGCCAGTACCTGAAGGACTACGCACCGGTGCGGGCCAGAGCGCCAGCAGCGGGCGCACAGCCGAAGTAGTCGCAACCGAATCCGCCATGCGGCCCTGCCTGATCTTTTTCCAGAAGCGCACGATACGTTCCGCCACGGCGATGCCAGCGTGGCAACCGAAAGGAAGCATATGAACGCACTTGTTCCAGTACGCCGGTTTTCCCGCAATGCCTTGTGGGCCACATTCCTCGCCGTTGCCATGCTTTCCGGCACGATGGCTGCGACGGCGGCGCCGAAGCTGACGCGCGCCGATCTCGAAGTGGTGGATTGCCTGCTGCCCGGCCAGGTGCGCGTGCTCGGCAACCGCACTTATCTCACCGCGCGCCGGCCCATCAAGACCAATGCCGCGGACTGCCGCATTCGCGGTGGCGAGTACGTGGATTTCGATCGCGCCAGCATGAAGGACGCGCTGACCGTATGGCAGGGCGCCGCCGATGGTGGCGACGCCGAAGCGCAGAACAACGTCGGCGAGATCTACGAGCGTGGCATGGGCGTCGAGCCGAACTACCAGGCCGCGGCGCTGTGGTACCAGAAGGCCGCCGACCAGGGTTATTCACGCGCCCAGTTCAATCTCGGCACGCTGTATGAACAGGGTCTCGGCGTCACGGCCGACAAGCTGCATGCATTGAACCTGTACCGGCAATCCTGGGGTTTGCCCGAAGACAGCGTGATGTTCCAGTCCGCGGCAAGGGAAGAGCAGGACGCCTTGCGTGCCGAGCTCGCGAAGACCATCGACGAGAAGGACACGCAGCTCAATGCGCTGAAAGCACAGATCAGGCAGCTGCAGAACCAGATCAGCAAGCAGAAGGTCGCGCAGGCCAATGCGCCTGTCGCCAGTTCCGCCGAGGTCGACGCGCTGAACAAGCAGGTCGACAGCCTGAAGAAGCTGGTCGAGAGCATCCAGTCCGATCGCGACAGGAGCAACGAGCGCCTGGTGGCGCTGCGCACGCCGACCATGGCTGCAGCTTCCGCCGCAGCCCTCGCAACCATGAAGCCCGCTGAAGTGCGCAAGGCGCTGGGCGTGGATTTCGGCCGCTACTACGCGCTGATCATCGGCAACCAGCACTACCAGGCCATCGAGAACCTGCAGACGCCGATCAGCGATGCACAGCGCGCGGCCAAAGTGCTGAAGGAACGCTACGGCTTCAGCGTGCGCGTGCTCGAAGACGCCAACGACATGGCCATGCTGAATGCGCTCAACGACCTGAACGGCCAGTTGAAGGATGGCGACAATCTGCTCATCTACTACGCGGGCCACGGCACGCGGCTGCAGACCGGCCCGCGCGAGGCCGGCTACTGGCTGCCGGTGAATGCGGACAAGCCGCCGGTGGATACGCTGTGGGTGCCGAACGAGCAGATCACTGCGCAGCTGGCGCGCATGCCGGCGCGGCGCGTGCTGGTGGTCGCGGATTCCTGCTACGCGGGCCTGTTGTCCACCGATCCCAGCTACCGATTCGTCGATGCGAAGGCGGGCTACACGCTCGACTACGTGAAGTACAAAGTGCCGAAGCGCTCGCGCCTGCTGCTCTCTTCAGGCGGCGACGAGCCCGTGCTCGACAAGGCCGGTGGCGGCAAGAACTCCGTGTTCGCCGATGCCTTCCTCGAGGAACTCGAGACCAATACCACCGTGCTGTCGGTGCCGGAACTGTTCTCGCGCATCTCCCGACGCGTCGAGACCGTGGCCGCACGCAACAACTTCGTGCAGAAGCCGGAGTTCAAGTCGATCAAGGGTGCCGGCCACGACATGGGCGATTTCTTCTTCGTGCCCAAGTCCTGAACGCACATTGGCAGGACGCCGCTCGGCGCCTGGCCAAGTGGGGGATTACTTCGAGCCCGTCGAAGCTTCCGGCTCGGACGGCGCCGTCCAGCCACCACCCAGCGCCACGTACAGCGTGACCGCCGAAGTCAGGCGCGTGAGCCGCGCCTGCGCCAGCGAATCCTTCGCGGTGAACAGCGTGCGCTGCGCGTTGAGCACGTCTTCGATGCCCTGGCTGCCTTCACGCAGGCCCACGCTCGCGAGGTCCAGTGCCTTCTGCGCCTGATCGACGGTGGCCTTCTGGCTCTCTTCCGCGCGCAGGTTCGCTTCCACCGAGGCGAGGTCGTCGTCCACTTCCTTCAGCGCGGTGCGGATGGTCTGGCCATAGTTCACCAGCGCGATGTACTCGTTCGACTTCGCGTTGAGGTAGCTGTTGTGGCGGGCGCGGTAGTCGAAGATGCCGGTGGCCAGCGTCAGCAAACCCTGCACCGAGTAGGTCCGCGCATCACCCAGCGACAGCAGGTCGGTTGAAGTCGAAGTGCCCGTCGCGCTCAACGACAGCGACACCGGGATCAGGCTGGCACGCGCCACCACCATGTTCGCCCTGGCCGCGGCCATGTCCGTTTCCGCGGCGGCGATGTCGGGACGACGCAGCAGCATGTCGCCGGGCAGCCAAGGCGCGATCTCCGGCACCTTCAGCTGCTCGATGGGCTCGCCTTCGATGTGGAACTCCTGCGGAGTCACGCCCAGCAGCAGGCCGAGGGCGGTTTCAGCCTGGCGTAGCTGGTTTTCCAGCGGAATGAGCGCCGTGCGCTGCTGGAGCACCGTGGTGGTCTGCTGCGTCAGGTCATACAGGCGGATGGTGCCGTTGCGGTAGCGCGAATCGATGATGCGCAACAGCCGCTCGGCGATGGCGAGGTTCTCGCGCGCGATGTCCACGCGCGAGCGCACCGACAGCAGGTTGAAGTAATCGCGCGCGACGTTGGAGGCAAGCTGGATGCGTGCGAGATCGGTGTCGTACCTGGTGCCGATGAAGGTCGCGACGCTGGCGCGGTAGCGCGCGGCGGTGGCGCCCCACAGGTCCACGTTGTAGCGCAGCGCCAGGCTCGTCGACGAGGATTCCGTCTTGCTGGTGCCATCCAGCAGTGCAATCGCGCTGCCCTTGGTGGTGGTCTGGCCCTTGCCGGTGCTGGCGTTGACACTCAGTTCCGGGAACAGTCCATCGCGCGCGCCACTCAACGTGCGCTCGGCCTGCTTCAAGCGCTCTTCGGTGACGATGAGGCTGGGGTTGTCCTGCAGCGCCTGCGCGATGAGCTTCTCGAGCACCGGCGAGCTGAAGCCGGTCCACCAGTCGTTCTGCACGCCTTCCTTCGCATTGGGCGTGTTCATCGCATCCCAGGCCACCGGCATCTTCACCGGGTTGTCGATGCGGTCCATGCGATAGGAACAACCGGCCAGCAGCGCGGCCACGGCCACGCCAACAGCGACTACGGGCAGCGCGGCGCGCCGCGGATTTGCTTCGATGCTCACAGACTCACTCCGATTGCAGCGCGACGACCGGGTCGAGGTACGCCGCCTTGCGCGCTGGCAGGAAACCGAAAATCACGCCGATGGCGAAGGCCGAACCAAAGGCCAGGATCACCGGGAAGATAGTGAAGGCGATGGGCCGGCTCGGGAAGAAATAGCCCACGAGCCATGCGGATCCCAACCCCAATACCACGCCTATGGCGCCACCTATCAGCGACACCACCAGTGCCTCGATCAGGAACTGCTGCATGATGTTGCCGGTGCGCGCGCCCGTGGCCATGCGGATGCCGATCTCCCGCGTCCGCTCGGTGACGCTCACCAGCATGATGTTCATCACGCCGATGCCGCCGACCAGCAGCGAGATCGCCGCGATCGAACCCAGCAGGATGGTCATCGTTTCGGTGGTCGCCATCGCGTTGTCGAGGATCGAGCCCATGTTCTGGATGCGGAAATCCACCTGGCCATGGCGTTCGGCGAGAAGGTCTTCGATGCGGCTCTGCGTGTCCTGGATCTGGTTGACGTCCGACACGGCCACCTGCGCACTGCCCAGGAAGCGTTGTCCCGACACGCGCAGCTGCATGGTCTTGTACGGAATGATGACCACTTCGTCCTGGTCCTGGCCCGCCGGGTTCGCACCCTTGCGGCTCATCACGCCGATGACCTGGAAGGTCATGCTGTTCATCAGGATGTACTGGCCGATCGGGTTTTCCCCATCGGTGAACAGCGCATCGGCGACGGTGCGCCCCAGCACCGCGACCGGGGCGTAGGAATCCTCGTCTTCCTTCTCGAAGAAGGCGCCCTGCGCAATGGGCCAGTCGCGCACCAGCGGGAACTTCGCCGAAGTGCCCGTGACCGAGGCCGTGGTGTCGTTGTCGCCGAAGCGGAAGGTGGCGCTGCTGGTTTGCAGTGGCACCGCCGCGATCAGGTTCTTGACGCCGCTGTCGATGGCATCGACATCCTCGAGCGAAAGGCTGGCCGAACCACGGTCGCTGCCACGGTTGTTGTTCGACACGCCGGGTCGCACGTTCAGCAGGTTCGAACCGATCGAGCTGATGCGATCGACCACCTCTTTCTTGGCGCCGTCGCCGATCGCCAGCATGGTGATCACCGCGCCCACGCCGATCACGATGCCGAGCAGCGTGAGGAATGAACGCAGCAGGTTGTGGCGCAGGGCGCGCAGCGCGCTCTTCGCGGATTCGAAGCCGGTGGCGAACTGGCTCATGCGGCCGCGGCGCGCCGTCCAGCTGTGTACCGGCGGTGCTTCCTTCGAAATGGTCGGGCCCGGATCGGCGACGATGTTGCCGTCGCGGATCTCGATCACGCGGCGCGCGTGTTCGGCCACTTCCTTGGCGTGCGTGATCAGGATGACGGTGTGGCCCTGCGCCGACAGCTCATCGAGCAGCCGCATCACGTCGACGCCGCTCTTGCTGTCCAGCGCGCCGGTGGGTTCGTCGGCGAGGATGATCTCGCCGCCGTTCATCAATGCACGCGAGATGGACACGCGCTGCTGCTGCCCGCCCGACAGCTGCTTCGGGAAGAAGCTGATGCGCTCCTGCAAGCCCAGCCGCGTGAGCAGGTCTCGCGAACGCTCATGCCGCTGGTGCAGTTCCACGCCTGCGTACATCGCCGGCACTTCGACGTTTTCCGCCGCGGTGCTGCCGGAGATCAGGTTGTAGCTCTGGAACACGAAGCCGAAGGATTCGCGCCGCAGGTCCGACAGTTCGTCGCGGTCGAAGTCCGAGACGTCGCGGCCCTTGAAGCGGTATTCGCCGGTGGTCGGCCGGTCAAGGCAACCGAGGATGTTCATCATCGTCGACTTGCCGGAACCGGACGCGCCCATGATGGCGACGAACTCGCCCGGATAGATCTTCAGATCTATGCCGTGCAGCACCTCTGTGGACAGGTCACCGTTGAAGTAGGTCTTGGTGACCTGCTTCAGTTCGATGACCGGGACCGTCGGGTCATGTGCGTAGGGCTCGCTCATCAGAATCGGCCACCGCCGGGGAAGCCGCCACCAGCGGGGAAGCCACCGCCCTGGAAGTTCGGCGGGCGATTCTGGTTCTGCTGCTGGTTCGGGGTGTTGGTGCGCGGCGCGGCGGCAGCTTCATCTTCGTGCTTGCCGATCACCACTTCCTCGCCTTCCTTCAAACCTTCGAGTACTTCGCCTGATACGCGATTGGTCACGCCGATGACCACGCGACGCGCTTCGAGCGTGCCGTCGGCTTTCTTGACCATCACGGTACCGGTGCGGCGCTGTGCGGGACGTCCCGTTACGCCGGCAGCGCCCTGGCCCTGACGGAAGTTGCCGCCGCCGAAGCCACCGGCACCACCGCCGAAACCGCCATTGCCGCCACCATTCGCCGCGCGCTGTTCACGGAAGCGGCGGATCAATTCCTCGCGCTGTTCCGGCGTCATGTTCTGCATGGCCTGGCCACCGGGGAAGCCACCACCGAAACCGCCAGCAGGACGCTGGCCGCCGGCGCCATTGCCAGCGGCGGCTCCGCCCTGACTGTTGGCCGGACGATTGCCCTGCTGGCCACCGGCCTGTGCATTCGCCTGCGCATTGGCCGGGTTCGCACCGGGTGCCGCGGGCGTTGCGGGCGCAGCGCCCGCAGCGGGTGTATTCGAAGTCGCGGCGGGGGCGCCGGCAGCACCGGCGGGCGCAGCACCAGGCGCACCTGCGCCTGCAGCCGGCGTCTTGCCGTCCTTCTTTTCCTTCGCGGCGAGTTCACGCTGGATCTGCTGGCCCTGCTGCAGGGCTGCCATCGGCACCGTCAGCACGCCGCGCGCCTGCGCGTTGATGAAATACACCTGCGCGGTCATCGACGGCATCAGCGAGCCGTTCTCGTTGTCGATGTCGAACAGCGCGTTGTAGAGCACCACGCTGTTCTGCGTCTTCGGCGTGGGGTCGATGCGCTTCAGCGTGCTGAACCAGCGCCGATTGCCGCTGCCCAGCGTCGTGAAGTAAACCGAGATGCCCTTGTAGAGCTTCGACACGTCGGCTTCGGAAACGTCCGATTGCACGGACATCGTGCCCAGGTTCGCGATGCGCAGCACGGTCGGTGCCGACTGCGTGGCGTTGATGGTCTGGCCCTGCTTCACCGACAGGCTCATCACCGTGCCGGAGATCGGCGCGATGATGGTGGTGTACTTCAGGTTCTGCACCTCGACCCGCATGTTCGCTTCCTGCTGGTCGATCTGCGCCTGCGAAGTGATGATCTGGTTGCGGGCCGTGTTCAGCGCCGTTTCGGCGTCGAGGGCGGCCTGCTGCGTGGTCGCGTCATCCTTCAGCAGGTTCTGCTGGCGCAGGTAATCGCGCTCGGCCTTCACCAGGTTGTTCTTCTGGTTGTCGAGGTTGGTCTTGGAGGACTTCAGGCTGGCGATGTCGGCATCGACGCGCGCCTGCGACTGCGTGGCGTCGAGATCGGCGAGCTTGTCGCCTTCCTTCACCTGGTCGCCCACGTCCACGTACAGCTTCTCGATCTGGCCGGTGACCTGCGCGCCCACGTCCACGTAGTCGCGCGGCTGCAGCGTGCCGGTGGAGGTGACCAGGTCCTCGATGTCGCCTTTCTGTACGGCGGCGAAGATGTAGTCTCCAGCCTTGCTGGCCTTGGCGCGGTACAGGTGTACGCCATACCAGGCACCCGCGGCCACCACGATCACGGCAGCGATGATCAAGTTGCGGGTGCGCGCGGAGGTGCGCCGGCCAGTGGTGGGAGTCGTGCTGTCATTCATGAGCGATGGTTCCGTTTGCGGGAGTTGTTATCAGGCACGCCCTTCGCGGGGGCATGTCCTTCATGGCGGGAAGGATGGCGGGGGACTGTGTAAGAAATTAGGACGGCGGCGTGCACAAAGTTTCCCCACTCTTGTTATAGCTTTTCACAAGGATGGTTCAGACACCCTTGAACACGCGGGACAGTGCAACTGCCGAGACCAGGCCGGGCCCGCTATGGCGCGGATTGGACACATTGCGTGTCAAATTGTTCCTCGCCATCGCCGGCGCGCACCTGGTGCTGGTGGCCGCGGTCTACCTCATCTATAGCTGGAGCTTCGACAAGAGCCTGGTCGAATACGTCAATCGCACCGAGCAGGCACGCCTCGCCCCGGTGATCACCCAGCTGGCCGATGGTTACCGCAAGAACGGCAACTGGAGCTGGTTCACCGACGATCGCGAGCACTGGCTGGAACTGCTGCGCGAGGTGCTGGGTTGGCGGGTAGGGCGGCCACCGGGAAACCCCGGCGCTCCGAACAACAACAATGCAGCTGCGGATGCCAACCCGTCGCAGCCGGCGGCGCCGGATGCAAATGCGGGCGGTCGGAATCCGGCAGGCCGCCCGGATCGTGATCATCCGGAGCAGCCCGCCCCGCCGTCGCAGGCCGATCGCGTGCCGTTGATGTACCAGCTCGACAACGGGCCGCTGCCGCCGATCACCATCGACTGGCGCGTGATGCTGTTCGATACCGCCAACCACGTGCTCATTCCCTATCCGGGCGGTGACGCACGTGATGTGGAAGCGGCGACCAAGCTGCCGATCCGCGTGAACAACCAGATCGTCGGCTATCTCGGCTACATCCCGCGGCTGCGCCTGGTGCAGTCGCTGGAATCGATCACCGCGAAACAGCAGTCGCGCCGCCTCGGCGTGATCGGCCTCGGCATGTTCGCGGCCGTGCTCATCATCGCGGCGCTGATCGCGCACTGGTTGTCGTTGCGGTTGCGCGTGCTGGGGCAGGGCGCCACGGCACTGGCGCGCGGTGACTACGCCACCCGCATTCCCATCGAAGGGCACGATGAACTCGCGCGGCTGGCTGGCGATTTCAACCACCTGGCCGAGGCGCTCGAGGCCGCGCAACGCGGTCGCCAGCAGTGGATCGCCGACATCGCGCATGAGTTGCGCACGCCGCTCACCGCGCTGCGGGCCGAGATCGAGGCCGTGCAGGATGGCGTGCGGCCGCTGACGCAGGCGAGCATCGCCTCCGTAGCGCAGGAAGTACAACGCCTGACGCGGCTGGTGGAAGACCTGCGGTTGCTCACGCTTTCCGACCTCGGTGCGCTCACCCACCGCAAGCAGCCGCTGGATCTCGGCGAGGCGATTGCCGATGCGCTGGCGGCGAGTCGCGGCGCAGTCGAACAGAAGCCACTCGGTGTCGAGCTGCGGTTGAATCCGGATGTGATCGTCGATGCCGATCCCGACCGGCTCGCACAGGTGTTCGGCAACCTGCTGCAGAACACGCTGCGCTACACCGACGCGCCGGCGGTGCTGCACATCGGCCTTGCCGTGGATGGAAAAGAGGCCCGCATCGACTGGGAAGATTCCTCGCCCGGCGTGGGCGATTCCGACCTGCCGCACCTCACCGAGCGGCTGTATCGCGTGGATTCCTCGCGCTCCAGCGCCAGCGGCGGCAGCGGGCTCGGGCTCGCCATCGTGCTGGCCATCATCCACGCCCATGGCGGGCGCATGCAGGCCGCGCACGGCGCGCTCGGTGGTTTGCACTGGCGCATATGGCTGCCGCTGACGGATCATCGTCCGGCATGACGCCGGAACACACCGAAGCACTCGCCAACATCCTCGTCGTCGAGGACGAAGACAAGATCGCGCAGGTGCTGCGTGACTACCTGCGCCAGCATGGTTATGCCACCGAGCGGCTGGCGCGCGGCGATGAAGTGGCGGACTGGGTGCGCACCCATCCGGTCGACCTCGTTTTGCTCGACGTGATGCTGCCGGGGCGCGGTGGCCTCGAAGTGTGCCGCGAACTGCGTGCCTTCTCCGACGCGGCGATCATCATGGTCACGGCGCGCGTCGACGAGATCGACCGCCTGCTCGGCCTCGAACTCGGCGCCGACGACTACATCTGCAAGCCTTTCAGTCCCCGCGAAGTGGTGGCGCGCGTGGCGACGGTGCTGCGCCGGACGAAGCGTGTGCCCGGCGCTGCTGCCGCGGCGGCGGCAGGCAGTCTGGTGCTGGATGAGAGCAGCTGGCGCGCCACCCTCGATGGCCGCGCGCTCGATCTCACCGCAGTGGAATTCAAGCTGCTGTCGGTGCTGGCGAACCAGCCGGGACGCATCTACTCGCGCGAACAGCTGATGGACGCGATGTACCGCGACGAACGCATCGTCGCCGACCGCACCGTGGACAGCCACGTGAAGAAACTCCGCCGCAAACTCGCGGAGGCCGTGCCGGACCATGAGTTCGTCCATTCGGTCTACGGCGTTGGTTACTGCTACGAGGATCGTCGCTGAAGGAAACCGGCGTGGGTGGATCGACTCCGCCTCAGGGGGCTTTGGCGGTTCCGGATTTGCCGACGCCCACGCCGGGTTCGCTTGATCTGGCAGAATCCTGCTCTGTTGTTAATGAGAATAATTCTCAATATTATCCATGCAGGTTCGATCGTCAAGGGAGATTCGTGCATGGATACCTCGCGACAGGCGGAGATCTGCCAGGAAGCGCGTTTCGTGTTGTGGGCCCTGCGTTGCCTGGTCGCTGGCGCGCGCGGTGATGAAGACGCACAGGAAGAACTGGCGCAGGGCTTCGAGCTGGCCGACGTGCCCGAAACGGCCGGCGCATTCGGACGCCTGGCCGATGCGCTGTGCGCCGTGCAGTGGCCGCTGCCGGTCTGGCATCACCCGCGATGCAGCTGCGTATCCGCCGAAGAAATGTGCGTATTGCGCGCGTTGGCCGAAACCGCGGAGCGCCAGCGCCATACCGATCCACGGCCGGCACAGTGGTGGCTGTTGCTGCTCTCGGCCGATGGCGTCCGCATCGTGGATGCCGCCGCCCGCAGCTGGCTCGCCGTGCTCGAACGTGCCGGCGTGGTGTTCCCGTCGCCCGCCGAATTGCTGGAATGCCTGCAGCCGCTGGAGGTCGTGGCCGAGCCTGCTCCGCTGATGCGAGTCCACTGATCTGGTCCGGCGGCACTCGCGCCCGCTTCGAGTGTCCAATGCAGCGGGCAGCCGGTTTACGGCCGCGGGCTATTGACCGACACTGCCCAACTGGCAATCACGGTGTTCGCGGGGGCTTTCGGGATGTTGGAACGGTCGGGCAAGACCTTGTGGTTGGCGGCATTTTTCTGCGGCCTGGGCTTTGCCCTGCCCCAGGCAAGTCGCGCGGCCGACGCCGCGTATTCCACACCATGGGACAAGCTCGAACCGGTATGCGGCAATTGCCACAACAGCACCGACTGGGCCGGCAGCCTCGCCTTCGACACCATGGATACGAGCAACATCGGTGGTGATGCCGAGGTGTGGGAAAAAGCCGTGCGCAAACTGCGCGGACACCTCATGCCGCCTCCCGGCGAGGATCAACCCGCGCAGCAGACCGTCGACGCCGCGGTGTCATGGCTGGAAAGCCGGCTCGACGCGAACGCCGCCGCGCATCCCGATCCCGGCTACGTGGGCCTGCATCGCCTGAACCGCGATGAATATGCGCGCGAGATCCGCCGCATCCTCGATCTTCCGGTGGACGCGCAGGTGCTGTTGCCGAAGGACGTAGCCAGCGAAGGCTTCGAGAACCAGGCCGCGACGCTGCGCATCTCGCCCGCTTTCCTCGACCAGTACATCGGCGCGGCGCGCAGCGTGGCACGGCAGGCCATCGGTCGCGTCGATGGCAAGCCCAGCAGCCGCGAATACCGCGCTGATACCTCGCTCGACCAGTCGAAGCACGTGGATGGCCTGCCGCTGGGTACGCGCGGTGGCTTCTGGGTGGATCACGATTTCCCCGCGGATGGTGAATACGTCTTCAACATCCGCGAGTTCTTCTTCATGGGCGCGGGCTACGTGACCAAGGTCGATGCGCCGCATACCGTGATCCTCACCGTCGATGGTCGCCGCGTGTTCCAGCAGAGCGTCGGCGGTCCTGAGGACCAGAAGGCGGTGGACCAGCGCCAGGCCATTGCCGCCGATGAACTGCAGACGCGCTTCAACCACATCACCGTGCCGGTGAAGGCAGGGCGTCGGCGTATCGGCGTGGCCTTCATCCAGCGTTCCTTCGCGGAATCGGATTCTCCGTTGCAGCCGATCTCGATGCTGCCCGAGATGGAACGCGCGCCGAATATCCCGGGATTCACGGTGTCCGGGCCTTTCAACGTCACGGGCCTTGGCGATACCCCGAGTCGTCGCCGCATCTTCGTGTGCCGGCCGGCTGCTGCTGCGGAAGAGCTGCCTTGCGCACGACGCATCCTGCGCTCGCTGGCGGAAGCGGCGTTCCGTCGTCCGGTGACCGAGGATGACCTGGTCCCGCCGCTCAATTTCTATACGAAGGCGCGCGAGACGCAGGACTTCGAAGCCGGCATTGAAAGCGGTCTCACTGCGGTCCTCTCCTCGACCAAATTCCTGCTGCGCGAAGTGCCGGTGGTGGCGCGCACGGGAGATACCGAGGCGCTCGGCGACCTGGAGCTCGCGTCACGACTGGCGTTCTTCCTGTGGAGCGCGGGGCCCGACCAGCCGCTCATTGACCTCGCAACCGCAAAGCGACTGCATGATCCGGCCGTGCTCGATGCGCAGATGCGCCGCATGCTGGTGGATCCACGCGCGGCGGCGCTGATCGACAACTTCGCCTTCCAGTGGCTGGGCGTGAATCGCGCGCAGAACATCCTGCCTGATCCCGCGCTGTATCCGGACTTCAATCGCAACCTGCGCGATGCGCTCAATGAAGAGCTGCGCCGGTTCCTCGCTGGCGAGCTGGTGCCTGGTCGCAGCGTGCTCGACCTGCTGCGTTCGGACACGACCTTCCTGAACGAACGCCTGGCGCGCCACTACGGCGTGCCGAATGTGCAGGGCGCGCAGTTCCGGCCGGTGCGCCTTGCGGACGCGAACCGCTTCGGCCTGCTGGGCAAGGGCGCGCTGATGCTGGCCACTTCCTATGGCAATCGCACTTCGCCGGTGTTGCGCGGTGCCTGGGTGATGGAAGCGCTGTACGGCACGCCGCCGACTTCGCCGCCGCCAGGGGTCGAACAGTTCAAGGAAAGCGAGCCCGGCAAGAACCTCGGCACGGTGCGCGAGCGCCTGGAGCAGCATCGCCAGCAGAAATCCTGCAACGCCTGCCATGGCGTGATCGATCCACTGGGCTTCGCGCTCGAGAACTACGACGTCGCCGGTGCCTGGCGCGAGCGCGACCTCGATGCGGGCCAGGACATCGACGCGCACGGCAAACTCGCCAGCGGCCAGCAGGTGGCGAACCCGGCGGAATTGTCGCGCGCCATCCTCGCGCGCCCCGACCAGTTCGTGCAGGCCTTCACCGAGAAGCTGATGACCTATGCGCTGGGCCGCCAGCTGAATTACCAGGACATGCCCACCGTGCGTGCCATCGTGCGACAGGCAGCCGCGCGCGACTATGATTTCGGCGTGCTGGTGGGTGGCATCGTATCGAGCGATGCCTTCCGCATGCGGCGCTTGTCCGATGCGGCGCCGACCGAACCCAGGCGTGTCGCGCAGGCCGGCACGGAGAAGTAGCCATGTTCATCACCAAGAAGCACTTGTCCCGACGCACCGTGTTGCGCGGCCTCGGCGTCAGCGTCTCGCTGCCGCTGCTGGATGCGATGATTCCGGCCAGCACTGCGCTGGCCAAGACCGCAGCCGCTGCGAAGCCTCGTTTGGGGTTCTTCTATTTTCCGCACGGCGCGGTGATGGAAAAGTGGACGCCGGTGAAAACCGGCCGCGACTTCGAGGCCAACTACATCACGCAGTCGCTGGGCAACTTCAAGGACCAGCTCACCATCGTCAGCAACCTCGGCAACAAGCCAGGCGAGAGCCGCGCAGTGCATGCGCTGGTGCCGGCCACGTGGCTGTCCTGCGTGCATCCGCATGAAACGCTCGAACCCTACATGGCGCCGACCGTGGACCAGATCGCCGCGAAGTACATCGGGCAGGACACACCCTGGCCTTCGCTCGAGACCGCGACCGCACAGGGCCAGGGACAGGGCAGTGCCTGCGAGCGCGGCTACGGCTGCACGTATACGGGAACGTTGTCGTTTCGTAACGCCACCACGCCGCTGCCCATCGAGAGCAATCCGCGCCAGTTGTTCCTGCGCCTCTTCGGCCAGGGGGATTCCGCCACCGAGCGGCGTTACCTCAGCGAACAGACCGGAAGCCTGCTCGACATGATCGCCGGCGAAGTCACGCAGCTCAGTGGCCAGATCGGCGCGCAGGATCGCAACACGCTGAACGACTACCTGGAAAGCGTGCGCGAGATCGAACGCCGCGTGCAGATGAATTCACAGGGCGAGCTCGGCAAGTTGACGCTGCCCGAAGTGCCAGGTGCGACCTCCGAAAGCTTCGACGAACACCTGAAGCTGATGTTCGACCTGATCCTGCTCGCCTACCAGGGCAACCTGACGCGCGTGCAGAGCTTCATGATCGCGCCCGAGGTCAGCGAGATGACCTACAACCACATCGGCATTCCCGATGCCTTCCACGCGCTGTCGCATCACCAGAACGACCCGGCGCGCAAGGATCGGCTTTCGAAGATCCAGAAGTACCACGTCGATGTGTTCGCGGGCTTCCTCGCCAAGATGCAGAAGATCCCCGATGGCGAGAACAACATGCTGGAGAACTCGATGCTGCTGTTCGGCAGCAACATGAGCAACAGCAATGCGCATAACCAGTACCCTTTGCCGACGGCGGTGGTGGGGCGTGGTGGTGGCGCGCTGCGCGGCGGGCAGCACATCAACTTCGCGGACCGCACGCCGCTGGCCAATGTGCTGCTCACGCTGCTGCAACGGGCGAATGTGCCCATCGATGCCGTCGGTGACAGCACCGGCGCGATCGCCGAGATGTAACGATGATGCGGCGAGCAAATTCCTTCTTCTTCTGCGCCGTGCTGTGCGCAGCGAGCATGGCTCACGCAGCTTCCGATCCCGGGCTGCTCGCGGATGATCCGGGCGATGGCACCACGCCATTGCACTGGGCCGTGTATCGCAACGACCTGGCCGAGGTGAAGCGCCTGCTCGCCACCGGTACCAACGTCAACGCCCGGAACGACTACGGCGCGACGCCGCTGTCGGAAGCCGCCGTGGCCGGCAACGCCGAAGTGATCCGCAGTCTGCTGAAGGCTGGCGCCAAGGTGGATGCGGCGAATGCGGATGGCCAGACCGCGCTGATGATCCTCGCGCGTTCCAGCAATGTCGAAGCGGCGCAGCTGCTGCTGAAGCGCGGCGCGAAGGTGGACCAGCGCGAGACCTGGCATGGCCAGACCGCGCTGATGTGGGCCGCGGCCGAAGGCCAGCCGGCGATGGTGCGCCTGCTGCTCAAGTCCGGCGCGGATCCGGATGCACGCTCGCTCGTGAACGACTGGGAGCGGCAGGTCACCGCCGAACCGCGCATGCAGGCGCGGCCTTCCGGTGGTTTCACGCCGCTGCTGTATGCCGCGCGGCGTGGCTGCGTCGAATGTGCGCGCATCCTCATCGAAGAAGGCCATGCGCAGGTCAACCTCACCGACCCTGATCGCGTGACGCCGCTGCTGCTGGCGACGCTGAACCTGAATTTCGATACCGCCGCGTTGCTGGTGAAGCACGGCGCCGACGTGAACAAGTGGGATACCTGGGGCCGCTCGCCGCTGTATGCGGCCGTGGACATGAACACCGTGCCGACTGGCGGTCGCGCCGATCGTCCTTCACCGGACCGCACCACCGGCACCGAACTCATGGCCATGCTGCTGAAGGCCGGTGCGAACCCGAACCTGCAGCTCAAGCTGTTCCCGCCGTATCGCTCGCTGCGCGACGATCGCGGCGCTGATGGCCTGCTCACTATCGGCACCACGCCGCTGCTGCGAGCCGCCAAGGCGGGCGATGTCGAAGCCGTGAAGCTGCTGCTGGGCGCGAAGGCGAACGTGGAGCTGCCCAACGTCAATGGCGTCACGCCGCTGCTCGCGGCCGCCGGAGTCAGCTCCACGGCGCTGGACACGCGCGGCCGCTATCGCACCGAGGACCAGGCGGTGCAGGTGGCCGACCTGCTGCTCGGCGCGGGCGCGGATGTCGGCGCGCGCGACAAGACCGGTATCACCGCGTTGCATGCCGCAGCGGGAGCCGGCTGGAATTCACTGGTCACCGCGCTGGTCGATCACCACGCCGACCTGTTCGCGAAGGATGCGCGCGGCCGCACCGCCGCTGATCTCACGCACGGGGAAGCCGGTGCCGGCGGACGCGCCGCCGGTTCACAGGCCCGGCCCGAGACCGAAGCGCTGCTGCGCCGGTTGATGGCGCAGGCGCAGCCCGCTGGCACCGCGCAGTAAACAGATGAAGAGACGACAGTTCATCGCCGCCGCCATGCCGGCGCTCGCTGCGGTCGCAACGCTGCGGCCACTCACCTCCCTCGCCCGCGCCGCGAGCCAGGCTGCTCCTGTCACCACGCAGCTGGCGGATCGCCTGTGGCTGATCACCGGCTGCGGCGGCAACGTCACGGTGTTCGATTCACCCGAGGGCGTGCTGCTGGTGGATGGCGGCAGCGCTGCGCAATCGAAGCGGCTGCTCGCCGAAGTGCGCAGGCTCACCGGCAAGGACCGCGTGCACACGTTGTTCAACACGCACTGGCACCACGACCAGACCGGTTCCAACGAAGCGCTGGGCAAGGCGGGCGCGCGCATCATCGCGCACGAGAACACGCGGCTCTGGCTCACCACCGACGTCGATTCGAAGTGGGAGCAGCGCGTGTACCAGCCACTGCCTGAGATCGCGCAGCCGAACCAGACCTTCTACACCGACGGCAGCTTGCAGTTCGGGGGCGAGCGCATCGACTACGCCTACCTGCCGCAGGCGCATACCGATGGCGACATCTACGTGTACTTCAGGAATGCCGATGTGCTGGTGGCGGCGGATGTCGCCGCGGCCAGCGCGTTTCCCATCATCGACTACGTGACCAATGGCTGGATCGGCGGCATGGCGACGGCGACGCAGACTCTGCTTGGCCTCGCCGGTGAGCACACGCGGATCATCGCGGGCCAGGGCGCGCCACTCGGCAAGGCGCAGCTCAACGCCGAGTCCGCGATGCTGAACACCATGAAACAGCGGCTCTCGAAGATGATCGCGCAGGGCAAGGGCGCCGAAGAGATGATTGCCGCGCGGCCGGCGCAGGAATTCGAGGCGGAGTGGGGCGATCCGGCGCTGTTCATCCGCAACAGCTATCCGGGCATGGCGAATCGAGCCCGGGATCTCGGCGTCGCCATCGTGTGACCGGGTCGCACTGGCGAGTGCGGTCAGCCGGCGTTTCTCGAAGACAGCTCATCCCGCAGCTGGTTTGCAGCAGCACGCAAGGCTTCGTCCTGCGTCAGCCGCTCAAAGCCGACGAGCAGGGCGAGGGCAAGCGGCGCATCAGCGTAACGGCCCGCCAGTCGCGAGAGATCGAGTGTCTCGCGAGCCGTGCGTGGCCGGAATTGCGCATCACGAGCCCATTGCTCGCGAACCAGGTTCAGCACCGAGCCGATCCTTCCCGCGCGCAGATCCAGGGGGATCAGTTCCTGCGCCATGCGCGCGGAAAGCGCCGGCGCATCCCAACCGCGGGAAATTCCGTAAGCCCAGCGCAGCTCTTCATCCGGTGAAGGCGTTGCTGCAGCCTGCCGCTCCAGTGCCCGCCATGCATCAGCCCTGGCCCCGTTGCGCCACAGTGCGTAGATGGCATCGATCGCCCGCTGGCGACGGCGTGCGAGTTCAGCAGGGGAGGGTGCCAGTTCAATGCCGGCATAGAACGGCATCGCGGTAGCCAGGTATTCGCGCCGCCGATGAATGACTAGGCCGGCAAGCGCAACCAGCAGCAGCCAACCCAGCATCGACACAGCGAGCTTCGCTATCAGCTGCCCGTGCATGGCGCCGAAGAGCAATGCGACCACTGCCGCGAGGACAACACCTGCGCCTTCCAGCTGCACGAAGTCGCGACCCAGAACGCGCGCCACCCGCAGCCAGGTCGGCGGATGGATGGCCTGCGTGAAATCATTCGTCCATCCCAGGATCAGCAGTGCCAGTGGCAACACCAGCGCCACCATTGCACCCGCTCCCAGTGCCGCGACCGGGCCGACCCAGAAAGCCGCTGCGCCCGTGGCGAACAGCATTGCCAGCAGGACCAGCATGGCCAGGAACGAGCGCCAGCCCTGCAGTGAGCCGAGGATCATTTCCACTGACAGCACCGGGATTTCGCGCGCTCCCATCCCCAGTGCAGTGTCGCGGGTCCGCCGTGCTTTCCATCATCCTTCATGGTTGAACGAGCCTTCCGCGATGGAACCGTGATCCGCGTCGCGTACGATCGACCATGTGTATTATAGTATCAATACACATGTTCACCCTGCATCCACATTCCGGCGTGCCCATCTACCGGCAGCTGGTCGAGCAAGTCCGGCGGCTGGTGGCCGGTGGCCAGCTGCCGTCCGGTGCGGAATTGCCTTCGGTGCGCGATCTTGCCATTGCGCACGCGGTCAATCCGATGACGGTGTCGAAGGCCTACAGCCTGCTCGAAGCCGAAGGGCTGCTGCAGCGGAATCGCGGTCGTCCGATGACGGTGGCGACCGGTCGCAAGGCACAGGCCAGTGTCACGCAGCGCGTGAAGCAGCTGGAACCGCAAGCGCGGCAGCTGGTGCTCTCCGCGCGGCAGCTCGAACTGGACCGTGAAGATTTCGACGCATTGATCGACCGCATCTGGGAGTCGTCTCATGAAAAGTGAAGCCGTGCTGCAGACCCGTGGCCTCGTGAAGGAGCTTGGTGGCAGGCAGATACTGAAAGGCGTGGATCTGAACGCAGGCGCGGGCCAGGTCATCGGCCTGCTCGGCAAGAACGGCGCTGGCAAGTCGACGCTGCTCGATCTGGTGCTGGGGTTTGCGCTACCGACCGCCGGCGAATGCCTGGTATTCGACGAACGCAGTGCCAGCCTCTCGGCCGCCAGCAAGGCGCGCATCGGCTTCGTGCCGCAGGCAGATGAACTGATGTCGCTGATGACCGGCGCGCAGCACCTTGCACTGGCCGCATCCTTCCACGATCACTGGGACAAGGAACTGGTGGCGCGGCTGGTGCGCGAATGGGAGGTGCCGTTGAACCGGCGCGTTGGCGTACTCTCGGGTGGCGAGCGACAGAAGATCGCGACACTGCTGGCGCTCGGCCATCGGCCTGAGCTGCTCGTGATGGACGAGCCCGCTTCCGGCCTCGACCCGGTGGCGCGACGCCAGTTCATGGTGACGCTGCTGGAGATCGCGGCGGACAGTGGTCGCACCATCCTGTTCTCCTCGCACATCGTCAGTGACATCGAGCGCATCGCGAGCCATGTATGGCTGATGCGCGAAGGCACGATCGCCTGGCAGGGCGAGCTCGATGCATTGAAGGAGTCCACCATGCGCGTCGTGCTTCGCGCGGATCGGCCCATCACCGGGTTGCCCGCGTTCGCCGGCCAACTGCACAGCGAACTCGCCGGCAACACCGCGACCATCGTGCTGCGCGACTGGCAGCCCGAACGCCTGCGCGAGATCGAGCAGGCCACCGGCAGCCAGGCCGAGGCGATGCCACTGACACTCGAGGACATCTTCCTCGCGGTGCATGCATGAAGACCTTCGTGCAGCTGCTGCGCATCGGTTTCTGGATGCTGCCGCTGCAACGCGCGCTGACCATCGTCGGCGCGCTGGTGCTGCTGGGCGGCCAGCTGTTCAGGCTGCCATTCAACATGCCGGGCTCGACGCTGCCGATCACCTTCTTCGGCGCCACGCTGATGATGGCCGTGCCGCTGCTCGCCGGCGGCGTGTTCTTCCGCATGCTGTCCGCGTCGCGTGCGCTGCTGTTGCGACCGCATGCGCGTGGTCGCCTGCTCGCCGCCGCCATGGGCCTCGTGGTGCTGGTGACCTGCGTGTGGATCGTCTGCTACTGGATGGCGTTCCTGCCGGTACCGGCGAAATACCAGCCAGGCCTCGAGTCATACATCCTGATGTTTGCGACGACGCTGAGCTTCGGCACGCAATGTGCGATCGCGCTGTTCATCGCCAGCCGCAGCCCGGCGTGGACGCTGCTGATCCTGGTGGCGTGGCAATTGCCGGGACTGCTGCTGCGTGCATTCGGCGTCGAGGATGCCTCGCGCCTGCTCGGTGGCCCGGTGAGTCTCGCGATGAGCCTCGTCGCATGGACGGCTTTCGCCGTCTGGTACCTGCGGGCGCGGCGCGTCCACGCCAGCGGCTGGGGCCGCAAGGAAAACAGCAGCACTTCGATGGAGGCTGAATCCGTCGTGACTCTCCCCGCGACTCGCGAGCAGGCGATGTCGCGCTGGTTGCTGGGCGGCACCACGCCGCTGCACCTCGGCGTGCAATGCCTGCTCGCCGCCGTCGTGGTGCTGGCCATCCAGTGGATGTTGGCGCGCGACAGTGACGTTCACGCGCTGCACGCCATGATGTTCGGCGCACTCTCCGCCACTGCGGTTGTCAGCGGGGCCGTCAGTCGGGCGATGGCCAGTCATGCGCGCGGCCTGTGGTTGCCTGCCGGTCGCACGCGCCTCGCGTTGCATGCCTGGATCGAGCGGCAGATGTTGCGCGTGGTGCTCGCGATCTCTGTCGCGGTGGCACTGCCCTGTGCGCTGGTGTGGTGGCTGGTGCTGCCGCGCCCGGAGCTGTCTGCGGTGTATGTGCTGTGCGCGGTGCTGGCGCCGGGCCTCGCGGCCGCGTGGCTCGGGCTCATGCAACAGCATCGTCGCGGCGTGTTCGATGCCGTGGCGGGCCTCGTCATCTTCGCCGGCTGGTTCTACGGGCTGGTGCGGCCGCTGTATGTGGATGCAGCCGCGCCGCGCTGGGATGTGCTGGCGGCGCTGCTGGGCTTCACGATATTGCTGCGTGAAGTCGCCTATGTCCGCTGGCGCAGTGCCGACTGGCGCCGCACGCAGCGTGCATAGGCGTGGTGCTTACTTCGCCTTCAGCGGCTTCCTGAACTTCCACACCGTCTGGTCGGTGGTGCCGCGCTTGTCCTTGGTGAACACCATCCAGGTGTGATCGTCGGCGGGGTTCGCCAGCAGCTTGCTCTCGGTGACCAGCTCGAAGCCTGCAGCGGTGATTTCCTGCTTCACCACGGCCGGGTCGATGCGATGCAGTGCCTTCGTGTCGTCGCGGCCGGAGCCCGGGCGCGCGTTGTGGTCGACGACGAAGAACACGCCACCCGGCTTCAGCGACTTGAAGACCTTGGCGTTCAGCGCGGCGGTGTCGATGTTCTGCAGTCCGAGGTCGTGGTAGTACAGCACGATGAACACCTCATCGAGGTTCTGCGGCAGCACGGCCGCGTTGTAATCCTCGATGTGGTACTGCGAGTTCGGATGCGTGGCCACGAAGGCCTTGCTCGCTGCGCCCGAGCGCGCCTCGGTGTAGGGCAGGTCGAGCATGTACACCGAACCCTTGTCGCCGACGATGGGCGAGAGCAGGTTGGTGAAGTACTGGCCGAAGGAAGCGAACTCGAGGATATGGTCGCCGGGCTTCACGCCGGAAAGCGTCAGCAGCTCGGCGGGCTTGCGGTCGAAATCGCGCGCCACATCGGCGGCGGGACGATCCTTCGACTGCACGGCCTTCACGATGAAGTCGGCGGTGCCGGCGGGGATTACATAGGGCTTGGCCGGCGCGGCGGGTGCCGCAGGTTCGGCTGCCATCGTGGTGGCGCAGGCGAGCGCGAGCGTTGCGGCCAGTCCGGCCAAAGACAGACGCAGGATGTTGCGATCCATGTGGAATCCCCCAGCTTGTTGAAGACGTTGAAGAGTTGCCGTTTATCCGGCAAAGACGGTGCTGGCGTCAAATACCGGTCCATCCACGCACACGCGTTTCATCGCGGGGCCGGTGGGTGTCTGCACTTCGACGACACAGCCCGCACAGCCACCGACGGCGCAGGCCATGTATTCCTCCAGCGAGACCTGGCAGGGCAGTTCGAATTCACGCGCCAGCGCGGCCACGGCTTTCAGCATCGGCGTCGGGCCGCAGGCAAATATCTCGACCTCGCCGCGCGCGCCGTCATCGAGCTCGGCGAGCCACAGCCGCGCGAGATCGGTGACGAAGCCATCGTGGCAGCCGGGGAACCCCGACTTGGTGGTGAGCCGGCTCGGTATGCCCCATTCATCGAGCAGCGGCATGCAGGCGATCACGCCATCGGGCATGCCCGGCAACATGATGGTGGAAGGCCGCGCACGGAACGGAAAGGGCAGTTCCGAACCGAGGATGGCCAGCGGCCTGAACCCCTCGGTACTGCGTTCACGCAGTTCCTCGGCGAGGAACACCATCGGCGGAATGCCGACGCCACCGCCGATCAGCAGTGCGCGCGGATACTGCCTGCGCGGCCTGAAGCCCTGGCCGATCGGTCCGAGCAGGTTCACCGTCTCGCCAACACGGCGCGCGGCGAGGTGTTGCAGGCCATGACCGTGGATCTTGTAGAGGAGTTCGATCCAGCCTGCCGCGCGATCCACGCGCATGATCGACAGCGGCCGGCGCATCGGCACCGCCGGATCCACCGTCACGTGCACGAAGCTGCCCGCGCCGGCGCGCGCAGCAGTTTCGGGAGCGGCGAGGCGC
The DNA here is from genome assembly GCA_037200665.1 of Pseudomonadota bacterium. Classification (GTDB taxonomy): domain Bacteria; phylum Pseudomonadota; class Gammaproteobacteria; order Steroidobacterales; family Steroidobacteraceae; genus ZC4RG30. The sequence goes on along the minus strand of JBBCGD010000007.1, from coordinate 626,917 downwards.
AGTACGTACTGCTGGCCGGGGAAGCCTTCCTGCGACAGGATCTTGGCGTCCTCGACGAAGATGGTGCCGCGGTGGGCCTTCGATGCGCTGTAACCCGCCATCAACCCTTCCTCGCAGCGAGCGGTGCGGCCAGCACTTCGAGCGCCGCCATGCGCACGGCGACACCATTGGCCACCTGCAGGCGGATCACCGACTGCGGTCCATCCGCGACGGCGGATTCGATCTCCACGCCGCGGTTCATCGGCTGCGGATGCATGACGATGGCATCGGGCTTTGCCTGTGCAAGTCGCGCGGCGGTAAGGCCGTACTCGCGGAAGTATTCATCGCCCGCCGGGATCGCGGCATCGGCGAAGCGCTCCTTCTGGATGCGCAACATCATCACCACGTCGCAGCCGGCGATGCCACGTGCGATGTCGGTTTCACGCACGCAGCCGGCGAACTCATCGGCCGCGGGCATCAGGGCCGTTGGCGCGACGATGCGCAGGTCCGTGGTGCCGAGCGTCTGGAAGGCATGGCAGGCCGAGCGCGCCACGCGTGAGTGCTCGATGTCCCCGACAATCGCGATGGAGAGCCCATCGCAGCGCCCTTTTTTCTGCAACACCGTGAGTGCATCGAGCAAGCCTTGCGTGGGGTGCGATACGTGCGCTTCACCGGCTGACAGCACGCTGACATGCGGCGCGACATTGGTCGCAACCATCGCCGGCACGCCGACCTCGGCATCGCGCAGCACGAACACATCCACGTGCAGCGATTCCAGCGTGAACACCGTGTCGAGCATGCTCTCGCCCTTCACGCGCGAGGACAGCTGCATCTCCAGGTTCACCACTTCGGCGCCCAGCCGTTTCGCGGCGAGTTCGAAGGACACGCGCGTGCGCGTCGAAGGCTCGGTGAACATGTTCGCCACCGTCACGCCGGCCAGCGCATCGGAGCGCGCAGCGGGCGAGCCCGCGCGTCGCACGTAGTACTGCGCGCGTTCGAGCAATGCTTCCAGTTCACCGCGCGGCAGGCCCGCGAGCGTCAGCAGGTGTCGAAGGCTGCCATCGGGCCGCCGCTGTTGCGTCATGTGTTGCCTCGTTGTTCCAGCCAGCCGGCCAGCATGATCGCCGCGGCCGCGCTGTCGATGTCTCCCTTCTCCACCCTGCGGCGCCGCTGGCCCGAGGCGCGTTGTTCGCGCAGCAGGCTGTGTGCGGCGGTCGAGGAGTAGCGTTCGTCCACGCGCGCGACCGCTTTTCCGGTGCGCGTGGCGATGTCTTTCGCGAACGCATCGGCAGCGGCGGCGAGGCTACCCGGGGAACCGTCGTCATTATAAGGGGCGCCAACCAGCAGCAGGTCCGGGCCGAAGCGGGAAACCTCGCGCTCGATGGCGGGCCAGTCCGGTCCGCTGGCGTGATGCGCGACGGTGATGCGCGGAGCGGCGCTGCGGGTGAGGGTGTCCCCGCCTGCTATGCCGATACGCTTGAGTCCGAAATCGAAAGCGAGGATGAGTTGGGCTTTGGCGCCCAATCAGGCGTGCCCCGCGCGTGGACTGACAGTGGCGACGTCCACGCCCAGCGAACGCCAGGCTGCGGACCAGCGATCTTCGTAAGGAAGATCGAACAGCACGGCATCGCTGACCGGCAGCGTCAGCCAGGAATTTTCCTTCAGCTCGCGTTCCAGCTGGCCGGCTTCCCACTGTGCGTAGCCTAGGGCGATGAACGCATCCTGCGGGCCTTCGCCGCGCGCCATCGCCGCGAGCACATCGCGACTGGTGGTGACCTGGATGCTGTCGGAAATGCGATGCGTGGATTCCCAGCTGCCGCCCGGACGATGCAGCACGAAGCCGCGATCCTGGTGTACGGGGCCACCGCGCAGCACGATCTGCTCGCCGATGGATTGGGTGTGCGGCGGCAGTTTCATCTGCGACAGCACTTCGGAGAGGCGCATGGTGAGCGGTTTGTTCAGGACGATGCCGAGGGCGCCGCGCTCGCCATGCTCGCAGACCAGCGTGACGGTCTGGGCGAAGTGCGGATCATCCAGGCCAGGCATGGCCACCAGCAGGTGGTTGGTCAGGGAGCCTTCATCGGACATGGCCTCAGTATGGGGCCGGGGCCGCGTTGCCTCAAGGAACAGAAATTACGGAACCCTTAGGTTGGCCGCCTTCGAACTGCCATTCGTAGGCGAAACGCAGGCTCTGGTAATCCCGTGCCAGTGCGGGCGAGAACGGATCGAAGGGGCTGGCGAGGCGCAGGATGTTCAGCGCGGCCTCGTCGATTTCCGCATGGCCGCTGGAATGCTGGATGCGGGCCGAGCGCAGCTTGCCATCGCGCTCGATCACCACTTCGATGGTGGGGCTGCCGGTGAGCCCGTCGCGGCGCGCGGCATTGGGGTAGTTGACGGTGCCGATACGCTCCACGCGGCGGCGCCAGCCATCGAGATAGGGCGCGAATGGCGACGCCCGCGTATCCGCGGACAGGTAGTACTGGTCGCGGGTATCGCCGCGCAGGCGCAGCTCTTCATCGCCGGCCCTGGCCGCCTCGGCTTCCAGCTCCACTCGTTCGGCATCGGTGAGCTGCACCATCGCCGGAGGCAGCGGCAGCATCTGGATGTGGGTACGCGTATCGCGGGTGGTGGCGAGCACCTGTTGCGATACATCGCCGGATGGGCGCGCGTTGCGGCTGCCAGGCGGAACGGGCTGTCCGCGCTCGGAAGGCAGCTGGGCGGGCAAGCGCTCCTTTGTATTGCCCGAACCGAGCTGGGTGCGCTGGGCCAGGTAATTCGCGGTGTCGTTGCGTTGGGCTTCCGGCAACTCATCCGGTACCAGCAGCACTTCGAGTCCGTGGTTGGCTTCGCCCTTGCCGCTGCCCGGACCGGTGAACGAGATGCCGAGGATGACCAGGCCATGCAACAGCGCCGCGAGCACCAGCATGGTGGTGAGCCGGTCGCGCGTGAGCCGGCCTTCCTGTCCGTCGGAGCGCCGTCGCGTCAGGCGTTGTGGCGGAGCCAGTATTTCGCCTCCGGCGGCCATCAGTGCTTGCGTGCTGCGAGACGCTTGTCGATGGCGTCGATCAGCAGCATTGCGATGTCGGTGCCGAAAGCCTTGTCGATTTCACGCACGCCGGTGGGGCTCGTCACGTTGATCTCGGTGACACAGCCGCCGATCACGTCGAGTCCCACGAACAGCATGCCGCGCTCGGCTAGCCTGGGGCCGATGCCGGCGACGAGTTCGCGGTCGCGCGCGGTGAGTTCGCGTGCCACGCCCTTGGCGCCGGCCGCGAGGTTGCCGCGGTTGTCATCGCCCGAAGGCATGCGGGCCAGCGCATAGGGCGCGGGCTGGCCATCGATCACCAGTACGCGCGAATCACCGCCGGTGACGATCTCCGGCAGGTACTTCTGCACGATGGCGAAGCGCGTGCCGTACTGGGTGAGCGTTTCGAACACCACGTTGAGGTTCTTGTCCTTGCGGTCCACCACGAAGATCGAGCGGCCGCCCATGCCGTCGAGCGGCTTCACCACGACGCGGTCGAACTCGCGCGCGAACTCGGCCATCGAGGCCATGTCGCGTGTGACCAGTGTCGGCGCGCAGAACTCGGGGAACCAGGCCGTATAAACCTTCTCGTTCATGTCGCGCAGGCCGGCCGGGCGATTCACCACCAGTGCGCCGGCCAGCTCGGCACGGTCGAGGATGTAGGTGGTGTAGATGAACTCCATGTCGAAGGGCGGATCCTTGCGCATCAGGATCACGTCGAACTCGCCAAGCGCGGTATCGGTGGCTTCGCCGAGCGTGAACCAGCTCGCGGGATCAGCGCGCACCTCGAGCGGCCGGGCCCGGCCACGCGCGACGCCATCGCGCAGGTACAGATCCGGTTGCGTCATGTAGGACAGCTCGTAACCGCGCTTGCCGGCGGCGAGCAACATGGCGAGGGTGGTGTCCTTGGCGTACTTGATGTCCTCGATCGGGTCCATCACCACTGCCAGCCTTATGCGCCGCGACATTGCTTCAATCCCTTCCCCGAAAACGTGTGCCAGTTCAAGGCGCCATGGTATCCCACTGTCAGAATCTGCCCGTTAGTCGCGCGGCGCTCGGCGCTGTCCTGGTCGGTGACCACCGTGGCGAGGGGTGGATCGATATGTTAAAAGATCAAGGATATTGCACACCATGACACCAGCAGGGAGCGCATTGCCGGTGAGCGACGAGAACTCGAACCTGAAGGGGCTGAAGGTGCTCGTCATCGATGACAGCAAGACCATCCGGCGCACCGCCGAGACCCTGCTCGCCAAGGAGGGTTGCGAGGTGTTCACCGCCATTGATGGCTTCGACGCCCTCGCCAAGATCGCGGACCACCAGCCCGACATCGTGTTCGTGGACATCATGATGCCGCGACTCGATGGCTACCAGACCTGCGCGCTGATCAAGCACAACAAGGTGTTCCGGGAAATCCCCGTGATCATGCTCTCGTCCAAGGATGGGCTGTTCGACCGGGCCCGCGGCCGCATCGTCGGCTCCGAACACTATCTGACCAAGCCCTTCACCAAGGAAGAGTTGCTTGGCGCGATCGAAACGCACATCGTGAGGTAACGGCAGTGGCCCTCATCCTGATCATCGACGACTCCCCCACCGAAGTGCACGCCATGAAGAAGGCGCTCGAGAAGAGCGGCTTCAAGACGGTGACTGCGAAGGATGGCAGGAAGGCGTGCGCCTTGCGAAGGAAATGCATCCCGACCTCATCTTCATGGACGTGGTCATGCCCGGCATGAACGGCTACCAGGCGACGCGCGCGATCGTGAACGATCCGGGCACCAGGTCGATCCCGGTGGTCATGGTTTCTTCCAAGGGCCTCGAAACCGATCGCGTGTGGGGGCTGCGCCAGGGCGCGGTCGACTACATGGTGAAGCCGGTGGCGGCCGACACACTGGTGCGCAAAGCCCAGGCAACCCTCGCAGCGTGAGGCGGTAGAGGGAGAACGTTCTGTGACCAGTCCGACTTCGATTCGCGCGCTGCTCGGCAAACCCTACGAGATGCTGGTCGCGCTGGACAAGCGCGGACGCGAGGTCAACGCGACGCCGGGTGAATCCGCCGATGTGGATCGCGAATGGGTCGGGGTCGCCTGGCGCATGGCCGGCGAGGCCTATCTCGTGGCACGCGAGGAAACCCGCGAAGTATTGCCGTACCCGACGCAGCTGACGCGCGTCCCGGGTGCCAAGAACTGGGTCAAGGGCCTCGCCAACGTGCGTGGCGCGTTGCTGCCCGTCATCGACCTGCGTGGTTACCTGGGCAGTGGCGCGACGCCGCTGACGCGCAACACGCGCGTGCTCGTGGTGAATCATCGCGACGTGCCGGCCGGCCTGATGGTGGATGAAGTGCTGGGCTTCCGGCGCTTCACCGATGGCGAATTCAGCGCCGACTCGCCGCCGACCATCGTGCGCTGCGAACGTTACGTGGCTGGCGCCTTCCGGCGCGGCACCGATGCCTGGCCAGTGCTGAGCCTGCGCCAGCTGGTGGAGAACCCGGGGTTTCTAGATGCAGCAGCCTGAAGGCACCAACCCGGTCAGCCAGCCACGCGGACAGGGCTGGATCCTGCTGGCGGTGGCCGTTGCCATCGTTGCCGCGGGCCTGTCGTTCTACAACGGTGGCCCGTACGGAATGATCGCCGGCGTTACCGCACTGGCGGTGCTGGTGCCGCTGGCCATGCTGTTCCTGTCGGTGCGTTCCACCCTGGACGAAACCCGCGTGGCGCGCACGGCCATGGAAGCGCAGAAGCGCGAAGGCGAGCGCAACCAGGCGGCCATCCTGCGGCTGCTGGATGAAATCGCCGGCCTCGGCCAGGGCGACCTCACCGCCACCGCCACCGTCACCGAAGACATCACCGGCGCCATCGCCGATTCGGTGAACATCGCCGTGGAATCGCTGCGCGGCCTGGTCACCACCATCAATGCTTCTTCCGAGCAACTCGACGGCACTGCGCGCCAGACACAGGCACTGGCGCAGCACCTGGCCAAGTCTTCCAGCGCACAGTCGCGGCAGATCGCCGCCGCCACCGAATCCATCAGCTCGATGGCGGGCTCCATCGAAGAGGTGTCCGGCAATGCCGAGCGTGCGTCCGACGTGGCGCGCCACTCGGTGGACATCGCGCACAAGGGCGGCGAGGCCGTGCGTCGTACGATCGACGGCATGAACGCGATCCGCGAAACCATCCAGGAGACTTCCAAGCGCATCAAGCGCCTGGGCGAGAGCTCGCAGGAGATCGGCAACATCGTCGAGGTGATCAACGACCTCGCCGAGCAGACGAACATCCTGGCATTGAATGCATCCATCCAGGCTTCCATGGCCGGCGAAGCCGGTCGTGGCTTCGCGGTGGTGGCCGACGAAGTGCAGCGCCTGGCCGAGCGCGCCGGTGCCGCCACCAAGCAGATCGATGCACTGGTGCGCACCATCCAGGCCGATACCAACGGCGCAGTGGTTTCGATGGAACGCTCCACCGCCGACGTGGTCGGCGGCGCGACGCTGGCCGAGAACGCCGGCGGCGCGCTGGAAAAGATCGAGCAGGTGTCGAACCAGATCGCCTCGCTGGTGCAGAACATTTCCGCCAGTGCACGCAGCCAGTCGCAATCCTCGCAATCAGTCGCGCGGAACATGCAGGTGCTGCGCGAGATTTCCACGCAGACCGCGGACGCCACCAGCAATACCTCGGACGCCATCGCGAAACTGGCGCAGCTGTCCGCAGCGCTGCGCAAGTCGGTGGCGGGTTTCCGCCTGCCCGAGGCTGCACCCAACAGCACGCAGCGCATTCCGGCTCCCGATCCCACCGCCAGTGGCCGTTTTCGCCGTGTAGCGAGCAACGCCAATGGCTGAGAGCGCGCAGGCGGCCACGGCGCCGCAGCTTTCCAGCCAGACGCTGGACGCGGTAGCGCGCGAGATCAATGTCTCGCTGGGCGAAGCGCGCATTGCCATCGAAGCCTTCGTCGATACCTTCGACAATGTGTCGCTGCTGCACCGCTGCCGCGACGAGCTCGCGCAGGTACAGGGCGTGCTGCGCGCCCTCGAGTTCCACGGCGCGGCGCTGCTGGCCGAAGAGATGCACCAGGTCTGCATCTACCTGGAAGCCACGCTCGCCACGCGCAAGAACCAGGCCGAGGCACTCGATGCACTGATGCGCGCCATCGTGCAGCTGCCGACTTACCTCGATCGCGTGATGGCTGGCGGCCGCGACATGGCGCTGGTGCTGCTGCCGCTGCTCAACGACATGCGCGCGGTGCGCGGCAGTGCGCTGCTGTCCGAAGGCACGCTGCTGTCGCTGAACCTGAAGTCCGATCGCCAGGCCGAACCGCAGCTGCCGACGCCGGGCGAAGAGAAGATCACCGTCGCCAACTGGGCACGCAAGCTGCGCACGCAGTTCCAGGGCGGAATGGTGGGCTGGATCCGCGGCGACCGCATCGAGCAGCACCTCGAAACGCTCGCCGCCGTGGCGAGCCGCTTCGAGAAGATCGCCACCACGCAGGCCTTGTTCCAGCTGTGGTGGGTGGCCGGCGCCGTGATCGAGGCACTGCGTGAACGCGGTCTCGATGGTGGCGTGTCGGTGAAGCGACTGCTTGGCCTCGCTGATCGCGAGATCAAGCGCCTGTATGAACAGGGCGAGCCGCGCTACGCCCTGCAGCCGCCGGTCGAACTGCTGAACAACCTGCTGTACTACGTCGCGCGCGCCACCAACAACGGTCCGCGCGTGGCGGCGGTGCGTGAATCCTTCCGCCTCGGTGAATTGCTGCCCGTTGACGAGAGCGTGGAGCAGGAACGCGAGAACCTCTCCGCACCGTCCATCAAGTTGATGCAGACCGTCGGCGCCGCGATCCGCGAGGATCTCGCCAAGGTCAAGGACGTGCTGGATATCTTCGTTCGCCGCGGTGGCGCGGCTCCCGAAGAACTTGGTCCGCAGGTCGAACTGCTGCGCAAGATCGGCGACACGCTCGGCGTGCTCGGCCTCGGCGAGCAGCGCGCGCGCGTGCAGGCCGAGATCGGCAAGCTCGAAGCCATGGTCGGTGCGCACGAGAAACCTTCCGAATCCGCGCTGATCGACATCGCCGCGACGCTGATCCAGATCGAGGATCGCCTCGACGATGACCTCGTCGGCAAGATCCTGCCGCGTGGCCAGTCGGTCTCGACCGATGCCACGGGCGTGGTCACCGATGCGGACTTCCAGCAGGTGCAGGCCGCGGTGCTGCGCGAATGCGTGGTCAACCTCGCGCGCGTGAAGGAATACGTGGTGCAGCAGGTGGGCGGCACGCTCGACGCCGCCGGCTTCGATACCTGGCAGGAACTGATGCGCGGCATCCAGTCCGGCCTCTCCATGCTGGGCAAGACGCGCGCCGAGCAATGCCTCGCACGCATCACGGCGCACCTGAAGCGCATCATGCAGGCCGGCGGTGGTCCGGCGGCGATGGTGGGCATGGGCCTCGATCGCCTGGCCGATGCCATCGTCAGCATCGAGTACTACATGGAGACGCTGCAGGCCGGCCGCGCCGATCCCTGGTACATGCTCGACAACGCCGAGAGCGCGCTGGCCGCCATCGACACGCAGCCGATGCCGGTGGCGCGCTCCGGGCGCAGCAACCAGGACACCGCGACGCTGGTGCTGGATCGCCACCCCGAGGCGAATCCCGTGCCCGCACGCGCCGCGCAGCCTGCTGGTCCGCTGGCCGCGAGTTCCGATGATCCCGAACTCATCGCCGTGTTCCTGGAAGAGGCGCGCGAGGAGGCGGAAAAGATCCGCAAGGCCCTGCCCGCCTGGGACCAGGACCCGACTCTCGACGAAGCGCTGGTCACTGCGCGGCGTGCTTTCCATACGTTGAAGGGCAGTGGTCGCGTGGTCGGTGCGACCGCACTGGCCGAATTCGCCTGGTCCATCGAGAACCTGATGAACCGGCTGCTGGACAAGACGCAGACGCGTTCGCCCAACATCCTCGAAGTACTGCGCAGTGCGGTGTCCGCGTTGCCGCAGCTCATCGAACAGCTGGAGACCGGCAAGGCGCCGACCACCGATGTCGCCGGCATCGCGGCACGCGCGCAGCTGCTCGCCGCCGGCAAACCGCTGGATGCCGCCGCCACGGGTTCGGTGACCTCGCTGACCACGCAGTTCACGCCGCCGCCGCCAGCAGCGCCGGTGGTTCCGGCCATCGTGCGCGCCCCCGAGCCCGAGCCTGAACCTTCACTCAGCGACATCTACGCGCGCGAGACCGATAGCCACATCAACACCGTGCGCACCTGGCTCGCGAAGGTGCACGGCCAGCCCGGCCCGCATGTGCTGCCGGAAACCGTATATCGCGCCGCCCATACCTTGTCCGGCAGTTCGAAGACCGCCGGTGCGCGACATGGAGTCCAGCTCGTCGAGCCGATGAACCACTGGCTGCGCAAGGCCTTCGACAGTGGCGTCGGCGTGGCGAGCGAAGACCTGGAGTTGATCGGCCAGTGCATGACCGCACTCGAAGCCGTCAGTCGGCACCTCGACGAGAACAGCGGCTACTTCGTCGCGCACGGCGCGCTGCGCGCGCGCATCGGCAAGGCGGAAACCGAACTCGACCAGCGCATCGCCGCGAACAGCAGTTCCAGCAGCACTTCAACTCCGGCCATGTCCGAACCGCCGGTGAGCGCGCCGGCTGCGCCAGCGCAGCCGGACGCGGATCTGCCCGATGCGAATTACGACCCTGAAGTCGCCTCGATATTCAGCGAGGAGGCCACCGAGCTTCTCGATGCCTGCCAGTCCTGTTTCCAGGGCATCAGCCTGACCGAGCCGCGGCGCGAGGAATTCGCCGCGCTGAAGCGGCCGCTGCACACCATCAAGGGTGGCGCGCGCATGGCGGGCGTGAAATCCATGGGCGATCTCGCGCATGAACTGGAATCGCTGATCATCGGCATCGAGGTGGGCAGCGTGCCGCCGAGCCGGCTGGCGCGCGAGGCGTTGCAGCGCACGCTCGACGAACTGGGGCGCATGCGTGACCTGGTCGCGGCCAACCAGCCCGTGGCGCCGGCCCGTGCGCTGCTGGCGCAGGTGGTGGCGCTGGCTGGCAATGTGCCCGCGAATCCGGAGACGGTGCCGGCATTGCCCGTGCTCGATATGGCGGTCCCGCCGACTCTGCCGCGTGAGGTGGAGCCCGTGCCTGTCGCGCCGGAACCGGAACCGGAATCGGACGCTGCAGCCATCGTCGCACTGCTCGAACCCGTTGCCACCGGGCCTGCCCTGATCGAGAACGCGACCGGGACGCCCGCGGAGCCTGTGTTCGCTCCCGTTGTCGAAGCGGATTCGCCGGAAGTGGCGATGGAATCCGTCACCGACGAATCGATCACCGAGCTGGAATTCATTGAACTGACGGAGCCCGTGGCCGCGGAAGCCGCCGAGCTGGAAGAGCCCGAGGTGCTGGCTGAGCCCGCAGTGGTGGAGCATCCGGCTGCGCTGGCGCCGGAAATTCCCGAGCGCTTCGAAGCGCCGCCGCCCGCGTGGTCCAACAACGTCATCGAGCTGCCGCGCATCGAGCCGCGGCCTGCGCCACCATCGCCGGCACCGCCGCCTGAAGTGGCAGCAGAGCCGGTGCCGCCGCAACGTCCCGCTGCATTCGCGCGGCTGATGACCACGGCGCCAGTGCCGCCTGGTCGCGAGCCGGCGCCGCCGCAGCAGCCAGCGGAAATGGCGCGCGTCGATGCCGATCTGCTGAACCAGCTGCTCAACCAGGCCGGCGAAGTGAGCATCGCGCGCGCGCGCGTCGAGCAGCAGCTGGCCTCGACTGAATTCAACCTGGCCGAGCTGTCACGCACGGTGACGCGCCTGAAGGAACAGCTCGCCAAGCTCGAGATCGAGACCGAAGCGCAGATCCTGCACCGGCACGAGACCGAGACCGGTCCGCGCACGGATTTCGATCCGCTCGAACTCGATCGCTATTCTTCGATCCAGCAGTTCTCGCGCGCGCTGGCGGAAACCGCCAACGACGTGGCCAGCATCCAGGCGCTGCTCGAGAACCTGACGCGCGATACGCAGAACCAGCTGCAGCTGCAGGGTCGCACCATCGTCGAGATGCAGAACGGGCTCATGCGCACGCGCATGGTTTCGTTCCAGCGCCATGCGCAGCGCCTGTCGCGCATCGTGCGCCAGACTGCGGTGGATGAAGAGAAGCAGGCCGAACTGATCGTCGAGGGCGCCACCGGCGAACTCGATCGCCAGGTGCTGGAGCGCATGCTGCCGCCGTTCGAACACCTGCTGCGCAACGCGGTGGTCCATGGCATCGAGAAGCCCGCGCAGCGCGTGGCCGCAGGCAAGTCCGAAGCCGGCCAGATCCGCCTGCAGCTGCGTCGCGAAGGCGCCGAAGTGATCGTGGACGTGCGCGACGACGGCGCCGGCATGAACATCGCGCGCATCAAGTCGAAGGCGCTGAGCCTGGGCCTGATCACCGAAGGCCAGCAGCTCACCGATGAAGAGGCCATGCAGCTCATTCTCGAGCCCGGCTTCTCGACGGCCGAGAACCTGACCCAGGCTGCAGGCCGCGGCGTGGGCATGGACGTGGTGGCCAACGAGGTGAAGAAGCTCGGCGGCTCGTTGCTGATGGAAACCGAGGCCGGCAAGGGTTCGCGCTTCATGATCCGCCTGCCGCTGTCGCTGTCGGTGGGTCATGCGGTGATCCTGCGCGTCGGCGATGAGCAGTACGCGTTGCCCATGCCCACCATCGAGGGCGTGGTGCGCATTGCGCGCGAAGAAGTGCAGCAGCACCTGCTGCAGTCCGAACCCTCGTATGTATACGGCGGTTACAAGTACCGCCTGCAGCACCTTGCGAGTTTCGTCGGCCTCGATGCCGGTCCGCTGCCGGAAGAGGAACCCACCTTGCCGGTGGTGCTGGTGCGCGCGGGCGAGCTTTCGACCGGCGTCGTGGCCGAGGAAATGCTCGGTACGCGCGAGATCGTGGTGAAGCCGGTGGGCCCGCAGATCGCCGGCATCCGTGGTGTGTCCGGTGCGACCATCCTCGGCGACGGTCGCATCGTCGTGATCCTCGACATCGGCCAGCTGGTGCGTACCGGCTGGCGCGGTCGCGCACAGGGTGCCACTGCCATCCGTGAACAGCTGGATCGCCGCATCGTCGCGCTGGTGGTGGATGATTCCATCACCGTGCGCCGCGTAACGCAGCGCCTGCTCGAACGCAATGGCATGCGCGTGCTCACCGCGCGCGACGGCCAGGACGCGCTCACCGTGATGGAAGAAAACCTGCCCGACGTGGTGCTGCTCGACATCGAGATGCCGCGCATGGATGGCTACCAGGTGGCCGAGTTCATGCGCGCCGATGCGCGCCTGAAGCACGTGCCCATCATCATGATCACCTCGCGCGTGGGCGAGAAGCATCGCGCGCGCGCCATGGAGATCGGCGTGGACGAATACCTCGGCAAGCCCTACCAGGAAAGCCAGCTGCTCGAGGCCATCGTGCCGCTGGTGGATCGCACGCGCGCGTCGCGCGTCGCCGGAACCTGAGGCGGGGGAAGCAACATGGCGCAGGACCTGCCCGGTGAAATCTACGGCCTGATGGTGCCGCTGGAGAATGACCAGCTGCTGGTGCCGCGCGGCTGCGTGGCCGAAGTGATCGGCTACCAGACTCCGCAGGAGATGACCGGCGCGCCTCCCTGGCATCTGGGCGTGGTGCGCTGGAACGATCGGCAGGTGCCACTGGTTTCCTTCGAGGGTTGCGCCGGTCGCGAGATCGCGCCGCCCACGCAGCGCTCGCGCGTGGTGGTGCTCAATGCACTGTCGGAAAAACTGCCCGGCGCCATCGCCATCCTTTCGCAGGGCTTCCCGAAGCTGGTACGCATCAGCCCCGAGTTCGTGAAGCTCGATGCGCAGCGCAGCTTTCCCGAGGATGGCTGCATCGTGTGCCAGATCCAGCTGCTCGACGAGACGCCGGTGGTGCCGGACCTCGATCGGCTCGAGCAGATGGTGGCGCAGGAAACGACGCTGCTGCCCGAGGAATAGGCGCGCGATCGCGCGCGCGCCCTGGCTTCAGACCAGCGCTGGGTAATCCGTATAGCCGTTGGGCCCGCCGGTGTAGAACGTCGGCGGCTGCGGCGCATTCAATGCCGCGCCCGTGGCGAAACGCCGTGGCAGGTCAGGGTTGGCGATGAACTGGCGCCCGAAGGCCACCGCATCGGCTTCGCCCGCGGCCAGCGTTGCTTCGCCGCTCGCCTGGTCGAATCCTTCATTGGCTACGTACACCCCGCCGAAGATCTTCTTCAACTGCGGACCGATGCGATGGGCACCCAGATGCTCGCGTGCCGCGATGAAGGCGATGCCGCGCTTGCCGAGTTCGCGTGCCACGTAACCGAAGGTGGCCAGTGGATCCGAATCGCCCATGTCATGGCCGTCGCCGCGTGGTGCCAGGTGCATGCCGACGCGCGAGGCACCCCATACGCCGATCGCGGCGTCGGTGACTTCCAGCATCAACCGCGCGCGGTTCTCGATGCTGCCGCCATAGTCATCGGTGCGCTGGTTGCTGTGGTCCTGCAGGAACTGGTCGAGCAGGTAGCCATTGGCGCCGTGGATTTCCACGCCATCGAAACCGGCGAGCAGCGCGTTCTGCGCGCCGCGGCGGTACACCTCGATGATGCGCGGCAATTCATTGCGCTCCAGTGCGCGCGGTGTGACGTAGGGAGTTTCCGGCCGCACCAGGCTCACATTGCCCTTGGGTGCGATGGCGCTCGGCGCCACCGGCAACGCGCCATCCAGGAACTGCGGATGCGAGATGCGCCCCACATGCCACAGCTGCAGGAAGATGCGCCCGCCGGCCGCATGCACGGCCGTGGTCACGGCCTTCCAGCCCTCGACCTGTTCGGTGGACCAGATGCCCGGCGTATCCGCATAGCCCACGCCTTCTGGTGTGACCGCCGTGGCCTCGGTGAGGATGAGCCCCGCGCTGGCGCGCTGGCGGTAGTACTCGACGTTCAGCGCATTGGGCACGCGCGTGGCGCCGGAGCGTGCACGCGTCAGCGGTGCCATGAAGACGCGGTTGGGCAGGTTGAGATCACCAACGCGCAGTGGCGAAAGCAGCAGTGACATGAGAAGCCCGTTTCCTGTTGGAGAATCGCCAAGGTGGGGCTGTGGCCATGGATCCACAAGGCAGCGAAGCGAATCTGCACATTCGCGGCGGCTATTGCGCCCGGTCGGCGAAATCCCCGGCAGCGAATTGCAGGGCCGCGAGCACGGCGAGTGCCGCGGTCTCGGTGCGCAATACGCGCGGGCCGAGGCCGCAGGCAGTGAAACCAGCCGCGTGTGCCGCGTCGATTTCCTGCGGATCGAGACCGCCTTCCGGACCGACCAGCATGACGATGGCGTGCAGTCCGCTCGCGCTCGCCATGGCTGCGGTGGCCAGGGATTGCAGGGAGGCCGCACCATCGTCGGGTGTGAGCACGAGCCTGAGTCCGGAACCACTGCTGGCAAGTGCCGTCGCCAGTGACGCGGGCGTCGCGATCTCCGGAATCCGGTTGCGGCCGCTCTGCTCGCATGCGCCCACGGCTACGCCCCGCCAGTGTTCCTGCTTGCGCGCGGCGTTGCCTGCATCGAGGCGCACATTGCTGCGCGCGGTCAGCACCGGCACCACTCGCGTGATGCCAAGCTCGGTGGCTTTCTGCAGGATCTGGTCCATCTTCTCGCCGCGCGCGACTCCCTGCAGCAGGGTGGTGGCCAGCGGCGATTCGCGCTCGATCGCGGCATGCACGCCGATGCGTGCCGCCACCTTGTCGCGCTGGATGGATTCGATGCGGGCGGCGTATTCACCACCGCGTCCATTGAAGACGACGAGTGCATCGCCGGCACCGAGTCGCAGCACGCGCACCAGGTGCTGCGCCGGGCCTGGTGGCAACGGCAGCAATGCATCCTGCGCCAGCGGCGCATCCACGAAGACGCGCGTCAGTCGCATGTCGCGGCCTCGATGCCGCTGCGCGCGGTGCGCACCAGGAAGTCGATTTCCTCCGGCGCGATCACGTAGGGCGGCATGAAATACAGCACATTGCCGATGGGCCGCAGCAGCGCGCCGTGCTGTAGCGCATGCCGATACACGCGCAGGCCACGACGCTCGCGGAAGTCGTAGGTCTCGCCGCTGGCCTTGTCCTTCACCATATCGATGGCGAGGATCATCCCCCGCTGGCGTATCTCGCCCACATGCGGATGCTCCGCAAGGCTGGCCACGCTCTTCGCCATGTGCGCGGCCAGCGCGAGATTGCGTTCGATCACCGGTTCGTCGCGGAAGATGCCCAGCGTGGCGCGCGCCGCCGCGCAGGCCAGCGCGTTGCCGGTGTAGCTGTGCGAATGCAGGAAGGCGTTTAGCTTCTCGTATTCGTCGTAGAAGGCGTCGTACACCTGCGCGTTGGTCAGTACCGCCGACAGTGGCAGGTAACCGCCCGTGAGGCCTTTCGAAAGGCATATGAAATCCGGCGTGATGCCGGCCTGCTGGCAGGCGAACAGCGTGCCGGTGCGGCCGAAGCCGACGGCGATCTCATCCGCGATCAGGTGCACGCCGGCTTCATCGCAGAGCTTGCGCAGGTGGGTGAGGTACGAAGGCGCGTACATGCGCATGTCACCCGCACACTGCACCAGTGGTTCGACGATGACGGCAGCCGTTTCGTGCGCGTGCCGCGCCAATAGTCCACGCATGCCGGCCAGCGCGCGTTGTGCCGCCTCTTCTTCCGTTTCACCCGGCTCGCGCAGCGCAGGCGAGGGCGCCGTGATCACGTCCATCAGCAGCGGCGCGTAGATGTCCTTGTACAGCGCCACATTGCCCACCGCGAGCGCGCCCAGCGTCTCGCCGTGATAGCTGTTGGCCAGCGTGATGAAGCGCTTCTTCTGCGGCTGGCCGCAGTTGCGCCAGTAGTGGAAGCTCATCTTCACCGCCACTTCGATGGCGGCAGAGCCGTTGTCGGCGAAGAAACAGCGCGCGAGACCTGGTGGCGCAAGCTTCAGCAGAGTCTCGGCCACTTCAACAGCCGGCTCATGTGTGAAGCCGGCGAAGATCACATGCTCCAGTTCATTGAGCTGCTTTGCGACGGCGGCGCCGATCACCGGGTTCGCGTGGCCGAACAGGTTCACCCACCAGGAGCTGATGGCGTCGAGGTAGCGGCGGCCATCGAAGCCTTCGAGCCATACGCCTTGCCCGCGCCGGATCGGGATCAGCGGCAACGCGCTTTCGTGGTCCTTCATCTGCGTGCAGGGATGCCACAGCGTGGCGAGGTCGCGCGCGGCCAGCGCGGATTTTTCAGGGAAGGTTTCCATCTCCCCATGATCCTACAAGCCGGTGCCGCGTGCGTGGCCCGGCACCGTGGCGCGGCGGCCTAGGGCAGTGTGCAGCCGGACTTGCGATCCACGTCCACGCCCAGCGCCACGCGATTGACCGCGAGCTCGAGGTTGCCGCCGCCGCGCAGCTCGAAGCGAGTGAGGCGTCGGTTCATGTCGGCGCCGGCGCGCGTGAAGCACTTCAGCGGGATGCCGAGGCGCTGCCACTGGCCGGTGGGCAGCGCGGCGAGGTCGGCCTTGAGCGGCACGCTGGCCTGGCAACCGGCGCCGCAGGTGAGGTTGAGCGCAGCGCTGTCGTCGGGCGCGCCATCCACGCGCACCGTCAGCACGAGCATCATGTCGGCATTGGTCTCGCGGCTGAAATCCTCGCCCTGTGCGCTGTCGAAGGTGAGGGCGCCAGCGCCGCCGGACCATGCCAGCCGCAGGCTGTCTTCCTGGCGCACGCGATCGAAGCGGCTGAGCTTCAGCGCGCCACTGGGGTTGATGCGCCATGCGGTGGCCTCGACGCCACCGAACAGCGTGCCGCCCGGCGCATCGGCACCCTGCACGCCAGACTCTTCAGGCAGCGGCGGCAGTTCGGTGCGATCGCGATAGGTGAGGCCGAAGCCGAAGGCGAACAGCGGGTCGTAGCCGGGCTGGTTCCGATGCAGCGCGTACTGCGTCGCCGTTTTCGGCCACGAGAACGACAGCGTGCCGTGGAAATCGTTGGCCATCCTGCCGTCGGGTTTGCGGAACAACAGGTCGGCAACGCCAGCACCTTCGGATCCCGGCAGCCACGCAGCGACGAAGGCCTGCGATGCATTGAGCTCGCGATTCACCCACAACGGCCGGCCCGACAGGAACACGGCGACCACGGGGATCTTCTCCGCCTTCAGCTTCGCGAGGATCTCCAGATGATTGCTGCCATCCGCACGCAGCAGCAGGTTGCGCCGATCGCCCACGCCTTCGGCGTAAGGATTCTCGCCGAACACGACGATCGCGACATCCGGGCGCGCGGCATAGCTGCCATCCGCGGACAGTTCCGCGCTGCCGCCCGCCTTCTTCACGTTGTCGCGAACGCCTTCCCATATCGAGGTCGCGCCAGGAAACCGTGTGTTGTCCGCGCCAGTACCCTGCCACGTGAGCGTCCAGCCACCGGATTGCTTGGCGTAGTTGTGCGCGCCATCGCCGGTGACCAGCACATGCTGCTGCGGCTTCAGCGGCAGCAGCGCGCCATTGTTCTTCAGCAGCACCAGCGATTCGCGCACCGCGCGGCGTGCGATGGCGCGATGCGCGGGACTGCCCAGCGTCGCGTAATTCCCGGCACCGGGGCGCTTCGACGGCGCACCCTGCTCGAACAAGCCCATGCGGAACTTCACGCGCAGGATGCGCGCGACCGCATCGTCGAGCCGCTGCATCGGTACCACGCCGCTCTTCGCCTCGGCCAGCAGGTTGTCGTACAGGCCGCGCCAGCTGTCGGGCGCCATGTACATGTCGAGCCCGGCATTGATGGCGGCGGGGCAATCGTTCGCGCGGCAGCCCTTCACCTGTCCATGGCCATTCCAGTCGCCCACCACGAAGCCCTGGAAATCCATGCGTCCCTTGAGTACTTCGGTGAGCAGGCCGCGATGACCATGCATCTTCTCGCCATTCCAGCTGTTGTACGAAGCCATCACCGACATCAACCCCGCGGAGATGGCGGGGATGTAGCCCGCGGCATGGATGTCGCGCAGCGTCTTCTCGTCGATGCGCGTATCGCCCTGGTCCTTGCCGTTGGTGGTGCCGCCATCGCCGAGGAAGTGCTTGGCCGTGGCGATGACATGCGGCGGACGCAGGAAGTCTTTGCTGCCGGGTTTGCCCTGCAGGCCGCGCACCATCGCCGCGGCATACGAGGCCACCACCTGCGGATCTTCCGAGTAGCCTTCGTAGGTGCGACCCCAGCGCGTGTCCTGCGGCACGGTCAGCGTGGGCGCGAAGGTCCAGTCGATGCCGGTGGCGCGGATCTCCGCGGCGGTGGCCGCGCCGATCTGTTCCATCAATGCGGGATCGCGCGTCGCGCCCAGCGCGATGTTCTGCGGAAACAGCGTCGCGCCGATGATGTTGCTGTGGCCGTGCACGGCATCCGTGCCCCACATCGCGGGGATGCCTGCGCCGCCATTGCCGCGATCCACGGACGCGTCGTAGAACGCATCGGCCAACGCCAGCCACTTGTCGGCCGTCGCGAATTCATCATTGCCCGGTGCGGAGTTGCCGCCGTTGAGGATGGCGCCGAAGTGGTAGCGGCGCATGTCTTCGGGCTTGATGCTGGCGATGTCGGGCTGGATCACCTGCGCGACCTTCTCTTCCAGCGTCATCTTCGCCAGCAGCTGCGCGACGCGCTGCTCGAGCTTTGCGTCCGGCTTGAAGGGCGAAGCGAGGGCCGGCCACAGCGCCGGATTCACCGGCACCGCGATCACCGGCGTCTCGAGGCTGTTTGGTGGCGTCTGCGCGCCAGCCGACATCATGGTCAATGCAGTCAGGCACAGCAGCGGCCTGACGATGGTCCGTCCCTTGAGCATCAGAATTCCCCCGAGTTATCGCGGCGAACTGCATGCGCATGCAGTTCGCCGTACACCGGCAGTTAGTGCGCTGGTGCTGGTGCCGGCGCGGCTGCTGCGGCCGCCGCGGCATCCGCTGCCGGCTTGTCCTGGTTGGCGCGCATCACCACGAAGGCCCTGATGGCCTGCACGTCTTCGGCCTTCAGCACGCTCTGGAAGTTCGCCATGCCATGCGCCTGGCGCGCGCCACCGATCACCACCGACGAGAACGCATCGTCGGTCTGCAGGAACGGCGTGCGACGCAGGTCTGGCAGGATGCCGACCTGGATGGCGCCGGGGCCATGGCAACCGCTGCAGTACGCGTCATACAGGCCGGCTCCCTTGCCGATCACATCCGCGGAGGCCGTCGATGCCGGCGGATTCATCGGCAGCACCTGCGCCGGCGGCACCGCTGGCAGCTGCGCCGTGCCGCCGAGCTTGTAAACCAGCAGCCGCGAGATGTTCCGCGGCAGGAAGCCCTTCATGTTCGAGTCGCCACCGATCAGCGCCCATGAGCTGCCCGAGCCCGCCATGATCGCCACGTACTGCTCGCCATCCACCGAGTAGGTGATGGGCGCGGCGACGATGCCGGTCTGCACCGGTGCCGACCACAGCTGCTTGCCGTTGGTGGCATCGAGCGCGGTGAATTCACCCGAGCCCGTGCCCTGGAACACGAGGCCGCCCGCGGTGGCCAGCGCGCCGCCATTGGCCTGGCCCGCACGCTCCACGCGCCACACTTCCTTCTGGGTCACCGGATCCCAGGCGATCAGGCGCCCGTAGGTTTCATCCAGCACCTTCTTCGGATCGAGCGCGGCATTGCCGGAGAAATCGGCACCCACGTTCTGCGTCATCGGACGCGGCCCGAAGGTCTTGGGCGCGCCGTAGATGAATGGCTGGCCATGGATCGGCAGGTAGACGAGGCCGGTCTTCGGGCTGAACGCCATCGAGTGCCAGGTGTGCGCGCCGTTCGGGTTCTGCTTCGACAGGTACGGCTTGTTGGTGATCTCGTAGCGTGCTTCCTTCGTTTCGATCGGCCGCCCCGTCTTCATGTCGATGCCGGTGGCCCAGGCGACATCGGTGAAGTTCTTCGCCGAGATCAGCTTGCCGTTGGTGCGGTCGAGCACATAGAAGAAGCCGTTCTTCGGCGCCTGCATCAGCACTTTGCGCGGCTGCCCGTCGATGGTGAGATCCGCGAGGATCATCTGCTGCGTGGAGGTGTGGTCCCAGCTCTCGCCATTGGTGGTCTGGTAATGCCACACGTATTCGCCGGTGTCGGGCTTGAGCGCGACGATGGACGACAGGAACAGGTTGTCGCCCTTGCCGGCGCTGCGCAGCTTGTGGTTCCACGGGCTGCCGTTGCCGACGCCGATGTACAAGAGGTCGAGCTCCGGGTCGTACGACATGGAATCCCACACCGTGCCGCCGCCGCCCATGGCCCACCACTTGCCGTTCCAGGTGGAGAGCGAATATTTCTTCAGCGCTTCATCCGAAGCGGCGTTGTCAGGTCCCTTCGACGGATCACCGGGCACCGTGTAGAAGCGCCACACCAGCTTGCCCGTGTCCGGGTCGTACGCGGTGACGTAGCCGCGCACGCCGAGTTCGGCGCCGCCATTGCCGATGAGCACCTTGCCCTTCACCACGCGCGGCGCGCCGGTGATGGTGTAAGGCTTCGTCTGGTCGACGGTGATGACATCCCACAGCTTCTTGCCGGTGGCGGAGTCGAGTGCGATCAGGCGCCCGTCGATCGTGCCGACGAACACCTTGCCCTGCCACACCGCGACGCCGCGGTTCACCACATCGCAGCAGGCATTCACGCCGAACTGCCCGGGCACTTCCGGATCGAAAGCCCACAGCGGCTTGCCGGTCTTCGCGTCGTAGGCCTTCACCTTGCTCCACGCGGTGGAAATGTAGATGACGCCATCGACCATGATGGGGGTGGCTTCCTGGCCGCGGTTGGTGTCGAGGTCCGCGAACCAGGCAAGGCCCAGCGTGTTCACGTTGCTGGTGCTGATCTTGTCGAGCGGGCTGTAGCGCTGCTCGGAGTAGGTGCGGCCATGGCTCATCCACGAGCCGGGCTCGCTATCCGCGTTGACGATGCGCGCGCCATCCACGTTCGCCTTGCCCATTGCAGGGTTGGGTGCCGTCGCAGCCGGAGTTGCCTCCTGCTTCGCGCAGGCGCCCAGGCCAGCGGCCAATACGATGACGCCGATCGCGGCCACGAGCCGCAGTTCACCACGCAGTTTCATGTGTTGCCCCGTTTTACCGGTCTGTGCCGGAACTGGCCGGATTATAGGCGCGGCGGGCGTGTTCGCTGGTAGTGTTGCCACGAATATAGGCAGCGATGGTTTGCCATGCCCGCATCCGCCACCCGCCTCGAAGATGGAACCCACCGGTTCCTGTTGCAGCCGAACGGCTCCCTGTCGCCGGCCGCAGCGAGCCGCTTCCTGTGGCTGACCGGTACGGCAAGTTTCGCCATTGCCCTGTACTTCACCTTGCGTGGCCTGTGGCCGGTGCTGCCCTTCGCCGGGCTCGAGATCGGCGTCCTGGTGTGGGCGTTGCGCGCTTCGATGCGCGCTTCACGCCGCCGCGAAAGCATCCTGGTGCAGGAGGACACGGTGCGCATCGAGCGTCACGAGCGCGGCAATGCGCAGCCCGCGCAATTCCAGCGCCATTGGGCACGCGTGACGTTGCGCGCGGCGGTGGCGACGCAGCCGAGCCGGTTGCTGATCGAATCGCATGGGCGCAGCTGCGAAGTGGGGCGGTTCCTCAATGAACAGGAACGCAGCGAGTGCGCGAAGAAATTGCGTCGCGTTGTCGGGGACATGAGCCAGTCGCCACCTTTGTAGGCAATGTCTAGCGCCGTCCCCTGGCCGGGTCGGCGCGGCGCTGGATGGCGGCCGCGTCCACTTGCCGCCATTGGCCCGGTGGCAGGTCCTGCAGCGAGAACGGACCGATCTGCGCGCGGATCAACCGCAGCGTCGGGAAGCCCACGCGCGCAGTCATGCGGCGTACCTGGCGGTTGCGACCTTCGCGCAGGCTCAACGCGAGCCAGCTCGTGGGAATCTTCGCGCGGAAGCGGATCGGCGGATCGCGTGGCCAGAGTGCCGTGGGCTCATCGATGAGTTGCGCTTCGGCCGGCAATGTAACGAATTCACCAAGATCGACGCCTGTGCGCAAGGCACGCAGCGCCTCCTCTCCGGGCACGCCTTCCACCTGCGCCCAGTACAGCTTCGCGAGCTTGTGGCGTGGTTCGGCAATACGCGCCTGCAATGGGCCATCGTCGGTGAGCAGCAGCAATCCCTCGCTGTCGCGATCGAGCCGGCCGGCGGGATGGACGCGCGGTACCTCGATGAAGTCCGCGAGCGTGCGTCGGCCCGGTTCCGGGCGGAACTTGCACAGCACGTCGAAGGGTTTGTTGAAGGCGATCAGCATGCGCGGATATCCTGCCGGGATACGTCTCCCGGGGGAAACATGAACAGTCTGAAGCAGATTCCTGCCGGCGTGACGCTGGCCCTGGCGCTATGCCTTGGCATTTCGGCGTGCAGCAAGCCACCTGCAACTCCTGCGGCACCGACGCCCACGGGCAAGGTCGATGCCGCGCGCCTCGCCAACGTTGCCGCTGAACCCGGCGAATGGCTGGCCAGTGGCCGCGATGCCGGCGGCACGCATTTCTCGCCGCTGAAGACCATCGACAAGAGCAGCGTCGCGCGCGTGGGCTTCGCCTGGGAATACAAGACCGGCACCAACCGTGGCATGCAGGCGACGCCGCTGGTGATCGACGGCGTGATGTATACCTCTGGTGTGGCCGGTCGCGTCTACGCACTCGATGCGGAGAACGGCAAGTTGCTGTGGCAGTTCGAGCCGCCGCTGGCGTTGAAGAACGCGCGCGGCTCCTGCTGCGACATCGTCAATCGCGGTGTCGCGGTGTGGAACGGCAAGGTCTACGTCGGCAGCTTCGAAGGCGTGCTGTATGCGCTGGATGCGAAGGACGGCAAGGTGCTGTGGCAGGCCGATACCTTCATCGACCATGACCGTGCCTACTCCATCACCGGCGCGCCGCAGGTTGCGGGCAAGGTCGTGGTGATCGGCAACGGCGGTGCGGAGTTCGATTCGCGCGGCTATGTCTCGGCCTACGATCTCGACAGCGGCAAGCTCACCTGGCGCTTCTTCACCACACCGACGGATCCTGCGAAACCGCAGGACAACCCCGCGCTCGAAAAAGCCGTGAAAACATGGGATGCGAAGCGCGACTGGGGCTTCGGTGGCGGCGGCAATGCCTGGGATGGCATCGCGTACGACGCGAAGAACAACCTCGTGTACTTCGGTACCGCCAACGGCTCGCCCTGGAACGTGCGCTATCGCAGCCCGAAGGGCGGCGACAACCTGTTCCTTGCCTCCATCGTCGCGCTGCATGCGGATACCGGCGAGTACGCCTGGCACTACCAGGAGACCCCGGGCGATCGCTGGGACTACGACGCCACGCCGCCGCTGATGCTGGCGACGCTGAAGATCGGCGGCGCGGATCGCGACGTGCTGATGCAGGGCTCGAAGAATGGCTTCTTCTATGTGCTCGATCGCGTCAGCGGTGAACTGCTGGCCGCGGACAAGTTCGTCGAAGCGAACTGGGCCACGGGTGTGGATCTCAAGACCGGCCGCCCGACGATGAACCCGGCTGCGGATTACACCAGCGGCAAGCCCGCCATCGTGTTTCCTTCCGGCGTGGGCGGGCACAACTTCAATCCGATGTCCTTGTCGGCGAACACCGGCCTCGTGTATCTCGCCGCCGTACACAGCGGCATGATGGTGGCGCAGTCCGCGCCGCAGCCGCGCGCGCAGGGGCAGATGGCCGGCGGCTTCCAGGTGGGCTTCGTCATGGGCCCGATCGATGCCGCAACGCTGGCGCCAGTGTTCAAGCCGCTCGCGAATCCCGCGTACCTCAAGACCGTGCCCAGCCTCGAAGTGCACGCTTCGCTCAAGGCCTGGGATCCGGTGAACCACAAGGTGGTGTGGGAGCACAAATACCCGTCGTTCAACGACCACGGCGGTGTGCTCTCCACCGCGGGTGGCATCGTCGTGCAGGGGAGCATCGATGGCCACCTGCGTTTCTTCGATGACACCACCGGCGACGTGCTGAAGGACATCGACACCGGCACCTCGCTGATCGCCGCGCCGATGACCTACACCGTGAAGGGCGTGCAGTACATCGCCGTCCTCGGCGGTACCGGCGGTGGTGGCTGGAACCTGTGGACGCCCGACAAGGTGGCGTCCCTGCGCGGCAACGACAACCGCGTGCTCGCCTTCCGCCTCGATGGCGGTGCGACGCCGATTCCGCCGGAGCTGCCGGCGCTGGCACCGATTCCGGAACCCGTTGCTGCCGTCGGCACCGCGAAGGATGTGGCCGAAGGCGCCGCGCTGTTCGGCGCGCACTGCGCCAGCTGCCACGCGAACTTCGAACGCGCGCCGGTTCCGGACCTGCGCCGCTCGGGCGTGATCCGCGATGCCAAGGCCTTCCAGGACGTGGTGCGCGGTGGCGCGCTACAGAAGCGCGGCATGCCGAGCTGGGACGACCTGATCACCGAGCCGCAGGTGGAACAGATCCGCGCGCACCTGGTCGCGCAGCAGCGCGCGGCGTACGAGCAGCAGCAGAAGGGCGCCGCCGCGACAGTCGCCGCGCCGGCCGTGAAGGAAGGGCATCTCTAGACGGCGGCTGGCACCGCGAGGAGCGCGTTCAGCGCGGCTCCTCGACGGTGTAGCCCGCCGCGCGCCAGCGCGTGATGAGCTCCTCATCGTGCAGCAGGTATTCCACCGGCATGGCGGTGAAGCTGGTCTCGTAGGTCAGCAGCATCCAGCTGAAGATGCCGGCGCGATCCGCTTCGATGTCGTTCTTCAGCGGTGCCACCTTCGCCGCCAGCTTCGGCTGTTCGAGCAGCGCGTTGAGGCAGTCCGTGCGATCGGCCGCGGCAGGCAGCGCGCGCAATGCCGGCACATCGCCCACGGCCCACGCCGTGGCGCGCCGCTTGATGTTGGGCAATTCGCGATCGATGTAGTCGAGCGTGGCGACGAGGCAGGCCACTTCCTTGTCGCGTGGGATCTTCGCGACTTCGGCGATCAGGCCCTTCGGGTCTTCGATCGGTACTTCGATATCACGCTGCCGGATGCGCACCTTGTGCTGCTTCGCCAGCTTCGTGACGACGGGCCACACCGGGTTCGCTTCGGCGAGTCCGGACTTCTCCAGTGACCGGCTGTAGATCTCGTTCGCGGCGAACAGCGGTCGGGATGTCTCCTTCGGGTCCGGATCCTTGCCGTAGTAGCGGCGATACATCGTGCTGAAGCGCGCATAGACATCCGGTGGCAGTGCCTGCTGCAGCGTCGCGCCATCGGGGTTGTTGCGCAGGCGGAGCAGCGACGGCACCAGGCTCAGCTTGCCGAAAAATCCGACCTTCACGTCGGCACGCGCGCTGGTATTGCCGAGGATCTCGCCCGAGCGCGCGATGACGGCTTCGGCCTGCTTCGAGCGCCAGGTCATCTTCGCGGGCACCGGTGCCAGCGTGCCCATGATCCACATGGTGTGCCCGTCCTTGCTGAGCTTCCACATGGGTGGGCCGGGCTGCTCGCCGATCACCACGACTTCATCGAGCACTTCGTCAGGCGGCTGCGCGGCACGGAGCAACGGCGCGAACCACAATGACGACAGCAATGTCGCCAGTGCAATGCGATGAAACGTGAGCGGACCCAAGGTTTTGCCGGCAACAGGCATTATTCTGTCCCCATCGTTGTTGTCAGCTCGCTGGCGCGACACGTTTAGCATCGATGCCCGCGAGTGGGCAAGCAGCAAGGAGCCCTGGATGAATCCGCGTGTGCACGTCGCCACCGGCCTGCTCGAAGGCGTGCGCCAGGTACTGAGCCCGCATTGCGATGCGCGGCCACCGGGCCTGGAAGCCGACCTCATCGTCATGCACGGCATCAGCCTGCCACCCGGCAAGTTCGGGGACGCCTGGATCGACAAGCTGTTCACCGGCAGCCTGCCGCGCGATGCACATCCGTATTTCGCTGAGATCCACGGCATGCGCGTGTCGGCGCACCTGCTGGTGCGGCGTGATGGCGAGCTGGTGCAGTTCGTGCCGTTTCATCGGCGGGCCTGGCATGCCGGCGCCTCGCAGTACGCAGGTCGCAATGCCTGCAACGATTTCTCCATCGGCATCGAGATGGAAGGCGCGGACGAGGTGGCCTATGCGCCCGCGCAGTACACGGCGGCGGCGTCCGCGATCCGCGCGCTGCTGGTGGCATATCCCGCGCTGGATGTGGCGCGCATCGTCGGGCACAGCGACATCGCGCCGGGACGCAAGACCGATCCGGGTCCGTCCTTCGACTGGGATGTCCTGCGGGCCAGCGTCGCCTGACTACTGCTGCAGGCGGTTGCGATCCCAGAGCACTTCGCGGCCGCCGTCAGCGCGGGCCAGCACGCGTGCCAGCACGAACAGCAGGTCGGACAGGCGGTTGAGGTAGACGGGTGCGAGGTTCTTGTTGTCCTGCGCCCTGGGGGCATCGGTCGATGCATCTGATGACGCGTTGGCGAGAGTCCAGCAACGACGCTCGGCGCGGCGCGCGATGCTGCGTGCCAGATGGCAGCGTGCCGTTGCCTCGCTGCCACCGGGCAGGATGAATTCCTTCAGCGGCGGCAGGTCCGCGTTGTAGCGCTCGACGGCCTGCTCCAGCGCATCCACATGGCTGTCCTTCAGTGCGCTGTAACCGGGCACGGCCAGTTCGCCGCCGAGGTCGAACAGGTCGTGCTGGATGCCGAGCAGCAGCTTCGGCAGCGCCGCCGGCAGTGCGGGCAATGCCGCGAGCCAGCCGATTGCGCTGTTCAGTTCATCCACCGCACCGATGGCCTCGATGCGGGCGCTGTCCTTGGCGATGCGGCTGCCATCACCGAGGCCGGTGGTGCCGGCATCGCCGGTGCGCGTGACGATCTTGCTGAGGCGGTTGCCCATCGGTTACTGCGGCAATAGGGTTTTCATGCAGTGATTGTGACACGGCGCCGTGCGCCTCCGAACACTGGCATCATGCTGCGCGCCGGAACAACGCTCTCCACGCCACAGCCGGTCAAGTGAACCCTGCGCATGCCTGCATCGCCTTCCACTGAACTTGCCGCCGCGCTCGAAGCCGCACGCGCCGCGGATGCCGTGATCGCGCCGCTGTATCGCGCGAATCTCGCGGTCGAGATCAAGGCCGACCGCTCACCGGTGACCGAGGCCGATCGTCACGCGGAGGAGGCGATCCGCGCGGTGCTGCTGCGTCACTTCCCGGACTACGGTTTCTACGGCGAGGAAGGCGGTGCACACGGCATGCAGGCCGAGAACATCTGGCTGGTGGATCCGCTGGATGGCACGAAGTCATTCGTGCGCGACACGCCGTTCTTCTCGACGCAGATCGCGCTGCTGCGGCGTGGTGAGCTGGTGCTCGGGGTTTCTTCAGCCTGCGTGTACGGCGAAACCGCCTGGGCGGAGCGCGGTGGTGGCGCGTGGCTCGATGGCGAGCGCATCCACGTCAGTTCGCGCGCGAAGCTCGATGAGACGATTCTCTCCACCGGCAACCTGAAGACGCTGGCCGCAGGTCCGCATTGGGCGCGCTTCGGCGCACTGGTGCAGAAGGTGAATCGCCTGCGCGGCTATGGTGACTTCGTGCACTACCACCTGCTGGCGCGCGGTGCGCTCGATGCAGTGGTCGAATCGGACGTGAACATCCTGGACATCGCCGCGCTGTCGGTGATAGTCACCGAGGCGGGCGGACGCTTCACCGATCTGCATGGCCGCGCGCCCGGTCTCGATACGACCACGGTGCTCGCGAGCAACGGCGCGCTGCACGACGAACTGCGGTGCGAGCTGGGCTTCTAGCGATTCAGCAGGTTCGCCGGCGAGTACTGGTCGGTGAGCACGCGCGCCGCCGTATCCCAGTCCACGCTCACCTTGAACAGCGGCAGGATGGCATCCGCATCCACGCCGAATGTCTTCAGCGTGGGTCCGAAGAACAGTGCGCGGTCGCGCACCTGCGCCGCGCTCGGCAATCCCGCGGGCCGCGCCACGATCACCCGGTTCGCGGTCTTCAGGTTGAAGAAGCTGCCGAACACCGCCGAGTAGGTGGTGGATTCGTGATCGTACAGCTTGCTGGACGAGAAGGTGTTGCCCACCAGCACGCCGCCGGGGGCGAGCAGCGACTTGGCCTCGGTGAGGAACTCGCGCGTCAGCAGGTGCTCGGGGATGTATTCCTGGTCGAAGGCATCGAGCAGGATGGCGTCGTACTTCTTGCCCTCGCGGATGGCGCGCTTCACGTACACGCGGCCGTCCATCTCGAACACTTTCAGGTTGGCGTCCTGCTTGAAGCCGAAGTAGTCGCGCGCCACGATGGTGACGGCGGGATCGATCTCCGCCACATCGATCTGCGCGGTGGGCAGGATTTCCCGCAGCGTCATCGGGATGGTGCCGCCACCGAGGCCGATGACCAGCACGCGCTTTGGTGCCTCCGGCGTCGAGAACAGCAGGCCGGCCAGCGCAAGCCGCGTGTAGTTCAGCGCGAAGCGGCGCGGATCCGCGAGGTTGATGCAGGACTGCCGGCCGATGCGGCACTGGCGCGTGAAGCACATGCAGCGCTCGCCGTCCTGCTCGTACACCAGCACTTCGCGGTACTGCGAGCGTTCCTCGTGCACCAGCTTCTGCTGTGCCTGGGTGAGCGGTGCGATGAGCAGCAACAAAAGCGGCAGCAGCCGCATGGCGATCTTCATGCCTCGATCCTTCGGGCAAGCCCGGTGAGTGTGGCGAGCAGCAGGGAGACGACGCTCATGCCGATCAGTATGTGGTTCACGTCGAACCACAGCACGAGATAGAACGAAGTGATGATGGTGCCGGCGGCGCTGCCAAAGGTCGACACGAAATACAGCAACCCCGCGCTGCGACCGGAGGATTCCTTCGCAGCCACCAGCAACCGCACGCAGTACGGCGAGACCATGCCGGAGAAAAAAGTCGGCACGAAGAACAGCATTGCGGACGCGGTGAGCGAACCGAAGCGCGGATCGGGAATGGCGATGGCGAGGTTTTCCAGCACCACGCCCGACAACGCCAGCACTGGCAAGGTCGTGAGTGCGGCAGCAGCGAGCAGCAAACCCAGTCGCGGCAGGCTCGGCCGATGCTGCGACCAGCGTCCGCCCGCGAGATAACCCAGCGACAGCGCCAGCATGAACACCGTGATCAGCGCGCCCCACACGTAGATGCTGCTGCCGAAGTTCGGCGCGAGGATGCGGCCGCCAAGCAGCTCCACGCCCATCACGAAGAAGCCTGACCAGAAGGCCACCAGAAGGCACAGCGCGTTGCGCGTCATGGTTGCAGTCGCGTCGCGGTCCACGGGCCAGCGACGGGCGTGGCACTGCATGAGAGCGATACCTCGCGCGTCCAGCGCGCGCGGTCGTGCAGGCGCGAGGCTTCCGCCACCCACAGTTCCACCGCTTCCACCCACACCACGTACATGCCCCAGTGCGGCGGACGCGGCACCACGCCGGGATAGCGCGCGCGCACGGCATCGAGCTGTGCCTGCAGCACAGCGCGTGAGGCGACCGGCTGGCTTTGCCCACTGGCATGCGCACCGAGCTGGCTGTCGCGCGCGCGCGCGGCGAAGTATTCATCGCTCTCGCTGGCCGATGCCTTCTGCACCTGGCCCTCGATGCGCACCTGGCGATTCATGTGGTCCCAGTGGAACACCAGTGCCGCGTGCGGATTCGCGTCCAGCTCGTGGCCCTTGCGCGAAAGATAGTTGGTGACGAAGCGCACCGTGCCCGCTGCCGGTTCGATGTCCTTGCACAACACCACGCGCGCGGAAGGCCTTCCCCCGGCATCACAGGTGGCCAGCACCATGGCATTCGGGTTCGGCTGCTCGGCGCGGCGCCGGGCTTCGGCGAGCCACGCGGCCGCCAGGGTCAGCGGTTCCGCCGGCAGCAATTCGGGCAAAGTCTGTTCGGTTACCATGCACGAAGTTTACCTACATAACGGTTCGCGCCAGCCATGACACTGGACCAGCTCCGCCAGCAACTTGACCAGCTCGACGGCGAAATGATCGCCCTGATGGCGCGTCGCCAGGCGATCGCGCGTGAAGTGGCCGCCGCCAAGCGTGCCACCGGTTATCCGACTCGCGACTACCAGCGCGAACGCCAGGTGGTGATGGGCGTGCGCAATCGCGCCGAGCAGATGGGGCTGTCGGGCGACCTGGCCGAGAAGGTGCTGCGCCTGTTGATCCGCTCTTCGCTCACGACTCAGGAACAGGTCAGCGTGGCCACGCATGGCGTGGGCAGCGGGCGTCGTGCGCTCGTCATCGGTGGTGCGGGCAAGATGGGCGGCTGGTTCGTGCAGTTCCTGCAGTCGCAGGGCTTCACCGTGCAGGTGGCGGATCCGAACGGTGGTCCGCCCGGCGTGCCGGTCACCGCGGACTGGCGCACGCTCAATGACCTTGATGCCTTCGACTACATCGTGGTCGCGACGCCGCTGGGTGCCAGCGACGCCATCCTGACGCAGCTCGCCGCGCGCCAACCGAAAGGCGTGGTGTTCGACCTGGGTTCGCTGAAGTCACCGCTGCGCGCGGGCCTCGCCGAGCTCACTGCTGCCGGTGTGAAGGTCACTTCGCTGCATCCCATGTTCGGGCCGGGCACGGAGCTGCTGTCGAATCGCCACGTGGTGTTCATAGACCTCGGCAACACCGAGGCACTGGCCGCGGCGCGCGCATTGTTCGCACCCACCATGGCCGAGCAGGTGGTAATGAGTCTCGACGAGCACGACCGGCTGATCGCCTACGTGCTCGGGCTTTCGCATGCGCTGAACATCGCGTTCTTCACTGCGCTTGCCGAAAGCGGCGAGGCCGCACCCAAGCTTGCCCGCATGTCGAGCACCACCTTCGATGCCCAGCTCGACGTCGCCACCAACGTCGCCGAGGAAAGTCCGGAGCTGTACTACGAGATCCAGGCGCTGAACGACTACGGCGCTGAATCCCTGCAGGCGCTTTCCGCAGCCATCGAACGTTTGCGCACGGCGGTGGAGCGTCGCGATTTCCCGACGTTCCGCGCGCTGATGGAACAAGGCCTCGCCTATCTGAAGGATCGTCGCGAGCAGGTGGCGAGGCGCGCCTAGGGGCTTTGCGACGCGCCCACTGCGCGACGTGATCTGGCGCCTTGCTGCCGCCGGCCGCGCCGGTTAAAAAGGATCGCAATGGGCACAGATGTCATCGACCGCGACGGATTCCGGGCCAACATCGGCATCGTGCTGATGGGCACGGCTGGCCAGCTGTTCCTCGGACGGCGCACCGGCGGCAAGGGCTGGCAGTTCCCGCAGGGTGGCATGCACGAGGGCGAGTCGGCGGAGGAATCCCTGTTCCGCGAACTGCGCGAGGAGATCGGCCTCAACGCCGCCGACGTGCAGTTGCTCGGCAGCACCGAGAGCTGGATCCGCTATCGCCTGCCATCGCGCTACGTGCGCCATGGCCAGCAACCGCTGTGCGTGGGCCAGAAGCAGCGCTGGTTCCTGCTGCGCCTCGCCACCGATGAAGGCGGCATCCGTTTCGATACCACTGGCGAACCTGAATTCGATCGCTTCCGCTGGGTGGATTACTGGCAGCCGGTGAAGGAAGTCATCTACTTCAAGCGGCCCGTGTACGTGAAGGCCCTGCATGAACTGGCGCCCCTGGCCCGACCGGAAGGGTTGCCGCCTTATCCCGCCTGGTGGACGAAGCAGACCAGCACGCGCCGCCCCGGTGCCTCGCTCCGGCGCGCCTCCTCGCCGGAGCGCAGGCAGGACGGTTAGGGTTTTCGGATGAGCGCGCCCCGGCCTCGTCTCATCGTGCGCAACCACGCGCCCGGGCGCCGCGCGCTGTGGTGGCTGGCGGGACTGCTCATCGTGGCCGCGGTCATCGCCGGCGCCTTCGAGTTGGGACGCTACCGCGCCGGCTTTGATGGTGCCGCCGCGCGCACCGAGCGCGCCGGCTTCAAGGACAAGATCGCCGCGCTCGAAGAAGAGCTGCGCACGGCCCGCCTGAAGCTTGCGATGTTCGACACCGAAAGCGCGGGCCAGGGCCACGAACGCACCGAGTTTTCCAAGACCATCGGTGAGCTCCAGGCCGAAGTCGCGCGGCTGAACAGCGATGTCGCGTTCTACAAGGGCGTGGTGGAAGACCGCTCCACGCCCGAAGTGGTGAAGGTGCAGCAGTTCCATGTCGGTGCCGGCAAGGGCGAGCGCGAGTTCGTGCTGCGGCTGGTGCTGGGTCGGCCGCTGCGTCCGGAGGACCTGATCACCGGCAAGGCGCGCATGACCATCGAGGGCAGCAATGCCGATGGCAGCGCCGCCAGCTACGACCTGGCGGCGCTGGGCGTGGAAGGCGGTGAGCTTTCGTTCAGCCTGCGCTACGTGGAAACGCTCGAGCAGGCGGTGCGCCTGCCTGCCGGCTTCACCCCGTCGCGCACCACGGTCGAGCTCGCGCCGGCGCGCAAGGGCGTGAATCCGGTTCGTGAAACCTTCCTGTGGACCGTGGACAATTGATCCGCATGTTCCGGCGCAAACCCAATTCCAACCCCGATATCGATTCGCTGCTCGGCGGCACCACGGACATCCAGGGCGACCTGCTGTTTTCGGGCGGCCTGCACCTGGACGGCTCCGTGACCGGCAGCGTCAAGGCGAAGGGCGACGGGGTTTCGCGCCTGGTCGTGGGCGAGTCCGCGGTGATCGCGGGTTCGGTCGAGGCGCCGATCGTCGAGCTTTACGGCGTCGTACGGGGTGACATCGTGGCGGTAGGCCGCGTGGTGATGGGTCCCAGGGGCCGGGTCGAGGGCAACCTGCAATATGGCGCCCTTGAAGTAGCCGCTGGCGCCAGCATCAAGGGTAAGCTAGTGAAACTCGATACTTCCGGCGGCAGCAAATGAGCGAGCAACTGATCAATTTCACCGACGCGGCGGCGACCAAGGTCGCCGAGCTGATCCGCGACGAGGGCAACCCGGCGCTGATGCTGCGCGTCTACGTGCAGGGCGGCGGCTGTTCGGGCATGCAGTACGGCTTCGAGTTCGACGAGGCCGAGCAGGACGGCGACACGCGGGTCGAGAACCTGGGCGTGAAGCTGCTGGTCGACCCGATGAGCTTCCAGTACCTCAGCGGCGCCGAGATCGATTACCGCGAAGGCCTCGAAGGCGCGCAGTTCGTGATCCGCAACCCCAACGCGCACACCACCTGCGGGTGCGGGTCTTCTTTCGCTGCCTGACCTGAGTTTTATTGCGTGAGTCGTCGCAGCGCCCGCGTGCCGAATGTCCTGGCCGCGGTCGACCTGGGTTCCAACAGCTTCCACCTCGTCGTCGCCCAGCATCGCAATGGCCAGCTGGTGGTGATCGATCGCCTGCGCGAACCGGTGCAGCTCGCCGCGGGCCTCGATGACGATGGCCACCTCGACAAGGAAGCGATGAATCGCGCGCTGGCCTGCCTGAAGCGCTTCGGCCAGCGCATCTCCGACATGCACGCGGACGCGGTGCGCGTGGTGGGCACCAGTGCATTGCGCCGTGCACGGCGCCGGCAGGTTTTCCTCGAACGCGCGCGTGATGCACTGGGCCATCCGGTCGAAATCGTCGCGGGTCGCGAAGAGGCGCGCCTCATCTATGCCGGCGTCTCGCAGTCGTTGCCCAACGAGAGCGGCAACCGCCTGGTGGTGGACATCGGCGGCGGCAGCACCGAGCTCATCGTGGGCCGCGGCATGGAGCCGCTGGAACTGGAGAGCGTGAACCTCGGCTGTGTCGTGATCAGCCAGAAATATTTCGCCGACGGCAAGCTGTCGGAGAAGCGCTTCGAGCGTGCGCTGCTGATGGCGCGGCAATTCCTCGAGCCGGTGCAGGAGCAGTTCCTGAAACGGGGCTGGGAATCCGCGGCGGGCAGTTCGGGTACGGTGCGTGCGGTGCTCGATTCCTGTCGCGAGCTCGATCCGAAGACGAATTTGATCACGCATGCCGGCATCAGTGCGGTAATCGACATCCTCTGCAAGGCCGGCAGTGTCGCGGCCATTCCGCTCGCAGCCGTCACCGAGGATCGGCGCAATGTGTTCGCCGGCGGGCTCGCCATCCTCGCTGCGGTATTCGCGCAGCTGAAAGTCACGCAGATGCGCTGGAGCGAAGGCGCCATGCGCGAGGGACTGCTGTACGACATGATGGGTCGCTACGGCCGCGAGGACGCGCGCGAGCGCACGGTGCGGTCGATGCAGCAGCGCTACCACGTGGATCTGGCGCAGGCCGCGCGCGTCGAGGCTACTGCGTCCAGGCTGCTGGCCCAGTCGCAGGACAGCTGGAAGCTCACCGACCCCATGGCCGAGCAGGCGCTCACCTGGGCCTGTCGCCTGCACGAGATCGGCCTCGACGTGGCGCACAGCGGCTACCACCGCCACGGTGCCTACCTGCTTGAGAACGCCGACATGCCGGGCTTCGCGCGCGAGGAGCAGCAGCTGCTGGCGCGGCTGGTTGGCAGCCACCGGCGCAAGCTGGCGGTGGAAGGGCTCGAAGAACTTTCCCCGCCGTGGGACGAGCGCGGCATCTATTTGATCCTGATCCTGCGGCTGGCCGTGCTGCTGCACCGGGATCGCAGCGCGCAGGACATCCCTGACTTCGTGCTTACCGGCAAGCCGCGCACGCTGGAGTTGCGGCTGCGCATCCGTTCGTTCCGCGAGCATCCGTTGACCGCAGCGGACCTCAACGACGAGATCGAGTGGTTGCGCGCGCAGGGACTGCGCCTGCGCGTGTTCACGTCCTGACGGGTCTCAATCTCCCGGACAGCGCCATGACTGTTGAGCAGATCGTCGGCAGCATTTACGACTGCGCCGTGGAGCGTTACCACCAACACCTATGGCGGCAACTGGACCCTGTCGGGCCGGGCACTTTCCATCACGGTGACCGGCGCTTCGGCGGTGTCCATCGACTGCATCTCCGGTGCCAGGATATGCGCGGGCAACGTGATCAACGACAGTGGCGGCAACGTGCAGCTCTTCATGCTGCTGAGGACGAACTAGGGTTTTTCGGGCGGGCAACACCAGCGCACACGCGGCGCTGGCGGTGTCAGCCGACGTGGCCGCCGAGATAGCGCTGCAGCAGCGCGATTTGGGCTGACACCGGCTCCGTGACGCCTTCGCGGGCCCGCAGGTAGCTGCCGTCGGATTGCAGCAGCCAGGCATCGGCGGTATCCGCGAGATACAGATCGAGGTCGTCGCGCAGCTGGGCATGCAGTGGCGGGTCGAGGATCGGGAACGCGATCTCCACGCGGCGGAACAGGTTGCGTTCCATCCAGTCGGCGCTGGCGCAGTAGAGCTGGGCCTTCTTGCCTTCACCGAAGCACCACACGCGCGGATGTTCGAGGAAGCGCCCGACGACGGAGCGCACCGTGATGTTCTCCGACATGCCCGGTACGCCCGGGCGCAGCGCGCACATGCCGCGCACGATCAGGTCCACGCGGCAGCCCAGGCGCGAAGCGGCATACAGTGCCTCGATGACCTGCGGCTCGGTCAGTGCGTTCATGCGCGCGATGACGCGACCCTTCGCGCCACGCTCGCCCTGGCCGCGGATCATCTCCAGCAGCCGTTCGTGCAGCGTGAATGGCGATTGCAGCAGCTGGCGCAGCTTCGGCGTGCGCGTCAGGCTGGTCAGCTGCAGGAAGATTTCGTGCACATCGAGGGCGATGGATTCGTTGCTGGTGAGCAGCCCGTAGTCGGTGTACGCGCGCGCGGTCTTGTGGTGGTAGTTGCCGGTGCCGAGGTGGCAGTAGCGACGGATGCCATCGCTTTCGCGCCGGACCACGAGCAGCATCTTGGCGTGCGTCTTGTAGCCGACGACGCCATACATCACGTGCACGCCGGCTTCCTGCAGGCGGCTCGCCAGGTCGATGTTCGCTTCCTCGTCGAAGCGCGCGCGCAGCTCGATGATCGCGGTGACGTCCTTGCCATTGTTCGAGGCCGTGACCAGTGCATCGACGATGGGGGATTCCGTGCCGGTTCGGTACAGCGTCTGCTTGATGGCCAGCACCTGGGGATCGGCGGCGGCGAGGCGCAGGAAATCCATCACCGGCGCGAAGCTCTGGAAGGGATGGTGCAGCAGCCAGTCGCGGGCGCGCACTTGTTCGAACATGTCCACGCCGGCGGAAACCAGCTCGGGCAGTACTGGCGTGAAAGGCTGGTATTTGAGGTCGCTGCGTCCGGCGAGATCGTAGATCACCGACAGCCGGTTGAGATTCACGGGGCCGGACACGCGGTAGAGGTCATCGCGATCCAGCGAGAATTCCTTCAGCAGGAAGTCGGCGATGTCGTCCGGGCAATCCACCGAGGTCTCGAGTCGCACCGAGGCGCCATAGCGGCGATGGGCCAGCTCACCCTCGAGTGCGCGGCGCAGGTCGTCGATTTCTTCCTCATCGACGAACAGGTCGCTGTTGCGCGTGACGCGGAACGGATAGCAGCCGCGCACGGCCATGCCCGGAAACAGCAGCGGCATGAACTCGGCGACGATGTTCGACAGCAGCACCAGCGTCACACCGCTGGCGCCATTGGCGACGCGCACCACGCGTGGCAACGAGCGCGGCACCTGCACGATCGCAAGTTCGGTGTTGCGGCCGAATGCGTCCTTGCCTTCCAGCCGCACGACGAAGTTCAGGCTCTTGTTCTGGATGCGCGGGAAAGGTCGCGCCGGATCGAGGCCCAGTGGTGACAGCACCGGCTCGACTTCGAGATGGAAGTATTTCTCCAGCCAGTCGCGATCCGGAACCGGCCAGCTGTCGCGCGCCTGCAGGCGTACGCCGGCGGCATTCAGTTCCGGTAGCAGCTGGGTGTTGAGGCACTGGTACTGGTCGGCGATCAGCTGCGCCGCGCGTGGATAGATGGCAGCCAGCTGTTCCTCGACCGGTGTGCCCAGTTCGCCCAGTTGCTTGAGGCCGGCAACGCGGATCTCGAAGAATTCATCGAGGTTGCTCGACGAAATACACAGGAAACGCAGCCTTTCCAGCAGCGGCAGGGCGGGGTCGGTCGCAAGCGCGAGTACGCGCTGGTTGAATTCGAGCAGTGACAGCTCGCGATTGATGAACGGTTCCATGTGTTTGTCGCGAGGCTCGGTCATGCGCGTTGCACTCCTGTGACAGCGCCCTTGTAGAGCGCACCCAGTACGCGTGGACCACGTGCGCCGGTCACAGACATCAGGTTGCCAGGCAGCCCTTCGATGTAGCGGTGCGCGAGCCAGGCGAACAGCGCAGCTTCGACTCGCTCCGGTGCGATGCCACGCACGCTGGTATCGGCTACGCGGATATGTGGAATCCGTGCTGCCAGGCGTCGCATCAGCTCCTTGTTGAAGGCGCCGCCGCCGCAGACCAGCAGCTCGGCTGGTGCGAATCCCGGCACGATCTGCAGCGCCTGCGCGATGGTCGTCGCGGTGTATTCGCTGAGCGTGGCCTGTACGTCGGCTGTGTTCGCAGCGCGTGCATGCAGGATGGGATCGAGCCAGGCGCGGCGGAACAGTTCGCGGCCCGTGCTCTTCGGTGGCTGTAGCGCGAGATAGGGTTCAGCCAGCAGTGCGCGCAGCAGTGCGTCCTGCACTTCGCCTTGCGCGGCGAGCGCGCCATCCTTGTCGTAGGGCGTACCGAGGTGCTCGGACGCCCACAGATCCATCAGGCAATTGCCGGGTCCGGTGTCGAAGCCGAGCACCGAACCATCCGACTTCAGCAATGTGATATTTGCGATGCCACCGATGTTGACCACCGCGCGGTCTTCGCCGGGCGCCCCGAAGGCGGCGAGGTGGAAGGCCGGCGCCAGTGGCGCGGCTTCGCCTCCGGCCGCCATGTCGCGGCGACGGAAGTCGGCGACTACATCGATGCCGGTGATCTCGGCGATGCGCGACGGATCACCGATCTGGATGGTGTATGGCAGTGCTGCGCGTGGCCGGTGCAACACGGTCTGGCCGTGGCTGCCGATCGCGCGGATTTCACTGGTTTTTGCGCCACTTTTCTCCAGCAACTCACGTGCGGCCAGGCCGAAACTCTCACCGATGGCGGCATCGAGGTGGCCCAGTTCATCGAGGTCGCAGGTCGCCGGATCGGCCACGGCGCGCTTGAGGCGCATCGCGAGACCGTCCGCATAGTCGAGATGGATGCCATCGAGGACGATGAACCCGCTGCTTGCAACATCGAGCAGGACGGCTTCCACGCCGTCCATGCTGGTGCCGGAGATCAGGCCGGCGTAGAGCGGCATGCGGATCGTCTCGGGACGCTACTGCGTCACGAACGCGGCGGTGGTCGCGTGCGGTGTTGGTGTCGAGGAACCCGCATCGAGGCGCGCCAGCAGCGGCGCAGCCATGCGATCAAAGCCTGCGCGTTCCGCCGGCGACACCGGCGAACCAGGCGCCGCACTGCGCATCGCCTTCTGCGGGTCGATGTACACACCGCGTTCGATGTATTCGAAGTGCAGGTGCGGGCCGGTGGCGAGGCCGGTCATGCCCACGTAGCCGATCACTTCGCCTTGCGCGACTTTCTGGCCGGGTGAGAGTCCTGCGGCGAAGCGCGACAGATGGCCGTAGCGTGTCACCACGCCGCCCGCATGCTGGAGTTCGATTTCATTGCCGAATCCACCTTTCACGCCGCGGAACTGCACGCGGCCCGCGCCGGCCGCACGCACCGGAGTGCCCGTCGGCGCGGCGTAATCGACGCCACGATGCGCGCGAATCGTATTCAGGATCGGATGCTTGCGGTTCGGATTGAAGATCGAGCTGATGCGCGAAAACTGCACCGGTGCTTTCAGGAACGCCTTGCGGAGCGAGACACCATCGGGTGTGTAGTAGTCGGCCTGGCCTTCGGCATTCACGAAGCGCACGGCACGGTAGCGCCTGCCGTCATTGACGAATTCGGCGGCGAGGATGTTGCCATCGCCGACGATCGCGCCTTCCTTCGCGATCTGTTCGTAGACCACCTTGAATGAATCGCCGGCGCGCAGGTCGAGCACGAAATCCACGTCCCAGCGGAAGATTTCCGCCACTTCCATGATGGTGGCGTCACGCAATCCTGCAGCGCTGCCAGCAGAAAACAGCGAAGAATCGATGGCGCCGGACGTGGTGACCACATGGCGGACCAGCGGTACTTCCTCGACGCTGGCCGTGAAATTGTCCGAAGGATCGCGCTCCACCTTCAGCGTCTGGCTGATGGAGATCGGGCGTTGCAGGCCCACGAGCTGCCCGCCGCGCTTGAAGAAAGTGAGCAGGTCACCTGGGCGGATGCGATCCAGCGCCAGACGCGCCGCATCCAGCGCGCGGATGTCGGCAAGGTCGTTGAGGGAAAGCTGCAGGCGCCGGAAGATCTGGTCCAGCGTGTCGTTGCGTTTTACGACCACCTGGATGGCGTCGGCGAGGCTGGCGCTCGCAGCCTGCAGGGGCGAATCGCCGGCCTGCTTCGCCTCGAAAGCACTGATCGCCATGCGGGCCGCATCCGCGCGATCGCTCAGGTTGATCGAGGCATGCAGCCCGATTCCGGCCACGGCCGCACAGCACAGCAATTGCCATCCGCCGAGAGGAACGACGCTGCGAGTCTTGGGGGAAGGAGTTGTCTCAGCCACGAATTCGCCACCGGATCAGCGGGTTAGGTAGAATCAAAGCGAAGCTATATTACTGATGCACCATAAGGCAACAGGCTTGCCTGCGCGGACAGGCGAACTGCGATGCGCGGCACGCCCGTGCATTCCCATCCGCTAACCTCTTTGCCTCCCATGACAGACCAGAACAGCACGCCGGAAGTATCCGGCCCCGTCGCCGCGCAGCTCGCAGAGCTCTCGCGCGGTACGCACGAAATACTCACCCGGCCTGATCTCATCCGGAAACTCACGCGCGGCAAGCCGCTGATCGTGAAGGCGGGCTTTGATCCCACTGCGCCGGACCTGCATCTCGGGCACACCGTGCTGCTCAACAAGATGCGGCAGTTCCAGCAGTTCGGCCACGAAGTGGTGTTCCTGATCGGCGATTTCACAGGACTGATCGGTGACCCGACGGGTCGGAACGCAACACGGCCAAGGCTCACGCCCGACGAGATCAAGGCGAATGCGCGCACCTACGAAAAGCAGGTGTTCAAGATCCTGGACGCCGAAAAGACGCGCGTGGATTTCAATTCGCGCTGGTTCGGCCCGATGGGGGCATCCGGCCTGATCGAGATCGCAGCAAAACACACCGTGGCCCGCATGCTCGAGCGAGACGATTTCACCAAGCGTTTCCGTGGTGGGCAGCCCATCGCGCTGCATGAATTCCTGTATCCGCTGGTGCAGGGCTACGACTCCGTCGCGCTCAAGGCCGATGTGGAATTGGGTGGCACGGACCAGACCTTCAACCTTCTCGTCGGGCGCGCGCTGCAGGAGCACTACGGGCAGGAGCCGCAGGTGGTGCTGACCGTGCCGCTGCTGGAGGGGCTCGACGGCGTCAACAAGATGTCGAAATCCCTGGGTAATTACGTAGGTATTGCCGAGGATCCTGAAACGCAGTTCGGCAAGCTGATGTCGATCTCAGACGCGCTCATGTGGCGCTATTTCGAGCTGCTTTCTTTCCGTCCGCTGTCCGACATTTCTGGCCTGAAAAGGGCTGTGGAAGAGGGGCGTAATCCGCGGGATGTGAAATTCGAGCTGGCGGAGGAAATCGTGGCGCGTTTCCACGACCGTGATGCAGCGACTCGTGCGCGCGCGAATTTCATCGCCCGCTTTTCGCAGAAATCACTGCCAACCGCCGAAGATTTACCGCTCCAGATACTGTCCGGGCAGGACGCCAGCGGCCTGCGGCTGGCGGCGGCGCTGAAGGAAGCTGGGCTTGCGGCCAGCAATTCCGAGGCGAATCGCAAGATCCAGGAAGGGGCGGTGCGGGTGAATGGGGGCAAGGTGCAGGATCGCGAAATGCGCCTTGTTTCCGGGCCGGAATACCTGCTTCAACTGGGTTCGCGGCGCTTTGCGCGAGTACAGATTTCGCCGGCCGCATGACGCATCGCAGTTCGAATGACCGTCTGCGCCTGGCCTTGGATTAAGGGGTTTCCGCGGGCCTGCTACGACCCTTGTTACTGATCGTTGACAGGCCCTTTTCGATCGCTATACTGCGCGCCCTCCAGTCGAGGCAACGCTGCGTAACAGCAGCACGTCCCGCCTCGGAAAAACTAGGATGAGAAAGGGTTGACGGAAGGCGGTACGCCGCTATACTTCCGCCCCCCGCCTGACCCTAGACGGAAGGCGAATTTCGACGGTCCCAGCGACACGTCGTGCTGTTTAAAAATCTGGCAAGTAATTTGTGTGGGGACTCGTGTCATGCACTTTGGTGCGAATTGACCGAGTGACCAAAAGTCCAGCAATGGGTCTTTGATCGCTCAATTGTTTGAAAGCTCAAAGCTATCAAGTGAAGAGTTTGATCCTGGCTCAGATTGAACGCTGGCGGCGTGCTTAACACATGCAAGTCGAGCGGTAACAGGTGTAGCAATACATGCTGACGAGCGGCGAACGGGTGAGTAATGCTTCGGAATCTTCCTCGTAGTGGGGAATAACCTGGGGAAACTCAGGCTAATACCGCATACGAACTACGGTTGAAAGCAGGGGATCGCAAGACCTTGCGCTATGAGATGAGCCGAAGTCGGATTAGCTAGTTGGTGAGGTAAAGGCTCACCAAGGCGACGATCCGTAGCTGGTCTGAGAGGACGACCAGCCACACTGGGACTGAGACACGGCCCAGACTCCTACGGGAGGCAGCAGTGGGGAATATTGGACAATGGGGGCAACCCTGATCCAGCGACGCCGCGTGTGTGAAGAAGGCCTGCGGGTTGTAAAGCACTTTTAGTGGGGATGAAAAGCCGAGGGCTAATACCTTTCGGTCTTGACCTAACCCAAAGAAAAAGCACCGGCTAACTCTGTGCCAGCAGCCGCGGTAATACAGAGGGTGCAAGCGTTAATCGGAATTACTGGGCGTAAAGCGTGCGTAGTCGGTTATTTAAGTCGGGTGTGAAATCCCCGGGCTCAACCTGGGAATTGCATTCGATACTGGATAGCTAGAGTTCGGCAGAGGGAAGCGGAATTTCGGGTGTAGCGGTGAAATGCGTAGATATCCGAAGGAACATCAGTGGCGAAAGCGGCTTCCTGGACCAGAACTGACGATCAGGCACGAAAGCGTGGGGAGCAAACAGGATTAGATACCCTGGTAGTCCACGCCATAAACGATGACAACTAGACGTTGGGAGGGTAAGCCTCACAGTGTCGCAGCTAACGCGTTAAGTTGTCCGCCTGGGGAGTACGGCCGCAAGGTTGAAACTCAAAGGAATTGACGGGGACCCGCACAAGCGGTGGAGCATGTGGTTTAATTCGATGCAACGCGAAGAACCTTACCTGGCCTTGACATGTCTGGAATCCCGAAGAGATTTGGGAGTGCCGCAAGGAACCAGAACACAGGTGCTGCATGGCTGTCGTCAGCTCGTGTCGTGAGATGTTGGGTTAAGTCCCGCAACGAGCGCAACCCTTGTCCTTAGTTGCCATCATTAAGTTGGGAACTCTAAGGAGACCGCCGGTGACAAACCGGAGGAAGGTGGGGATGACGTCAAGTCATCATGGCCTTTATGGCCAGGGCTACACACGTGCTACAATGGCAGGTACAGAGGGAAGCCAACCCGCGAGGGGGAGCTAATCCCAGAAAGCCTGTCTTAGTCCGGATTGGAGTCTGCAACTCGACTCCA
Organism: Pseudomonadota bacterium; assembly: GCA_037200665.1. Lineage (GTDB taxonomy): Bacteria > Pseudomonadota > Gammaproteobacteria > Steroidobacterales > Steroidobacteraceae > ZC4RG30. The sequence continues at coordinate 584,338 of JBBCGD010000007.1, read as the reverse complement.
TGAAGTTGGAATCGCTAGTAATCGCAGATCAGCATTGCTGCGGTGAATACGTTCCCGGGTCTTGTACACACCGCCCGTCACACCATGGGAGTTGATTGCACCAGAAGCAGGTAGCCTGACCGCAAGGAGGGCGCTTACCACGGTGTGGTTAATGACTGGGGTGAAGTCGTAACAAGGTAGCCGTACGGGAACGTGCGGCTGGATCACCTCCTTTAAGAGAATGCACCACGGTTCGTGGCGCGAGTTCCCAGCACAAATTACTTGCCTAAGACGTTCGGGCAGCGGCCCAGCCAATGGCCATAACACGGGCTGCAGGACATTTGGGTCTGTAGCTCAGTTAGTTAGAGCGCACCCCTGATAAGGGTGAGGTCGGGGGTGCAACTCCTCCCAGACCCACCAGATGTTTCTGGTTCGGGGCCATAGCTCAGCTGGGAGAGCGCCTGCTTTGCAAGCAGGAGGTCATCGGTTCGATCCCGATTGGCTCCACCAAACCTGCCCTGCCCTCGAGCGTCGCATACAGTTTTACGACCAAGCCTTGCGCCTGGTCTGCTGTTTAAAAATCCGGAAGTTTTGTTTTGACGCTAAGTTTTCAAGCGAAAGATTTGATTTATCGATTATTGAAATCTCTTGAGAATGTCGCGTTCGCATAAATGTTGAATCAGCTAAATCGTAACCCCTGAGACTCCTTGGGGTTATATGGTCAAGTGAATAAGCGCACATGGCGGATGCCTTGGCGGTAGAAGGCGATGAAAGACGTGGTAGCCTGCGATAAGCGTCGGTGAGGTGGCAAACAACCTTTGACCCGGCGATCTCTGAATGGGGAAACCCACAGCTTCGGCTGTACCGTGCACTGAATAAATAGGTGTACGGAGCGAACCCGGTGAATTGAAACATCTCAGTAACCGGAGGAAAAGAAATCAACCGAGATTCCCTTAGTAGTGGCGAGCGAACAGGGACCAGCCCAGTCAGGGTAAGTTGATGAGTGTTAGTGGAACAGTCTGGAAAGTCTGGCCATAGCGGGTGATAGCCCCGTACACGAAAACACAATTCAATGACTGACGAAGAGTAGGGCGGGACACGTGAAATCCTGCTTGAACATTGGGGGACCATCCTCAAAGGCTAAATACTCTCTACCGACCGATAGTGAACAAGTACCGTGAGGGAAAGGCGAAAAGAACCCCGGTGAGGGGAGTGAAATAGAACCTGAAACCGTGTGCGTACAAGCAGTAGGAGCTCCGCAAGGAGTGACTGCGTACCTTTTGTATAATGGGTCAGCGAGTTATTTTCAGTGGCAAGGCTAACCGTATAGGGGAGCCGTAGGGAAACCGAGTCTTAAATGGGCGCCACAGTCGCTGGGAATAGACCCGAAGCCAGTCGATCTATCCATGTCCAGGATGAAGGTCAGGTAACACTGACTGGAGGTCCGAACGAACCACTGTTGCAATAGTGCGTCGATGAGGTGTGGATAGGAGTGAAAGGCTAATCAAGGCTGGCGATAGCTGGTTCTCCCCGAAAGCTATTTAGGTAGTGCCTCGAGTATTACTGCAGGGGGTAGAGCACTGTTTGGAGACGGGGGCCGTCTAGGCCTACCAACTCCATGCAAACTCCGAATACCTGCAAGTACAGCTCGGGAGACACACAGCGGGTGCTAACGTCCGTTGTGAAGAGGGAAATAACCCAGACCATCAGCTAAGGTCCCAAAGTCTCGGCTAAGTGGTAAACGATGTGGAAAGGCATAGACAGCCAGGAGGTTGGCTTAGAAGCAGCCATCCTTTAAAGAAAGCGTAATAGCTCACTGGTCTAGTCGGTCTGCGCGGAAGATATAACGGGGCTCAAGCCGAGCACCGAAGCTATGGGTGTGCAGCAATGCACGCGGTAGGGGAGCGTTCTGTAAGCCTGCGAAGGTGCACTGTGAGGTGTGCTGGAGGTATCAGAAGTGCGAATGCTGACATGAGTAACGTTAATGCGGGTGAAAAACCCGCACGCCGAAAACCCAAGGTTTCCTGAGCTACGTTAATCGGCTCAGGGTGAGTCGGATCCTAAGGCGAGGCCGAAAGGCGTAGTCGATGGACATCAGGTTAATATTCCTGAACCGACTGTTACTGCGATGGGGTGACGGAGAAGGCTAAAGCAGCGGCAGCAGTGCCGTCCAAGCTCGTAGGCGGATCTTCCTGGCAAATCCGGAAGGTCATTCAACGCCGAGAAGTGAGTGCGAGTCGACCAGCAATGGAAGACGAAGTGTTTGATGCCCCGCTTCCAGGAAAAGCCTCTAAGCTTCAGGTAACAGTTGTCCGTACCGTAAACCGACACTGGTGGGTGAGCAGGTAATCTGCTAAGGCGCTTGAGAGAACTCTGGTTAAGGAACTCTGCAAATTGATACCGTAACTTCGGAAGAAGGTATGCCTTTGATGGTCACTGGACTTGCTCCAGGAAGCTGTTAAAGGCCGCAGGTAATCGAGGGCTGCGACTGTTTACCAAAAACACAGGACTCTGCTAACACGCAAGTGGATGTATAGGGTCTGACGCCTGCCCGGTGCCGGAAGGTTAATTGATGGGGTCAGCCGCAAGGCGAAGCTCTTGATCGAAGCCCCGGTAAACGGCGGCCGTAACTATAACGGTCCTAAGGTAGCGAAATTCCTTGTCGGGTAAGTTCCGACCTGCACGAATGGCGTAACGCTGGCCCTACTGTCTCGACCAGAGACTCAGTGAAGTTGAAATCGCTGTGAAGATGCGGCGTAGCTGCGGAAAGACGGAAAGACCCCGTGAACCTTTACTACAGCTTTACACTGAACTTTGAACTTGTTTGTGTAGGATAGGTGGGAGCCTTTGAAGCAGGGGCGCTAGCTCTTGTGGAGGCAACCTTGAAATACCACCCTGATAATTTCGGAGTTCTAACCTAGTCCCGTAATCCGGGATGGGAACAATGTATGGTGGGTAGTTTGACTGGGGCGGTCTCCTCCCAAAGAGTAACGGAGGAGTGCAAAGGTACCCTCAGCGCGGTCGGTCATCGCGCTTCTGAGTGCAATGGCATAAGGGTGCTTGACTGCGAGACGTACATGTCGAGCAGGAACGAAAGTTGGTCATAGTGATCCGGTGGTTCTGTATGGAAGGGCCATCGCTCAACGGATAAAAGGTACTCCGGGGATAACAGGCTTATTCCTCCCAAGAGTCCACATCGACGGAGGAGTTTGGCACCTCGATGTCGGCTCATCACATCCTGGGGCTGTAGCAGGTCCCAAGGGTTCGGCTGTTCGCCGATTAAAGTGGTACGCGAGCTGGGTTCAAAACGTCGTGAGACAGTTTGGTCCCTATCTTCCGTAGCCGTTGGAGATTTGAGGGTGAGTTGCTCCTAGTACGAGAGGACCGGAGTGAATGTACCTCTGGTGTTCCGGTTGTCACGCACGTGGCACTGCCGGGTAGCTATGTACAGACGGGATAACCGCTGAAAGCATCTAAGCGGGAAGCCCCCCCCAAGACCAGATCTCCCTGAGGACTTGATCCTCCTGAAGGGCCCAAGAAGACTACTTGGTTGATAGGCTCGGTGTGTAAGTGCAGCAATGCACTCAGCTAACGAGTACTAATTGCCCGTGAGGCTTGACCATATAACCTCAAGCGGTCTCGACCGTTTGGTGGTTGACGCTGCGATTTGGCGAAATTCACATTTACTCGAACGCGACAAACGTCGAAACAAAACTCTCTGGATTCCCTTTTTGCCTGACGGCATTAGCGAGCGGGAACCACCCGATCCCATTCCGAACTCGGAAGTGAAAACGCTCTGCGCCGATGGTAGTGTGGCTTGTTGCCATGTGAGAGTAGGTCACTGTCAGGCTCCTATTGAAAAGCCCCGATCACGCGAGTGATCGGGGCTTTTGCTTTGGGCGCAGTATTCAGTACTGTCCGCGCACTACTACTCACATGGGTGACAGCATGCGGCACGAAAGCATCTTCATTGCCCTTGTCCTGGCCGCAATTGCGGGTCGAGGGATGGCGCAGGCTCCGGTTACTGCCGTTTCGCCTTCGGAGCCACTGTTCACCAGCGCTGATTCCAAGCTGAACCGCAACAAGCAGGCGGCGTACCACATAGCCCGAGATCTGCTCGAGGCAGGGCACTGGGAATTGGCCGACAAGTGGCTCACCGAACGCTACATCCAGCACAACCCCAATGCCGGGTCAGGCCGCGCGGCGGTCATCGATTTCTTCACCAAGGTCCTGAAGGTACAGCCGACGCCAATTCCGGAACGCCTGGCGCATCCGATCAGCGCGGTAATTGCCGAGGGTGACTACGTGATCGTGGTGGCCCCGCGTGAGCTGAAGGATCCGGATGATCCGTCCAGGTCGTACACCATCGCCTGGTTCGACATGTGGCGCTTCGTCGATGGCAAAGCCGATGAGCATTGGGACGGTGCGATGAAGGGGGATGTGTTCTAGGAATCGATCGGCCTGAAGCATCCTTTTCTGCAGTCGGCGCCGTCCGCTACTCGCGGTCACTATTTAGCCTTGGAGTAAGGAGTTCCACCCGCTCCGCATCGCGCCGTCCCCCGCGAAGCGGCTGATGAGCTCAGCGACTCGCAGCAAGCATCGAAGGCAGGCCATGGGCTTCGAGCTGCTGCCTTACCTCACCCCACGCTTTCTCTCGGCACGCCAGAGCCTCGCGCCGGGTCGCGTACACGAGGTTCGTGGTGTAGCGCGCACCACAGACTTGGTCGACCGCGAATCGCAACCGACGCGCCAGCGTCTTCTGGTCCTGCGGCAGGGCGAGGTTCAGGTCGGAAATCTTCACTTTCCGCACCACCTCGTCGGCGGCCGGCGTGGGTCTGGTAATCGCGGTGAGTGTCATTGCGAGCAGCAATGCTGCGGCCATCGTGCCGTAGAGTCCACGCGAGCCGGATTCGATCTGCTTCATGTCCTTCTCCTTATCGATCGTCAGTGAGGCAGCAACCGCCAGCCGGTTCTGGCCTGCGGCGAAGTGTCGGGTGGGGGCATCGCCGGGGCATTCGCACTTCCTGAAGCACCTTTCAGCAGTGCTTAACACCTGATTCGTTTGCCGGCGCATGGCTGCGGCAAAATGGCCGCATGAAGGCATCACCCGCACGCAAACGCGCCAGCGCGCCGCGCACGACGAAGGCGAAGCGCAGTACATCAACCGCTCGCACACACGCGCGCCTGCCTCTGGCCGCGCTGCGCATGTTTGCTGCAGTGGCCGCGCGTTGCAGCTTCAGCGAAGCAGCGGAAGTACTGCACCTGTCGACCGCTGCGGTCAGCATGCAGATCAAGGCGCTGGAGGATTACCTGCAAGTGCGCCTGCTGCGCCGGACACCCCAGGGCGTTGAACTAACTGCCGAAGGCGAACGCCTCGTCCCCTATGTGCAGCGTGGACTCGACGAACTCGAACAAGGCTTCCGCATGGTCCGCGCGGAGCGCAGCGGCGGCGTGCTGGTCGCCAGCATGCTCAGTTCATTCCTGAACAGCTGGCTCACCGAGCGCCTGCCGGATTTCTTCACCACGCATCCGCAGATCGACCTGCGCCTGCAGTGCACGCCGGCACTCGCGGATTTTTCCCGCTCCGACGTGCACCTGGCCATCCGCATGGGCAATGGCCGCTGGCCGCGGCTCCACGCCGAGAAGCTGTTCGACGAATACCTGGTGCCTCTGTGTTCGCCGCGGCTCATGGCGCAGCACGGACCACTCGCAGGCCCGGGCACTACCGGGAGCTATCCGCTGCTGCATTCCACCACCGAACCCTGGGAGATGTGGATCGAAGGCTGCGCCTACCACGATGAGTTGTGGCCGGAGCGCGGCGCCGCCTTCGACGACAGCGTCGCGATTCTCACCGCTGCCGTGCACGGGCAGGGCCTCGTGCTGGCCCGGTGGAGCCTGGCGCAATCCTTCCTCGCCAACGGCTTGCTGGTGCGTGCCGCCCCCGCCGCGATTCCACACGGACGCGGCTGCTACTTCGTCTGTCCGCCGGCGTACCTGGAGATCCAGAAGGTGCAGGCCTTCCGGCAATGGTTACTGCAGCAGACGGCGACCATGCCTCTGCCTCAGTGATGCCCCAGTCAGACCAGTGCTCCTGCTGAAGTCCGCGGACCGGCGCGGGCAAGGGCCTAGCGCGTGGAAGACTGCGCCTGCTGCAATCCCGCTGCTGCAATGAGCTCACGACAACCCGGCGCGGATGCGGTCCCGCCAACCTGCAAGGCCAGCAGATCCTGCGCACCGGCCACATAGCTTCCTGTCCACACAGTCGTACCGCCGTCACCGACCAGCTGAACCTGCACGCGCAGCTTCATGCCCGGTCGTGCGGTGAGGCATCGCGCCAGCAATGTCGTCGACGCGCTCTCCATGTTGCCTCCGCCCACAGTCACCGGTTCACGCAGGCGCAAGACAATCGCCGGTGATGATTTATCAACAGTGCCCGCGACCTCCATCGACGCCATCAATGGATCAACAGCCGGTCGCACCACGCGGAACAGGATCACCGCGAGCAACGCCACAAGCACGGCACCTGCTCCACCCAACCACATCGCCCTGGAATGGCGTCGACCGGAAGAGGATCCACTCTGCACGCGCAGCGAAGCAGTTTCCGCCGTGGATTCCTGCATCGAAGAATGCACCGGACTAACGAAGCGGTAGCCACGACCCGGCACCGTCATGATGTAGCGATTGCTGCCGGCAACTTCTCCAAGTGCCTTGCGAATGGCGAGGATGCACTGGTTGAGGTTGTTGTCCTCGACCACCGCGTTCGGCCAGATTGTCTCCATGAGGCGACGCTTCTCGACGAGCTCGCCAGCATTTGCCACCAGCAGTAACAGCGCATCCATCGCGCGCGAGTTGAGCGGCTGCACGAGTCCACCGCTGGAAATCAGCTTGCGTCGTGTGACATCCAGTTGAAATCCATCGAACAGATAAACCGTGTGTTGCACTGCCTGCCTTATTCCACCTTGCACAGAAGCGTTCACAACAATTCATGCAAAGCCAATGCCACTTTTTCCGTTGGCGATGAACATACCTGACACCGGAAGCGTGACTTCTTCCGGTGTTCGACCCCCCAAGAAAAGCTGACAGAGGTATGAAATGAAGAACCCAATCAACCTGCGTAATGTCGCGCTGCTTGCAGGTGCAGCGCTGTTCTCGATCGGTGCAATGGCTGCTCCGCTCGATCTGCCCGTGACCAAGACGGAAACTGTCAAATACAGTGTTCCGGATGCAGCGACTGTAGATGGCGCCACGGCGCTGTATCACAAGCTGCAGGAAACCGCGGCGCGTGTTTGCGGTGATGCGGAACTCGCCGCCGGCGATTCCTTCGCTGCCGATTCGTACAGCAGCTGCTTTACGAATGCTCTGGGCAAGGCCGTGCAGCAGGTCGGCATTCCCATGGTTTCGGCGATGCACATGCAGAGCCTTGCCAGCGGCAAGCTGACCAGCAACAAGGCGCTGTCCAGCGAAACCGTCGCCAGTCGCTGAGGCGCCATGGTCGGCGGTGAGTCTCAAGTTCACCCGTAGCACCGTCGACTGCTCTCCGGCGCCGATCCGTCTCTGGCGGCAATAGCCGCCAAACCCCCAAGGTGACGGACCGGCGCCTTCTTTCGGCCGCCCGAACCCGGTATAACGGCTGCCGGCGTCAGGTTCAGGGAGGCACAGGGATATGGCCACCATTCGATTTGCCGGCCTACTGCTCGCGGCGTTCCCGCTTTTTGCCATCGCCGCAGCTCCTCAAGCGATTCCAGCATCGGCCGCACGCGCCAGCCGCGAAGATCAGCAACTGGACGAGATCATCGTCAAAGGCACGAGCCTGTGGCAGCTGCGCAAGACGATGAACGAACTCGAGGATCGCTTCTTCTCGCTCTACAACGAATTGAACGTGGTCACCGAGTTCAACGTGAACTGCGAGATGAAGGCGCCGCTCGGTACGAGGATCAAGCAGCACGCCTGCATGCCCGTATACATGGAGAAGTCATACGAAGAACAGGCCAGCATGGTGCTGGATGGAATCCCCGCGCTGCCGCCGGGTTCCATCGAGATCGCGCGTGCCGAGGAGTTCCGCAGCAACCTGCGCAAGGTGATGGCGCTCGATCCGCGGCTGAGACAGATGTCGCGGCAGCGGGGCGAACTCGAGGTCCGGTACAATTCGGTGCTGCGCAGACGGCAGCAGCAATTCCTGGATCATTTCAAGTTGCAGTGAGTTTTCCCTGAGCAGGCCTGCGGGATCTTTCAGTGGCTGGCTTGCCGCCATGCGTGCCGTGCTCCACGGCGAGCAGATAGCCGACGTACCCTGTGATGGTTGCGTGGGTTGCTGCGTTTCCTCCTATGCCATACCGCTGCGGCCCACCGACAAGACCGCATTGGCCGCGGTACCGGATCGCTACCTGCACCTGCCTGTCGATGGCGGGTTCGCGCTGATGCGACATCGTGACGACGGCACGTGCCCGATGCTGGAAGCGCGCCGCTGCACCATCTATGCAGATCGCCCGCAGACCTGTCGTGACTACGACTGCCGCATCTACGCGGCGACTGGTCTGCTGCCGGATGGCGAGCGCCCCGTGATCCGCGACCGCGTGCTGGAGTGGCGCTTTGCATTCACCACATCACAGGATCTCGCGCAGCGTGAAGCGTTGAGCCGCGCCGTGCATTTCATCCAGCAGCATGCCGCGCTGTTTCCGTCCAACGTCCGCGCCGGTTCCGCCGCTGCCGCTGCCGTGCTGGCCGTCAAGGTGTGGCCGCTGTTCGCGGACAAAACCGCCACCAATGAAAAAGGGGACGAACCCGGAAGTCCGTCCCCTCTTGAACAGGTGCAGCGCGTGCTCGAAGCAGCACGCGCCTTCGACACGCCTTAGCCGTTGCCGGCCTGCTTGGCCTTGTTGGCTTCGGCGATCACCGCATCGGCCACGTTCTTCGGCACCGGATCGTAGTGCGAGAACTCCATCGTGTAGCTGGCGCGGCCCGAACTCATGGCGCGCAGGTTGCCGATGTAGCCGAACATTTCCGACAGCGGCACGGCAGCCACCACGGCGATGTTGGTGCCGCGCTCGAGCTGCTCCTGGATCTGGCCACGACGACGGTTCAAATCGCCGATCACGTCGCCCAGGTAATCGCCCGGTGTCACCACCTCGACCTTCATCACCGGCTCCAGCAGGATCGGCCCCGCCTTGCGAACCGCTTCGCGGAACGCCGCCTTGGCCGCGATTTCGAAGGTCATCGCGTTCGAGTCCACGTCATGGTAGCTGCCATCGATCAGCGTGGCCTTGAAGTCCACGGTGGGGAAGCGCGCCAGCACGCCGTCTTCCTTCTGGATGCGCAGGCCCTTCTCGACCGAAGGCACGAACTCGCGCGGCACCGAACCGCCGACGGTTTCGTCCTCGAACACGAAGCCGCTGCTGCGTTCGAGCGGCTCGAACTTGATCCACACTTCGGCAAACTGGCCCGAACCGCCGGTCTGCTTCTTGTGGATGTAGTTTTCCTGCACCGCCTTGGTGAAGGTCTCGCGATAGGCAACCTGCGGCTGGCCCATCACGCCTTCCACGTTGAACTCGGTGCGCATGCGATCGAGCGTCACGTCCAGGTGCAGCTCGCCCATGCCGCGCAGGATGGTTTCACCCGTCTCGCGGTCGGTCTCGAGCTTCAGCGACGGATCGGCGCGCACCATCTTGCCCAGCGCGGCGCCGAACTTCTCGAGCTCGGTCTTGCTCTTCGGCTTCACCGAAACGCTGATCACGGGCTCGGGGAAGCGCATGCGCTCCAGGATCACCGGCGCGTTCGAATCGCACAGCGTGTCGCCGGTGTCGGTTTCCTGCAGCGAGACCAGCGCGATGATGTCGCCGGCGCGCGCCTCTTCGATGGCGTTCGCTTCCTTCGCGAACATCTCCACCATGCGGCCGATCTTCTCGCGCTTGCCGCGCGTGGTGTTCTGCACCGAGGCGCCCTTGACGAGCACGCCGGAATACACGCGCACGAAGGTCAGCGCGCCGTAGGCATCGTTGATCACCTTGAACGCGAGCGCCGAGAAGGGCTCATCGTCCGAGCAGATGCGCGTGCCATTCGGGTTGCCGTCCTCGTCCACCGTGGCGATGCCATCGACGTCCGTCGGCGCCGGCAGGAAATCGACCACGGCGTCCAGCATCTGCTGCACGCCCTTGTTCTTGTACGAAGAGCCGCACAGAACCGGGTTGAACGCGCCGTTCAGCGTGCCCTTGCGGATGCACTTCTTCAGCGTGTCGACCGAAGGCTCGGTGCCTTCGAGGTAGGCTTCCATCGCCACGTCGTCCTGCTCGAGGCAGGTGTCGACGAGCTCGGTGCGGTACTTGGGCACCGAGTCGAGGATGGCGCGGTCGCTGGGCACGGTGATGCCGAACTTGTCGGCGAGGTTGCCGGTGAGCTCGTGGATTTCCCACTTCGCGTCACGGTCGTCCGAATCCCACGTGTAGGCCTTGTTCTCGACCAGGTCGACCATGCCCTTGAAGTTGTCTTCCGAGCCGATCGGCAGGTGCGCCACCAGCGGGCGCGAACCCAGGCGCTTCTTGATCATGTCCACGCAGCGCAGGTAACCGGCGCCGCTGCGGTCCATCTTGTTCACGTAGCACAGGCGCGGCACCTTGTAGTTGTCCGCCAGGCGCCAGTTGGTCTCCGACTGCGGCTCCACGCCCGCCACGCCGTCGAACACCACGACCGCGCCGTCGAGCACGCGCAGCGAACGGTTCACCTCGATGGTGAAGTCCACGTGGCCCGGGGTGTCGATGATGTTCAGCTTCTTGCCACGCCAGAACGCCGACACGGCGGCCGACTGGATGGTGATGCCGCGCTTCTGCTCCTGCTCGAGGTAGTCAGTAGTGGTCGAAGTCTTCAGGTCCTTCGTGTCGTGCACGTCGACGATGGTGTGCTTGCGACCGGTGTAATAGAGGATGCGCTCGGTCGTCGTGGTCTTGCCGGCGTCGACGTGCGCGATGATGCCGAAATTGCGGATGTCGGCGAGGGGAGTAGTACGAGCCATGAGCTGGAATTTCCGTGTCGGAAGAGGGGGATAGGGGCGCTAAAAAGCGCGCAAGGATACGCGATCGCCCCCCTCAGGCGCCACCCGAAAGTTGAGATTATGTAAAGTCTGGAGTCGGGGTGTTTCCGGCCCGGATGGTACGTTTGCGGCCGGCCAGGTACGCCATCGCCACCTGCATGACTGCCAGCACGATCATCAGCAGCAAGGGCCCTGTCCACTGGTGAGTGAGGTCGTGGATGAGGCCGATGACGATGGGAGTGATGGCAGCCATCGTGTATCCCACCGCCTGCGCCATGCCCGACAGCGCAATGCTCTGCGCGGCCGTCCCGGCCCGCATGCCGAACAGCGTGATGGCCAGCACCAGAGCGCCGCCGGCGCCCAGGCCCATCACGATCATCCAGCCCAGCGCGTGTGGCGCATCGGCCAGCAGGCCGCAAAAGCCCACCAGGATCAGCACGCTCAGCACCACACCGAGCAGCCGCTGGTCGTGCAGCCGATGGATGAACACCGGCGTCAGCATCACCGAGCCCAGCACGAACACCTGGTAGATGAACAGGATCGCACCCGAGCGCGCGGCGCTGGTGCCTGTAAGGTCCGCCATCATGCTGGGGAACCAGGAGATCATCACGTAGAACGCGGTGGACTGGCAGGCCATGAACAGGCTCACCTGCCAGGCAAGCAGCTGGTTCCACACGCGAGTTCCGGGTTCTGCCTGGGCTTGCGGCCAGGTGTGTGTGCGCAGCTGCGGTATCCAGAAAAGCAGCGCCAGCACGGCGGGGAAGATCCAGGCCACCAGCGAGAAGCGCCAGCCGCCGAAGTTGGCGAGCGGAATGGAGACGCCCGAGCCGATGCCACCGCAGGTGGCGAGCACCATCGTGAACAGCGCGGTGACGATGGTGAGCTGTCCGGGGAAGTCGCGCCGCAGTAGCCCGGGCAGCAACACATTGTTGAAGGCCATGCCGCAGCCGATGAACGCGGTGCCCAGGTACAGGAACGCCGTGCCGTCGATGTAGCGGATGCCGAGCCCCGCGACAAGTAGCGAGATCGACAACATGATGGCTGCTTCCATGCCCAATCGACGCGCCAGCGGTGCCGCATAGGCAGAAAGCAGGCCGAACGCGAACAGTGGCAACGACGTGAGCAGACCGGCAGCCGTGCCGCTGAGTCCGAACTGCGCCTGGATGGTTTTCAGCAACGGACCGACGCAGGTGATCGCGCCGCGCATGTTCAATGTGATGGCAAGTATGGCCAGCAGTTTGACCAGGCCGCCGCCGCGGAACGGATGAAGCGCTGCGCTGTTGCTCATTGAAGTATGTAGGACGTCACTGCTCTATCGGGTAGGCGGTAATCCCGATCACTGTGCCTGCTTTTCGCGCTGCGGTCGCGTGCATCGATGCGAGGCAGGAAGCAGATGCCGAGCTTGCCCCTGGCAGTTGTCCGGCGTTAGCCTGCCGCGGGACTTGAGGGCGGGGCATTTCTTCCAAGGAGAGGCGATGAATAGCAAGTCAGTCACCACGACCCTGGCAGCGGTTTCCGCAGCGCTTGCTACGGGAGTTGCCAGCGCATCGGGTTTCCAGCTGCTCGAACAGAACGCGAGCGGCATCGGCAATGCCTACGCAGGTTCCGCCGCAGTGGCAGACGATGCCAGCACGGTGTTCTTCAATCCTGCAGGCATGACGCACCTGAAGCCGCTGGAAGTTTCATTGGGCGCGGATCTGATCAGCCCTTCGTACAAGTTCAGCAACAGCGCATCGGCCAACACACCGGCTCCGCTGGGAAGCAATGGCGGCAACGCAGGCAGTGCCGCAGTAGTGCCTGCGGGCTACATGTCGTGGGGCATCAGCCCGGATTTCTTCGTCGGCCTCGGCGTCTCCGTGCCCTTCGGCCTGAAGACCGACTACAACGATGACTGGGCGGGGCGCTTCCAGTCCACGCTGTTCGACATCAAGACGGTGAACATCAATCCTTCCGTTGCATGGCGCGTCAACGACTGGTTCTCCATCGGTGCCGGCCTCGACTGGATGCACATGAAGGCGAAGTACCAGCGCTATGCGGCGGTGGTGAATGCGACGACGCAGGGAACGAAGATCACCCTCGATGCTTCGGATGAAGCCTTCGGCTGGAACGCCGGCGTGCTGTTCAAGGCTTCCCCCACCACCGACGTCGGCCTCTCCTATCGCTCGAAGATCAAGCAGAAGCTCACCGGCGACATCTCCTCCACCCAGCAGGTCGTGCTGCCGAACGGCGATGCTTCGACGACAATCACGCTGCCCGATACTTTCATCCTCAGCGTGAAGCAGCAGCTAACCGACAAGTGGCAGCTGCTGGGTGATGTATCGCGCACGGGCTGGAGTTCGATCAACGATGTCGTGATCGCGCGCGCGGGCACGCCAGTGCAGACGCTGGATGCCGCCTTCGACGACACCTGGCGCGTGGCCCTCGGCGCCAACTACCTGCTCAACAGCAAGTGGACGCTGAAGGGCGGTGTCGCCTACGACCAGACTCCGGTGAAGAACTCCACCACCCGGCTGGCGGCGATGCCGGACAACGATCGCGTGTGGCTGTCGCTGGGTACGCGCTACCAATTGACGCCCAACTCGAGGATCGACGTGGGCGCGTCCTATCTTGTGATCGGCGATACCGACATCGCCAACAACCAGGCCGCTGCGGGTCGCGGCAACCTGGTCGGCACCTACAAGGCGGACATCCTGATCTTCGGCGCGCAGTACACGCTGGCGCTGTGAGCGCCGCTACAGCTCGATATCGGTAGCGAGGATCATCACGCCGTGCGTGGGCATGCGGAAAAACTCCGCCGCCTGCGCACTGCGCCGCTGCATGTAGGCGAACAGCCGGAACTTGAGGCCGGACAGCAGGCTGCTGCGTGGTCGTGCACGCACCAGGTGCCAGCCGAGGAAGAACGAGATGTCGTCCTCGAGATCCTTGAGGCCACGCTGGCGCGCGCTGCGCAGCGCATCCGTGACGTCCGGTGTTTCCATGAAGCCGAAGCGCGCCCGTACCGCGTAGACATTCGGCTGCAGCGTTTCCACCCACGCTCGCGGACCCGAGTAGCGCGGCGTGCGCACGATTTCCATGTTCAGCATCACCACGCGTTCGTGGCACACATGGTTGTGCTCGAGATTGCGCAGCAGGGCGGTGGGGATGAACTCCGCATGGCTCACCAGGAACACCGCGGTGCCGGGCACGCGGGTGGCCTGGCACAGTAGGTCAGGCAGCTTGTCGAGCTTCACCGCGCGGCGGTTCAGCTCCGCGCGCAGGCTGATGCGGCCATCGCGCCAGGTCTTGAACATCAGGTACATCACCGCCGCGATCGACAGCGGCACCCAACCACCGTGCGGAATCTTGGTGGCATTGCCGGCCACGAAGGCGAGGTCCACCAGCAGGAAGCCGCCGAACACGAGGGCAACTGCCCACCACGGCCAGCGCCAGTGCGTCCTTGCGACCACGGCGCCGAGGCAGGTGGTGAGCAGCATGGTGCCAACCACCGACGCACCGTATGCGGCGGAGAGCGCTGAAGAGGAGCGGAAGCTGAACACGAACATCAGTACCGCCACCAGCATGAACAGGTTCACCGCCGGCACGTAGATCTGGCCGTGCTCGCGCGCGCTGGTCTGGTGGATCATCAGGCGCGGCAGCAGGTCGAGCTGGATGGCCTGTCGTGCCACCGAGAACGCACCGGAGATCGTGGCCTGCGATGCGATCACCGTCGCCGCGGTGGCCAGCACGATGAAGACCGGCAGCAGGCTCGACGGCACCATCGCGAAGAAGGGTTGCTCCACGGTGCCCGAGGCATGCAGCAACAGCGCTCCCTGTCCGAAGTAGTTGAGCAGCAGCGACGGCCACACCAGCACGAACCAGGCGAGTCGCACCGGCCAGCGGCCGAAGTGGCCCATGTCCGCATACAGCGCTTCACCGCCGGTTACCGCGAGGAACACCGAGCCCAGGATGGTGAGTGCCACCAGCGGGTGCGCGCCGAGCAGCGCGAAGCCGTACATCGGATTCAGCGCCACCAGCACTTCCGGTGCCTGCAACAGCGAGTGCAACCCGGTGAAGGCGAGCACCGCGAACCACACCAGCATGATGGGCCCGAACATGCGGCCGACGCGTTCGGTGCCGCTGCGCTGGATGGCGAACAGCCCGACGATGATGCCCGCCGTCAACGGCAGCACGTAGTTGTGCAGCTTGTTGCCGAGCAGCTCCATGCCCTCGACCGCCGACAGCACCGAGATGGCCGGCGTGATCAGCGCATCACAGAAGAAGAGGGCAGTACCCAGCACGCCCACCGCGATCGCGCGCTTGGCCCAGCGGCTGGTCTGTCCAACGCGCTGCTGGATCAGCGCCACCAGCGACAGGATGCCGCCTTCGCCCGCGTTGTCCGCGCGCAGCAGCAGCAGCACGTACTTCAGCGAGACGAGCACGAGCAGGCTCCAGAAAATGAGCGAGAGGATGCCAAGGATCTCGGTTGCCTGGCCCGCGCCACCGCCCGCGGCGTGCAGCGATTCCTTGAACGCATACAGCGGGCTGGTGCCGATGTCGCCGTAGACGATACCGAGTGCACCGATGACCATCGGCGCCAGAGGTTTGTCGTTACTCAATCAGTTGCTTGCCGTTGCCTGATCCGCGCCATCGGGGGTGCGGTTAACGGTAACGGGGCGCGGCGATTGTACGCCTTCCCTCTGCCTGTCGCGCCGGGCTTGGGGCTGCGTAGTCGCCCTCCAGATGCCGGCGTAAGCACTGCCTGGGGCAAATGATGACAATAACGGGGAGCCCGGCTACTTCGTGTCCATGCGCATGCGCGCCTTGCCCGTGACGGGATCCGCGTACTCGCGATTGTCCTCGCAGACGTACTCGTACATCTTGTAGTTCGGGCGGCGCTGGTACACCCACTTCCACTTCCAAGGCGCGGTGAGGTATTCGGGATCCTCCACCGTGACATCGTCCTCGAAGTGGTTGGCGTCGATGGCGCGCATGCGTTCGTGGATGCGCATGCTGGCCGAGTGCGGCACGTTGCGGAACTGCACGTAGTCCTTGATGCCGATGGTCTCGACGACGAAGTCGTTGCCTTCCCACTTGCCCACCGAGTGTCCCCAGAAGCCGGGCTCGGCATCATCGACGGCAGGCAGAGTGTCGTTGAGATAGATGCGTCGCACCTGGTTGTACGCTTCCTGGATGATGGTGGTCTGGCGCGGCGTCTGCAGCACCTCCATCGGGAACATCGCCATCATCATCGCCGGCATGCCATCGGGCTGGCAGTGCGTGTACCCGGTGGCGATGGGTTCGCCGGCGGCGTTGGCGGCTGCGATCTTCTTCTGCCCGGCCGTCCACGCACTCTGGAATTCGGGCTTCAGCGGTGGATCCGGAATCGGCTCGGGGCGCGGCACCACGCTCGGGTCCTGCGCGGATTCAGTCGGTGCGGGGTAACGATCCCAGGTGCCGCTGAAATCCTTCGGATCGAAGGTGGCGGCCGCAGTGGTTGCCTGCGGTGGCTTCGGCGTGCACGCGCCAGCAGCGAGCAATGCGATCGCGCACAGAGGCCATGCTATGACGCGCATCACTTCGCCGCCGGCAGCGGCTTGCCGTCCTCGATGCTGATGTTGGGCGGACCCGCCGGCCCGCCATTGCCGAACACGCGTCCATCCGCGAGCTTGATCTGCTTGAGCAGTGCGCCAGGTTCACCGGTGCGCAACGGCGCAGCCACCATCGTGAGCCGGTCGTCCTTCCTGATCATGTTGAACTTCCACCCGGCGCGATCGAGGATGCCCGGGTTGGCGCACTCGATTACCCACTCGCGCGACTTGCCCTTGGCATCGGTAGCCTGCAGATGGATGTAGACGTGCGGGTTCTGCCAGCTGAACTGCGTCACCTTGCCGGTGAGCAGCATCTGGTGGTCGCTGTCGAACATGGCGAAGGAGTGATGCGCGGAGGCCATGCCTGTGGTGAGCACGAGGCAGAGCGTCGCAACCAATGCACGCAATTTCATCGAGACCCCCTGATGGGGCGCTGTTCCTGGTCGCCCCGCGCGCCGGACTATAGCGCGGTTCAGCCGCGGCGATACACGTAGCGCACGCGCATCAGCGCGACGCCACTGCGTTCCAGCGTGCGCGTCACCAGCAGTGAACCGTCGGACTGCAGCGCATAGGTCTCGGTGCCCTCGCGCTTGCCCTTGCCTTTGTAGCTCTCGCTGACGAACAGCACGTTCTTGCGCCAGTCCGTGTTGATCTTCGCGGTGCCATGCGAATCGACGCGGCTGTGTGGTTCGCCCGGGAAGAAGCGGCGCTCGAAGTGCTCGCCGGTGCGCATCAGCACGTCATCGCCCTGTGCGCTGAACAGCAGCGTCGGTGGTGCGGCCAGCGTCACCAGCAAGGCGGCGCGCATCTGCTCCTTGGTCTGCGGTTCGAAGTCGAGGTTCGGGTCCTGGAATTGCGATTCGACGGCCTCGAGCGGATCGTATTTGACGAGGTCGCGGTCGTCGTAATACGGGCGATGGATGCGCGGCGCCTTGGGTTCCTTGTATTTCACCAGCGCCGCATCGACCACGGGTTCGAGCGCGTCGCTGTGCGCAGCGTCCAGGACCCAGTTGCCGCACAGCATGCCGCAGCCCGATGGGGCGTCGTCCGCCCAGGCCGGCAGGGCCAGGATCAGCAGCAGTCCCAGTATTTTTCTCATGGATCGACTCTAGCGCAGCGCGCGCCAACCGGCAGCCATGTTGCCCCCTGCGCGGAAGGTCGATCTTTAAGAAGCAGAAAACCGGTGCTTTACGCGCGCCGCGAAGAACGTCCCTGCGACTGCGGACGGCCCGAGTGACGCTGGCCCTGGGGACGCTGTTGCGGACGGCGTGGCTGCGAATTCGCCGGACGCGGGGCCTGCTGCTGGCGCTGCGCATCCTGCTGCTGGGGGCGTGGCGCCGGCTCGGTGATCGCGAACTGCGGCAGCGGCTGGGTGGGGATGTCCTTGCCCAAGAGCTTGATGATGTCCTTCAGGAACGGCGCCTCATCCGGCGACACCAGCGAGATGGCCTTGCCGGTCGAACCCGCGCGTGCCGTGCGACCGATGCGATGCACGTAGTCCTCGGGCACGTTCGGCAGCTCGTAGTTCACGACGTACGGCAGCTCCTTGATGTCGAGGCCGCGTGCCGCGACTTCGGTGGCCACCAGCGCGATGATCTTGTTGCTCTTGAAGTCGGCCAGTGCGCGCACGCGCGCGTTCTGGCTCTTGTTGCCATGGATGGGCAGCGACGGAATGCCGGAGCGTTCCAGCTGCTCGGCGAGGCGGTTCGCGCCATGCTTGGTGCGCGTGAAGATCAGCACCTGGTGCCAGTTGCCGTCGTTGATCAGGTGCGCCAGCAGGTGGCGCTTGTGATCCTTGGGCAGCCGGTAGCTCACCTGTTCCACCTTGTCGGCGGTGCGGTTCGGCGGCGCCACGTCGATGCTCTGCGGATCGCGCAGCAGGTTGCTGGCGAGACGACGGATGTCATCGGAGTAGGTGGCCGAGAACATCAGGTTCTGCCTCGTGTTGGGCAGCAGTGCGCGGATGCGCTTGATGGCGTGGATGAAACCCATGTCGAGCATGCGGTCGGCTTCATCGAGCACGAAGATGTTGACCTCGGCCAGCGACAGGAACTTCTGTTCGACCAGATCGAGCAAGCGCCCCGGCGTCGCGACGAGGATGTCGCAGCCATTGCGCATGGCATCGATCTGCGGACGTTCGGAAACGCCGCCGAAGATCGCCGCCGAACGCAGGTTCGTGTTCTTGCCATAGTGGCGCACGCTCTCGTGCACCTGCGCGGCCAGCTCACGCGTCGGCGTCAGGATCAGCGCGCGCGGCGCAATGCCCTTGCGGGCCTCGAGCTTCTGCAGGATTGGCAGTACGAAACCAGCGGTTTTACCCGTGCCGGTCTGCGCGCCAGCAAGCACGTCGCGGCCCGTAAGCACGGCGGGAATCGCCGCCTGCTGGATGGGAGTCGGAGCGGAATAGCCTTTCTCGGTGACAGCCGCCACCAGCTCGGGACGAAGCCCGAGATCGGAAAAATTCATGATTACCTTTGTTTGGGGGCCTGGTTTCGCGATACCAGAGCCGGTCAGTGTGTAGACCGGTCGCGATCCGGCAAAAGACGGGCGGAGTGTAGCACGCCATCGCGCCGGGCTTTCCCTTAATGCCCGCGAACGTAACGAACTGTGAAGCGGCTCAGTTGCCTTGCCGGCGCAGCAGGCGCTGCTGCCGCAGCTCGCGCAGCAGCTGCTGGCGCTCGGCCAGCGACTTCTGCTGCCATTCCTTGCGCAGCTCGGCGCGACGCTGTGCCGAGAGGCGACGGTACTCGCGGAAGTCCGCGCGCACCTTGGCCTGCTCATCGGGTGGCAGGTTTTCGAAATCACCCCAGCGCCGGCGCACCAGCTCGCGTCGATCCTCCGACAGTTCGCGCCACTTGCCGAAGCGATCGCGCGCAGCCGTGCGCTGGCCCTGGTCCATGGCGAGCCAGCGCGCGGCGCCACGCGCCAATGCGAAGCGGCGCTGCGGCGGCAACTGATCCCACTTCGACTGGAACTGCGCGAGCAACTGCTGCTGGTCGGGCGAGAGACTCGCCCAGGTGACATCGGCCTGCGTACTGGTGGCCGGCGCAGCCGATGGTTCGGCCGCCAGCGCATTGCCACCCAGAGCCAGCAAACCCGCAAGGACTAACGCTTTCATGGCTTCTTCACCTGCTGCGATTTCGGATCCGGCTGGGTCGGCAGCGAGGCTTTCGGCTGCGCCGGTTTGCCCGCTGCCTTGATCGGCCGATCCTCCAGATACTGGCGCCACTCTTCCTCTTCCGTGTCCACTGAGCCCAGGAACTCCAGGAACTCCGCATCCACCGGTTCCGCCTTGCTCGCGGGCGTCTTCGGCGCGGACGCGGGCTTCGCGGATTCCGCGGCCTGCACTCCACCCGCCATCACGCCGGCGAGCACTGCGGCGACACAGGCGCTGCTACGCATGTCAGCCGCCTGCTCCACTCTGTTCGCCCTGCGACGCGGCCCATTCGATGAAGTCCAGGTCCGATTCCTGGGCGATATCGAGGCCATCGGCATCGGCAAGCAGGTCCATGTCGTACAACGCAGTGCCCGCGCCTTCGTTGACGGGATTTGTCTGGTGATGGCGACCGCCGACGAACAGCAGCGTGGCGAGCACGGCGGCCGCTGTCGCGCCGGCGGGTGCGAGATACCGGAACCCGAACCAGCTGCGCGCGTGCGCTGGTTCGAGCGCAGCGGCGCGTGCGCGTGCGAGTCGCGCGCGCGTGGTGCCATCCATGTCCTCGACACTGGCGCGCAGCAGGGCCGCGGCGCGCGTTTCGAATTCATCCGGTCCGTTTTGCGTATTCATGTCCAGAACTCACCCAGTTGTTCCTTCAGCACCTGCACCGCGCGGAAGTAATGTGTCTTCACGCTGCCGTCGCTGCAACCCATGGCGGCCGCAGTCTGCGCGACGTCGAGGCCTTCCATGTTCCGCAGCAGGAAGGCTTCGCGCTGGCGCCCGGGCAGGCGGGCGAGTGCGGTCTCGAGTTTCGCTAGCATCGCCGCCTGGTCCACCCGCTCGGCCGGACCGGGTCCATGGTCGGGCGCCTCGGCCACCGGGTCGGGCATGTCGTCTTCATCGTCCTTGCGCCAGGGCAGCAGCGCCATCACCTTGCCGCGGACCATGCGCCGCCGCTGCAGGTCGCGGATCCGGTTCTGCAGGATCCGGTAGAACAGCGGCCGCCATTCCTCGGCGGAGCGATCGGCGTAGCGCCGCGCCAGCTGCAGCATGGCGTCCTGCACGGCGTCGAGTGCATCGTCGTCGTGGCGCAGGACGATGCGCGCCATCCGGAAGGCCTTGCGCTCCACTTCCATGAGGAAGCGGTTCAACGCGCGGCTGGTGTCGTCCCTGGATGCCGGCAATGCAAGACCTTCGCAATGGAGCAGTGGCACAGGTGGGAACAACGCGCGATGGGCCGAGTGGTTGACCGGTCCGCGGCGCTCCCTGCGTGACATATTGGCCGCGCGGCTTCGCTTGTCAACGCGACTGCGGGGAGCACGTTGTACCTGCTGGCAAGGGAGGATGATCCGGGCATGGAAACAAGGCTCGCTGCAATGCTGCTGGGTGCTGGTCTCGCCGCACAGGCGTCCGCCAATTCCCTGACGATCTCCGGTCTCGCCGACAACGACGACGGTCGTTCCTTCGACCTGCGCGGCCGCTATGCGCCCATCGAGTCGCTGGTGCTGGGTGCCAGCGTGGGCCACAGCCGCTCGCAGCTCGATGGCGATGCGGAGGAACTCGCGGGCACCACCTTCGGCGCCGTCGCGGATGTGGACATCGACGCCTTCTTCATCAATGCCACGGCCGATCGCTGGAGGGATTCAGGCACGCTGCGTTCGACCGCCCTGCATGGCGAGCTGGGATGGATGAGCGATGCAGGCATCGCCATCGCCGCGCTGGTGACCAACCACGCGATGCGCGTGACCTACACCAACACGCTGCTCGGCCAGACCCGTGAGCGTGATATCGACTACTCGGGCACCGGCTTCGGTGCGGACCTCTCGTACTACGGCGAGGCGTGGACCGCAGGCGTGCGCTTCCTCGACTACGACTATGGCGACGAGGTGGAGCGGGCACGTGCCGTGCTGAACTCCGGCAATACCTCGCGTTTCCCGCAGCTGCAGCAGCTGTTCGGATCAATGGCCACGCAGGCCGCCGGCGCGCCGGATCGTGAAGCTTCAGCGGTACTCGGTCGGCAGTTCACGCACTGGTCGCTGACCGCGGACGTGCAGTGGCAGCGCGATGCGCTGACGGCGGACAAAACCAGAGGTGCCGGTTTGACGCTGGGCCTGATGCCCGCGAAGTACCTGGACGTCAACATCGGTGCCGGCGCCAACAAGGGTGGTGACGCCGGCACGGTGTCGTGGGTCAGCCTGTCGCTGACCCTGCACGACGCGCGAAAGTAGCGCTTAAGCCAGCGCGCTCTTGAAAAGCACCTGCGCGCGCGCCCACGCCTTCTCCGCCAGGTCCTTGTTGTAGACCTGCGAGTCGATGGCGCACCAGCCATGCTGTGCGCCGGTGTACACCTCGACTTCGGCCTTGAGCTTCGCATCGGCGAAGGTCTGCTTGAGGATGTCCTTCGAGGTCGGATCGTTCTTGTCGTCGTTGTCGGCGATGCAGATCAGGTAGCTGGCCTTGGTCTTTGCGATCTGCAGGTGCGGGCTGGTCGCATCCTTGGTGGTGAGGCCGCCGCCGTGGAAGGTGGCGGCAGCACCAACGCGCGCCGGCACTGCGCCCGCCGTGCGCAGCACGATGGGGCCACCCATGCAGTAACCCGTGGTGCCGACCTTCTTCCTGGTATCGACGGCTTTCTGCGCATCGAGCCAGGCGATGAAGGCCTGCGCATCGCGCGCTTCGCCCTCGGGCGTCAGCGAACCCATCATGCCGGTGAGCTTCGCGCGCGTATCCGGATCCTGGAAGTTGGCGCCAGGCGCGGAAGTCGGCGCCTTCTGCAGGCGATAGAAAGGATTCACGGTGAGCACCGCATAGCCTTCTTCCGCCTGGCGCTTGCCCATCTCGCGGAATGCGGGGCGCAGGCCGAAGATATCCGGCCACACCAGGATGGCCGCATGCGCGCCGCTCTTCGGATACACGAAGTGCGCATCGCAGGTGCCATCGGGCGTCTTGATGGTGACTTCGGTTTCGGTGACCTCCGCGGCGCCTGCGAGCCTCGGCAGCGCTGCGAACAAACCTGCGCCAAGACCGAGCTTGCCGAGCGAGCGGCGCGAGACCTGGGCGGCATGCATGGCATCAAAGTCGTCGTCGAGACACATGGTGTTCCCCTGATGTTGTGGCGGTGGTTGAGGCGAGCGCCCGATTCTATGCCAGTTCTACGCGAGCTTTTGCACGTCGCGCAGCGCGGGGAACAGGCGCATCCACAACAGCGCGATGACCACGCAGCCCACGCCACCCACTATCGTGGCCGGCACCGCGCCCCACCAGCTGGCGGTGAGGCCGCTCTCGAACTCACCCAGCTGGTTCGAGGCATTCACGAACAGGAAGTTGATGGCGCTGACGCGGCCGCGCATTTCATCGGGCGTGGCAAGCTGTACCAGCGACAGCCGGATGACCACGCTGACCTGGTCGGCTGCGCCCATGGCAAGCAGCGACGCCAGCGTCAGCCACACATTGTGCGAAAGCCCGAACACTATGGTGGCGAGGCCGAACACGATCACCGCCTGGAACATGCGGATGCCGACGCGTCGCTCTAGCGGCCGGCGCGCGAGCAGGTAGGTGGTGACCAGCGCGCCCACTGCCGGCGCCGCGCGCAGCAGGCCGAGGCCCCAGGCATCGGTGTGCAGGATGTCCTTCGC
The DNA here is from genome assembly GCA_037200665.1 of Pseudomonadota bacterium. Lineage (GTDB taxonomy): Bacteria > Pseudomonadota > Gammaproteobacteria > Steroidobacterales > Steroidobacteraceae > ZC4RG30. Next base: position 560,980 of record JBBCGD010000007.1, on the reverse strand, counting down.
GAAGATGGGCAGCAGCGCGGTGGCGCCGCCGAGCAGCACGGCGAACAGGTCCAGCGAGATCGTGCCCAGCACGGTTGGGTTGCTGCGCACGAAGCGCGCGCCGGCGAACAGCGTGCGCAGCGTCGGTGGTTCGTTCGAGGATTGCGTGCGCACCGCCGGCAGTGCGCCGTTGAACAAGCCGCCCAGCAACCAGAACGCCGCGATCAGCGCATACGTTGCGCCGGGTGAATACGCGAACAGGAAGCCGCCCAGCGCCGGGCCGCCGATGGTCGCGATCTGCAGTGAGCCCGCCGACATGGCAGTGGCCTGTTGCAGCAGCGTGGTGGGCACGAGGGCGGGCAGCATCGCTGCGCCGGCTGGACGCTCATACGCTGCAGCAGCGCCGAACACCGCCGAGGCGACGTAGATGTCGAACACCGAGATCGAGCCGGTGAAACTCAACCATGCGAGGAACGCGGCCGCCGCTGCTTCGGCCCACTGGCACAGCTGCACGATGCGCTTGCGCTCGTGCCGGTCCGCGACATGGCCGCCATGGAAGGTGAGCAGCAGCGCCGGCAGGAACTGCACCAGCCCGACCATGCCGAGATGGAAGGCGCTGTTGGTGAGCGCATACACCTGCCAACCCACGGCCACCGCGACGATCTGCCGCGAGAAATTCGAGAACAGCCGGCCGCTGAAATAGAGCAGGAAAGTGCGGTGGCGGAAGAGGTCGGAGGATTCGGGCTGCGGCAAGCGGGTGCCATGAAGTCGGGCCGGCCCTGAAGATTACCGCTTCTTCACGGCCAAGGGGCGGCCCGCTGCGGGGAGCGCTCCGGTAAAATCCGCGGCTCCCATCCGGGCAGGAGTCGCCATGCGCATTTTCAGGATCCTGGGTATCGTCATCGGCGCGCTGGTGCTGCTGTTCGCGGTCGTGCTGCTCGCGGTGTACTTCCTGTTCGATCCCAACGACTACAAGGACCGCATCGCCGCCGCCGTGAAGCAGTCCACCGGCCGCGAGCTGTCGCTGCCGGGCAAGCTCAAGCTGTCGGTCTTCCCGTGGATCGCCATCGAGACCGGCGAAGCCTCGCTGGGCAATCCGCCGGGCTTCGGCAACGAGAAGTTCCTGACGCTGAAGCGCGCCAAGCTGTCGGTGATGCTGATGCCCCTGCTGCACAAGCAGCTGCAGATCGGTCGCATCGAGATCGATGGACTCGACCTGCGCCTGAAGCAGGATGCGACCGGCAAGGGCAACTGGGTGGACTGGGGCAGCAAGGCGGACGCGCCTGCGCAACCATCCTCGGGCACCGCGCCTGAGCTCGATCTCGCCGGCGTCGTCATCACCAACAGCCGCATCGCCTTCCAGGACATGGTGGCCGACCACGTGAAACTGGAGATCGGCCACATGGCGAAGGGAGTGGCGTTTCCGGTATCGCTGAGCACGGATCTCACTACTGGTCCCGGTGCGAAGCCGCTGCCGTTGTCGCTGGAAGGCAAGCTGTCGCTGGACCTTGGCCAGCAGCGCTACGCCTTCCGGGATTTCAAATTGAAGGGCAGCGTGCAACTGGCCGGCGCACCCAGGCCCATCGACTGGAAGTTCGAGACGCCGGCAGCGGATCTGGATCTCGTCGCACAGTCTCTGGCAAAGACCAGCTTCACCGCCGATGTCGGTGACGCTTCGCTGAAGGGCGAGATCACCGGCGGGAAACTGATCGATGCGCCGGAGCTTGCGGGTTCCTTCGCGCTCGCCAAACTCGTGCCGCGCAAGTTGATGCAGCAGTTCGGTATCGCCGCGCCGGTAACGCGCGACAGCAATGTGCTCGACAGCTTCTCCGCGCAGGGTGCGTATGCCTGGCAGGGCGGCGTCGCGAAGCTCACCGGCCTGTCGCTGGCGCTCGATGAATCGAAGCTCACCGGCAGCTTCTCCTACGACACCCGCAACAGCGGCATGGAGTTCGCGCTGGGCCTCGACCAGATCGACCTGGATCGCTACCAGCCGCCGCCGAGCGCGCCTGTTGCGGCTTCCGCTGCACCGAAGACTTCCGCCCCCATCGAGCTGCCGGTGGATTTCCTGAAACCACTGCGCGCGAAAGGCGCGTTCAATGTCGGTGCGATCAAGGTGGGCGGTGCGCGGCTGACGAAGCTTTCCGCGGGCATCAACATCGCCGATGCCGTCGCGCGCCTCGGGCCATTGCAGGCCGATCTGTACGACGGCCACTACAACGGCGACATCGGCATCGACATGCGGCCCGCCGCACCGAAGCTCACCATGGATGAACACATGGCCGGCATCGACATCGCCAAACTCATGAAGGACTACGCCAACAGCGGCCTGCTCTCCGGCAAGGGCAATCTCGACGTGAAGCTCGCCGCCACCGGCAAGAGCGGCGATGCATTGCTGAAGACGCTGACCGGTACCGTGGGGCTGAACCTGCAGAACGGCGCGGTGGAGGGTTTCGACATCTGGTATGCCATCGGTCAGGCGCAGTCACTGGTGAAAAACCATGCGCTGTCGGGAGCCACCAATACGAAGCACACCGTGTTCGATACCTTCAAGGCCAATGCCGAGCTCGTGAATGGCATCGCCACCAACAACGATCTCACCGTGGCGTCGCAGCTGTTGCGCGTCACCGGCTCGGGCATCGTGAACCTGATTTCGCAGGAGCTGGCTTACAACGTCAATGCCGCGGTACTGAAGGCGCCCGCCGGTGCCGATGCGGATATCGCCGCGCTGGAGAAGGGTTCGATACCGATCAAGATCACCGGCACGCTCACCGATCCGAAGATCCGCCCTGATCTCACCGGCATGGCCAAAGCGCAGGTGCAGAAGGTGCTCGACGATCACAAGGAAGAAATCGACAAGGCGAAGGGCAAGGCCGTCGACAAGGCGACCAGCAAGTTGAAGGACCTGCTGGGCGGGAAGAAGAAGTCGAAAGACACTGCTCAACCCGCGGGTCAATGACTTGCGCCGCGCTGGCCGGAAATTCCTGCCATGCGTGTGATCGTGCTGGGCGGCGCCGGCAACTTCGGCGCCCGCATCGTGCGGGCGCTGGGTGGTGACCGGAACATCGAGCTGCTTTCCGCCGGGCGCCGTGCGCTGGCAGTGCCCGGCGCGCCGCAGGTAACAACCGTGGCGCTGGATATCGCCGCTGATGATTTCCCGGCGCGGCTGGCGGCTCTTGCGCCGCATCTGGTCATCCACTGCGTCGGTCCATTCCAGGGCCAGGACTATCGCGTAGCCGAAGCTGCGCTCGCAGCCGGTGCGCACTACCTGGATCTTGCCGACGGTCGCGACTTCGTCGCCGATTTCGCGCGCCACAACGATGCGAAGGCACGCGCGGCAGGGCGCTGTGCCGTCAGCGGTGCCAGCACCTTGCCCGCATTGTCGGCCGCCGTGCTCGATGAATTGTGCAACGGGCTGCAACCGCGGCAGATCGATATCTGCATCGCTCCCGGACAGAAGGCGCCACGCGGTGCGGCCACGCTGGCCGCCGTGTTCAGCTATCTCGGCAGCGCGGTCAGTGTCTGGGAGGAGGGCGGCTGGCGTGCACGCACTGGCTGGATGGACTTGCGTCGCGTGCGACTCGACTTCGCCACGCGCTGGGCGGCGCTTTGCGATGTGCCTGATCTCGCGCTGCTGCCGGCACGCTATCCGGGACTGCGCAGCGCGCGCTTCCACGCGGCGCTGGAATTCGGCATCGAGCATTTCGCGCTGTGGCTGCTCGCGGCGTGTCGGCGCATCGGCCCGCCGTTGCCGGTGAGGCGCTGGGCGATCGCCATGAACGGCATGGCGGGCTGGCTGGATGCGCGTGGTGGCGAATGGGGCGGCATGCGCGTCAGCGTGCTGGGAGTTCGCGGGGATGGCCGGCGTGTCCGCCGCAACTGGCTGCTGACCACGCCGGCCGTCGAAGGTCCGGAGATTCCCTGCATGGCGGCGATACTGCTGGCACGGCGCATTGCCGCTGGCGAGGCACCACCACCACCGGGAGCTGCTGCGTGCGCCGGCTTCCTGCGACTCGATGAATTCGCGCCGCTGTTCGCGCAATGGAACATGCGCATCCGCATCGAGGAGAGCCTCGCGTGATCCACCTGTTGCTCAAGTGGCTGCACATCATTTCTTCAACGGTGCTGTTCGGCACCGGCGCGGGCATCGCCTTTTTCATGTGGCGTACCCATCGCAGCCAGGATGTACGCGTGATCGCCGCGGTCGCTGCCGATGTAGTGCGTGCGGATTTCCTGTTCACCGCCACTGCGGTGGTGGTGCAGCCGCTCACCGGCTTCCTGCTGGTGCGCGAGCTCGGCCTGCCGGTCACGCTGCCATGGATCCACGCCGCGATATGGCTGTACGTACTGGTGGGATGCTGCTGGCTGCCGGTGGTGTGGTTGCAGATCAGGATGCGCGACATCGCACGCCGTGCCGTTGCCGAGGGCGTGGCGTTGCCGCCGGAATACCATCGCTACTTCAAATTGTGGTTCCTGCTCGGCTGGCCTGCGTTCGCCGGCGTGCTGGCGATCTTCTGGATAATGATCGCCAGGCCCTTTTGAGCCCCGCAATTCATTCCACGCTGATCAACGCCGACCGGTCTGCCGTAACGTCAATGTGTGAAGGCGTCTTCAGGTATCGTTGCCCCACGCACTGAATTCACAACATCGTACGCAAGTCGCTTGGCCCACTATGAAAAGCCCAGAAAAGAAATCTCCCGCGAAGTCCCAGGCCCAACGTTTGCTGGAAGCCGCGAAAAAAGCACGGACAGACCAGGGTGGAAGCACATTCGCGCGCGGCATGGGCAAGCTGCAATTGGCCAGGAATGCCCGCAAGACAGCCAAGGGCCAGATCGGCGGCTAGAGTCCCCGCTGCTGATGGATGAATCGCAGAAGCCCGGTGCAGCAGCGAAGGACGCAGGTCCCGCCCGTCGCCGCGCCCGGTTCGAAAAGGGCCTCGAGAAGAAGGCCCTCGCCGAAGGCAAGTAACCGCGCAGGTTACTTGTGGTGTGACAGCGCCCAGACGTAGGCCGCCACGGCGTCCACGTCCGCCGGCTGCAGCGGTGCGCCACCCAGCGGCGGCATCGCACCGATCGACTGCTTGGCCGCGGTCACGCCTTTCTCGATCGTGCCCTTGATGCCTTTGACGCTGCCATCGCTCCACAGCCACATGGCATCGGTGAGGTTGGCGCCGATCTGCGAACCACCACCATCGGAGCCATGGCATCCGGCGCAGGTGCCGCTCGCGGCCTGGCCGTGGAAGATCTTCTCGCCCAGTGCCAGCTGCTCGGCGCTGGAACCCGGCGGCACCGTGAGTGAGTCGATCGAGACAGCGGCGACTGCAACCGGCGCGGGCGCTGGCGCCGCGGCGATGGCAGTGGAACCACCTTCCAGATGCGTGATGCGCCAGATGCGGCCCTTCTGGTCCTCGCTCACATACAGCGCACCATCCGGGCCTACCGCGAGACCGGCCGGGCGCGCAGCGGCGCGACCGGGTGCCTTCTCCGCGCCGGCAAAGCCGTCAGCGAACACCACCCAGTCACCGGTGGTCTTGCCATCGGCCATCGGCTGGAAGCCCACCGAGTAACCGCCTTGCGGACCGGGTGCACGGTTCCATGAACCATGGAACGCAACGAACGCACCACCACGCCAGGCCGGCGGAAACTGCGTGCCGTTGTAGATGGCGACATCATCCGGCGCGAAGTGCGCGGGGAAGGCGGCTACCGGCGGCGCCTTGTTCGCGCAGTCGCCGATCGTCTTGCCATCGCCGCCGTATTCGGGCGCGAGCACCAGCGACTTCAGCAGCGGATCGTAGTAACAGGTGGGCCAGCCGTAGTCGCCACCTTCCTTCACTTCCACCAGTACTTCGGAAGGCAGCTCGTGGCCGGCATCCATGGTGTACAGCTTGGGGAAGCTTTCAGGCAGCTGGTCGCGGCCATGCTGTACGGCGAACAGGCGGCCCGTGGCATCGAAGCTCTGGCCACCGGAGTTGCGTAGCCCGGTGATGTAGCGGTTCTTCGCCGACCATTTCTGCGCCACCTGCTTGGCGTCGTACTTCCAGATGCCGGCGCGGGTGGCGAGCTCGGGGCAGGGCTTCTGGCCCTTTGCGCCCGGCGCACGCGCGGGCTTCTCGCAGGCATTCGATCCGGAACCGGAGTTGATGAAGATATTCCCGGTGCTGTCGATCACGAACGGATGCATGGGATGGTCGCCAGTCTGCGGCAGGCCGGTGAGCACCTTCTCGGGCTTGCCCTGCGGCACCGGGTTACCCGGCGTCAGCGCGAAGCGCAGGATGTAATCGTTCTGCTCGGCATACAGCGCGCCGTTGTACAGCGCGAGGCCCACGCCGCCGGTGGCCTTCTCGGCCACGCTATCGCCGAAGCGTTCGATGACATCGGCCTTGCCATCGCCATCGTTGTCCTTCAGCGCCACCAGGAAGCCACCGTCATGCGGCTTGTCGAAGCCGAAGTACTGGCCACTCCAGGTGTTCACGTACAGCACGCCATCGGAAGACACCGCCATGTGGCGCACGTGGCCGATGCCGTCGGCAAAGATCGTGGCGCAGAAGCCGGGCGACAGCGTGAGGCCGCCGTTGTCGCCGGGGCAGGTGGGTGGCGCGGTCGCTGCGACGGGCGCAGCTTCTTTCTTCGCACAGCCGATGAGGGTGGAGATGGCCGCAAGGCTGATGGCGCAAGCGGCGAGCGAACGATAGACGCGCGGATTCATGCGGGCCCCTGTGGTTGAACAGGGGTGCGACTTTACGCTACGCGGATGGCGGTTGCCCTGCCTGCTTCGACACCACCTCGGAAAGCGCGCGCCGCAGGTCGCGCAGCCGCGGTGGCTTGCTCAGCACCTTGTCCACATGCGGCACGGTGTGGCCCTCGGCCAGCAGGCGCTCGCCCCAGCCGGTCAAGAGGATGATGGGCGTGGTCGGCGCGGCGCGTTTGATCGCGGACGCGACCGTGCGGCCATCCACATGTGGCATGCCGAGGTCGGTGATGACCACCGAGATGCGCCGGCCATTCGGTTGCAGCGAAGCGCGGAAGGCGTCGATGCCGGCCTGTCCGCCGTCCGCGGTGAAGATGTGGTGGCCGTCGAGCATCAGCGTCTCGCGCAGCGAACGCAGCAGGATGGGGTCGTCGTCCACCAGCAGCAGGGTGAGGCCGGTGAGCACCGGTACCTGCGATTCGACCGACGGCGTGGCCGTGCCCTCGGCCACTGCGAAGGAAAGCCGCATCGTGGTGCCGCTGCCCAGCTTGCTCTCGATGTCGATCTCGCCGCCATGCCGCTGCATCACGCCGTACACCATCGCAAGGCCCAGGCCGGTGCCGCGCTCGCCCTTGGTGGTGAAGAAGGGTTCGAGGCAGCGGCGGCGCGTCTCTTCATCCATGCCGGCACCGCTGTCGGTGACTTCCACGCTGATGCGATCGTCGGGGCCGGTGCGCGTGCGGATGCGCAGCGTGCCTCCGGCCGGCATGGCATCCACGGCATTGAAGATGAGGTTGATCAGCGCCTCGCGCATCTCGCTCTCGATGCCGAGCACCGGTTGCAGGCGTTCGGCGAGATCGAGCTGCAGGTTGATGACGATGCCCTGCTGCTGCGGAATGGTTTCCCAGCGCGCGCGCGTCAGGTCGCGCAGCTGCAGGACCAGCGTGTTGAGTTGCACGGCATGCAGCTCGGTCTGGCTCTCGCGCTGGCGGTAGAACTCGCGCATGCGCGTGACGGTTTCGGCGACGTCGCTGACCGCCTGCTGGATGGTGCGCAGGCTCTGCTGCGCCCGCTCGCTGAGATTCGGCTCCTTCTCGAGCAGCGAATCGGTGTACAGCATGATCGGTGAGATGGCGTTGTTGATGTCGTGCGCGATGCCGCTCGACATCTGGCCCAGCACGCGCAGGCGTTCCTGCTGCATCACCGCCTGCTGCGTGTTGCGCAGGTCTTCATAGGCTACCTTCAGCGCATCGTGCAGCTGCGCCTGGTGCGCGGCCAGCGCCGCATGCTCGCTCATCTGGCGCAGGAACTCGCAGTCGCTGCTGCTGAAGCTGTCCGGCGCGCGCCGCGCGGCGATCAGCACGCCGAACACCTGGCTCTCGATCTGCAACGGCGCGGCCACCATGGCACGCAGTCCGCCGGAGGCCAGTCGCTGCGGGAACGGGAACTGCACTTCGGCGACATCCGCTTCGTACACCAGCTGGCCGTTCACGCAACGCGACAGTCCGTTCTCGTCGATGGGGATGCGCGCCCGCTGCGGCATCGACAGCTGCTCGGCGAGCGGACTGCTGGCCACGCCCACCGCGACCACGGTGAGGCTGCGCTCCACCGAGTCGTACAGGCACACGCAGCCGAAATCGAGCGGCAGCTGTTCCTCGAGCGTGCGGATCACCACCTGCAGGATGCTCGCCAGGTCCTGGCGTTCGCCGATGGCGCGCGTGGTGCGCTCGAGCAGGTTCATGCGTTGCAGCTGTGCCTGCAGGCGCAGCTCGCTGCGCTTGCGCTCGGTCACGTCCTGCAGCGCGCCGCGCATGCGCACCACGCGGCCATCCTGCACCACCGGGCGACTGATGGTGCGCACCCACTTGCGTGTGCCGCTGGCGGAGATGAACTCCAGCTCCAGGTCGTAAGGCGTGCCATCGGTCAGCGACTTCTGCACGGCTGCTTCGATGCGCTTGCCGGATTCACCCGGGTAGAACTGCAGGCCCAGCTCCTTGCTGGGCTTCACGGATTCCCCGAGGTCGTGGATGCGCGCGATCTCGGCCGTCCAGTCGCCTTCGCCGGTGGCCGGATCGAATTCCCAGCCGCCCACCTTGGCGAGATGGCCGGTCTCTTCGAGCAAGGCCTCGCGGTACTGCAGGGTTTCGTAGCTGTGCGCGAGTTCGATGGTGCGCTCGTGCACGCGCTGTTCGAGTCCCTGGTTCACCGAGCGCAGCTCGACCAGCACCTTGCGCCGTGCGCGCAGCAACCATGCCGACAGCAGCGTGAACAGCGCCAGTGCCGGCGCGAGGATGCGCAGGATATTGCGCACGCCATCGAACAGCGCCGACCATTCCGGGGGCGACACTTCCGAAGCCATCAACAGCCAGGGCTGCTCCGCCACTATGCGGTTCGCGGGCTCACCGGTCATGTCCGCGGGCGACATGCGCAACCACGTGAACAGATGGCCGTCACCAGCCTGTCCCGAAGGTTGCTGCAGGATCTGCGCCCACAACGGCGGATCGCTCTTCGCCAGCGTGTACTGCGTGCGCTCGGGGAGCGCGAAACCCCATTCATGCGCCGGATCATCGCCCTTCAACCAGTAGCCTTCCGGGTTGAGCATGCGCAGCCGCTGGCTCGAGGTGGGAATGGCCTTCTGCAGGTAGTCGATGAGGTCCGCGGCCAGCAGGTTGATGATGTAGATGCCGCGGTGGTGTCCGGCGGCGTCGAACACCGGCACCGCCATGCGCAGCATGGGCTTCGGCGGCATCTCCACCTTGCCGTTCTCGATGTTCAGGTCCATCGCGGACAGATACAGGCTGCCCGCGGGCAGCGTCATGGCGCGCTGGAAGTAGGAACGGTCCGCCTTGTTCTGCAGCTGTTCGCGCGCCACCACGACGCCGCCCTGGTTGACGCGCACGATCTCCTGGCCGTGCTCGTCGATGTAGCGCACCTGGTCGTAATCCGGATGGCTGGTGCTGATGAACTGCGCGCGACGCGTGGCGGCCTGCACGCCCTCGGCGCGCCCGGTCTCGAGGTAATTGCGCAGGCCGTCGCCATCGGCGAGCAGGCGCAGGTTGCTGGCCAGCGGCTTCAGCTCGCTGCGCATCAGCAGTGTCAGCAATCCGGCGCGGGTGTTCTCACGTTGCTTCTGCTGGTCGGCGATGCGATCGCATTCGAACTGGTACAGCAGCCAGCAGCCCGACAGCACGATGGCAATCGCCAGCAACAGCAATGCCCAGGCACCGACGCGGCCAGCGGCGGAAGAAGATGTGGTCGGTACGTTACGGGTCTCTTCCATGAGTGCTGGGACGCGGCCTCTCCGTGGCATCGGGCGACACTACCCAGAATCAGTGCGGTGCGCTACCGGAGCTGGCTGTCCTTGCTGCCCCTGCGGTTGTACCCGGAGACTGGCGCGCTTTCCTTGTCGAGGATTTCCTGGCACGCGAGGCACAGCCGCACGCCCGGCATCGCCGCGCGCCGTGGCGCCGGGATTTCTTCCGCGCATTCGGCGCAATGCGAAAGACCTTCGCCCGCGGGAAGCTGGCTCTTCGCGCGTTCGATCGCGTCCTTCACCGTCGCGTCGATCTGTTCCTGTACCGCGCCTTCGCGCGCCCATCCGGTGGCCATGGCTGCATTCTAGCGCGCACGGCAGTAGGCTTCGGCCATGGCCGTGCGGCGCAAGTGGACCCTGGTGTTTGCCGTCGCGGCGCTGCTGGCCGCAGGCGCGGCATGGGCTGATCGCGAGTGGCGCGTGTACAAGAGTTTCGAGGACGAAGCCGACGATGCGCCGCTGCCGGATGACTACAACAAGCCAGCGGGCTTCGTCGTGGCGCGGCTGATGTATCCCTCCAATGTCTCGATGGGGCGGCGCCGCTTCGGCGGTTATGCAGACTGGCGCCAGGGCGGCACCAGCTGGGCCGTGGACTACCCGCGCGGCGATCGCTACTTCGCCGGCATCCTCAAGCGACTCACCACCATCGACGTGCGTTCGGTGGAGCAGCCGGTGAATCTCGAGGATGGCAACGATGTCTTCGACTGGCCCTACCTCATCGTCGGCCTGCCCGGCTACTGGGATCTCGGCGACGACATGGCGAAGAAGCTGCGTGAATACCTGGAGCGTGGTGGCTTCCTGCTCGCCGACAGCTTCTTCGGTTCGGACCAGTGGGAAGGTTTCGTGTCCGGCATGCACAAGGTGTTTCCCGATCGCGAGATCGTGGATCTGCCGGACAGCCAGACGCTGGGGCTGCGCATGGGCGTGAATTTCGTGGCCTATGCACTGACGCACTGAGTGTGGCCGTCAATAGAATCCGCAACCTGTTACTCAATGAAGGTGTCGCGATGGAAGCAAGCAGGAAGCTCCTGATCCTCGCCACTGGCTGTGCACTGGTCGCATCAGCCGCGCGGGCCGAAGACAACGTGCAGGGCGTGAAGTGGCGCGCGAAGACCTCCATCCAGTCGAAGGCACTGAACATGCCGGAGCGCACGGCGGAAGTGTGCCTGCCCGCGACCGACGCCGACCAGGCCGCCATCAAGCAGGGCGAGGCGCAGAAGAACTGCAAGATGACCAGCGTCCAGCGCAGCGGCGGCAAGACCGTCGCGGACATGCAATGCACGGGCGAGCATCCTTCCTCGACCCACATCGAGGTGGTGAAGGACGGCGACACCATGCATTCGACCATGACCATGAAGACGGCCAGCGATACGCGCACGATCAAGTCCGACTATACGAAGCTGGGCGGTGCCTGCGAGATGCCGAAGAACCCTGCGGCCGCGGCGGCTGCGTTGTCGCAGGGCACGCTCGAGGAGCGCAAGAAGCGGCTGCAGGAGATGATGGGCGGCGCCGGCAAGTAAGCCGGGTTATTTCGCGCGCTTCTTCCGCGTGAGCGCGGCGCGTACCTGCGCCGCGCGCGCATCCGCTCCATCGTTGGGGCCGAGGAATTCCTGCAGCGGCTTGCCGTTCCTCGAATGCTCGGCGACCACTTTCAGGATCACGAGGCCGGGCACCGCCATCACGATGCCGGGGATTCCCCAGAACCAGCCACCGAACCATAACGCCAGGAACACGATGACCGGGTTCAGGCGCAATCGTCGCCCGACGATGAGCGGCTGCGCGATCTGGCCTTCGATGGTGGCGAGCGCGAGATAACTGCCGGCGACGGCCGCGATCTGGCCTACGTTGTTGAAGGTGACGAACGCGGTCACCGTCAGCAGCAGCAGCGTCACCGTCGAGCCTACATAAGGAATGAAATTGAGCAGGCCGGCGACCAGGCCCCACAGGTACGGCGTCGGCATGCCGAGCACCCACATCACCAATGCGGTGGCCAATCCCAATCCCACGTTGATCATGCCGACGCTGCTGTAGTAGCGACCGACTTCGCTGCGCGACGCATCGATCAGCTTCAGTACATACGGTGCCTGCAGGTCGCTGACGAGGGCCGCACCCATCTTGGCCACCATGGGTGGCCCACCTGCCAGCAGGAACAGTGTGAGGATGACGACGGTGATGATGGCCACCAGTGCATCGCGGGTCTGGTGGAGCACCGCGCTGGTGCCGCCCGTGATGGAAGGTACGGCCACGCTGGCAGGCGCGGGCGTTGGTGCAGTACTGGCACCCGCCGCGGGTGTCGTCGGCGCCTGCGCGGTCATTTCAGTGGCGCGATGAGTCAGCGCGGAGACGCGATTCACCAGCAGCGTCACCGGACGCACCTTCTTCTCGATGGTGCGAATGGTCTGCGGCGCCGAAGCCCACCAGGTCTGAGCCGGGTTCCACAGCAGTTCCACCGTTTCGCCAAACAGGCCGAGGAACACGACGAGGATCAACGCCGCAGAGATGCTGCGTGGCAGGCCGCGCTTGTACAGCGCTTCGACCGGAGTCGCGAGGATCAGCGACAACAGGAAGGACAGCGCCACGGGAATGAATGCCGCCTGTCCGACATAGAGAAGCAATCCCACGGCCATCGTCACCAGCAGGCGCAGCGCGCCGGAGATGCGGGCGGGTCTGGGGGAATTACTGGTTGAAGCTGCCATCGCCCTTTTCTGTGGGTGGTGCCCCCACTCGGAATCGAACCAAGCTCTGCGGTTTACAAAACCGCTGCATCACCACAATGCTTTGGGGGCAGCGCGGCGGATTATACGCGGCGCTCGCGGATTTCCCGTGCGTTGCGTGTGGCCGCTACGCCGGTTGCGGTGGCCGCCGCTGGAGCGGCGTTCTTGTCGGATGGCGCTGCCTCTTCCGGTTTCGACGCCGGTGCAGTGGCCGGCGATTCCTTCGCAGCCGGCGGCGGGCAGCTCTCGATGCGCAGGACATCGAGCGGCAGGCCGGTGGCATTGAGGCGTCCATCGCTCAAGGTTTCGCGCGCCACTCCGGGCAGGTCGAACCAGATCGAGATCTGCTGCTTGCGGCGTTCCTTCACCGTGGCATCCAGATGCAGGCGCTGTACTTTCGAGGCGCGATCCTCGGCACGCGCTTCGTCGGAGAACAGGCCGACCGAGACGCGGAATTCAGGATCATCCGCCATCGAGAAGGAATCGCGCTGGCCGGCGCGGCGCAGGGTGGTGAGCGTGCGCGCCTGTTCCAGCGCATTGGGCGTGGGTACGTACACCCACCAGCCGTCGTCCACATCCTCGCTGAGCGTGCGTCGCTGCAGCTTCCAGCCGGCCTTGGTCAGCTGTTTCTCGCCCTGGTCGGCCATGAGTTCGTCGCGGAACGGACCGAGCGTTGCGCAGGGTGGTGGTGGTGGCGGCGTGGCCGGCTTTTTGCGGGCGGCATCGGGAGCCGCGACCGCGGTGAGCACGGGCTTGTCCTGGACAGCCCAGTGGGACCAGCCGAAGTACAGCACGTTGGCCGCGATGAGCACGATGACGACGAGGCGCAGCATGCGCCGAAGCGTATCAAGCCCGGCGGCGGATGGGCACCTCGCCGAGCACGGCCACGCCTCGCAGCACCAGGTCATCGCAGGGTTTGCAGGCACTGCGCAGGCGTTCGACTACCTGCGCGCTGGCGCCGCCGGTGACGAACAGCACCGGGCGCACACCCAGCCGCTGCTTGATCTGGTTGATGGTGCGGTCGATGAAGCCTGCGGCGGCGGCCAGGCAACCCTCATCGATGGCGGCCTGCGTGGCATCGGCCAGCGGCGGGACCAGGCGATGCTCGGGCTCGATCCTGCCGCGACGTGGTCCAGTGGTGGCCTGCGCGGCATGCGTCGCGATGTCGGCCGTGCGATCGAGCAGGGCGTCCAGCATCAGGCCCGGGCCGGGTGCGATCAGGCCACCGCGGTGGTAACCATCCTGGTCGACGAGGTCGAGCGTGATGGCGGTGCCGATGCTGGCCGCGCACACCGTGCGATAGCAGCCGGCGCGATGCCAGGCGGCGACCAGCGCGGCCCAGCGATCCGCGCCGAGCTGCAGCGGTCGCGCATAGCCATTGGTCACACGTCCGCCCTGTGCGCTGCTGGTGATCAGCTCGGGCGATGGACGCTTGTCGGCATGCAGTGCCGAGCGCAATTGCCTCTCGAGCCTGGCGCCCGCGACGTTGACGCCGACCACGCGCTCCACGGCCGGCGCGCGGCGCAGCCAGCTCGCGAACTGCGCGAAGTCGCCCAGCGCGCAGGCCTGCTGCGGACCAAGGTGGCCATCGCGCACCAGTGCCCACTTGAAGCGGGAATTACCCGCGTCGAACAGCAGCGTATCCGTGGTCTTCATGTGCTCCGCACGCTTACTTCGCCGGCGATGATGCGATGGATTCTGCCCGCTTGCTCGATGCGCAGCGCGCCGTCGTCATCGATGCCACGGGCGATGCCTTCGCCGGGGCCATGGCCGCCGCTCACCTGTACGGCGCGATCGGCCAGCGCATCCGCGGCCTTGTACTCATCGAGGAAGGGCGCAAGGCCTGATTGCGCGAACTCCTGCATGGCGGCGATGCCGTGGTCGAGCAGTGCGGCCACCAGTTGTTCACGTTGCGGCGGGCGTGAACCTGCGGCGAGTTCCGCAAGGTCGGTGGCGTTGTTGCCGAGCTGCCCGATCTGCGCGCGCGCTTCAGCGCCCAGCGCGACGTTGAGCCCGAGCCCGACGACGACATGCACCGGTCCTGCGGCTTCGGAACGCATTTCAATGAGGATGCCGCCGAGCTTGCCGCGTGCGGTGGTGAGGTCGTTGGGCCATTTCAGTCGCGCGCCATCCAGCCCCAGTGAACGCAGCGCGCGTAACACGGCGACGCCAGTGGCAAGGCTCAATGCGCCGAGCGGTCCGGCGAGTCCGTCGAAGCACCAGGACCATGACAGGCACACCGCACCACCCGGCGCGGCGAGCCAGCTGCGGCCACGGCGGCCGCGGCCCGCGCTCTGGTGTTCGGCCGTCATGAAATCGAAGTTGCCCGGTGTCGGCGCAGCGCGTTTGAGCAGCGCGCTGTTGGTGGAGTCGATCTCGTGCGTGCACTGACCTTCGCGCAGTCGCACGCGCGTGGCCGGCTTGAAGGATGCGAGCACGCCACTGGTTGCGAGCGGGCTGGAAGGCAGCGCGAGTCGATAGCCACGATGCGTGATCGCATCGATCTCGGTGCCCAGTTCGCGCAAGCGGCGGATGGCTTTCCAGATGGCGCTGCGCGTGACGTTGAAATCCGCCGCCAGCGCGGAGCCCGACACGAAGCGCGGCGCGCCGGTCTCGGCGGCGCGCGCCATGGCCAGGCGTTGCAGCAGGTGCGCGGGCAGCGACATCAGGCGGCACCCGTGCGCACGGGCAGCGGCACTTCGGCCAGCATGCAACGCACGCTGCCGCCGCCGAGTCGCTCGATCAGCGGCACGGCCGCGATGAGCGGAGTGGTGCCGCCCAGCGCGAGCTGTCGCAGTTGTTCCGGCTGCAACGAATCGTGCGCGGCAGCCGAGAGCACCAGGCGTCGTCCGTCCGGTGATGGCACCTCGAGCATGTTGCCGGCGAAGCGATGCAGCTGCGCATCATCGAGCCGCAGCAGCTCGCGTCCCGAAGCGCGCAGGCGTTCAGTCAGCGCGGCGCGTTGGTCGATCGCCACCCAATCAAGGCCGACGCCGGCGATGTTCTCGCCCAGCCACAGCAGCACATTGGTGTGGTAGACCGGCGTTCCATCTGCAGTGGCGGCGTCGAACAGGAAAGTCTCGTAACCCAGCAGGCGCGCCCATTCATGCACCAGCTGTTCATGCGTACGCGGTGAACGACATGCGTAGACGACGCGCATGCGATGGTCGAGCACCAGGCTGCCGGTGCCTTCGAGGAAACGTCCGTGCTGTTCCTCGCCTGAAAGATCGATGCGGCGGGTTTCCTTGAAGCCGAGAACGGCCTTGGCGGTTTCGACCACTGATTCGCGCCGTTCCGCCCGCCGCGTCGGGTCGTGCATGGGATACAGCACCAGCGTCCCGTCATCGTGGAAGCTCACCCAGTTGTTGGGGAACACTGCGTCGGGCTTCACTGGCGTAACACTGTCGGCGGCGATGGCGATTGCAATGCCAGCCTCGCTCAATGCGGCAACGAGTCCAGTGAATTCGGCGCGGGCCTGCGTAGCTATGACCATCGCGGGCAGGTCGGCGGGATTCTGGAAGCGGTTGGTGGTCGCGGTTTCGGCGTTGAAGCCGAAAGCCGCAGGTTCGACCAGCAGCAGCCCGGTGTTGGCATTCATGGGTCGGGCTGCAGGTTGCCGTCGTGATGGGACGGCAGTAGATGTCGCGGCTGCTTCAGCGTGCCGCGTACGCGTCCATCATCAGTCCGGTGCCGCCACCCGAAACATGCGCGACCACCGCGGAGCGGCGATGCAGTTTGGTGATGGTGCCGAGATTGATGGCGAAGGCGAGCTCGACTTTCTGGCCCTTGCGCAAGCCAAGGCCGGAAGTACGGATGAAGACGCCGGTGGCGGAAAGATTGACCGCCTTGCAAAGCGAACGGCGACCGTCCGGCGTGATTATGTAGACCAATGTCCGCGCGCGATGGCGGGTATGAAGGCGTCGTTCCACAGCTTCTCTCGGAAATCCCCAACCGGAACTGGGTCACATTATCCCGATCATTGGTGCAGTGCCAACGGGCTACTGAACTTATTCCAGCACTACTATAAGGCTGGGCGCGCATTCAGGGAAACTCCGACCGGGCAATGGTCGGACAAGCGATAGCGAGCTGCGTCCGCGGGACGGTAGCGCAGCTGGTGGAAGGGATCGGCGGCCAGTGAATTGACCAGATTCTGGCTGACCAGGATGTGGTCGATGAACTCACGGTAGGGCGCGCCCCATGCGCAATTCCTGAAAGGCAGTGTGTTGTCCGATGACTGGAAGTTGCGCGGGCCGAGCCAGCTCCAGAACTGATCGGCGATGTCTGGTGGGCCACCTCGATTGAAATCCCCGAGCACGATGAAGCGGCTGTTGCTCGATGCATGCGCGGCAATCCACTGCCCCAGCGCCCGTGCCTGTGCGGCCAGCAGGACGCAAGCCTCGCTCGCACTCTCCACTGGTTCGCGTGCACAACCGGATTTCAGATGCACCGCCAGCAGTTCGATGTCGCCGGACCCCGGCGGCGAGATGGTGAGCTGCAAACCAGCACGGCCCTGGTCGCCGACGACGAGCGTGGTGAGTGCATGGCCGCAGTCGTGTGCGAGCCCGGGACGCAGTGCGAAGCCCACCTGCTGCAAGCCATGCCCGGCATTCATGCAGATGCGATAGCCACGGAATACGCGCTGCGCGATTGCCGTGTTCTGCACTTCCTGGAAAGCGATGACATCGGCATCGAGTTCACGCGCGTAACGGGCGAGGCGCGCGAGATCGGCGCTGTCGCGCGACAGCTCGCGTGCAACATCGCAGGGCAGTGCCGAGGGCTGGCCGTCGCGGCATGCGATGCGCGCCGCACGCGCAGTGTTGCCATCGACCAGCCATTCCAGGTTCCAGGTGGCGAGGCGCAGCGATAGCGGTGCGGCCGGGCCGGAGCCACTGCGCACGAGCAGCGTCGTGGCTAGAACCAGTGCCAGGCCGTACATCATCAGGCGGGAGCGGAACATGCGATGGGTAGCGTGGCAAGCCATCGCCAGGCACGGCTGCCGCATATCTATGCTGTTCGCGCCAATTTGCTTTGAGACTGCGGCAGGAATCTTGCATCCTGTCCACGAAGTGAGCGCCGAACCCGGAACCATCAGCCAGAACGCGGATATCCGCTACCTCGGCCGCCTGCTGGGCGATGTCATTCGCACCTATGGCGGGCAACAGCTGTTCGAACGCACCGAAGCGATCCGCGCGAGCTCGGTGCAGCGTTACCGCGGCCTCGCCGATGGCAGCACCGTGAGCCAGAACCTCGCGGCGCTGAGCCCGGATGAAACACTGGCCTTCGCGCGCGGCTTCATGCTGTTCTCGATGCTGGCGAACCTGGCCGAGGATCGGCAGGGCCGCACGGTGGAAGGCGAGGCCGATCTCGCCAGCGGATTGCGTGAACTCAATGCAGCCGGTGTGACCACCGAACAGGTCGTGGAGCTGCTGGACCAGGCGCTGATCGTGCCGGTGCTCACCGCGCATCCCACCGAGGTGATGCGCAAGAGCATGCTCGATCATCGCGCGCGCATCGCCGAGCTGATGGCATTGCGCGATGGCGGCGCCACCGAGACTGCGGGTGGCGATCTCATCGAGCAAGCCATCCTCAGGCAGATCGCCTTGTTGTGGCAGACGCGACCGCTGCGCCGTGAACGCATGCTGGTGCGCGACGAGGTGGAAATCGCGCTGGCCTACTTCCGCGATGTGTTCCTCGCGGTGCTGCCCAGCCTGTACGCGCGCTGGGACCGGCAGTTGCCGCATCGGCCCGCCAGCTTCCTGCGCCTCGGCAGCTGGATCGGTGGCGACCGCGACGGCAATCCCAATGTGAATGGCGAAACGCTGCGCTATGCGCTGCAGGCCGGTTCGCGGGTGTTGCTCAACGAATACCTCGCGCAGCTGCATTCGCTGGGCAAGGAGCTGTCGGTCTCCACCGAGCTTGCGGCGGTGAGTGATGAAGTCGTCGCGCTCGCGGATGCCAGCGGCGATGACTACGAAGGCCGTCGCGATGAGCCGTATCGCCGCGCGGTGCTGCGGATCTATGCGCGGCTCGCCGCGACCTATCGCAATTTCTTCGGACAGTTGCCGGCGCGAGCACCCACCGCCGATGCGCCGGCTTACACGGCGCCACAGGAGATGCGGCGGGACCTCGCCTGGCTTGCGCGCAGCCTGACCGCGCACGGTGCCGGCGTGTTCACGGGTGTTGGCGCGCTGGGTCGGTTGATCCGTCTCGTCGAAACCTGCGGCTTCCATCTCGCCACGGTCGATCTGCGACAGAACTCGGACGTGCACGCGCGTGTCGCCGCTGAGTTGCTCAAGGTGGCGGGCGCCGAACCGGACTATCTCCAGCTGGATGAAGCCGGCCGCGTCGCGGTGCTGCGCCGGGAACTCGCGGGCCAGCGTCCCTTGTTCAGCGCCTTTGCGGAATACAGTGACGAGACGCGCTCCGA
Organism: Pseudomonadota bacterium; assembly: GCA_037200665.1. GTDB lineage: Bacteria > Pseudomonadota > Gammaproteobacteria > Steroidobacterales > Steroidobacteraceae > ZC4RG30. Next base: position 541,860 of record JBBCGD010000007.1, on the reverse strand, counting down.
ACTCGCCATCGTGCGTGAAGCGGCGGCCTCGCACCTGCGCTACGGACCTTCCTGCATCACCACTTACATCATCTCCAAGTGCGAAAGCATCTCGGACATGCTGGAGGTGAACCTGCTGTTGAAGGAAGCCGGGTTGTACCGGCCGGCCGATCCGGGCAGCGCGGCCATCATGGTGGTGCCGCTGTTCGAGACCATCGGTGACCTGGAGCGTGCGCCCGCGATCATGCGCCAGTGGCTGGCGCTGCCGGAGATCGCGGCCGTTGCCGCGAAGCGCGGCCACCAGGAAGTCATGGTGGGTTACTCGGATTCCAACAAGGATGGCGGCTACCTCACTTCGGTGTGGAGCCTGAACCAGGCCAGCCGCGCGCTGGCCGAGGTGTTCCGCGAGAGCGGCACGCGCATGCAGTTGTTCCATGGTCGCGGTGGCTCGGTGGGGCGCGGCGGTGGTCCCGCGTATGCGGCGATTCGTGCACAGCCGCGCGGCACGGTGCAGGGACGCATCCGCATCACCGAGCAGGGCGAGATCATCGCCGCCAAGTACGGCACGCGTGCCACGGCCAGCAGCAACCTGGAATCCATGGTCAGCGCCACGCTGCTGGCTTCGATGGCTCCCGCCAGCAGCGCGGATGCCGAGGAAACGCATTTCATCGAAGCGATGGCCGGCATTTCCGCGCGCGCCTTCGAGACCTATCGCGGGCTGGTGTACGGCACGGATGGATTCAAGACCTTCTTCCGCCAGCTCACGCCGCTGACGGAGATCGCGACCTTGAAGATCGGCTCGCGTCCGGCTTCACGCACCAAATCCGATCGCATCGAAGACCTGCGCGCGATTCCCTGGGTGTTCTCGTGGGCGCAGGCGCGCGTGATGCTGCCGGGCTGGTATGGCGTGGGGCAGGCTCTATCTGCTTTTCCGGATCGTCCGCTGCTGCGTGCGATGGCGCAGGAGTGGCCGTTCTTCCGCGCCACGCTCGACAACATGGAGATGGTGCTGGCGAAGAGTGATCTTGCAATCGCGCGCCGCTACCTCGACCTCGTGCAGGATCGCGGCATGGCCGAGCACTACTTCGGCCAGATCGAATCCGCGTGGCAGCTCACGGTCGATGCGCTGCTCGACATTACCGGCCAGTCGCGGCTGCTGGAAAAGAACCCGATGCTGGATCAGTCGATCCGCCTGCGCTTGCCGTATGTGGAGCCGCTGAACCTGCTGCAGGTGGAGCTGCTGCGCCGGCATCGCGCTGGTGATGCCGATCCGCGCGTTGCCGAGGGCATCCAGCTCACCATCAACGCCGTGGCGACGGCGTTGCGCAACAGCGGCTAAGTCGTCTTGTTCGCCGCCGCGCGGCGGTGCTGGTAGCAGGCATCCCAGTAAGGTTCGCCACCGAATTTCTCCACCAGGATTTCCGTCAGTGCACGGATGCTGCGTGGTGTGTGCGTGGCCGGCGGTGGCCGCACCACATACAAGCCAAACTCGGGGATGCGGTATTGCTGCAGCAGTACGGTGAGTTCGCCGCGCGCGATGTGTTCGCCGGCGAGGAAGGTCGGCAGCATGCCGAGACCGACGCCGGCGAGGATGGCGCGTAGCGTGGCTTCGCCGCTGTCGCTCTCGAAACGCCCGTGGATGCTGACGCTGTGTTCGCGGCGCCCATCGTGCAGGCGCCATGTGGACGCCCCCTGTATCACCGCCTCATGCGCGGCGAGTTCCGCCAGCGTTGTCGGCGTGCCGTGTTTGGCGAGATATGCGGGCGAGGCGACCAGTGCGCCGTACAGCGGTGCGATACGGCGTGCGACCAGGCTGGAATCCGGCAGCGCGCCCAGGCGGATCGCCACGTCGTAGCGTTCGGCCATGAGATCCACGCGACGGTCGCTGTACGAGGTGTAGAGGCGCAGCCGCGGGTGGCGCAGCGCCAGCTCCGCCAGTGCCGGCGCCAGGTGCGTGGTGCCGAAGGATAGTGGTGCCGCGATGCGCAGCTGTCCTTCCACCTCGCTGCCTTCCTGCCGCACGGCTTCGCGAGCGGCTTCCAGTTCGGCCAGCGCGCGCTCGGCGTGGCCGACGAAAATCGCGCCCGCTTCGGTGACGATCACGCCGCGCGTGGTGCGGTTCAGCAGCTGCGCACCCAGGCTGCGCTCCAGCCGCACGATGCGCCGGCTCACCATCGACTTGGAAAGGCCCAGCACGCGCGCCGCCTGCCCGAAACTGCCGCTGCGGGAGACTTCGAGGAAGGCGCGGACGTCGTTGAGGTCTTGCATGGTGGTGTTGCGTAAAGTGCAACAGTCTTATGCACTTTGTCCAGCTAGCGTTGCAGAGGGTGCGCCTCTAGATTGGCTCCACACCCCACGCAATGGAGCGCGCCATGTACAACATCCTCGCCCTGACCAGCAGCCTCGCTGGCCCCACCTCGATTTCCGATCCGCTGGTCGAAACGGCCATCCAGCAACTGAAGGCGCTGCATCCGGGCGCGCAAGTGGTCCATCGCGACCTGGCCCGCAATCCGGTACCGCATCTGCTGCCGGATACCTTCGCGGGTGTGCGTGCCGAGGCGAACACACCCGCCGAGTTCGCGACGCGCGCGCTGTCCGATGAATTGATCGCCGAGGTCAAGGCGGCGGATGTCATCGTGATCGGCGCGCCGATGTACAACTTCAGCCTGCCCACCACGCTGCGCGCCTGGTTCGACCATGTGCTCCGTCCCCGCGTGACTTTCGGTTACACGGCGGAAGGTCCCAAGGGTCTGGTCGAAGACAAGCCGGTGATCGTCATCGAAGCGCGCGGCGGGCTGTACAGCTCCGGTCCCGCTGCGGCCATCGATTTCCAGGAACCGTACCTGCGGCAGCTGCTGGCCTTCATGGGCCTCAACGACGTGCGCTTCGTGCGCGCCGAGAAAATCGGTTTCGGTCCCGAGGCACGCACGGCCGCAGTGGAAGCGGCGATCGAGGCGATTGGCGAGGCGATCAAGCCCAGGGCCCTCGCTGCCTGAAATTGCTCGCTGCGAGTGATGCGCGCTGTTCCTGCTTCATGGCGGAGCAGCGCGCACTAACTTCGCCCCAGTGTGGTGCGCGATGCCTGTGGTCGAGGCTCATGGCCGCGATGTTCTCCTGCACGTTAATTGCAGAGACTGTTAGCGTAAGAAAACGCTACCAACGGACACCACCATGCTGCAGCCGGCCGACACGAAGGGGGTGACTACCCGCGACGCGTTCAAACACGCTTTCCTCGACAACCTGTTCTATACACAGGGCAAGTTCCCCGCGCTCGCCACGCAGAACGATTACTACAAGGCGCTGGCCTACACTGTGCGCGACCAGCTGTTGTCGCGCTGGATCAGCACCGCGGCGGCTTACACCAAGCAGGGCTCGCGCACGGTCGCGTACCTTTCGGCCGAATTCCTGATGGGGCCGCATCTCGGCAACAACCTGATCAACCTCGACATGTACGAAGACGTGCGCGCGGCGATCACCGAGCTCGGCCTCGACTTCGACCAGCTGTTGGGGCTGGAGCAGGAGCCAGGCCTCGGCAACGGCGGCCTGGGTCGCCTCGCCGCCTGCTTCATCGATTCGATGGCGACGGTCGAGCTGCCGTGCCTGGGGTACGGCATCCGCTACGAATTCGGCATCTTCCACCAGGAAATCATCGACGGCTGGCAGCAGGAGCGCACCGACAACTGGCTGCGCTTCGGCAATCCCTGGGAAATCCAGCGGCCGGAGTGGTCGGTGGAAGTGAAGTTCCGTGGCCACACCGAGCAGTATCGCGACGAGCTGAACCGGCTGCGCGTGCGCTGGGTGCCGGAGAAGGAAGTGATCGGCGTGCCCTATGACACGCCCATCCTCGGCTACCGCAACAACACGGCGAACACGCTGCGCTTGTGGACTTCGGAGGCGCCCGAGTCCTTCGACTTCTCCACCTTCAATCGCGGCGACCACCATGGCGCGGTGATCCGCAAGGTGGCCTCCGAGAACATCAGCAAGGTGCTGTATCCGAACGACGAGCAGCTGCAGGGCAAGGAGCTGCGCCTGGAACAGCAGTACTTCTTCGTCAGCTGTTCGCTGCAGGACATGTTCCGCATCCTGCGCACGCAGCGTCTCGCGGTGGAGCGTTTCCCGGAGAAGTTCGCGATCCAGCTGAACGACACGCATCCGGCGATCGCCGTGGCCGAGCTGATGCGCCTGCTGATCGACGAGCACGTGATGGCCTGGGATGACGCCTGGTCCATCGTCACGCGCACCTTCGCCTACACCAACCACACGTTGATGCCCGAGGCGCTGGAGTGCTGGCCCATCGACCTGTTCCGCCGCGTGCTGCCGCGACACCTGGAGATCATCTACGAGATCAACGCCAACTTCCTGGACCAGGTGCGCATCCGCTTCCTCGGCGACGAGGAGCGGCTCGCGCGGCTGTCATTGATCGATGAGCGCGGCGAGCGCTACGTGCGCATGGCGCACCTTGCCTGCGTGGGTGCGCACACCATCAATGGCGTCGCGGCGCTGCATTCGGAGCTGCTGAAGACCGATGTGCTGCGCGACTTCTACGAACTCTGGCCGGACAAGTTCCAGAACAAGACCAATGGCGTCACGCCGCGGCGCTGGATGGTGCTGGCGAATCCTTCGCTGGCGAAGCTCATCACTTCATCCATCGGTACATCGTGGATCACCGATCTCAACGAACTGCGCCGACTCGAACCGCTGGCCGACGATGCCGGCTTCCGCGCCGAGTGGCTGGCGATCAAGCAGGCCAACAAGCGCGATTTCGCGCAGCTGGCGCTGGAGCGCACCGGCGTCATCATCGATCCGGAATCGATGTTCGACGTGCAGGTGAAACGCATCCACGAGTACAAGCGCCAGCACCTGAACATCCTGCATGTGATCGCGTTGTACCTGCGCCTGAAGGCCGATCCGGATCTCACCATGCCGCCGCGCACCTTCGTGTTCGGCGGCAAGGCTGCACCGGGCTATCGCATGGCCAAGCTGATCATCAAGCTGATCAATGCCGTTGGCGACATCGTCAATCGCGACGCTGCGATCCGTGACCGGTTGAAGGTGGTGTACCTGCCGAACTTCAACGTGAGCAATGGCCATCGCATTTATCCGGCGGCGGATCTGTCCGAACAGATTTCCACTGCGGGCAAGGAAGCTTCCGGCACCGGCAACATGAAATTCACGATGAATGGCGCACTGACCATCGGCACGATGGATGGCGCGAACGTGGAGATCCGCGAGCAGGTCGGCGCCGAGAACTTCTTCCTGTTCGGGCACAGCACCGAAGAGGTGGCGGAAGTCTGGCGGCGTGGTTACCGCCCGATGGAAGCTGCGGCGCGTGATCCTCTGCTCGCCGAAGTGCTGGATCTCATCCGCAGCGGGTTCTTCTCGCGCGGCGATACGGAGCTGTTCCGTCCGCTGCTCGACAACCTCACCTGGCACGATCCCTACCTGGTGCTGGCGGATTTCTCCTCGTATCGCGAATGCCAGGAGAAGGTCTCCGCGGCGTACACCGACGTGGATTCGTGGGTGCGCATGTCCATCCTCAACAGTGCGCGCTCGGGGCTGTTCTCCTCGGATCGCACCATTCGTGAGTACGCACGCGACATCTGGCACACCAAGCCCGTGTCGGTGCGCCTGCTGTCGGAGGAAGAGGTGAAGGTCGGCTTCCTGCAGTAAGCGGGTTGCCCGCTGCGGCGGGCGGTCAGCTGTTCAGGAAGCCGCGCACCGCCGCGTCGAAATGCGGCAGGTCGACGAGGAAGGCATCATGTCCTTCGATACTGCGCAGGCGGGTGAACTGGGTCGGCACGCCGGCGGACTGCAAGTCCGCCGCGATCTGCGCCTGCTCCTCGATCTTGAACAGGAAGTCCGATTCCACGCCGATCACCAGCGCCTGCTCCACGCCGGAGCGACGATAAACATCTGCCGGTGCGCCGTGCTCTGAAACATCGAAACAGTCCATCGCACGCGACAGGTACAGGTAGCAGTTGGGATCGAACACCCGCACGAATTTCTCGGCCTGGGATTCGAGGTAGGTCTCCACCGCGAAGCGCGGACCAAAGCCTGCAGGCACTCGTGCCAGTGCTGCCTCGACCGCACGTTGCCCGACTTCGTTGATGCCCGAGCGGCCGAAACGACCCGACCATTCGGCGGCTGAACGATAAGTGATGGTGCCGAGCTTGCGCGCGATGCGCATGCCGGATTGCGGTCCGTGATCATTCTCGGCGTATTCACCGCTCTTCCAGGCTGGATCGCTCATCACCGCTTCACGCTGTACGGCGCGCAGCGCGATCGCGAACGGTGATGCGGCGGATGAGCCGGAGATCGAGAGCAGTCGCCGCGTGCCACCAGGGCAGGCGGCCGCAAAGGCCGTGACGACCATGCCGCCCAGCGACGGGCCCATCACTGTGTCGAGGCGTTCGATGCCGAGCGTGCGCGCGGCTTCGTATCCGCCACGCGCGATGTCCTGTACCGACAGCTCGGGAAATTCCAGGCGCCACGGTTTGCCAGTGCCGGGATTCACCGACGACGGCCCCGTCGAACCGAAGCAGCTGCCGAGCGAATTCACGCACATCACGAAATACCGGTCGGTATCGATGGCGAGGCCGGGACCGATCATCCGCTCCCACCAGCCGGGCTCGGAGTTTTCCGAAGATGAGGCGGCATGCGCCGAAGGCGACAGGCCCGTGAACAACAGGATCGCGTTGCTGCGTGCCTCGTTGAGCTCGCCCCAGCATTCATAGGCAATCTGCGCGCCATGCAGTACGCCGCCCTTCCACATCTGGAAGGGTTCCGGCAGCAGCGCGTAGTGCACGGCCGTCACTTCGGGCAATTCCCTGCGCACTGCGTTCACGGCTCGGAGTCGCTGCCTTCGTTGATGCCTTCGGCCAATGCCGTCGACAGGTAGCGCTCACCGGTGTCCGGCAGCATCGCGAGGATCACGCTGCCCGGTGCGGCTTCGCGCGCCACGGTGAGTGCCGCGGCGAAGGTGGCGCCGGAAGAAATGCCGCAGAAGATGCCTTCCTGCGTGGCCAGCAGGCGCGCGGTGGCAATGGCATCGCCATCGCTGACCTGCACGATGCGGTCGGCGATCTTCGTGTTGAGCACTTTGGGGATGAAGTCCGGCGTCCAGCCCTGGATCTTGTGTGGGCTGAACGGCTTGCCGGAGACCAGCGCCGCGTTTTCAGGTTCAGCCAGTACGATCTTCGTCTCCGGGCGCGCGAGCTTGATGATCTCGCCCGCGCCCGTGATCGTGCCGCCCGTGCCCCAGCCGGACACGAATGCATCGAGCCGCTTGCTGGCAAAGTCACTGAGGATTTCCGGGCCTGTAGTACTGCGGTGGTACGCCGGGTTCGCCGGATTCTCGAACTGGCGCGCCAGGAACCAGCCGTGCTTGCTGGCGAGTTCCTCGGCCCTGCGGACCATGCCGGTGCCGCGCTCCGCGGCCGGCGTGAGGATCACCTTCGCGCCCAGCATGCGCATGATCTTGCGACGTTCCACCGAAAAGGTTTCCACCATCAGCGACACGAAGGGATAACCCTTGGCGGCGCAGACCATGGCCAGCGCGATGCCGGTATTGCCCGAGGTGGCCTCGACCACGGTCTGCCCTGGCTTGAGCGCGCCGCTCTTCTCGGCGTCTTCGATGATGGCCAGCGCGAGGCGGTCCTTGACCGAGCTCGCCGGGTTGAAGAATTCGCACTTGACGTACAGCGTCACGCCGGCTGGGGCGAGGCGGTTGATCCTGACCACCGGCGTGCGGCCGATGGTTTCGAGAATACTGTTGTAGATCATCGTGCTTCCCCTGCTTCCGAAGGTGTGAGGCGGCCGGTCTGCTCGGACCGGATCGCGACTCTAAAGCGGTAGCTCGCAGGGCAACAGCCTTTCTGCAAGCTGGTGAAGCGTTGATAACTGTTCGTTATAATGTAAAAAGACCCTTCACCTGGTTGGTCATGAACTTCCATCAGCTCCAATACGCGCTCGCGGTTGCCCGCAACGGTTTGTCGGTTACCAACGCAGCGGCTGCGCTCGGTACATCGCAGCCGGCCATCAGTCGTGCGCTGAAAGAGCTGGAAAAGGAACTCGGTTTCGACTTGTTCGTGCGTGAGGGCCGCAGCTTCGCGCGTGTAACTCCCGAGGGCACCAAGGTGCTCGAGTACGCATCGCGTGCACTGGCGGAGATCGAAAGCCTGCGTGCGGTTGCCGCGGACCTGAACCAGGATGCGCGCGGTACGTTGTCGATAGCGACCACGCACACCCAGGCGCGCTACGTGCTGCCGCCGGTGATCCAGGTTTTCCGCAAGCGCTATCCCGACGTGGACCTGCACCTCCACCAGGGCACTTCCGAGCAGATTTCCGAGATGGTCTCCAGCGATCGCGTGCAGATCGCCATTGCCACGGGCTCCGAGGCACTGTTTCCGGAACTGGTGCTGCTGCCGGTATATCGCTGGCATCGGCAGGTCATTGTTCCGAAGACGCATGTACTGGCCCGCAAGGATGCGCCCCGGCTGACGCTGCAGATCCTCGAGAAGTACCCGCTGATCACCTACGTCTTCAGCTTCTCCGGGCCCTCATCGCTGGAGACGCTGTTCGCCCGCGAGGGCCTGCGTCCGCGCGTGGCGCTGACTGCGCGTGATTCCGACGTGATCAAGACCTACGTGCGCCTCGGGATGGGAGTAGGCATCGTGGCGAGCGTGGCCTACGAGTCCGAGATGGATTCGGACCTGGCGATGGTCGATGCCTCGCATCTTTTCCCCATCCACACCACCTGGGTGGGATTCCGGCGCGGCACGCTGCTGCGCAACTATGCCTACGACTTCATGCAGCTGTTCGGTCCGCATCTGTCGCGGGGCCTGATCGACGAGGCCATCGACGCGCGCGAGCCGGAGGCCAAGGCCCAGCTGCTGGGGCGCCTCTCGCTTCCCATTCGCTGAGGTCGCGGCGGGTCAATGGCGGAGCGCATCCAGAAACTGCTGGCCGCAGCTGGGATCGGATCCCGGCGTGGCATCGAGCAGTGGCTTGCGGCGGGACGCATTGCCGTAAACGGGCGCGTCGCCAAGCTCGGTGACAAGGCAGAACCCACCGATCGTTTCGAACTCGATGGCAAACCGCTGGCGCTGCCTGGTTCCGGAACCGCGCAATCGCCAGGCGAATCCGTGGTGCTGCTGTACCACAAGCCGATTGGCGAAGTGACCACGCGCCATGATCCGCAGGGTCGCCCGACGGTATTCGAAAGGCTGCCTGCCGCGCCGGGCGGGCGCTGGGTGGTGGTGGGTCGACTGGACGTCAATACCTCCGGGCTGCTCCTCTTTACCAACGACGGCGCCCTGGCCCACCGGCTGATGCATCCGTCTTTCCAGGTCGAGCGGCGGTATCTGGCGCGTGTGCGCGGTACACCAGGCCCCGAGCTGATCGACCAGCTTCGCCGCGGGATCGAACTCGAAGATGGCCTGGCGAAGTTCGATCACGTCGAGGCCGCTGGCCGGTCCGAAGGCCATGCCTGGTACGAGGTAACGCTGCGGGAAGGGCGCAATCGCGAGGTCCGGCGCTTGTTCGAAGCGGCGGGATACGAGGTGAGCCGCCTCAAACGCCTTGTTTATGGACCCTTCGAGCTGCCCGAAGATTTGCCCGCAGGGCAGGCGCGGCTCGCCCGGAGTGTTCCGGATTTCCTGCGCGGTTCGCCCGGCGCCTCCGGTTCCTGAAAATGGCCCGATTATTGCGTTGACACTGCGAGGTCGCGAAACGAGAATACGCGGCTCGTTTTTGCGCGGAGGGGTACCCAAGCGGCCAACGGGAGCAGACTGTAAATCTGCCGGCTTACGCCTTCGTAGGTTCGAATCCTACCCCCTCCACCACTGATGGTCCGGGCGTGGGACGGTGGAAGCGCAGCGACAGGGTTTAGAGCGACAGCGGATTTGGCGGGTGTAGTTCAATGGTAGAACCTCAGCCTTCCAAGCTGATGGCGCGGGTTCGATTCCCGCTACCCGCTCCATGTCCTGTGTCGCCGCGTAAACAGGTGCTGACGTGAGTTGTCGAGGTTATCCGGGTTCGCTTCAAGTTCGTCATTCGCTCACGTAGCTCAGTCGGTAGAGCACTTCCTTGGTAAGGAAGAGGTCACCGGTTCGATTCCGGTCGTGAGCTCCAGCGATGCTTGGAGCAGGGTTTTTGTCTTGAGACTGAATTTTTAGAGGAAGGTCGCCGTGTCCAAAGAAAAGTTCGAACGCAGCAAGCCGCACGTGAACGTCGGGACGATTGGTCATGTGGACCATGGCAAGACGACGCTGACGGCGGCCTTGACGAAGGTGATGGCGGAGAAGCACGGCGGGGAGTTCAAGGCGTACGACCAGATCGACAAGGCGCCGGAAGAGAAGGCGCGCGGCATCACGATCTCGACGGCGCACGTGGAGTACACCTCGGACGCGCGCCACTACGCGCACGTGGACTGCCCGGGCCACGCCGACTACGTGAAGAACATGATCACCGGTGCCGCCCAGATGGACGGCGCCATCCTCGTGGTATCGGCCGCCGACGGCCCGATGCCGCAGACGCGCGAGCACATCCTGCTGAGCCGCCAGGTCGGCGTGCCCTACATCGTCGTGTTCATGAACAAGGCCGACATGGTCGACGACAAGGAGCTGCTGGAGCTGGTCGAGATGGAAGTGCGTGAGCTGCTGTCGGTGTACAAGTTCCCCGGCGACGACACCCCGATCATCATCGGTTCTGCGCTGAAGGCCCTCGAAGGCGACAAGAGCGAGATCGGCGTGCCGGCGATCGAGAAGCTGGTGGCCGAGATGGACCGTTACATCCCCGTGCCGAAGCGCGAAGTGGACAAGCCGTTCCTGATGCCGGTGGAAGACGTGTTCTCCATCTCCGGCCGTGGCACGGTGGTGACGGGCCGCATCGAGCGCGGCATCGTCAAGGTGAACGACGAAGTCGAGATCATTGGCTTGGTCCCGACCCTGAAGACGACCTGCACGGGCGTGGAGATGTTCAGGAAGCTGCTGGATGAAGGCCAGGCTGGCGACAACGTCGGTGTGCTGCTGCGTGGCACGAAGCGCGAAGAAGTGCAGCGCGGCCAGGTGCTGGCGAAGCCGGGCTCGATCACCCCGCACACCAAGTTCGAAGCCGAGGTGTACGTGCTGACGAAGGAAGAGGGCGGCCGTCACACGCCGTTCTTCAAGGGCTATCGTCCGCAGTTCTACTTCCGCACCACAGACGTGACGGGAGCTGTAGAGCTGGACGGCGGCGCGGAGATGGTGATGCCGGGCGACAACATCAAGATGACGGTGGAGCTGATTGCTCCGATCGCCATGGATGCGGGCCTGCGTTTTGCCATCCGTGAAGGTGGCAAGACCGTCGGCGCCGGTGTCGTCGCGAAGATCCTCAAGTAACTGAATTAGGCCAGTAGCTCAATTGGCAGAGCGGCGGTCTCCAAAACCGCAGGTTGGGGGTTCGATTCCCTCCTGGCCTGCCAGCAAGTAGCGGCGGAAAATGAACGAACAGGTTCGGCAACAAGACGCGGGTGCCGCGAGCAACGCGTCACTGTGGATAGCGATCGCGCTGCTTCTGGCAGGAGTGGTGGGCTACTACCTGCTCGATTCGCAGGCCATGTGGCTGCGCTGGGGGCAGCGTCGTGGTCGGCATCATCGCCGGTGCGCTGGTGTTCGGGCTTTCGGCCAGTGGCCGGGAGTTCGGCGCGTTCCTGCAGACCGCGCGCACCGAGCTGCGCAAGGTGTTCTGGCCGACGCGCAACGAAACCTGGATCACCACCGCGCTGGTGTTCGGTTTCGCCATCATCGCTGGCCTCTTGTTCTGGACGCTGGACCTGTTCCTCGCCTGGGCGACCAGGCTTCTGACGGGACAGGGAGGTTAACGTGGCTTTGAAGTGGTATGTCGTACACGCGTATTCGAACTTCGAGCATCGCGTTGCCGAAGGTTTGAAGGAGCGCATGAAGCGCGACGGTCTCGAAGACCAGTTCGGCGAGATCCTAGTGCCCACCGAAGAAGTGGTGGAGATGCGCGAAGGCAAGAAGCACCGCAGTGAACGCAAGTTCTACCCGGGCTACGTGCTGGTGCAGATGGACATGAACGAAAACACCTGGCACATGGTCAAGGACGTGCCCAAGGTGCTCGGCTTCATCGGTGGTACCAGCGACAAGCCGGCGCCGATCAGCGAGAAAGAGGCCAACCAGATCCTGCGTCGCGTCGAGGAAGGCGTCGACAAGCCGCGGCCGAAGGTGCTGTTCGAGCCGGGCCAGGTGGTGCGCGTGACGCACGGTCCGTTCAACGATTTCAATGGTGTCGTGGAAAGCGTGAATTACGAGAAGAGCCGGCTGCAGGTAGCCGTGCAGATCCTCGGTCGCTCCACGCCCGTCGAGCTGGAATTCTCTCAGGTCGAAAAGGCCTGAGGTTTTGTAGTCCCCGGCAATAGGGCCGGATAACCAATGGGGAGCTGCTCGCGAGAGTGGCGTTTGCACCCAGGAGCAGTAAATGGCGAAGAAAGTACAAGGCTACGTAAAGCTGCAGGTGCCCGCGGGCTCTGCAAACCCGTCGCCCCCGATTGGTCCGGCGCTGGGCCAGCAGGGCGTCAACATCATGGAGTTCTGCAAGCAGTTCAATGCGCAGACCCAGAAGCTGGAGAAGGGCCTGCCGATTCCCGTGATCATCACGGTGTACTCGGACCGCAGCTTTACCTTCATCATGAAGACGCCGCCGGCGTCGGTGCTGATCCGCAAGTCGCTCGGTATCGAGAAGGGCAGCGGCACGCCGAACACGGCCAAGGTCGGCAAGATCACGCGCAAGCAGCTCGAGGAAGTCGCCAAGACCAAGACTCCCGACCTGACCGCCGCCGATCTCGAAGCCGCCGTGCGCACCATCGCGGGCACTGCCCGCTCGATGGGCGTCGACGTGGAAGGCCTGTAAGGAGCTGCCATGACTGTCACAGCAAAACGAATCAAGACCTGGAAATCCAAAGTGGTTCCGGGCAAGGCCTATCCGATCGATGAGGCCCTGGGCCTGGTCAAGGAATTCGCCAAGGCGAAGTTCAACGAAGGCGTGGACGTCGCCGTGAACCTCGGCATCGACGCCACCAAGTCGGACCAGCAGGTGCGCGGTTCCACCGTGATGCCCCATGGCACCGGCAAGACCGTGCGCGTCGCCGTGTTCACTTCGGGCAAGAACCAGGACATCGCGCGCGCCGCGGGCGCCGACCTCGTCGGCCTCGAAGACCTCGCCGAGAAGGTGAAGGCCGGCCAGCTCGATTTCGATCGCGTGATCGCGAGCCCCGATGCCATGCGCATCGTCGGCCAGCTGGGCCAGATCCTGGGTCCGCGCGGCTTGATGCCGAACCCGAAGGTGGGAACGGTGACGCCGGATGTCGCGACCGCGGTGAAGAACGCCAAGTCGGGCCAGGTCACGTATCGCGTGGACAAAGCCGGCATCGTGCACGCCACGATCGGCAAGGCGGCTTTCGAGCCCACTGCGCTGCGCGAGAACCTGCAGGCGCTGGTGGCGGACCTGCAGAAGGCGAAGCCCGCGAGCTCGAAGGGCATCTATCTGAAGCGGGTCACGCTGTCCTCGACCATGGGGCCGGGCGTGATCGTCGATCACTCAACTTTGGCTTAACAAGTTTGATGTGAACGGCGCGGGCACATGAAGTGCTCCGCGCCGGTCATCGTCGAAGACCGCAGGTGGACGAGGCCGGCAACGGCGCGAGTCCTTAATGAAGGCAACCCTGCGCAGATGGTGTACGCACATCGGGAATCGATGTTGGTCACCGTCAGTGTGAAAGGTGGGCGTGAGGGCAGGAAGCCGTCGCCGCCCGTGTATTGGTGATTCAACTGGAGTTTGGTCAATGCCACTGAACCTGGAAGGCAAGAAGGCCCTGGTCGAGGAAGTCAGCGCGGTAGCGGGCACAGCCCTCTCCCTCGTGGCGGCCGAGTACCGCGGCCTGACGGTGACCCAGATGACCGATCTGCGCTCGAAGGCTCGTGCCTCCGGCGTGTACATGCGTGTGGTCAAGAACACGCTGGCGCGCAAGGCCCTTGCCGGGACCGCGTTCGAGTCCATGGGTGCCGTGCTGAAGGGACCACTGGTGCTGGCTTTCTCGAAGGACGATCCGGGCGCAGCCGCGCGCGTGATCAAGGACTTCGCGAAGGCCAACGACAAGCTCGTGACCACGAACCTGTCGATCGGCGGCGCTGTGCTGTCGGCGAAGGATCTCGACAAGGTCGCGAGCATGCCGACGAAGGCTCAGGCGCTCTCGCAACTGCTCGGTGTCATCAAGGCCCCGATCCAGAAGCTGGTCGCCACGATCCAGGCACCGCAGGTCAAGTTCGTCCGCACTGTCGTCGCGATTCGCGACCAGAAGCAGGCGGCTGGCTGATTCGTTTCGATTCCGTAAATCAATTTAGTACTGGAGATATCAAATGGCCGTTTCACGTGAAGAGATCGTCACCGCGATTGGCAATCTGAGCGTCCTCGAAGTCGTCGAGCTCATTTCGGACCTGGAAAAGAAGTTCGGTGTGACCGCTGCCGCCCCGGTGGCCGCTGTCGCCGCTGCTGCCCCGGGTGCCGCCGCTGCCCCCGTCGAGGAGCAGACCGAGTTCAGCGTCACGCTGACGAATACCCGGCTGACAAGAAAGTCACCGTCATCAAGGTGGTTCGCGAAATCACCGGCCTCGGCTTGAAGGAAGCCAAGGATCTCGTCGAAGGCGTGCCCGCCCTCGTCAAGGATGCCGTTGCAAAAGCCGATGTCGACGCCATCAAGAAGAAACTCGAAGATGCCGGCGCGAAGGTGGCGGTCAAGTAAGACCGCCATGCGGCTTCCCGGGTCCTCTGTGGCCCAAAACGCGTTCCGTGGCACTGACCTGACAGGGTCGGTGTCCACGGCGCGCGCGTCTTTCATGTTCTGAAGGTCAGGCCTCCCCCCAGGCCAAGGTGAATCCGATGGCGTACTCCTTCACGGAAAAGAAGCGCATCCGCAAGAATTTCGGCAAGCAGCCGGGAATCCTGGATGTGCCGGTACCTGCTGGCGATCCAGCTGGAGTCCTACCGCACGTTCCTGCAGGAGAACGTGGCCGAGGATGCGCGCGCGAACATCGGCCTGCATGCCGCCTTCAGCACCGTATTCCCCATTTCGAGCTACAGCGGCAACGCCACGCTCGAATACGTTTCCTACCGCCTCGGCGAGCCGCCCTTCGACGTGAAGGAATGCCAGCTGCGCGGCCTCACGTATGCAGCCCCGCTGCGCGTGAAGGTGCGCCTGATCGTGCTCGACAAGGAAGCCCCCGGCGCCAAGAAGCCCGTCAAGGACGTGCGCGAGCAGGAGGTCTACCTCGGCGACCTGCCGCTGATGACCGACAACGGCACCTTCGTGATCAACGGCACCGAGCGCGTGATCGTCTCGCAGCTGCACCGTTCGCCCGGCGTGTTCTTCGACCATGACCGTGGCAAGAGCCACAGCTCGGGCAAGCTGCTGTTCAGCGCCCGCATCATTCCTTATCGCGGCTCGTGGCTCGACTTCGAGTTCGATCCGAAGGATGCCGTGTTCGCGCGCATCGACCGCCGCCGCAAGCTGCCGGTCACCATCATCCTGCGCGCGCTGGGCATGAACGAGGGCGAGATCCTCGACGTGTTCTTCGAGAACAACACCTTCTTCCTGGGCAAGGATTCCACCGCGCTGGAACTCGTGCCGCAGCGCCTGCGCGGCGAGACCGCGAGCTTCGAGATCCGCGTCGGTGACAAGGTCATCGTCGAGGAAGGCCGCCGCATCACGGCGCGCCACGTGCGTGACCTCGAGCAGGCCGGCGTCAAGAAGCTGGCCGTGCCGCGCGACTATGTGTACGGCAAGATCGTCGCGCATGATGTCGTGAACACCGACACCGGCGAGATCATCGTCAAGGCCAACGAAGTGCTGACCGCCGCTTCGGTGGAGAAGCTGATCGAGGCCGGCATCAAGGACATCAAGACGCTGTACACGAACGATCTCGATCGTGGCGCGTTCATCTCCGACACCCTGCGCATCGACCCGACCAAGACCCGCCTCGAGGCGCTGGTCGAGATCTACCGCATGATGCGTCCCGGCGAGCCGCCCACCAAGGACGCTGCCGAGAACCTGTTCAACAACCTGTTCTTCAACAACGAGCGGTATGACCTCTCGGCCGTGGGCCGCATGAAGTTCAACCGCCGCGTGGGCCGCAAGGAAATCCTCGGCTCCGGCGTGCTGTCGAAGGAAGACATTCTCGACGTGTTGAAGGTTCTGATCGACATCCGCAACGGCAACGGGCTCGGTGGACGACATCGACCACCTGGGCAATCGTCGCGTGCGTTCGGTCGGTGAAATGGCCGAGAACGCCTTCCGCGTGGGCCTCGTCCGCGTGGAGCGCGCCGTGAAGGAGCGCCTCGCGATTGCGGAATCCGAGCCGCTGATGCCGCAGGAAATGATCAACGCCAAGCCGGTGGCGGCCCGCGGTGAAGGAATTCTTCGGCTCCTCGCAGCTGTCGCAGTTCATGGACCAGAACAACCCGCTGTCGGAAGTGACGCACAAGCGTCGCGTTTCGGCACTGGGCCCGGGCGGCCTGACGCGTGAGCGTGCCGGCTTCGAAGTGCGCGACGTGCACACCACGCACTACGGTCGCGTGTGTCCGATCGAAACTCCCGAAGGTCCGAATATCGGCCTGATCAACTCGCTGTCCGTGTACGCGCGCACCAACCAGTACGGCTTCCTCGAAACGCCGTACCGCCGCGTCGAGAACAGCCGCGTGACCGACAAGATCGACTTCCTGTCGGCCATCGAGGAAGGCGAGTTCGCCATTGCACAGGCCAATGCCGCCAAGGACGCCAAGGGCGCCCTGACGGACGACCTCGTGTCCTGCCGCTTCCAGGGCGAATTCACGTTGATGCCCAAAGACCGCAACAACTACATGGACGTGTCGCCCGAAGCAGATCGTGTCCGTCGCGGCCTCGCTGATTCCCTTCCTCGAGCACGACGACGCGAACCGCGCGCTGATGGGCTCGAACATGCAGCGCCAGGCGGTGCCGACCCTGCGTGCCGATGTGCCGCTCGTGGGCACGGGCATGGAGCGTCCGGTCGCCATCGACTCGGGCGTCACCGTGATCGCCAAGCGCGGCGGGCGTGGTCGACTCGGTCGACGCCTCCCGTATTGTCGTTCGCGTGAACGACGCGGAAACCACCGCGAGCGAGCCGGGCGTCGACATCTACGGCCTGACCAAGTAACGCGTTCCAACCAGAACACCTGCATCAACCAGCGTCCGCTGGTGAACACGGGTGACATCATCGCGCGCGGCGACGTGCTGGCCGATGTCCCTCGACCGATCTCGGCGAAACTGGCGCTGGGCCAGAACCTGCTGGTCGCGTTCATGCCCTGGAACGGCTACAACTTCGAGGACTCGATCCTCCATCTCCGAGCGCGTGGTGCAGGAAGACCGCTTCACCACCATCCACATCGAAGAGCTCACCTGCGTGGCTCGCGATACCAAGCTCGGACCTGAAGACATCACCGCCGACATCCCCAACGTGGGCGATGCGGCGCTGACCAAGCTGGACGAAGCGGGCATCGGCTACAATCGGCGCCGAAGTGCGCGCCGGCGACATCCTGGTGGGCAAGGTCACGCCGAAGGGCGAGACGCAGCTGACCCCGGAAGAGAAGCTGCTGCGCGCCATCTTCGGCGAGAAGGCCAGCGACGTGAAGGACACGTCGCTGCGCGTTCCGCCGGGAATGGACGGCACCGTGATCGACGTGCGCGTGTTCACGCGCGACGGCGTCGAGAAAGACTCGCGCGCCCTCACGATCGAGCGCATGGAAATCGACAAGGTCAAGAAGGATCTGCAGGACCAGCAGCGCATCCTCGAGGACGATCTGTTTCCAGCGCGTGCGCGAGCAGATCATCGGCAAGACCGCCGCGGGCGGAACGAAAGAAGCTGCGCGGCAAGATCGAAGCCGCGTACCTCGACGACGTGCCGCGTGAGAGGAGGACTGGTTCGAGATCCGCCTCGAGAACGAGGAAGCGAGCAGCCAGCTCGAAGCCGCCTCCGAGCGCCTGAAGGCGCAGCGCAAGTATTTCGAGAAGCGTCTCGAAGAGAAGCGCGGTGAAGATCACGCAGGGCGATGATCTCGCCCCCCGGCGTGCTCAAGATGGTGAAGGTGTACCTCGCGGTGAAGCGTCGCGTGCAGCCCGGCGACAAGATGGCCGGCCGCCACGGCAACAAGGGCGTGATCTCACACATCACCCCGGTCGAAGACATGCCTTACCTCGAAGACGGCACGCCGGTAGACGTCGTGCTGAATCCGCTGGGCGTGCCTTCGCGCATGAACGTCGGTCAGGTGCTCGAGACCCATCTGGGCTGGGCCGCGAAGGGCCTCGGGCTCAAGATCGGCAAGATGCTGGAAGCACAGGCGCAGATGTCCGAGCTGCGCGGTTTCCTGGACGAGATCTACAACGGCACCGGTGGCCAGGGCGAGGACCTCAAGTCCGTCACCGACGCCGAGATCATCACGCTGTCGAAAAACCTGTCGAAGGGCGTGCCCATCGCGTCACCGGTGTTCGACGGTGCCGATGAAAGCGAGATCAAGAAGCTGCTCACGCTGGCCGATCTGCCCACCTCGGGCCAGACCTGGCTGTACGACGGCCGTACCGGCGAGCGTTTCGATCGCCAGACCACGGTCGGCTACATGTACATGCTGAAGCTGAACCACCTGGTGGACGACAAGATGCACGCGCGTTCCACCGGCCCGTACTCGCTCGTCACGCAGCAGCCGCTGGGTGGCAAGGCGCAGTTCGGCGGACAACCGCTTCGGCGAGATGGAAGTCTGGGCACTGGAAGCCTACGGCGCCGCTTACACATTGCAGGAAATGCTCACCGTCAAGTCGGACGACACGACGGGCCGCACCCTCATGTACAAGTCGATCGTCGACGGCAACCACGAGATGAAGGCGGGCATGCCCGAATCCTTCAACGTGCTCATCAAGGAAATCCGGTCGCTCGGTATCAACATGGAACTGGAGCAGGACTAACCCATGAAAGATCTTCTCAAGCTTTTCAAGCAGCAGGCTCCGGTAGAGAACTTCGACTCGATCAAGATCGGGTTGGCGTCCGCCGGACCTCGTGAAGTCGTGGTCCTACGGTGAAGTGAAGAAGCCGGAGACCATCAACTACCGCACCTTCAAGCCGGAACGCGATGGCCTGTTCTGCGCCAAGATCTTCGGACCGACGAAGGACTACGAGTGCCTGTGCGGCAAGTACAAGCGCCTGAAGCACCGGCGGCGTGGTCTGCGAGAAGTGCGGCGTCGAAGTGACGCAAGCCAAGGTGCGCCCGCGAGCGCATGGGCCACTCGAGCTCGCGAGCCCGGTCGCGCACATCTGGTTCCTGAAGTCGCTGCCGTCACGCATCGGCCTGATGCTGGACATGACGCTGCGCGAGATCGAGCGCGTGCTTTATTTCGAAGCCTTCGTCGTCATCGATCCAGGCATGACGGATGATGACCCGCGGCCAGCTGCTCACCGACGAGATGTACTCGAAGCCATCGAGGCGCATGGCGATGAGTTCGACGCCCGCATGGGCGCCGAGGCCATCCATGAGCTGCTGACCAGCATCGACCTCGCGGCCCGAGCAGGCCATGGTGCGCGAAGACATGGGCGCCACTTCGTCCGAGACGAAGCTGAAGCGCCTGTCGAAGCGGCTGAAGCTGCTGGAGTCGTTCCTCGAATCCGGCAACAAGCCCGAGTGGATGGTGCTGACCGTGCTGCCGGTGCTGCCGCCGGACCTGCGTCCGCTGGTGCCGCTGGATGGCGGCCGCTTCGCGACGTCGGATCTCAACGACCTGTTAATCGCCGCGTCATCAACCGCAACAACCGCCTGCGTCGCCTGCTCGAACTCAACGCGCCCGACATCATCGTGCGCAACGAGAAGCGCATGCTGCAGGAATCGGTCGATGCGCTGCTGGACAACGGTCGTCGTGGCCGTGCCATCACGGGCAGCAACAAGCGCCCGCTGAAGTCGCTGGCCGACATGATCAAGGGCAAGCAGGGCCGCTTCCGCCAGAACCTGCTGGGCAAGCGCGTGGACTACTCCGGTCGCTCGGTGATCGTGGTGGGCCCGACCCTGCGTCTGCACCAGTGCGGCCTGCCGAAGAAGATGGCGCTCGAGCTCTTCAAGCCCTTCATCTTCCAGAAGCTGCAGATCCGTGGCGATGCCTCGACCATCAAGGCCGCCAAGCGCCTGGTCGAGCGTGAAGGTCCGGAAGTGTGGGACATCCTCTCCGAGGTGATCCGCGAACATCCGGTGCTGCTGAACCGCGCGCCGACGCTGCATCGCCTGGGCATCCAGGCCTTCGAACCGGTTGCTGGTGGAAGGCAAGGCCATCAACCTGCATCCGCTGGTGTGCACGGCCTTCAACGCCGACTTCGACGGTGACCAGATGGCGGTGCACGTGCCGCTGTCGCTGGAAGCGCAGCTCGAAGCGCGCGCGCTGATGATGTCGTCGAACAACATCCTGTCGCCCGCCAACGGCGACCCCATCATCGTGCCGTCGCAGGACGTGGTGCTGGGTCTGTATTACCTGACGCGCGAGAAGATCGGCGCGGCTGGGTGAAGGCATGCACTTCCTGGACGTCACGGAGGCGCATCGCGCCTACGAGAGCCGCCAGGTGCACCTGCAGGCGAAGGTCAAGGTCCGTATCGCGGAATACCCGATCGTGGACGGCAAGCCCGGCCCGAAGAGATCCGCGTGGTGGACACCACCGTCGGTCGTGCACTGCTGTCGGAGATCCTGCCCAAGGGCATGCCCTTCGACGTCGTGAACAACGGACATGACCAAGAAGGCCATCTCGGGGCCTGATCAACCTCGCGTACCGCACGCTGGGCACCAAGGAGACCGTGGTCTTCGCCGACCAGCTGATTTACACGGGCTTCACCTACGCCACGCGTTCGGGCAATGTCCTTCGGCATCGACGACATCATCATCCCGGAACAGAAGGTGAAGATCGTCGACGCCGCGACCAACGAAGTGAAGGAGATCCAGGACCAGTACGCGTCCGGTCTCGTCACCAACGGCGAGCGCTACAACAAGGTCGTGGATATCTGGTCGCGTAGCGAACGACCAGGTCGCCAAGGCCATGATGGAGAAGCTGGGCTCGGACGACGTGAAGGACACGCGCGGCAAGATGCACCGCCAGAAGTCCTTCAACTCCATCTTCATGATGGCCGACTCCGGCGCGCGCGGCAGCGCGGCGCAGATCGCCAGCTGGCCGGCATGCGCGGCCTGATGGCGAAGCCGGACGGTTCCATCATCGAGACGCCGATCACGACCAACTTCCGTGAAGGCTCAACGTGCAGCAGTACTTCATCTCGACGCACGGCGCCCGCAAGGGTCTGGCCGACACCGCGTTGAAAACCGCCAACTCCGGTTACTCACCCGCCGCCTGGTCGACGTCGCCCAGGATCTGGTGGTGACCGAAGTCGATTGCGGCACCGAAGAAGGCCTGCCGATGTCGCCGCTGGTCGAAGGCGGTGACGTGTGGGAAGGCCTGGGCGAGCGCGTACTCGGCCGCACGGTCGCAGCCGATGTGCTGAAGCCGGGCACCGACACGGTGCTGTACCCCGGTCGGCACGCTGATCGATGAAGGCAAGGTGCGCGTGCTGGAGCAGGAGAGCGTGGACGAGGGTGCTGGTGCGTTCGCCCATCACCTGCGCCACGCGCTATGGCGTGGTGCGCAGCTGCTACGGACGCGATCTCGCGCGTGGGCCGCATCATCAACATCGGCGAGGCGGTCGGCGTCATGGCCGCGCAGTCGATCGGCGAGCCGGGCACGCAGCTCACGATGCGTACCTTCCACATCGGTGGCGCGGCTTCACGAGCTGCCGCTGCATCGAGCGTGGAAATCCGCAACGAGGGCACGCTGCGCTTCCACAACATCAAGTCCGTGCAGCACGAGAAGGGCCATCTGGTGGTCGTCTCGCGTTCCGCCGAGATCGGTGTCGTGGATGCCTTCGGCCGCGAGCGCGAGCGTACAAGAACCCCTACGGCGCCGTCGTCAATTCGAAGGAAGGCGACAAGGTGAAGGGCGGCCAGATCGTGGCCACCTGGGATCCGCACACCCATCCCGTGGTGTCGGAAGTGTCGGGCTTCCTCAAGTTCCAGGACTTCGTCGACGGCCTCACCGTCACGAGCCAGGTCGACGAGGTCACCGGCCTGTCCTCCATCGTGGTGCAGGGATTCCAAGCAGCGCGGCGGCAAGGAACTGAAGCCGACGATCAAGCTGGTGAACGCGAAGGGCAAGGGACCTGACCTTCAGCAACACCGAGATCCCGGCCGTGTATTCACTGCCCACTGGCGCTTTGATCAACCTCGCCGACGGCGCGAAGATCTCGCTGGGTGACGTGATCGCGCGCATCCCGCAGGAATCCTCGAAGACCCGCGACATCACCGGCGTCTGCCGCGTGTGGCGGATCTCTTCGAAGCCCGCAAGCCCAAGGATCAGGCCATCCTCGCGGAGGTGTCCGGTACCGTCAGCTTCGGCAAGGAGACCAAGGGCAAGCGTCGCCTCGTCATCACGCGGAAGGCGCGGAGAAGTACGAGGAACTGATCCCCAAGTGGCGCCAGCTGAACGTGTTCGAAGGCGAGCAGGTGACGCGTGGTGAAGTGATCGCCGACGGCGAGCCGAACCCGCACGACATCCTGCGCCTGCAGGGCGTCGAGGCGCTGGCCAACTACCTGGTGCGCGAGATCCAGGAGGTCTATCGCCTGCAGGCGTGAAGATCAACGACAAGCACATCGAGGTGATCATCCGGCAGATGCTGCGCAAGACCGAGGTGCTCTCGACCGGAGACACCACGCTGTTGCGGGGCGAGCAGCTGGATCGCTCGCGTGCGCTGGCCATCAACGACCACGCGAAGTCAGGCAACAAGATTCCGGCGACGTTGCAGCCGGTGTTGCTCGGCATCACCAAGGCGTCGCTGGCGACGGAGTCCTTCATCTCGGCGGCTTCCTTCCAGGAAACCACGCGCGTGCTGACCGAAGCCGCGGTGAGAGGCCTGAAGGACGACCTGCGCGGCCTGAAGGAAATCGTCATCGTCGGTCGCCTGATTCCCGCGGGCACGGGCTTCGCGGCACACGAACACCGCCGGCAGAAGATCAGCGAGACCAATCGCCGCAGCTTCATGGATGTGGGTGGTGGTGGCGTCGATGCCGAAGAGGGCGCGGTGGGCGAGGAGCAGGACGCTTAGGTCCGGCTCCACGCCATCTGCTGAAGAGCAATGGACGGGCGCACGGCGAAAGCGGTGCGCCCGTTTTCTTTGATCCCGCAGCAGTGCCGCCTGACGGATTCTTCACTGACCGGCCATGAGCGATCGTGGCACCGTACGCGCGCCGGTTTTTTTTGCGCGGTGGCAGGACAGCCATCGCCGCGGGCCTGCACTCTGCCAACGGTTCGCCAGCGTTATAGGGATATGGAGAGACGCAACCCGCGAGCACACCGGCTTCATCGCCGGATCGCGACCAGCTCCGCCTCGCCGGGCTGGTCGAGCTCGCCCGCCATGGTGACCGGGAAGCATTCCGCCGGCTGGTGGCCGCCTGGCCAGTCGCGCATCTTCACCGTGGCGTTGCGGCTTACCGGCCAGCGCGCCGATGCCGAAGAGCTGGCGCAGGACGTATTCGTGCAGCTGCATGCGGGCGCTGGTGCAGATCGTGGATGCGCAACACCTGCAGAAGTGGCTGCTGCGCGCCATCTACCATCGATCCATCGACCGGCTCAGGCAACGCGAGCGGCAGGGCAGAAGCTGCCCTCTCGAAGTCCTGGATAGCGCTCCCGAGGGGCAGACACCGGAGTCCGGGGCGGATCCGCTGGCCGCGTCTCGGCTGTACAAGCTGCTGTTGCAGCTGCAAGCCGATGCGCGCGCCGTCGTGCTGCTGCGATACCAGGAAGACCTGGATCCGGTGGATATCGCCGCGGTCCTCGACATGCCGCTCAACACCGTGAAGAGCCATCTGCGTCGTTCGCTGCAGTGGCTGCGCGAGCAGTGCGCGGGAGACGCCCATGGATATTGAAGCGAGCCTGCGCGAACTGCTGGTCCTCGAGAATCCGGGTGCGCGCTTCACTGACGGCGTGATGGCGCGTGTCGGGCATGAGCCGGTCGAGGCATCGCGCGATGGCGTGGTACGGTTCGCCGATGCACGCGCCCGCAAACGCGGCCGGCGCATCGTGCTGGGCCTGTTGCTCGGCGTGGCGGCGGCGGCGTCCACGCTGACATGGTTTGCGCATGCGCCCGCCGATGCCTCTGCCGCACGCCGCGCGGAAGTCGCATCGGGCGAGCGGGCTGCCACCGACGCCGTTGGCGCAAGCAGCGTCGCAGATTGCGGCGGAATCTAATGATGATGCGAAGGTTCCGCTCCAGTGCATCGATCCCGACGTGCTGTACTCGTTGCTGCTGCAGGTGCCAGGCGAGAGCTTTCGCATGAGCGGCGGCGAGCGTGCCGGAACTTCGGATTTCAAGCCACCGCGCCAGCTGGCTCTCGTCGGCAGCACTGAAAGGAGCAGTGGCGCGGGCGCATGGTCGACGCTGGTGTATCGCACGAACCTCGCACCGGTGGGCCGCGGGCGCGGCAACTGCCGGCGCGCTCTCGGCCGGCGGCTGGAGGCTGCAGGCCAGCTGGATTCCCCGATCGCGCGTTTTCACCACAGCGATTGCCGAACCGGAGGACGGCTATTGCCGCGAAGGCAGGTCGGTCAGGGTTGCGACCAGCGCGCTCGTGGGCGTGACCTATGTGGTGCTGACAGTCCCGCGCAAGTCGCAGGGCATGGCGGGACGCCGCGGGGTTGCGACAGCCAGCGCAATCCACGACACTCACTGCCTCCGCACTCGATCCGTACCTGCCGAAGCTCGCATTGCCGGATGATCCTTCGACCGGACAACCCGCGCATTCACTGGGAGCAGGCGACAGCAACGGTGTGATGGAACGCCGCATGTCGGTCAGCTTCCGCCTCGACGCCACCGCTGCCGACGTCGCGGCCCACTTCACCAGGCAGATGGCGGAACAGGGCTGGCGCAACGAAGCGAGCTGGAGCAGCGCGGGCAGCGCCGGCTCCAGCTGGAACCGCAGCGGCAACGACGACGAAGTGCTGCAGGCCACGTTGACGGTTGCGGCCTCGATGCGGGCCGGTTCACCGTCAACTTCCATGTGGTCACGACGAAATGAAGGAGCTTCGCATGCGGTGTTTCATCCTCGCCGGCCTCGCCCTGTGCGCGCTCACCGCCCGCGCGCAGTCGCCACGGCAATGCGTGAACCCGGCCAATGTCGATGGCCTCGTGTTCCTGGGGTCGCAGCGACCTGAAGACCAGCGTCACCATGCCATGCCGGCTTTCATGGGCGGCTTTCGCGCGCCGGCTGGTTTCAGCTTCATCGGCACCGGCGTGAATCTCGGGAAGGGAGACGAAGGTCGCCTACAAGACCACGCTGGGCAGCGACAAGGCCTATGCGGCTGCCGCTGGCCGCGATGGGCGCTGAAGGCTGGAAGGTGGAATCGCCGGCGGGCTCGGGCAACATCTTCCAGATGGCGGTTGCCCCGCGGATGGAAACGATTTGCCGCAACGGGCAGCGGCTCCTGTTGTCAGTGGCCGAATCCGGCGGCAGCAACCTTCGTGAGTATCCGTGACGCCGCAGGAGCCCAGGCACCGCGACTGCAACGCGCCGCAGCCGATGATGCCGTGGTCCGGAACGGGACCGAACGCCGCGCCCCGTTTCCAGTTTCCGGCCGGCAGCAGTCCCGCGCAGGGCGTCGGTGCCGCCAGCGGTGGGCAGCAACGACAACTTCACGACCGCCGCGGCGCCTCATCAGCACCGAGAACCTGGACAGGCTGGTCGCGCTGCTCGGGAGCCAGATCCAGCAACAAGGCTGGCAACCGGATTCGGCCTGGTCGGGTGATCGCGGCGCCGGTTCCACCTGGAACAAGGCCGGGGATGGCGGAGCAATCCGCGGCACGCTCGAGGATCATCCGCGTCAGCGCCGGCACCTACGTCGTGGATTTCACACAGACACAAGTAACGAGGGGAGGGAACATGCGTCGCACTGCTTTGTTCACGCTGGCTGCACTGGCCAGCGCAACCGTATTCGGCGAGGGCCTGCTCGACTGCGTCGAGCCGGATGTGCTGCACACCCTGCTGCTGCCGGGACAGGACGAGCATCCTCCCGTCATCACGGCAGCCATGCCCGCCGAGGCTCGCGACGTTGCGGATGTCGCGCGACTTCACATGGATAGGCAGTGCCGAGCGTTACGTCGGCAGGGTTGATGCCACAACCAGCGCCACGCGAGAGTGACGGCAGCCTGGCGCAGCAGCCTGCACCCGATGCCGCGCGCACGGCGGCACTCGATTCACTGACCGCTTCGGGTTGGCAGGTGCTGCCCGCGTTGTTCCACGCGAGCAGGACATTCGAAGCCAGCTCCACGGAAATTTCGGCGGCATGTCGCGAGGGCAAGGCCTTCACCGTCACCGCCGCCGAGATGGAGGGCATCACCTACACACAGCTCTCGCTCAGTGCGTAACGACATGAATCCGATCTGCAAGCAGTCGCTGCCGGCCACTCCCGTCGCGTCCTTCGCCTCGGGCCTCGAGCAGTACCAGCCGCATCTGCAGATGCCGGTGGACCCGGCCACTGGTTCGAAGATTCGCGTCCAGAATGGCGGGACGGGCTCATCGCCAGGCGGCATCAGTGACCGCATAGCCTTCTCCATGAAGGATTCCGGCCGGCAACATCGCGCGGCAATTCGCGCAGCAGATGAGCGCACAGGGCTGGAGCAATGACGCGAACTGGAGCGGTACCGCGACCGCAGGCTCGTCCTGGTCGAAGCACGTGGAGGCCGGTGTCCATGCAAGGCACGCTTTCCGTGACGAATGTTGACAGGCGGCAGTTCATTGCCGAGCTGCGCATCACCCGGCTGCAAGTGAAGGGCCATACCATGCACAAACTCGTCGTCACGCTGTCTGCACTGGTGCTCGCCGCCAGCGCAGGCGCACAGGAACCCTTCCAGTGCGTGAATCCGGATGTGCTGAACAGCCTGGTGTTCGATGCACTTCCGCAGTTGAAGCTGGTCGCGCGGAGCAGCCTGCCCGATGTCTCCGATGGCCTGCGTGCGCCAGCGGAGTCACGCTGATCGGTAGCGCCGTGCGTGAAGTGGATTCCTCGACGGGTGGTCGCTTACAAGACCGCGCTTTGACGGCAGCAGGGCTTTCGCGAGCCTGGTGGCCGCCTTATCCAAGGAAGGGTGGAAACCCGAGGTTACGCCGCCGCTTCCGCCAGCACTGGTCCCGCCGCCCGGTCCGCAGCCGCTGGCTGCGATGCTGTGCCGTAATGGAGAGCGTCGCGACGTACACGTGCAGGAACTGGATGGTGTGCGCTACGCCGTCATCTCCGCCTTTGAAACCACGCCGCGGCGTGCTTGCGGCGCCCAGTCCGAGCAGCTGGGCTTCCTGTCCAACCCGGCCGCGTTTGAATGCGCTGCGTGCCGAAATGCCCAAGCTCGTGCTTCCTGGACAGCGCACATGCAGTGCCTGTGCCGGTAGGAGGCGAGAACATTGGAAACGGCACGGTCATCTCGACCACGCGGATAGAAAGTCCGGATACGGGAGCTACCCTTGCCAGCTACCTCGCCAGGCAGATTCCGGCGCAGGGCTGGCGCGGCGATGCGGACTGGAAGGCTGGAGTCGCAGCAGCGGCGATACGACGTATTGGGGAAGTCTGGAAATCCTCGCCGTAGGCGGCAACACCTACGATGTGCGCTTCACGCTGATGACCGGGCGCTAGTGCCGGCGTCCGCGATCGACCGTCGCACCGGAGCGTTGCGGTAGCCGCAGGCCGCATCGATTGCCTTATAGTCGACGCATTCCTCCGACTGTCAGGTCCGCGCATGAAACATCGCGGTTGGGTTCGCCATCTGTCGTACAGCCTGCTTGCAGTCTCGCTGTGCCTGCGGGCGGCGGCGCAGGATGCCGGCACCGGCTTCGATGCCTTCGAATTGTTCGGGCCGCTCACGCTGCCTGATGCGCCGAGTGCGCAGCGCGATGGCGCGGGCAGGCCCGGTCCGTCGTTCTGGCAGAACCGCGTGGATTATTCGATCGCGGCGCGCATCGATCCGGCTACGCACACGCTCGCGGGCGACGAAACCATCACCTACACCAACCACAGCCCGGATGCGCTGGATGCACTGTGGCTGCAGCTGGACCAGAACATCTACCGACGCGATGCGCGCACCGCGCTGACAGGACGCTTCGGCGCCTCGGGCGCCACCGCAGGCTTCGTGCTCGATGCCGTGCAGGTCGATGGCCGCGATGTGGCGCATCTCGTCGACGACACGCGCCTGCGCGTCGACCTGCCGCGCGCACTGGCCAGTGGTGTCAAATTGAAGCTGCACATCCGCTACCACTACACCGTGCCGGGCGTGTGGGGTGGTCGCACCGCCGTCACGCCATCCCGCAACGGCGACATCTACGAGATCGCGCAGTGGTATCCGCGCATGGCCGTGTACGACGACCTGCGTGGCTGGGACACGCTGCCCTTCCTCGGCGCGGAGTTCTACCTGGAATACGGCGACTTCGACTACGCGGTGACGGTGCCGTCGAACTGGCTCGTGGCCGGTTCGGGCGCACTCACGAATCCGCAGCAGGTGCTCACCGCCACGCAGCGGCAGCGCCTCGCTGCGGCTGCGGCCAGCGATCGCACCGTGTACATCCGTCGGCCCGAGGAGGTCACCGATGCAGCGAGCCGACCGACGCAGTCCGGCATGCAGACCTGGCGCTTCCATATGGAGCACACGCGCGACGTGGCCTTCGCCGCGTCACCGGCCTTCGTGTGGGACGCGGCACGCATCAACCTGCCGGATGGCGCGCACTCGCTCGCCATGTCGGTGTATCCAGTGGAAGGCGTGGGCGCGGCCAGATGGGATCGCTCCACCGAATACCTGAAAGGCGCCGTCGAGCACTTCTCGGCGCAGTGGTATCCCTATCCCTGGCCGGTGGCGGTGAACCTGGGTGGCCACGGCGCGGGCATGGAATATCCAGGCATCATCTTCGACGGCATGAACGATGCCGGCAAGGGGCTGTTCTGGATCACCGCGCACGAGATCGGCCACACCTGGTTCCCGATGATCGTCGGCAGCAACGAGCGCCGCCATGCCTTCATGGATGAAGGCTTCAACACCTTCATCGATGTGTACGCATCGGATGCCTTCAATCATGGCGAATACGCGCCCAAGCGCGATTCCGAATACGCGCCGCTGGGTGGCAACCCGGTGGACGAGATCCTGCCGCTGCTGGCGGATCGTGGCCGCGCCTACGTTGCTGGCGCCAGCCGATTCGGTGACCGAGAAGTACCGTCACTCGCTCATCTACTTCAAGGCCGCGCTTGGCTTGGTGCTGCTGCGTGAGCAGATCGTCGGGCCGGCGCGTTTCGACCCGGCGTTCCGGCGTTATATCGCCACCTGGGCGTACCGGCATCCCACGCCATCGGATTTCTTCCGCTTCATGAGCAGCGCCACCGGCGAGGATCTTTCCTGGTGGTGGCGTGGCTGGTACTTCAACAACTGGCAGCTCGACATGGGCATTGCGTCGGCGGTGTACACGCATGGCAAGCCCGCCGATGGCATGGACGTGGTGCTCGCCACGCGCCAGAAACTGGTGATTCCGGTGACGCTGCGCATCGACTTCGCCGATGGCAGCCGGCGCGAGCAGCGTGTGCCGGTCGAGGTGTGGCGGCAGGGCGGTGCGCCGCAGTTGCATCTGTCCACCGACAGGCCGGTGGCAAGGCTGACGCTGGATCCGGATCACCAGCTGCCGGATGCCGATCGCGGCAACGACACCCTGGCATTGCCCTGAAACAGCGGTGATGCCTGCGCCGCTGCTTCAGCCGCGCGGCGGCGGCAGCATCGGCAACAGCTGCGACACGTCACGCTTGCGGAAGCGCCCCACGCGCCGCGAACGCACGATCACGTAGACGATGATCATCAGCGGCAGCGACACGAAGGCCGTCGCGAAGCCGCGCATTCCCGGCGACGCCGCCGGCGCAATGCCCATCATGATCTTCTGGGTATCCGCGCCGATGCGCAGCGCCAGCAGCAGCACGGGGATGAAGATCCAGCCCGACATGGAAAGCATGTTGCCCAGCGTGCCGTCCAGCGTGGTCCAGGCGATCGTTCTGCGTGTGGTTGCGCAGGAGTATCCACTGGCCCTGCTTGCGGCCGCGGCGCGCTGCACTCATCGCCGACAGCGCATCGCCGTTGTTGGCGCGCAGTCCGGCGCCGGTTACGTGCACCGGCGTCGAACCTTCCGCGCCGACGAGATCGAAGGCTTCGTGGTGCGTGGAGCTGCTCTGCTCCGAGCGGCTGAGCACCTGGCCCCAGTCGTTGATGCGTTCGGTAATCGTCGTCGTGGTCTCGACCCAGCTGCGGTAGTTGGCGACCACGCCCGCACGCATGCCGAGCTTGTAGCGGCGGAAGCCCGCGGCGATGACGGGCGGATCACCCGCGCGCACGCCGAAGCGCCGCGTCTCGCGGAGCACGAACAGGGCCAGCAATGCGCCGACCTCGAGGAGGTAGGTGGTTTCCCGACGGCGCTCGGCCGGCGTCATCTTCTGCCACTCCGTCAGGCCCTTGCCGGCCAGCGCCGCACGCTCGTTGATGTGCGACTGCTCGAGGAAATCCGCATCCGACTGCGCGACGGTGGCATGGAACTGGCGGAACTTCTCCGAGAAGTAGCGGTTCAGCAGGTCACGGCGCAGGCCATCGTCGCGCTCGTAGTCGCCTTCCTTGAAGATCCATCTGGCGCGCGGCGAATCCTCGCCTTTCTCCGCCGGGTCGAACGTGGCCATGGCCTGCTGCTGCAGGCGTGAGGATTCGTCGCGGTAGTCGGCCAGCAACCGCTTCTCGCCCGGCGACAGCTCGTTGCGGAAGCGCCCGGCCACCCGCGAGCAGCTCGACCATCTTGCGCAACTGGCCGAGTGATGCGACCTGGTGTGCGAGCTTGTCGAGATCATCAGTGCCACTGGTTTCGGCGATGACCTTGCTGGCCGGGGGAAATTCCGGCAGGTAGTTGGGATCGGCTTGCGCGAGTGAGCGTTGCGGAAGCAGCGCGATGACGAAGATCAGGATGGGCAGGCACAGTGCCAACGGGCGCGAGGACGGTTTTCTACGCAGCAAGACACTTCGCCTGGTCAGGAGTGGGCGCCGGCCACTCTATACGCAGCACCACCCGCCAGCCAATCGCGTCCCGCTACGATCTGTCGCCGGATTCCGCCGCTGCCTTGTCGGCCGCCAGTGCCGCATGCGCCTCCGCCAGGTACTTCTGGCGATTGAACAGGTAGCGCGTGAATTCCATGACGAGGAAACCGACCAGCACCGACAGCGCCCACTCCAGCCATTCGGGCAGCAGGTGCACGGTGACCTTCTGGCGCGGAAGGATGCCGAACAGGTTCTTCAGCGCGCGGCGTTCCACCGAGTGGTAGCTGGACAGCACCGTCACCACGGAGCCGGCGAGGAAGCCCACGAAATTGCCGACCACCGATTTCATGTACAGGCTGCGCAGCTTCGAGCGCGTCAGCGAGTGCTGGAAAAATTCACGCATGCCGGTGCAACCTTGTTCAAGCCGATTTGACATACCGCTGGATGCCGCGCGCCGCGAGGAACAGGCTTCCCGCCAGCGCCACATACGCGCCACCTGCCACCGACACATGCCGCGCCACCAGTGCCGTACCGCGACTCCAGATGTTGTTGGTGAGGCGCGTGATGTCCCCGGCCACCGTATCCGGATCGGTGTTGATCAGGTCGTGGCCCGTACGGTGGTACAGCAGTGCGTAGCAGCCGACGAGCAACGCCAGCGGCAGGAGATGCAGCAACCATGACTCCCGTTTCGCACGCTCCTGGTAGGGCAGCGTCAGTGCGTACACGCAGGTGAGGCACAGCAGGCCGAACGGCAACGCCAGCAGCACGTAGCCATGCCGCACTCCGAAAAACAGCTGCGTGGGTTTGAAGATGATGGGCCGGCAGGTCGTAGAAGCGCACGCCGTGCTCGATACCGCTCACCCACACGATCAGGCATTTCACGTAGAAACCAGCCGAGCAGCAGACACACCACCGCCAGCCAAGTGAGCGGATCCCAGCGTTTCGCCGCCCGCAGGGACAGTTTGAAATGCAGCGGCGGATGCGGCCATGATTGGCTTCCCGGGAGCGAGTGATTGGCTGCGATTTTAGTCACATGGCCGCGCGCAACGAAACCGTTCGAAACACCGCTCGCCGGCTTGCTGTCGGTTTGGCACTGTGCTGCGCGCTGTTCGGCTGTACCGCCCTAGACCAGAAATTCGGTCAGGACGACTGGTACAAGAAAGCGAAGGTGGATGGTTCGCAGGCCGCCGATGCCACGGGCAAGGCCGCGGTGCAGGTGGGGCAGGCAGCAAAGGTGGTTGCCGCCGATGCCTACAAGCGCATGCAGAAGTACGCCGCCGAGAAGGATCTGCTCAAGACCTTCACCGATGCCGGTGAGCACAGTGAATCGGTGGTGTTGAACATCCTGCACGGTAACCAGTCGAAGGCGACACCGCCCGCGTCCGGCAACAAGGGCAAGGATGGCAAGGGCACGCTGCCTCCTGCGGTCGCCAACATTCCGGAGGCGCCGGATCAGTACAAGGGCTCATTGCGCTGGCCCGTCGATGCCTGCGTCATCAGCTCGAAGTTCGGCGCGCGCTGGGGAAAGATCCACAAGGGCATGGATCTCGCCGCCGATACCGGCGAGCCGGTGTATGCCATCGCGGATGGCATCGTCATTTACGCGGGCGATGGCCTGCGTGGTTACGGCAACGTGGTGATCCTGCGGCATGACAAGAAGCTCACTTCGCTGTACGCACACAACAGCGCATTGAAAGTGAAGCAGGGCGATACGGTGGTGCAGGGCCAGTTGATCTCACTTCTGGGGGAGCACCGGTCATTCGACGGGACCGCATGTGCACTTCGAGATCCGCGAAGGCGACGTGGCGCTGGATCCGTCGCTGCGGCTGCCCAAGGCGAAGTTCATCGATGCCAGCGCGCCGGCCGCGTCGAAACCCGCGAAGGGCGGGGACAGCTGAAAACCTGCGCGCCGCTGGCCTCACGCGAATGCTGATCCGGCAGGGCCCGCGATGCAGACCGCAATTGCATCTGGTCGATACTTGAACCGGTGTTTCGTGCGGGCGAGACCTATGCCATCGATCCTGCGATCAGCATGGAAGACGCACTGGCCCTACTGGATGAGCGGCGACAAGCAGGTCTTCGTCGCGGAAGAAGATGGCCAGGTGCTCGGCACCTACAACCTGCGCACCAACCAGGCGGGCGGCGCGGTTCCCATGTCTGCAATTGCGGCTACGTCGTGGCAGCCGCGGCCAGCGGTCGCGGCGTCGCGCGCCGCATGTGCATGGATTCTCTGGAGCGGGCGCGTGACAGCGGCTATCGCGCGATGCAGTTCAATTTCGTCGTCAGCACCAATGAGCGCGCCGTGGCGCTGTGGCTCGGCATGGGTTTCGAAATCGTCGGCCGGCTGCCCGGTGCATTCCATCATCCGGCGCACGGTGACGTGGATGCGCTGGTGATGTCCGCAGGCTGTGAATCCGCGCAAGCCACAGACGGATTCCGGGCGCTTCCACGTAGGAGTGGGCGGCTGGAACTTCGCGCCCTGGCGCGGCGAGTTCTATCCACGTGGGCTGCCGCAGGCACGCGAGCTCGCCTACATGAGCGCCGCGCTGAACTCGCTCGAAATCAATTCCACGTTCTATGGACTGCAGAAGCCCGCGACTTTCCAGCGCTGGCATGACGAGACGTCCCGATGGTTTCGTCTTCGCGCTGAAGGCGCCGCGCTTCGTCACCAACCGGCGCGACCTCGCCACGGCGTCAGACAGCATCGCGCGCTTCCTCGACAGCGGAATGTTGCGGCTGGCCGGCAAGCTCGGGCCGATCAACTGGCAGCTCGCTCCCGGCAAGCCATTCGTGGCCGCGGAGATCGAGGCCTTCCTGGCGCTGCTGCCGGCGAAGCGTGATGGCATCGCGCTCCGGCACGCGATCGAAGTACGCGATGCGA
Organism: Pseudomonadota bacterium; assembly: GCA_037200665.1. Classification (GTDB taxonomy): domain Bacteria; phylum Pseudomonadota; class Gammaproteobacteria; order Steroidobacterales; family Steroidobacteraceae; genus ZC4RG30. The sequence goes on along the minus strand of JBBCGD010000007.1, from coordinate 507,785 downwards.
GCTTCGCAGTGCCGGAGTTCGTGCAGCTGGCGCGTCGCCATGGGGTGGCCATCGTGCTGGCGGGCGATGCGGAGTATCCGCAGGTCGCCGATGCCACGGCGCCTTTCGCCTACCTGAGGATCATGGGTACGGAGGATGCGCGGAAGCAGGGCTACACCGCTGCCGCACTCACGCGGTGGGTCACGCGTGCGCGCGCGATTGCGGCCGGGGAAACACCTGCCGGTATCTCCATGGTCGCGCCCGATGCGAAGCCCAGGGACGGCTGCGCGCGAAGTATTTCTCTACGTCATCAGCGGTGCCAAGCACCGCAATCCCGCGGCAGCCCTGGCGCTGCTCGAACAGCTGCGCCAGCCCGGATAGCCGCAACGACACCGCATCTGCTGGATGCGGCGCCGTGCGAAGTGGATGCCCGATACCCGATCAGCGCAGGCCACCCGATGCCGAGATGCGCTCACCGGTGACCCACGACGCATCATCCGAAGCCAGGAACACCGCCACGCGCGCGATGTCATCCGGCTGGCCGATGCGTCCCAGCGGCGTGCCGGCGACGAACTGCTTCTCCACGTCCGAACCGGAATGCCGGTCTGCTGGAAGCCTTCCGTCGACACCGGCCCCGGGGCAATGGTGTTGACGCGGATGCCGCGCGCGCCGAGTTCCTTGGCCAGGGTCTGCGTGATCGCATCCACCGCGCCCTTGGTGGCCGAGTACACCGACGAACCCGGCATCGGGTTCTCGCTGACCACCGAACTCACGTTGATGATGCTGCCGCCCGATCCATTGAAACGCTTCGCCGCCTCGCGTGAGGCCAGCAGCGTGCCCAGCACGTTGGTATCGAACTGGCGGTGGAACTCCGCGACGTTCACTTCGGCGATCGGCGCGAAGCCGTAGACGCCGGCGTTGTTGACCAGCACGTCCACGTGCCCGAACTGCTTCTCGGCCTCGTCGAAGAGACGGGCGACATCGCCTTCCTTCGCCACGCTGCCCTGCACGGCCACGGCCTTGCCGCCCCTGGCCTTGATGTCGGCCACCACGCGGTCCGCGCCTTCGCGGCTCGAGTCGTAGTTCACAACCACCGATGCGCCCTCGGCCGCCAGCGCGCGCGCGATGCCTGCGCCAATGCCCTTCGATGCTCCGGTGACCACGGCCACCTTGTTGTCCAGCTTGCTCATTTGATTGCTCCAGTCCTGTTCATGTTTGCGGGCGGCGCTTTGCGCTGCTCCCTGTTTCGACCACGGGTGCAAAGTACCATTGTTCGGGTTTCATGAACTGTATTAGTTCATGATATTTGAACTATTGGACCCTGGCCGGGGCATCTGGTATCAAGGCCGCATGAGACCGCTGCAGCACCCCAAGATCGAGGACGTGAGCGTGGAGGGCATCCTCTATGCGCTGGCCGAGCCGAATCGCGCGCATATCTTCGCGACGATCGCGGCCGGCACGCAGCCACGCACCTGCTCGGCGTTCCTCGAGATCAGCGACTGCGTGCTGCCGAAGTCCACACTGTCGCAGCATTTCAAGGTATTGCGCGAGGCCGGGCTGATCCACAGCGAACGGCGCGGCGTGGAGCTGCACAACACCACGCGCTGCGAAGAGATCAACGCGCGCTTCCCGGGCCTGCTGCCAGCCATCACCTCTGCATTCGTCACGCAGAAAAAGCCCGCAAAGCGCAGCCGCGCGACAACAGCGCAGAAGCGCAGCGCCTGACTTCGCCCTGACTTTCCTGCGCCGGCATCGCGCCGGCGAAAATGCGGCAATCGAAGATTCGACGCTCGCGCAACGCAGCCGCACATGCTTGGGTTTCAGGTAGGACGCGGACCACATTCAGCCGCGTTGCACACCGTCTGTGACGATGACTCGCGCAGGTCCCCAATAGCACCAAGCCGCTGCACACACGCACGGCGGATTACCACGCCAAACGGACCAACAGAGGTATCGCATCATGAACAAGGACCAGATCAAGGGCTCGGCGAAGGAAGCGGCGGGCAAAGTGCAGCAGAAGGTCGGCGAAGTCACCGGCAGCACTGGCCAGCAGATCAAGGGCGCAGCCCGTGAGATCGCAGGCAAGGCGCAGAAGGCGTACGGCGACGTCAAGCAGGAAGATCGCGACCAGCGTAATCCCCGCTAGTCCTCTGGCCATCCGTCTCTCCGCTGCAAGCGGGGAGACGGGGCCGACCGGATCTCCCGCTTGTCAACACCACCACACCGCACGCTGCGCTATTTCACCGACAGCACTCCCGGCATTCGCCGGCATCGCCGCAAGCAGCGCGGCCAGACTTCTCCTTCCTTCTTCTACACCCACGCAGATGGCCGACGCGTCACGCAGCGCGCGACGCTGGACCGCATCCGCATGCTGGCTATTCCGCCCGCCTATGAAGACGTGTGGATCTGTCCGCATTCCCTCGGCCACCTGCAGGCCACCGGCCGTGATGCACGTGGCCGCAAGCAGTACCGCTACCACGCGCTGTGGCGCGCGGCGAAGGACGACATCAAGCACGCCAAAATGCACGAGTTCGGCCGCATGCTCCCCGCCCTGCGACGAACCCTGCGCACCGATCTCGCAAAACCCGGCCTGCCACGCGACAAGGTGCTGGCGCTGGTACTGAGTCTGATGGACGCCACCTGCGTGCGTGTCGGCAACGAGGAATATGCCCGCACCAACGGCAGCTTCGGCCTGACCACCCTGCAGGACCGCCACGCGCGCTTCGGCCGCAACGGCCACGCCACGCTGAAATTCCCCGGCAAGGGCGGCACCCCGCACGAAGTGCCCATCGGCGAGGCGCGCCTCGCGGCGCTGGTGCGCAAATGCCAGCACCTGCCCGGCCAGCGCCTGTTCCAGTACCGGGGCGAGGACGGGCAGTCCCATGCCATCGATTCCACGCAGCTCAACGCCTATTTGCACCAGCACCTGGGCAATGGCTTCACGGCCAAGGATTTCCGCACCTGGCACGCCACGCTGAGCGCCTACCGGCTGCTGCAGAAATCCCCCCGGCCTGACCCCTGCACCGACCGCGCCTGCCAGCGTCGCCTCAAGGAGGTCGTGGCGGAGGTCGCCTCCCAGCTGCGCAATACGCCGGCCGTCTGTCGAAAGTCCTATATCAACCCGCTGGTGCTGGAGGCCTGGCGGCAGGGCGAAGCGCCTTTCAATGCGCATCGGCCGCGCGCGCAGGGCGTGGACCCGCTATTGTCCCTGCTGCGCCGCTCGTCCCGGCCGCATCCGGCACCGGCCGCGCCGCCAGCGCCACATCTTGATTGACAGCCCTCCACCCCCTCCCTAAACTTCCGCGCCTTTCCGCCAGCCTCCGGGTTGGGGGATAAACCGTCGACCGCTGAGCAAGCGGCTCGACAGACCACCCGCCAGCTGCACAGGTTGGGGTCGTGGCCCCGGGTTCTCCCATCACCTTCGAGTGGCGGGATGTTTATCGGGGAGCAGCGATCTCTGGCCGTGCCTCTGGCAGAAAGCATTGAAGTCTTTCGTATTCGGAGATTGCATGGCCACGACCAGTCAGCTGATCCGCTCACCGCGGCGGACTCGCGCAGAAAAGACGAAGGTGCCCGCCCTGGGCGCCGCCCCGCAGAAGCGCGGCGTCTGCACCCGCGTCTACACCACCACGCCCAAGAAGCCGAACTCGGCACTGCGCAAGGTGTGCCGCGTGCGCCTCGTGAATGGTTACGAAGTGACCAGCTACATCGGCGGCGAAGGCCACAATCTGCAGGAGCACTCGGTGGTGCTCATCCGCGGCGGCCGCGTGAAGGATCTCCCCGGCGTGCGCTACCACACGGTACGCGGCTCGCTCGACTGCTCCGGCGTGAATGATCGTCGCCAGAGCCGTTCCAAGTACGGCGCCAAGCGCCCGAAGAAATAAGACTCACGGAGTAGCACCATGTCCCGTCGCGCCGCAGCCCCCTCCCGCACCATCCTGCCGGATCCGAAATTCCACAGCGAAATGCTGGCCAAGTTCATGAACGTGGTCATGCAGGACGGCAAGAAGTCCGCCGCTGAACAGATCCTCTACGGTGCGATCGATCGCATCACCGAGAAGACCGGCAAGCAGGGCCCCGAAGCCATCGACATGCTGAGCGTCGCGCTGGACAACGTGAAGCCCGCGGTCGAAGTGAAGTCGCGCCGCGTCGGCGGTGCCACCTACCAGGTGCCCGTCGAAGTGCGTTCCTCGCGCCGCCAGACGCTGGCCATGCGCTGGGTCATCGAAGCCGCGCGTGCGCGCACGGAAAAGTCGATGGCCTTCCGCATCGCCCACGAGCTGATGGACGCGGCCGAGAACCGCGGCGGCGCCGTGCGCAAGCGCGAAGACACGCATCGCATGGCGGACGCCAACCGCGCCTTCGCGCACTACCGCTGGTAATCGCCCGGTCGGGCGTACGCGTACACAAGAGGATTCACGTCCGTGGCACGCGTCACGCCCCTGGAGCGTTATCGGAATATCGGCATCTCTGCCCATATCGACGCGGGCAAGACCACGACCACCGAGCGCATCCTTTTCTACACGGGCGTCTCGCACAAGATCGGCGAGGTCCATGACGGCGCGGCCGTGATGGATTACATGGAGCAGGAGCAGGAGCGTGGCATCACCATCACCTCCGCCGCGACCACCTGCTTCTGGAAGGGGATGGATAAAAGCTTCCCCGAGCATCGCATCAACATCATCGACACGCCGGGCCACGTGGACTTCACGATTGAAGTCGAACGTTCGCTGCGCGTGCTCGACAGCGCTGTCGCACTCTTCGATTCAGTAGCCGGCGTGCAGCCGCAGTCTGAAACGGTGTGGCGGCAGATGAACCGCTACGGCGTGCCGCGCATCGCCTTCGTGAACAAGATGGATCGCGCCGGCGCTGATTTCCTGCGCGTGGTCGAGATGATCCGCACGCGCCTGCGCGCGAACCCGGTTCCGGTGCAGCTGCCCATCGGCGCCGAGGACCAGTTCGAAGGCGTCATCGATCTTATCCGCATGAAGGCCATCTACTGGGACATGGAAACCCAGGGGATGAAGTTCGAGTTCAAGGAAATTCCCGCCGAGCTCCTGGAGCAGGCGAAGGAATACCGCGGCAGGATGATCGAAGCCGCCGCCGAAGGCGACGAAGCGCTCACCAACAAGTACCTCGAAGGCACCGAGCTCAGCGACGAGGAGATCAAGCGTGGTCTCAAGGCGCGCTCGCTGAAGAACGAGATCGTGATCGCCATGTGCGGCACGGCCTTCAAGAACAAGGGCGTGCAGGCGCTGCTCGATGCCGTCATCGAGTTCATGCCTTCGCCGATGGAAGTGCCCGATACCAGGGGCCACGACCTGAAGGGCAACGAGATCACCCGCAAGGCGGCTGACGACGCACCGTTCTCGGCGCTGGCGTTCAAGATCCTGAACGACCCCTTCGTCGGCAACCTCACCTTCTTCCGCGTGTACTCCGGCGTGATGAAGACCGGCGACATGGTCTACGTGTCGACCAAGGACAAGCGCGAGCGCATCGGCCGGCTGCTGCAGATGCATGCCAGCGAGCGCTCGGACATCAAGGAAGTGCACGCCGGCGACATCGCCGCGGCCGTGGGCATGAAGGACGTCATCACCGGCGACACGCTGTGCGATGAGAACAAGCCCATCATCCTCGAGAAGATGGTCATCCCCATTCCGGTGATCGCCGTCGCGGTCGAGCCGCGCACCAAGGCCGACCAGGAAAAGATGGGCCTCGCCCTGCAGCGCCTCGCGCGCGAAGACCCGTCGTTCCGCGTCAGCACCGATGTGGATTCCGGCCAGACCATCATCTCGGGTATGGGCGAGCTGCACCTCGAGATCATCGTCGATCGCATGAAGCGCGAGTTCAAGGTGGATGCCAACGTCGGCAAGCCGCAGGTCGCGTATCGCGAGACCATCAAGGGCACGGTCGAATCCGAAGGCAAGCACATCAAGCAGTCCGGCGGGCGCGGGCAGTTCGGCCATGTGTGGCTGAAGCTCGAGCCGAACGGCACCGGCAAGGGCATCGAGTTCATCAACGGCATCGTGGGTGGCACCGTGCCGCGCGAGTTCATCCCCGCCATCGAGAAGGGCGTGAAGGAAGCGGCCGAGACCGGCGTGATCGCGGGCTATCCCGTGGTCGACGTGAAGGTCACGCTGTTCGACGGCTCGTACCATGACGTGGATTCGGACGAGATCTCGTTCCGCATGGCCGCCATCTTCGGTTTCAAGGATGGCTTTCGCGCCGCGACGCCCATCGTGCTCGAGCCCATCATGAAGGTGGAAGTCGTGACGCCTGACGATTACATGGGCGATGTGATCGGCGATTTGAATCGCCGCCGCGGCCAGATCCAGGGGATGGAAGACACGCCCGCGGGCAAGACGGTGACGGCCGAAGTGCCGTTGGCCGAGATGTTTGGTTACGCGACCAGCGTGCGCTCGATGAGCCAGGGGCGGGCTACCTTTACGATGGAATTTTCGAAGTACATGGAGGTGCCGGGTAATGTCGCCGACACCATCATCAGTCAATAATTTTTGTTCAACCATTCAGTTCAACCAGCCAGGGTAAACACACATGTCTAAGGAAAAATTTGAGCGTTCCAAGCCGCACGTGAACGTCGGGACGATTGGTCATGTGGACCATGGCAAGACGACGCTGACGGCGGCCTTGACGAAGGTGATGGCGGAGAAGCACGGCGGGGAGTTCAAGGCGTACGACCAGATCGACAAGGCGCCGGAAGAGAAGGCGCGCGGCATCACGATCTCGACGGCGCACGTGGAGTACACCTCGGATGCGCGCCACTACGCGCACGTGGACTGCCCGGGCCACGCCGACTACGTGAAGAACATGATCACCGGTGCCGCCCAGATGGACGGCGCCATCCTCGTGGTATCGGCCGCCGACGGCCCGATGCCGCAGACGCGCGAGCACATCCTGCTGAGCCGCCAGGTCGGCGTGCCCTACATCGTCGTGTTCATGAACAAGGCCGACATGGTCGACGACAAGGAGCTGCTGGAGCTGGTCGAGATGGAAGTGCGTGAGCTGCTGTCGGTGTACAAGTTCCCCGGCGACGACACCCCGATCATCATCGGTTCTGCGCTGAAGGCCCTCGAAGGCGACAAGAGCGAGATCGGCGTGCCGGCGATCGAGAAGCTGGTGGCCGAGATGGACCGTTACATCCCCGTGCCGAAGCGCGAAGTGGACAAGCCGTTCCTGATGCCGGTGGAAGACGTGTTCTCCATCTCCGGCCGTGGCACGGTGGTGACGGGTCGCATCGAGCGCGGCATCGTCAAGGTGAACGACGAAGTCGAGATCATCGGTTTGGTCCCGACGCTCAAGACGACCTGCACGGGCGTGGAGATGTTCAGGAAGCTGCTGGATGAAGGCCAGGCCGGCGACAACGTCGGTGTGCTGCTGCGTGGCACGAAGCGCGAAGAAGTGCAGCGCGGCCAGGTGCTGGCGAAGCCGGGCTCGATCACCCCGCACACCAAGTTCGAAGCCGAGGTGTACGTGCTGACGAAGGAAGAGGGCGGCCGTCACACGCCGTTCTTCAAGGGCTATCGTCCGCAGTTCTACTTCCGCACCACAGACGTGACCGGAGCGGTGGAGCTGGACGGCGGCGCGGAGATGGTGATGCCGGGCGACAACATCAAGATGACGGTGGAGCTGATTGCTCCGATCGCCATGGATGCGGGCCTGCGTTTTGCCATCCGTGAAGGTGGCAAGACCGTCGGCGCCGGTGTCGTCGCGAAGATTTTGAAGTAAGGCGGTAAGGAATCATGGCAAACCAGAACATTCGTATTCGCCTGAAGGCGTTCGACCATCGCTTGATCGACAACTCCGCCAAGGAGATCGTCGAGACCGCGAAGCGCACGGGCGCCACGGTGCGTGGCCCGGTGCCGCTGCCCACCAAGATGGAGAAGTTCACCGTGCTGGTCTCCCCGCACGGCGACAAGGACGCGCGCGACCAGTTCGAACTGCGCACGCACAAGCGCCTGATGGACATCCTCGATCCCACGGACAAGACCGTGGATGCGCTGATGAAGCTCGAGCTGCCCGCGGGCGTCGACGTGCAGATCAAGCTGAACTGACAGCCAAGGTCGAGCGTTGATTGAAACGAGGGCGCCCGCTGCAAAGCTGGCGCCCTTTGTTTTTCCGCTGCGCAAACAGTGATGGTGAGACCACCCCGGACCAGGAGACCTTCCCGACATGACCGCACTATTCGAACCGTTCCGCCTGAAGGACGTCGTGCTGCGCAATCGCATCGCCGTGCCGCCGATGTGCCAGTACAGCGCGATCGAGGGACACACCACCGAGTGGCACCAGGTGCACTACCCGGCGATGGCCCGCGGTGGCGCGTCGCTGGTGATCGTCGAGGCCACGGGAGTTTCGCCGGAAGGTCGCATCACGCCGGGTTGCACCGGGCTATGGAACGACGCGCAGGCGGAAGGGATGGCCCGGATCGCAGCAGGCATCCGCGCAGCCGGTGCCGTCCCGGGGATGCAGCTCGCGCATGCGGGACGCAAGGCCAGCGCCAATCGCCCGTGGGAGGGTGACGACCACATCGCCGAAGGCAGTCCCGGGAGCTGGCAGACGTTCGCGCCTTCAGCGCTGGCTTACGGTGAGAATCTTCCGCGCGTTCCATGCGAGATGACCGTCGAAGATATCCGGCGCGTGACCGCTGACTACGTGGCCGCCGCGAAGCGCGCACGCGATGCCGGGTTCCAGTGGCTGGAGCTGCATTTCGCGCACGGCTACCTGGCGCAGAGTTTCTTCTCTCCGCACAGCAACCACCGGCAGGATGAATACGGTGGCAGCTGGCACAACCGCGGGCGCTTCCTGATGGAAACGCTGCAGGCGGTTCGCGCCGTGTGGCCCGAGCGCCTGCCACTGACGGTACGCCTGGGTGTCATCGAGTACGACGGACGCGATGAGGAAACGGTTGGCGAATCCATCGCGCTGCTGCAACGCCTGCGCGACGGTGGACTGGACCTGGTGAACGTCAGCATCAACTTCGTGATTCCAGACACGAACATTCCCTGGGGCACGCGTGCCTTCCTCGCACCAATTGCCGCACGCGTGCGACGCGAGACGCGACTGCCCGTGACATCGGCCTGGTCCATGGATGGTCCTGGTGAAGCCAATCGGCTGGTCAAGGACGAAGCGATGGATGTAGTGATGATGGGGCGCGCTCACCTGGCGAATCCCCACTATCCGCGCGAGATCGCGAAAGCCCTGTCGGTCGACAGGGCGGACTGGTTGCTGCCGGCACCGTATGCGCATTGGCTGGAGAGCTACCACGCTCCGGCGCGCGAGGACCTTGCGAACGGCTGAACGCTGCTGGACGACACCGTGCGCGCGCATCCATGGTGCATGCACTCGCGTCATTGCACGGAATTGCAGCAACGAACTGCGTTGCTCGACCGCGAGCAGTCCCCGATCGCATCGGGTTCACGCAGAAAATATCGCATCCGCTTTAGATGGCCCTGAACAGGCCAGATTTGATTTGCCGCTGGCCGGAGGTGGAGTTACTTATAGCTATACAAATCAGTCGAGGCCCGCTTCACCGCGTTGCCCTGGGCTGTTCAGGCACAACGAGCAGGAAGGCAGATGCGCCATCGGATCACCACCAGTCTGTCGGCTGCGCTTTGCGGCTTGGCACTCGCGCTGTCGTCCAACAGCCACGCCGGCGCGGGGCAAGTGCCATCCATGTCGCCCGATGAGCAGCGCCAGTTCGTGGCCACCTACTGCGAGAAGTGCCACAACCCCGACGACATCCGCGGCGACGTGCTCCTGAGCGACATCGATTTCGACCACCCCGAGGCGAGCGTCGCACTGGCCGAGAAGGTGATCCGGCGCGCCGGCGTGAAGATGATGCCGCCGCCGGGGCAGAAGCGTCCCGATGATCCGACCTTGCGCAGGTTCCTCGCTGGCCTTGCCGGCGACATCGATGCCCACGCCGCCGCGCATCCGGACCTCGGCAATCCGCCACTGCATCGACTCAACCGCACCGAGTACGCGAACTCGGTGCGCGAGTTGCTGGGTGTTGCGATCGAGGCCGACAAGCTGCTGCCCGGCGATGACTTCAGCCACGGCTTCGACAACATGGCCGAGGTGCTGGGGCTTTCGCCGTCGCTGATGGATGCGTATGTGCGCGCGGCCAGCAAGATCAGCAGGCAGGCGCTGGGCGAACCCGGTGCCGCGCCGCAGATGGCAACCTACCAGGTGCCGCGCGTGCTCTCGCAGGTGGACCACGTGGATGGGACACCTTTCGGCACCCGCGGTGGCGTGTCGGTGATGCACGATTTTCCGGCCGATGGTGACTACACCTTCCGCGTCACCTTCTACACGGCCATTGGCGGAGAGCTGTTCGGCGCCACGCAGGGCAAGACCCAGAAGATCGAGATCTCGATCAACGGCGAACGGGCGGCGCTGTTCGACATCAATCCGGCCGTCACCAAATACGACCAGATCCAGACTCCGCCATTGCACGTGAAGGCGGGGCCCCAGCGCATCGCGGCCGCGTTCATCGTCAACGCCGACGGTCCCGTCGAGGACGTGGTGATGCCGATCGGTTTCTCGCTGCTCGACCTGAACCAGGCCAGTCTCGCGGGCCTCACCACGCTGCCACACCTGCAGCAGCTGATCGTGGGTGGTCCGTTCAAGGTGACGGGAGTGTCGGAGACGCCATCACGCCAGCGCGTGTTCTCCTGCTATCCGAAGTCCGGCGCGGAACAGGAGCCCTGCGCACGCAGCATCATCGCGCGGCTGGCAACGCAGGCCTGGCGCCAGCAGCTGGGGCCGGATGACATCGGCAAGCTGATGAAGCTGTACGAGGTGGGTTACGCGCGCGCGGGTTTCGAAGGCGGCATCGGCGTTGCCTTGCAGGGCATCCTGGCGAGCCCGAACTTCGTGTATCGCTTCGAGCGTGCGCCGGAACTGCAGCAGACCGGTCTCGATACGCATCCCATCAGCGACCTGGAAATGGCTTCGCGCCTGTCCTACTTCCTGTGGAGCTCCGCGCCGGATGAAACCCTGCTGAAACTCGCTGCGCAGAACCACCTGCACAAGGATTCCGAACTGCGCGCGCAGGTGCAGCGCATGCTCAAGGATCCGCGCTCGCTCGCGCTGTCGGAAAACTTCGCCAGCCAGTGGCTGCACCTGCAGAACCTCAAGGGGCTGCGTCCCGACGGCTACCTGTATCCACGCTACGACCAGTCGCTGGGCGAGGCAATGCGACAGGAGACCGTGCTGTTCTTCGACAGCGTGGTGCGCGAAGACCGTCCCGTGCTCACGCTGCTGGACGGGCGCTACACCTTCGTCAACGAGAAGCTCGCGGCGCTGTACGGCATCCCCAATGTGCTGGGCGAGCGCATGCGCCGCGTAGAGCTGACCGACGAGGATCGCTTCGGCCTGCTGGGCAAGGCGGGCATCCTGGCGCTGACCTCGGCTTCCAACCGCACCTCGCCGGTGATGCGCGGCAAGTACGTGCTGGAAGTACTGCTCGGCACGCCGCCGCCGCCACCACCGCCCGATGTGCCCGCGCTGAAGGAGGATGGTGAGTTCAGTACCATCGCGCAGACCGTGCGCGAGCGGCTGGAAGAACATCGGCACAATCCCAACTGCGCCGGCTGCCACAAGTACTTCGATCCCATCGGCTTTGCGCTCGAGACCTTCGATCCCATCGGCGAGAAGCGCAGTTTCGACACCTTCATGGGCATCGACACCAAGGGCGAGCTGTTCGACGGCATCCCCGTGGACAGCCCCGCGAGCCTGAGGCGCGCGCTGCTCAAGCACGCCGACGATTTCGTCGGCACCTTCACCGAGTCGCTGTTCGCATATGGCATGGGCCGCGTGCTGCGTCCGCAGGACATGCCGACCGTGCGTGACATCGAGCGCCAGGCCGCGGCGAAGGACCAGCGCTTCTCGGCCTTCGTGCTGGCCATCGTCGAATCCGCGCCCTTCCAGCGACGCACGGCGTTGCCGGCCATGGCCGGCAACCAGCTCACCACGCGCGCCAACTGAACGATCCGGAGGAACCAGGAAAAGCCATGTTCATCACGAAGAAGCATCTTTCCCGGCGCACCCTGCTGCGCGGTCTCGGCGTATCGCTGTCGCTGCCACTGCTCGATGCCATGGTGCCGGCCGCCACGGCACTGGCGCAGACCGCGGCGCGGCCGCGCTCGCGGCTGTCCTGCATCGAGATCGTCCATGGCTGTGCCGGCAGCACGGCACATGGCACGGCGGCCAACCTGTGGTCGCCGGCAGCGGAGGGCGCGAACTTCGAGTTCACCAACATCCTGTCGCCGCTGCAGGATTTCCGCGACTACCTGACCATCGTCAGCGGCACCGACCTTGGTGGCGCCATGGCGCACAACCACGATGAGGAGGGCGGCGACCACATGCGGTCGAGCGCCGCGTACCTCACCTGCGCGCATCCACGCAAGACCGAAGGCGCCGACATCTACAACGGCATTTCCATCGACCAGCGCTATGCGCAGAAATTCGGCGGCGACACGCCGCTGCCGTCCATCCAGCTGTGCATGGAGAGCGCCGATGCGTCGGGTGCCTGCGACTACGGTTACGCCTGCGTGTATTCCGACACCATCAGCTGGGCGACGCCGACCACGCCACTGCCCATGACGCGCGATCCGCGTGTCGCCTTCGAGGCCCTGTTCGGCGATGGCTCCACGCCAGCGGAGCGCCTGGCGCGCCAGCAGACCAACGCCAGCGTGCTCGACTGGATTTCCAGCGACTTCAGTTCGCTGAAGCGCGGCCTCGGCACCGGCGACCGCGCCCGCCTCGATGATTACCTTGCGAACGTGCGCGAGATCGAACGTCGCATCCAGGGCATCGAGAAATACAACCAGTCCGGCGCGGAGCGCGCGCTGCCCGAAGCACCGGTGGGCGTGCCCGAGAGCTACGAGGACCACATCCGGCTGATGTTCGACATCCAGGTGCTGGCGTTCATGACCGACGTCACGCGCGTGGCGTCGATGAAGATGAGCCACGACGTCAACATGCGCGTGTTCGCGGAAAGCGGCAACTCCACGCCGTTCCACTCCGCCGGCCACCACGGCGAAGTGCCGTCGCGCATCGAGGAGCTGGCGAAGATCAACCGCTACCACGTCAGCCTGCTGCCGTATTTCTTCGACCGGCTGCGCAGCACGCCGGATGGCGATCGCAACCTGCTCGAGAATTCGCTGGTGCTGTATGGCAGCCCCATCGGCGATTCGAACGTGCACAACCACCACCGCCTGCCGATCTTCCTGATGGGCCATGCGGCCGGCACCATCCGCGGCAACAACCACGTGCGCGTGCCCGATGGCACGCCGCTGTCGAACCTGATGCTGACCATGCTGAACCGCCTCGGCATGGGCATGGACAAGCTGGAAGACAGCACCGGCGAAGTGGCCATCTGAGGAGAGCATGCGCATGAACCTGAAGCGGACGAGCATGTCGATTCTCCTGGGCGCGCTGGTCGCCGCGCGAGTCGCCGGCGCGGCACCCGGCGATGCCACTGCCGACCTGCGGCTCATCGATGCGGTGAAGAGTGGCGATGCAGCTGCGGTCAAGGCGCTGCTCGCCCAGCACGTACCGGTGAACGCGGCATCGGGAGATGGCGCCACGGCCTTGCACTGGGCGGCGTATCGCGACCAGCCTGCGCTGGTGAAGATGCTGCTGGGCGCGAGGGCCGACGTGAACGCCGCGACACGTGTGGACGGCGAGACGCCGCTGTTCATGGCGGCGGAGACAGGCGATGCCCTGATCATCACCGCGCTCATCAAGGGCGGTGCCAACCCGAACCAGACGAGCAGACTCGGGACCACGGCGCTGATGGCTGCGGCGGCCTCGGGCTCCGCGCCGGCGGTCGAAGCACTGCTGGCGCACGGTGCGCAGGTCAACGCGCGCGAAAGCGCCCGCGACCAGACCGCGCTGATGTTCGCCGCGAACCTGGATCGCGGCGACGCGATCCGCATGCTGCTCGCGCATGGCGCCGATCCCAATGCCACTTCGAAGGTCGTCCCCGCGACGCTCTATACGAAAGCGTCCGCTGCAGCCGACGATGACGCCGCGGCGGCGGAAAATGCCAAGTTCGGCAAGCCGACCGCAACCGCTGTGAATGACGCGTCCGGTGTGCCGCTCGAAGAGAAGGATGCCGCCCGCAAAAGGCGCGCGGACAGCGCGGCGCAGAAGATGGGCGGGTACTCGGCACTGCACTATGCGGCACGCCAGGGTGCCGTCGCGGCGACCAGCGCCTTGCTGGACGGCGGCGCGGATATCAACGAGGTCAGCGGCAGCGAACAGGCCACGCCGCTGGTGGCGGCCATCTCGAACGGACATTTCGATCTCGCGCAGCTGCTGGTAAAGCGCGGCGCCGACGTGAACAAGGCCAACATCATGGGACTCACGCCGTTGTACGCGACGGTCGACGTGCGCTGGTCCTCGCGGCAGTGGTCGCCGCAGCCGGTGGTGGTGCAGGAGAGGACCAATCACCTGGCGCTGATGAAACTGCTGATCGCCCACGGCGCCGACCTGAACGCGCGCCTGGGCCGCTATCCCTGGTTCCGTGCGATGACCGAGAACCGCAACTGGACGGACCCGGCTGGTGGCACGGCATTCTGGCGCGCGGCCTGGGCACTGGACATTCCGGCGATGCAGCTGCTGGTCGATGCCGGCGCCGATCCGAAGATTCCCTCGCGCGATGGCACCACACCACTGATGGCGGCATCCGGCGTCGGCTGGGCGGCCAACTACAGCACCACCGGTCCATCGCGGATGGAGGCGGTGAAATACGTGGTGGCCCATGGTGGCGAAATCGCCGCAGTGGATTCACTGGGTTTCACGGCCCTGCATGGCGCAGGTTTCGCCGGCGACCTGGAACTCATCCAGTATCTGGTCGATCACGGCGCGAAGACGGATGCGAAGACCAGGGCGGGTGACTATCCGGCGGACTCCGCCAACGGTCCCTTCGAGAAGTCGCTGCCGCAGCCGCAGGCCGTCGCGCTGCTGGAGAAACTGGGTTCGCCCAATTCGCACAACTGCCGTTCCAGCGAGTGCGTGCCGCCGGTGAAGGAAGAGAAGAAGCCGGTGCTGGCGGTGGTTGCGAAGAAGCCGGCAGGTTAGCCGCGAACCCGTCACGATCCCGATGTGCCTGTTCATCGTGGCAATTGCCGGATTCGCGCTGCGGCAGGTCCTGACTCACAACTGGTGACGTGGAATTGCCTTGAGCACCATCGGGCACTGCGACGCTGCATACAAGAAGATGGTGATCCTGCAGTGCTGTGACGCATTGGAGGCGCAAGGCTTTACCCGTTTCAGGAAGGACGAAGTCCACTGGCCGCTGGGCGACGGCTTTTACTGCTGGGTGGGGCTCAGTTCCAATCTGTCCAGGGAGTCCGTGGGCATCGATCCGTTCGTCGGCGTTCACGTAGGGCCGATCGAAAAACTCTGGACGCGCCTGCAGGTGGGTAAATATCCCGTCAAATATGACCGGGGCTGCGCGAGCCATGCGGTGTACATGGGCTTGCTGTCGCCCCGTGAACGCTCGTTCGAATTCTCCAGGCAAACTGATGTGGCGAGAGAGGCGGCTCGCCTGGCGCAGATCTACTCGACCACGGGGCTGTCGTTCGCCAGGTCCATTGCAAGCTACGAGCAGCTGTTGCCATTGTTCAAGGACCGTGCACACATGGGAGGTGCTTATCCCCAGCGGGTGGCGTGTTGTCTGTACCTGATGGGCCGCAGTCGCGAAGCGCGAACCTTCGTCGACGAGTTGCCGCCTGTGCAACAGCCCTATCTTGAAGGCTTCACGATCCCGTTCCTGAATATGCTGGCCGAAGACGAGCGAAGTCAGGGAGAGCGCGCAGCAACAGAATAGTTGTTCTGCGGATCGGCGGTCTTCTCAACGCTGAGATCGGCACAGCGATGCAGGAAGGCGTTGGGATTTTGGTTTGTTTGCCCAGGGACACCCTGAAGGGCAACGCAATATCGACCTGGTGTGCCAGTTGCTACGAGAGTGAGACGCGCGACACAACGGCCGCGCGTCTCTACTTCGTCGCCGCCTCCGGATGCTCCGGATCCACGCCACCACCCAGCGACGAGATCAGCGCCACGCTGCCGACGAGCCGACTGCGCAGCACCGTCAGCGCCGTCTGTTCGCTGCTGAGCGTCGTGGTCTGCGCCGAGATCACGCTGCTGAACGGCACGGTACCCGCACGGTACTGGTTCAGCGTCAGCGTCTCGGCCTCATGCGCCGAACGCACCAGCTCGGTATCGAGTGCCGCCTGCTTCTCCAGGATGCGCAGGTTGGCGAGGTCGTCCTCCACCTGCTGGAAGGCGGTGAGCACGCTCTGCCGGTACTGCGCCACGCTCAGGTCGTAGGCTGCGTGCGCCTGCCGGATGCGCGCATTGCGTGCGCCACCATCGAACAGTGTCGCAGCCAGCGACGGTCCGATCGACCACACGCGATTCGGAATGGTCAGCAGGTTGCTGAGCGTGTTGTTCGAGAAGCTGCCGCTGGCGCCCAGCGTCAGCGACGGGAACCAGGCGGCGACGGCAACGCCGATCTGCGCGCTGGCGGAAGCGGCACTGCGCTCGGCCGCGGCCACGTCGGGACGACGCTGCAGCAGTGTCGACGGCACGCCGACCGGAACGCCGGGCACCGCGCTGGCGAAGGTGGTCTTGGCCAGCGCGAACTCCGCGGGCGATTCGCCCGTGAGCACGGCGATGGCATGTTCGAGCTGGGCGCGCAGGATGCCGGCATTGAGCTGCTGGGCCTGCACGGACAGCAGCTGCGTCTGCGCCGTCACGACGTCGGCCTTGGCGGCAACGCCCGAGTTGTAGCGGTTCTGCGCGATGGTCAGCGACTGCTGGTCGGCAGCCACGGTGGCATCGAGCAGATCCTGCAGCGCGTCCTGCGCGCGCAGTTCGAAGTAGTCGGTGGCCAGTGTCGCCTGCAGCGACAGGCGCGTGTCGGCCAGGTCGAAGGCGCTGGCCTCGGCCGAGGCCTTCGAGCTTTCGACGCTGCGACGGACGCGTCCCCACACGTCGGCTTCCCACGAGGCGCTGCCGCCCAGCGTGTAGTTGTTGGCGGGCTCGGCCGTGCCGCGCTGTGAGCGCGTGAGGCCGCCGTTGGCGCTGAGCGTGGGCCAGAAGCCGGCCTTGGCGGAATCCAGCAGCGCACGCGATTCCGCATAGGAAGCCAGCGCGGCCTTCAGGCTCTGGTTGGAGTCCATGAGCTTCTGTTCGAGCTCGTTGAGCTTGGGATCGTTGTAGATCTCCCACCACTTGCTGTCGAGCGCGGCGTCCTGCGGCTTCGCGGGCTGCCAGTCACCCAGCTCCTTGTAGACGGCGGGTGCCGGCGTATCGGGCCGCACATAGTCCGGACCAACCGCGCAGGCGCTGAGGCCCAGGCACGCAGCAACTGCAACGGATACAGCAGAAACACGAATCATGATGCGGTGGCCTCCACCAGTTCCGGGCGACGGGACGTCCACCAGTTCCGCAGCCTGTCGACATAAAGGAACACGACCGGCGTCGTGTACAGCGTGAGTATCTGGCTCACCAGCAGGCCACCGACGATGGACACGCCCAGCGGGCGGCGCATCTCGGTGCCATCGCCGGTGGCGAGTGCAAGGGGCAGTGCGCCGGCGATGGCCGCGCAGGTGGTCATCATGATCGGGCGGAAGCGCAGCAGGCAGGCGCGGGTGATGGCGGCGCGCGCGTCCATGTTCTCCTCGCGCTGCGCGGTGATGGCGAAGTCGATCATCATGATGGCGTTCTTCTTCACGATGCCGACCAGCAGCAGGATGCCGATGAAGGCGATCAGCGAGAACTCCATGTTGGTGGCGAGCAGCGCGAGCAAGGCGCCGACACCAGCCGAAGGCAGCGTGGAGATGATGGTCAGCGGATGGAAGTAGCTCTCGTACAAAATGCCCAGCACGATGTACACGGCCACCAGCGCCGCCAGCAGCAGCCAGGGCTCGTTGTTCAGCGAAGCCTGGAAGGTCTTTGCCGTACCGTAGAACGCGCCGCGGATGCTGGTGGGCATGCCGATGCGGTTGGTGGTGGCGTCGATCGCCGCCACGGCCTTGCTGAGCGGCACGCCTTCGGCCAGGTTGAAGGCAATCGAAGTCGAAACCGAAGTGCCCGTGTGGTTCACGCTCACCGGCGTGGTGCCGGTGGTGAAGCGCGCGAATGCCGACAGCGGCACCATGCCTTCACGCGCGGAGCTCACCGCCGAGCCGGTGGAGGTGTTGCCACGGCCGCTGTTGGCCAGCGAGTTGGCCGCCGCGTTGCGCGCGGCATCGCTGGCCGCCGTGGCGGTGCTGCTCTTGCTCTTGCCGCCGATGCTGGTCGTGCCGGCCACTGCCTGCGTGGCCTGCGTGCCGGAAACCGCGCCGCCCGAGGTGCTCACGTAGATCTCGTTCAGCGTCTCCGGGTTCTGCCAGAACTCCGGCGCCACTTCCATGATCACGTGGTACTGCTGCGGGCTGTACGGATTGAAGATGGTCGACACCTGCGCCTGGCTGAAGGCATCGCCCAGCGCGTTGTCGATCTGGCTGGCGGTGAGGCCGAGGCGTGAGGCGGCGTCGCGATCGACCACGAGATCGGTTTCGAGGCCGCCGGGCTGCAGGTCCGAATCCACGTCCGCCACTTCGGGCGTGTCCTGCAGCGCCAGGCGCAGCTTGTCGCTCCAGGTGCGCAGCTCGGTGAGGTCGTCGCCCAGCAGCGTGTACTGGTACTGCGAATTGGCCTGGCGGCCGCCGGCGCGGATGTCCTGCTGCGACTGCATGAACACGTTCACGCCGCTGACCTGCTGGGTCTGCTTGCGCAGCCGGGCGATCACCTGGTCCGCGGTGACGTTGCGTTCGGAGACCGGCTTCAGCGACATGTTCAGCTGCGCGAAGGCGCCGCCCTGGCCGCCGTTGAGGAAGCCCACCACGGTGTCCATGGCCGGATCCTTGCGGATGATGTCCACCACCTGCGTGAGCTTGCCCTTCATCAGCTGGAAGGACGCCGAGGCATCGCCACGCATGCCACCCTGCAGCTGGCCGGTATCCTGTTGCGGGAAGAAGCCCTTCGGGATGGCGATGTACAGGTAGACGTTCAGCGCGATCGTCGCCAGCAGCGTGAGGACGATGGTCCGTGGATGACCCAGGGACCACTCGAGCGTCTGCGCGTAGGTATTGCGGCCCGCATTGAAGGCGCGCTCGAACCACTGGCCGTAAGCCGAGGGCTTGCGGTCCTTCTTCTCGCGTCCCAGCAGGCGCGCGCACATCATCGGCGTGGTGGTCAGCGAGATCACCAGCGAGATCAGGATGGCAACCGCCAGCGTCACGGTGAATTCACTGAACAGCCGGCCGACGATGCCGCCCAGCAATTGCAGCGGCACGAACACCGCCACCAGCGACAGGCTCATCGACATCACCGTGAAGCCCACCTCGCGCGCGCCCTGCAGCGCGGCTTCCATGCGGCTCATGCCGCCTTCGATGTGGCGTGTGATGTTCTCCATCACCACGATGGCATCGTCGACGACGAAGCCGGTGGCTACCGTCAGCGCCATCAGTGACAGGTTGTCGAGGCTGTAGCCCAGCAGGTACATGGCGCCGAAGGTGCCCACCAGTGACACCGGCACCGCGACGGCGGGAATCAGCGCGGCGCGCGGGCTGCGCAGGAAGATGAATACGATGAGGATCACCAGCGCCACCGCCAGCACCAGCGCACGGGTGGCCTGCTTCAGCGAACCGCGGATGGTGATGGAACGGTCGTTGGTGACGACGAGGTCGATGCGCGGATCGATCTCGGCCTTCAGCGCGGGCAGCGCGGCCTTCACCGCATCCACCACGTTGATGATGTTGGCGCCCGGCTGCTGGAACACCTGCACGGCGATGGCCGGCTGGCCGTTGAACAGGCCGAAGGTGCGGATGTTCTCGGTGGCGCCGTCTTCCATGTCGAGCACCGTGCCCACGTCCGACAGCCGCAGCGTCGAGCCATTGCGGTTGGCGATGACGAGGTTGCGGTACTGCTCGGCGGTGCGCGCGTTGTCGTTGGTGTAGATCTGGTAGTGCAGGTCGCCGGGCTCGATCGCGCCCTTGGGCGCATTGGCATTGGCGTTGGAGATGGCGGCCTTGATGTCCTGCAGGCCGATGCCGTACTTGAACAGTGCGCGCGGATTGAGCTCGACGCGCACGGCGGGCAATGCGCTGCCGTTCACGTTCACCGCGCCCACGCCGGGCAGCTGCGCCAGTTTCTGCGAGATCACCGCGTCGGCGGCGTCGTAGATCTGGCCCTGCGTCAGCGTGGCCGAGGTCAGTGCCAGCGACATGATGGGCTGGCTGGCGGTGTTCTGCTTACGGTAGTTCGGGTTGCGCCGCATGCTCGACGGCAGGTCGGCATGTGCGGCGACGATGGCGGCCTGCACGTCGCGCGCGGCGCCGTCGATGTCGCGGTCGATGCCGAAGGTGAGCTGGATCTGGGTGGAGCCGACACCGCTGCTCGAGGTCATGTCGTCGACATCGGCAATCGCGCCGAGGTGCCGCTCCAGCGGCGTGGCGACGCTGCTGGCCATGATCTCGGGGCTCGCACCCGGCAGCTGCGCCTGCACGGAAATCGCGGGCGAATCCACCGTCGGCAGCGAAGCCACCGGCAATTGCCCCATCGCCGCGAAGCCGGCCAGTGCCACGCCGATGGTGAGCAGCGTGGTGGCTACGGGCCGTGTGATGAACAGCCGCGACGGGTTCATGGCGCTCCGGCTTCAGCCTGCGGTGAATCGGAACCCGGCGTGGCCGGCGCATGGCGATTGCGCCAGCGCTGCGCCAGGCGATCGAAGCCGAGATAGATCACCGGCGTGGTGAACAGCGTCAGCACCTGGCTCACGAGCAGGCCACCGACGATGCTGATGCCCAGCGGATGGCGCAGCTCCGAACCCGTGCCCGTGCCCACCATCAGCGGAATGGCGCCGAACACCGCGGCCACCGTCGTCATCAGGATGGGACGGAAGCGCAGCAGGCAGGCCTGGTAGATGGCGTCATGCGGCTTCATGCCTTCGTTGCGCTCGGCATCGATGGCGAAGTCGATCATCAGGATGGCGTTCTTCTTGACGATGCCGATCAGCAGGATGATGCCGATCAGCGCGATGATGTTCAGTTCACCGCCCGACAGGATCAGCGCCAGCAGCGCGCCGATGCCGGCGGAAGGCAGCGTGGAGAGAATGGTCACCGGGTGGATGAAGCTCTCGTAGAGCACGCCCAGCACGATGTACATCACCACGATGGCGGCGAGCAGCAGCAAGAGCTCGTTGGCCAGGTTGTTCTGGAACGCCAGCGCCGCGCCTTCGAAGTTCGTCTGGATGCTGGCCGGCATCTTCAGCGCCGCCTCGGTGGCCTTGATCGCGGTAACCGCGCTGCCCAGCGATGCGCCCGCCGCCAGGTTGAACGAGATGGTGTTGGCTGGGAACTGCGCCTGGTGGTTGATCAGCAGCGGCTTGGCTTCTTCACGCACCGTGGCGATGGCCGACAGCGGTACTTGCCCGCCACCGGCCGAAGGCAGGTAGATGGAAGACAGCGATGCCAGCGAGCTCTGCAGCGCCGGGTTCGCTTCCAGGATCACGCGATACTGGTTGGCCTGCGTGAAGATGGTGGACACGATGCGCTGGCCGAAGGCGTCGTACAGCGCGTTGTCCACGGTGCCGACGCTGATGCCGAAACGCGCCGCGCTGTCGCGGTCGATCTCGATGTAGGCGGCGAGGCCGTTCTCTTCCTGGTTGCTGTTGACGTCGGTGATCTGCGGCACCGCTGACAGCGCTTCGACCAGCTTCGGCGTCCAGGTGGACAGCGCGGCATTGTCCGCGGCCTGCAGCGTGAACTGGTACTGCGTGCGGCTTACATTGGTGTCGAGCGTGAGGTCCTGCAGCGGCTGCAGGTACAGCGTGACGCCAGGCATGCCCCTGGTGGTTTCTTCCAGCCGGTGCGCGATCTGCGCGGCGGTGGCGCTGCGCTTGTCGCGATCCTTCAGGTTGATCAGGAAACGGCCGCTGTTCAGCGTGACGTTGTTGCCGTCCACGCCGATGAACGAGGACAGGCTCACCACATCCGGGTCTTTCAGCAGCTTGTCGGCCAGCGCCTGCTGCTTCTCGGCCATGGCGCCGTAGGAAATGGTCTGCGTGGCTTCGGAAACGCCCTGGATCAGGCCGGTGTCCTGCGCGGGGAAGAAGCCCTTCGGCACCCAGACATACAGCAGGCAGGTGATGATGAGCGTGGTCACCGCCACCAGCAGCGTCAGGCCCTGGTGCCTCAGCACCCATTCCAGCTGCTTGCCGTACCAGTCGATCATCGGCGTGAACCAGTCCTTGCGCTCGTGCTCCTTTTCCGCGTGCGCCGGCTTCTGCTTCAGCAGCAGCGCGCACAGCATGGGCACCAGCGTCAGCGACACCACGGCGGAGATCAGGATGGTCACCGCCAGCGTCACCGCGAATTCGCGGAACAGCCGACCGACGACATCGCGCATGAACAGCAGCGGGATCAGTACCGCGATCAGCGACACCGTCAACGAGATGATGGTGAAGGCGATCTGGCCCGAGCCCTTGAGCGCGGCCTGCAGCGGCGTCTCGCCTTCCTCGATGTAGCGCGAGATGTTCTCGATCATCACGATGGCGTCATCGACCACGAAGCCGGTGGCGATGGTCAATGCCATCAGCGACAGGTTGTTCAGGCTGAAGCCGGCCAGATACATGATGCCGAAGGTGCCCACCAGCGACAGCGGCACCGACAGGCTCGGGATGATGGTGGCCGGGATATTGCGCAGGAACAGGAAGATCACCAGCACCACGAGGCCGACGGCCAGCGCCAGTTCGAATTCCACGTCGTTCACCGAGGCGCGGATGGTGGTGGTGCGGTCGGTGAGCAGCGTCACGTCGACGCCGGCCGGCAGCGAGCCGCGCAGCGTCGGCAGCAGGTCCTTGATGGCGTCCACCACGCCGATGACGTTGGCGCCGGGCTGGCGCTGCACGTTGATCAGCAGCGCGGGCGAGCGATTCATCCACGCGGCAAGCTTGGTGTTCTCGGCCGCGTCCTGCAGGTCGGCCACGTCGCCGAGTCGCACCGGCGCGCCGTTCTTGTAGGCGACGACGATGTTGCGGTACTCGTCCGCGCTCTTCAGCTGGTCGTTGGCGTTGATGGTGTAGGCGCGCGTCGGCCCATCGAAGGTGCCCTTCGGCGCGTTCTGGTTGGCCACGTTGATGGTGGTGCGCAGGTCGTCGATGTTCAGGCCATACGCAGCCAGTGCCTGCGGATTGGCGCGCACGCGCACGGCCGGACGCTGGCCGCCGCTGATGCTCACCACGCCCACGCCAGGCAGCTGCGAGATCTTCTGCGCGATGCGGATGTCCGCGAGGTCTTCCACCTGCGTCAGCGGCAGCACGTTCGAGGTGATGCCCAGCGTCAGCACCGGCGCATCGGCCGGGTTGAACTTGGCGTAGATCGGCGGCGCGGGCAGATCCTGCGGGATCTGCGTCTGCGCGGCACTGATCGCGGCCTGCACTTCCTGCTCGGCGATGTCGAGCGGCAGCGTCAGGCTGAAACGCAGCGTGATGACCGAGGCACCCGCCGAGCTGGTCGACGACATGTTGTCGAGGCCGGACATCTGTCCGAACTGCTTTTCCAGCGGCGCCGTCACCGCCGAGGTGATGACGTCAGGGCTCGCGCCCGGATAGAACGTCTGCACCTGGATGGTGGGGTAGGCCACGTCCGGCAGTGCCGACAAGGGCAGCTGCCGCAGCGCCAGCACGCCGGCCAGCAGGATCGCGATCATCAGCAGTGATGTCGCGACCGGCCGCAGGATGAATATGCGCGACGGGTTCATTGCCCCGGCGCCTGGCCCGCACCGCGATTCGCGCCGGCACCTGCGCCCGCGCCGTCAGGACGGCCACCGCCCGGAGGCCCACCGCCATTGGGACGGTTGCCGCCCGGAGCTCCGCCATTGGGGAAATTGCTGCGCTTCTTGCCATCGCGCTTGAAGTTGCCGTTGCCGCGCTTGAAGTTGCCCTGTGCACCATCCATCGACACTGGCGGCGCACCGGCCACCTGCACCTTGGCGCCATCGCGCAGGCGGTCACCACCTTCGGTCACCACCATGTCGCCAGTCTTGAGGCCGCTGGTCACGGCCACCTTCTCGCCATCGGTGGCGCCCAGCGTCACGGCGGTCACCGTGACCGTGCTGTCGCCGCCAACGAGGTACACGAAGCTGCTCGCCACGCCATTGACCGAGCCGTGCTGGATGGCCGCGGACGGCACCAGCACCTGGTCGTGCAGCGTGGTCACCAGTAGCTGGATGTTCACGAACTGGTTCGGGAAGAGGACGTTGTCCTTGTTGTCGAATTGCGCGCGCAGCTTCACCGTGCCGGTGGCGGTATCCATGGCGTTGTCGATGGTGTTCATCGTGCCCGTGGCCAGCAGGTTCTTGTTGGCGCGGTCGTAGGCCTGCACCTGCAGTCCGCCCTTGCCCTGGTGCATCTGTGCCAGCAGCTGCGGCACGTTGTCCTCGGGAATCGGGAAGATGGCGCTGATCGGGTCCAGCTCCGTGATCACCACGATGCCGTTGGCATCACCGGTGGTTACGTAGTTGCCCACGTCCACCTGGCGCAGGCCCGCGCGACCACTGAGGGGCGACACGATGTGTGCGTACAGCAGGTTGAGCTTCGAGGTGTTGACCTGCGCTTCATCGGTGGCCACGGTGCCGATCAGCTGCTCGACCAGCGCCTTCTGCGTGTCGAGCGTCTGCGCCGAGACCGAGTCCTGCGCCAGCAGGTCGGTGTAGCGCTTCACGTCCAGCCGCGCGTTGGTGAGCGAGGCCTGGTCGCGGGCCAGAGTGCCCTGCGCCTGCGCCAGCGCGTTCTGGTACGGCCGCGGATCGATCTGCGCGAGGAAATCGCCCTTGCGCACCATCTGGCCTTCCTTGAAGCCGATCTCCTGCAGCTGGCCGTTGATCTGCGTCTTCACCGTGACCGTCGCCAGCGGCGTGACGGTGCCCAGCGCGGCCAGGCGGATCGGCATGTCGCCCGAGGTAGCCGTCGCCGTGCTGACGGTCATGGGACCGGCGCCGCCGAAGCGGCCCTGCGGCGTGGCCGCCGGCTTCTGCCGGGCGAACCAGACGAAGATTCCAAGTCCGGCCACCACCACAACGAATGCAATGAGGACGCGCCAGCGGGTTTTTTTGTTCATCGGGAGACGTTTCCGGAAAAGGGGACGGATGCGAAAGGATCCACGCGGCAATCCTCGCCGACAAGGCCGGGGTTCATGTGTCAGGCCGTGCGCGGAAGGGTTTCAAATGAAATCTGGCACTGCGGGGTTTGACATCACGCATCGGGTAGCGAAATGCACTGTCCTATACTGCATTCATCCATGGCGATTTTGCCGGGACCCAGGAGGGCGGGCGTTGAGCCTCGAAGCGGACAGCAAGACCAACGGCCAGACCATGGTCGCGCCCCATGTGCTGGCGCTGGATGACGATCCCGACATCCGTGCGCTGCTGGCCGACGCATTGCCCAGCCATGACCTGCGCGTCACCACCGTGGCCACCGGCACCAGGATGCTGGAGGTGCTGCGCGAGGAAGTGGTGGACCTGCTGCTGCTCGACCTCAGGCTGCCGGACGAGGATGGCCTCAGCCTGGCACGCGGCGTGCGCGAGTTTTCCGCGGTGCCCATCATCATCCTGTCGGGTCGCACCGATGAGGCGGACCGGGTCATGGGGCTCGAACTCGCCGCGGATGACTATGTCACCAAGCCCTTCAGTACCCGCGAGCTGATCGCACGCATCCGCGCGACCCTGCGCCGTGCCGCGCAGCAGGCCCAGGTCGCGCGCGATGACGGTCCGCGTGCCTATCGTTTCGCCGGCTGGGAATTGAACAACCGCCTGCGCCGGCTGACCGCGCCGGCCGGCGCTCGCATCGAACTCACCAACAGCGAGTTCAACCTGCT
The DNA here is from genome assembly GCA_037200665.1 of Pseudomonadota bacterium. Lineage (GTDB taxonomy): Bacteria > Pseudomonadota > Gammaproteobacteria > Steroidobacterales > Steroidobacteraceae > ZC4RG30. Next base: position 481,851 of record JBBCGD010000007.1, on the reverse strand, counting down.
GACCGCCTTCCTGGCGGCGCCACAGCGCGTGCTGACGCGCGACCAGCTGCTGGAGAAATCGCGGCTGCACAGCCTCGAGGTGTACGACCGCGCCATCGACGTGACCATCCTGCGGCTGCGTCGCAAGATCGAAGTGGACCACACCGATCCCAAGCTGATCGTCACCGAGCGCGGTGCCGGCTACCGTTTCGCCGAACCCGTCAGCGTGCTGCGCTAGGCCCTGATGGCTGCGGATACGCCCGGCAGGGAGAAGCTGGCGGCAACCACGGGTGCACGCCGCATCAGCACGCGGCTGCTGTGGCTGGCGGCGATGATCAGCGCGCTGATCGTGCTGTCGGCGATGTATTCAGCGTGGCGCAGCTATCGTTCGACCGTGGCTTCGGCGCGGCTGACGCTGCAATTGCAGTCGCGCACGCTGGCCGATGCCACCAGCCGCCTGCTGCGGGAAGTGGAATCCGCGGCCGATGAGATCGCGAAGTCGTTGCCGGTGGATAAAACCCTGGACCTCGCGCAGCTGCAGGCGCAGCTGCGCCGCGAACTGCAGCGCCTGCCATCGGTGCGCAGCGTCGAGGTGTACGACCCGCGCGGCAGGCTGCTCACCACCACCGACAACAACATCGAACTGCCACCGGGCGGGGAGATCCACCCGGAAGTGGTGCCACTGGCCAGCGGCACCACCGAACTGCGCGTCACCGTGCTGCCGGCACTGCGCACCGCGGGCCAGGATGATTTCGTCGCCAGCAAGGCCCTGCAGGGACATGCCGCGGATACGGCAGGTGCGGTGGTACTGCGCATCGCGCGCATCTACCTCGCCCGCAATTACGAAACGCTGGATACGCTGCAGGATGCGGCGCTGAAGCTCACCACCACCAGCGGCGCAACGCTGGCGAGTTATCCGCGCCAGCCGCATGTCGTTCCCCAGGAGGCGCCGCCGCTGTCATCGGAAGCCGCCGTGCAGGGTTATCCCGCGACGTTGATGCTGACGCAGCCACTGCACTCGGCTACGGCATCGTGGCGCTCGGAACAACAGGCCAGCATTTTCTGGAACGGCATGCTGGTGCTGGTGACGGCGCTGCTGCTCATCGGCCTCGCGCAGGTGCTGCGGCGGCGCGAAGAGGCGGAACTCGCGCGGGCCGAGGCGGAGGCCAAGGTGCTCGAGGAGCGCAAGGCCGAAGCGCTGAGCCTGCTCGCGGCGGTGGTCGCCCATGATTTCAACAATGTGCTCAGCGCGATTGTCGGCTACGCCGAACTGACGCAGGCCTCCGCCAGCGATGCGGACAGCGTGCGGCATCACGTGGAGCGACTGCTGACCGCGGCCGAGCGCGCCCGCAAGCTGGTACGACGCGTGCTGACCTTCGATCCGCGCCGCAGCCTGGAATACGCGCGCGTGCGCATCGCGCCGGTGGCCGGCGAGGTGGTCGAGCAATTGCGCTCCACGCTGCCGCCGCGCGTGTCCATCGAGCTCAAGCTGGACAAATCAGCCGCCGCGGTGTTCGGCGATTCCACCGAGATCCACCAGGTCATCATGAACCTGTGCACGAATGCGATTCGTGCGATGCCGGAGGGTGGTGCGCTGTCGGTGGGGCTGGCTGCGGTCAACATCACCGAACTGCATCGCATGGCGGTCGGTGAGGTGAAGCCCGGTTCATGGATCTGCCTCACCATCGCGGACCAGGGCACGGGCATCGCCATCGAACACCTGGGTTCCATCTTCGATCCCCTGCACACCACCAGTGATGGCGGCATGGGCACGGGGCTGGGCCTCACCGTCGTGCGCAACATCGTGCTGAGCATGAAGGGCGCCGTCGACGTGCAGACTTCACCGGCCGGCACCCGCTTCTCGGTGTACTGGCCGGCGGCGGAAGAAGCGGAGGGCGCCGCGGGCGCGAAGCGCGAACCCGATGCGCCGGGGCGCGGCCAGTCGCTGCTGATCATCGACGATGAACCGCAGCTGGTGGCGTTGATGGAAGAGCTGGTGGCCTCGCTGGGTTTCGAAGCGGTCGGCTATTCCAGTCCGCTGCAGGCCATCGAAGCCCTGCGGCGCGAACCCATGCGCTTCGATGCCATCCTCACCGACGAACGCATGCCCGCGATGCGTGGCGCGGAAGTGGCGCGCGCCGCGCATGCATTGCGGCCGAACCTGCCCGTGGTGCTGGTGACGGGCTATCGCAGCGAAGCCATGGAGGCCGAGGCACGCACCAGCGGCGTGGTGGCCATACTCGACAAGCCACTGCAGCGACGCGAGCTCGGTGTCGCGCTGGGCCAGATTTTCCCCACGACCAATCCCGTCGTGAAGTGACCACGAGCGGAAGCCGGCGGCGATGGATCGCTGTCCTCGGGACGATTGCCGTGTTGATGGCGATTGCATGGCTGGTCATGGGTCGCGCAAGAAGAACGGATCACGCATCGAGCATCGACGGCGTTCGCGCCGCGGGCTTGCGCAAGGGCACTGGCGGAACGCAGGCCGGAGGCGCCGCCGCGCTGCCCAGCCCGGCAGTTTCCGCGAACGGCGCGCAGGGTATGGAAGTCTGCGGTATCGGCCATGTCGACGTGGATCCTGGCGATCCCGCGGCAGTCGGCAACTATCTGCAGGACCTGACGAAGGATGCATTCATCCGCTGGCAGGCGGCGATGACGGCAAGCGGTGACGATGCTGCCCGGGCCGTCGGCCTGTATGCGCAACTCCGGCACGACGGCGCGGGATACGATGCCGCGACACTGGGCGCGCTGATCCAGCTGGCTGCCGATTCGCGCGACCCCGTTGCCTATGGAATCGCCTACCAGGCCTGCGCAAAAGTCGCCACGCCAGCGCCTGATCCGCTGTGTGGACTGATATCGGCGGCGGGCTGGGCGAAGATCGACTCCGACAATGCAGTGCCGTGGATATTGATGGCGGGACAGCAACAGAAAGCCGGCAACGCGGAGGCGGTTACCACGGCCATGGCTCGCGCAGCTCAGGCGACCCGGATCAGCTCGGGCGGCGAGTCATTGCATGCAGTGGCGGCCCCGTTGCTGCCGCGGGACATTCCACCACTGGAATCCATGCAGCTTTCGGTAACGATGGTGGGCTATGAAGCGGCATGGGGGTTGCCCTATCTGCAGGACGTACAGCGACTGTGCATCGAGGCCACCGACGTCGACGACCGGCGGCGCGCCGCCTGCGCCAGGCTCGCCGAGCTGCTGGCCGCCAAAGGGAACACAGCGGACATGGCCGTTGCCGGAAAGCTGGGTCCAATGGCCGGATGGCCGGCGGATCGGTTCGAAGCCATGACGAAGCTGCGCTACGCCTTGAACCAGGCCGCTGCGGAGGCCGCCGTTGCAGTGGACTACCGGTCGCTGGATTGCGATGCCGTGCAAAAGGCAAATGCGTATTTCAGCAAGCGTGCGCAACTGGGTGAGTCGGGACTCGCACGGGACTACCTGCAGCATTCCGGCAAGACGATGGACGAGCTGGCCCTGGAATACCACAACTCCCGGCAGCGGCCGGACTAGCACAGGCTCCGTCACCCGTTCTGCCGTGCAGCGGATGTCGCGGACGTGCGGCCTGCATCAGGGCGTGATGCGCGCCGCGAAATCCTTGAACGCGCAGTACTGTCCGTTCAGCACGATGCCGTTGAAGCGGTCCATGTTGCGGTAGGACTCGGTGGCCATGGAGAAATCCTTCGCCTCCTTCAGCCCCGGGCAGGGCGCGACGAACTGCATGCGGTATTCAGCGCCTTTCTCATCGATGATCGACAGCGTGCGCTCGTCCACGTACTTGAACGAGACGATGCGGTTCAGGTCGGTGCCCTGTTCGAGCGCGTCCTGCGCCTGCAGGTGTTCCAGTGCGCTGCTCTGGCGTGCATCCAGCAGCGCCAGGCCAAGGATGGCGCAGCCCGCGATGCCGAGCGCACCCACCCCGGCAAGGATCTCCGTCGTCCTGAACATGTGATGCCCTCCCGCGGTGACGATCACCGGAAGCCAGGCGGCATGTGCCGCATCCTGATGGGCGGGGAGATTGAGCGCATCGGGTCGCAACTGCGTTTCGAAAGCGCGGTGGTTGCGTTACAGATGAAATCCGCCGCGGCGGATGGCCTCAGGCGGCGGGCGCCTGCGGCCGCAGTACGGCGATGGTGGGTTTGGCGAGCACGGCCGCCAGCGACTGCAGGTGCTCGCGCACGCTGTCGGTGACATCGCTGCCGCGTGGCGCCACCAGCACGCCGCGCTGGTTGAACACGTCTTCCTGGATGACCATGCCCAGCTGCAGCTCTGCCGCGGTGACCGCGGCGGGTGCCGCATCGGCCGAGGCCTGCTGGAAGGATTGTTCGAAGGCATCGAGCAGCAGCGGCGTCGCGGCCCGTTCCTGCCGCAATTTCGCCAGCGTTTCCGCGGGCGTGAAGCCGCCGGCTTCGCGCCGCTCCACGGTCAACGCGGTGCGCAGCAGTTCCACGGCGGCCACCAGCTCCTGGTCGATTTCCGCCGACGGCGTTTCGCTGGCCGCCAGTTCCATGATGCGGGCCACCGGCGCCATGCGCGGGATCGAGGCGATGACGCGGTTCAGCGCGGCGGCCGAGCGCGTGATGCGTTCGCGTTCCTCATCGCTCAGCAGGTCTTCATCCACATCCGGCTGCGTGGCGGAGATGTCGAGCGACAGGCGTCCGATGCGCGACAACAGCGCTGCGGCTTCCACCTGCCAGCGGTTCGGCAGCTGCAGGTGCTTCGCGACCACGCCGACACGCCGCGCCAGTCGCACCGACTGGCCCGCGATCCTCGGGTTGGCCAGCGCCACCACGTCGACGATGGCGCGTATGCAACCGAGCACCGTGCGTTGCAGGAGCACGCGTTCGGCCGTCACCAGTTCATGCTGGCGCGCGCCTTCCTCCACCGCGGCCAGCAGGTGCGCGGGTTCGCAGGGCTTGGTCAGGAAGCGGAAGATCTGTCCTTCATTGATCGCGCTGATCGCCGCCGACATGTCCGCATGCCCGGTGAGCAGGATGCGCACGGTGTTGGGCCGGATCACCCGCGCGTGGCGGAGGAAGGTGGCGCCATCCATCTCGGGCATGCGCATGTCCGAGATGATGACGGCGAGGTCCTTGTGCGCGGTAAGCAGGTCGAGGCCTTTGGCGCCACTGGTGGCGGTGAGCACGTTGTACCGGCGGCGGAAATGCCGCTCCAGTCCTTCGAGGATGCGTGGCTCGTCGTCCACGCACAGGATGGTGGGTTTTTTCCGCGTTCATGCTGCGATACCTCCGCTCTGGTTCTCTCGTGTCACGCTTTCCGGACCGCCGATGGGCAGGTCCACGTGCATGGTGGTGCCTTCGTTGACCACACTCTCGACTTCGATGGAGCCGGCGTGGCGCTCGATTATTGCCGCCGCAATTGCCAGCCCTTGACCGGTTCCCTTGCCGATCGCCTTGGTGGTGAAGAAGGGATCGAAGATGCGCTTGATCAGCGCCTGCGGAATGCCGCAGCCGGTATCGCTGATCGACACGCGCACGAACTGGCCGCGCTGCGCGGTCTGTACGCGCAGCGTGCCAAGCGTGCCGGTCTTCGCCACCACCGATTCGATGGCATGCGCGGCATTGATGATCATGTTCAGGAACACCTTGTTGACGTCCGCGCGCCGGCACACCACCAGCGGGATGTCTCCCATCCGTACCTCGAGGCCGGCCACCTGCTTGTAGGCATTGCGCGTCACCACCAGCGTGGTGTTCAGCGTCGCATTGATGTCGGTGGCCGCGAGTTCGCCACTGCCGGGATGCGCGAACTCCTTCATCGCGCGCACGATCTCGGAGACGCGCTCGACGCCCTCGAGGCTGCCTTCCAGTGCGCTGAGGATGTCCTTCTTCAGCACCGGCAGTTCGGCGCGGGCATCCAGTTCATCCAGCTCGCCGACGAAGCGCAGGCTGGTGTCGCCCAGCCCCGCCGCGGCGTCGTGGTAGCTGTCGTGCAGTGCCTGCAGTTCCTGCAGCGCGGTGCGCAGGAAATGCGTGTTGTCGCTGACGAACTGGATGGGCGTGTTGATCTCGTGCGCGATGCCGGCGGCCAGTTCACCGATGGCTTCCAGTCGCTGCGCGCTGAGCAGCTGCTCTTCCAGTCGCCGGTTGTCCACGATGGCATTGCGCAGCGCCGTGACGTCGGTGACCGCGCCTTCGAACAGTTCGCCGAGTTCCGGATGCCGGATGATGCGCAGGCTGATCAGCACCTCGAGGACGGCGCCGTCCTTGCGCAGGATGCGCAGCTCCTGGTTGTGGACCATGTCCGACTTCGACAGCCAGTGCAGCGTCTTGGTGTCGCGATCGCTCGGATCGGCGTACAGCACGCCGGCGCCGAGTGCGCGCAGTTCTTCCAGCGAGTCGTAACCGAACAGCTGCAGCGCCGAGCGGTTGATGGCCACGATCTCGCCGCGCGGCCGCGTCACCATCAGCGCCACCTGCGATTCCTGCACCAGGTCCCAGTATTCGGTGTGGCTGGCCTGCACGGCGGCGATGCGTTCCTGCGTGTTGCGCATCAGGCGCTGCCAGCGGCCACGCATCGACATGGCATGCGCCACGGTGCGACGCAGCCGCTGCTGCAGGTTGGCCATCATCACCAGCAGCACGCCGGTCACGACCACCAGCGGCAAAAGCAGCAGGTGCCACAGCGTGATCATGCGGATTTCTCCGCCCGCGGCCCGCCCGGCAGCAGCGCGGCTTCGGCGGCGGGCAGGGGCGTCGAGAACAGGTAGCCCTGGCACCGGGACATGGACTTCTACTTGTGTATCGATACGACGTGCATCGAAAATAAAGATGCTGCGCCGCGAACCTACAGGGAATGCATCACTGTTTGATGCGGCGCTTCGGATCCCGGATCACATTCAGGAAAAAGCCGGCACGAAGAAACAGATGGCGTGTCGCAGCAGCTGCGTCGGACAAGCGCTGGCGGCAAGTCCAGCTACCGTGGTGTCAGCGGTTTCTTGCAAGCTGCTCGATGCTGCGCGCCAGTGCCGTGCTGTCGTAGGGTTTGCGCAAGGCGATTGCCCCCGGCGGGATCTCGCCGGACGCAAGGTCGCGTCCGGTGGCGAACATCACACCAATGCGTGGATACAGCACCCGTGCCCTGGCCGCGAGTTCGAGGCCGGACATGCCCGGCAGGCGCACATCAGTGATGAGCATGTCGATCGCAGTATCGCGCAGCATCTGCAGTGCGGCCTCGGAACTGCCGGCTTCCAGCACCCGATGACCCAGCTCTTCCAGCATGTCGGCTGAGTTCAGGCGTATGAGCTCGTCGTCCTCGACCAGCAGCACCGTCAGTGTTTTCACGGCAGCGGGTGCGGGTTGCGGTCGTGGAATCGGGGCAACGGTCTTGCGCAGCTGCTGCTGGTTGCCGAGCACGTGGCGGATCTTCCGCGACAGCGCTTCGCGTGTGTAAGGCTTCGGCAGCAGGTTCACGCCTTCATCGAGCCGGCCGCCATGCACGATGGCATTCTCGGTGTAACCCGAAGTGAACAGTACCGCGAGATCCGGCAGGCGTTGGCGCGCGCGGCGCGCGAGCTCGGGGCTGCGCAGGTTGCCGGGCATCACGACATCCGTGAACAGCAGGTCGATGGGCAGGCCGCTTTCCACCACGGCGAGCGCGCTGTCGGCATCCGCGGCCTTGAGCACGCGGTAACCCAGGTCAGTGAGCATCTCCACGGCAGTGGCGCGCACCTGCTCGTCGTCTTCGACGACGAGGATGGTTTCATTGCCGCCCACCACGGGCTGCTGGTTGACCTCGACCACGAGGTCCTCGCTGTGTGGCGAGCGCGGCAGGTACAGCTTCACGGTGGTGCCGAGCCCCATCTCCGAATAGATCTTCACGTGGCCGCCGGATTGCCGCGCGAAGCCGTACACCATCGACAGGCCGAGGCCGGTGCCGCGTCCTTCCGCCTTGGTGGTGAAGAAAGGCTCGAACACCCTGGAGAGGATTTCCGGCGCGATGCCCGTGCCCGTATCGGTGACGGCCAGCAATACGTACTGGCCGGGTGCCACGTCCGGATGGATCAGCGCGTACTCATCCGTGAGGAAGGCGTTGCCCACCTCGATGGTCATGCGGCCACGACCGCCCATGGCATCGCGCGCGTTGATGGCGAGGTTCAGCAGCGCGTTCTCGATCTGGCCGGGATCGGCGAAGGTGTTCCACAACCCGCCTGACACGGTGGTCTCGATCTCGATCTCCTCGCCCAGTGCACGCCGCAACAGGTCGTCGAGTCCGCGGATGAAGCGCCCGATGTTGACCACCTTGGGCTCGAGCGGCTGGCGTCGGCCAAATGCCAGCAGCTGCGCGGCGAGCTTCGCGCCGCGCGAAACACCCGTCAGTGCATTCTGTACGCGCATCTCCGCGCGCTCGTTGCCGGCGATGTCGCGCGCCAGCAGCTGCAGGTTTCCCGACACCACCTGCAGCAGGTTGTTGAAGTCGTGCGCGATGCCCCCGGTGAGTTGCCCGATGGCCTCCATCTTCTGCGCCTGTTGCAGGGCGCCTTCGGCCTGGCGCCGTACTTCGATCTCCTGCGCGACGCGGGTTTCCAGTTGTTCGTTGAGCGATTGCAGCGCTGCCTCCGCCGCCGTGCGCTGCGTGATCTCGCGCTGTGCCGCCTGGTACAGGCGCGCGTTGTCGATGGCGATCGAAGCCTGCGCGGCGATGCCGATCATCAGCCGCTGGTGACGCTCGGTGAAGCGGCCCGTTTCGGGATGGCCGAAGAACAATCCGCCCAGTACTTCGCCGGTGCGTGATGTCACCGGCACGGCCAGGTAACTGCGCACCGGCAGGTGGCCATCCGGCATGCCACGATGCGGGGCGTTCTGGCCGTAGCGCGGGTCGCGCGTGATGTCATCGGAGCGCACGATGGCGGTGCCATCGAAGGTGGGCGCGAAGATCTGCGTCTTGCGTGGCAGGGGGAAGCGTTCGAAGGCGGAGCGCTCCACGCCTGAAAGGGTGTGCAGCGTGTAACTTTCGCCGAGATCATCCACGACGTTGTAGAAGAACGCGCCGAAGCGCGCGCCGGTGAGTTCCACCCCCGCATCGGTCACCATCTGCACGATGCGTTCGAGATCCAGCTCGCCGGCAAGGCTGCCACCGGTCCGGTTCAGCGTTTCCAGCAGGCGCGTTTCATCATGCAGGGCCGCCGCGGCCGTGCGACGCACCTGGGTCATCGCGAGGCAGGAATCAACGCGCGCCATCAATTCGCGTGCGGAGAAAGGCTTCACCAGGTAGTCGTCGGCGCCGGCTTCAAGGCCCTCCACGCGCGCTTCTTCGCCGGAGCGCGCCGACAGCATGATGATCGAGAGATCGCGCAGCGCTGGATCGCGGCGTATCGCCTGCAGCAGTCCACGGCCATCGAGCCGCGGCATCATCACGTCGGTTATGAGCAGGTCCGGTCGACGGATGCGCAGCGCGGCGAGCGCGGCTTCACCATCTTCCGCGGTTTCCACGGCATGGCCGCGCTCGCGCAGCAGGCGCGCGATGTAGTTGCGCAGGTCGGCGTTGTCATCGGCCAGCAGGATGCGATGCGCGCCAGGAATGATGGATGCGCGTTCGGTACCAGGTGCAAGGTCGCGGACCACTTCATCACGCGCATTGGCATTGCCCGCATCGCCCGCCGCAGGAGCGGGGACCCAGCGCAGCGCCTCTTCGACGAATGCAGCGGCGCGCAATGGCGCGGCGCTGGTCGCGTCGTCTTCCTGTACCTGATCCGGCGGCAGATGCGCGGGGCCAAGTGGCAGCTCAACCGTGAAAGTCGTGCCACGCCCGGGCTCGCTTGCCACGCGGATCGCGCCGCCATGCAATTGCACCAGGTCGCTGACCAGCGCCAGCCCGATGCCGCTGCCTTCGAACGACCGGCCGCTGGCGCCTTCGACGCGATGGAAGCGTTCGAAGAGCTTCGGCAGTTCCGCAGCCGGAATGCCGATGCCTGTATCCGCAACCGCGAGCTGCACGCTGCGCTCCGTCTCCACCAGCGTCACGCGGATCGCACCGTGCAGGGTGAACTTGAATGCGTTCGACACCAGGTTGAGGACGATCTTCTCCCACATGTCGCGATCGACGTAGGCGCGATGCGTGAGTGGTGGCGCTTCGACGATGAGCTCCAGCCCCGCCTTGTCGGTGGCGGCGCGGAACGAGGAGGCGAGGTCGCGCGTCAGTCCGCCGAGGTCAGTGCGACGGAACGCGGCCTGCAGTCGACCCGCCTCGAGGCGCGAGAAATCCAGCAGCGAATTGACCAGGCGCTGCAGCCGCAGCGAATTGCGATACGCGATGTCGAGGCGTTCGCGCTGCACCGGTGTGAGCGCATCCGCATCGGCCAGCGCATCTTCCAGCGGACCGAGCATCAACGTCAGCGGTGTGCGGAATTCATGGCTGACATTCGAGAAGAACGCGGTCTTGGCACGATCCACCTGTGCCAGTGCTTCGGCGCGCTGGCGCTCGGCTTCGTACGCTTCGGCATTGGCGATGGCCGTGCCGATCTGGCCGGCGACCAGCGTGAGGAAACCGCGATAGTTCGCATCGAAGAGCCGGAAGGGATTGAGCCCGACGACCAGTGCACCGGCGCTGCCCTGATCGCCTGGACCAGGTATCGGCATCATCGCCACCTGTCGCGGCATCTGCTCCCAGCTGCCCGCTGGAAGTGCGCCGACGATGCCCGCCGGTTCCGCAATCAGGCGGAATTCTCCGGCGTGCAACGATTCGCTCATCGCCCAGGGGAGTTGCTCGCTCACCGGCAGCGACACGGGTGCGCCTGCGTGGCCCGCGGTGATTCCCGCAGTGGCTGCGAGCCGGAATCCCTCATCGCCGGCGAGATAGATGGCGGCGAAGGGCAGGTCCCTGCCATTGGTGAGCAGGGCCTCCGCGCTGCGCTGGGAGGCTTCGGCGGAACTGCGCGCATCCACGGTGAGGGCAGCCAGTTCGCGCAGCAGCGTGATCTGCCGCTCGCCGATCACCCGCTGCGTGTAGTCGGTATTGGCGCAGATGATGCCGCCGGCATTGCCGTCGTCGTCGGGGATCGGGCTATAAGAAAAGGTGTAGTAGGTTTCCTCGGGGTAACCGTTGCGCTCCATGATCAGGAGCTGGTCCTCGACATAAGTCCCTTCGTCGCCCTTCATGGCCGTGGCCAGCATGGGGCCGATTTCGGGCCAGATTTCCTTCCAGACCAGCCGTGCCGGCTGTCCCAGGGCCCGCGGGTGCTTGCCGCCGATGATCGATTTGTACGGGTCGTTGTACAGATAGATGAGATCTTCGCCCCAGCCGATCCAGATGGGCTGGCGTGAGGTCAGCATGATGCGGACGGCTGTCTTCAGGCTTTGCGGCCACCCTTCAGGCGGGCCCAGCGGGTTGGAATTCCAGTGGAACCCGCGCATCAATTCGCCCAGTTCGCCTCCCCCGGACAGGAAGGAGTGTTTGTCGCTCGCCGTCATAGGTCCCTTGCAACCCGTGCCCCCGCAGCACTGATCATATCGGGAGTCCGGCGCCGCCTCTGTCAGACAGCATTCGGTGTCCTTGCTGGATCCGGGACGCGCGACATAGCAAATCGCATGCCCGAAAGACTTGTACCTGGCGAATCTGCTGCCTATACTGCGCGCCCTTTTTGCCGTCGGCTGTTCCGGCGGCCCGCGTTTTCGGACGTGGAATCGGGAACGGTTGGCCACCAGCAAATTCCTCGTGAATCTGCAGGAAAGGCCAAAACCACTCGAGCCTCGCAGCCCCCCTTCCGGGCGGTCTGCCTGTCTCGCGTTCGTTCTGCGATTTCCCGTTCGCGCACGTCGAACTGAGGATTGCGAGATGACAATCGGTCTGGTCGGCCGCAAGTGCGGCATGACACGAATCTTTACGGAAGCCGGCGAATCCGTGCCTGTCACGGTCGTCGAGGTGCTGGCCAATCGCGTTACCCAGGTGAAGGGTGATGCCGACGGCTATCGCGCCATCCAGGTGACCTACGGCAAGAAGCGCGTGCAGCTGCTGTCGAAGGCGGTCGCGGGCCACTATGCCAAGGCACAGGTGGAGCCGGGTCGCTCGCTGGTCGAGTTCCGCCTCGTCGGCGACGAAGGCAAGGACGTCGCGACCGGCGCGGAATTCACCGCCGAGATCTTCAAGGCCGGCCAGCTGGTGGATGTCACCGGCACCACCATCGGCAAGGGTTTCGCCGGCACGATGAAGCGTCACAACTTCGCCGGTGGCCCCGCCTCGCACGGCCATTCGGTCACGCATCGCGCCCCGGGCTCGATCGGCCAGCGCCAGACGCCGGGCCGCGTGTTCAAGGGCAAGCGCATGTCCGGCCACATGGGTGTGGTCCGCCGCACCATCGAGAACCTGAAGGTCATCGAGATCGACGTCGCCCGCAACCTGCTGCTGATCAGCGGTGCGGTGCCGGGTTCGGAAGGTGGCGAGGTCATCGTGCGTCCGTCCGTGAAGGCCGCGCGTCTTGCTCGTCGCAAGAGCATCACGCCGAACAAGAAAGCCGACGCCGCCAAGGGCAAGAAGTAAGGCATAGACATGAAGCTGAAAGTCGCCAACGGCGGCGAAGAGTTGTCGGTCTCCGACACGACCTTCGGTGCCGAATACAACGAAGCGCTGGTGCACCAGCTGATCACCGCCTACCAAGCGGCGGGTCGCGCGGGCACCAAGCGCCAGAAGAGCCGCGCCGAAGTGCGTGGTGGCGGTCGCAAGCCGCATTCGCAGAAGGGCACGGGCCGCGCCCGCGCTGGCTCGATCCGCAGCCCGATCTGGGTTGGTGGTGGTCGCGCCTTCGCCGCGCGTCCGCGCGACTTCGAGCAGAAGGTGAATCGCAAGATGTACCGCGCGGGCCTGCGCTCGATGCTGGCGCAGCTGGCGCGCACCGATCGCCTGGTGGTCACGCAGAGCTTCGGTGTCACCGAGCCGCGCACCAGGCTGCTGGTTGGTGAGCTCAAGAAGCTGTCGCTCGAATCCGCGCTGATCGTGATCGAGGCGCAGGACGAGAAGCTCGAGCTGGCCGCCCGCAACCTGCCGTGGGTGGAAGTCATCACCGTCGCCGAAGTAAATCCAGTCGCACTGGCCACCTTCGACAAAGTGGTGTTCACCGTCGGCGCCGTGAAAATGATCGAGGAGCGCCTGCAATGAGCCGCGAGCGTCTGACCACCGTGCTGGTCGCCCCGCACATCACCGAGAAGACCGCGCTGGCGATGCAGAACGCCAACCAGTACGCGTTCAAGGTGCGTCGCGATGCCAACAAGACCGAGATCAAGCAGGCCGTCGAGCTGATGTTCGACGTGAAGGTTTCCGGCGTGCAGGTTTCGAACGAGCCAGGCAAGGATCGCCGTTTCGGCAATCGCCTCGGCCGCACGCAGGACTGGAAAAAGGCCTACGTGAGGCTCGTCGATGGCCAGGCCATCGACTACGAAGCCCAGGCGATGAAGAAGTAGGACCAGACCATGGCACTCATCAAACTCAAGCCGACCTCGCCGGGCGCACGTTTCGTCGTCCGCGTCGATCGCTCGCACCTGCACAAGGGCGAACCGCATGCGCCGCTGACCGTTGCGCAGAGCAAGACCGGTGCGCGCAACCATTCCGGCCGCATCACTACGCGCCACAAGGGCGGTGGTTCGCGCCAGAAGTACCGCATCATCGACTTCAAGCGCGACAAGGATGGCATCGCCGGCGTCGTCGAGACGGTCGAATACGATCCGAACCGCACCGCGCACATTGCGCTGATCAAGTACGCCGACGGCGAGCGTCGCTACATCCTGGCGCCCAAGGGCACCGCGCCTGGCGATGACATCCGTTCGGGTTCCGATTCTCCGATCAAGCCCGGCAATGCCATGGCCCTGCGCCACATTCCCGTCGGCTCGGTGGTGCACAACGTCGAACTGAAGCCCGGCAAGGGTGGTCAGATCGCGCGCAGTGCCGGTGGCTCCGCGCAGTTCACTTCGCGCGAAGGCATTTACGCCTACATCCGGCTGAAGTCGGGCGAGACGCGCAAGGTGCACATCGACTGCCGCGCCACCCTGGGCGAGCTGTCGAACGACGAGCACAACCTGCGCAATTACGGCAAGGCTGGTGCGAAGCGCTGGCGCGGCATCCGCCCGACGGTGCGCGGCGTCGTGATGAACCCGGTCGATCACCCGCACGGTGGTGGTGAAGGCAAGCCTGGCCAGGGCAACCCGCATCCGGTGTCGCCGTGGGGTTGGCAGACCAAGGGCCTGAAGACGCGCAAGAACAAGCGCACGACCAACATGATCGTGCAGCGGAGGAAGTAAGCAGTGCCACGTTCACTGAAGAAGGGTCCGTTCGTGGACCTGCACCTCGCGAAGAAGGTGGAAACTGCGGCCGGCAAGAACGACCGCAAGCCGATCAAGACCTGGTCGCGCCGTTCCATGGTCATCCCCGAAATGGTTGGCCTGACTATCGCCGTGCATAACGGCAAGCAGCATGTACCGGTGCTCATCACCGAGAACATGGTAGGTCACAAGCTGGGTGAGTTCTCGCCGACCCGCCTGTTCAGGGGTCATGGCGGCGACAAGAAGGTCTCGGCCTAAGGCTCAAGTATGCAGACATACTCCAAACTCAAGTACGCCCACATCTCGCCGCAGAAAGTGCGGTTGATCGCGGACGTGGTGCGCGGCAAGCGCGTGGGCCTCGCGCTCTCGCACCTGCGCTTCATGCCGAAGAAGGGCGCGGAACTGGTGCTGAAGGCGCTCGAGTCGGCCATTGCCAACGCCGAGCACAACCACGGCGCCGATATCGATGAGCTGAAGATCTCGGCCATCCAGGTCGACACCGCGCCGTTGCTGAAGCGTTTCACCGCACGTGCCAAGGGCCGCGGCAACCGCATCGTCAAGCGCACCAGCCACATCACCGTTCACGTCAGCGACGGCAGGAAGGAATAAGCGATGGGCCAGAAGGTCAATCCGCTGGGAATTCGCCTTGGCATCACCCGCGACTGGGTGTCCAAGTGGTATGCCAGCAAGAAGCAGTTCCCGGCGCAGATCTACACCGATTTCCAGGTGCGCCAGTTCCTGCGCAAGAAGCTCGCCGAAGCCTCGGTCAGCCGCGTGCACATCGAACGTGCGGCCCGCAAGGTCAACGTCACGATCCACACGGCGCGTCCGGGCATCGTGATCGGCAAGAAGGGCGAGGACATCGAGAAGCTGCGCATCGAGACCGCGAAGCTGATCGGCATGCCGGTGAATGACGTGCGCCTGAACGTCGCCGAGATCCGCAAGCCCGAGCTCGACGCGCAGCTGGTCGCCGAAGGCATCGCGCAGCAGATCGAGAAGCGCGTGATGTTCCGCCGCGCCATGAAGCGCGCGGTGATGAGCACGGTGCGCAGTGGCGCGCTGGGCGTGAAGGTGCGCCTGTCAGGCCGCCTGAACGGCTCGGAAATCGCGCGCACGGAAGTGAGCCGCGAAGGCCGCGTGCCTTTGCACACCTTCCGCGCCGATATCGACTACGCGCATGCCGAAGCCCGTACCACGTACGGCGTCATCGGCGTGAAAGTGTGGATCTTCAAGGGCGAAGTGTTCGACCCGGTACCGGAAGTCACAGCAGAAGCAGCTCCCGAAGCGCCGGCCGAAGGCGCGTCGCAGGCAGCCACGGCTTAAGGGTTTACGAGCATGTTGCAACCGAAGCGAACCAAATACCGCAAGCAGTTCAAGGGCCGTAACACCGGCCTTGCACAGCGCGGCAACACCGTGGCCTTTGGCGAATTCGGCCTGAAGACCACCGAGCGTGCGCGCATGACCGCGCGCGAGATCGAGGCGGCGCGTCGCGCCATGGCCCGCGCCGTGAAGCGCGGCGGCCAGATCTGGGTGCGTGTGTTCCCGGACGTGCCGGTGACGAAGAAGCCCCTCGAAGTCCGCATGGGCTCGGGCAAGGGCAACGTCGAGTACTGGGTGGCCAAGGTGCTGCCCGGCAAGGTGCTGTTTGAAATGGAAGGCGTGGAAGAAGCCACGGCGCGCGAGGCGTTCCGCCTGGCTGGTGCCAAGCTTTCGGTGGCCACGACCTTCGTGAAGCGACAGGTGCGTTGAGATGAAAGCGAGCGACCTCAGGACCAAGACCGCCCCGCAGCTGAACACTGAGCTGCTGGAGCTGCGCAAGGAGCAGTTCGCGCTGCGCCTGCAGCGTGCCACCGGCCAGTCCCCGAAGCCCGACCAGTTCGACAAGGTGCGCAAGAACATCGCGCGCCTGAAGACCGTGCAGCGTGAGCTGGCCGGCAAGAAGGAGAGCAAGTAATGGCAACCGCAGCAGCAGCCGAGAAGGTGCAGCGCACGCTGACGGGCAAGGTGGTTTCCGCCAAGACGGCGAAGACCATCGCGGTGGAGATCGAGCGCGTGCTGAAGCATGCGCAGTACGGCAAGTACATCCGCCGCACCACGCGCCTGCTCGCGCATGACGAATCGAGTGAAGCCAAAGAAGGCGACACCGTGACCATCGCCCAGAGCCGTCCGATCTCGCGCCGCAAGAGCTGGCGCCTGGTGTCGGTGATTGGCCGCGCAGGTGCCGCATGATCCAGATGCAGACAGTGCTGAACGCGGCTGACAACAGCGGCGCGCGCACCCTGAAGTGCATCAAGGTGCTGGGTGGCTCGCATCGTCGCTACGCGACGGTGGGCGATGTCATCAAGGTGGCCGTGCAGGACGCGATCCCGCGCGGCAAGGTCAAGAAGGGCGAGGTGTATGACGCCGTGGTGGTGCGCACCGCGTTCGGCGTGCGCCGTCCCGATGGTTCGCTGATCCGTTTCGACGGCAATGCGGCCGTGCTGCTGAACCCGAAGCTCGAGCCGATCGGCACGCGCATCTTCGGGCCGGTGACGCGCGAGCTGCGTACCGTCCGCTTCATGAAGATCATTTCCCTCGCGCCGGAAGTGCTCTGAAACAAGGTCCAAGGCAATGAAGAAACTGCGAAAAGGTGACGAGATTGTGGTGCTGTCCGGCAAGGACAAGGGCCGCACGGGTTCGATCAGCGAGGTCCGCGCCGATGGCTCGGTGCTGGTCGCCGGCATCAACGTCGCCAAGAAACACATGAAGGGCAACCCGCAGAAGAACCAGCCGGGTGGCCTTGTCGACAAGGAAATGCCGCTGCACGCCTCGAAGGTCGCGATCTGGAACGCCGGTTCCAAGAAGGCCGAGCGCGTGGGCGTCAAGACACTGGCGGATGGCAAGCGCGTGCGCTTCCTGAAGTCGAACAACGAACAGCTCGACGTCAAGTAAGGCGAGAGAGAAATGACCAGGCTGCATGATTACTACAAGACCACCGTCGTGCCGAAGCTGACGGCGGACCTTGGCCTGAAGAACGCGATGCAGGTGCCGAAGATCACCAAGATCACGGTCAACATGGGCGTGGGCGAGGCCGTGGCCGACCGCAAGGTCGTCGACGCCGCCGCCGCCGACATGGCCAAGATCACCGGCCAGAAGCCGCTGATCACCAAGTCGAAGAAGGCCATCGCGTCGTTCAAGCTGCGCGAGAACCTGCCCATCGGCTGCAAGGTGACGCTGCGCGGCGCCCGCATGTACGAGTTCCTGGATCGCCTGGTGTCGATCGCGCTGCCGCGCGTGCGCGACTTCCGCGGTGTGTCGTCGCGTGCCTTCGACGGCCGTGGCAACTACACGCTGGGTGTGAAGGAACAGATCATTTTCCCCGAGATCCAGTACGACCAGATCGACCAGCTGCGTGGCATGGACATCACCATCACCACCAATGCAGCCAACGATGCGCACGGTCGCGCGTTGCTCGAAGCTTTCAATTTCCCGTTCCGCAAGTAACGGGCCAGAGGTAGAGACGTAATGGCCAAGACAAGCATGGTCCAGCGCGAGAAGCACCGTGAAGCCACGGTGAAGAAGTACGCGGCGAAGCGCGCGAAGCTCAAGGAGCTGATCCGCAGCCCGCGCACTTCCGACGAAGCGCGTGCCGAAGCACAGGTGCAGTTCCAGAAGCTGCCGCGTGATGCGAGCCCGAGCCGCGTCCGCAACCGTTGCGCGCTCACCGGTCGTCCGCGTGGCGTGTACCGCAAATTCGGCCTGGCCCGTACCAAGATCCGCGAAGTCGCCAATCGCGGCGAAATCCCCGGCCTCGTGAAGTCGAGCTGGTAGGAGCGTAAGCAAACATGAGCATGACCGATCCAGTCGCTGACCTGCTGACCCGCATCCGTAACGGACAAAGCGCGGGCAAGGCGAACATCAGCCTCGATTCGTCGAAGATCAAGACGGCCATTGCCAAGGTCCTGAAGGACGAAGGCTATGTCGCGGACTTCCACGTCGAGAACGAAACCGGCAAGCCGCGCCTCGTGGTGGACCTCAAGTACTACGAAGGTCGTCCTGTCATCGACAGACTAGAACGCGTGTCTCGTCCGGGCCTGCGCATCTATCGCGGCAAGGATGAACTGCCCAAGGTGCTCGGTGGCATGGGCACCGTGATCGTGTCCACGCCGCAGGGCGTGATGACCGATCGCCAGGCACGTGCTTCGGGCCAGGGCGGCGAAGTCCTGTGCATCGTGGCCTAAAGGGTTAGCGAGAAGAATCATGTCGAGAGTTGCGAAGAATCCCGTCAGCCTGCCGCAGGGCGTTACCGCGCAGATCGCGGCTGGCCTCGTCACCATCAAGGGCGCGAAGGGCTCGCTGAGCCTGCCGCTGTCGAGCGATGTGACCGTGGCCGAGAAGGACAAGGCCCTGCAGGTGTCGTTCGGCGCGGCCGATGGTGCCCGCGTGCGCGCCGGCTCGACCCGTGCGCACCTGGCCAACATGGTCACGGGCGTCACCACCGGCTACCAGAAAAAGCTCGAACTGGTGGGCGTCGGCTTCCGTGCCGCCGTCGCCGGCAAGACGCTGACCCTGACGCTCGGCTTCTCGCACACCGTGAGTTTCCCGATTCCCGATGGCATCACCATCGAGGCACCGACCCAGACCGAGGTGCTGATCAAGGGAACGGACAAGCAGCGCGTCGGCCAGGTTGCGGCGGAAATCCGCGGCATCCGTCCGCCCGAGCCCTACAAGGGCAAGGGTGTGAAGTACTCCGACGAGAAGATCAGCCTGAAGGAAGGCAAGAAGAAGTAATTCTTCAAGGTAAACCCATGTCGCTCGATTCCAAACAACGTCGTCAGCGCCGCGCCATCAAGACGCGGCTGCACATCCGCGAACTGGGCGTGTCCCGGCTCACGATCCACCGCACGCCGCAGCATATCTATGCGCAGGTGTTCGACCCGACCGGCGCCAAGGTGCTGGTCACGGCGTCCACCGTGCAGGAAGAGGTGGCGAAGGATCTGAAGGGCACTGGCAATGTCGATGCGGCCAAAGCCGTCGGCAAAGCTTTGGCCGAGCGCGCGAAGGCGGCGGGCATCAGCAAGGTTGCATTCGATCGTGCGGGCTTCCGCTATCACGGTCGCGTCAAGGCACTGGCCGACGCGGCGCGCGAAGCCGGGCTCGAGTTCTGATACAGGCGGGATATCCAGATGGCACGTATTGAAAGAAAGGATCAGCCCCAGGACGAGTTCACCGAGAAGCTCGTTGCGGTCAACCGCACGGCGAAGGTAGTGAAGGGCGGACGTCAGTTCGGCTTCACCGCACTCACCGTGGTGGGCGACGGCAGCGGCCGGGTGGGCTTCGGCTTCGGCAAGGCACGTGAAGTGCCGGTCGCCATCTCCAAGGCGATGGCCCAGGCGCGCAAGAACCTGGTGCATGTGGCGCTCCGCAAGGACACGCTGCACTACGCCGTGCGCGGTGTGCACGGCGCGACGCGCGTGCTGATGCTGCCTGCGTCCGACGGTACTGGCGTCATCGCCGGCGGCGCGATGCGCGCGGTGCTGGAATGCGTCGGCGTGCGCAACGTGCTCGCCAAGAGCTACGGCTCGCGCAACCCCATCAACGTGGTGCGCGCCACCATCGGTGCTCTGGCCGGTGTGCGTTCGCCGGAAGGCATTGCCGCCAAGCGCGGCAAGTCGGTCGAAGAGATCACGGGTTAAGCCATGGCTACTGCATCCAAAGTCCGCGTGACGCAGCTGAAGAGCACCTTCGGCGAACTCAGGCACATCATCTCGTGCGTGAAGGGACTGGGCCTGCGCCGCCGCCATCACTCGGTGGTCGTGGTCGACACACCTGAGAACCGCGGCATGATCAACAAGGCTATCCACCTGCTGCAGGTGGAAGAGGCAAAGTGACCATGAAACTGAACACCATCAAGCCCGCCGAGGGCAGCAAGAAGAACCGCCTGCGCGTGGGTCGCGGCGCTTCGGCTGGCCAGGGCAAGACCTCCGGTCGCGGCGTCAAGGGCCAGCGCGCCCGCAAGGGCGGCTACCACAAGGTCGGCTTCGAAGGCGGCCAGATGCCGCTGCAGCGTCGCCTCCCGAAGGTGGGCTTCCGCTCGAAGATCAAGATCACGCGCGCCGAAGTGCGCCTGTCCGAGCTCAATGGCATCGAGGGCGTCATCGACCTCGCCGCCTTGAAGAAGGCCGGTGTCGTCGGCATATACGTTGAGCAGGCCAAGGTCATCCTCTCGGGTGAACTCACGAAGGCCGTGCAGCTCAAGGGCATCAAAGGCCACCAAGGGCGCTGCCGAGGCGATTGCCAAGGCCGGCGGTTCGCTCGAGGCCGCTTAAGAAAGATGCCATGGCAGACCGTCCCGCAATGAATCCGGCAGCAGCTCTGGGCGACGCGACTCGCTTCGGCGACATTCGCTCGCGCCTGCTGTTCCTGATCGGCGCGTTGATCGTCTACCGCATCGGCACCTTCATCCCGGTGCCGGGCATCGATCCGCGCAAGGTCGCGGATTTCTTCAACGAGCAGTCGGGCACGATCCTCGGCGTGGTGAACATGTTCTCGGGCGGCGCGCTGTCGCGCCTGTCGATCTTCGCCATGGGCGTGATGCCGTACATCTCGGCCTCGATCATCATCCAGATGCTGTCGATGGTGGTGCCGTCGCTGATGGAGATGCGCAAGGAAGGCGAGTCCGGCCGGCGCAAGATGACGCAGTACACGCGCTATGGCGCGGTGGTGCTGGGCGTGTTCCAGTCGTTCGCCGCCGCGGCCACCCTGCAGAGCAATGGCATGGTGCTGCAGCGGGCGTGCTGAGCTGGCTGTTCCCGGCCACGGTGACCATGACCACGGGCACATCTTCCTGATGTGGCTCGGTGAGCAGATCACCGAGCGCGGCGTCGGCAACGGCATTTCGATGATCATCCTCGTCGGCATCCTTGCCGGCCTGCCAGGCGCGGTAGGTCGCACGGCCGGACAGATCAACAGCGGTGAGCTCGCCGGCATCTGGGCCGTGCTGATGCTGGCCGGTGTGGTTGGCGTGACGGCCTTCTGCGTATTCATGGAACGCGCACAGCGTCGCATCACCGTGAATTACGCCAAGCGCCAGGTTGGTCGCCGCATGATGGGCGGACAGAGCACGCACCTGCCGTTCAAGCTGAACATGTCGGGCGTGATCCCGCCGATCTTCGCGTCGAGCCTGTTGCTGTTCCCTGCCACCATCGCGAGCTTCGCTGGCACCGCCGCGAACTCGAAGCTGGGCGGCGTGATGCAGCAGGTCGCGGCCTCGCTGTCCTACGGCCAGCCGCTGCACCTGGTGCTGTACGGCGCGCTGATCATCGGTTTCGCGTTCTTCTACACCGCGCTGGTGTTCAACGCGCGCGAGACCGCCGACAACCTGAAGAAGTCAGGCGCATTCATTCCAGGTATCCGTCCGGGCCAGCAGACCGGCGAGTACATCGACAAGGTGCTGTCGCGGCTGACGCTGTGGGGCGCGCTGTATATCGCGGCCGTGTGCCTGATCCCCGAACTGATCATGGCCAAGGGCGGCATGCCGTTCCAGTTCGGCGGCACCTCGCTATTGATCGTGGTCGTGGTGGTGATGGACTTCGCGGCGCAGCTGCAGGCCCATGCCATGTCGCACCAGTATCCCGGTTTGATGAAGAAGGCCAACCTGCTGGGTGGCCGCAACAGCGAAGCTGAGGCCCCCTCGGAGAAGAATCGCAATGAAAGTACGTCCCTCAGTGAAGAAGATCTGCAAGAACTGCAAGATCGTGCGCCGCAAGCGCATCGTCTACGTGATCTGCGCGGAAACGCGCCACAAGCAGCGTCAGGGCTGATCGAAAGGTTTCGGAGAGCATTTATGGCACGTATCGCCGGCATCAACATTCCGATGAACAAGCACGTGTGGGTGGGCTTGACGCACATCTTCGGCGTCGGGCGCACGCGCTCGAAGCAGGTGTGCGAACTCGCCGGTGTCCCCGTCACCACCAAGGTGAAGGACCTCACCGACGCCGAGGTCACCGCGCTGCGCGGCCAGATCGCGAAGTTCCTGGTCGAAGGCGACCTGCGCCGCGAAGTGTCCATGAACATCAAGCGTTTGATGGACCTCGGCACCTGGCGCGGCATGCGCCATCGCAAGGGCCTGCCGCTGCGTGGCCAGCGTACCCGCACCAATGCCCGTACCCGCAAGGGTCCGCGCAAGCAGGCGGTGAAGCTGAACGCGCCCCCGGGCAAGGCTTGATCGCGCGTCAGTAGCGCACCACGGATTACAGCAAAGGCACCAGAAGCAAGATGGCCGAACAGAAACAAGCAGCAGCAGGCGGCGCAGCCGCAGGCGGCCCGAAGAAGCCCAAGAAGGCGCGCAAGAACGTGCTGGACGGCATCGCGCACGTGCACGCGTCGTTCAACAACACGATCGTCACGATCACCGATCGCCAGGGCAACACGCTCTCGGTGGGCGACCTCGGGTGGTTGCGGCTTCCGTGGCTCGCGCAAGAGCACGCCGTTCGCCGCGCAGGTTGCCGCCGAGAAGGCCGGCAATGCCGCGCAGGAGCACGGCCTCAAGAACGTGGAAGTGCGTGTCGGTGGCCCCGGCCCCGGTCGCGAATCCGCGGTGCGCGCGCTGAACAACTGCGGTCTGAAGATCACCAGCATCGAAGACATCACGCCGATCCCGCACACGGTTTGCCGGCCTCCCAAGAAGCGCCGGGTCTGAGTAAAGCAATGGCTCGTTACATTGGTCCCAAGTGCAAGCTCTCGCGTCGCGAGGGCACCGATCTCTTCCTCAAGAGTGGCGCCAAGCCCCTCGAGAGCAAGTGCAAGCTCAGCGTGCCGCCCGGCGGCATCAAGGGCGAGCGCCGCCAGCGCCTGTCTGACTACGGCACGCAGCTGCGCGAGAAGCAGAAGCTGCGCCGCATGTACGGCGTGCTCGAGCGGCAGTTCCGCAACTACTACCAGGAAGCCGCGCGTCGTCCCGGCGCCACCGGCGAGACGCTGCTGCGTCTCTTGGAGTGCCGCCTCGACAACGTCGTCTATCGCATGGGTTTTGCGGGTGACGCGTGCCGAAGCCCGCCAGCTCGTCAGCCACAAGGGCATCGAGGTGAACGGCGATACGGTCACGATCGCGTCGTACCAGGTGAAGGCCGGTGACGTCGTCTCGATCCGCGAGAAGTCGCGCAAGCAGTTGCGCGTCGCGAACTCGCTGACCGTTGCGGCCCAGGTGGGTTTCCCGGATTGGCTGGAAGTCAACGAGAAAGAATTCCGCGGCACGTTCAAGGCAGCCCTGGCCGCCGCGACATCCTGCCGGATATCAACGAAAACCTCGTTGTCGAGCTGTATTCGAAGTAATGCTGGAGTCTGATGACATCCTCGGTAAATGAATTTTTGAAGCCCCGTGTCGTGAAGGTGCAGCCGATCGCGCCGCGCCAGGCGCGTGTGGTGATCGAGCCCTTCGAGCGTGGCTTTGGCCACACGCTGGGCAACGCGCTGCGTCGCGTGCTGCTGTCCTCGATGCCCGGTGCGGCGATCACCGAGGTGGAGTTCGAGGGGCGTGCTGCACGAGTACACCAGCATCGAAGGCGTGCAGGAGGATGTCGTCGACATCCTGCTGAACCTCAAGGCGGTGGCGATCCGCATGCACTCGCGCGACAGCGCGGAGCTGCGCCTGAACAAGAAGGGCCCTGGCCCGGTGACGGCCGGCGACATCCAGGTGGATCACGACGTCGAAATCGTGAATCCGGAACTGGTGATCGCGACGCTGACGCAGGCCGGCAGCATCTCGGCCGTGCTCAAGGTAGAGCGTGGTCGTGGCTACCGCCCGGCCCTGCAGCGCGCCGTGTTCGAAGAGAGCTCGCGTCCGATCGGCCGCCTGCTGCTCGATGCCTCGTTCAGCCCGGTGCGTCGCGTGACCTACGCGGTCGATGCCGCGCGCGTCGAACAGCGCACCGACCTCGATAAGCTGGTGCTCGACATCGAGACCAACGGCACCATCGACGCCGAAGAAGCCATCCGTCGTGCCGGCAGCATCCTCAAGGACCAGCTGTCGGTGTTCGGGGACCTGCAGGGCGAAGAGGAAGTCGGCAGCAAGGTCACCGAGATGCAGTTCGACCCGCTGCTGCTGCGTCCGGTCGACGAGCTGGAGCTCACCGTGCGTTCGGCGAATTGCCTGAAGGCGGAGAACATCCATTACATCGGCGACCTCGTGCAGCGCACGGAAGTGGAGCTGCTGCGCACCCCGAACCTCGGCAAGAAGTCGCTCACCGAGATCAAGGAAGTGCTGCAGGGCCATGGCCTGATGCTGGGCATGCGCCTGGAAGGCTGGCCGCCGGCCGGCCTGCGTCACGAAGATCGCGACGGTATCTGAATTGATCCAGCCCTTGCGGGCTGACTGGTAGAGAGAAGAGTCATGCGTCATCAACATTCCGGACGTCAGCTGTCGCGTATTGCGCCCATCGCCATGCGATGTTGCGCAACATGGCGTATCGCTGCTGCGTCACGAGACCATCCGCACCACGGTGCCCAAGGCCAAGGAGCTGCGGCGCGTGGTCGAGCCGCTCATCACGCTGGGCAAGGTCGACACCGAGGCCAAGCGCCGTACCGCGTTTTTCGCGGCTGCGCGATGCCGCGGTGGTGACCAAGCTGTTCACCGACCTCGGCCCGCGCTTCAAGGCGCGTGCCGGCGGCTACACCCGCATCCTGCACATGGCGCCGCGTCCTGGTGACTCGGCTCCGATGGCGCTGATGCAGCTGGTGGATGGCCCTGCGGCCGTTGCCGAGCCGGAAGAGAAGGGTTCGGGCAAGAAGGCCAAGGCGAAAGCCAAGGCTGCACCGAAGGCGAAGGCCGCTCCGAAGAAGAAAAAGGCCGCCGCGGCCTGATTCGAGCTTCAGCTCTCGATCGAACTGGAAGCCCCGGCGGAAGGTCGGGGCTTCTGCGTTTGCGGAGGCGCATTTTGCGGCACAGGCAGGGCGTGCCGGGTGCGGGTAAGGATTCGGCGATGTGTGCAGGCATCTTCACTGACATGCACCAGCACTCCGCGTGAACATTGCCCGACTGCGCGATCCCGCAGCGGTTGTCGCCACCGCAGGCAGGACAGACATCCTGCCGCGCGCCGCTCACTGCGGCTTCTCGCCCGCCACGGTGGTGCGATACATCTCGCGACGGTAACCGTCGTAATCGTTGAAGGCCTGGTGCACGCAGCAGCGGTTGTCCACAGCGCCAGCGTGCCCGGATCCCAGCGCAGCCGGCAGGTGAAGGCGGGCTGCGTCAGGTGCTCGCACAGCATGCGCAGCAGCGGCAGGCCTTCTGCATCGTTCATGCCCTCGATGCCGATGCCATACGAAGGATCGATGTACAGCGATTGCTCCCCGCTGCGCGGATGCGTGCGCAGCAGTGGATGCGCATTGCCACGTACCTTGGCCTGCAAGCCCGCCGGCAGCTCCGCCATCGAGCGCGTGGCGGCAATGCGCCCGACGGGAGTATCGCGGACTTCGGCGTTGACCTGTGCGGAGGCGATGACATCGCGCATCGAGAAGCGCACGCGCAGCCCGGCGATGGTGTTGCGCGTCGTATCGCCCAACATACGCCAGGCCAGCGCCGCGTTCGCCCAGATGGTGTCGCCACCGTAAGGCGGAGTTTCCACGGCGCGCAGGATGGTGATCGCCGGCGGTTCATCGAGAAAGGGTGAATCGGTGTGCCAGCCAGAACCGAACACATGCGCGGAAGCGTCGTCGGCTTCCTTGATGATGGGCTGTACCTCGCGGAAGCCCGGCATGCCGTCGGTATACGCATCTTCCGCGAACGGCCCGAAGCGGCGGCTGAAGGCATGGTGTTCCGCGTGACCGACATGCTTGCTGGCCACGGAAGAAGATCATCTTGTGCCGGAACAGCGCGTCTTCGACCTCAACGAACTGCGCATCGTCGATGCGCGCGATGTCCACGCCGCGGATCTCCGCGCCCATCGCCGCCGCCAATGGCAGCGCCGCGATGTGCCGGTAGGGTTTCGCGTGGTTGTCGAACTGGCCGTGTGGATGCACGAACATTTTTGTTACCCCCGTTTCGGCAGGCAGCCTACCACCTAAGCTTCTTGTGGCGCGTCGTCGTCGTGGCTTACGCTGCCGACGCCGGTATCAATCACCTGGGAGCATTCAATGGGCCTTGCATCGGAATTCAAAGAATTTGCCATGAAGGGCAATGTCCGTCGACATGGCTGTCGGTGTGATCATTGGCGCGGCGTTCGGCAAGATCGTGTCCTCGCTGGTTGGCGACGTCATCATGCCGCCGCTGGGCAACCTGCTGTCGGGCGTGAGCTTCAGCGACATGGCGACCATCATCGGCACCGGCCCCGATGGCAAGCCGGTGCTGCTCAAGTACGGCGCCTTCCTGCAGACACTGTTCGACTTCGTCATCAATCGCCTTCGTGCTGTTCATGGCATTGAAGGGCATCAACCGGCTGAAGAAGCCGGCACCGAATGCGCCGCCGCCGGCGCCACCGCGCGAAGAAGTGCTGCTCACGGAAATCCGCGATCTGCTCAAGAACAGGTAAACGCCAGCAAGTGGCGTGAGGCGTGCGCCCCCGGCGGGGCGCGCGCCTCAGCCGCAGTCGGCGAAGGCGGTGCGCGTGAGGTTGTCGTGGCCGGAGGCGGTCACGACAACGTTGTCCTCGATGCGGATGCCGCCGTAACCGCGCAGCGTTTCCCACCAGCGTCCAGTTCACCGTGTCGGCGTTCGGTCCGGCGCGCAAGGCAGCCAGCAGGCTGTCGATGAAATAGACGCCAGGTTCCACCGTAACCACCATGCCGCTCTCGAGCTTGCGCGTCATGGCGCAACGCCGGATGTCCGGGTGGACGCGCGATCGGCGCACCATCGGCGCTGGCCTTGAACCCGCCGACGTCGTGCACCTGCAATCCGAGCAGGTGGCCGAGGCCATGCGGCAGGAAGGTGGCCGAGATACCGCGCTCCACCGCTTCCTCCGCCTTGATCTTCAGCACGCCCGCAGCGTGCAGCAGCCTGGCAACCAGCCGGTGCGCGGTGAGATGCAGCTCGCGCCAGTCGACACCGGGCGCCACGGCTTCGCAGAGTTCCTGCTGCAGCTCGTGCATGCCATCCACCAGTCCGGCAAATGCGCCGGGACCCATGGCCCAGGTGCGCGTGATGTCGCTGCCATAACCACGGCAGCTGGCGCCGGCATCGATCAGCAGCGACAGCGAACGTCGCGGCGGCTGCCGGTCGCGATGCTGGTAGTGCAGCGTGGCCGCATGCTCATTCAGCCCGACGATGCTGGGGTAGGGCAGTTCCTCATCCACCTGCCGCACCCGTGTCCAGGTAAGCGAGATGGATATCGAACTCGGCGCGGCCGGCGCGAAAAGCACGCTCCGCTGCGAGATGTCCCGCCACGCCCGTTGCTGTCGCCGTACGCAGACAGCCGATTTCATAAGCAGTCTTGTGGCATCGAGCCTGTTCAAGCAGCGCGATTATTTGCGGTGGATTGACCTCCCACCCAGCGCCGGGTGGAGGCGATTCGCCGAGCCATGCGGCTTTGCCGTCGGCGCCGGCAGCTGCGCCAGCGCGGCGCGACTGCTCGGCGTGGCACGCAGGTTGAAACCGCTGATCCACGGCTCCGTGGGCAATGCGGGTGGAGAGTGCCAGTAGTCGTCTGGTGCAACGAACATCAGCTCGGGCTTTTCGCCGCGACGAATGCGCAACAGGCTGCCGGGTGCTGGCGGCGCCGGCACCAGCCATGCGAACCACGGATTCGTGCGGAACGGACTCGCCTGGTCATCCTGGAACAGCATGCGCGGCTCGCCCGCATGTACGACCAGCATTTCGCAACCCGTCCCGCGCCAGCGCCGCATCGACTACGGCCAGCGTCGACTGCAGGTGCGCTTCAAACAGCACGGAATCGATGCTCGACCAGGGCATGCGGGCCATATTGCCACCGGCATTCGGTCGATGGCGCGAGATTATTCCTGTCGTCTTTCTGCTACGCCTTGGTTTCAGGCCGCGCGACTGTTTTGAATCGGCTCGTGGAAGTCGCTAGAATTTAACGTAGCGATGCGAATCGTCAGGACCGAAGAGGTCCTTGGTCTCTGTTGCTTTCGAGTCTTGCTCTTTTTTATCCACTCTTTGGGGAATCCTCTAGATGAAAACCAACTTGCTCTGAGCGCTTTCGTCGTGGCGCTGGCCCTGGCCGGTTTGCGCGAAGAAGGAAGAGGCGCCGGCTCCTGCTGCCGCTCCTCCCGCTCCTGCTGCTGAAGCCGCTCCTGCTCCGGCTCCTGCTGCCGACGCCGCTGCTCCGGCCGCCGCCCCCGGCTGCCGATGCCGCTGCTCCGGCTCCGGCCCCGGCCCGGCCAAGTAAGTTCACTTGGTCGTTGCGCTGGCCGTTCGCGGCCGGCGCACATCGAGCCCGGCCAGGTTGCACGACCTGTCCGGGCTTTTTGTTTTATGGAAGCAGGCTTGAAGGGGAGTTCCGGAACATGACCGTTAGTGTGCGCGATGCGCGCGCCAATGCTGGCGACCTGGACTGGATCGAGCGGGTGTACCACGACTACCTCGATGATCTCGGCTTGCTCAACACCGGCATATTCCCCGCGCTCGGCGATGGCGGCAATCGCGAGCCCGATCCATTGCAGCGCTGGCTGCTCGATCGCACGGCGCTGCTGATCACCATCGTCGATGAAGGGCAGCCGGTGGGCTTCGCCATGGTGACGCGCGAGACGCATGCCGCGCGCGAGGGCCGACTTCCGCATGGCTGAATTCTTCGTCGCTCGCGCGCATCGCAAGCGCGGCTTCGGGCGCAGCGCGGTGCGCCCTGATCCTCGATCGCTATGCCGGTCGCTGGGGGAGATTTCCGAATACACGCGCAATCCGGTGGCGGTGCAGTTCTGGCGCAAGGTGGTCACGGCCTACACGCGCGGCGAATATCGCGAACGCAGCGGCAATGGCGAGGTACGCCAGTACTTCAGTTCGCTGCGACCACGGGCGCAATCCTGAAATCGTAAATGGCCGGTTGCGGCTGCTTGTATCGGCGCGGGGTCGGCAGTGGACCCGCACGGGAGGTCTCATGCGGAAGCTTTCGGGTTGGCACCTGCGTGGCATGGCTGCTTTCGTGCTGCTTGCCGCAACGTGGCGACGCCCGCCGCGGATCTCGGCTTCTACGCCATCGTCGATGGCGCCTACAACACCGCGCATACTTCCCTGCCGATATTCCATTCCCAGGTCGTGGGCACGGTCGGCGAGCCAGTGGCCGACACCGCCGTCGATCCAACAATGAAGGGCATCGACCTCACGGGTGGGTTACCAGCTGGGATCCTATTTCGCGGTGGTGGGTACCTACCTGCTCACCGGCAGCGCCAGCTACCACTACACCGGCTTGTCTTCACTGGAAGATGGCCGCTACAAGGGCAAGCTGGGTGGCCTGACTACATCGGCAGTCGGATTGCTGCCACTGGGCGAGTACTTCTCGCTCGACGGGCATGCGGGCTTTGTCTTCGTCGACAACAAGTACGATCTGTCGCTGGGCGGCAGTTCACTCTCGGGCAGCGACACCAAGACGTCGATCTACCTGGGAACGGGCGTGGCCTGGTGGATGACGGGCCAGGTGGCCGTGCGCTTCGGTTTCAACTGGTTCCGTCGCGCCTTGTTCGACGAGGACGTCACCCAGTTCACGCTGGGCCTGCGCTATTCCTACGGCTACTGAGCCTTCGCCAGCAGCGGCTTGAGGAACTGGCCGGTCGCCGAGGCTTTCGTCTTCGCGATGGTTTCCGGCGTACCGGTGGCAACGATGTTGCCGCCATGCGTGCCGCCGCCCGGTCCGAGGTCGATGATCCAGTCGGCCGTTTTCACCACGTCGAGGTTGTGTTCAATCACCACCACCGTGTTGCCCTCGTCGCGCAGCCGATGCAGCACGGTGAGCAGCTGTGCACGTCGTGGAAGAGCAGGCCGGTGGTGGGTTCATCGAGGATGTACAGCGTGCGACCGGTGGCGCGCTTGGCGAGTTCACGCGCCAGCTTCACGCGCTGCGCTTCGCCGCCCGACAACGTGGTCGCATTCTGGCCGAGCTGGATTTAACCCAGTCCCACATCGAGCAGTGTCTGCAGCTTGTCGGCGAGCATGGGCACCGGTGCGAAGAAGCCGCGTGCATCCTGATGGTCATCTTGCAGCACTTCGTGGATGTTCTTGCCGCGGTAGCGCACTTCCAGCGTCTCGCGGTTGTAGCGCCGGCCCTGGCATACATCGCAGGGCACGTACACATCGGGCAGGAAATGCATCTCGACGCGGATCACGCCATCGCCCTGGCAGGCCTCGCAGCGACCGCCCTTCACGTTGAAGCTGAAGCGTCTCCGCGTCGTAACGCGCGCGCGTGCCTCGGGCACCTGCGCGAACAGATCGCGCAGCGGCGCGAACAAGCCCGTGTACGTCGCGGGGTTCGAGCGTGGCGTGCGGCCGATCGGGCTCTGGTCGATGTCGATGACGCGGTCGACGTGCTCCAGTCCCTCGATCGCCTTCACCTGCGGCGCGGAGAAACCCGTGAGCCCGAGATGGCGCGAGACGCCGGAATACTGCGTGTCGTTCACCAGCGTGGATTTGCCGGAACCCGAAACACCGGTGACGCAGGTGAACAGGCCCACTGGAAACTCAGCATCGACTTCATGCAGGTTGTTCGCGCTTGCGCCTTCGATGCGGATGAGGCGTTCGCGATCCGGCGCGTGGCGCTGCGCGGGCAGCGCGATCATCTTGCGGCCCGAGAGGTAGTCACCGGTCAGCGAGGCGGGGTTGTCGCGTACCTCGGCCGGTGTGCCTTGCGCCACCACATGGCCGCCATGCACGCCGGCACCGGGGCCGATGTCCAGCACGTGATCCGCAGTGAGGATGGCTTCTTCGTCGTGCTCAACGACGAGCACCGTGTTGCCCAGGTCGCGCAGGCGCACCAGCGTTGCGAGCAGCCGCTGGTTAGTCGCGCTGGTGCAGGCCGATGGAAGGCTCATCCAGGATATAGAGACACGCCGGTGAGGCCAGAGCCCACCTGGCTCGCGAGGCGTATGCGCTGCGCCTCGCCACCGGGACAAGGTCTCGGCGCTGCGATCAAGCGTCAGATAGTCCGAGGCCCACATCCACCAGGAAGCGCAGCCGGTCAGCGACTTCCTTGACGATGCGCGTCGCGATCTCGCCGCGCCAGCCAGCCACCGCGAGCTGCGCGTAATGCTCCATCGCCTTCGCCACCGACAGTCGCGCGATTTCCGGCAGGGTGGCATTGGCCACGTGCACATGGCGCGCCGTGCGATTCAGGCGCGCGCCCGTCGCACTCGGGGCAACGCCGCGTGCCGCGATACTTCCCCAGCTCTTCACGCACCGTCGCCGATTCGGTTTCGCGGAAGCGCCGTTCGAGGTTCGGGATGATGCCCTCGAAGGGATGCGCGCGTTTCGCCGTGCGGCCACGTGCATCCACGTAGCGGATAATTGATCGGCTCTTCGCCGCTGCCATGGAGCACGGCGTACTGGATCTTCTCCGCCAGTTTCACCCATGGCGCTTCGATGTCGAAACGGTAGTGCTGGGCGAGCGCCTGGATCATCTGGAAGTAGTACGCCATTGCGGCGATCCAGCCGCGGATGGCACCGCCGGCCAGCGACAGCTGCGGATGCAGCACCACGCGCGCCGGATCGAAGATTTCCTGGTAACCCAGGCCATCGCACGCAGGGCATGCGCCAGCGGGGCTGTTGAACGAGAACATCTTCGGTTCCAGCTCCGGCACGCTGTAACCGCATACGGGGACAGGCATGCTTGCTGGAGAACACCAGTTCATCGCGCTTGCCGGTGGTGAAGGCGAGTCGGGCCCACGCCATTGCCGAGGCGCAGCGCGGTTTCGAAGGATTCAGCCAGCCGCTGCGCGATGTCCTCGCGCACCTTTGAAGCGGTCGACCACGGCTTCGATGTTGTGCTTCTTCTTCGGATCGAGCTTCGGCGATGCATCCAGCTCATGCACCTTGCCATCGATGCGCACGCGCACGAAACCCTGCGCACCCAGCTCCGCCAGCATCGTCGAGGTGTTCGCCCTTGCGATCCGCGATCAGCGGCGCAAGCAACAGGCAGCTCTCGCCCCTCGGGCAGCTTCAGTACCTGGTCCACCATCTGGCTTACCGTCTGCGCGGAGAGGTCGATGCCATGGTCCGGGCAACGCGGGATCCCGGCGCGCGCATAACAACAGGCGCAGGTAATCGTAGATCTCGGTGACCGTGCCCACCGTGGAGCGCGGATTGTGCGAGGTGGCCTTCTGCTCGATGGCGATCGCCGGCGACAGGGCCCTCGATGGAATCCATGTCCGGCTTGTCCATCATCGACAGGAATTGCCGCGCGTAGGCCGACAGCGATTCCACGTAGCGACGCTGGCCCTTCGGCGTACAGCGTGTCGAAAGCCAGCGACGACTTGCCGGATCCCGACAATCCGGTGATCACAATCAAGCGGTTTGCGCGGCAAATCTACGTCGATGTTGCGCAGGTTGTGGGTGCGGGCGCGCGCGGACTCGGATGAATTCCATGGGAAGGACAGGCGGTGGCGGAAACCGATTCTATCAGCTGCCGGAACCGGTTAGACGTATCTCGGTACTCGCACGATGTTCGGCGCAGCACAGCTGCCCGCATCGGTGCCAGAGTTGCACACTGACACCACATTTGCTCATAGGGGACACAACCATGTCTCGCGGTATCACCAAGCTCTTCTTGTCGGCAACCTCGGCCAGGATCCGGAAACGCGCACCACGCCCGGTGGCACCCGGTCACCACATCCGCATCGCCACCACCGATTCGTGGACGGACAAGCAGTCCGGCGAGAAGAAGGAACAGACCGAGTGGCACGGCGTGGTGCTGTGGAACCGGCTGGGCGAAATCGCGGCGGGAGTACCTGAAGAAGGGCTCGCAGGTGTACATCGAGGGGCGGCTGCAAACCCGCAAGTGGCAGGACAAGGAAGGCAAGGACCGCTACACCACCGAAATCGTAGGCCAGCGACAAGCAGATGCTGGGCGGTCGTGGCGGTGGCGGCGGTTGCCGCCCAGGAGACCGCGCACAGCCGCGAGGGCTATTCACCCCGCAGCGCCCCGGCTCCGGCTTCGGCGGGCGCCTCCAGCGGCGCTCCCGGCGGGGATTTCGACGACGAATTCCGTTCTGAACCGGTCCCGGTGGCCCGGAGGGCGGGGTGGCTCGGTCACGATGGCGTGACCCGCAATCCGATAGAATCGCCCTCCCGTCTTTCCCGCCTTGGCTCCATGTCCGGTCGCTATTTCATCAAGACTTTCGGCTGCCAGATGAACAGGTACGACTCCTCCCGCATGGGGGGACGTACTGGCATCCAGCGAGGGACTGCAGCCGGCCGCGGAGACGAGGCCAGCGCCGACATCCTGCTGTTGAACACCTGCTCGGTGCGCGACAAGGCCGAGGACAAGGTCTATTCGCTGCTGGGCCACTGGCGGCTGATGAAGGCCGACGGCCGAACCTGATCATCGGCGTGGGTGGCTGCGTGGCCAGCCAGGAAGGAGCGGCGATCACTGCGCGCGCACCCTTCGTGGACCTGGTGTTCGGCCCGCAGACGCTGCATCGCCTGCCGCAGATGCTGTCCGAGCTGCGCAAGACCGGCCGCTCGCAGGTGGATGTCAGCTTCCCCGAGATCGAAAAGTTAGACCACCTGCCGGCGCCGCGCGCCGAAGGCGCGCGGGCCTTCATCTCCATCATGGAAGGCTGCAGCAAGTTCTGCAGCTACTGCGTGGTGTCCGTACACGCGTGGCGAGGTAGTGAGCCGTCCGGCCGCATCGGTGCTGGAAGAAGCACGCGGCCTCGTCGCGCAGGGCGTTGGCGAGATCACGCTGCTAGGCCAGAACGTGAACGCCTACGAAGGTCCGCGTGATGGCGCGGCGCCGATGGACCTCGGCCAGCTGATCCGTGCGGTCAGCGGCATGCCCGGCGTGGAGCGCATCCGCTTCACCACTTCGCACCCGATCAATTTCGACGACTCGCTGGTCGAGCCTACGCGCATACGCGCAAGCTCGCGAACCACCTGCACCTGCCGGTGCAGAGCGGCTCCGATCGCGTGCTGCAGGCGATGCGTCTTGGTTACACCGTGCTCGAGTTCAAGCAGAAGCTGCGCAAGTTGCGCGCGGTCCGGCCGGGCATCACCGTCTCCACGGATTCTCATGTCGGCTTTCCCGGCGAGACCGAGCGCGATTTCCAGCAGACGCTGGGACCTCACCGCCGAGGCCGGCTTCGACCAGTCCTTCAGGCTTCATCTACAGCCGCCGTCCGGGTACGCCCGCGGCGTCGCTGCCGGATGACGTGACCCGCCGAGGTGAAATCCGAACCGCCTGGCGCGCCCTGCAGGCACAGCTCGATGTGCAGTCGCGCGCCATCAGCCGGCAGATGGTGGGCCAGCGTGCAGCGCGTGCTGGTGGAGCGTCCGTCGCGTCGCGATGCGCGCGAGCTGGCCGGTCGCACCGAGAACAACCGCTGGGTGAATTTCGAAGGCGATGCCCGCCTGATCGACCGTTCGTCGACGTGCAGATCGTCGAAGCGCTGAACAACTCGTTGCGCGGCCGGATGGTCGCTGCCGATGCCACGCGTGCGGATCTGTCCGCAGTAAGCCACGTCGTGAAGCCGCGGCGCCTTCCGCGCTGGAACAGGAACTCGTACCCGAGGACAACCAGCGCCTTGCCGTGCTGTGCGGCCCGCTCGACCAGAACCTGCGCCTGATCGAACAGCGGCTGGGTGTCGAAGTGCGCCGGCGCGGCAACCAGTTCCGCGTGTCCGGGCAATGCCGCGAGTGGCGCGGCGCAGGTGCTCAAGGATCTGTTCGAACTGACCGACAACGGCGGCACCGTGACGCTGCCCGACGTGCACCTGGCGCTGCGCGAGCACGAACTATTGGAAAGCGCCGACGATGGCCCGCGCGCCGCGCCGGTGGATTCCGCTGCCCGGCGACGATGCGGCGCGCGTGCCGCGCGCGCTGATCCGTGCGCGCGGTGAGCACCAGAAGCGTTACCTCGCGAACATCCACGGGCACGACCTCACCTTCGGCATCGGTTCCCGCCGGTACCGGCAAGACCTATCTCGCAGTGGCCTGCGCAGTGGAAGCCCTGCACAGCGAGCGCGTGCGCCGCATCGTGCTGGTCCGTCCCGCGGTGGAAGCAGGCGAGCGCCTGGGCTTCCTGCCCGGCGACCTCACGCAGAAGGTCGATGCGTTGTTGAACTACGAGAATCCATTGCTTTCAGTTCCCGGAATCCTGATTGTCGATGGCACACTCGTGAAGCCGTGAAGCAGGAAGAGCAAAGAACGCATGATGAAATTGTACGACCGCCAGGGCACGCCCAACGCCGCCCGCATCCGCATCGTGCTCGCGCAGAAAGGCCTCGATAGCCAGGTTGAATTCGTCACCGTCGATCTCATCGCCGCCGCGCAGAAGCAGCCGACATTCCTGAAGATGAACCCCACCGGCAAGACGCCGGTGCTCGAGCTCGACGATGGCGTGATCCTTTCCGAATCCACCGCCATCACCGAATACCTGGACAATCTCGATGGCGACCCGGTGCTCACCGGCAGGACGGCACTGGAGAAAGGCCTCATCCACATGCAGCAG
This sequence comes from Pseudomonadota bacterium, assembly GCA_037200665.1. Classification (GTDB taxonomy): domain Bacteria; phylum Pseudomonadota; class Gammaproteobacteria; order Steroidobacterales; family Steroidobacteraceae; genus ZC4RG30. The sequence goes on along the minus strand of JBBCGD010000007.1, from coordinate 446,030 downwards.
CGGCGCGTGGAGATCCTGCTGCTCGATCCGGTGGATGACTACTTCCACTACGCCACCATCGGTCTCGGCCCGGCGCTGCGTCCGTGGCGCATGCCGGAATGGGCCGGTGCACGCGAGTGGGCCGAGCGGCGTGGCAAGTTTGCGATCGACAACCTGCCGTGGTTCGAGGAGCAGCTGTCCACCAGACCCTTCCTCGCGGGCGAGCAGTTCTCGATGGCGGATATCACGCTGTTTGCCGCGCTGGCTTTCGCGAATGGCGCAGGGTTGCCGGTGGGCACCGATCACGTAGCGCTGAACCGCTGGCATGGGCGGGTTTCGGAATTACCTGCGGTGAAGAACCGCAGCGGCCAGGCGTTCCTGCCGGAAGATATTTCGCGGCGGCACGGCTGAGCTGGTGGAGACAGGAAGAATGGACATCGCGTTCTGGTGTGTATTCATCGCGGGCGTATTGCCCTATGTGTCCGCGCTGGCCGCCAAGGCCGGTGCACGCAACTACGACAACAAGGAGCCGCGCGCCTGGCTCGCGCAACAGCAGGGTTACCGCGCGCGTGCGAACGCCGCGCAGCAGAACGGGTTCGAGGCTTTTGCCTTGTTCGCGGCGGCAGTTCTGGCGGCGCATGCGATGCATGGGCCACAGGCGCGCGTCGATGTACTCGCGTTGGTGTTCATCGCCGCGCGCGTGGTGTACCTGCCGGTCTATATCGCCGGCTGGGGCGCAGTGCGCTCCGCCGTGTGGTTCGTGGGGCTCGGCGCGACGGTGTGGATTTTTCTCGTCGCGGCCGGAGTTGGTTGAAGGCGCGCGTCAGCGCGCCAGCAATTTCTCGACGTAGGCCGATACGTCCTTCAATTCCTGCGGCTTCAGCGTCGCGGCGAACGCAGGCATGTCCTTCTTGCCGGTGGTGGCGGTGCTCATCACCGTTGCGGCCTTGATGTTGTCGGGCAGGATGGCGCCTTCGGAGTGACCGCCCTTGCCGTTGTCGCCATGGCACAGCACGCAGATGCGCTGGAACACAACGCGGCCAGCGATGGCGTTGCCGCCGCTGGCATCCACCGGCACAACGGCCGCGGTGCCACCACGCGCAGTGGTCGGCGCTGCGTCGGTGAGCGGCGCGGAAGGCTTCATCGTCCCCTTGCGCGACAGCAACCACACGCCATCGCCACGCCGCGAACCGCTGTAGAAATTGCCGGCCGCATACACGGCCACCACCTGTTCGCCCTTGTATTCGAACGTGGTCACGGGCGCGGAGATCGGCGCATCCAGCTGCCATTCCCACAGCTTCAGGCCATTGCGCTTGTCCAGCGCCATGATGCGACCGTCCTGGCGACCGAGGAACAAGAGGCCACCGGCGGTGTTCACCGAACCGGAGTAGCACACGTCGGGCCATACCTGGCGCCACGCGATTTTCTGCGTGGTGACATCCAGCGCCGCGACGATGCCGAGGCGCGGAATATTGGTGCGTCCGAAGTTGCCGCTGTTCCAGCCGCTGGAAGTACCGGTCGGCTTCATGGCCTCGTTCGATTGCGCACGGCTCACCGTGCAACCGAGTCATTGGCGCAGATGTAAAGCAGGTGATTTTCCACGTCGTACGACATCGGCGGAAAGTTGATGCCGGCGAGCTGCTTGTACGGCACCGGGTCCTTGTCGAAGGGCGTGAAGGTGCGCCCCTGGTTGACGAGCACGAAGCCTTCCGGCGCGGACTCCATGACATGCGGCACGACATCGTCGCCGATGGGAATGGGCTGGGTCTTCGCGGTCTTCTGGATCTCCAGCTGCGGCACCGGGCGCTCTTCGATGCCCACCAGTGGTTTGCCGGTGACGCGATCGAGGATGTACACGTAAGCGGACTTGGGTGCGTGCGAAAGGCCCTTGCGCAGCTGCCCGTTGACCATCACGTCGAACAGCACGACCGGGTTTGAACCACCGTAATCCCAGATGTCGTGGTGGATGGCCTGGAAGTGCCAGCGGTATTTCCCGGTCTTCGCTTCCAGCGCGACGATGGAAGAGGTGAAGAGGTTATCGCCTTCGCGCACATTTCCGTTGAGGTCGGGCCCAGGGTTCGCGACGGGGAAGTAGATGAGGCCGAGTTCCGGATCCACCGCGGGCGTGCTCCATATCGCGCCGCCGCCGTACTTCCACGAATCATTGTTGCTGGGCCAGGTTTCGTGGCCCGGCTCGCCTGGGCCCGGGATGGTGTACCAGTGCCAGAGCTGCTTGCCGGTCTTCGCATCGAAGGCCTTGAGCACGCCGCGGATGCCCATGTCGCCACCGCTGTGGCCGATGATCACCATGCCGTCGTAGTACAGCGGTGCCATGGTGATGGAGTAAGGACCATCCGCCAGCGTCTGGCTCTGCGTGGCCCAGACTACCTTGCCGGTTTTCTGGTCGAGCGCGACCACCTTGCTGTCGAGCTGGCCGACGTAGATGCGGCCATCGCCCATGCCCAGGCCGCGCGCGGCCCAGCCGCAGCACACGCGCACTTTTTCCGGATCGAGCTTCGCCTGGTATTCCCACAGCACCTGACCGGTGTCGACGCTGATGGCGAACACATCGTCCATGCCGGTGACGATGTACAGCACGCCTTCATACTCGAGCAGCTGCGCCTGGCCGGAGTTTTTGGTGTCGAGGCCGGAGCCGCGCAGCGAAGCGCGCCACACGGCCTTCAACTCCTTCACGTTGTCGCGGTCGAGCCGCTTCAGCGGCGAATAGCGCTGGTTGTAGAGATTGCCGCCGTTGGTGGGCCAGCTGGTGGTGGGCAGCTGCACCAGTTGCGTTGGTGCGAACGCAGGTGATGGCGTGATCGCAGGTGGCGCGCTTGCTGCGCCACTACCAGCATCCGCGCCGGCAGCAGCGCTGAAGCGCTGGCTCCAAGGATCAGTGTTGCGACGAGTGCCAGTGGCCGCGAAAAAGCTTTGTGCATGAAGTCGATCTCACTTCCAGCCGCCGTCGCGCTTCTCGATCGGCAGGATGCGGATGAACGCTTCCACCGCATGGATCTGTCCGTCGAATACCTTGAAGGCCTCGAACGCGGTGAGCTGGTCGCCACCTTCCTTCTGCACGCCCCAGGCGAGACGCAACCACACGATGCCCATGCGCTCATCCACCGCGACCACGCGATAGATGGGCGCACCGAGGCGCTTGAAGATGGTCAGCGGCTGAGTGGTAATGTTTTCGCAGCCTTTCTGGAAGGTGCAATCGGGACCAGCCATGATCTGGCCGTTCTCGTAGCGATATGCGTCCGGCGCAAACGGAGCACCCACCGCGGCGAAGTTTTCCGCCTTGGCCAGGCCTTCAGGATATTTCTGCGCAGCCTTGATCAGCGCATCGCGCGTGGGCAGCTGCGCGGGACGCGGCGCGTAGTTCATCACTTCACTCGCCGCCTTCAGGCCGCCGAGGTTGTAGATGAGTCCTTCGGTACGGCTGTGCGTGGTGACGAGCTCGATCTCGGTGAGCTTGTCTTCCACCACTTTCAGGCGCACCACCAGCATCACCGGTGCGCCGCTCTCTTCCACGACCACATGTGCGCCGGCCACGCCCATGCGCTCATCGATGAAATCCTGGCGGAAGCCCTGCAGTGCCGTGACGGTCTTCACCAGCCCGACGGCCGCGAGCTTCTTCTCGTCCGCATCTTCGGTGACGCGCACATCGGCGGCGACAGGCAGCTTGCTGACGTCATGCTTCACCAATGCATACAGCACCTGCGTCACCTTGCTGCGCAGGCATTCGCGATCACAGGTTGGTGCGGCTTGTGCCGCCATGGCGTTGGCGCTGCACGCGCCAAGGACGAACAGCAGCCAGACGATAGCCTTGCTCTTCATGCGATCCCCCGATTGATGTTTCGAGGGAGTGTACGCCAGGGATGGCGCGGCGGAACCGCGCCGGGCCGCGCCAATAGCTAAACCGCGGTGGGCTCCGCGCGCACGCGCTGCACTTCGAGTATTGCAGCCAGCGGCATGCCGGTCTGCTTCGCGACCACAGCCAGGATGGCGTGCGTCTCGCTCTTGGGCAGCCGCACCTGGTGCAGCTTTTCCCAGATGCGCACGCGCACCTCGGGAGTGTTCTCGGGCGAACGCTGGTCGATCAGCGCGCGTTCGCGGCGCTCAGCGGTCTCGGTCTGCATGCGCTCGATGCGCGCACGATGGTCCAGCAGCGGATCGTGGGAACTCATGGGGATGCTCCGCTGTGCATGGTGGCACTGACATTGATGTGCGCGCAGATGGGACAGGCTTCGCGCGCGTTGAGGTCCTGCGCACGCTCACCCTTGCAGGTGACCTGCACGCGACGACTGCGCGGCTTGCGGCCAGCCACATCGGCGAGCTCGGCCACATAGCCGGAGAGATCAAACTCGCCCGTGCAGCTGTGGCAGGGGCACGCGTAGCGGAAGAAGCCACGTGCCGCGGGAAAATAGGAAACGCTTGCGGCGACGGCGTGCGTTTGGTGCCGTCGTCGAATTGAAACTCGATGCGCAGTTCGGCCAGCTGTGGGTACAGCTCACGCAGCGCTGCGGCGCGCGTGAAATCCTGCTTCAACCGGTCGCGGTTGTTGAGGACGATGCCCTTGCCCGGGGGACGACTCACGATGGATTACCCTCCGGTTCCGGTGGTTTCGGCGTAGTGCCGACGAGCGCGGCGGCGGGTTCGTCGGGAACCCGTTCGCCGCGTCGTGAGAGGCGTTCAGTCTGGCGCTCTTTACGCGCCAGTTCTTTCTGCCGCTTCTGCTGGCGAAAGTTGACCTTCGCCATGCGTGGCGCCGCTTACCAGCGGCCGCCGCCGCCGCCACCACCACCGCCGTAGCCGCCGCGACCACCGCCGCCGCCGCCACCGCCGCCGTAGCCACCACCGCCGCCGCCGCCCGGACGACCGCCGCCGCCAGTGCGGGGCTTGTCCTGGGCTTCGTTGACGCGCAGTGCGCGACCGCCGAGGTCCTGACCGTTGACGGCCTGGATGGCGCGCGCGGCGTCAGCCTGGCTCATCTCCACGAAGCCGAAGCCACGCGGACGACCGGTCTCACGATCATTGGGGAGGGCGACCGATTCAACGGTGCCATGGGCTGCGAACAGCGCACGGACCTGGTCTTCGGTAGCGGTAAACGGCAGGTTGCCGACATAAATCTTGGCCATGTAACTCTCTTCAATAAAAAATGAATAAACAACTCAATGACAGGTAGACGGTACGAAGAGAGCCGGAATACGGCAGACGGCGAACCTTCAAAGTCCTGACACCTGATCGGCAGGCGTTTCGGCTCGAGCTCAGGAGCGCCTAATGGAAGCGCAGGGTCCGACGCGGACGGAAGACGATCGGCGCGTAGAGTACCGTTTTATCTGCGTCGGTGTTGAGTTTTTCGATTGAACCTGCGCCGGCCCTACAGGTTGTGCGTGTTCAGTCGGGTGAATACGCCAGGTTGAGGCTGAAGAAGGCGCCGCGAATGAAGGCGGTGGCGTCGCCGTACTGGGCTTCGTAGTCGCGCAGCGGCCTGGCGGCGATGCAGTCGCCCGAATCGAAGCCCTTGTTCTGGAACCCCACCATCTGTTCGTGGAAGGCCGCGAACATGGCGTGCTGGCGGGTGATGTCGGCGCCGGTGAGCAGCGGGCCGTTGGCGGGCACCACGCGCGTGTCAGGTTTGACCAGTGCAGCGAGTTTCTCGTGTGCCTTCACCAGGCCCCCGAGCCAGGCGCCGTTGCGGTAGTCGAGAATGGGCCAGCTGCGCGACTGCACGGGTCCGCCGGCCACGAGCAGGTTCGCCTCGGGAAGGTGGATGTAGAGGTCGCCGTTGGTGTGTGCGGCAGGCAGGTAGGCGTAGTCCGCGTGGTGGCCGGAGAAGTCGAGCGAGCCGGCGGTGCGAGTGGTCTTCGTCGGACGTCCCGCTGGCGCAAGTGGACCGTACAGCCCTTCGTAATCCACAGACGACACCGGCCTGCCGAGATACAGCCGCGTGACTTCATGCGCGATGATCACACCGCCGTCACGACCGACGCTCTCGTTCGAACCGGTCTGCGCGGGATGCCAGTGCGTGTTGATCAGTGTCGCGACCTTGCCGTTGCGCGTGGCTTGCGCGGCTGCTTTCAGCAAGGCCTTCGAATTCTTCGCTTCGCCACCATCGACGAGCAGCGAACCCTGCGGACCGCGCAGCGCTACGACATTGCAGCCGGCGCCATCGAGCAGCCAGATGTCCGGCGCGAGTTGCGTGGTATTGATGGCTGCGCTCGCGGCATGCGCCGCACGCGTGAAAGCACCCGCGCCCGCCGCTGCAGCGAGCTGCAGGCTCGCGCCGAGGAATTGCCGGCGCGTGTTCACAACGGCCAGATCACGGATTCACGGCCGCGCGGCGGACCGATGGGCGGGAATTCGCCGGGCCAGTCGGGCGTCTTCGCGAGTTCCACCGTGGCACCGAGGCCACGCAATACCTTGGCGAGATCGGCGCGCGGTGGTGGACGCGTGTTGAGTGCTGGCAACCAACCGCGCGACATGGCGTAGTCGAGCGCGGTCAACCCGTCTTCATCCTTGATGTCTGGATCGGCGCCCAGTGCGACGAGTTCGGCCATCACCTTCTTCAGGCCCTTCTTCGTCGCAGCATGCAGCGCGGTGCCACCGTGGTCGCGGGTGATGTACAGCAGCTTCTGCACGCCATTCACGTCGCTGCCTGCGTCCTTCAACACATGCAGCACGGCGATGACCTGGTCCTCGCTGCCGCGACCATCGATGGCCACCATGATGTCGGTCTCGCCTGCCGCGGTATTGAGCGTGGCATCGGCGCCATGAGCGAGCAGGTACTTGATCAGCTCGACATCGAGCGATGCGCAGGCGCGCTGGAATGGCGTGGTGCCACGCGCGCTGGTGGAAACCAGCCCGCGTTCGCGCGGTGCGCGGAAGAACATCTGCTGGTTCGGGTCGGCGCCCCGCTCCACCAGCATGTGCACCAGCTCCCTGCCGTCGGTGTCGTTGGGCGTTTTGTCGGAACCGAGGTTGGCGGCACCGCTGCGGGCGACGTAGGCATTCTCGATGGCCACGTGCAGTGGCGCCTGGCCGTAGATATCCCACTGGTTCACGTCGGCGCCGGCGGCGAGCAGGCGGCGCGCGATGTCCCAGTTGCCGTTCATCATCGCGAGCGTCAGCGGCGCGATGCCATCGGGATCCGGCAGCAGGATGTCGACGCGATGCTTCAGCATGCTTTCGACGCAGGCCCTGCAGTTTTCGCGTACGGCATACAGCAGCGGCGTGAGGCCGCCGGTGTGCGTGTTCTTGTAGCGCTGCTCGACGGTGATGTGGCGTTCGAAGTCGCGCACGACGGCGCGCGCGTTGACGTTCGCGCCTTTGGTGAGCAGCAGTTCGACCATCCCGGGATGGCGCCGCGCTGCCGCCCACATCAGCGCGGTCTGGCCACCGAAGTGTTCGGCGGCATTCACATTGGCGCCGTGGCCGATCAGCAGCTTCGCCGCCGCGACATTGCCGGTACGCGCCACGCTCATCAATGCCGTCTGCCCTTCGGCATTGGGAGATTCGACGTCGGCGCCCGCCTTCAGCAGCAGCTGGATGATGTCGGTGTTCGCGATCTCCGCAGCCAGCTGCATGGGCGTGACGCCGTAGACATTGGCTTCGGAGACGGATGCGCCCGATGCCAGCAAGCGCTTCACTCCAGCGACATCGTTGCGATACACCGCCCATTGCAGTGGCGTGCTTTCGTCAGGCGCCGTCGTCGCATCGGGGTTCGAAGCCTTTGTGGCGGCCACTTCCACAGGGGATCCGCCACCCGCCAGCGCGGCATTGGCACCCAACGCTGCGCACAGCGCGACGACGAAACTGGCGGACGATCGATGCATCAGACTTCCGCGAACGCGCCGGTGCTGTCGGACAGCTTTTCTACAGGCACACCCACCCGCTGCAGCATCGTCACCAGCAGGTTGGCGTGCGGCGTGTCCTGCGGATAGTGCAGGTGCTGGTTGCCCTTGATGCGTCCCGCGGCGCGACCGATCAGCGCCGAGGGCACCGGGTCCGCATCGTGCAGGTCGCTGTTGGCCATGTTGCTGCCGTACAGGATGGCGGCATTGTCGAGCAGGCTGTTCTCGCCATCGCGGATGCCCTTGAGCCGCGTCGCGAATTTCGCCAGGCGCTCGGTGTGGTAGGTCTGCACGCGCAGCAGGCGTTCGATCTTCTCCGGATCCTCGCCATGGTGCGACAGCGGATGGAAGGCCTCGCTGATGTTCAGCCAGCCGTACACGCGCATCGACACTTCATTGCACATGCGAAAGGTGGCGATGCGCGTCTGGTTGGTCTGCCAGGCGAGAGCCATCAACTCGAACTGCACGTCGAGCAGTTCGGTGAAATCATCCGGCGCGCCGAGCGGCGCATCGGGCAGCGCGATGCTGTGTTCCTCGCTGCCCTTGAGCTTCTGCACGCGGCGTTCGATCTCGCGCACCGAGTCGAGGTAGTCGCTGACCACGGCGCGATCGGCGGCATCGAGTTCCTTGTTGAGCGCGGTGGTCGCGTCGCTGACGTAGTCGAGCAGGCTGCCGGTGGTGCGCACGATCTGGCGCCGCTGTTCGTCGGTATCGCCCTGGCCGAACAGGCTGTAGAACACCTTGCGCGGGTTGCTCTCCATCGGCAGCTCCTGCACCGGCGTGCGGAAGCTCAGCGAGTTGTAGCCGCCGGGTTCGGTGCAGATCTCGAGCGAGGGCAGTGGCGTGCCCTGGCCGATGTGGCGCGCGGCGATCTGGTCGATGGTGATGCCGTTCTGGCCCGTGGCCGTGCGGCCAGGCTTGCCTGTGCACGACAGCCAGGAGAGTTCCGTCGTGCCATGTGGACCAGGACTGTTCTCCGCGCCTTTGTTGCGCAGGCCCGAAACCACCGTGACGTAATCGCGCAGCGGTTCCAGCGGCTTCAGCACATGGCTGAATTCGAAATCACGGCCGGTGTTCTTCGGCGTCCAGAATTGGCGCACGGCGCCGTGCGGGAAGTACACGAAACCGAGCCTGGCATTCGGCGCCGCGGCGGTATCGGCCAGCGCGGTGTGCGCCGGGATCATCGCGTCGAGCAACGGCAGGCCAATGCTGGCACCGACGCCTTTCAGCACCGCGCGACGTGAAAGGTATTTCTTGGTGAGGAACATCTACTTCCCTCCTGCTGCCGCAGGCGCAGGTTCGATGGCATTGGCGGTGAGCTTGATCGCCGCGGGCGCGGCGGGCGTGGCCGCTTCGCGGCGGCGGAAGGCATCGCTGGCCACGATCTGGCTGACGATGGAGGCGAAACGATAGTTGTCCTGCGCGGCATTGCGCACGATCTGGCGCACCACCGGCATGTCGCGGTAGTCGACGGGACGGCCGAGTGCGTAGGCCATCAACTGCTCGGTGATGGTCTGCACCAACTGCGCGGGACGCGCGACCAACGCTTTGCGCAGGTCGTCGGGGCCGGTGATCCTGGTGCCATCGGGCAGCGTGCCGGCGGTGTCCATCACGCCGCCGGTGTCGGCATCGCGCGCGCGGTACTGGCCCACGGTGTCGAAGTTCTCGAGCGCGAAGCCCAGTGGATCCATCACGCCATGGCAGGCGAAGCAGGTCGGGTTCTTGTCGTGCAACTCCAGGCGCTCGCGCAGTGTCGCCGGCTTGCCGTGCGCTTCATCCTTCAGGATGCCGACATTCGGTGGCGGCTGCGCTGGCGGCGTGCCGAGGATGCGATCGAGGATGAAGGCACCGCGCAGCACCGGCGCCGTGCGGTTCGGATACGCAGTGACCATCAGCACCGCGCCCTTGCCCAGCAGCCCGTAGCGCTTGGAATCCGGCAGCGTCACGCGACGGAACTGCCCACCCTTCACGCTGCCGATGCCGTACAGCATCGCCAGGCTTTCGTTGAGATAGGTGTAGTCGGCGGTGAGCAGCGTCGTCACCGGCTGGTCACTGCGCAGCACGCTGTCGAGGAACAGTTCGAGCTCACGCTTGAGCAGCGGCCGCGCATCGAGCGTGCCGCTGGCGTTCGAGAACAGGCGCGCGTCCGGCACGATCTCGTCGAGCTTGGCCATGTTCAACCACTGGAAGCCGAAGTCGCTGCTCAGTGATTCGGCCTTCGGGTCGGCGAGCATGCGGCGGACCTGGCGATCAAGTTCGGCGGGCTTGCCGAGCTCGCCGTGCATCGCGGCCTCGAGCAACTGGTCATCCGGGATGCTGCCCCACAGGAAAAAGGACAGCCGCGAAGCCAGCTCGACATCGTTCAGCGTGCGCGTGCCACCGGCACTGTCGCCGCCTTCGATGCGATACAGGAAGTAAGGACTCGCGAGGATGGCGGTGAGGGCGCTGCGCATGCCGCCTTCGAAACCGCCGCTCTTGTGGCCATCCGCATAGAAGGCCAGCAGCGGTTGCAGCAGTGTGTCGTTCACCGGCCGGCGGAACGCGCGCTGTGCCAGCATGCTGATGTCGTAGCGTGCACAGGCCGTCTCTTCGGCTGGCTTTGCGGGGCGACACACGAAGATCTTCTGGCGCGCCATGGAATCCTGCGCGCCATCCACCTTGTACGGCCCGCGCACCTGCAACGCCGACAGGAACATCTGCCGCACCTCGCCGCCTTCCGGCGGTTCGGAAGGAAAGCGTTCCTCGCTCTCGATGTTGGCGCGCTTCAGGAAGGTGACGGCGATTCGATGCTGTCCCGCCGGTGCATGGAAGTGGATGTCACGCAGCCGCGCGTTGATCTGGTCCACCGCTTTTTCCTGCGTCTGGTCGATGGCTTTCTGGTCGCGTTCGCCGCCGACATCGGTGCGGTAGAACTCCTTGCCATCGAGCAACGCGATCACGGTGTTGTTGAATTCCATGCGCGGGATCTGCCGGCCCGAGGCGAGATCACCGATGGTCAGCGAGTAGTCACCCGCGGCGGGGAAGTCGTGCTCGAAGCTGATGCCGCCGCGCGTGCCAAACGGCATGCCTTCCTTGTAGATGAGCTGCGAGCCGGAACCATCGAGGCCTTCGGCGGCCAGCGCGATGACCATGTCGGCGAGCTGGCCGTAGGTGGTGCTCACCGGCAGCGCGGCGGAGTTGCCCATGGCCTGGTTCGCGACGTTGCGTGCGGCCGCGAGGTATTGATCCAGATACGAAGGCGACACCTGCAGATGAGCGGCGTCGTTGTCGAAGGCGTCCTTGCGCTTGTCGGTGGGCAGCAGCGCGGCGACATCCACATCGAGGCCAAGCAGGTCACGCACGGCATTGGCGTATTCGCGCTGGTTCAAGCGGCGCAGCGGCACGCGACCGGGCGCGGGCGCAACCTGTGCGGCATCGAGTCGCGTTTCCAGATAGCGGATCAGGCTTTCGACAGCGGGCTGGTCGGGGCGCGACTGCGCGCTGGGCGGCGGCATGAAGCCGGCGCGCAGCTTGCGCACGGCGGCTTCCCATACCTTGGCATCGCCGCCCAGGTTGTCGAAGGACATGGTGTCGAAGGCGACGCTGCCGGCCCAGTCGGTGGTGTTGTGGCAGTCGAAGCAGTAGTGCTCGATCTGGCTCCACTGCGCGTGGGTGTCATCGGCGCCGTGCGCGACGCAGGCGGCAAGGCCTGCCGCCATGCTCATCGCCAGTTTGAACGCCAGCCCCCGCGACATGCCGCACCTCGCCTGATCGGATGGTGAGCCTAATTCCCGGACGCATGGGCTGCAATCAATCACCATGGATCGCCGGTCCGCGAAGAATACGCTCAGTCGAAGCGGTAGGCCGTGCGCCGTGCCGCTTCCATTGATCCGAATTCCGCGGTGAAAGAAGCAAGGCGCGTGCGGGATTCAACCGCCGCCGTCGGGCGGAACACCAGGTGCTGCACCAGGCAGAACAGCGAGAGTTCGAACAGGCTGAGATCGCGCGGCACCGGCAGCGTGGCGCGGATGGCATCGACGTTCTGATCCAGCCAGTCGAGCGAGGCTTCGAGGCCGGTGCGCGCCTTCAGGAAGAACATGTTGTCGGCCGGCAGCTTGCCCAGCACCGTGCCCATCACCAGCTGCACCTGCGCGGCCATGGCATGCCAGACCAGTTCCTGCGCGTTGCGCTGGAGCGGCGTCTTCAGATCCTCGGGCCACACAATGTGCTTCGCGTTGCCCGCGAGCGCGGCAAGCTCGGCGATAACGCGACATATATTCTGCGCGCCGAAGACCACATCACCATCGAGTCGCAGGATGGGCAGCTTCAGTGCGGGATTTCCCGCATAGGCCGCGGGCGACTGCACCGTCATGTCGGGGATGGGTTCGAACTCGCAGGGCACGCCCAGGTGTTCGACCAGGAACAGCGGCAGGCGCGTGAACACCGAGCTGCGGCGACCGACCAGCTGCATCAGGGATTGGATGAATGGTGGAGCATGGGTTCGAGCTTACGGAAGAAATGAGAGCCGCATCAACGGTATGGCAGCCACAGCGGGCTAAGTTGGCGGCCCACGTCTAGTATTCGCCGCATGTTGCACGAGCCGCTGATCGTCCTGGATTTCGAAACCACCGGGCTGCACGCCGAAGACGGCGATCGCATCACCGAGGTCGGACTCGTGCGCATCGAGGAAGGCGGCATCACGCAGCGCTACCAGTCGCTGGTCAACAGCGGCGTGCGGGTGCCGGATTACATCACCGCCTACACCGGCATCACCCAGCGCATGGTCGATGGCGCGCCGCCGGTGGCGCAGGTGCTGCGCGAAGTGGCGGAGTTCATCGGCGAGACACCGGTGGTTGCCCACAACGCCAGCTTCGACCAGCGCTTCTTCGTGCGCGAATGCCGGCACCAGCGCATTGGGGTCGTCATCGAGCCTTTCATCTGTTCGTTGCGGCTGGCCCGGCGCGTGTATCCGCATCTGGCCAGCCACGCGCTCGGCGCGCTGACGCGTGAACTGCAGCTGCGCAGCTGTGGCGCCGCGCATCGCGCCGCCGCCGATGCGGAGGTGACCGCCGAGCTGATGTTGCGCATGGGGCGGGACATCGCCGCCGCGCACAGCGGCGTGAATCTCACGGCGCGCGCCTTGCGCCGGTTGATGCATCTGCCGGTGAAACAGGTGCCGGCGCAGCTCGAGCGGCTTTGCGCCTGAAGTCTTGCTGATTCCGGGCGATCAGCCTGGCAGGCAATCGAAGTGCATGGTGAGGGCTTCGCTGGCGCCGGGCGGCACCACGAAGACGCCTGGCTTCTGGCTGAATTCACCATTGAACCCCTGCGGATCCGCGACGCCACGCCATGGCTCGATGCAGATGAAGCCCGCGCCGGGTTTGGTCCAGAGCCCAAGGTACGTGGCATCCGGAAAGCTCACCTCGATGCGCGGGCCATTCGCTGCACCGTAGGTCACGCGGCGACTCTTGAGCTCGTCGAAGACGATGACGTCGTCGATGAACAAGGCGTCGTCGAGTTGCAGGCGGCGGCCGCGTACCGGCGTCGCATGCTGCTCATTCGTCAGCAGGCCTTGCGCGTCGAGCCTGCGAATCGGTGCGGGCTCATCTTTTTCGAATTCCAGGAAATACGCATCACGCGCCGCTGCGGTGGATAGCGGCCAACGGAAAGCGGGATGAAAACCGAGACTCGCGGGCAGCGGCCCGTTGCCTGTATTGCGCACACTGGCCACGGTTGTAAGCCGCGTGCCTTCAACGCGGAACAGCACGTCGAGCTCGTAGGCGAAAGGATAGACCTTGCGGCTCTCCGCATCATCCGTCAGGCGCAACAGGGCTTCGTGCGCATCGTGCCTTGCGATATTGAAGCGCCGGTCACGCGCGAAGCCATGCCGGCCCAGCGCGTGTGACGCGCCCTGCCAACGATACCGGCCACCATTCAATGCGCCAACGACGGGAAACAGAACAGGCGCTCGACCTTTCCACACGGCCGCGTCGCCATTCCAAAGCAGGTCACGTTGATGAAGGTCGCGCAGCACGGAAAGCTGCGCGCCTTGCGGATCGATCTCCGCGCCGAGTGCGTCGGAGCGGAGAGGGATCCAGTCTGGTGGGCTCGGGCTCATGGCTCAAGCCTACCTCTCATCATGTTCCCGCCGCGTGATGAACGCGCGGCAGAGGGCGTTGATGAGTTGCTGGGGATTGACTCAGTGACCCGGCGGCGGACCGCCAGCACCACCGGCACCCGGACCACCAGGACCACCCGGCGGACCGCCTGCGCCGGGACCACCAGCGCCGGGACCGCGCGGCGGACCACCAGCACCCGGACCACCCGCGCCGGCCTCAGCGTGGAAGCGACCCACATAGGACGCCTTGCCGACTACCTTGCCGGTCATCGCCGCGATCAGTTCGGGGCGGAGCCCGCCCTCGGGCATGTCGATCTTCGAGTTGAGCGCGAAGAAATCGAACACGTAGTGGTGATAGCGCACGGCGTTGGGCGCGCCCGGGCCCATGTAGTTCGGGCCGCGAGCACCCCTGCTCATTGCACCCTCAGGCAGCTTGCCTTCTTCCAGGGTGGCGGTGCCATTGACGACCGGAATGTTCCAGGCAAGCCAGTGCAGGTTGTCGTTGTCGGGGGTACCCGCCACGATTTCGATGTCGTGCATGATGAGCGCGACGCTTTGGGCAGTTGCCGGGATACCGGTGATCTTGAAGTCCGGCTGGACCCCGCCCTGCATCGAGTTCTTCACGGGAATGATGCCGCCATCCGGGAAGGACTTGCTCTCCACCAGCATGGTCGTGGAGATGACGAAGCCGCCACGCCCACCGCCGCCCGGACCACCAGCACCGGGACCGCGGGGCGGACCACCAGCACCAGGAGGACCACCAGCCGGAGCGCCACCACCCGCGCCCGGCGGCGGACCTTGCTGGGCCATCACATTGCCGGCCATGACGAGTGCGGTCGCGAGAATCGCCCCGCTGAAGAAACGACGAGTACCCATTGCAAATCCCCCTGGTTAGTTAGATCGATGAGCCGAATATACAGAACTATATAACGACCGGAAATTAATCGGGCAGTTCACTCCACGGTGTGCTCTGCCTCACTACTGGCAACGATGCGCGTCAATGCCACATCCGCCGTGACATTGCCCACCGTGCGGAACAGATCCGGAATCACCTCGACCGCCACGAGTATGGCGAGCAGCGAAGTCGGCACGCCCATCGCAAGGCATACCGGCACGATGCTTGCGAAGAACGAAGAAGCGCCCGGCAGGCCCGCGACGCCGAAACTCACCAAGCACGCCACCACGAGACCGGCGAACAGCGCGCCCGCGGAAACCGGCAGACCCAGCACATGTGCGGTGAATACCACCACGGCGAGATTCATGGTGGCACTGGTCACCTTGAAGACGGATACCGTAATGGGCAGCGTCACGCCGGCGATGCGTGCCGGCACGGCAAGTGGCCCTTCTACGGCGGCGATCATCGTCGGCAACGTGGCGAGCGACGACTGCGTACTCGCGGCCACTACCTGCGGCGCTGCGACGGCACGCGCGAAACGCAGCGGCGAAATGCGACCGAACAACGCCGCCACCGGATACACCGCAAGGATGATCGCACCGCCCGCTGCGCATTCCAGCAGCAGGTATTGCACGATCGCGCCGGCCGCACCGGCGCCGCCATGCAGGCCGACACCCAGCGCCAGCGTGAACGCGCCCATTGGTGCAAGGTTCAGTATCCAGCCGACCAGCACCATCATCGCCTGGTTCACGGACTGGAAGAATGCGAGCAGCGGTGCGCGCCGTTCCGGCGGCATGCGCGTGATGGCGAGCGCGAACAGCAGCACGAATATCACCATGGAGAGGATCGAGCCCTGCGCCATGGCGGCGAAGGGATTCGTGGGAATGACGTTGATGAGCCAGTCGCGCAGCGGCAGCTGCGCTGCAGGCACGCTGTCGTCTCCGATTGCACGCAGTCCGGCGACGAGGGCGGCGCTGGCTGCATCGCTCACCGGCCACAGCGCGAGGAAGCCGAGGATGACGGCCGTGCCGAGCAGTCCCGCACCGACCACCAGCCACGCGATCCATGCAAGGGTGCGGCCCGCGATGCGGCCGCTGGCCGCGACATCGCCGGCGCCGGCGATACCGGTGATGAGCAGCGCGATCAGCAGCGGCAGGGATGTCATCTGCAGCGCACGCAACCAGATCTCGCCGACCAGCACGATGTAGTCGGCAGCTGCGGCGAGAGCGGGCGAATCGAAGGCGCGCAACAGCAACCCACCGAGGAAGCCGGCGACGAGCGAACCCAGCAGGACCA
Source organism: Pseudomonadota bacterium (assembly GCA_037200665.1). Taxonomy (GTDB): domain Bacteria; phylum Pseudomonadota; class Gammaproteobacteria; order Steroidobacterales; family Steroidobacteraceae; genus ZC4RG30. The sequence continues at coordinate 429,910 of JBBCGD010000007.1, read as the reverse complement.
GTGGTCGCGTCATGTCCCGACTATAAAAGAAGGCCGATGTCGTCGCGGCTTACTTCCCGATGCAGAAGCTGCCGAAGATCTTTCCCAGCAGTTCGTCGCTGGTTACCGCGCCGGTGATTTCACCGAGTGCGCGCTGCGCCTCGCGCAGCTCCAGCGCAGCGAGGTCGCCCTGCTTCGCGGAGAGCTGTTCATGCGCGGCAGTGAGATGTCGTGCGGCACGACGCAGCGCGTCCACATGGCGTGAGCGGGCCGAAAGCGCGCCGCCGCCCTGCTCCACATGGCCGGCGTGACTGGCAATGTGCTGGCGCAGGGCCTGCATTCCCGTGCCATGCGCCGCGGAGATGGCAAACCCCGGTGGATGCGCATTCGCGGCGGCAGCCGCGGGCGCGATGTCCATCTTGTTCAGCACCAGGGTTACCGGCACGCCTTCCGGCAGCGAGGCGCGCTCTTCTTCAAGTGAGCGCAGCTGCGGATCGGTTGCGGCGTCGACCAGGAACAGCAGCAGGTCCGCACCTGCGATGGCCGCGCGCGCGCGGCGCATGCCTTCGGCTTCGATGGCATCGCCGGTGGCGCTGCGCAGGCCGGCGGTGTCGATGAGTTCGACCGGCACGCCCTCGATCTCGATGCGTTCACGCAGCAGGTCGCGCGTGGTGCCGGCCACCGGTGTGACGATGGCGACATCGTGGCCGGCCAGCTGGTTCATCAGCGTGCTCTTGCCGGCATTCGGGCGACCGGCGATGGCGACGGTGAGGCCGCGCGAAAGCAGCGCGCCCTCTTCCGCCGACGCCAGCACCGTGGCCATGCGCTGCTGCACCTCCTCGAGGCGTTCGCGCAATTCCGCGCTGGCGAGGAAATCGATCTCTTCCTCGGGGAAGTCGATCGCGGCTTCCACGTAGACACGCAGCGAAGTCAGTGCCGCGTGCGTGGCGTGCACGCGCTGGCTGAATTCACCGCGCAGCGAACGCAGCGCGGCCTGCGCGTTGCGGCGCGAACCGGCATCGACGAGGTCGGCGATGGCCTCGGCCTGGGCGAGGTCGATCTTGTCGTTGAGGAAGGCGCGCTCGCTGAATTCACCCGCCCGCGCCCGGCGCGCGCCCAGCTGCACGAGGCGATCGACCAGCGCATCGACGACGACGCCGCCATGCCCCTGCAGCTCGAGCACATGCTCGCCAGTGAAGGAATGCGGTGCCGGGAAATACAGCGCGAGGCCAAGATCGATGCATTGTCCATCCGCATCAAGCCACTGGCTGAAAGTGGCGTAGCGCGGCACCGGAAGCGAGCCCAGCAATTGCCGCGCGATCTCGGGCACCGCGGGCCCGGAGGCTCGAACCACCGCCACGCCGCCACGTCCTGGTGGCGTGGCCGTCGCGACGATGGTGTCGCGCTCACGCATGCGACGCTAGTCGCGCGACTGGCTGGAGACGGCGATGCGCCGGTTGATGTTCCATTGCTGCAGGATCGAGAGCAGCGTGTTCACCACGTAGTACAGCACCAGGCCCGAAGGCAGGAATGCGAAAGTCAGCGACAGGAACAAGGGCATGATCATGAATACCTTGGCCTGCACCGGGTCGGCCGAAGGCGGCTGCAGCCGGTATTGCATGAACATCGCGCCAGCCATGAGCACCGGCAGAATGAAGAAGGGATCGCGCGATGAAAGATCGTGTAGCCAGCCGATGAACGGTGCCTGGCGCATTTCGACGCTTTCCACCAGCACCCAGTAAAAGGCCATGAATATCGGGATCTGGATCAGCTGGGGCAGGCAGCCGGCGGCCGGATTGATCTTCTCTTTCTTGTACAGCTCCATCGTCGCCTGGCCGAGCTTGGTGCGATCGTCCTTGTAGGTTTCCTGCAGCTGTTTCATGCGCGGCGCCATCTGCTTCATCTTCGCGGCCGAACGGCCGGAGATTTCCGACAGCGGATACATGGCGAGCTTCAGCAGCAGCGTCACGATGATGATGGCCCAGCCCCAGTTGCCGAAGAGCTTGTGCACCTGTTCGAGCAGCAGGAACAACGGACGTGCAACCAGCGTCAGCACACCGTAGTCGGTGGCACGGCCAAGCTGCGGATGCACGGCCATCAGCTGTTCCTGCAGCTTCGGTCCGATGAACAGCGTCTGCTTCAGCGTGGCAGTGGCGCCGGGAGCAACAGCGACCGCGGGGCCGATGTCGCGGATGTTGAACTCGGTGCCGCGGTTGGAGATGGAGTAGCGATGCTGCTCATCTGTGGGCGCAACGAGTGCGGTGACGAAGTGATGCTGCAGGGCTGCGATCCAGCCGTTCTTCCAGCCGTCGGGATAGGCGCGGTTGAAGTCGGCGATCTTGTTCGCGTCGATCTTCACCTTCTGGTACTTGGTGCCGTCCCAGTAGGCCGGACCGGTGAAGGAATAGCTGTCGAAATTGAAATAGTTGGTGAAGGAGCGCACCGGCACCGGCATGTCGTGCTGGATCTGCGCATACGCGGCAACAGACCATGGCGCAGCACTGTCATTGGTCACCGCGTATTCGACATCGATGCGGTAGGAGCCGCGATGGAAGACCAGGGTCTTCGTCACCATCACGCCTGAGGGCGAGGTCCACTTCAGCGGCACGCGCACTTCGTCGACGCCGTCCTCGAGGCGGAAACCGGTGTAGTCGCTGCTGAAGAGTGCGAGGTGCGTGGGGTACTCATCGGCGACGGGATTGCTGGTCGCACCTGCAAGGCCGGTCTGGAGCAGGAACTGGTTGCCGGCGCCCTGCTTGCGCAGCAGGCGCACGGGCTCGGTACCACCCTTTACCACCCGGTACTGCAGCAGGTCGGCGCGGGTGAGTTCACCACCACGCAGGTTGATGTCCACGTCGAGCACGTCGGTACGCACAGTGAGCGTCGATGCCGCGGGCAGGTCTGTCGGCGTGGTCGGCGCCGTGTTTGCCGTTGCCGTTGCGGGAACCGCGCCTGCCGGCGCGATGGGAGCGGCGGTGGCGGTGGCACTAGGCACGGCCGTCGGAACCTGCGGCACTTCCGAACCCAGCGGATGGGCCGCGTTTTCGGCCGCCGCTGCCTGCTGGACCGCGGCGGCGGCAGCGGCATCGCGAGGCCCGAATTCCAGTGTCCAGGCCTGGAAGTTCACGAACAGGATCAGCGCGAGGCCGATCCACAAATAGGCGCGGAGGTTCTTCATGGCACGGGGTCGATCCCGCCCTCATTGAATGGGTGGCAACGGAGGATTCTTCGGCTGGACAGCGCAACGCCCTTCAGGGCGCCATGCCGCGTGATCGCTTCGCTCGCGTAGCAGGAACAGGAAGGATGGAATCGGCAGCATTGGCCCAAATGCGGGCTAATGAGCAGCTGGTATCCTTTTATTAGAGCTACGAGGAAACGGCGCATCACTTTTGGACCTGTTTCCACAGGCCGTCCAGACTTTCGCGGAGCCGCGCATTATGCGCGGTCTTGGCGCCATTGCGCGCGCCCACGACGAGGTCGAGGCCAGGCAGATCCGCAGCTATCTTGCGAAAGGATTCCCGCACCAGCCGCTTAACACGATTGCGGGCCACGGCGTTGCCCACCGCCTTGCCACCGATGGCGAGGCCAAGGCGTGCAAGGCCCAGTTCGTTGGGCATGAAATTGACAGCGAAGAATGAATCGACGACCCGTCGACGACGCGCGTAAACGGCATCGAACTCGCTGGATTTCAGGATCCGTTGCTGGCGGGCGAAACCCTGCCGGACGGCATTCGCGCCGGACATGGCGCGGACGCTGCTTACGGGATCAGGCGCTTGCGGCCCTTGGCACGGCGACGCGCCAGGACCTTGCGGCCGTCGGCAGTGGCCATGCGGGCACGGAAGCCGTGCGTGCGGACACGCTTGATCTTGCTCGGCTGGTATGTGCGTTTGGTGGCCATGGCGATGCCGTTTGGGGTCGTAAATTCGGGCTGCGCAGGGTACGCACGGGCGCCTGGCAAGTCAACTGCGGTTCCAGTCACAACCGGAAAATTGATACGCCTTTCCAACCCTATGGCGCCCACCGCCAAGGCGCGTAGACTCGCCCTCCCCCAATATCCCGGACCTCAGACGCGCCATCCGCATGTGCGAACTCTGGAATCAAATCCTGACGCGTCTGGAGAATGAAATCCCCGAGCAGCAGGTGAATACCTGGCTGCGGCCGCTGCAGGCGGTGCGCGAAGAGCGTGCGCTGCGCCTGCTGGCGCCGAATCGCTTCGCGGTGGATTGGGTGCAGAGCCATGCCGCGCAGAGGATCACTGCCCTGCTGCGCGATGCGCAGAACGAAGACCTGGCACTGGTGGTAGAGGTTGGTTCGCGCGGCAATTCGGTAGTTGCTGCTCCGGGTCTTCCGGCGGAGCCAACGCGGGCTCCGGGCAGGCGCCCGGCTGCGGAGATTCCGCAGCATATCGGCGCCAAGCTGAATTCCGAATCGACCTTCGACCATTTCGTCGAAGGCAAGAGCAATCATTTCGCCAAGGCCGCTGCGCTGCAGGTCGCCGAGAATCCGGGCAAGGCCTACAACCCCTTGTTCATTTACGGCGGCACGGGACTCGGCAAGACGCACCTGATGCAGGCGGTGGGTCATGTGATCCGCCAGCGCGATCCCCAGGCGCGCGTGGCCTACGTGCACTCCGAGCGCTTCGTCGACAACATGGTGCAGGCGCTGCGTCACAACACGATGAACGAGTTCAAGACCGCCTATCGTTCGCTGTCGGCGCTGCTGATCGACGACATCCAGTTCTTCGCCAACAAGACCCAGTCGCAGGAAGAGTTCTTCCATACCTTCAACACGCTGTTCGAAGGGCAGGCGCAGATCATCATGACTTCGGATCGCTATCCCAAGGAGATCCCCGGACTGGAAGAGCGCCTGAAGTCGCGCTTCGGGTGGGGTCTTTCGGTGGCCATCGAACCGCCGGAGCTGGAGACCAGCGTTGCGATCCTGATCAGCAAGGCGCAGGCCGCTGGCACCACGCTGCCGGAAGAGGTGGCCTTCTTCGTGGCCAAGCGGATTCGCTCGAACGTGCGTGAGCTCGAGGGCGCACTGCATCGGATCATCGCCAGCAGCCGCTTTACCGGGCAGTCGATCACGCTGGATTTCGCGAAGGAAGTGTTGCGCGACCTGTTGAACCTGCAGGCTCGCCTGGTGACCATCGAGAACATCCAGAAGACCGTGGCGGACTACTACAAACTGCGCATGTCGGAGCTGCTGTCCGAGCGGCGTAATCGCTCACTGGCCCGGCCGCGCCAGATGGCGATGGCTCTGGCGAAGGAATTGACCGCGCACAGCCTGCCCGAGATCGGCAATGCCTTTGGCGGACGCGACCACACCACCGTGCTGCATGCCTGCAAGCGCGTGAAGGAATTGCAGGCGAGCGAGCCACGCATGGCAGAGGACTATTCGAATCTGGTACGAACCCTCACGGGCTGAATTGAATTGCAGTACATGTCCTGTGCATAAGCCTGGGCAAAAGCTGCGAGTGGAAATGTGGATGGAATTGTCCACAGCTTACCAACAGGTCGCCCGCGAACTCTGCACTGAGTCATGGCTGTACGGATCGCTCCTAAAGTCATGACCCACAAGACTTGTCTGATTTATCCTCTGCATCCACAGGCCCAATGACTACAGTCATTGATTTAAATAGACCAAGGTTTAATGCATGAAATTCAGCGCCACACGTGAACAACTCCTTGGACCGGTGCAGGCGGTCATCGGTGTGGTGGAGCGCAAGCAGACCATGCCGGTATTGGCGAATGTGTTGTTGACGGTCAAGGCAGGGCGTCTGGCCGTTACCGGTACTGACCTCGAGGTCGAACTCGTCGCATCCGGTGAAGTGAATGTCGTGCAGCCGGGAGACATCACGGTTCCTGGTCGCAAGCTGCTCGAGATTGCCAAGGCATTGCCGGAAGGCAGTGCAATCACGGTGACGATGGATGGCGAGAAGCTGAAGATCAGCGCAGGCCGCAGCCGGTTCACGCTTTCGACGCTGAGCGCCACCGAGTTTCCGGTGGTTGATTCGGTCAATGCCACGCAGACGCTGGTGCTGCCGCAGACCGAGCTCGCCCGACTGATTGCAAAAACGCACTTTTCGATGGCGCAACAGGATGTTCGGTATTACCTGAACGGGACTTTGCTCGAAACTGACGGGAAAACACTACGAACGGTAGCTACTGACGGTCATCGTCTCGCTATTGCCGAAGCTTCGCTGGTTGGTGACGGCAAGAGCGTCAATCCACAGCAAGTGATTCTGCCGCGCAAAGGCGTGCTGGAGTTGGCTCGCATACTGGGTACGACAGGGGACGTGGAAATTGCCATTGGCGCCAATCATGTTCGACTCCAAATAGGCGATGTTCGATTCACTTCGAAGTTGATTGATGGCAAATTCCCGGAATATGGCCGCGTAATACCTGCTAGTTCCGGGAAGATCATCGTTCTGCAGCGTGAAATCCTGCGGGCGGCGCTACAGAGAACGGCAATCCTGTCCAACGAGAAATATCGCGGCGTCCGCGTGGTGGTTTCGAAGAACTCCTTCAAGCTCCAGGCACATAACCCAGAGCAGGAAGAAGCGCAGGATGAAGTCGAGGTCGATTATTCGGGCGATGAGCTGGAGATCGGGTTCAACGTTACCTATCTGCTGGATGCCCTGGCTGCCATCGATACCGAGACCGTTGAGATCGGACTCACCGATGCCAACAGCAGCTGCCTCATTCGTTCACCCGGCGTAACTTCCTCTCGTTACGTAGTCATGCCCATGCGGCTGTAAGCCCCGTTGCGCCGGGTTCCATGAGTCTGGCGTCGCTTTCGGTCACCGATTTGCGCTGCTTGGGCAGTGCCAGCATGGATTTCGGCGGTGGGCTGAATCTGATCCATGGTCCCAATGGATCGGGCAAGACTTCCATTCTCGAGGCGATATTCCTGCTTGGGCGCGGACGCTCGTTTCGCACCCGACAGACGGCGCAGCTCGTAGCCCGCAGCGAATCCAAGCTTACGGTCTTTGGAGAGACTGCCGATCCCTTGCATCGGATCGGGTTTGAGTATCGACGCGACGAGGCCTACACCGCGCGCCTGGATGGTCAGGACGTACGGAGTCTGGCCGAGCTGCCTTCAGCCTTCTTCGTAGAGGTCATCGATCCCGAGATCCACAGATTGGTGGAAGGCGCTCCGCAAGAGCGCCGGCGGTGGCTCGATTGGGGAGTGTTCCACGTGGAACATTCATTCCTCGATCATTGGTTGCGCTTCAGTCGGGCGCTGCGTCAACGCAATGCCGCGCTACGGCTAGGGACCGATCCAAGAATTTGGGACGGCGAACTCGCGACTGAAGGCGACCAGATCGCTCTACAGCGCAGTCGCTGGTTTGAAGTTCTCAAGCCTTCGCTGGAGCAGACGATCCGACGGATTTCCGGGCTCGACGTCGAATTGAATCACTACCGGGGTTGGTCTACTGAGCGCACTCTGCCGAGGCTTTGTCAGGGGCGGTGGAGAAGGACAAGCGTCGGGGGAGTACATCCGCTGGTCCTCAGCGCGCAGACGTGCTTCTGAAGATCGGAGGCAGGTCTGCCCGGGAGAGCCTTTCCCGAGGTCAGCAAAAACTAGTCGCGGCCGCGATGGTTCTGGCACTGCTGCATCACCTGCGTGAAAAAGACGGACCTCCACCCACACTCCTGCTCGACGATCCCGGTGCCGAACTGGATTTACAAAAGCTGGGCACATTGGTCGAAGCCGTGAGTGAGCTTCACTGCCAATTAATCGTGACCTCACTGGATCCCGACCTTCGCGTCTTCGGCCAACCCGACCGAGTGTTTCACGTGGAACGAGGGACCGTTCAGAGGCTATAATAATAAGGTGCAACAGTCAGGTGTTCCGATGTCTCCAGAAGAATCCTATAATTCCAGCAATATCAAGGTCTTAAAGGGTCTTGACGCAGTCCGAAAGAGACCTGGCATGTACATCGGTGACACTGATGACGGCACGGGCCTGCATCACATGGTCTTCGAAGTGGTGGATAACGCGATTGACGAGGCCCTTGCCGGGTACTGCTCGAGCATCCAGGTCCTGATCCACGCGGATGAGTCCATCACCGTGCGCGACAACGGTCGCGGCATCCCCGTGGACATCCATCCGGAAGAGGGTCGCTCCGCAGCCGAAGTCATCATGACCGTGCTGCATGCCGGCGGAAAATTCGATGACAGCTCCTACAAGGTCTCGGGCGGCCTGCACGGAGTAGGTGTCTCCGTAGTCAACGCGCTATCCGATGTCCTCGACCTGACCGTCTATCGCGACGGCAAGACCTATACCCAGCAGTATCGTCTCGGTGATCCCGTGGCGCCGCTGGCGGAGACCGGCGTCACCACAGAGCGCGGTACCACCGTGCACTTCCGTCCTTCGCCGACGATCTTCACGCACATCACCTTCGAGTACGAAATCCTCGCCAAACGTCTGCGCGAGCTGTCGTTCCTGAACTCCGGCGTGCGCATCGAGCTGGTGGACGAGCGCGACGACAAGCGCGATGTCTTCCAGCACTCGGGCGGCCTGCAGGCATTCGTCGCCTACCTCAATCGCGCGCGCAGCCCGATTCATCCTTCAGTGTTCACTTCACCGTACAAGACGGCTCCATCGGCATTGAAGTAGCGCTGCAGTGGAACGATTCCTACCAGGAAACGATGCTCTGCTATACCAACAACATTCCGCAGCGTGACGGTGGTACTCACCTGGCGGGCTTCCGCGCAGGGCTCACGCGCACGCTGAATGACTACATCGACAAGGAAGCCAAGAAGGAAAAAGTCGCCACGACCGGTGATGACGCGCGCGAAGGCCTCACTGCCATTCTTTCGGTGAAGCTGCCGGATCCCAAGTTCTCCTCGCAGACCAAGGACAAACTGGTCAGCTCCGAGGTCAAGGGCCGGTGGAAACGCGTGTAGCTGAAAAGCTTGGTGAGTTCCTGCTGGAGCGCCCCGCCGAGGCCAAGGCCATCGTCGGCAAGATCATCGAGGCAGCCCGTGCTCGCGAAGCGGCGCGCAAGGCGCGCGAGCTGACCCGTCGCAAGGGCGCTCTCGATATCGCAGGCCTGCCGGGCAAGCTCGCCGATTGCCAGGAAAAAGATCCCGCGCTGTCGGAGATCTTCATAGTCGAGGGTGATTCCGCCGGTGGCTCCGCCAAACAGGGCAGGGACCGCCGCACCCAGGCCATCCTTCCGCTGAAGGGCAAGATCCTGAACGTCGAGCGTGCGCGCTTCGACAAGATGATCAGCTCCGCCGAAGTCGGGACGTTGATCACCGCGCTCGGCTGCGGCATCGGCCGCGACGACTTCAACATCGACAAGCTGCGCTACCACCGCATCATCATCATGACCGACGCGGACGTGGACGGCTCCCACATCCGCACGCTGCTGCTGACGTTCTTCTACCGGCAGATCCCGCTGCTGATCGAGCGCGGCCATATCTACATCGCGCAGCCGCCGCTGTACAAGGTGAAGCGCGGCAAGACCGAGCTCTATGTGAAGGACGACAACGAGCTCAACGCCATCCTGCTGAACAACGCCATCGACGAAGCGGCGCTGTACGTGAATGATGGCGCTCCGCCGGTGGCTGGCTCGGGCCTGGAAATGCTGGCACGTCAGTACATGGAAGTGCAGGCCATCATCCGCCGCTGGAGCCGCCGCTATGACGCGCGCCTGCTGGAACAGTTGATTTACGCGCCGACACTTTCCGCCGATGCCTTCGCATCGACCGATACCCTGCGGGACTGGGCGCAGCAGCTCGAACGCGCACTCAATGCGCTGAATGATTCCACTGCCAAGTACCAGATCGAACTCGTCAGCGCTGCTGAAAGCACAGAGAGCGAGGGCGCCCGTCCGTTGCGCTTCGTCGTGCGCCGCATGGAGCATGGCACCGCGCACGAGAAGGCACTGCCGCGCGAGTTCTTTTCCTCTGCCGAATACATGGCCATCGCGGAGCTGGGCAAGACGCTTGCCGGTATGATCGGCGAGGGCGCCTATGTCACCAGCGGCACGCAGCGCAAGGAAGTCGGCTCCTTCAAGGAAGCCATCAACTGGCTGTTCGACCAGGCGCGCAAGGGCCAGAGCATGCAGCGCTACAAGGGTCTCGGCGAAATGAACCCCGAGCAGCTGTGGGATACGACCATCAATCCCGAAACGCGCCGGCTACTGCAGGTGCGCATCGAGGAAGCCATCGCCGCCGATGACATCTTCAACACGCTGATGGGTGACCAGGTCGAACCGCGGCGCGAGTTCATCGAGAAGAACGCCCTGTCCGTAGCCAACCTCGACGTCTGAGAAAACGCGAGGTCGGTTCGCGGGAGTGCCGCCGCCGCTGTCGACCGCTCTAGGGATGCGCGATGACGAGCAGCGTCCCGGCACGCCCCAGCGCGCAGTCCGCGCATTGCTGCTGGTTCTCCGGGTCCAGCGCTGCAAAGCTCTCATCGAGGATCACCGTTCCCGCACCTTGCAGCAGCGCGCGCGCCAGGAACACACGGCTGCGCTCGCCCTGCGAAAGCCGCCATCCGGTATCCCCGACGAGCTGATCGAGTCCTGCGGGCATCCGTTCCAGCAACGGACCCAACCCGAGTTCCATGCACACCTGCCTGGCCTGCTGCATGTCCTGGACGGTATGTGGCCCGGCGCGACCCAGCAGCAAGTTGAAACTCAACGGTGCCGCGAAGATGTGGTTCTCGTGATACTGCGGCGCCATCGCTACCTCGCGACGCCAGGCCTGCTCACCCAGCGTGTGCCGATCGAGACCGCCCGCGAGCACGAAACCCGTGGCGGGCGTATGCAAGCCAGCCAGTATTCCTGCGAGGGTCGACTTGCCACCGCCGCTCTCGCCCTCGAGCAGGATGCGATCACCGCGGTCGATGGTCAGCGAGCAATCCTGGATGGTCGGCGAGGGTCTGCCCGCATGCATGAACCCGAGATGATGTGCCTGCAGCGCAGGTCCGCACGATCCAGCCGTGCTTCGCGTATCGGTCGTGACCGGTGCCTTCGCTTTCGCATCGGCAGCCGCGAGGATCGGCCGCAGCGCCCGCCACGCCAGCCAGGTGGCAGCAACGCGCGGCGACTCACCGCAGATCGCATCGAACGCCGCGGCGATGAACAACACCGCGCCCAGCGTAATGGCGAGCGACCCGAGCGTTGCATGTCCGGCGACGAATACCGGCACCAGCCCCAGCAACGCCAGCAACACATACAGGCGAGGCAGCGCACCGACGAGCATTGCGCTGGAGCGATCGAGTCGACGCGATCCGGCGAGGTACTCCGCGAGCCGAAGGTCTTCCTCCGCATGCCATTCAGAAGGCGACTGCTGCGCAAGGGCGGGTGCGGTGTGCGGCCATCTTCTCGACCATCGCGCCGGTCATGCTCCGGCGCAGCGCGGCCAGCCCTGACCGCTGGCGCAGATTGCGACGGAACAGCAGCACGAACAGCGCCACGCTGAAAACCCAGTGCCGCAAGCTCGGCCCACGCCGCAGCACCGGCCAGCAGCAGCGCGGCACCCAGCAGCACTTCCACGCCGCCCAGCACACACTGCAGCACCGCCGCCGCGCCGGCGCCGTCGATCGCATCCGCATCCAGTACTTCGCCCATCAGCTCGCCTGCACCGCGACGACGCACCGCATCTGCATCCATCGCCGTAGCGCCCGCGAGCAGCCGTTCACGCAGCACGCCGCCGAATTTCAACGCCGTGATGCGCTCGATCCACTGGGACCAGGCGCGCAGCGGAATCGAAGTGAGCAGGGCCAGCGCCCAGGCGGCGAGCCATCCGCATCGAGCCGGCGCTCAGCGCGCCGTTGCCGATGCAGGCCCAGCTCGCCAGCATGATCGCCGTACCCAGCACATAGATCGCAAGGAATACGACGGCACGGCGCCCCAGCCGCAGCGCGCGCAGCTGCGCAACGAATGTGAGATTGCTGCCCGCGCCAGCACCGATACCGACGGCTTCCGCCTTCGCACCAGCGAGCGGCAGTCGCTGAAGATAGGCGGCGAGTGCGCTCATGCCCGCAACTGCCGCGGCTGGGCGTCGTCGCGCGTTTCAACGACACGCCCTTCGCGCAGCCGCAGATGCCGCCACGCGCTGCTGGACCACAGCTGCCGCCGCGCCGCGCTCTCCTGTTCGAGCAGCTGGCGATAGCGCGAACCTTCCTGCTGGTACAGCATGCCGGGTGCGCCTTGCTCGCGGATGCGCCCCTCCTCAACCACGACCACGCGATCGAAGCCTTGCGTCCTGTGCGATGTCATGCGTGACGTAAAACAACGTCGCGCCGGCGAAGCGCTGCCTCGCGTTGGCGAGGAATTGCGCGCGCGCTTCGCGATCCAGGCCGCGTGCCGGTTCATCGAGCACCACGAGGCGTGCCTGCTGGCGGCCGAAGCCGCGACCGATGCGCACGCGTTGTCCCTCGCCGCCGGAGACCAGCGCGCCGTTCTCGCCCAACTCCGATTGCAGGCCTTGCGGCGATCTGGCCAGCAGCCCGGCCAATGACGCGTCACGCAGCGCATCCGCCACCGCGCGGCAGCTGTCGGACCGTTGCCATAAACCAGGTTGTCGAACAGCGAGTCGTGGAAGAGATGCACCTGCGGATCGATCCACACCGTTTCCATGCGCAGCTGCGCCAGCGCCGCGGCGTCGAGCGCACATTCATCCACATGAAAGCGTCCGGCCGCCGCGCTGTACCAGCCCAGCAGCAGCCCGACCAGCGAAGACTTGCCCGCACCCGAGGGACCAACCACCGCCACATGCTCGCCGGGTTGTACATGCAGCGAGATGCGCTCGAGCACGCGACGTCCGGCCACCACGACGTCGACGGCTTCGAGCTCCACCTTCACGCCGCCACTCCGCGCAGCGCCCACTGCAATCGCCGGTTCCGCGGCGGGCGCATTCAACAGCTCCATCAGGCGCAGCAACGTGTTGCGCAAGGAAGGCAGCGTCCAGAACAACCGCGCCGCCTGCTGGCCCAGCAGCACCAGCGACAGCGCCCAGTACACCAGCAACAACAGGCTCGCCGGCTGCTGCACCGTGGCCATCTGCCGGCACACCAGCGTGATCACCGCGCCGATCGCCACCACCAGCTGGATGGTTTCAGCGCGCACCACCAGCGACTGCTGCCGCAATCCCGCTGTCAGCCACTGGCGCAGCTGCGGCGCCTGCGCATCGCGCAGCGCCTGTTCTGCCGCATGCGCCTGCACGGCGCGCACGCCGAGCAGTGCATCCAGGTAGAAACGACTCAACGCGGCGCTGGCATCGCGCACCTGCAGGTCGCGTTCGGTCAGTGCCGGCACGAACAGGAAGGGCAGCAGGCAGGCAACGCCCGCGGCGAGCAAGGCCCAGACGGGGGGCGCCGGGAAACAGCCAGCTGATGGCGAACGCAGTGACGGCGATCCCCGCACACAGGCGTGCGAGCTGCGCCAGCACCGATGGCAATTCATGCAGCAATTGCAGCCAGTGCGCACGCATCGCCATGTCCGAGACCAGGCGCGACTGGAAGTAGCGATCGTCGAGTCGCGGAATCCGGTGCAGCAGCCGTGCGCGCAGGCTTCCCTCGAGCTGTGTGCCCAAGTACTGCAGGCCACGCCGCAACAACCATTCCACTGCCAGCAATGCGCCGAGGAAAACCAGCAGCGCCAGCATCGCGCCGAAGCGTTGCAGCCCGAGTTCGAGATGGCCACGCAGGTCGATCAGGGCCCGCAGCAGCAGCACATCGAGCACGGCTCCCAGCGCGCTGGCCAGCAACGCCGCCGCCAGTGCGGCGGGCAGCAATGCACCGGTGCCGCGCAGCGCATCGATCACTGGCGCCCCACACGCGTGGCGGCGGTTCGTTGAGCACGGCGGCCAGCGTTTCAGGCAGCGCTGCATCTGCAGGCTCGGCGAATGCGCCGGAGATGCTCAGCATCACCGCACCACGCAACCGCAGCTGCTCCGGATCCCCGGCAACCGCGCTCACCATGCGGAACTCGTCGGGAATCTCCGCGGGATGCGTCGCACACAATGCCAGCAATTGCGCGGCCGCGGCGCCGCGCGCCAGCTGCTTCGCGCGCAGCAGGGTTTCGGCCAGGCGCAGTGCCGCGTCCTGTTGCGCAAGGTCAGCCCACAGTTGCGCATCGACTCCGAGTGCCTGCATGCGCGCACCCATTGCCGCACGGAATTCAGCCGACGCTGCCCATTCCTCCCACGCCGCACGCGGCACTTCCTGCTCGTGCACGTACAGTGATTCGAGCAACCGGTCGCGATGCATCCACACGCGGCCTTCGCCCGGATCCATCACCTGCACGAATGCACCGTGCACCCGCCACAGCACCACGAAATGCGGTGCACCGTCGGCGAGGCGGATCACCGCGATGGCCGGCAGCGCGCGGAATTCCTCACGCAGCACGAAGTCCACGGGCAACATCGATTGGGTCGCCGCGAGACCGAGCCGCGGCGCCAGTTCCTCCAGTGCGTCGATCGACGTGCCATCGACATCGGTCTGGCAGGCCTCGCGCAGCCGGCCATACGAGAGATAGCGACCGAAGCCACCGAAGATCGCCTTCAACGCCGCCGGCCCGCAATCCATCCCCGAGGTCTGGATCACCTCGGGAATGAACAGCCGCCGTTTCACGATGCCGTGAACCACTGGCCGGAAGTCCGCAGCAGCAGCGCGAACGGCGACAGGCGTTCCACCGTCACTTCAATGGAGCCCGGCATGCCGTGATCGAGCCGCCCATGGAACGCCGGGCTCGCTTCGAGCGTCAGCTCGACGCGCACCTTGCCATCGCGGATCTCCTGCGCCACTTCGCGCACCGTGGCGGTGACCACGCCGAACTCCGCCCACGGGAATCCCTGCAGCCGCAGCACGCCATGCTGTCCGGGATGGATGCGACCGAAGGCATCCTGCGCCGGATACTGCGCCACCACGACCAGGTTGCCGGCCGGCACGATCGAGCCGAGCTTCTCGGCCTCATCCACCACCGCGCCCGCGTGAAGGGTCGCGGCTTCGCCGATGCGTCCGTCCACCGGCGCGCGGATGTGCCGGCGCTCGATCTCGTACCGCAGGCGCTCGATCTCGGCGCGCAAAGTACCATCGCGGCTTTGCAGGCTCGCGGACTGGCCCTGCAACTCCGCCACCTGCGCGGCGCGCGTATCGTCCCTGGGTTGCGTGTCCTGCGGCACGCGCCGTCCCGCCGCCTGCAGCGCGGCAGCCGCTTCGCGGCGCATGCGCAATTCCGATTCGGCTTTCTCCAGGTCGCGCGCGGCGACCAGCCCCTGCTTCTGCAGGGTACGCATGCGCACGGCATCGGTTTCGGCGGTCTCCGCCGCGATGCGCGCTTCTTCCCCACGCCGCGCGGCTTCTTCACCGGCCAGCACCGTGGTCGCGCGTTCCTGCGTGAGGGCACCGTGCTGTGCATTGATCTGCGCCTGCAGCTGCACCAGTTGCGGAGCCAGCCCACGCTGTTCGGCCTGCGCTTCCTGCAGCTGGAGTTGCTGCGGCATGGAATCGATTTCGACCAGCACATCGCCTCGCCGCACGCTGCGCCCGACCCGCAGGTCGGCGCTGACCACGCGCCCGAGGAAGGGACTGGCGATCGGGTACGTCGCGCTCTCCAGTTCCACCCGCGCGTCACCCGACACGGCATACAGCGAAACCCGCGCGACCATCGCCCACACCAGCCAGGCCGCGATCAATGACACCGCGCCAATGAGCACCCACGCCGTGGTGCGATCGCGATCGGTACGCAGCTGTGCTTCGGTGCGGGGGAAAGAGTTCATCGGCTTGGTCTTCTTGTTGGGTTGCCGGTTCGGAGCTGCCCCGAGGGCAGCTCCGGTTGATCCTCGAGGGATCCTTACGGGGTCGGCTGCTTGGGGCGGCCGGCGCGGAGGCTGGTCTTGATCTTCATGATCTTCTCCTCGGTTTGAATTCGGGTTCAGGAGGATCCGGGTGGATCCTTACTTGGGTCCCGGCTGCTTGGGGCGGCCGGCGCGGATGCTCGTCCTGGTCTTCATTGTCTTCATCCTCTGGTTTGGTAGATTGAAAGGGCAATTTCCTGCTGCCCACTCATGAGATCGAGAACGCGCCATGGAACCCGACACGCCAGCAAAAGAATTTTCAGTGGGCGGCGGCGAGCTCAACGCCAACGAGCTGTTCACCTCCCTGTATGGCGAGCTGCGGCGCCTGGCTTCCAGTGCGCTGCGTCGCGCCGGCGGTCCGGCCACGCTCACGCCCACCGCGGTTGCTGCACGAGGCCTACCTCGATATCTGCGGCGGCCCGCTGGGCTCGCAGTTCCCGGACCGCAACCGCTTCATGGGCTATGCCGCGCGCGTGATGCGCGGCCTGGTCATCGACTACACCCGCCGCAACCTGGCGCAGAAGCGCGGTGGCGAGTTCCATCTCACCTCGCTGCCCACCGACATCCCCGAGGCACAGGTGGATGGCGATGAACTGGCGCGCATCGCCGAGGCGCTCGAAGAGCTGGCCACGGTGGATCCGCGCCTGGTCGAGGTGGTGGACCTCAAGTACTTTTGCGGGTTCTCCTTTACCGAGATCGCCGCCATGCGCGAAGTCTCCGAGCGCACCGTGCAGCGGGATTGGGAGAAGGCCCGCATGTTGTTGCACAAGGTGCTGCGCAACGATTCACTCGCCTGAAGCCGTATTTGTCGGGTTTGCTGCGCCGAATACGATTCACAGCAAACGGACGAGTTCAGGCGAGGATCGGCAATGGGTATCGACAAGGAACGCTGGCAGGTCGTAAGTCCGCTGCTGGATAAACTGCTGGAGGCCGACCAGCCCGGCCGCCTCGCCCTGCTGGCGAAGATCCGCGCCGAAGACGTCACGCTGGCTTCCGAACTGGCAGCGCTGCTGGCACAGCAGGCGGCGGCGGAGCACGCGCAGTTCCTGGCAGGCGCCGCCTTTGGCGGACCCGCGGCCACGCTCGCCGGCCATGTGGTCGGCAGCTACACGCTCGAGTGGCTGCTGGGCGAGGGCGGCATGGGCAGCGTGTGGCTGGCCCATCGCAGTGACGGTCGCTACTCGGGCAAGGCGGCGGTCAAGTTCCTGAACCGCGGCATGTTCGGGCGCGGCGGGCTCGAGCGCTTCACGCGCGAGGGCAACCTCCTGGCGCGGCTGTCGCATCCGAACATCGCGCACCTGATCGATGCGGGTCTCTCCGAAGGGCAACCCTACCTGGTACTCGAATACGTCGAGGGCGAGGCCATCGACGTGTGGTGCGACACGCACGCGCTCGACATCAAGGCGCGCGTGCGGCTGTTCCTCGAAGTGCTGGCCGCGGTGGAACACGCGCATGGCCGGCTGATCCTGCATCGGGATCTCAAACCCTCGAACATCCTGGTGACGCGCGATGGACGCGTGAAGCTGCTCGACTTCGGCGTCGCCAAACTGTTGCAGCACGACCCGGACGATCCACCGGTGACGCAGCTCGTGGGTCGTGCCTTCACGCCGGAATACGCGGCACCGGAACAGGTGCAGGGCGGCGAAGTCTCGATGGCCACCGATGTGTATGCACTCGGCGTGCTGCTGTATGGGTTGCTCACTGGTGCGCATCCCACCATCGAACCCGGCGCGACGCCGGTGGAGCGCCTGCGCGCGCTGGTGGAGACCGAACCGCGCCGCCCCAGCGACAGCACCACCAGCACGACGCCGGGCACCGCGGCCGCGCGCGCCGGCACGCCACGGCAGTTGCAGCGTGAACTGCGCGGCGACCTCGACAACATCATCGCCAAGTCGCTGCGCAAGGTGCAGGCCGAGCGCTATCCCACCGCCAGCGCGCTGGCCGAAGACCTGCGCCGCTATCTCGATGACGAGCCCGTGGTCGCGCGACCGGATGCAGCCGGCTATCGCCTGCGCAAGTTCGTGCGCCGCCATCGCCTCGCCACTGGTGCCGCCACCGCAACCTTGCTGGCATTGCTGCTCGGCGTGGTCGGTACCACATGGCAGGCCTATGAAGCGCGCCAGCAGCGCGACATCGCCCTGCAGGAAGTGCGCTACTCACGCGCCAGCCACGAGCTGGTGCTGTCGCTGCTCGACGAAGCTTTCCGCAACGGCAGTGGCGACCAGTGGCACGACATGCTGGAGCGCTCGCGTCGCCAGCTGCACGAGCGCACCGCCAACGATCCCATCACGCGCGCCCGCCTGCTGCTGATGCTGGCGGGTCGCTACCAGACCATCAACGACCAGCACGGCGAGAGCGACGTCAACGACGAACTCGCCGCGCTGGCGCAGACGCTGACCGACAAGAACGTGCGCGCGCAGATCACCTGCTCGCGCGCCGACGTGCTGCTGGTGGATCGCAAGGTCGAGGCCGCCGCGCCGCTGGTGCAGGCCGCGCTGCGCGACCTCGGCAACGAACGCGACATGCCGCTCGATGCCATGGCCGCCTGCTACACCACCGATGCCGAGCTCGCCGTGGACCAGGGCGACTACGACCGTGCCGTCGCGCATGGCCTGGTGCTGGCGAAGCGCTATGCGGCCGAAGGTCTCGTCGGCAGCAGCGAACAGCTCTACAACCTGCAGGTGCTGCAGCGGATTTATCTGGATACGGACCGCGATGGCGATGTGCTGGCGCTGGTGCCGCAGCTCGAGGCGGCGCTGCGCGCGCAGGATGCGCTCGACACCACCGACCACATCGTCGCCGTGGATCGCCAGGCCACCTCACTCGCACGCCGCGGCCAGTTCCTGCAGACCGCGCAGGTGCTGCACGACATGATCGCGCGCGAAGCCGGCAAGACGCCGATTCCGCCGGTGTTCAATTCCGGCTACGGCCGTCGCCTCACGCTGGTTGGTGCAACGACCGAAGGCATCCCGCTGATCCTGGCGCAGCTGCCGCAGCTGGAACGCGAGGGCAACAACAACCAGGTGTACTTTGCGCGCTTCGCGATCGCCGAAGGCTACCTGCAGGATGGCAATGTCGGCGCCGCCGGTGAACAGCTCACCTGGCTTGCCAATGCGATGGACCAGAACAAGGCCGCCGACCGCGAATTTGCCGAACTCGCACGCCTGCAGGCGCTGTATGAAGTGGCGCTTGGCGATGCACCGGCCGCTCAGGCGCGCATCGACACCATGAATGCGCATGCCGCGAAGCTGCCGCGCCGCGCGCGCGCCGAGGCCATGCGCGGCGGACTCACCACCGCCGAAGTGGCACTGGCCCGCAACGACTTCGCCGCCGCGAACAGGGCACTGGACTCAGCCGCCGCCGCCGAACACACCACCGCTGGCGTCGCACCGCTGCCACCGCACAGTGCCTGGCGTGGTGCCATCTACCTGCTGCGCGCACGCGTGCACGCCAAGGCCGACGAGGTGGATGCCGCGAAGCGCGAGGCCCGCAACGCGCTCGAGCAATTCGCGGACACGCTGCAGCCGGAACATCCGTGGATGCGCGCCGCCCGGCAGCTGGCGGCAGATGCGCCCGCCGCCTGATTGGTCGCTATAACCAACGTGACGTGCGCAATACGCCCGCCACGCGTCGCTGCTGCAATGGCGCGCTGGTCAACTTCCATCGTCGCGCCGGGCAGCGCGGCGCGTTTCCGGCCTTCCTGCTCACTTTCGGCGAAGTGCTGCTGACGCTGCTGTTCATCCGCTTCCTGTATCGGCTGGTCAAGCGCGTGCTGGGTCGCGGTCCGCGGCAGAATCCGGTCACCGCAGCGTAGGGTTCAGCCCGCCGACTGCGCGGCGGCAAGGTTGCGCTTTGCCACCACCACGTAGGGGTGGTCCGGTTCGAGCCGCTTCTGCAATGCTGAAGCAGCGCGCCCCAGCATGGCCACGCCTTCATCCACCGCGCCCTGTTCGGTCAGCAACCGCCCCAGATTGTTCAGCGTCAGCGCGATATCGAGCGCGTCCGCATCCAGCAGCTTGCACTGGATTTCCAGTGCGCCCCGATAGCATTCCTCGGCTTCAGCCGCCGCGCCGCGCGCTTCGATGGCGGCGGCAAGGTTGTGCAGCGTGGATGCGACTTCAGGATGTTCTTCGCCGCAGGTCTCGCGCCACAGCGCCAGCACTTCGCGATAGATGGCCTCGCTCTCGGCATGGCGACCCAGCCCATCGAGTATCGCGGCATGCGCGGCGCGGTCCTGCAGGGCGCGTGGATCACGCCCACCCAGCTGCGCACGGGTGATCTCGCAGGCACGCCGCGCATACGGCTCGGCTGCGTCGTAGTCACCCTGCGCATGCAATATCCCGCCGATGTTGTGCAGTACCGCCGCCGCGGCCAGCGACGCGCCGCCCTCGAGCTGCGCGATCGTGCACAGCGCCTGCTCGTACAGGCCGCGCGCCTCGCGATAGCGTCCCAGCGATTTGAACAGTACGGCCAGGTTGTTGCGCGCCTCGGCCACCTCGGCGGATTCCGCGCCGAACTGCATCTGCGCGATGGCGAGCCCGGCGCGACATTCGACCTCGGCCTCGCTGAACTCACCCTGCATGCGCAGCAGTTCGCCCAGCAGCGCGCAGGTCTTCAGGCGGATGCGCGCGGCGTCCTCACCCTGCCAGGCCAGCTTGCTGCGCGTGGCCAGCGTCTTCGCGCGCCGCGCGTGGCGCATGGCCGTGGTGAGCTCGCCCAGTTCCAGCCGCAGTTCGGCCAGTTCGTTCAACAGGTTGGCGACATCGGGCGAGCCGGCTGCGCCGGATTCCTCGACCAGCGCCAGCGCCGCGGCACAGGCTTCCGCGGCGTCGTCGATGCGGCCCTCGGCCTGCAGCGTCCAGCTCTGCTCCTGCAATTCGGCAATCATTTCGTCATTCATGGGGAAAAGCCGGGGCTGTTGGGGATCGTCCAGCCCCGGCCGTCCGTCAGCGGACCGTTACGTTGTGGTTGAAGGAGATGCGACCAGCCTTGAGGCGGGTCTTCACCTTCACCGCGACGTTGTGATTCTGGGTAATCCTTCCCGCCTTCACGCGTGTCTTGAGTTTCATGACTTCTTCTCTCCTTGCTTGAGGGTTGCGACAGGCACTGTGGTGCTCGTTATTGGTATCGAAATCGGCGGGCAAAACCCGACACGCCGCGCGCAATAATGCCGCTCGCCAAAAACACGGGGAGGGGACCATGGGCACATCCATCCGGGGCTGGGTCATTCCGCTGCTGGCCACGCTTTGGGCGGGCACTGCCGGCGCGCAGCAGGCCAGCTGCGACCGCGCCTGCCTGACGAAACTGATCGACGCCTACTACGCCGCGCTCATCGCCAACAATCCGGCCGGCCTGCCGCAGGCCGCGCAGGCGCGCATCACCGAGAACAGCCACGAGAAGAAACTGGCCGAGGTGTTCTGGCCCGCCGCCGATGCCGTGGCGTACCGCTTCGACGTGGTGAACATCCGTCGCGGTGACACCGGCACGCAGTCGGTGGTGCACAACGCCGACGGCACCAGGACCATGTACCTGTTGCGCATGAAGGTGAAGGAAGGCGCCATCACCGAGATCGAGATCCTGAAGGCCAACCAGGGCGATGCCGACCGGCTGTGGGGCGACGACCTCAAAGGCGTGTCGCACAGCATGACCATGTCGATCCGCGAGCAGGATCGCGACTCCTACTACGACCTCATCGGCACGGCCGAGAGTTACTGGCGCGCCTTCCAGTCCAATGGCACGCCAAATTACCGCCGCGCGCGCCTTGCGCCGGGTTCGACGCGCTTCGAGAACGGCCTGCAGACCACGGGCACGATGCGCAATGGCGTGTTCAACGACACCTCGAAAGGTTTCGACGAAGGCGCCTTCCTCGGCCGCAACCTGTGGGATCGCCGCTATGCCGTGGTGGATGAGGAGCGCGGCATCGTGCTGTGCATCCTGCGCTTCGGGCTGAAGGCGGGCGCGAAGAGCCAGAGCGTGGCGACTTCAAATGACCGGCTGGTAGGCGAGTTCTTCGCCATCCAGAACGGTTTCATCCAGGAAGTGCATGCCACGCTGGTGAACCTGCCGGATAGCCAGCCTGCCGGGTGGCCGAATACGGACTACGGTCCGGCGAAGGGATCGACCGATACGTTCTGATCAGGCGGGCCTGGCGAACAACCCGATATAACCGGGCTGTTCGGAAACGCGCGCCAGCCAGGCGCGCACCGCTGGATACGCATCGAGCATGAGCCCGCCATCCGGCGCCACATGCGTGTACGCATACAGCGCGATGTCGGCAATGCCGTAGCGTTCATCCACGAAGAAGGCATGGCGCGCGAGGTGCTGTTCCATTACGGCCAGCGCGGCGTGTCCCTTCTCCAGTCGTGCCGGCAACTCGGCATGCCGCGCATGTCCCGCCGGAAAATGCCGCACCAGGAAACGCGGTGTCGCCACGTAGGGCTCGTGGCTGTACTGCTCGAAGAACATCCACTGCAAGGCCTGCGCGCGACCCAGTCGTGATTCCGGCACGAAGCGCGAGCCTTCGGCGAGATACCACAGGATGGCGTTGGATTCGAACACATGCGTGCCGTCATCCAGCTGCAGCGCCGGGATGCGGCCGTTCGGGTTGCGTGCCAGGAATTCCGGCGTGCGCGACTCGCCCTTCATGATGTCGATCTCGGCCCAGTCGTACCGCAACCCGAGCTGCGCGCACAGCAGCCGGATCTTGTAGCCATTGCCCGAGTCGAGATAGTCGAACAACCGCATCAGTCGAGCCGCTTCGCCTGCAGCATCTGCACGATGGCCTCATGGCCACCGGCACGTGCCAGTTCCAGCGGCGTGTGGCCTTCGTTGTCGCGGACGCCGGTATCGGCGCGCGCATCGAGCAGCACTGCGGCGATGTCGCGCAGGCCGAACTGTGCGGCCAGCAGCAGCGGCGCATTGCCAGAGCCATTGCGCACATCCACGCGCGCGCCTGCGGCGATCAACATGGTGACGAGCTCGACATCGCCGGAGCGCGTGGCTTGCAGCAGCGGCGTGTCGCCGTCGCCATCCGCGGCATTCGGGTCGGCCCTGGCCGAGAGCAGCAGCTGCGCCGCTTCGAGCCGGCGCGCCGTGGCCGCGGATTCGTTGCTCTTCTGCGCGGGACGGAACACCAGTCGCATCAGCGAATTGCGGTCCTGCCCCAGCGCGAGGCCGATGCCCACCACCATCAGCTCGTACTCGCTCTTGCCCGCGGCGATGTTGAGCGGTGTATCGCCGGCGGCGTTGCGTGCATTCACATCAAGACCGGCGGCGAGCAGGGCGGCGAGTGCGGTGACGTGGTGATGCTTGGCCGCGATCATCAGCAGCGTGTTGCCATTGGCGTCGGTGAAATCGGTGCGCGCACCCTGCGACAGCACGGCGCGGAACAGCAGCGGCGAAGGCAGGTCGACAGTCTGCACCAGCGACATCGTGCCGGGCTTCACCACGGGCTCGAGTTCCAGCAACTTTTGCACGGCCTGGTCGCGGCCGGTGACCGAGGCGGCCAGCGTCGCGCCATGCGCGAGCAGGTGCTCGGCCGCCTTCCAGTGCTGCGTTTCCAGGGCTGCATCGAGCGCGGTGTAACCGCCGGCCTCGCGCTTGTAGTTGATGTCTTCGCCGGGCGTCAGGAACAGCTCGAGCAGTTCGACGTTGCCATTGCCGGCGGCGGCGAAAAGCAGGCGCGAGCCGTTGGTATCCACGTCGTTGCGATCGGCGCCGGCGGCAAGCAGGCGGCGCGCGGTGTCGGGCGAACCGGCGGCGACGGCGATGCGCAAGGCGGTGATGCCACGACCGACGCGCGTATCCACATGCGCATGCGCATCGAGCAGCTTCTGCACGGCCAGCGGCCGACCGGCGGCCGCCGCGAACATCAGCGCGGAGACCCCTTGTCCACTCACCGCATCGACATTCGCGCCCTTCTGCAGCGCCTGCGTGATCTGCTCGACATCACCGGCGCGTGCGGCTTCGATCAAGGTGTCGTTGGCATCACTCAGCGCATCCGCCGCAACCGGCAACGCGGCCACCAGCGACAACGCGACCAGCGCACCGCGCATGGCCGCAAGCCGTGTCACGGCTTGAACTCCACGTCCACCGTAATCAGCACCATCTTTTTCAGTGGGTTCGCATACTCGAAAGTCTTGGTCGCATCGAGCGCCGCGAGGCCGAAGCCATGGCCCCTGGGTGATTCGCTCATCACCTGCGCTTCGAGCACCTGGCCCATGTCGTTGAGCAGCAGGTCTACCTTCACGCTGCCCTTGAGGCCCACCTTCTTTGCATCGGGTGGATAGTGCTCGGCGGGTGTTTCACCACGCAGTAGCTTGAAAGCGGCGAGATCCGCACCGCTTACTCGCACCGCACCGGGGTGGACGATCCTGCCGCTGGGAACCGGGTCTTTCTGCTCCATGGCCGGAGCATCTCACGCCGGCAGCAGCAGCGTGAAGACGCTGCCGCGGGTTTCTCCCGGCCGGTAGGAAATGAAACCGCGGTTGGCATGCATCAGCTGTCGCGAGATGGAGAGTCCTACACCGCTGCCGCCGCGTTTGGTGGTGAAGAAGGGCACGAAGATGTTGTCGATGTTGGCCGGATCGATGCCGGGGCCGTTATCGACGACCTGGATGCGCACGCGGCCGAAATCCGCAGCGGCCGCCACCAGCAGCAGCTGCGCATCCGCTACGCCCGCCAGGATTTCCACCGCATTGCGAACCAGGTTGATCAACACCTGCTCGAGCTGCTGCGGATCGGCGTGCAGGGTGGGCGCCTTGCCTTCGATGCGGATCTCGCAGGCCACCTGCTGCGCCCGCAGCGTATCGGCCATCAGCGTGCGCACGCGCTCCAGCAGCGGTGCGACCTCCACCGCCACGATCGCCGGCACCGGCAGTGCCGTGATGCTGCGATAGGCACGCACGAATTCCAGCAGGCCGCTGCCGCGCGAGTGCACGGCGTTCGCACTGCGCAGCAGGTCGTTGCGGGTCTCCCAGTCGAGCACCGGCCCGTTGTCCGCCAACGTTTCCTGGATCAGGTTCGACAGCGACACGATGGGCGTCACTGAATTCATGATCTCGTGCGTGAGTACGCGGATCAGCTTCTGCCAGGATTCGATCTCGCGGCCTTCCAGTTCATCGCGGATGTCCTGCAGCGACACCAGCTTGTAGCGCTGCTCGAGCAATGCGAACTCGGTGGCGTACAGGATGAGCTGCAGCACCTCGTCGCCGCGATGGGTCTGCAGCAACTCGCGATCGCCATGGCGCAGCCGCTGCAACAGCGCGGGCATGCGCTCGTCGAAGCGCGACAGCGAACGCATGCTGTACACATAGGGCATGCCCAGCAGGCGCCGCGCCGGCTCGTTCATCATCGCCACTTCGCCACCTTCGTCGAAGCAGATCAGGGCCACGCCCACATGCTCGACCACGGCTTCGAGGTACTGGTAGTTGGCGGCCTTCTCGGTGTTGAGGCGGATCAGCTCGGCGCGCAGCGAGCGATACACGTTCTCCAGCTCATCGAAGACACGACCCTTCCTGAGCTCCGGAATCGGCACCGAGTAGTCGCCATGTGCCACCGCGCCGATGAACCAGTGCAGTTCGCGGTACGTACGCTCTATATAAAGAATCAGCTCGACGACCAGCAGCGCGGCCAGCACCAGTGCCACGACCGGCGTCACCACCCAGGGCGCAACCGTCCAGCCCCATATCGCAACGCTGAGGCAGCAGGCCAGCAGCACGATGCGGACCGCGATGTTGAGCCGGAAATTACTCGAGACCATGGCGTGCCATCTTCCGGTACAGCGTGGTACGGCCGAGGCCCAGCGCCTGCGCCGCGCGCGTCAGGTTGCCCTGGTGATGGCGGATGGCCTGCTGGATGGTGAGCTTTTCCAGTTCGTCGAGGTTCAGCGTCGCCGGCGCATCCACCGCATGCGGCGTGAGCGGCGCGGACGCCAGCACCACGCCAGCGAGCGGAAAGCTGCCGTTCTCGCTCATGATCACCGCGCGCTCCACTGCATGCCGCAGTTCGCGCACATTGCCCGGCCAGCGGTATTGCCGCAGCCGTGCCATCGCCGCCTCGGGAATCACCAGCTCCGCGCGCCCGTACTTGCGGGCGTACTGGCGCGCGAAATGCGCCACCAGCAGCGCGATGTCCGCGGGCCGCTCGCGCAGCGGCGGAATCTGGATCTCGATGGTGTTGATGCGATAAAGCAGGTCGGGCCGGAAGTGTTCGCGGTTGCGCAGCTGCTCGGCACCGAGGTTGGTGGCGCAGATCACGCGCGCCTCGATGGGGATGGGCTTGTCCGCGCCCACGCGCGTCACCGTCATCGTCGACAGCGCGCCCAGCAACTTGGCCTGCATGGTCAGCGACAGGTTGCCGATCTCATCGAGGAACAGCGTGCCGGTGCCGGCGGCCTCGAAGCGTCCGGCACGATCCTCGCGCGCATCGGTGAACGCGCCTTTCTTGTGGCCGAACAGCTCGGATTCGAACAGCGATTCGGTGATGGCGCCGAGATCCACGCCGACGAAGGGCGCCTCATGGCGCAGCGAACGTCGATGGATGGCACGCGCCACCAGCTCCTTGCCGGTGCCGTTCTCGCCGGTGATCAGCACGTTCGCATCAGTGCGCGCCACCTTCTCGATGTCGGCCAGCACCTGGTGCATGCCGTCGCCGAGGATGAAATCGCCGGCGGAACCCAGTTCATTCAAGGTGCGTGCGCGACCACGCAACTGGCGCAGCTCGCGGTCGGTGCGCGCCAGGTTTGCCGCGGCGGCGACCGTCGCCACCAGCCGCGCGTTGTCCCAGGGCTTCACCACGAAATCCGTGGCGCCCTCGCGCATGGCGCGCACGGCTTCATCCACGCCGCCATAGGCCGTCATCAGCACCACCTTGGATTCCGGCGCCAGCTGCAGCGCCCGCTTCAACCAGTGGATGCCTTCATCGCCGGAGGTGGCGCCGGCCGTGAAGTTCATGTCGAGCAGGATGACGTCGAAGCCATGCTGCGAAAGCAGCAGCTCGATGGAGGCCGGCGTGCACGCGGTAACCACCGTTGCGAAGCGCCGTTTCAGCACCAGCTCCGCGGCCAGCAGCACCTCGGCATCGTCGTCGACGATGAGGATTTTTCCGTCGTTCTGGACCATCACGCCCCCGTCCATGTGGTGCCACATTGAAACATGCAACGTTCCATAGTGAAACGATCGAGCCGCGAAAGCAGCCCCACCGCATCGATAGAGCAATATCTATGCCGTTGATCGTGCTCGCCTTTTCGGTCATCGTCACGAACTGGCACAGCGCTTGGATACAGGCAACCCATGGATCGGGTAATAGAAAAGAAGGGCAGGAGCCCTCTGCAATGGGGACTCATTGCGGTGGGAGTGGTCGCCGTGGTGTTCGTCGCCTGGCAGCTGCTGGCGCGCACCGGCGGTTCACGCCTCAAGGTGGATCCCACGCGGCTCACCACCGCGGTGGTCGAGAAGGGCGAGTTCCGCGAGTACTACCCCTTCGACGGTTCGGTGGAACCCGCGATCACCAACTACCTGGATGTCGAACAGGGCGGTCGCGTCGAACAGGTGTTCGTCGAAGGCGGCCAGCAGGTGAAGAAGGGCGACCTCATCCTGCGCTTCGCCAATGTCACCGCGCAGCGCAACGCCATCGAGACCGAAACGCGCCTGCTCGATTCGCTCGACACCTACCACAACACCGAATTCAACAAGCAGACCAGCAGCCTCCTGCGCCAGGACACGCTGCTCGACCTGGATCACCAGATCCTCGACATGGACAACAAGTTCAGGCGCTACGACGCGCTGATGAAATCGCCGAACAGCCCGATCTCGCGCGAGCAGTACGAAACCACCCGCGACCAGCTGAAATACCTGCAGGACAAGCGCGTCATCCTCGCGCGCCGCAACGAGCAGGAAGAGATCATGAGCAACAACCAGCTGGCGCAGGCGAAGAAGTCCATCGACAAGCTCAACGAGAGCATGGACCTGCTCAACCGCACCATGCAGGCGCTGGAAGTGCGCGCGCCGATCTCGGGATACCTGTCGACCATCAGTGCCGAGGTGGGACAGAACATTCCGCCGGGCCAGCGCATCGGCCAGATCGACCTGCTGGACAAATTCAAGATCCGCACCCGCATCGACCAGGCCTACATCACGCGCGTGCAGGCCGGCACGCCGGGCCATGTACAGCTCGATGGCAAGAACTGGGAAGTCACGGTGCAGAAGATCTACCCCGAGGTGAAGCAGAACGTCTTCGAGGCGGACGTGATGTTCACCGGCGAAGTTCCGCCGTCACTGAAGCGCGGCCAGACCGTGACGGTGGAGCTCTCCTTCGGCTCGCCCAGCCAGAGCCTGATGGTGGCGAAGGGCGGCTTCTATCAATACACCGGCGGTCGCTGGGTCTACCTGGTGGCGCCCGATGGCAAGAGCGCGCATCGCACGGACGTGCGCCTCGGCCGCCAGAACCCGCGCCAGGTGGAAGTGCTCGAAGGCCTGCGCGAGGGCGACCGCATCATCGCCTCCGGTTACGACAGCTACAACGACATCGCCGAGCTGCGCTTCAGCGACGCCATCTCCATGCAACAGGAAAAAACCATGATCATCGAAACCGAGAATCTGCAGAAGGTCTACCGCACGGACGTGGTCGAGACCACCGCCGTCGATGGCGTGAACTTCACGCTGGCCGAAGGCGAGTTCGTGTCGATCATGGGACCATCGGGGTGCGGCAAGTCGACGCTGCTGCATCTGCTGGGGCTCATCGACAGCCCCTCGGATGGCGTCTACCGCTTCCTCGGCGAGGACGTCGCGAAGTATGCCGAGACCCGCCGCGCCAAGATCCGCAAGGCGCACATCGGCTTCGTGTTCCAGAGCTTCAACCTCATCGACGAGCTCACCGTGTACGAGAACGTCGAGTTGCCGCTGGTATACGGCAAGGTGCCGCATGCCGAGCGCAAGCCGCGCGTCGAGGCGGTGATGGAGAAGATGGACATCGCGCATCGTCGCGGCCACTTCCCCGCGCAGCTCTCGGGCGGCCAGCAGCAGCGCGTCGCGGTGGCGCGCGCGCTGGTCACCAGGCCCAACCTCATCCTCGCCGACGAGCCCACCGGCAACCTCGACTCCGAGCACGGCGATGAAGTGATGAAGCTGCTGCTGAAGCTGAACGAAGAGGGCACCACCATCCTGATGGTCACGCACTCGGCTTCCAATGCCGCGTTCAGCAGCCGCATCGTCAGCCTGCTCGATGGTCGCGTGGTGTCGGACAAGACGCAGCACCGGCAATAGTCGATGCGCCACCATCTGGCCGTGCTGTTCCGGAATATGGGTCGCGAGCGCCTGTACGCCGCGATCAATATCGCGGGCCTCGCGCTGGGGCTCGCCTCCAGCCTGATACTCGGCCTGTTCCTGCGCAGTGAGCTCAGCTACGACCGCCACCTGGAGACCGGCGACAAGGTCTACCGCGTCATCAACGAACTGACCACCGGCGGCAGGAACAACAAGATCGCCGCCACCTCCGAAGCGCTGGGCCCGATGCTCGCGGCCGAGTACCCGGACCAGATCAAGGCCTACGTCCGCCTGCGCGCCAACAGCACCGAGGGCGGCTTGGTCATGCGTCGCACCGACCAGCCGGAGATTTCATACGCCTGGGATGGCAGCTACTTCGCCGACGCGAATGTCTTCGACGTGTTCCCGCACCGGATCATCGCCGGCGATCCGCACACCGCGCTGGTGGACAGCGCCTCCATCGCCATCAGCGCGAGGGTGGCGAAGAAGTATTTCGGCAGCGAGAACCCCATCGGCCGCACGATTATGACGGACTCGGGCAACGCCAACCGCGTGACGCTGGTGTTCGCCGACCTGCCGGCGAACTCGCACCTGAAGTACGACCTGCTGTTCTCGTACAACCAGCCCTTCCTGCGCCTGACCGACAATGCTTCGGTGCGCCGTGCGCAGCTGGCCAGCATCCCGAACTTCGTCTACACCTATCTCGTGATGCAGCCCGCGTTCCGGGCCGCCGACTGGCCGCGCCTGAGCGGGGCTTTCATGGACAAATACATGAAGGACCTGCTCGCGCCCTACAGCGCCGAGTGGCACAGCTGGCTGCAGCCGCTGCGCGACATGCACCTGCAGGAAGACGTGGGCTACGACCGCCCGCACGGCAACCGGGCTTACCTGCTGGGATGCATGGCGGTGGCGCTGATCATCCTCGCCATCGCCTGCATCAACTACATGAACCTCGCCACGGCGCGCGCCACGCGTCGCGCGCGCGCGGTGGGCCTGCGCAAGATCCTCGGCGCGAGCCGCCTGTCGCTGGCGCTGCAGTTCCTGGCCGAGGCGGTGCTGTTCGCGCTGCTGGCGCTGGTGCTGGCGCTCGTCATCGTGGAGGTGGTGCTCAGGTTCACGCCCATCAACACGCTGATGGAAGGCAAGGTGGCGCTCGACCTCGTCCATGAACCGCAACTGGTGCTGTGGCTCGCGGCTGCGGCGCTGGGCATGGGCATCCTGGCCGGCGCGTATCCGGCGTTCTACCTGTCGTCCTGGGCGCCGCTCACTGCATTGTCGGGCCAGCAGGTATCCCGCAAGGGCCACCTGCACATCCGCGAAGTGCTGGTGCTGCTGCAATTCACCATCTCCGCCGCCGCCATCGCCGCGACGCTTTTGATGATGGCGCAGATGCACTACGTGCAGACGCGGCCGCTGGGTTTCGAGCGCGACAACCGGCTCGTGGTCGCGCTGCGTGGCGCGTCCACCGTCGACAAGATCCCCGAGATCCGCAACGAACTGCTCGGCGACAGCCGCATCCGCGGCGTGGCCATCGCGCAGCAGATGCCGGCGGGCGTGGACGACCGCACGCCCAGCACCATCGCGCAGGCCGAGAACGACAGCGGCGTGATGGAGCGCCAGATGGTGAGCCTGCTGCCCATCGGCGAAGGCTATGAAGCGGTGATGGGCCTGAAGATGGCGCAGGGCCGCGACCTGTCTGCGCGCCTGATCACCGATACAGGCACCAACCTGCTGGTGAACGAAGCGCTGGTGAAGAAGATGGGCTGGACCGATCCGCTGGGCAAGCGCCTCACGCTGGGTGCGCAGAGCGGCCGCGTGATCGGCGTGGTGCGCGACTTCAACTTCAAGTCGCTGCACCA
Source organism: Pseudomonadota bacterium (assembly GCA_037200665.1). Taxonomy (GTDB): domain Bacteria; phylum Pseudomonadota; class Gammaproteobacteria; order Steroidobacterales; family Steroidobacteraceae; genus ZC4RG30. The sequence goes on along the minus strand of JBBCGD010000007.1, from coordinate 398,986 downwards.
CCTGATCGAACCCGCCGTGCTGATGCGCTTCAACAACGACATGTCGCAGGTCCAGGAAATGAACCGGCCCTTCCAGCAGCGCCAGCTGATCCTGGACATCACCGGACGCGAAGTGGACAAGGTACTGGCGCATGTCGGCCAGGTGATGGCCAGGGCCGACCCGCGGCATCCCTTCGAATACCGCTTCCTCGACGAGGCGCTGGATGCGCAGTACAAATCCGAACTCGGGCTGACCCAGCTCATCGGCATCTTCGCCGGCATCAGCATCTTCGTGGCCTGCATGGGGCTGTTCGGCCTCGCTGCCTTCACCACCGAGCAGCGCACGCACGAGATCGGCACGCGCAAGGTGCTGGGCGCCACTACCTGGCAGATCGTCACCATGCTGGCGCGACGCATCCTGATGCTGGTGGTCATCGCCTCGGCGATCGCGGCGGCGGCCGCATACTTCGCCATCGATGAATGGCTCGCGGGCTTTGCCTATCGCAGCCCGGTCAATCCGCTGATCTTCCTGCTCGCGGCCATGGTCGCCGCCACCGTGGCCTTCACCACCGTGGCGCTGCAGTCGTGGAAGACCGCCAGCGCCGACCCGGTCGATTCACTGCGGTATCGCTGATCATGCGCAGCTATTTCATCGTCCTGTTCCGCAACCTGACCCGCGACAGGCTGTACACCGTGATCAACATCCTGGGGCTGGCGCTGGGTCTCGCCTCCTGCCTCGTGCTGGGCCTGTTCCTGAAGAGCGAGCTCACCTACGACCAGCACTACCCGAACTACCGGAACATCTACCGCATCGAGAACGAGTTCTCGACCGCGGGCAAGGCCGAGAAGCTCGCGATCACCTCCGATGCGCTCGGGCCGATGATCGCCGCCGAATACCCGGACCGCATCCAGGCCTACGTGCGCCTGCGCGACAACACCAACGAAGGCGGCATCACCATGCGCCGCGTCGACCAGCCGGAGAACGCCTTCTACTGGGCGGACAGCTACTTCGTCGACCAGAACATCTTCGACGTGCTGCCCGTGAAGGTACTGGCCGGCGATCCGAAGACCGCGCTGGTGGAAGGCGACACCATCGCCATCAGCGAGACCGTGGCGAAGAAGTACTTCGGCAACGACAACCCGATCGGCAAGACCATCATGTCGGATTCGGGCAATGCCAACCGCATCACGCTGGTGTTCGCCGACCTGCCCGCGAACACGCACCTGAAGTACGACCTGCTGTGGTCGTTCAACCGCGCCTTCCTGAAGCTCAACGACAACCCGACCCAGCGTCGCGCGCAGCTGGGCGGACCGCAGGCGCGCACCTACACCTACCTCGTGATGCATCCGTCCTTCCGTCCTGCCGACTGGCAGAAGATGAGCACCGACTTCGAAGCCAAGTACATGGCCGAGCTGCTGACTGCCGCGCACATCGAATGGCGCAGCTGGCTGCAGCCGCTGGCCGACGTGCACCTGAAGAGTGAACTCAGCTACGACCGGCCCACCGGCAATCGCGCGTACCTCATGGGCTGCGCCGCGGTGGCGCTGATCATCCTCGCCATCGCCTGCATCAACTACATGAACCTCGCCACGGCGCGCGCCACGCGGCGTGCAAGATCGGTGGGCTTCCGCAAGATCCTCGGTGCCAGCCGCATCTCGCTGGCGTTGCAGTTCCTGGGCGAGGCGCTGTTCTTCGCGCTGCTCGCACTGCTGCTGGCCGTGGTGATGGTGGTGCTGGCGCTGAAGTTCACGCCCATCAACACGCTGATGGATGGCAAGGCCGGCCTCGACGTGCTGCTCGATCCGGTGCTGGGCGTGTGGCTGGTGCTCGCGGCACTGGGCATCGGCCTGCTGTCGGGGCTGTATCCCGCGTTCTATCTGTCGTCGTGGGCGCCGCTGACCGCGCTCACCGGCAAGCAGGACATGGGCAAGGGCAACCTGCACATGCGCGAGTTCCTGGTGCTGGTGCAGTTCACCATCTCCGCAGCGGCCATCGCGGTGACGCTGCTGATGATGGCGCAGATGCACTACGTGGCCAGCCAGCCGCTGGGCTTCGAGCGCGACAACCGGCTGATGGTGTCGCTGCGCGGCGCGGCCACCATCGAGAAGATCCCCGCGATCCGCAACGCGCTCCTGGCCGACAGCCGCATCCATGGCGTGGCCGTCGCGTCGCAGACGCCAGCCGATGGCGACAGCACGGGCGTGGGCCTCGTCCAGATGGAGAACAACGAAGGCGCCATGGAAAGCCAGCTGTTCAACGTGCTGAACATCGGCGATGACTACGAGAAGGTGCTGGGCCTGAAGGTGGCGCAGGGCCGTGATCTTTCATCGCGGCTGCTGACCGATGTGGGCAGCAACCTGCTGGTGAACGAGGCGCTGGTGAAGAAGATGGGCTGGAAGGAGCCGCTGGGCAAGCGCGTGATGGATGGCCGCGTGGTCGGCGTGCTGGCGGACTTCAACTTCAAGTCGCTGAAATTCCGCATCGATCCGCTGGTGATCCGGCGCCTCAGCAACGACATGACGGGCGTGCAGGAGATCAACAAGCCCTTCCAGCAGCGCCACCTGATCATCGACATCAGCGGCGCGCAATCGGGCGGGGTGCTCGGCTTCGTCGAGCATGTCATCAACGAAGCCGACTCACGCCATCCCTTCGAATACCGCTTCCTCGATGAAGCGCTGCAGGCGCAGTACAAATCCGAACTCTCGCTCACGCGGCTCATCGGCATCTTCGCAGCCATCAGCATCCTCATCGCCTGCATGGGGCTGTTCGGACTTTCGGCCTTCACCACCGAGCAGCGCAGCCGCGAGATCGGTACGCGCAAGGTGCTGGGCGCCACCAGCTGGCAGATCATCACGCTGCTGGCGCGGCGCATCCTGGCGCTGGTGCTGGTGGCGGCGGTGCTGGCCAGCGTCGGCGCGTATTTCGCCATCGATGAATGGCTGGCCGGCTTTGCCTATCGAACCGGCGTGAATCCGCTGATCTTCCTGCTGGCCGCGGCGGTCGCGGCCGCGGTGGCTTTCACCACCGTGGCGCTGCAGTCATGGAAGACGGCCAGCGCCGATCCCGTGCACGCACTGAGGCACTAGCCCATGCTCAACTACCTCACCGTCCTGCTGCGCAATTTCCGGCGCGAGAGGCTCTACACGGCGATCAACCTCGTGGGGCTGTCGCTGGGAGTTGCCTGTTGCCTGGTCCTCGGGCTGTTCCTGAAAAGCGAGCTGACCTACGACGCGCACTTCAAGGGCAACGAGCACATCTACCGCGTGGTGAACGAATTCACCACGGGCGGTGCCAACGACAAGTTCGCGGTCACTTCGCAGGCGCTCGGCCCGCTGCTGGCCGAGCAATATCCCGCGACGGTCAAGGCCTACGTGCGCTTCCGCGACAGCGCCGGCCGCGGCGGCGCGGCCATCCGCCATGGCGACACGGCGTTCTACTGGGAACACGCTTATTTCGTGGACCAGAACGTGTTCGAGGTGTTCTCGCACCGGATCCTGGCTGGCGATCCGAAGACCGCGCTGGTGGAACCCGGCTCCATCGCGGTGAGTGCGAGCTTCGCGAAAAAATACTTCGGTGACGACAACCCCATCGGACAGATCCTGACCACCGATGACGGCGCGCAGCAGAAGGTCACGCTGGTGTTCGCGGACCTGCCGCCCAACACGCACCTGAAGTATGACCTGCTGATGTCGTACAACGCGCCGTGGCTGAAGCTGGACGACAACCCCGGCACGCGGCGCCGCGCGCTGATGGGCATCGGCATCTACACCTATCTCGTGATGGACCGCGCCTTCAAGCCGGCCGAGTGGGCGCATATCAGCGACGACTTCGCCGACAAGAACATGAACGACATGCTGAAGACGGTGAATGCGCAGTGGCGCAGCTGGCTGCAGCCGTTGCGCGAGCAGCACCTGCAGTCCGAGGTCACCGATCCGCTGCCCACCGGCAACCGCATGTACCTGTATGGCTGCGCGGCGGTGGCGCTGGTGATCCTCATCATCGCCTGCATCAACTACATGAACCTCGCCACCGCGCGCGCCACACGGCGGGCGCGCTCCATCGGCATCCGCAAGATCCTCGGTGCCAGCCGCTTCGGGCTCGCCATGCAGTTCCTGGGCGAGGCGATACTGTTCGCGTTGATCGCGCTGGTGCTGGGCGTGGTGATCGTCGAGGTGGTGCTGAAGTTCACGCCCATCAACCTGCTGATGGATGGGCAGGTGGGCATCGACCTGTTGCACCAGCCACAGCTGGCGCTGCTGCTGGTCGGCTTCGCACTGGCCATCGGGCTGCTCTCCGGCGCGTATCCGGCGATCTATCTTTCCTCGTGGGCGCCGCTCACCGCGCTCACCGGCAAGCAGCTGGCCGGCAAGGGCAACCTGCGCATGCGCGAGCTGCTGGTGCTGGTGCAGTTCACCATCTCCGCCGCGGCCATCGCCTGCACCCTGCTGATGCTGGCGCAGATGCACTACGTCGCGAACCGGCCGCTGGGCTTCGAGAAGCACAACCGCCTGATCATCTCGCTGCGCGGCTCCTCCACGCTGGAGAAGATCGAACCCATCCGCAACAGCCTGCAGGGCGACAGCCACATCGCCGGCACCGCCGTCGCCGACGTGGTGCCCGGCGACGTCGGCACGCCCGTGAACCTCGTGCAGATCGAGGACGAAAGCGGCGCGATGGTGCCCATGCAGTTCAACAATTTCCCCATCGGGCCGGACTTCGAGAAGGTACTGGGCCTGCAGATGGCGCAGGGCCGCGATCTTTCCTCGCGCCTGCTCACCGACGTCGGCAGCAACCTGCTGGTGAACGAAGCCATGGTGAAGAAGATGGGCTGGACCAATCCACTGGGCAAGCGCATCGCCGTGGGTGGCGGGCCCGGGCGCGTGGTCGGCGTGGTGAAGGATTTCAACTTCAAGTCGCTGCACACGCAGATCGAGCCGGTGATCATGTACCGCCGCGACATCGATGAATCGCAGATACCGGTGCAAAACCGCCCGTTCCGCCAGCGCTACCTCATCGTGGACATCTCGAACGAGCGCGTACCGCAGACGCTGGCCTTCATCCAGAAGATCGTCACCGATGCGGATGCACGCCATCCCTTCGAATACCGCTTCCTCGATGATTCGCTGGACGCGATGTACAAGTCCGAGGCGCGGCTGACGCAGCTCATCGGCATCTTCGCGGCCATCAGTGTGCTCATCGCCTGCATGGGCCTGTTCGGCCTCGCCGCCTTCACCACCGAGCAGCGCACGCGCGAGATCGGCACGCGCAAGGTGCTGGGCGCCACCTCGTGGCAGATCGTCACGCTGCTGGCGCGGCCGGTGCTGGTGCTGGTGGTGATTGCCTCGCTGCTGGCAGCAGTGGGAGCGTGGTTCGCGGTCGATGAATGGCTGTCGAGCTTCGCGTACCGCGCGCAAGTCAATCCGCTGATCTTCCTGCTGGCCACGGCGCTCGCCACGACGGTGGCCTTCGCTACGGTGGCGCTGCAGTCATGGAAGACGGCCAGTGCCGATCCGGTTGAGTCATTGCGACATGTCTAGGAGAACCCATGAGACGCTGGACCAGGAGTACTTTCCACGCCGTGCTTGCTACCGCAGCCGCCTTGCTGCTGCCGGTGGCACCCGCCGCCATTGCGGCCGCGGCGCCGGACCTCGCCGGCGTGTGGCAGGGCAAGCTCCCCGTCGATGCCAAAACCTCCCTCACCGTGCAGTTCACCTTCACGAAGGGTTCGAATGGTGCTTATACAGCGGTGCTGAATTCGCCGGATAACCCGGCACTGAAGGACACCGTCGTCAATGGCGTGAGCTGGGATGGCACCAACCTGAAACTGCAGGTGCCTTCGCTCAGCGGCGCATTCGCGGGTGCGCTCAAGGCAGGCAGCATCGGTGGGCAATGGACGCAGCCGGGCAGCACGCTGCCCTTGTCGCTCGCGCCGTACCAGAAGCCGGTGCTGACGGCGGCCGCGGCGAAGTCCATTGCCGGCAGCTGGAACGGCGTGCTGGAGGTCGGTCCGGTGAAGCAGAACCTGATGTTCCAGTTCAAGCAGGGCACGGACGGTGCACTCACCGGCACCTTCAGTCTTCCCGACCAGGGCGTGAATGACATTGCCGCCAGCAGCGTCGCGTTCGAGGTCGGTGAGCTGTCGCTGAAAGTGCAGGTGGGACCGCAGCTGCTCGACTACAAAGGCAAGCTGGCGGGTGATGTGATCAGCGGCACACTCAAGGCGGCCGGCCTGCCAGCGGATGGCGTGGCGGTGAACCTGAAGCGCGGCGAGTACAAGGTGGTGGCGCCACCGCTGAAGCTCAGTACCGAAAGTTTCGCGGCGTTGAAAGGCAAATGGCAGGGCGCGATGGAAGTGCCCATGCCCCCGCAGACCCAGAATCCCGCCGCGCCAAAGAGCGTGATGGTCACCGTGACAGCGCGCTTCGAAACCAATGCCAAAGGGGAGTACATCGGTTACCTCGCTGTTACCGATCCACCGCCGGCGAAGGCACCGGACACGCCGGGCTTCGTGATTGCCGAAGCGCAGATGGTGGACGGCAAGCTGGCGCTGAAGGTGCCCACGGCCGCGAACATCGAGTTCAGCGGCGTGGTGTCGGGAAAGACCATTACCGGCACCTGGACCCAGGCAGTGCTGGGACGAAACATTCCGCTGGTGCTCACGCGCCAGTAACGCTGATTGCCCGAGTCATTGCGACATTCCCAGGAGGAACCATGAAAGGATTGACCAGGAATACCTTCCGCGCGGTGCTGGTGGCCGCAGCGGCATTGCTGCTGCCGGCGCTGCCGGTGGCCGCGCTTGCAGCGGCGGCACCGGATCTCGCCGGCGTGTGGCAGGGCAAGTTGCCCGTCGATGCCAAGACATCCCTCACCGTGCAGTTCACCTTCACCAAGGGCGCGAATGGTGCCTACACCGCGGTGCTGAATTCGCCGGACAACCCGGCGTTGAAGGACACCGCCGTCAGCGGCGTGAACTGGGATGGCACCAACCTGAAACTGCAGGTGCCTTCGCTCAGCGGTTCGTTCGCGGGTGCGCTGAAAGCCGGCAGCATCGGTGGGCAGTGGACGCAGCCCGGCAGCACGCTGCCCTTGTCGCTGGCGCCGTACCAGAAGCCGGTGCTCAGTGCGGCCAATGTGAAATCACTGACCGGCAGCTGGTCGGGCGTGCTCACCGTTGCCAAGGGCCTGGAGCAGAACGTGATGTTTCAGTTCAAGCCGGGCGCCGGCGGCGAGCTGGAGGGAACCTTCAACATTCCCGACCAGGGCGCGACGCTGCCAGTGAAGGACATCGTGTTCGAGAACGGTGAAGTCTCGCTGAAGATCCAGCAGGGGACAGATGCTGATCGACTTCAAGGGCAAGCTCACCGGCGAGCAGCTCAGTGGCAAGTTGAAGGTGCCGAGCCCCGCGGCGCCGCCGGACGGCATTCCGCTCGAACTCAAGCGCGGTGAATACAAGGTGGCGACCGCGCCGCTGAAGCTCAGTGCCGAGAATTTCGCGGCGCTGAAAGGCAAGTGGAAGGGACAGATGGAACTGTCGAATCCGCAGACGGGCCAGAAGCAGACCATCAACCTGATCCTGCGCTTCGAAGCCAATGCCAAGGGCGAATACGTGGCCTTCGTCGATAGCCCCGACCAGAAGGCGAATGGCATCGTGGTGAGCGAGGCCACGCTGGCCGATGGCAAGCTGTCGGTGAAGATTCCCGCGATCCGCGGTGAATACAACGGCGCGCTCGCCGGCAAGACGCTGACCGGTGAGTGGGCGCAGGCAGCCGCGGGTTTCAAGCAGCCGCTGACGCTGACGCGCGAGTGAGCGCGCACGCCCTCGCGACCTGCATGGGTCGCGAGGCGTCGCCGTATCGCGACGACTGATCGCTTACAACTTCTCCGAAGTTCCTCCTCACTCGCCTCGCACTATCGCCGTGTGTCAGCGCCGCCCTGGCGCGCGTATCGCGGAGACGAGTCAGTGGCTTCAAAGTTTTCCCCGCGCTGGCTCGCAGCCGGCGCCACCTTGCTGGTGCTGGCCGGCTGCCACCTTGGCACCGACGAGAAGACCGATGCCCGGCAGCACCGACGCAGCGCTGCACTTCGCCTATGTGGTGAACCAGGACGACAACACGCTCTCCGTGCTCACGGTGAATACCGCGTCCGGGCAACTGCGTCATCGCGGTTACGTTGCAACCGACGCGGCGCCTTGTGACGTGGCGGTCACTCCCTCCGGCAACTACCTGTATGTCGCGAATCGCGGCGCGAATTCCATCTCCGGGTATTCGGTCGACCAGATACGGGCGCCTTGAGCAGCCTCGGTGCGGTGGTGGTCACTGGCCCGGGCCCGAATCCGGTGGCGCTCGCGGTGCATCCGGCGGGCAAGTTCCTCTACGTGGTCAACCAGAGCGCGGGCAGCATCGGTTGTATTCGCCATTACCAATGACGGCACGCTCAGCGCTGTGGGTTCGCTGGTCGCGACGGGCACCACGCCGGGCGCGTTGCGGCTCAACAGCGCCGGCAGCTTCGCGTACGTAGCCAATGCGGGGGTCGAATGACATCTATACCTATGCCGTGAATGCCGCTACCGGTGCGTTGACGCAGGCCGGCATCGTGGGCAGCGGGGACCACCCCGAAGTCACTGGCGCTGAGTCCATCGGATCACTTCCTGTACGTCGCGAATGGCGGTTCGAATGATGTCTCCGCGTATCTCGTCGACCAGACCACGGATTACCCGGTGCCATCGGTGCGACGATTGCCGCGGGCACCGGTCCGGCCTCCATCGCGGTCGATCCATCCGGCAAGTTTGCATACGTCGCCAACGCGGGGTCAGGCAATGTCTCCGCGTATTCCATCAATGCGAGCAGCGGTGCGCTGAGTGTGGTGGGCACCACGCAGTCCAATCCGGATCCGGTTGCGGTCAGCATCGATCCATCGGGCAGGTTCGCGTACACCACCAATCCTGGCGCCGGCACGATTTCGTCCTTCAGCATCGACCAGGGCACGGGGTGCACTCACCAGCCTTGGCGCGGTGGCCAGTCGCCCCGGTGCAGCGGCGATGGTGGTTGCGACGGGCGTGGGCTCGACGAAGTACACGCCGAAGTTCACCTATGTGGCGAACTACGGAGCCAATACGCTGACGGCGTATTCGATCGGCACCGCCGACGGCACGCTCACCGTGCTCGGCAACTACGCCAGCGGTGGGTTGAATCCATATGCGATGACGGCGGATCCGCTGGGTCGCTTCATCTTCACCACCAACCTGCAGTCGAACAATGTCACGGCCTTCCGCATCAACAGCTCCGGCGCGCCAGTGTCTGCGGGTGCGACCGCCACGGCTTCCTATCCTTCGTCGGTGGCAGTCGATGGTTCCGGCCGCTTCGCGTATGTCGCGAACTACCAGTCGAACAGCATCTACGCCTACGGCATCGACCAGGGCACCGGTGCGTTGACCTACGTGAGTTCGGTTGCCACGGGCACCGGCCCCGCGGCGCTGGCTGCCGATCCCACCGGCCAGTTCGTGTACGCGGTGAGCTCGAGCTCGAACACGGTCGCAGCGTACGGCATCGGCAGCGATGGTTCGCTGTCGATGCTCTCTTCGGTGCCGACGGATGGTTACCCCCGTCGCGGTTGCCACGGATCCTTCTGGCCGCTTCATCTACGTCACCAACCACGGCGCCAACACGGTCGGCATCTACGCGGTGGATCCACTCAGTGGCAACCTGACCAGCGTGGCTGCACGCGCCACGGGCAGCAATCCGGTATCAGTGAGCGTGGCCGCGTCGGGCAGCTTCCTTTATGTGGCGAACCAGGGCGCCGATACGCTGGGCGCATATGCCATCGATGCCACGAGCGGCGACCTGAGCAGCAAGGCTTCCTATGCCACCGGCTCGAGCCCGAACCAGACCGCCATCGATCCTTCGGGTCGATTCGTCTATGCAGTGAATTACAACTCTGCCGATATCAGTGGGTATGTCATCGACCAGGACAGCGGCAAGCTGAGCGCCGCCAACGGCGGCGTCACCTTCGCGGCGGGCGCGAATCCCGTCGCGCTCGCCGTGGTGGCGAGCATCGAGTAACCGGCACAGCGGGCGGCAAGGCCATGCCCGCCGCGGCAATTCCCTGCCGACCCGCGTATCCACTTCACGAACGCACAGTTGCTTACAGGAGTGCCCGACCCGCGCTGGGATATTCCTGCATGAAGCCGCCCATCCGGCGGCAAACATGAGGAGATGGACATGAGTAGTGTCTCGATGAGTGGCGGCGTCTCCGCCACCCTGTTCGCAAGCCTGCAGAAATCGCAGGCCACGGACAGGTCACAGAAGCTGTTCGACAAGCTGGATACCAATGGAGACGGCTCCATCGATTCCACCGAGCTGAAGACCTTCGCCGACGACCTGGGCAGCAAGACCGGCACCAAGATCGATGCCAGCTCGCTGATGACGGCGCTGGACAGCGATGGTGATGGCAAGGTCACCAGCGCCGAACTCAAGGACAACGGCAAGGCCTTGTTCGACCAGCTGCGCCAGCAGCTGATGGGTTCGCAGCTGCAGGCACCAGCGGGTGCGGAGAAGCCGGATGCCGACAAGCTGTTCAGCAGCATCGACACCGATGGCGATGGCAGCATCTCGAAGTCCGAACTCGACAGCTTCCTGTCCCCGAAGCAGACCGATGCAACGGCTTCCACCGGCAGCCCGAGCGCCACGGACCTGATGGCCAAGCTCGACACCGACGGTGATGGCAGCATCAGCGCGTCGGAGCTCAAGGCGGGCATGCATCACCATGGTCCGCATGGTCCTCCTCCTGGCGGTGCTCCCCCCGCCGGGGCGTCGGATGACAGCGGCAGCAGCACCAGCAGTGACAGCAGCGATACCAGCAGCGACTACATCAGCAAGCTGGTGGCGTCGTTGATCGCGCAGTACGGTGCATCGAAGTCCGATGCAGCGACCGCTGGTTCGACGCTGAGCGTTGCGGCCTGAACCTGGAACCCCGGTGGTTTGAAACTGCCGGGGTTTTCCGTGCGAACGAGCGTTCGCTGCGGGAAATGAAGCGCACTACTTCGCGGGTGTTGCCGCCGTAGCCGGCAGGTGTCGCTGGAACAGTTCCACCGCCTTGCGTGCCGCAGGTCCCGCGGTCTCGCCTTTCACCAGCACTACATACAACGGCATCTTGCGCATGCCGCCCACCGTCAGCGGCAGTGGCTTGAGCTTGCCCGATGCGATGTCATCGGCAACCAGGTGCGAAGGCAGCCACGCGTAGGCGAGACCATCGCGCGTTACGGCATGCGAGGCTTCGAGGCTCGCCACTGTCCAGCGCTGCTGTGCGCCGAGCCAGCCCTCATCGCGCGGATTGAGGCGACCCGAATCGCGCACCACTACCTGCGGATGCAGCGTGAGGTCATCGAGCGTGAGCGCGCGGTGCGTGCCGTGCAGCGGATGTCTGGGTGCGGTGACCGCGATCATCTCCACGTCCATCAACCAGTCGCCGAGGAAACCGTGCGGCACGCGCGTAGTTACGACCACATCCGCGGTGCCGGCGGTGATCGCTTCTTCAGCGCCGGACAGCACCGCATCGGTGAGCGACAGCGTGGTGTGCGGGCAGCCCACGCGCAGTTCCGCGAGGATGCCGAGCAGGCGCCGCTGTGGAAACGCGGCATCGACCACCAGCCGCAGTTCAGTTTCCCAGCCACCATCGATGGCGCGCGCCAGTGCTTCCAGCCTGCGGAACTGATCGACGATGGCGCGACTGCGCCGAAGCAGTTGTTCGCCCGTGGTGGTGAGCACCGCCTTGCGCCCCTTGATCTCGAGCACGTGCACGCCCAGGCCCTCCTGCAGCTGCGCGATGGCGTAACTCACCGCCGACTGGCTGCGGTTGAGGCGCGCCGCGGCCTGTGCGAAGCCGCCGGCATCCACCACCGCCGCCAGGACCTCCCATTGGTCGATCGAAGAGCGCAGCTGGGCCATATGGATCTGATTTCCTGATCAGTTAGACCAGAATATTGCGCTTTTTAATCGGCTCAGCCAATCGCATCATGCACCTCAACACTTACTCAGGAGGACGCCATGTTGGAAGTCCGCAAAAGCCAGGATCGGGGCCATGCCGACCACGGTTGGCTGAAGAGCAAGCACAGCTTCTCCTTCGCCGACTACTTCGATGAGCACCATGTGGAGTTCGGCGCTTTGCGCGTGATCAATGAGGATCGCGTCGTGGCCGGTGCTGGTTTCGGTACGCATCCGCACCGGGACATGGAAATCATCAGCTACGTGCTGGAAGGCCAGCTCGCGCACAAGGATTCCATGGGCACGGGTTCGGTGATCAAGCCGGGCGACGTGCAGCGCATGAGCGCGGGCACGGGCGTGTTCCACAGCGAGCACAACCCGTCGGCCAGCGAGGGCGTGCACTTCCTGCAGATCTGGATCATCCCGAACCAGTTCGGCGTGCAGCCCAGCTATGAGCAGAAGCATTTCGAGCCGGCGGAGAAACGCGGCAAGTTGCGGCTGATCGTGTCGGGTGATGGTGCGGAAGGTTCGGTGAGCATCCACCAGGATGCGCGCATCTACGCGGGGCTGTTCGACGGCAACGAAACTGCGCAGCTCACGGTGGCGGCGGATCGTCGCGCCTACATCCACCTGGTGCGCGGTGAACTGACCGTCAACGACACGAAGCTCACTGCGGGCGATGCGCTGAAGCTCGCGAAGGTGGGCATGGTGGAACTGTCCGCCGGCAAGGATGCGGAAGTGCTGGTGTTCGACCTGCCCGGCGAATTCGCGAAGCACTGAAGTTAGCGAAGCTAACGATCCGGGATGAGCTGACAGGCTCGCGTTGCCCCCTCGGCAAGAGGGGGTGGCGCATTCTGTCGCAACGCGCGTGACGGCTCCCGCTTCGCGCCAACTCCGGCAACGTCTAGACTCGGCGCGTCATCGTCGCGACACCGGGAGCCGGGAGATGTGCGTCAGTCACGTGAAGAATGCGGGAATCATCGGTGCGTTGGCGTTGTGCCTCGCCTTGTCATCCGGTTGCGCGAAGAAGCCCGATGCGCCAACCGTGCAGGCGGCAACGCAGGCTGCGGCATCTTCGGCATGGACGAAGTTCGTCAACGACTGGATCGAAAGCGATCTCAAGGCCCAGCCGCAGCTCGCAGTGGTCCAGGGCCGGCATGAATACGATGGCCTGCTGCCCGACTGGAGCGAGGCCGGACTCACGGCGGAAAAGCAGCGACTGAAGGACTGGCGCGCGAAGACGGCGGCAGTCGATGCAGCCCCACTGCCTGCGCCACAGCAGTTCGAGCGTGAGTATCTGCTGGCTGTCATCGACGGGCGCCTGTTCTGGCTCGAATCCGCCGACTGGCCACATCGCAATCCCACCTGGTACTACCTGGATCCGGCGGTTTACCTCGATCGTCCCTATGCGGATATCGCCACGCGCATGCAGGGTTACACGCGCTGGGCTTCGAACATTCCGACGGCAGCAGCGCAGATCAAGGCCAACCTGAAGGCGCCGCTGCCGAAGGCTTTCATCGACATCGGCATGTACACCTTCGGCCCGCTGGCCGACTTCCTGAAGAAGGATGTCGTGCAGGCGTTCAAGGGCGTGGGTGACGCTGCCGCGCAGGCGGAATTCGCAAGGCAGAACGCCGCCGCCGCGGCGGCACTCGCCGACCTGCAGAAATACATGCAGGGCCTGCGCAAGACGCAGACGCAGGATTTCGCGCTCGGCCCCGAGCTGTTCGCGAAGATGCTCCACGACACCCGAGCGCGTGGATACGCCGGTGGCCGAGATCGAGAAATTCGGCATGCAGGACCTGGAGCGCAACGAAGCCGCGCTCGTCGATGCCTGCAAGGCCTACGTACCTGGCAAAAGCGTCACGCAATGCGTGGCGAAGGTCGCAGCTTCGAAGCCGCCGGGGCGGAGACTTCGTCGGCTACGCGCGCCAGCAGCTGGTGGACCTGAAGCAGTTCGTGCTGGACCACAAGGTGCTGACCATTCCCGGCCCCGAAGAGGCGAAGGTCAAGCAATCGCCGCCGTACAACGCGCAGAACGGCGCTTACATCGACGTGCCTGGTCCGTACGAAAAGAACATGCCCTCGTTCTACAACGTGGCGGCGCCGGACCCTTCATGGTCCAAGGCCAAGCAGCAGGCCTACATCATGAGCAAGTCGAACCTGCTGTTCGCCTCCGTGCACGAAGTGTGGCCCGGGCACTTCCTGCAGTTCCTGGTCTCGAATCGTGCGCCGTCCATGCTGGGCAAGATCTACGTGGGCTATGCCTTCGCCGAAGGCTGGGCGCACTACAGTGAAGAGATGATGTGGGAGGAGGGCCTCGGCAATGGCGATCCGGAGACGCACATCGGCCAGCTGACCGAGGCCACGCTGCGCAATGCGCGGTTGCTGTCGGCCATCGGGCTGCACACCAAGGGCATGACGCTGGCGCAGTCGAAGCAGCTGTTCATCGAACGTGGTCGCCAGGATGAGGGCAGTGCCGAGCAGCAGGCCGCGCGCGGCGCCTACGATCCGGCCTATCTCAACTACAACATGGGCAAGCTGCTGATCCGCAAGCTGCGCGCCGACTGGTGCGCGAAGCGCGGCGGCGCGGATGACAAGGCCTGCTGGCACGACTTCCACGATGCGTTCCTGTCGTACGGCGGGCCGCCGATTCCGCTGGTGCGTGGCGCCATGCTGGGCGAGGCGCCGGCATCGGTGTTCTGAACGCGCGGGCGGTGGTGGCTACCGACCGCCTGTTCTTCGCACTGCGGCCGGATGCCGTGACGGCGGAGCGCATCCATGCGCTGACGCGGCGGCTGCGCGAGATGCATGGTCTTCGGGGCAGCCCGCATGCGCTCGAACGCCTGCATGTGACGCTGTTGTTCCTCGGCGATCACGCTGGCTTGCCGATAGCATGTAGTTGCCGCCGCCGATGCTGCAGGCAAGGCCTTGCGGCATCCGCCCTTCGAGATCGGCTTCGACCGCGTGATGAGTTTCGGGGCGCAGCAAGGGTGGTGCGCCACTGGTGCTGTGCCGGGATGACGACCGCACGCCGCTCGACGAATTGCGCCGCCAACTGCACGCCGACCCGCTGCGCAGCTTCAAGCCGCACGTCACGTTGCTCTACGACCGGAAAGTGATCTCTCAGCAGGAGCTCGCGCCCGTCGGCTGGAACGTGGCGGAAGTGCTGCTGATCCGCAGCCTCATCGGACATGCGCGGCACGAGGTGCTGGCGCGATATCCGCTGGCGTGATGCAGCGGTGTCGCGCTGTCAGTGCGCCGGCACCGCGAGCCCCGTCCAGCGCGCGATGAACGCCCACATGTCCGCGTACTCCGCGATGGTCTTGTCCGTTGGTTTGCCCGACCCGTGCCCCGCGCGGTTTCGATGCGCACCAGGTGTGGCTTGTCGCCGATCTTCGCGGCCTGCAATGCCGCCGTGTACTTGAACGTGTGCCCCGGCACGACGCGGTCATCGGTATCCGCAGTGGTGGCGAGAATGGCCGGGTATTCCACGCCGCCCTTGATGTTGTGGTACGGCGAGTACGCACGCAGCAGTTTGAAATCCGCTTCCTTGCCCGGATCGCCGTAGTCATCAACCCCAGTAGCGGCCGGCGGTGAAGCGGTTGAAGCGCAGCATGTCCATCACGCCGACCTGTGGCAATGCCGCTGCGAACAGATCCGGCCGCTGGTTCAGCACCGCGCCGATCAGCAACCCGCCATTCGACCCACCGCGGATCGCGAGCTGGCTCTTCTTCGTGATGCCGGCAGAGATCAGGTATTCACCTGCCCGCGATGAAATCGTCGAACACATTCTGCTTGTGCGTGAGCCGGCCGGCGTCATGCCAGGCCTTGCCGTATTCACCGCCGCCGCGGATGTTGGCGAGCACGTAGACGCCGCCCATCTCGGCCCAGGCGAGGTTCGCCGGACTGAAGCTCGGCGGCATCGATACATTGAAGCCGCCGTAGGCATACAGCAGCGTCGGCACGCCAGCCTCGCTGCCGCTGCCCAGGTCGCAGGCCCTTCTTGTACAGCAGGAACATCGGCACGCGCGTGCCGTCCTTCGATTTGTAGAAGCGCTGTTCCACCTGGAAGTCATCCGATTGAACGCCACCTTCGGTGTCGCGAAGGGCGTGGAGCGGCCGGTGGCGCTGTCGTAGTGGAAGATCGTCGTGGGTACGTTGAAGCTGGCGAAGGAATAGAAAGTCTCGGGATCGCCCGCCTCACCGCTGAAGCCTGCGGTGGAGCCGAGGCCCGGCAACTGCACCGTGCCCAGCGACTTGCCATCCAGCGCAAAGCGATGCACCTCGCTCTTCGCATCGACCAGGTACGACACCAGCAGCACATCGCCCACCAGCGACGCACTGTCGATGGTCGATGCCGCCTGCGGCACGATCTCGCGCGGTGCGGCCGTGGGGATGCGCGGCATCGATCGCGACGATCTTCTGCAGTGGCGCATCCTTGTTGGTGATGAAGTACAGCGTGTCGCCCTTTGCGCCGGCCAGCGACCAGTTGTGCTCGAGGCCCGCGATGAGCGTGAACGGTTTGGCGCCGGCCTTGCGCAGGTCGAGCAGCGTCACCTCATAGCGATCATCCGTGCCTTCGGATGCATACAGGACCAGCCACGCGCCGTCATCGCTGACCTCGGCCGTGTGGTTCAGCAGCGGTCGCGCGGGCGTGGCGTAGATGAGCTTGTCGTCGGCCTGCGGCGTGCCCAGCGCGTGGAAATACACCTGCTGGTTCTCGTTGAGCGCCTGGAATTCCTTGCCCTTCGCGGGTTCGGCAAAGCGCGAATAGAAGATTCCCGACCCATCGCGTGCCCAGGCGATGTTGGTGAACTTGGCCCACTTGATCTCATCGCTGCTGAGCTTGCTGGTGGCCACATCGAGTATGCGGATGGTGCGCCAGTCGGTGCCGCCATCCTGTATCGAGTAGGCCAGCCTGGTGCCGTCGTGCGCGGGAGTCCATTCCGCCAATGCGGTGGCGCCATCCTTTGCCCAGGTGTTGGGATCGAGCAGCGCGCGCGGCGTGCCATCGAGACCAGTGCGCACATACAGCACGGCCTGGTTCTGCAGGCCGGTGTTGCGCGCATAGAAATAGTTCCGGCCGGCTTTCTCCGGCACCCCGAAGCGCTCGTAGTTCCACAGCGCCGACAGCCGCGACTTGATGGTGGCGCGACCGGGCAGCTTCGCAAGGTACGCATCCGTCACCGCATTCTCGGCGGTGACCCAGTCGCGTACCTTCGGATCGGTGCGCACATCGTTCTCGAGCCAGCGATAGGGATCGGCGACTTTCTCGCCGAACTGCGTTTCAACGACCTTGTCACGCTCGGTGCGTGGATAGGTGGGGGCTGCTGCGGGGCTGGAAGTCATCACGATGCAAAGGCCGCCAAGGGTCGCCAGGGAGTGGAGTGTTCTGCGCATGGTTTTCAGGCGGCCACCGCGTGCATCCGCCCTCCGAGGGAGTCGATGTGCCGCAGTTTACGCGTGCTGCCGAGGCGGTAGAAGCGCCGCAGTGTGGCGATGGCGGCGCGCCGTGCGAACGGACGATCGGAAAGCAGCGCCGTTTCGAGCCAGGTGCAGAAGCGTGCGGAGTAATGCGTGGCGGCGGCATACAGCTCGCGACGAGCTGGTGGCAGTCGCGGATCCACATGCGTTTTCTTGAACAGGGCGGGCCACAGTTCGCGTGGCCGGTGTCCGGGATGCTGGGCGCGCAGCAGCCAGAAGGAGGCGATGTATTTGTCTACCTCGCCCTGCAGCTCCAGTTCGAGCTGCGAGATGCCGCGCGCGTGGCCGGTGTTCCACACCAGGTAGGAGAAATGGCTGACGCCTTCCAGCACAGTCCAGAAGTCCGCGATGTTGTCGCCGTCGAGCGAGCGCAGCGGATCGTGCGCGCTGAGCCGCGCGAGTACAGCCTCATCTATATAGAGGCCGAGGTAGCACGAGCGCCGCCGCTCGATCAGCACCAGCTCTTCGTCCGCCGCGGCTTCGCGGCGCTGGCGCGGCAGCTGTCGGCGCTCGGTCAGCAGGAAATCGCGCACATCGTGGCCACAGGGCGCGTCGTAGATGGTCTCGAGCAGCTGCTGCAATGCCCGCAACATGGAGTCAGCTGAGCAGCAGTGATGCGGGCGTGGGTTGCACGCCAAGTTGATGCAGCAGCCCCTGCGCACGACGACTGCCTGTCTTCAGCCACAGCTCGTACAGGCGCAGGATGTCCTTCGACGACCATACTTTCGCCGTATCGCTGATCTCGCCGATGGCATCGACCACCAGGTGGAACTTGCGCGCCAGCTCGTCGAACACGCCACACAGCGCGCGACGCGAACCGCTGCCCGGCGTCGAGGCCAGCGTGCCGTAGGCGCGGCCACCCATGGCGATGTGGTAGTCCACATCGACCAGCCGGCGCTCGAAGCCATGCGCGAAGAAGCCCGCCATGAACAGCGACACATCACCCAGCCGTTGCAGCAGCGCGGCCCGTTCCACCGGCGAGCGCGCTTCACTCGCCTGCGCCAGCAACTGGAACAAGCTCACCCACCGCTGCCCCGGGCGCGTATCGCCATGCGAGACCTCGGTGCGCGAGTACAGCGTCAACAGGCTGACCACATAGTGTGCAGTGTGCGCATCCAGTGACACATGCTGGTGCGCCAGCGCCTGGTCGAGTGAATCGCGGAAGAACTCGGTGAGGTTGTTCACCGTTGCGACCTTGCCGTCATCTGTCGTCTGCATGCGTCACCTCGTGTCCAAGGTTCCAAACTATTACTACGCCGGTCGCGCGGCTGTAAGACGATACCGCGTCACACTTCATCCGATGCAACGCCCGTGCCGGGTGCGTATCATCGTGACGCATCCATGGAACGGTTCACTGGCAGCCACCAGGGCAGAGTGCTGACGACGTGACGGACAACACCCAGCCGCAGATCCACGCACCGATGGTCGTCGCCGTCGATCATTACGCCGTGGCGCGTGAAGACCGATTGCTGTGCGCACGCCTCGCGGGCAGCTTCGCGGTATGCATCAGTGATGAAGTGTTCGAATCCGGCGCACTGCTGCACATGCAGGCCGGGCGTCCAGGTCGAAGCTCGGAAGATGCCGAGCTCACCGACAACACCTTGTCGATGGACCTGCTGCTGCTCGATCGCTGCCTTGCCGAACTGCGCGCCGTCGAGCCGCAGGCACGACACTGGCAAGCACGCTTCTTCGCGCATGCGGATCCAAATGCCGGTGGCGAAGAACGCCTGCTCGGCCTGCGTGCCTTCTTCGAAGCCGCGCTCGAGGACACCGGCATCGCCATGGCCGGCGGCAGTTTCTACGAAGGCGCGACGCAGTGGCTGAGCTTCCGTCCGGCCATGCGCCAGATGCGCTGCGAAGCGGACGCGCGTTGACGGAGTTCGATACCCGCAGTTCCGCGCAACTGCCTGGCGTACACCAGATCATCATCGTCGGCGGCGGAGCGGGTGGACTTGAACTCGCGACCAAGCTGGGCAACAAGATTGGTCGATCCGGCAAGGTGCAGATCCAGCTGATCGACAAGGCGCGCTCGCATCTGTGGAAGCCGCTGCTGCATGAGATCGCCGCGGGCAGCATGGATCCGGGCGCGCACGAACTCGACTACCTCGCGCAGTCGCACTGGCATCACTTCCGCTATCGACTCGGCGAAATGATCGACCTCGATCGCAAGCGCCGCGAAGTGAAGCTGTCGCCGGTGCATGACGAGGAGGGCAACCAGATCACGCCGTATCGCGTGTTCCGCTACGACACGCTGGTGATGGCGGTGGGCAGTCTCACCAATGACTTCGGCACGCCGGGCGTGAAGAGCCATGCGCTGGCGCTCGAGACACCGCAGGATGCTTCCCGCTTCCACCGCCGGCTGGTCAATGCATTGATCCGCGCGCATGCGCAGCCGCAGCCACTGCGACCCGGGCAGCTGCACGTGGCCATCATCGGCGCCGGTGCCACTGGCGTGGAACTCGCCGCGGAGCTGCGCAACACCACGCGCGAGCTGGTGGCGTATGGCCTGGATCGCATCAATCCCGACAAGGACATCAAGCTCAATCTCATCGAGGCCGCCGAGCGCATCCTGCCGGCGTTGCCACCGCGCTTGTCCACCGCCGCCACGCAGCTGCTGCGGGAACGTGGTGTCGAAGTGCGTGCCAGCTCGCGTGTCGCCGAAGTGCTCGCCGATGGCGTGCGATTGAGCACCGGCGAAGTGATTCCCGCGGAGCTCGTGGTGTGGGCCGCGGGCGTGAAGGCACCCGACTTCCTGAAGGATCTCGATGGCCTCGAAGCCAACCGCATCAATCAGCTCGTGGTGACCGACACGCTGCAGGCCACGCGCGATGAAGACATCTTCGCCATGGGCGATTGCGCCGCTTGTGCGTGGGTGGGCCATGACACCACCGTACCGCCGCGCGCACAGGCCGCGCACCAGCAGGCCGATCACATGGTGAAGCAGATCCGGTGCCGGCTGCGCGGCAGGCCGCTGCGTCCCTGGCGCTACCGCGATTTCGGTTCGCTGGTGTCGCTGGGCAGATACAGCACCGTGGGCAACCTGATGGGCGCGCTGGTCGGCGGCAGTCTGGTGATCGACGGGCTCATCGCACGCGTGATGTACAAGTCGCTGTACAAGATGCACGAGCTGGCGATCCATGGTTACCGCAAGGTAATGCTGGATACGCTGGCGCGGCTGATCCATCGCCGCACGGACCCCGTAGTCAAGCTGCACTGAGCGATTGCGGCAAAACCCTACGAAAACAAGGGGTGATGCTTCACTCCGCGTTCAGGTAGGTCCCTATATCTTCTCTGCCGTCACTCAGACCCGAATTCCGGAGGATATATGCGCAAGTTCCTAGTGTTGTCCGCGCTCGCCACGCTGGGCGTCGCGGGCCCGGTCATGGCCGGCACTTTCAGCTACGACATGGTCGAGGCCGGCATCATCGGCGACACCATCGACGACCCCAACGGCAACGATGATCTCGATGGCCAGGGCCTGAGCATCGCGGGCAGTGTGTCGCTTACGCCCAACTTGTACGGCTTCGCCGGTGCCAGCAGCACGGACTACGAATACCGGCACATCGACGACAGCGACTTCACCGTCGGCAACTTCAATATCGGTCTCGGCTTCCACGTGCCGCTCAACCGGCGCATCGACCTGGTTACGGGTGTCTCCTTGCAGCGACTGCGGCTTCACAACGATACCGACACGCTGAACGAGGATGGCTACGGACTCGACGTGGGCCTGCGCGGCATGCTGGGACCGCGCCTGCAATGGACCGTGGGCATGCATTACGTCGACTACGGCCGTGACGGTGGTGACGATGGCGACGACACTTCATGGTCCGCCGGCTTCCGCTACTACTTCACGCGCGTGTTCGCAGTAGGCGTGGATGTGGGCAGCACCGACAAGAACCAGGCGAATGCGCTGATTGCATTCCGCTGGGATTTGGGCAACCGTTAGCGCCATCGAACCCCAGGGGTGGGTTCGCTTGTCAAAATGAGGTTGAGATGAAAAAGCTGGCACAGTTAACGGCAATCGCGGCATTGGGCATGGGTGGCCATGCAATGGCTGCGGACTTTGACTACCACTACTTCGACGGTGGACTCGTACTCGCGGATGCGTCCGGCAACGACGGCAAGGGCATTTCCATCGACGGGTCCATGCAAGAACCGCAGCTGTTCCGGAACGCAACGGTGTTCGGTGGCGCCCAGTACATCGACTTCGACGGTGGCAACCTGCTGACGCTGGATGCGGGCCTCGGCTTCCATACGCCGATCTCGAACATCGTCGATTTCACCACTGGCGGCGCGCTCGAGCTCGACCGGCTCACGCACTTCGGTTCCGATCTCGGCTTCAACCTGAACGCTGGCGTGCGCGCGCGTCCGTTCGGTCCGCAGTGGGAACTGGACGGTGGCCTGAAGTACGTCGACGTGGGCCACTACTACGACGGTGACCATCTGCACGCGGTGCTGGGTGGGCGTTACATGTTCTCGCCGAACGTATCCGTCGGCCTGCAGCTCGACAGTGGCGACGTCGACTACTGGACGCTGTCGCTGCGCTGGGAACTCTGAAGCCTTGATACATCCCGCGGGCACCGCTGTACCATTGCAGCGGTCGCCCGCCGGGGGCGAACACGGAGCGTCGCCATGTCACTGTATGAAATCTCCGCACGCCGCCTCGACGGCAGCGAACGCGATCTCGGTGAGTTCCGCAATGAAGTATTGCTGGTCGTGAACGTGGCCAGCCGCTGCGGTTTCACCCCGCAGTACACTGGACTCGAAGCGCTGTATCGCACTTACAAGCCGCGTGGCTTTTCGATACTCGGCTTTCCCTGCAACCAGTTCGGCGCGCAGGAGCCGGGCGATGCCGCAGAGATCGGCAGCTTCTGCAGCACGACCTACGATGTGACCTTCCCGATGTTCGCGAAGGTCGACGTCAATGGTGCGGATACACATCCGCTTTACAAGTTGCTGAAGAACGCACGTCCTGGCGTGCTCGGCACCGAATCCATCAAGTGGAATTTCACCAAGTTCCTGGTCGATCGTAACGGCAATGTAGTAACGCGCTTCGCACCGAAGGACGCCCCGGCTGAACTCGCCGCGGATATCGAAGCGCTGCTGTAAGATCCGCGCCGGCTGACATTCAAGAGGATAGAAGTTGATGAACACGCATCGCCTGCGCGCACGCGCGCGCCATTTTTTCGTCGCCGGCCTGTTGCTGGCTGCGTCGCTGCCTGCTGCCGCGCAGTGGACCGGGAAGGGTGAGGCTGGTCTCGCGATCGCGGATGGCAACACGGATACCAGGACCGCCAACGCCCGCGTCACCGTCGGCTACAAGGACGATGACTGGGAACATTCGCTGGGCTTCTCGGGCCTGTATGTGCGCAACGAGGGTGAAACTTCCGCACGCCGCTGGGATTCCTTCGCGCAGACGCACTACAACTTCGGCGGTGGCAACACCTTCTGGTTCGGCGGCGTGCGCTACGAGGAAGACCGCTTCAGCGGCTTCGATCACCAGGGCGTGGTGGATACTGGTATCGGTCACAAGTTCTTCGACAACGACAGGACCAAGCTCAGCGGCCAGGTCGGCGTGGGTTACAAGTTCTTCGAAACCCTCGACACGCCGCGCAGCAAGGACAACGACATTGCCGGCACCGCGGCCATCGATTTCTCGCAGCAACTCACCGCCACCACCTCTTTCTTCGACAAGTTCGGCGCCGAAATCACTTCGGGCAACAACTTCCTGCAGAACGAGGCCGGCATCGCCGTGAAGGTATCGGATCGGCTGGCGCTGAACCTCGCGTATGCCGTGCGTTACAACACCGATCCGCCGGATGGCTTCAAGAAGACGGACCGGCTGTCGACGGTGAATCTCGTCTACGAAGTGAAGTAAGCGCCGCCGTTCATTTCGGCCGACTGCGGCCGTCCGCTACCAGCGATCAGGGCGGCCCGGAGTGCGCTTCGATGAAGCGCTGCGCTTCTTCGTTGATCTCGCGCGGGTCACGCCCGCGCGTTTCGATCGGCGGGCCGATGACCACGCGGATGGTGCCCGCCTTCTTCAGCAGTCCGCGACGCGGCCAGTAGTAGCCGGCGTTGTGCGCCACCGGGATCACCGGCGCGCCAGTCTCGGCGGCGATCGCCGCGCCACCCACTCCATAGCGACGCGTCTGTCCCTGCGGCATGCGCGTGCCTTCGGGGAAGACGACGATCCATTTGCCGCTGGCCAGGTGCTGGCGACCCTGCTCGATCATCTGCTTCACCGCGCTGCCGCCGGCGCCGCGATTGATGGCGATGGCCTGCAGCAGGCGGATGCCCCAGCCGACCACGGGAATCCACGTGAGCTCGCGCTTCAACACCCACACCTGCGGCGGCAGCAGCGTGGCCTGCGCGACGGTTTCCCAGCTCGATGAATGCTTCACCAGCGCGATGCAGGCGCGATCCTTCGGCAGGTTCTCGCGTCCCTGCACTTCATAGCCGAGTCCGCAGATGCCACGCAGTGCGCCGAGCAGCATATCCGCCCACAACGTCGCGAGGGCAAAGCGCCGGCGCCACGGCAGCAGCAGCGAAGTCACCACGAAGAAGATCGCGTACAGGAAGGTGAACAGCAGGAAGAAGCTGGTGAAGAGGAGCGAGCGCAGAAGCTGCATGCGTTGAACCGTTGGTCAGGGCAGTTCGCCGCGGCGAACCAGGGGAGTGTGCGGATCAGCAGTGGCGGAGTTTGCCACGGCGCCTGCCAGGGCGGCTTCATGCGTGGCCCAGCACGCGGCAGCCGGCGGCACCCCCAAGGCCACGAGTACGGCATCGATGTCGGCAGCGGCGGCGGTGCGGAGATCGAGCACTTTCTGTCCGGGCTGCAGCAATGCATGCAGCGTGCCCGTCATCGGTACGGTGTCGAGCACCACCAGTCGCGCGCCGCGCAATGCCGTGTCGGGTTCGTCCACTGCATCGACACCCGCGGCCTCGATATGCGCACGTACGGCAGCGCCCGCATCAGGCGGCGCGGGATCCCAGGCGCGCAGTGCGCAACCACGCGGTGCGAGCAATGCCGCGAAGCATCGCGCACGCGGTCCGAAGCCCAGGATCGCGACAATGGAGGCGGGCGTGAGCATCAGCAGCGCGACCACTCGCACAGTGCCCACTGTCTGCCCATGGCAGACATGGTTTTTACGCAGGCGATGTGCGGCGGGCAGCGAAGACCACGCACGCTGATCAGGCGTCTATGCATCGTGCATATTTCGACACGCGTACCGTCCATCTGCCTACGGCGGTTACTGAACATGTTCTGTTACTGCGCTCGCTCGTTCGGTGATGCGATCGCTGCTCATGACATACCTCTTCGACACAGGCTGAAGTGGGTATCGGCGTGGTGATTCAGGATTGTTCATACCTTGCGCGAGAATTCTGGAGGGGCGGCGACGGGCGCGCAATTCATGCTTCAATAGCCGCCTTTTTGCGATAGGAGCTGTGCGGATGATCGAACCGGGAAGCGTGCTGTGGACGCCATCGCAGGAGCGCATCGAGCGCGCGCGCATCACCGATTTCCGCAAATGGCTCGCGGAAAAACGCGGCCTCACCTTCCCTGATTTCGAAGCGCTGTGGCGCTGGTCCACCACCGACATCGATGCCTTCTGGCAGGCGATCTGGGATTTCTTCAACGTCGAAGCGACGAAGCAGCCGACGGCGGTGCTCGGCAAGCGCACCATGCCCGGTGCGGAATGGTTTCCTGGCGCGGAACTGAACTATGCGCGGCACATGCTGCGCCATGAACGTCCCAACGCTGCCGCGTTGCTGCATCTCAACGAGCGCCAGCCCTTGCAGGAAGTTTCCTGGGAAGAGCTCGGCGGCAAGGTGCGCATCGTCGCGACGCAGCTGCGCAAGCTGGGCGTGAAGCGCGGCGATCGCGTCTGCGCCTATCTCGTGAACGTGCCGGAGACGCTGGTCGCGATGCTCGCCACCACGAGCCTGGGCGCGATCTGGTCTTCAGTGGGTCCGGATTTCGGCACGCCCGGCGTGCTCGACCGTTTCTCGCAGCTCGAGCCCACGGTGTTCTTCCACGTGGATGGCTACCAGTACGGCGGCAAGGCTTTCGATCGCCGCCCTGAAGTGGAGAAAATCCTCGAGCGCCTCACCAGCGTGAAGCATGTGATCCAGCTGCCGTACCTCGATACGGTGAACCCGCGCCGGCTCACGCCGGGCACCATCTTCTGGAATGAGCTGCTCGACCACCCACCGGTGTCGCGCGCCGAGTTCAAGTATGAAGAGGTGCCGTTCAACCATCCGCTGTGGATCCTCTTCTCGTCCGGTACCACCGGGTTGCCGAAGCCGATCATGCACAGCCACGGCGGCATCCTGATCGAACAGCTGAAGCACCTGGCCTTCAACTTCGACATGCATGCCGGCGAGCGCATGTTCTTCTTCACCACCACCGGCTGGATGATGTGGAACTTCCTCGTCAGCGCGCTGCTGTCCAACGTGACGCCGGTGCTGTACGACGGCAACCCCGCCTGGCCCGATGGCGACATCCTGTGGAAGATGGTGCAGGACTCGAAGGCCGATCTCTTCGGCGCGAGCCCGACCTACCAGGCCATCCTCGAGAAGAACGGCGTCATCCCGAAGGCCAAGTTCGACCTGTCGAACCTGAAGACGGTGACGCTGGCCGGTTCGCCGGTTTCGCCCGAGTGCCAGCAATGGTTCCACGACAACGTGAAGCGCGATGCCTGGGTGGTCCCCGGCTGCGGCGGCACGGACATCTGTTCCGGCTTCGTCGGCGGCGTGGCCACCCTGCCGCAACGTGCCGGCGAGATGCAGGCGCGCTGCCTCGGCATGGCCGTGCATGTCATCGGCGAGGACGGCAAGTTCGTCGTCAACGAAGTAGGCGAGATGGTGATGGACCAGCCCGCGCCTTCCATGCCGGTCGGCTTCTGGAACGACAAGAACGACGAGCGCTTCACCGAAACCTATTTCGCCGATTTCCCCGGCATGTGGCGGCAAGGCGATTTCTATCTCATCAATGAACGCGGCGGTGCCTATGTGCTCGGTCGCTCCGATGCCACGCTGAACCGCCACGGTATCCGCATCGGCACTTCGGAGATCTACCGCACCATCGTCCTGGTGCCGGGTGTCGAGGATGGCCTCATCGTCAATCTCGACCTGCCAGGTGGCAAGTTCTTCATGCCGCTGTTCGTGAGGCTGGCCGATGGCGTGACGCTCGACGATGAGCTGCGCAAGAAGATCAACGATCGGCTGCGCAGCGAATACACGCCGCGGCATGTACCGGACAAGATCTACCAGGTGCCGGCCATTCCCTACACCATCAGTGGCAAGCGCATGGAAGTGCCGGTGCGCCGCATCCTCGCCGGCTACCCGCTGGCAAAGGCTGCGAACCGGGATGCCATGGCCAATCCCGCTGCGCTGGATTTCTTCATCGACTACGCCAGCCGGCAGCAGGATTACCGCCTCTGACCCGGCAGGCGCCTGTCTTGACAGGCGCGGCAGTAAATCGAGCAATTGGCGGCGCCAGTTGATGGGCGCAGGCGTCCACACTTCGTTGTTGCAGGCGGCTCCTGTCCTTCACATCACGGATGGACACTGCGCCGCTGGCTTCTTCGTGCCGCTTCGCTTCATCCGGGCTTCGCACCCGGGCCATGTTTTCTGTTTGCGAATCACCGATCCGAGCTGCGTTGCTGGCACCTCAGCACGAAAAATTCATTGATGACGTTAACACCACGGGACATGCGCCGAGCGAAATCACGGCGCTACATGCCGCGCCGGAATCGGGTACGTTGTGCCGATCCAACAAGAGCAACAGGTCTTCGCAGGAAGCGGGAATGCCACGCAAGCAGGCGCCGAGTCGCGCCACCATAGTTGACGTCGCCAAACTCGCGGGCGTGTCCATCAAGACCGTTTCGCGGGTCACCAACAGCGAGCCCAATGTCAGGCCCGAGGTGAAGCAGCGCGTGCTCGATGCCATCGCCGTGCTCGGCTACCGGCCGATGCAGTCGGCGCGTGGCCTCGCGGCACGCCGCACGCAGCTGATGGCGCTGGTGTACGACATTCCCAACGCAAGCTATCTCATCCGCATCCAGAACGGCGCGCGCCAGTGCTGCCAGGAGCGCGGGATGCAGCTGCTGTTCCATCCCTGCGATCACCGCAACCCGCAGCTGGCGACTGAGCTGGTGAAGCTGGCTTCGCACCTGCGCCTCGAAGGCCTGGTGCTGGCACCACCGATATCGCTGGACGATGCGGTAGTGACGGCGCTGGAGAAGGCGCACATCCCGGTATCGCTGCTGGCGCCGGTGCGCGCGGACCGCGGCACCTGCGCCGTGCGCATCGACGACGAGCATGGTGCGAAGCTGCTGGTCGAGCACATCATCGGCCTCGGCCATCGCCAAATCGGCTTCGTGCGCGGCCACCCGGACTATGAGTCGAGCCGCGCGCGGCTCGCGGCCTTCCGGCGCGCGATGAAGAAGGCGGGCCTCGAGATCAGCGAAGGCACGGTGGTGGATGGCGACTTCTCGTTCGAATCCGGCCGCCGCGCCGGTGCGCTGCTGCTCGACCGCAAGATCCGTCCCACCGCCATCATCGCCAGCTACGACGACATGGCCGCCGGCGTCATCGCCGCCGCGCATGACCGTGGCATCGCAGTGCCGCGTGCACTGGCCGTCGGCAGCTTCGGCGATACGCCGCTGGCCAGCATGATGTGGCCGCCGCTCACCAGCGTGCGCCAGCCGCTGAATGAACTGGCCTACGCCGGCGCGCGCCTGCTCATTTCGCACATCCACGGTGAGCGCAAGGTGCCACCGCCCACCGATCTCGAGTTCCGCCTCGTGGTGCGTGAATCCACGGTCGCCGCGCCGGTGCAGGCATGAAGGCGAAGAAGAGAGCGGGCCGGCGCACCGCCATCACCATCCGGCACGTGGCCAAGCAGGCCGGTGTTTCGCTGATGACGGTGTCGCGCGTGGTGAACGAATCGCCCAACGTGGCCGAAGCCACGCGCGCGCGCGTGCAGAAGATCATCACGCGCCTGGGTTTCGTGCCGGATCGCGCGGCGCGCAGCCTGCGTGCACGACGCACGTGGTGGATCGCGCTGGTGTTCCAGGGCGCGAACCGCGAGCTGCGGGGAGACACGGGCTATGTCGTCGAGCTGCAGGCCGGCGTGATCCAGCGTTGCCTGGAAAGCGGCTATCACGCAGCGGTGGAGCGGCTCGATGTTTCCCCGGTCACCGCTGCTGCGCAGTTGCGTGAACTCACCCAGCGGCTGGCGCCGGATGGCATGGTGCTGGCGCCGCCGGTCAGCTCCAACGAGGCGCTGCTCGATGTACTGCGCTCGCTGCACGTGCCGTTCGCGCGCATCGCGCCGCGCAGCGAAGCTGGCGCCGAACCCAGTGTGTCCATCGACGACCGCGCGGCAAGCCGGCAGATGACCGAGCATCTGCTGTCGCTGGGTCATCGCCGCATCGGTTTCGTGCAGGGGCCGGTGTCGCATGTGTCCAGCGCGTTGCGCGTGGCCGGCTATCGCGCGGCGCTGCGCGCGTGGAAGGTGCGCGAGGAAGCCGGGCTCATCGTGCCGGGCGACTTCACCTTCGAAGGCGGGCGCGAGGCCGCTGCGCAACTGTTCAGCGGCGCCGTGCCGCCACCGACCGCGATATTCGCCAGCAACGACGAAACTGCCGCGGGCTGCCTCGCCGATGCGCACCAGCGCGGCCTGCGTGTACCGCGCGATCTTTCCATCGCCGGCTTCGACGATACCTATGTCGCGACCATGCTGTATCCGCCGCTCACCACGGTGAGCCAGTCGATCCGCGACATCGGTCGTACCGCCACCGACCAGGTATTGCAGCTGATCAACGGCGCGGTGCCGGGGCACACCATCCGCATGGAACACCGGTTGGTGGAGCGGCAATCCACCGCGCCAGCGCCGACGGCGGTGGGCAAGACCGGCAAGTAGGCTCGCTGACGGTGCCATGGGTTCCGAGAAAGTGACGCTGGCTGCGGGCGAAACGCGTACGCTGCGCTTCAAGATGAATGCGGGCCATCTCTAGGAACCGGGCGGGGGCATGGCAGCGACGCAAACCGTCTTCGTCGATGATCTCATCGACCAGCAGGCGCTGACCGGCCGCAACTACTTCATCCTCGGCCTGCTGCTCGTCGCGCTGTTATGCGATGGCTTCGACCTCCAGATCGTGGCCTTCGCCGCGCCACGCCTCGCGAAGCAATGGCATCTCGCGCCCTCGTCGTTCCTGCAGTACGTGCAGTCCGCGAACCTGGTGGGGATGATGCTGGGTGCCACCTTCCTCGGCAATCTCGGCGATCGCCTTGGCCGCAAGCGGCTGATCATCGGCGGCACGCTGCTGTATGCGGCGATGGCGCTGCTGTGCGTGTTCGCGCAAAACCCGACACAGCTCGCAGTGCTGCGCTTCCTCACCGGCCTCGGCCTCGGTGGCGTGCTGCCGAATGTCATCGCGCTGACGGCGGAAATCTCGCCTGCCGCGAAACGCGCGCGGCTCACCAGCATCCCGATGATCGGCATGTCGCTGGGCAGTGGCCTGCCCGCAGTGGTAGCCGCGTGGCTGGTGCCGCAGTCGGGTTGGCAGGCGCTGTTCATCGCCGGTGGTTGCGTGCCCATCGTGGTGGCGCTGCTGATCGCGTGGAAGCTGCCGGAGTCACTGCTGTTCCTCGCCTTCCGCAATCGCAATCGCGGCGAGATCGTGGCGCGCGTGCGCGAACTGCAGCCCGGCATCGCCATCACGCCCGATACGCAGTTCGCATTGCGCGCCAGGCCCGGCACCGAATCACGCGGTACCGCCGGCGATCTGTTCGCCGGCAGCTTGAAGATCACCACGCCGCTGCTGTGGCTGATGTTCGCGTGCACGCTGCTGTCGATGCATTTCCTCAACAGCTGGGTGACGGTGATCCTGAACCAGGCGGGGCTTTCGGAAGTACAGACGGCGTTCACCAACGGCGCGTTGCATTGGGGCGGCGCGATCGCGGCGGTGTGTACGGTATTCCTGCTGGGCCGGATGGGCCTGAACCTGGCGCTGCTGCTGCTGCTGCTGGGCTTCGCGGGCTGCCTCACCATCGCGAGCACGGGGTTCACGGCGGCGCCGCTGCTTACGCTTGCGATCTGCATGGCAGGCTTCGGCATCATCGGCTGCCAGGGCGTGCTGAATGCAGCGGCGGGTTTGATCTATCCCGTTTCGTGCCGGCCGACGGGAGTGGGTGCGGCGCTGGGCATCGGCCGCATCGGTTCTCTCAGTGGCCCGCTCGTGGGTGGCTACATCCTTGCGCAGCACTGGCCGAGCCAGAACATGTTTTATGTGCCGTTGCTGCCGCTGGCGATCGCCGCGGTGGCGACGCTGGTGCTGATCCTGCGCGGCGTGGATATCCGCGGCGACGTCGCCCGCGGCCGCTAGGAATCCCTAAAGCGACAGGCGCAGCGCCATCTGCACACTGTGCTCCACCGCACGCGGCGCTTCGCCGAGCGCGGCGCGCTTGTTGTAAGTACTGTCGACACGCATCCATTCCGCCGCGACTTCGACATGCGCGGCCACATCCCAGGTCCAGCCCAGCGTCCAGGCATTGCCACGATTGCGCCCGGCGGGGAACGCCAGGTATTCCGGATCCTGCTGCGTGCTGAAATCATCGTAGCGTGCAGCGAAGCGGTGCTTGCCGACGTTCTGCGCCGCCAGCACGAACCAGGTCTTGAAATCCCACATGTAGGGCGGATCCGGACCCACGCGCGTATCGCCGTTCAGCCACTGCGCGATCAGCGCGGTGCCGTGTTCGCCATCCCAGCGGATGCCGGCGGAGTTGAAGCGCGTGTGCCAGGCGTTGTCCTGGATCGAGGGCTTCTCCGCGGCGGGATCCGCGCGGTTGTCGTAGTGCAGGGCGCGCAACTCCACGCCGCTGTCACTCTTTATATAGCCGTCCACGTGGTAGCCCGGGCGGTTGTCGATCTCCGAGAAGATCACCCGCTGCGTGCGGCCACCAAAGGCGAAGGTGCCGATGCGACCGAACAGCGGCGTCTGCCGGTCGTTCAGGGAGAAGCCGCGATACGCAACCACGACGCCGGCCGGATCGTTCCAGCCGAACAGCGCCGCCTGCATGCCGTAGTTGAAGCGTCCGCCTTCGGTAATGCCGAGATGCTCGAGTTCGTATGCGATGCCGATGGTGCGCAGTTCCTCGCCCACCCAGGTATTCAGCGCCGAGCTGTCGATGGTGTAGGGATTGGTCCAGCCCGAAGTGCGATGTTCCAGCGAGATCGGCGGATAGAACGCACCGATCTTCAGGTTCGAACGCCACGCGGAGGTCGGCACCGGGCGCCATTCGATCCAGCCTTCGGTGATGTCGATGGCGTTGTGGTCGTGCAGGCTCCAGGCGGAGAGATCGATGTTGGCGTGCCAGTCGCCGCCGATGCCGCCGCGCCAGGCGAAGCGCGCGCGACCGAGCTGCAGGCCTTCGTGGTGGCTGTCGTACCGCAGCTTGCCGAGACCGCCATCCATGTAGCTGTCGCGGCCGTCGGAGTCGACGAGGCGCAGGTCGAGGCTGGCTTCGACTTCGGCAAGCGCCGGCGCGGCCAGCAGCGACAGGCAGGTTGCAAGAGCTGCAAGCGCGCCGGTGTTCTTCATTACGCCGTGCATCAGTACACGTCCCAGTTCGCCGGCACCTGCGATTCGGCGCGCAGCTTCAACGGCAGCGCCGCGCGCAGCTTCAGGTGCAGGCCATCATCACCCACCGTGATGCGCTGTTCGAGCACCGGCTGCTGCGTGCGGGACTGCGGATGCCAGATCGCCAGCTGGTATTCCCCCGGCTCGACATTCGGCAGTGACCAGCGACCTTCGTGGTCGGCGCGACCGTAGTACTGCGCTTCGACCACATACACATACGCACGCATCTGGTCGTGGATGTTGCAGCCGAGCGTGATCACGCCGGGCGTTGCGAATACTTCCGGCTTGTAGGGCTTGCCCTGGTACAGCTGCAGCTGGAAGCGATGCGCGGGCGAGAACGAATACACCTGGTGCGCGATCGAATCGCTGTTCGGGAACGAAACCGGCGAGCCGACGGGAATCACCAGCACATGCGGCGAGAACTGCCGATCCACCTGGTCCATCACCGCGCGCGCGGGCTTCGCGATGGGCCGGCTGGCGTCGGTGCTGCGCAATGCCACGACCACGCCACCATTGATCGCCTTGCCGTCGACGCCGACGAACTGCATCTCGAACGGCGCCGCCGCGGCCGTCGTGGCCCACAACGCCAGCAAGGTATGGAATACGCGTCGCATTTCAGTACTAGTCAGGTCGCCTGCCCGTGCCCCCGGCGGTACATTCCGCTGTGATTAATTAAAGCGCAGGGCCATGCTCAGCTTTCGCAACCGGCTTCTCATCCTCCTGATCGGCCTCGTGGTTGGTGCCGAGACCGTGACGTTGTTCACGGCCCTGGCGCGCACTTCCGCGACCGAACGGCACCGCGCGGACGAACAGCTGGTGGCCGGCGCACACGTGGCGCAGCGCCTGCTGGAATATCGCGAGCGCCAGCTCGCCAACGGCGTTGCCGTGCTCGCGGCCGATTTCGGGCTGAAGGAAGCCATCGGTTCCAGGGAAGCCGACACCGTGGCTTCGATGCTCGCGAATCATTCACGCCGCATCGGCGCGGACGTGACGCTGGCGTTGGACCTTGACGGCAAGGTCATCGCCCGTGGTGAAGGCACGGCCGCGATCGAAAACGAACTGGTGGCCGGTCTCGCCAGCGCGCGTGCCGCCGATGCCGGTGGCGCGCAGTTCGTGGTGACTTCCGCCGGTGTGTACCAGGTGTTCACTGCGCCGGTGATGGCGCCGGATGAGATCGGCCGCGTCGCACTGGGCTTCGCGGTGGATGCGCGACTCGCCGAAGAGCTGCATCCGCTGGTCGGGGTCGAGGTAGCATTCCTTTCCGGTCCTGATTCGGCACGCCGCGTCGTCGCCAGTACGCTCGGCGGGCTGGATGACGGCGATCTTGCACCGGGCGCCGGCGCACCACTGCTTACGGTCCCGAGCGTCACTCACATCGATGGCGAAGGTTATCTCGCCACGCTGAAGCAGCTGACGGCGCATCCCACGCAGCTCGACCTCGCATTGTTCAAGCCCATGGACGAGGTGATGGCGCCGTATCGCCAGCTGCGCGACCAGCTCGGTCTCATCATCGGCATCACGATCGCGGCCGCGGTGATCGCGGGCATCTATCTCGGTCGCAGCGCGGCGCGGCCAGTGCTGCAGCTCGCTGCTGGCGCGGCGCGTGTCGCGGGCGGCGACTATTCCACGCGCATGGAAGGTTCGGGTGGCCGCGAACTGGCGAACCTCGCTGAAGCCTTCAACACCATGCAGACCGGCATCGCCGAACGCGAGACGCGGCTGCTGCACCAGGCGCGGCACGACAGTGCCACCGGCCTGCCCAATCGCCTGTTCGCCGAAGAATGGTTGACGCGCCACCTCGCTGAACTCGAATCCGGCAAGCAGCTGGGTGTGGTGCTGCTCGCCATCACCAACCTGCGCGAGATCTCGGCCAGCCTCGGGTTCGATATCGCCGGCGAGCTGATGCGCCATCTCGCGCACAATCTCTCGGGCCTGAGCGATGAACGCGGCCTCGTGGCGCGCGTGGATGCCACGCACTTCGTCGTCGCCGCGACACCGGTGAGCGATCTGGAAGTGGAAACATTGATGGTCGACGTGCGCCTGCTCGCGCGCCGACCGGTCGTCACGGCCGGCATCACGCTGCAGGCCGGCGTGGTACTGGGCGCCGCGCTCGCGCCGCGACACGGCCAGGGTGCAACCGAACTGCTGCGCTGTGCCGAAGCGGCGCTGGAAACCGCCATCCAGCAGGGCCAGCCGCAGGCCCTGTTCGAACGTGCCAGTGACGAAGCGCAGCGCCGCGCGCTGCAGATCGGTGCCGACCTGCCGCAGGCGCTGGTATCGGGCCAGCTGTATCTGCAGTACCAGCCCAAGTACCGCATGACGGATCGCACGCCGCGCGGCGTGGAAACGCTGCTGCGCTGGAAGCATCCCGAGTTCGGCAACATCTCGCCCGCGGAATTCATTCCCATCGCCGAGCGCACTGGTGCGTCGGGCCTGGTGACGCGTTGGGTGCTGCGCCACGCGCTGTCGCAGCTGGCCGCCTGGCAGAAGGACGGCATCTGCATCGACATGGCCGTGAATCTCTCGGCCGGCGACATCATCGATCCGGGCATGCTCGAATACATCCTCGGTGTGCTGCGCGACTCCAAACTTGCCGCCAGTGCGCTGACCATCGAGATCACCGAAAGCGTGTTGCTGCATGAACCGGAAGTCGCCCGTCGCAACATGGAGATGCTGCGCGTCGCTGGCGTGCGTTTCTCCATCGATGATTTCGGCACCGGCTATTCATCGCTGTCGCAGCTGCGCCAGCTCTCGGCGGATGAATTGAAGATCGACCAGTCGTTCGTGCGCACCGTCACGCAGGGTACGGAACATGCGGCGGTGATCCGCGCCATCGTCGAGCTCGGGCATGGACTGGGCCTGCGCACGGTGGCTGAGGGTGTGGAGGAGGAAAGCCAGTGGCGTTTGCTTGCAGAGCTGGGCTGCGACTACGTGCAGGGCTACCTGACCGGGCGGCCGCAATCGGTGGATGACCTCACGCCGCAGTTGCGTGCTACTTCCCGCGAGTCGGGCGAGACGCGTACGGCGGCGTTGCGCGTGCTGGAATTGAGGCGGCGCGAGGAACGCTGAGTGCATCAACCGCGCCGGCGACTGAGGTGCGGATCCGCATCCCGATATCCGCAGCGTCCAGCCTCGTCCAGCAACCAGTTCTGCGCGGCCCACAGACGCAGGCGCACGATGTCCACCGCCATCGCGGCATCGAAATCCAGCCACTCCAGCAATGTGCGCACCAGCCGATGCACCTGTTCCTGCTGGGCGGTCGAGAGCCGCTGCGCCTGCGCGCAACGGCAGGCCGATTCGCGTAGCTGCAGCAGTTCCAGTCGCAACCATTGCAGGCGCTCTTCGAGCGCGGTGCTGCACGCAAATTCGCCGGGCTCACGCAGCAGGGATTCAGTGCACTCGAGGGCCTGCCAGTTCAGCGCCACCAGCGCGAGATACGTCTGGCCGAAGCGATGATTGTCGTGCATGCCGGCCAATGTGCGCGGCGGGTGTGACTGGTCGACGAAGGAATCGCGAAGGAACGACGAACAGTCGAATACAGGCACATGACCGCGGCCGCCGGATGGCCGGCGACGCGCAGTTTCAGCGGCGCAGCCGCGGCAACGGTGCGCCGCGTTCCAGTCGATCGAGCCAGTTTGGCATCGGTGCGAGCCAGGCTTCCCACCAGTGCGGCTGCCATTGCCGCGCGGCTGGCTGCAGACGGCGTCGAGGCTGCAGCCGTCCGGGATCGCCAGGGTGGCGATCCCATTCCATGCGCTGCGTATCGCGGTCTTGCCCTTGCATGAATCGCAAGGCTAGGCACTTCGCATGACACATCGATGATGCCGGTGCTGCGGCGACGTGACGGTGCGCGCCGATGTGAAGCAGTCCGCGCGATCGAGGCGATGTTGCGGATCCGTGAAGGTTCAATGAAGGCGCGAGCAGCTGCCGGCCTGCATGCCCACATGGGCATTGCACCGGGATGAAACCATTGTGTAGCACTCGCCCAGTAGCGTGACCGGTCTCACGTTTGGGGAGCAAATTCATGAGTGCTGCACAAGAGGAAGTGGCGGCTGTCCTGTCGGAGCAGACCTGGCAGCAACTGCTGAATCTCGAGGCGTTGCACCGGGAATTGCTCCGCAGCCATGAGCGCGTGCAGCGCACGCTGGATGAGGCCGTGCTGGCGCCGGATCGCGATGGGTTACTGGTGGTATGGAATGAATACCGCGCAGTGGTCGCGGATCTGTGCCGGGTGACCGTGGACATCGGATCGTTGCGGCTGATGGACGCCTGACGATCCGCATGAAGCTGCTTTCGACCCGTGCGCGCGCAGAGTTGTGGAGATTGCAGAACGCGATGCGCATGGCAGGCAAGGATCGCGAGCGGCTGTTGCGGATGTTGAGTTCGAGCCGGATCGCGTTGTCGGTCGATGCGCAGCGGGACATCTGCCTGGAATTCGCCTGCGCAGACCAGGAGTACCGGCATGCGGTGGCGCTGCTCGGTGAATTCGTACGCCGGCATGGGGATGCCAGCGATCGCATTTCCGGCAGTGACGGCGAACGTACAGCGGAAACAGTCAATCCGGGATACGCGGCAGAGACCTGACCGCGGTTTGGAGTAGCGAAAATGATGACCAGATCGATCAGTGCGTTCTTCGGCCTCTTGCTGTTGAGTGCGGGAGCGGCGGCGCAGGCTGCGAATGGCGCTCCAGCCGACGTCGCGGCGACCATCAAATCCCGCATCGAAGCCGGCTTTGCCGGAGTGCATGTGGAACATGTCCAGCCCACGCCCTGGGCCGGCCTGTACGAAGTGCTCGCGGGCGATGAACTGGTGTACACCACGGCGGATGCGTCGGTGGTGATCGCCGGCAATGCGGTCGACGTCAAGAGTGGCCGCAATCTCACCGCTGAACGCCTCGGTGAGCTGCGCAGCATCGACTGGAACACGCTGCCGCTGGATCTCGCCATCAAGGTGGTGAAGGGCGATGGCAGCAGGAAGCTCGCGGTCTTCGCCGATCCGTTGTGCCCCTACTGCCAGAAGCTTGAGACGGAGATGAAGGACGTCACCAACGTCACCATCTACACCTTTCCCTTTCCGCTGGAGACGGTGCATCCCGGCGCGACGGAAAAGGCGCGCCAGATCTGGTGTGCCGCGGATCGCGGCGCGGTCTGGACTGAGTGGATGGTCAATCACACCACTACGCCCGCCAGGGCGGATTGCGATACCACGGGACTGACGGCCGCGCGCGACCTGGGCACGAAGTTGAAAGTCAATTCCACGCCGACGCTGTTCTTCGGCAATGGACGCCGCTTCGACGGCGCGCTCGAACGCAGTGACCTGGAGCAGCGACTGAATGCCGCGCAGGCAGCGCCCGGCACTGCTGCCAAGGACAAGGTCAGTGCCACGGCATCCGCGCCTGCCGCGGTTCCGCCCGGCTGATGAAGTCGAGGGCTGGCGTCGGGGATTTTCCCGCACCCGGTCCGCGAACCACGAAAACATGAATTCGATTGCGGTGACGCCGCGGAGCTTCGACGGCAGCAGGTTCTCCGCTCCCTTCTGGATCGTTGCGCTGGTGGCTGTCCTCGGTGCCTGGCGTTTGTGGTCGTTCATTGATGCCACGCGCAAGTCCCAACCGGTCGCGATGGTGCCGCCCGTCCAGCACATCGTGAAGCGCGGCGTCGACATCGCCGCGATCCAGAGCGCGCATCTGTTCGGCGCATCCGCCACCACCGATACCGCGAACGTACCCGTGACGACGGACATGCTGCTGGTGGGCACGTTTTCCACCGACGATCCGCAGCAGGGCTACGCCATGGTCGGTGCCTCGAAGGGTGTATTCGGAGTGTTCCAGCCTGGCGAAGAGGTGGTCGCGGGAGTGCGCCTGCAATCCATCTATCTGGATTACGTGTTGCTGGAGCGTGGCGGTGTTGTCAGCCGACTCGACATGAGCGAGCGGCATCCCGACGGCGTGTCGCAATTGCTGCAGGCGGATGCCTCTGTGCCCGACGCTTCCAGTTCAATATCGCCTGCGCGCGCGCCCGGGCCCGTGGAACCGGAAGAAGTCTTCCAGCTCCAGATCGCGCGTTCGAACGGCAAGGTCCAGGGTTACCGCGTGCGACCCGGCTCGCAGCCCGCCGCCTTCCAGCGCGCGGGGTTGCAGGCAGGTGATGTCGTGGTGGCGGTGAACGGACAACGCGATGACGTGATGCGCGTACTGCGCAGCGAGCGCAGCGCACGCCTCACCATCCTCCGCGATGGTGCCGAACAGGAACTCACGCTCAACCTGGATGGGCCGACGTGAACCACGCTCGTCGTCGCGGAGTTCGATTCTCGAGCTGAAGGTGGCAACAGTCCGGTCACGATGTTGTGCGTGGAGCACGAACGTATGACATCGGTGTGCGCTATGTCGAAGCGCACACCGACGGGTGCTGGCATATCGCAGATCGAGTGCGAATGCCGTCGCAATTCCGTCAGAGCAATGCAATACGTCATCACCAAGATCCACCCGGTCAACTGTGACCGGGTCTCGACTCTCTGCCTTCAAGGGAACACACAAGGGCAGGGTTCAGGGCTCAAACCTAGGCAAGTCAAAGGTAAGAGGGTTCAACATGAGTTTTTCGATCAAACACGTCGTGCGTGCTGCCATCGCCGCCAGCGTTGTCGCTGCCGGTTCGGCACATGCCGCCATCACACTGCCCAGCACCGGCAACGGTTCGCTGGTTCTCTTCGTCACCAACACCGTCACGCAGCAGGTTTATGCGCGTGACCTCGGCCTCCAAGTCAACAGCATCATCAGCGAGGGCACCGGTGCTGGCCAGACCGGCACCGCCGGCGCCTACCAGACGCTGGACTACTCTCTCGGCTCGATCACCGCGGACACCACGCTCAGCAACTTCCTGACGGGCGACCTCGGCAACTTCGTCTGGGGCGTACTGGCTGGCGACAGCAGCAGCAGCGGCACGTCGGTTTCGGCTCCGCGCCGCATGGTGGCGACCGCTGGCGACAACCTTACCTGGAATCCCAACTCGCCGACGAACATCGCCCTGCAGAATGCCAGCGCCGCGTCGAACACCTTCATGCAGACCGTATCGGCCGCGCTCGGCTCGAACTCGTCGGTCGTTACCGGCATTGGCACCGGCCCTGGTCAGTTCGATGAAACCCAGCTGGAGAATTTCTTCGGCTATGGTGTTTCGATCGAAGGCGCCGTGGGCGTGGGCAACGCGCAGGACTTCTATCTCTTCGCCAGCGCGGGTGGCAGCAATGGCACCGCCTCGCACATCTTCCAGCTGAATGACCTGACGCTGAGCGCGACCGGCACGCTGGCCTCCGTCGCTTCCACGGAAGTCCCGCTGCCTGCCGCTGCGTGGCTGTTCGGTAGCGGCCTGATGGGCCTGGCCGGCATCGGCCGCCGTCGCAAGAAGACCGCCTGAACACCAACTATTCCAACGGAGCATATTTCATCATGTTGAAGAAACTTTCCCTGATCGGTGGCGCGGTTGCCGGCATCCTGGCCGCCACCCCCAGCATGGCCGACGTTCCGGTCATCAACGAAGGCACCACGGGCGTCGTGGTGCTGACCATCGCGGGTTCGTCCGCTTTCCAGGGCGCGTTCGAGAATGAAGTGGGCGCCAGCGGCGCCACCTGCACCTCGGCCGCCATCAAGTACACCGCCACCGTGACGACGGCGCCGGCCCCGGGTCTGTTCGCGTACACCTGCATGTCGAAGGTTCCGGGCCCGTTCGCCACGTCCAAGCCGCTGCTGATCTACTACCGCACGGAAGGCGGTTCGATCTACGGCATCACCCCGACGGTGCGCGCGTCGTCTACGCCGCTGCGTCTGCAGCTGACCGCTATCTCCAACTGCACGGCGGTGGTTTCCAACGCGTCGAACTGCGCGGTGGGCACTTCGTTTGACGCCGTTTCGGATACGCTGGCCGGCACGCCGACCAACGTGACCACGTCGAACACGGACTTGGGTCTCTCCGACGTCGAACCCGCCATGTTCACGGGCACCAACTACCCGGATGCCGGCACGTACGCCAAGGTTGCCGGTCCGCTGACGGCTGCGGAGCTGTCGACCCTGAACGGGCACAAGTCGATCCTGGCGCTGCAGTCCTTCGCTGTGTACACGCACAACCAGGCCAGCGCGACGGGCGCGGACGCCGAGTTCAACAACGTGGGTAGCCTGTCGAAGTCTGTGCTGGCCGAAATCTTCAAGGGCACGTTCAACGACTGGAACCAAGTGCCGAAGGCTGATGGCAGCAACACGACCGTGACCAGCACCTCGCTGCCGATCGTGCTGTGCCGCCGCGAGCCAGGCTCGGGCACGCAGGTGTCCGCTTCGGTGTTCTTCCACAAGACGGGCTGCAAGGGCGGTTCGGACGTGTTCGCGTCGCAGGACAATCCGGGCAATCTGGGCACGATCAACCAGCTGACCACCACGGGCAACATGCAGTCCTGCATCAGCAACAACCCGGGCGCGATCGGCTACACCTCGTCCGCGGCGAATGCCACGGGTCGCACGGTGCTGGCGATCGACGGCAAGAGCCCGCTCGATGGCGGCAGCGGCAAGAGCATTCCAGTGGCCTCGGGTTCGTATGGCTTCGCCTACGAGATGGTTGCGCTCACCCGCGCGGGCCTGACGGGCGATCCTTCGACGCTGGCCGGCAAGCTGATCACCACGCTGCAGGACTACACCAAGGGTCCGGCGTCGCTGAGCATCAGCTTCCTGCCCACGGGTTCGAATGGCTCGCATGCCGGCTTCCCGCTGGACGTGTCGCAGAAGGGTCCGATCAGCTGCTTCAGCCGTTCGGGCAGCAGCTGCAACGACCTCGCGGACACCGGCTGCTGATCCAGTCGACTTTGTCCTGAAGCTCCTCCGCAAGGAGGAACAAGGGCCGGCTCGCAAGAGCCGGCCCTTTGTTCTTGTGCGGCCCGCATACCCAAGTCATTAGCCCGTAACAGGGCCAACCGTAACCTCCTCGTTCCCATGAATACGCGTGGCGCTCTCATCTGCGCGGCACTGTTTCCGGTTTCCGCCGCGTGCTTCGCGGCGACTCCGGATTCCGCGCCCGGCGATCAATTCGACGTGCTCGAGTACCGTGTGCTGGGCAACACGGTGCTCCCGGCTGACCAGATCGAACGCACGCTGTATCCGCTGCTCGGACCGGGCCAACACCTGACGGACGTGGAAGCCGCGCGCACCGCGCTGGAAAATACCTACCACGCGGCCGGCTATGGCACCGTGCTCGTGGACATACCCGAGCAGGACACCGGCGAAGGCATCATCCGACTCAAAGTCACCGAAGGCCGGGTGGAGCAGACCACCGTCTCCGGTGCCCGCTATTTCTCCGCACGCCATATCAAGGCCGCGGTGCCTGAATCCGAAGCGGGAACCGTGCCACATCTGCCGACGATGCAGGATGAGCTGGCGGCACTGAACCGCGAGACCTCCGATCGCGTAGTTACACCGGTGCTGAAATCCGGCAGATCGCCCGGAACGATGGCGCTGGACCTCAACGTGCAGGACACACTGCCCCTGCACGGCAGCGTCGAGTTCAACAACCAGTACACCACCAATACCAGCCACTACCGCGCCACGCTGGCGTTGAGCTACGACAATCTTTTCCAGAAGCTCGGCAGCCTGTCGATGCAACTGCAGACGGCGCCCGAGTCAGTCCGTGAATCCAAAGTGTGGGCAGCAAGCTACACATCGCGGCTGCCCAACGACGTTTCCAGGCTCGCTGCGTTCTACATCCACTCGGGGAGCAACGTCGCCTCGGTGGGTGAAGCGGGAACCACGATCGACGTGTTGGGCAACGGCTCGATCTACGGCCTGCGCTACATCAGTACCCTGGATGCGCAGCTCGCGGCCACGCATGTGCTGGTGATGGGGCTCGAGTACAAGGACTTCAACGAGAGCGTGTTCTCCAAGAACGTGCTGGAGACGCCGATCTCCTACATGAACCTCTCGGTCGGCCCAATGAGCACGTGGCGATTTCCGCAGACGCAGTGGTCGGTGTCCACTACGGGTAATTTCGGCGTTGGCAGCCTCGTGGGCATCAACAGCGCGCAGGAGTTCGCCGACAAGCGCTTCCGCGCCAAGCCCAACTATTTCTTCCTGCGCGCGGATGGTTCGATGACCCGCGCGCTGCCGCACCAGCTGGAGCTGCGCCTGCGGGTGAGCGGCCAGTACGCGATGGAATCGATCATCAGCAACGAACAGTTCTCGATCGCCGGCGCCGATGGCGTGCGCGGCTATCTGGAAGCCGAAGTGCTGGGTGACGTCGCCATCAAGAGTTCGCTGGAACTCGGCGCACCGGTGTGGAATGTGAAGGACAAATCCGCGCAGCTCTTCGGGTTCTTCGACACCGGCCGCATGCAGCGGCGCAATCCCTTGCGCCAGCAGGACCAGAACACCGGTGCATTGGGGGATTACCTGGAACCTCGGCACGTGGAACTGTCCAGCGCCGGCGTGGGCGCGAAGCTGTCGCTGTGGAATTTTCTTTCTGCAGATCTCACCTGGGCGTATCCGCTCGACGATGCACCTGCCGCCGACGGCACGCGTGCCCACGACTCGCGCCTGCAATTCAGCTTGAGGGGCACATGGTGACCACTGCGACGGAAGCTTCCGGTTACTCGGTGCGCGCAACCATCCGCCGCATCCTGCTGTCGGGTTCGGTGGGCATGCTGGCCGTGAAGGGCACGAGCCTTGCGGCGGACCTGCCCGTGCCCTGCATCGCGGGCGCTTGCGGTTCCAGCGTGACCAGCTGGGTCAGCTCTGGTGCCGCGCAGGCCACGCGCACCAGCGACACGCTGACGATCAACCAGTCGACCGATCAGGTCACGCTGAACTGGTCGAGCTTCAACGTGAGTGCGGACGGCCATGTCATCTTCAACCAGCCGTCGCGCAGTTCGATCGCGCTGAACCGCATTTTCCAGGACAGCCCCAGCCAGATACTGGGTCGCGTCGATGCCAACGGACAGATCTACCTGATCAATCCGAATGGCATGGTGTTCGGCAAGACGGCCACCGTGAATGCCGCCGGCATCATGGCGAGCACGTTGAAACTGTCGGATGAGAACTTCGCCGCGGGCATCGCGTCGCCCAGCATCCTGCAGGGATTGCGCGCCACGCTGGAATCCGATGGCACGGCGGGCGCGCTGAGCGTGGAGCAGGGCGCGAAGCTCACTGCAACCGGCTCGGGTGGCCGCGTGCTGCTGGCGGCACCGCAGATCGACAATGCGGGTTCGATCTCCGCGGCGGATGGGCAGGTGATCCTCGCCGCGGGGGACAAGGTGTACCTGCAGGCGAGTACCGATCCTTCACTGCGCGGGTTGCTCGTGGAAGTCGGCGAAGGCGGTGCCGTCACCAATGCAGTGACGGGCGAGATCAGCACTCCGCGCGGCAATACCACGCTGATCGGCATGGCGGTGAACCAGCAGGGTCGAATCTCCGCGACCACCACGGTCGCGGCCAATGGTTCGATCCGGTTGCTGGCGCGTGGTGGTGCGGCAGCGGCATCGGTGGGCGGCGCGGCTACGGCGCAGGCAACAGAAACCGGTACGCTGGTGTTCGGTTCGCAGAGCGTCACCGCGGTGACGGCAGAACTTGCCGATGCGACGACCGCGGTGGGCGACCAGGCGCAGCTGCCCTCCACGATCGAAGGCGTCGGGCACCAGGTATTGCTGCAAGGTGGCAGCAGCGTCATCGCCAATGGCGGCACGCTGAAGTTGTCTGCGCAGGCTGATCCGCGCGCAACGGTTGACGGCACTACACCCACGCTCACTGCGGGTTTCCAGGATTCGGCATCGCAACTGCTGATCGAAGCTGGCGCTCATATCGATCTGTCCGGCAACGACGCCACGTTGCCCATGTCGAACAATGCGGTTTCGGTTGAATTGCGCGCGAATGAATTGCGCGATTCGCCCGACCAGCGCGACAGCGCGATCCGCGGCCTGCCGCTGGTCATCGATGCGCGCGTCGGCACGACGCTGGGAGACGTATCCGCCGCCATTGCGGCCGTACCGCAGACGATTGCACAGCGCACCTCGGCGGGCGGTTCCGCGGTCTTCACATCGGATGGCAGCATCGTTGTCGACAAGTCCGCGACCATCGATGTCTCCGGCGGCCAGCTCAACTACCAGAGCGGCTACCTGCAGACTTCACTGCTGGTGGGCGCCGACGGCAACATCTACGACGTTGGAACGGCCGACCCTTCGATGACCTATGTC
Source organism: Pseudomonadota bacterium (assembly GCA_037200665.1). Lineage (GTDB taxonomy): Bacteria > Pseudomonadota > Gammaproteobacteria > Steroidobacterales > Steroidobacteraceae > ZC4RG30. Next base: position 354,677 of record JBBCGD010000007.1, on the reverse strand, counting down.
GCGGTCATCAATCCCACGTATCGCCAGGTGGACGATCGCTGGGGGCGGGTCACCGACATACCCGCGATCAATGCCGGCCAGCTGCAGGCGGGTTACGTGCAGGGTGCCAATGCCGGCAGCCTGCAGTTCGCGGCGCCATCGATGGTGCTCAATGGCACCTTCCGCGCCGCGACCGTAGTCGGACCGTATCAGCGTGCCGCCACCAGCCTGCCGCAGGGTGGTACTTTCATCGTCGGTCTGCAGAACGGCTTCGGTCAGTCGCCCACACTCGATTACCGGGCTCCTGACGTCACCTTCGTCTCATCGACTCCGGACATTTCCGTGGCGCCGGGAGCTGCGCTGCCTGCGTGGATGTCGCTGGAGCTGCCAGTGGACTACCTGCACAACGGCTTCACGCGCACCTTCATCAACAGCAACGGGCAGATTCACGTTGCCATGGATACGCCGCTCGATCTCGCTCCGGGTTCGACTTTCAGCCTCACGGGCCAGGCCGTCAGCATCGATTCGAGCATCAGCGCAATCGGTGGCAAGGTCACTCTGGCCACGCGCGATACCATCGGGCTGCCCGCGCTGACGATCGCGCCCGAGCAGATCTCGCTCGCGCGCGGTGTCACCATCGATGTCAGCGGCGGCTGGATCAACGACTCACAGGCTCTCGGCCCACTGAGCGACACGCCGCTGTTCCAGGACGCGGGCTCCATCACCTTGAAGCTGGGCGGTACGTTGGGCCCGGCCACCTTGCAGCTCGGTGACGATGTTTCGCTGCTGGCCAATGGTGGCGCCTGGTACGGCAGTTCGGTGACGGGCGGTCGCGGCGGTGCCATCAGCCTGCTGACTACGCGCACCGGCGCATTGCAGGACACCACGTGGAAGCTGGGCGAGGACATCCGGCTCGAGGGCTTCGGCGTCGCGAATGCCGCTGGTGGAAGCATTGCCATCGATGCACCGGCGATACAGGTGGTGCAGGGTTCCACCTGGTCGCGTGCCCAGCAGTTGGCAGCCGGCGATACAGACGACTACCTGCAACTCGGTACGGCACTGTTCTCCGACTATGGATTCTCGAGGATCAGCCTTACGGCGAGCCGGCCATCGACCGCTGCGGATCCGTCGCGTGCCGTACTCGAGATCCGGCCTGGTACTACGGTGCAGGCCCGCGTGCTCACGCGTGCTCTCGCCGACTCGGCGTCGCTGCGTGCCAGTGGCGGTACTGTGGCGGATTTCTCGAGTACCTACTTGCCATTGATCGACAAGCGGCAGGCATCGACTGTCTCGTTCGCGGCGGGTCTGGCGTATGGCTCGAGCAACAACGCGGGGAGTCTGTCTCTCGACGTCGGCGCGATCGTGCAGGGCGACGCGGGCAGCAAGTATAGTTTCTCGTCGGCAGGTAACCTGTTGCTGGCCGGTACCGTGCGCGCAGTGGGCGGTACCGTCAGCGCGAACGTGACCGGCCCGCCCGCTACAGCCAACGTCATCGATTCAGGGTACGTGACCGGCCGCAAGCTCGAACTCACGGATACCGCCATCATCGATGTATCGGGTGCGGAAATTTCCGTCGCCAACGATGCCGGCCTGCTTTCCGGAAAGGTGATCCAGGGCGGCACGGTTTCCCTCGTAGCCGAGCGTGGCATCGTCGCAGTTGATGCGGGCGCGCGTATCGATGTATCCGGCGGCACGGCTGCGCTGGACCTGCCGACCGGCAAACAGACGCAACCCTATCAACGCCAGCAGGTTGGCAGCGCTGCAGGGTCACTGTCCGTGAGTACCCGCGAAGGTGCTTATCTGCTCGGCGACATCGACGCGCACGCGGGTGCGGATGACTCCGGCACGCTCGCGGCCGGGTCGCTGACGGTCGAAGTGGCGCGGAGCGCGCCAACCATTCTGCGGGAGACATACCCCGCGGGACTCGCCGAGATCAATGTCACGCAGGATGACTTGCCGGTGGTCGGCACCATTCCGCCTGGCTACGTGGGCATTTCCGCCGCGCAGATCGCACGTGCAGGCTTCGACTCCGTAACACTGCGCGCGTTCGACGGCGTTTCCTCCGACGGCGGCCACATCGTGCTGGGCGCAGGGCTTGACCTGTCGCTCGCGCGGCAGGTCTCGCTGCAGGCTCCCGTGATCCAGCTGGCCGGCGCAGGTTCGGTGAAGCTGCAAGCGCCATACTTATCAATCGGTGATGGAGTTCAGGTTGCAACACCGCCTTCCACCATATCCGGAGGAGCCGTGTCGCTGTCCGTCATGGCGGACAACGTCGATCTGCTCGGCACGACAACGCTGCTCGGAGCGAGCCAGGCCAATATCAACAGTACCGGTGACATTCGCCTGCAGAGTGCCTACCTGAGCAATGGGACTCCGCAGGGCAGCTTCACGCTGGCCGGCGATCTGACGCTGGCTGCGGCGCGCGTCTACGCGACGACGGGAGGCGAGTTCACGCTGGCCGCAACGGGGCCAACGGACCGGATCCACTTCGTGCAGCAAGGTGCTTCGCCGGGCGTGCCGCTGTCTGCCGGCAGCCAGCTGCGCGTCGTGGCGCACGAGATCGACCAGGGTGGAACGCTGCTGGCGCCTTTTGGTTCCATCTCGCTGGAAGCCGACTCCCTCAACCTGCTCGATGGCAGCGTGACTTCGGTGTCGGGCAAGGGAAGCCTCGTTCCGTACGGCTACGTGCTGAACGGCGTCTGGTACTACGACAACGGCCATGGTGGTACTTCCACGGCGGTCGACAGCCTGCCGACGCGCAACATCTCGCTGAGCGCGGACGATGTGACGATCGCACCCTCTGCGACGATGGACATCTCCGGCGGTGGTGACCTGTACGCCTACGAATGGATACCCGGCACCGGCGGTTCCACCGATGCGTTGGCGGCGGGCGCGCGTCCCGGCCTGTACGCAGTACTGCCATCGCTGGCCGGCCAGATCGCGCCCATCGACCCGCGCGAGTACGTGGGCAGCGACCTGCATCCCGGCGACAGCATCTACTTGAGTGGCTACGGTGATCTGCCCGCCGGCTTTTATCCATTGTTGCCGGCGCGCTATGCGTTGCTGCCTGGCGCGTTGCTGGTCTCGGTGGTGCAAGGGTCTGCGGAGTACCTGCCAGGAAATCCTTCGACTCTCTCCAATGGGACACCGGTCATCGCGGGTTACCGCACCTTCGGCGATACGGGGCTGGGCAGTGCGCAGCTGTCTGGCATCGCGATCCAGCCCGGCAGCTACGGTCGGCGGCTTGCCGAATATACGGACTATTACGCGTCCAGCTATCTGCCCGCGCGCGCGCTGCTGCTGGAAGCCAGCCGCTTCTCGGTGCCTGTCGACGCGGGATCGCTATCGATCTTTGCCAGGGACACGCTGGATGCGCGCGGCAAGGTCAACAGCGCCGCTGCGCAAGGTGGCAGGGGCGCATCCATCGGCCTGTCGGCCGAGAACCTGACGATCACGAACTCCACCGGCGCGAGCACGCCGGGAACGGTCAGCATCGCTGCCTCCACGCTCAACAGTTGGGCGCCCGCGCAGCTGACACTGGGCGGGACGCGCACCGACGCCGCCGATCCGACACTGTCGGTTACGGCGGACCATGTGCAGGTGGATTCCGGTGTCACCCTCGCTGCGCAGGATGTACTGCTGGCCGCGCGCCAGGACGTGCACGTTGCATCGGGCGCCACCATCGCCACGCCCAGCGGACTCAATACATCGTCGCCATCACCGGTGCTGGGTGCTGAATCCGAACTGACCTTCGCGGACAGCGCGTCCGCGGGCGCCGCGATACTCGCAGTCTCCGATCTCAACCCGGTGGGCATCGCGAGGGCCACGGGCAGCACTGCTGGCACCATCACGCTTGATGCGGGTTCCGTCGTTGCGACACGCGGAGCGCTCAACATCGATGCACCCGGTGGAGTCACCGCCAACGGCAGCCTGCGCGTGACCAATGCACAGGTGGGGCTGGGCGCCGGGCGGATCGCCTTCGCGGATTCGGCACAGGCCGGAACGCTGACCATCGACGCCGCCCTGCAGGCGACGCTGCAATCGGCCCGCTCGCTCAGGTTGAGTGGCAGCGAGTCGATCGATTTCCAGCGCAACACCAACTTCGCATTCAACACGGCATCGGGCTCGGAGCTCGAACTGCATGCGCCCGTGGTGAATGGGGTCGGTGCAGTGCAAGTCGTACTGTCGGCGGACACCGTGGTGCTCGGAGGCGGGGCCATTGCGAACACGACCACTCCCGCCAGTGGATCCGCGGCACTTGCGATTCACGCCGACAATGTGGAGCTCAGCGAGGGCCACCTGGACTTCGTCGGGTTCTCGAACACGACCGTCGTCGCAGCAACCCAAGTCTCGACCAGCGGCACGTCGCTGTATCGTGTCGGCGGCGACCTGCAGGTTCAAGCGCCGCGCATCCTCGTTGCCAACGGTGCGGATGCCTCCATCGATGCAACGGGCGCCGTGCAGCTGGCTGGCGGCAATTCGACAGCGGCTGCATCGACTGGGCTCGAACTGGGCGGCGCGCTGGACATCCATGCACAGCAGATCACCGACAACGCGCTGATCCAGGCCAGTTCCGGCAGCGTCTCCCTGCGCGCGGATTCATCGCTGGCGCTGCAGGACAATGCGGCCATCGATGTGGCTGGCCGCATGGTCAGCGCCGGAGACCAGCAGCTGGGTTCGCAGGGTGGCACGGTCACTCTCGCTGCGGGTACGGATCTTTCCAGCACCAGCGGCTCGCACATCGATCTATCCGCTGCAGGTGATTCCACCGCAGGCACGTTGACTGTCGCCGCGGGTTCGACGGCCAGCCTCGCCGGAAGCCTGCAGGCCAAGGCCATGGATCGCGCCGATGGCGGCGACTTCCTGTTGTCAGCCGGATCGCTGGCAAGTTTCTCCACGTTGAACAGCCAGCTGGAAGCTGGTGGCTTCACCGGTAGTCGCAGCGTCAGCGTCAACACGGGTGACCTCGATCTCGCTGCGGGCGAAACCGTCTCGGCGCAATCGGTGCAGTTGGTTTCGAACGCAGGCCACGTGCGTGTCGACGGCACCATCGATGCCAGCGCCGTGGACACCAAGGGCGCGATCCGCATCCAGGGTGGCGCAGGTGTCGCGATCGGTGACAGCGCCAGCCTCAGCACCGATTCAACCGGTACCGCGGATGGCGGCGGCGACATCGACATCGGTTCGCTGGGTGGTCCGGTCCAGGTCGCCACGACGAGCCATTTCTCCGCGACCGGACCTGGAAGCAACGGCAACCTGATCCTGCGTGCGCCGGTCACTGGCAATGACGTGGCCATCGATGCGCTGCCGACGGACCTTTCGCGGGTTGCCGGCCTCATCGTTGCGCCGCTGTTCACGACCGACGTGAGTGCAGCGCCCACCGCGGCCAACCTCACGGCGGCACGCCAGCCCGCGACCAATTTCGTCAACCAGTACGGCACTGCCGTGCTGGCGAGGCTCAATCCGGGCAACCAGTCGGTAACCTTGAGTCCGGAGATCCGTCTGCAGCGCGACGGTGACCTGACTCTCGGCGCCATCGATCTTTCGACCTGGCGTTTCGGCGGACGGCCTGGATATCTGACGGTGGTGGCGACCGGTGACATCCAGACCACCGGCAACATCTCCGATGGTTTCACCGGTACTGGCAACACGCTGGCGCTGGCCACTGGTGATTCCACCTCGATCAGCCTGACAGCGGGACAGGATCTGCTGCTTGGTTCGAACACGACCATTCGCACTGGCACGGGCAACCTGACGTTGTCTGCAGGAAGGGATGTGGTCTTCGGTTCTGGCGCCACCGTCTACACGGGTGGTGCCGCCGGCATCGCTGCGCGCAGCCTGCCCGCATCGACCGGTACGGTGAACGTCGCGTTTCCCGATCGCGGCGGTGACCTCAGTATCTCCGCGGGGCGTGATGTGCTCGGCAGTCCGGTGGCGCAGTCGGTTACCGACTGGCAGTACCGCGGCACGCGTACCGGCGCGACCCAGGTGATGCCGCGGCTGTGGGGCATCCTTCCTTCCGGTTTCGGCTGGAACGTGGGCACGCTGGGTGGCGGTGACGTACACGTGCGCGCGGGTCGCAATGTTTCGGATCTTTCGGCGGCGGCGGCCGACAGCGAGCTCGTGAACACCGACGACTCAGTGCAGCACTTCGGTGGTGGCTCCCTGCAAGTCAGCGCCGGTGGTGACATCGACAGCGGCCAGTACTTCGTCGGTTCCGGCCGGTTGGTTCTGTCGGCGGGTGACGCAATCGGTTCCGATCGTGAAAGCGATTCGGGCGGCGGGCTGGGTTCGTTGCTGTGGATGGCCAATACCGATGCCAGCCTGACGGCGCGTACCGGCGTGCTCATCGAGAGTGTGCTGAATCCCACGGCGCTGCTGGTGCCGCGCGCGCCCAATACGGGACCTCGACCCTCTTCGTTCTTCAGCTACAGCGACGATGCGTCGCTGCGCGTGCAGTCCGCCGCGGGCGACGTGGCTTTCAACAACAATGTGGAGCGGCTGCAGCCGTTCATCGAAGACACCGTGCGGCTGGGATCCGGCGATGTGGAGAATTTCACGCTCTATCCGCCGACACTTGATGCGCGGTCATACAGCGGCGATGTCTACTTCGAACGAACTGCGTATCTGTTCCCGGCTGCGCAGGGGCAGTTGAACCTGTTCGCGAGCCGCGACATCTATTCCGACCGCAGCGGCGGCGTGCTGATGTCCGACGGCAAGGCCAGCGGCATCAGCACGGTCCTGTCGCCATCGGTTGGCTTCGCGTCATTGGCGGAATTGACGAAGGGCGCATCGGGCAGTCGCCACCTCGGCAGTGAAGAACCCGCGCTGATCAGCGCGGGTCGCGATGTTCGTGACATCAACATTTCTGTCCCCGTCGCCGCGACCGTGGTTGCCGGCCGCGACGTCCGCGACGTTTCCCTGGTGACCCAGAACCTCGATCCGGATGACGTCACTCTCGTCCAGGCGGGTCGCGACGTCAGCGCCAGCACCGACGACGCCGCAGCGACATTCCAGACGGGCGGACCCGGCCGGCTCGACCTGCTGGCTGGTCGCAACGTGGACCTGGGCTTCTCGCAGGGCATCGTGACTACCGGTTCGCTGGGCAATGCCACGCTGCCCTTCGATGAAGGCGCCGACATTTCCGTCTTCGCCGGCCTGGGCAACGCACTGGACTTCACCGCGTTCATCAACAATGTCATCGCCACTTCCGTCGCATATGGCAAGGACGTGGCCACGTACATGCAGCAGCTGGATGGCGTGGTACGTGATCCGGCAGCCGCATTGACGGCATTCCGCGACCTCGACGCCACGGCGCAACGGCCGCTTGTTACACGACTGTTCTTCAACGAACTGGTGCAATCCGGTCGCGAGGCGAACCAGCCGGGTGGTGATTTCGAGCGCGGTTATGCGGCGATCGACGCCCTGTTCCCCGGCAGTCGCAAGACCGGTTCAGCCAATCCGTATGCCGGCGATCTCAACATGTCCTTCAGCCGCATCTACACGCTGGATGGCGGCAACATCTCGTTGCTGGTACCAGGCGGCAAGCTGAACGTCGGCCTGGCAAACCCGCCACCCTCCATCGGTACGCGCGACCCCTCGCAGCTCGGCATCGTCGCGCAGCGCGCCGGCAACGTCAGCGTGTTCACCCGCGACGACGTGCTCGTGAACCAGTCGAGGATCTTCACGCTGCTGGGCGGCAGCATCGCCATCTGGTCCACGCTCGGCAACATCGATGCGGGTCGTGGCGCGAAGTCCTCGGTGTCGGCGCCGCCGCCCACCGTGATCATCGACGACACCGGCAAGGTCACCATCGATTTCAGCGCCGCGGTTGCGGGCAGCGGCATTCGCACCGTGATCACCGGCGAGGGCGTCGCACCGGGTGACGTGGACCTGATCGCCCCGGTGGGCTTCGTCAACGCCGGCGACGCGGGCATCGGTGCGTCCGGCAATCTCAATATCGCCGCCCAGACCGTCGTCGGCCTCGACAACATCCAGGTAGGCGGTGTTTCAACCGGTGTCCCCCGCGGAAGCGGCGGGTGTTGGTGCGTCACTGTCAGGCGCGACCAGTGCCGCCAGCAGCGCAACCGCCGCCGGCAAGGCCGATGTCGCAGACGGCGCGACACCCACCAGTGCACCCATGGCGCAGACCGCATTGAGCTGGCTGGATGTGTTCCTGGAAGGTTTCGGCGAAGAGGCCTGCAAGGCGAACGACACCAAGTGCCTGGAGCGCAACCGCTCGAAATGAGCCACTCGCGGTCGCCTGCGGCCGCGAGCTTCTCCGCAAGCAACATAACGGTCACTTGCCACAGCTAGGCTCCCGTGAGCTTCGCGTCGACAGCCCGCAAGTCTCGTGCTGCGTGTACGAAACGCGCTTACCAGAATTTTCCAGTCAAACGGTATCCCATGCGTTTCAAGCGCTCGAGTCTGATGACCCTCCTGGCCACCTGCGTCATGGCCGGCTTTTCACAATCGGCGCTGGCCTGGTGGAACAACGACTGGGGCCTTCCGCAAGGAACTGTCGCTGGATCTCTCCGCGGCCGGCGCGAACATTCCGGCGAACGCCACCGACGTGCCGGTGCTGATACGCCTGAGCATCGCGAACTTTCCGTACTTCTCCGACACGCGCGCGGGATGGCGCGGACCTGCGCGTCATCGCCGCGGATGACAAGGACACCGCTGAAATTCCACATCGAGAAGTTCGACCCGCAGGCACAGATCGCGCTGGTGTGGGTACGCCTGCCGCAGATCACCGGCGGCATGAACGCCGACAAGTTCTATCTCTACTACGGCAATCCCAAGGGCGCTGCGGCGGCGGATCCCGCCGGTACGTATGACTCCAACCAGTCGCTGGTCTACCACTTCGCCGCCGCTGCACCGGCCGCGCAGGATTCGACCGGCTTCAAGATCGAACCACAGAATGTCACGGCGACCTATGAAGCGGCCTCGCTGATCGGTGGCGGACTGCGCTTCGCGGGCACCAGTGCATTCAATGCGCCCGCCGCGCCGGCGCTGCAGCTGGTACCGGCGCAGGGCTACACCGTATCTGCATGGCTGCGTGCCGGACGGCGCACAACAGAAGGCCACCGTTGCTGCTGTCCACGACGCCGGCAAGGAACTGTCGCTGGCATCGACGGCGAGCAGGCCTTCGCGGTGTGGCGCGATGGCGGCCGCGAAGTGCGGGTCGTGCAACCCACCGGCTCCGCGGCGGGTGAGTGGCACCACGTTGCCTTGCGCGCGGCCAATGGCCAGCTGAGCCTGCTGGTCGACGGTGTGCAGGTAGCAGCAGCAGCTGCGGCGTTGCAGCCGATGAACGGCGCGCTGACTGTCGGCGGCGCGGCCGCGGGCGGTGGTTTCTATCGCGGCGAAATGGATGAGCTGCAGGTGGCCAACACCGCGCGCAGCGATGCGTGGCTGCGTGCCGCCGCCACCAGCCAGGGCATGGGTCGCGCCGCTGCTGGTGTATGGCGGCGACGCGCAGAAGGACGATGGCAAGCAGAGCCAGTCGTACTTCGCCAGCACGCTGCGCAATGTCACGGTGGACGGCTGGGTGATCATCGGCGCACTGGCGGTGATGTTCGTCTTCGCGGTGCTGATCATGGTCTACAAGCTGCAGTTCCTGAATCGCGTCGCGGGCGGCAATGCACGCTTCCTCGCCGAATACAGTCGCATGCGTGAGGACCTCACCGTGCTCGAACGCAGTGAAGGCGGCGCCGACAAGAGCGACGCAATGTCCAGCGAGAACAAGGCGTTCGGGATCTCCACGCTGTGGATCCTCTACCACCAGGGCATGCGCGAAACGATGAAGCGCTTCAGGGCCAGGCGGCTGGTGCGGATCGCGTGAAGACGTTGTCGTCGCAGTCGATCGAAGCCATCCAGGCCACCATGGATGCATCCTTGACGCGCTCGGTGCAGAGGCTGCAGTCGCAGATGGTGTGGCTCACCATCGCCATCTCCGGTGGGCCTTTCCTCGGACTGCTGGGCACGGTGGTCGGCGTGATGATCACCTTCGCGGCCATCGCCGCCAGCGGTGAAGTCAACGTCAACGCCATCGCGCCGGGTACCGCCGCGGCACTGGTCGCGACCGTCGCCGGCCTTGGCGTCGCGATCCCGTGCCTGTTCGGCTACAACTACCCTCAACACGCGCATCAAGGAAATCAACGCGGACATGCGCGTATTCGTGGGACGAGTTCATCACGCGTCTCGCCGAGACGTACTCCACGTAAGGCGCAGCGACCATGTCAGCCTCCGCCGAAGAGAAGGGACGTCTACGACGAGATCAACATCACGCCGATGCTGGATCTCGCCTACGTGCTGCTGCTCATCTTCATCATCATGACCACGGCAACGGTACAGGGCATCAAGGTCAACCTGCCCAAGGCCAGTTCGCAGCCGAGCCTCGCGCAGAGCAAGACCAAGGCAATCACCATCGCCGCCGACGGCACCATCTACCTGGACACCTTCGCGGTGACCATGGTGGAGCTGGAAAACCTGCTGCGCCAGTACAAGGCCGCGACGCCGGACCTGCCGGTGATCATCAAGGCGGATTCCAACATCCAGTACCAGCGCGTCGTGGACGTGCTCGACCTCATGGGCAAGCTCGAGATCACGCAGCTCGGCCTCGTCACCCAGAGGATCGTCAAATGAGCACCCCACCGAAGTGGAAGCGGCTGCTGCCGACGTTCATCGTGGGCATCTGCGTGGTCAGCGTTGGTACCGGCGCCATCTATTTCCTGCGCGGCTTCCTGTCGACAGCTCCGCAGCAGCAGAAGAAGGTGGTGCAGGAAGTGCGCATCATCCCGGCCGCCACCTCCACCGCCGGAGGCCACGCCGCCGCCGCCTCCACCTCCTCCCGAAGAGAAGGTGAACGTGCCTGAACCCAAGCCGGATCCGGTCGCTTCGAATGAACCGCCGCCAGGTGAAGAACCTGGGAGTCGATGCGGCGGGCTCCGGTGCCGGCGACGGCTTCGGCCTGGTGGGTCGCCCCGGCGGCAGGGACCTGCTCGCCACGGGTGGCAGTGCCTTCGCGTGGTACGCGGGCCTGCTGAAGGATGAACTGCAGAATCGCCTGACCGGTGACAAGCGCATCCGTTCCGGAAGCTATTCCGTGGTGGTGCGGGTCTGGGTGCGCAGCGATGGAGTCGTCGAGAAGGCGAACATCCAGGGCTCGAGTGGCGACGCTGATCGCGATCGCGTGATCGAAAGCGTGCTGGCCAACCTCACGCGCCTCACGCAGGCACCTCCCGCCGACATGCCCCAACCCATCAGCCTGCGCGTCGTTTCGCGGACCTGAAGAACCTTTGCCCTGGACCAGAGAAATGCATCGAACCCGCCTGATGTCCCGTGCCGCCATCCTGCTCGCGCTCCTCGATGCGCGGCAAGCGCCAACGCTGCTTCCGCCGATGACGCCAAGTCGCTGAACGAGCTGCGGGATACCGTCGTCAACCTGTTGCAGGGTCTGGTAGATCGCGGTGTGCTGACGCGCGAGCAGGCCGAAAAGATGGTGCGCGATGCGCAGTCGAAGGCCGAGGTGGATGCCGCCGCAGTCGCCGCCCAGGAAAAGGCCGAGGGAGAACGCGGTGCGCGTGCCCTACGTGCCCGCAGATCGTGAAGGATGAAATCCGCAACCAGGTCACGGGCGGATGTAACCGACAAGGTAAAGCAGGGCGTGATCGACACCGCGAGGGGCGCAGGGTTGGGGCGTGCCGGCGGCCTTGCCGGAATGGATCCGGCGCATGCGCTGGTCGGGAGATCTGCGCCTGCGCGCGCAGGGTGATTTCTTTCCCTCCGACAAACGCCGTCGGCAGCTATCTCGATTTCCAGCGCGTGAACACGGCGGGTGGCATCGGCAAGGCCGGCGCGTCGGCGCTTGCCAATACCACCGAGGAACGCGAGCGCTTCCGTGCGCGACTGCGCTTCGGCTTCGACGTGAACCTGGGTGATGGCTGGACCATGGGCACGCGGCTCGCCACGGGAAGCCTGACCGACCCGGTGTCGACCAACCAGACGCTGGGCACGTATGGATTCCGCGACCAGATCGCCGTGGATCTCGCCTGGCTCGACTGGCAGTACGCCAGCGAGCGCGGCACGCATCGCTTCGATTTCACCGGCGGCCGGATGCGTAATCCGTTCTTCACCGCCAGTGAACTGGTGTACGACCAGGATCTCGCCTTCGATGGCGTGGCGCTCAATTACAAGTACGCGCTGTACACCAGCGACCTGGTGCAGCGTACGGTGTTCGCCACCGCTGGGGCCTTCCCGTTGCAGGAAGTCGAGCTGTCGGCGCATGACAAGTGGCTGCTCGGCGGACAGGTCGGGCTGGACTGGGAAGCATGCGTACGGCAGCCGTACCAGGTTTGCCGCGGGCTTCTACGATTTCAGGAATGTATCGGGGACCAGGAACTCGCTGCAGAGCAATCTGCTCGACTTCACCGCTCCTCCATACCTCAGTCGCGGCAACACGGTGTTTGACATCCGCAATGACAACGACACCTCCACCAACCTGTTCGCGCTGGCCGCGGACTATTCGCTGTTCAACGTCTCCTTGAGCCATGACTGGCACATCGGAACCAGGCAGCACGTCGTGTTCGCCGCCGACTACGTGCGGAACGTCGGTTACGACGGCAAGAAGGTGCTCGCGAGGACTGGTACCTACGTTTCGAGACGGGACGCCGGCTACCAGGCCGAGATCGGTGTGGGTTCGACAGTGATGAACCAGGCCGGCGCCTGGCGCGCCAGCGTCGGGTATCGCTACGTGCAGCGTGACGCCGTGCTGGATGCCTTCACTGATTCCGATTTCCGGCTCGGCGGTACCGACAACAAGGGCTTCACTCTCGGGCTGGACTACAGCTTCACGTCCGCGGTCATGGCGCGCGTGAAGTATCTCAGTGGCAATGAGATCGATGGTCCGCCGCTCACCATCAATGTAGTGCAGCTGGATATCACGGCTTCGTTCTGAACCATGCCACGGAATAACCGCGATGCGCACAGCCCTTCAATTCTCACCGGTCTTCATCTGCTGCGCGCTCGCGCTGGCTGGACCTGCAACGGCCCAGACCGCGCGTAGCGGAGGAAGCAGTGCGCCGAGTGCACAGGCCATGCAACAGCTGCAGCAGCTCGCATCGGAGCGCACGACCTTGCAGGCGGAAAATGCCCGGCTGAAGGCTGACCTCGAGGCGGCGCGCAAGGAACGCGATTCATTGAAGGCCACGCAGGCTGCAGTCGCACAGCGCAGCCGCGGCGCCGAAGCCGAGCTTGCCAGTGCGGCTGGCGAGAAGGCACGCCTCGAAGGTGAACTCGCCGGGCAGAAGCAACGCTCTCGAGGAACTGGTCCAGCGCTTTCGTGAAACCGCCACTGCCTTGCAGGGTCTCGAAACGGACCAGGCTTCCAGGACCTTGCAGCTGGCGCAGCGCGAACAGGAACTGAAGACCTGCGTCGATCGCAACACGAAGCTGTACGCGTTGAATGAAGAGGTGCTGTCGAAACTGGAAGACCAGGGCTTCTGGTCGGCGGTCCTGCGCCAGGAGCCATTCACGAAGCTCAAGCGCGTGCAGCTGGAAAACCTTGCTGACAACTATCGCGACGCTGCGCAGGATGGTCGCGTCGTGCCGGAACCTTCCCGCTAGGGATTCGCCCTGCAGTAGTAGCGGGCTCTCATCTTCGATCCTGACCAGTAGCGTCGCCACGCGAGCGGCCTCGCTGACTGCTCGCGTGCGCCTTCTGCAAGCAGGCGGAATGACGTTTGCAGTTACGTCGCATATCTCTCCGCGATTCGATCGTATGCGCACAAGGTTCTAATTACCTTACGTTTTTTGCTGCCCATTTAATCTGTTGGTCACGGCCTTTACACGCTGCATTTCCACACTGCCGTGTCTTCAAAAAACATGCAGTGTTTTCCCGCGCCAGTGTCGACACCTGCGCGCCAGAAAATCTGCGCGCGCACACCCATAAGCGGAGATCCGGACGGATGCTCCGATGCGGGTGCTGGCGCGTCTTCTTTCCGTAAGAGCTCCGTCACGTGCACAGTTCACGCTTTGGCCACGCTAAGTTGAATGGGATTCAAGGCACGTGGCAATCGAAGGGACGCAAACAAGCAGTTTCAATCCGGCTCAATGCAGCGGATGTGCGCAACCTGCGCAAGCTGTCGCGCCGACTCGGCGTACGCAACTCGGACATCATCAGGTTCGCGATAAAAGGGCGCGCTGGCGCGCCTCGCTCCGCTGTGCGACACCGAAGTAAAAGGCCGGGCCCTGGTGCCGGTGCTGGTGGACGCCGGCGCGGACCTGATGCGCTACCTCGACCTCGACGTAGCCAACCTCGAGGCGCTCATCAACGAGGGCGCCGAAGCCGGGCAGCAGGTGGAGCGCGCGGACGTGCAACTGCTGGCGATGAGCAGCCTGCCATCAGGCTATGCACGGCTGCGGCTGGTGCGCATGGGCGCGACACGTGCCACGGAGGGCTTCGCCGGTGCCGCCGAAGTGGCCGACGAGGCGCAACTGAACAGTCACTGCGCAAGTATTTCTACGACAAGTACGTATATGCCGCGACCGGCGCGGATGTGGCGCCGGTGCAGGCGGGAGTGCAGTCATGATGCAGGCAACGTGGCGCAGGCTGGCTGCAACGATCACCGCACTGTGCGCGATACTGGCGCTGTGCCAACCCGCCGCCGCCGAAACCATCCAGCTCGGGTGGTGCGACGGGAACGGAATACTTCCACGAAGGACTGCTGGTTCGCCCGACGAGCTTCGATGTCGACGACTTCTTCAGCGCCGTGGCGGGTACCGTCACCGTGTCGGTAGCGCGCATCGAGTGGGGGTGACCTGTTCTCGGCGTTTACCACCACCGTGTCACTGGCGAGCCAGCCTGACCGGCAATTCACCAAGGACGTGCTGACGGTCTTCGATGTGACGGCAGGCGAATCCTTTGCGACCAGCATCTATGCGCAGGTCTCGGGCGCCCTCGGCTACGGCGCGTATCGCCTCGATGTGCTGTTCGTGCCGAAGGTGAGCCAGGTGCCGCTGCCGGCTGCGGGCTGGCTGCTGTTGTCGGGAATCGGCGCGCTTGCCGGCATGCGTCGCCGGCGCATTACGCAGTGCACGCCTGATTTGACGCTGGTGCGGCGGAAGTTCTTCCGCCGCTTGTGCCACGCGATCGTAATACAAATGCGTTCTCATGCCGCAATGCCCGGCACTCTCCTCTTCTCCCGCCTGCGCGCGCTGGCAGGCCTGTTACTCGTCGCCGCTGCAAGCGTGAATGCGCTGGCAGCGGACGAGCCCGCTCCTTCTCCCTATCGCATCCAGCCCGGTGACGTGCTGCAGGTGTCGGTCTGGAAGGAGGAAGAGCTCAAGGCTGAAGTCATCGTGCGCCCCGATGGTGGCGTGAGCTTTCCGCTGTGTGGCGACATGTCGGCGGGAGGCGGCACGGTGGAACAGCTGCGCGAGCAACTCGATCAGCGGCTGCGCAAGTACATTCCCGATCCCGTCGTGACGGTGGCCGTGAAAAGCCCCACCGGCAATCGCATCTATGTCGTCGGCAAGGTGAACAAGCCCGGCGAGTTCCTGCTCAGCCGTCCCCTGGACGTGATGCAGGCGCTGGCGGTTGCCGGCGGCACCACGCCGTTCGCCGACGTCAACGAGATCCGCATCCTGCGCCGTGATGGCCAGAGGCAGGTGGCGCTGCGCTTCCAGTACTCCGGCGCCGAGAGTGGCCGCATGCTGGATCAGAACATCCTGCTGCAGAGTGGTGATACGGTGGTCGTGCCGTGATGACGCCAGCTGGTCGTGGCCGTTGCACTTTCGCCGTGGCGTTGGCACCGGCGATGGTGCCGGCGATTGCCGGTGCGGCGGAGTGGTCGGTGCAATCCGCCGCGCAGATCTATGCGCAGGCGGAGAGCAACCCGCAGTTGCTGGCCGACCAGCGCGCCGCGCAGTCTGGCGTGGTCGATGCCACGCTCGACGTGCTTCGTCGCACCGAGCTGCTCACACTGGACCTGAACGCGCATGCCAGCTCGCATCGCTACAACAATGATGCAGGGCTCGATCGCGATGACCAGCAGGTGGCGCTCGCGCTGTCGCGCATGGGCGAGACCTATACGCTGCAGGGGAATGGCTCCATCACCCGTGACACCACTGCGACCAGTGAGCTCGGCACCACGGGTCTCACCGGGTTCAACCTGCGTCATCGTGCGCGCAGTCTGTCGCTGGCGCCGCAGTGGCAACTGAGCGAACGTCTTACGACCGGCGCAACGCTTGGCTGGCAGGACAGTACCTATGCAAAGGACGAGGCCACCGGCCTTTCCGACTACAGCTATCTGCTCGCCGGCCTGAACAGCAGTTACGACCTCAGCGAAACCACCAGCGGGACGCTCTCGATCAGCGCAGGCAGGCTGAACAGCGCGCTGTACACCTTCTATACGGACAACCTCGATGTGCAGCTGCAGCTGCAGCATGTGTGGTCGCCGCGCTGGAAAGGGTCCATTGCAGCTGGCCCGTCGCGCGTGCGCACCGACGGACGCGTCTCCAGCGGCTCCCTGTTCAGCACTTCGCTGACCTACCAGGCCGAGCGGCTTTCTCTCGATACTTCCATCTCGCGCAGCATCGCGCCTACCGGCGACGGCCTGCAGTCGCGTCGTGACGAGCTGGAGGTACATGGCTACGCCACGCTGTCCGAGCACCTGACGGCAAATGCCCGCGTCGCCCTGATCCGCAGCAAGGATCTTGTCCCCAGCTTCGGCTTCACCGTCAGCGACGTGCGCTACACGCGGGCCGAGCTGTCGCTGTCATGGGCCTTTGCGCGCGACTGGAACTTCGGTGTCACCACTGGCCACTCCGAACAGAAGAGCCTCGGCAGCAGTGATCTGGTCGGTCGCGGGCTCGACGCCAGGATGACGCTGTCCTGGCGCCACCTGGGTCCGCTGGGTTGAGGGCGGGTACATGGCCACTTCCCTGGAAATGAATCGCCCGCAACTGCTCGCCATCTGGCGCCGTCGCCGCCTGCCCATGCTGATCGCGCTGGCGGTGGTGCTGCTGGCGGCGTTCGTGGCCGCGCTGACCTGGCCACCAACCTATGTTTCCACCGGCACCATCCTGATCGAGCAGCAGGAAGTACCGCTGGACCTCGTGCGTTCCACGATCTCGAGCTTCGCCGACCAGCGCATCCAGATGATCAACCAGCGCGTGATGACCTTCGGACAACCTGCTGGGCATCGTGCAGAAGTACGACCTGTACGCGAAGGAACGCAAGCGCCGCGGCCGCGAGAAGATCCTGGACCTGATGCGCAGTGATGTGCACTTCGGCTCCATCAAGGCCAGCGTCATCGATCCACGGCAGGGGCGACCGGTGGAGGCGACGATCGCCTTCCTCGCTGAGCTACCAGAGCCGCTCGCCGGAAATCGCCGCGCGCGTCGCGAACGAACTGTCCTCGCTGTACCTGCAGGAAAACCTCGAAAGCCGCCGGCAGCTCGCCGACCAGGCCACCGCCTTCCTGACGGATGAAGGCGACAAGCTCAGCAAGGCACATCGAGGACCTGGACGCGCAACTGGCGGCGTTCAAGCGCGAGCACATCAATACGCTGCCCGACAGCTCCGCGCTGAACCTGCAGCTGGTGAGCAGGAGCGACGACGAGGAAGCGCGACGTCGACACCCAGGTGCGTTCGCTGGACCAGCAGATCGTGTTCCTGCAGGCCCAGCTCGCGCAGCTCAGCAAAGCCTCGCCGGTCTATGCCTCGACCGGCGAGCGCATCATGGCGCCGGCCGATCGATTGAAATACCTGCAGGCCGAGTACGCGCGCGCCAGTGCCCGCTACGGTGCGGACTGGCCGGATGTGGTCTCCATGAAACGCGAGATGGATGGTCTCGCCACGCAGGTCTCCGCCACCGGGACGGACAATGAGCGCCAGCGCCAGCTGCAGGATGCGCAGACGCAGCTGGCCACCGCACGCCAGCGCTACGGCGCGGAATATCCGGATGTGAAGACACTGGAGCGACTGGTCGCGAAGCTGTCGGAGCCGGTGGCGAACAACACCGCGGCTGGCACGGCGCCGAAACAGGATGAACCCGACAATCCCGCCTACATCCAGCTGCAGTCCCAGCTGGAGGCCGCGAACAGCGAACGCACTTCGCTGTTGCGCAAGCGCGATGATCTGGTCGACAACGTCGCGAAGCTGGAAGGTCGTCTCGCCAGCGCGCCCGGCGTCGAGAAGGATTTCATGACGCTGGCGCGCGAACTCGACAGCACGCAGGTGAAATACCGTGAAGTGCGGCAGAAGCAGATGGAAGCGCAGCTGGCGCAGAACCTGGAAGCCGAGCGCAAGGGCGAACGCTTCACGCTGATCGATCCGCCGGTGGCGCCGGAAGAACCTGCCAGTCCCAATCGTCATTTGATCCTGGTGCTGGCGTCGTGCTGGCACTGGCACTGGCGGTCGGCATCGCGGTGCTGCTGGAAGTGATCGACCAGCGCATACACAGCCGCAATGAAGTCGCGAGCCTGCTGGCAGTGCCGCCGCTGGCGGTGATTCCGTGGATCGAGAACGCCAGGCAGCGCGCCGCGCGCCTGCGTCGCCAGCGCCTCGCCATTTATGGTTCGCTCGCCTCGTTTGTGCTGGTGATCGTCGCCATCCACTTGCTGTACAGGCCGCTCGACGTGCTGTGGACCATCGCTCTGCGCCGGCTGGGTAGTTGAATGAGCATGGAACGCATCTCGCGCGCACTTGAACTCGCCGTGAACAACGCGAGTCGCGCGGCACGAAGGAATTCGCCGAGCCTGCGGAGCAGGTCGAAGTCCACGACAACGCACAGACCGCCACCTTCCGTGCGCCGCTGATGCAGCTGGACACCGACGCACTGGAGCGCGAGCACATCCTGCCTCCCAGTGCCGGCGGCGAACCACGGCACGGCGTACAAAACTGCTGCGCACCCAGGTGCTGCGTCCGCCTCGACCAGCTCGGCGCCAACACGCTGGCAGTGCTCAGTCCCTCGGCGGCAGCCGGCAAGACATTGACGGCCATCAACCTCGCCATCGCCATCGCGGCCGAACACGGTCGCACCGCGCTGCTGGTGGACATGGACCTGCGCAACCCCAGCGTGCACCGGCGCCTCGGCCTCGAACCCATGCTGGGCATCGAGGATTGCCTGCAATCCGATCGTCCCGTGCAGGATGCCATCCTGCGTGTCGCCGGCTACGAGCGTCTCGCGGTGTTGCCGTCGCGTGCGGCAGTGGAGCATTCCTCCGAGCTGCTGACTTCCGAGCGCGCTTCGCGCCTGGTGGCGGAACTGCGTGCGCGCTATGCCAACCGCATCATCCTCTTCGACCTGCCGCCGGTGCTGCAGGCCGACGACGCGCTGGCCTTCTCGAAGACCGTGCAGGCTGGACTGATGGTGGTGGGCGAGGGTCGCACCCAGCGCAAGGAACTGCTGCAGGGCATGGAACTGCTGCGCGACCTGACCATCGTCGGCACGGTGCTGAATGGTTCGCGCGAACCGTCGCGGTCGACGTACTGATGCCATGTACGAGAGCTTCTACAAGCTGCGTCGGTTGCCCTTCGCGCTGACGCCGGATCCGGACTTCCTGTATCCCTCGAAAGCAGCACAAGTTTGCGCTGGCGATGCTGCGCTATGGCGTGATGAGTCGCGCGGGGGTTCTGCCTGCTCACGGGCGAGGGTCGGCTCCGGCAAGACGCTGGTTACTGCGCCATGTGCTGGAATCCATGGGCGACGAAGTTACCGTGGGGCTGCTCAACAACCTGACGCGGGAATCCACGCGCCTGCTGCAGTGGGTGAACTTTGCCTTCGGGGCTGGAACACGACAGCCGCGACGACGCTACGCTGTACCAGCTGTTCGTCGGCTTCCTGATGCGCGAATACGCGGCCGGCCGCCGCGTCGTGCTGGTGGTGGACGAGGCGCAGAACCTGAGCGAAGCCATGCTCGAGCAGCTGCGCGTGCTTTCCAACGTCAACGCCGGCCAGCATGTGTTGCTGCAGACTTTCATGGTCGGCCAGCCTGAACTGGTGGATACCCTGCGATTGCCACAGCTGCGGCAGTTCGCGCAGCGGATCAACGTGGACTACCACCTGCGGCCGTTGAACCTGGAAGACAGCATTGCGTATGTGCGCCATCGCCTCGCCGTGGCAGGAGGCAATGCGGAACTGTTCAGTGTCGGTGCCATCGCCCTGGTACACGAAGCCAGCGCGGGCGTGCCGCGCCTGCTGAACCAGCTCTGCGACACGGCGCTGGTCTATGGCTTCGCCGACCAGCAGCCGGAAATCGATGCAGGGCTCGTGCATCAGGTGATTGCAGAGCGCACGGCCGGCGGCGTGTTCCCGGCTCGTGGGCCTGGTGTATCGCTGCCGGCCATCGCCACTTCGGCGTGAATGTGCCTGGCCCATGCGCAATCGCCAGCTACACAGGAAGATCTTGCGAGGATTGATCCTCGCCCTGCTGGCCATTCCGGCAGCGGCACTCGCGCGTATCGCCTGCATGAATCGCGGTGGCGACGCGCTGCCGGCGGATGCTTACCCAGTGCCGGTTTCACGTGTGGCCGAACTGCCGGCATTGCTCGCACAGCATGGCCGCATCCAGCTGGACCCCGCTGGTGATTATCGCAAGGCGACCGGCATCACTTTGCGCAGCGGGCAGGCGATCTTCGGCATCGCCAATACACGCATCGGCCGCGTGGTGGTGGTACCCGGAACTTCGGGAGCGATCCTCAGCGGTGTCGTACCCGAGCGGCTGGAGTTCCCCCCTTCGCGTCTCGTCACGCACGACAACTGCTTCGAACGCTTCGGCGCGCGCGGCATTGCGCAGCAACCGCTGGTACTGCGCGACGCCATGGTGGAGAACAACCTGTTCCTCGACTATGGCCAGCTGGTGGTGGATACCACTGCCGGCGGCGCGGTACGCAACAACCGCTTCATCCGCACCGTGGTACACGGCAATTCGCCGGCGCTGCAATTATCGGGACGCGCGGGCGGCAGCGATCGCAATGTGTTCCTGTGGACCAACCTGCTGAGCGTGATCGGCGATGGCATCCTGGTGCAGGGTGAGGCAGAGGCCAACTTCGTCGGCTTCGATGCCGAAGACTGGAATTCGCGCGCCATGGCGGCAACACCGGCCATGCTCACCACGGACGCGCACGGGCACGCTGCGCGCCTTCATGGCCCAGGGCGGGGACACGAAATCGCGACCAGGCTCTTTCATGGATCTCGATGCCGTGCGCGTCGAACTCGCCGGCCTCAGGCTCTATCGCACGGGCGAGCCGGGCGTCCGCGTTCGCGACAGCGTGCAGGCTTTCACCAGCATCCTCGCCAACGATTCCCGGTTGCGGGATGAATCATCGGCGGACCGGCTGATCGCCTATTCGGACTGGAGTGAGCGCGTGGAGTTGCGTGGCTCGCCGTTGCGCCAGCAGGGCGCCGCATCGGTCGCGACCGCTGCGTGGGAAGCGCCGGTATTTGTCGCGATCCCCGACCCGGCCGGTGCCGACTGGCAACGCAATCGTGCGCCGCGCCGGATGCCACCGCGGAACTGCAGCGCCTGATCGATACGCAGGACATCGCGCGCCTGCCGGCCGGTGTCTTCCACATTTCAGCCTCACTGCATCTGAAGCGCGGCCAGGGAATCATCGGTGCGGGTGCAGGGCGTACGGTCATCGTCGCTGAAGTCGAGCGACCTTGACATGATCGTTGGTGCCGACGCGCTTGCGCAGCCACAGGGCGACATCCTTCGTGCTGGCGGATCTCACGCTGCAGGGTGGACGCAATGGCCTGCGCCATGACGCGCACGGCTCGGGTCCGGGCGCGCAGTACGTCTACAGCACGCTGTCGCATGTGGTGTTCCCGCGACCTGCAGCAGGCCGGCATCCTGATCGACGGCATCTACGGCTGGGACAGACAACCTGCTGGACGAGGTTACCTTCCATCGCATGCCCGTCGGCATCCGCCAGCTGCCCAATGCCGCGTACGTCGGTGGCAATACACCGGGTACCAACTACCTCGACAAGACTGCTATCGCTGCCGCTTCGAGCAGGTGGATACCGGGCTGGAGCTGACAGCGAAGCGCGCCAACAATCTCAACGCCTGCGTGAACTGCCTCTTTGCCGACAACCGGCGCGGTGCCATCCGGCTGCGGGGCAACGGCAGCACGCTGATCGCCAATAGTGATTTCGTGCGCAACGAAGGCAATCCGCTGATCGACAGCGACCAGCCCGTGGGCATCGTCTCATCGCGCTTCGTGGCGGGTAGCAGCGGGTCGATGCTGGATGCGGACGCAATCTGCGAGGCCTGTCGATTCCAGTCTGCTGCCGGCAGCCAGGCGACCATCGCGCGGGCCGGTGTCCGCGTCATTCTGCTGGACAGCGAGGCCAGCATGCCGCTCGGCGCGAACGCGTCGGGTTGCTGGTCGATAGCCGCATCACCGGCAGTTCGAACGCGCGCGTGCTGAGTCTGGTCGCGGGCCGCGAAACCGTAATGAGCGCTGGTGAACCACGGCCATCACCGGGCCTGCTGGTCGACTGGAGCCCCTGAGCCATGGCGTTCGATACAGCGCCTGTGGTTCCGGAGCGTGATCGCAAGCGCATCGTGCGGCTGGTCGTGTTTTCGTTCTGGCTGCTGATCTTCGAGGGCTCGCTGCGCAAGTGGGTCGCGCCCCAGTACAGCCAGTACCTGTACTTCGTCCGCGATCCTTTTGCGCTGTGGATCTATGCCATCGCGCTGCGCGCCGGCGTATTCCGCCAGCAGTCGCTGCTGCTGTACTTCGGGATGGCGATGGCCGCGTTGGTCGCGGTGATGTGCGTTCCCCTGGTGCTGACCAGCGGCGGGCAGTACACGCCCATCCTCGCGCTGTACGGACTGCGCAACTACTTCCTCTACATCCCCATGGCCTTCGTCATCGGGAGATGTTTCGAGTTCGACGACATCCGCCTGCTCGCGCATCAATGCATGCTGGCGATACTGGTCGCCGCACCGCTCGCGGTCCTGCAGTTCAATGCGCCGGCAAACCATCCGCTTAATGTCGGCATCGCGGTGACAGTGATTTCCAGTTCGCCAATCTCACTGCGGGAGGCGGCAAGGTGCGTCCCGCGGGCACCTTCACTTCCGCGGTCGGCATGTCCCATCTCATACCGATCTGCGTCGCCTTCCTGATGTGGAGCTGGACTTCTGCGCGCAAGCCATCGCCGCTCCGGTTCTGGCTGGCCGGCGTCGCGGCGCTCGCCGTGGCGACTGCGCTGGCAGTCAGCGGCAGCCGGACCAGCTTCATCTATTCGTGCCTCGTGATCCTTGCCGGGTTCGTGGCATCGCCGGCGCGGCGCGGTGCGGGCAGCAAGTTGCGATCCATGGCAATCCCCATCGTGCTGGTCGCAACGTTCGTCGTGCTGTTTCCGATCGTGTTCCGGAAGCGTTCGAATCGTTTACCGCGCGCTGGATAGCCGCCGAAGCATCGGAAGGCACGGTCTCGGAACCGGGCTGGCTGATGCGGGCATTGCATGGGCTCTACGATTTCCTGCGCGTGATGGGGCAGATGCCCGTGCAGGGTTACGGGGTCGGCATGGCCGGCAATGGCGCATCGATCGCGGGCGTCACCCTGAACGGCGTCAACATCTCGCGGATCGCCGAAGAGGACTGGACGCGGCACGTGGTTGAACTCGGGCCCGCGCTCGCCGTGGTGTTCATCGCGTATCGCGTGACGTTCGCCGGCTGGTTGGCGAGCCGCGCGTGGCGCGCCATGCTGGCATCCGGCGATTCCCTGCCGTTGATCCTGTTCGTGTGCGCGGCCGTACCGCTGGTTCACGGACAGATCACCGGCCACGGACTGGTCAATGGATTCGGCTGGCTCTTCGTGGGGATGTGCATGGCTGCCACGCGCGTCATGGGCCTGGCCCGTGCCGACTCGCCCGCCCCCATATCGACGCCGGCATCGCTGGCGCCGGATCTGCCGTTTCCCAACCTGATGCGTTAGGCCGTTGCGCAGCGGATCCCTCATGCACACACAGATACTCGTCGCCCATCCCTACAAGCACCATGCGCTGCATCTCGCGGCGGGTTGCGCGCAGAGCGGCCGGAGCACGGCATTTGCACTGCCTTTCTATCGCACGGGGCTTGGCGCCGCTGTTGCCCGGATTCCCGGTGCGGTGGGCCGCAAGGCGGCGGGATATTTTCATCCGGCGCTGGGCGCAACGACATTGCAGTCGCCGATCTGGCAACTGCGCAAGCTGGTGAGCTTCCTCGGTGATCCGCGCAGCATAGAGGTGCCCTACGATCGTTACGTCGCAAGCCAGATACTCCGCGGCAGATGGCGCGCGCAGGTCGTGGTCACGCTGCAGGATCACATGCCCCTCACCAGCGCGGCCGCCAGGCAAACCGGGGCAATGCTGTGGAGCGACCAGATCATCAACTCTTCCGTGGCCGCGCGCGCGCGCATCGCTGCGCATTCGCCGGATGGTCGCAGGCGACATCCTGAAATATCCTGAAGAAGGCAATACGCGCATCCTGGCCATGGCTGACATCGTCACGGCGCCCTCTGCCTACACGCTGCAAGGCATCGCTGATCGCATTGGTCCACAGGCGCAGGTTCACTCCATTCCCTATGGAGTCGACACACGGCGCTTCGATGTCGAACATGTCGCGGACAACGACGTGTTCACGATCGTGGCGCGGGCCAACACGGTACGCAAGGGCGGACACCTGGTGCTCGAAGCCATCCTGCGCTGCCATCAGCAGTGGGCCAGGGCCATCCATCCGCGCAGGCTGCAGATCGTTATCCTCGGCAGTTGCGAGCCGCAGCTGGCGGAGCTGTACGGCCAGGCGCGACGCGTGGGCAGCATCGCCGTGCGCGATGGCGACGTACCCAATGCGGATGTTCCCGCCTTGTTCGCGCGCTGCGATCTGCTGGTGATGCCGACGCTGTCGGAGGGAATGTCACTGGCCTGCGTCGAGGCCATGCGCGCCGGCGTGCCGCTGGTGATCACGGCATACGCCGGTCTCGATTGCTTCGTCGATGGTGAAATGGGACTGCGCGTCGAAGACAGTGTCGAGTCGGTGGGCGATGCCGTGACGCGGGTACTCACGCATCCGGCGCAACTCGAGCGCTGGCGGACCAATGTACGCGAAGCCGCACAGGGCCTGACCTGGGGCAGGTACGAGGCTGCGATCGCCGCAGTGGCGACGGGATGCGCGACATGATTGCGCCACCAGCACATCGCACCCGCACGCGACCGCGCCACGCCGCTGTTCGCGGCATTGCTGCTGGCAGCCTGCGGCAGTGACGACATGGCAGCGCCACCAGCAACCGATCCGCCGCCGCAACAGCAGCCACCACCGCCACCGCCACCCGATCCGCTGGCTTCCTGGTTCAAGGGTGGCTTTGCGGGCAAGAAGGTCGTGTTCTGGGGCAACAGCACCGTTTCGGAGGCCATTTATTTCTTTGACCAGCTCAAGGCTTACACGGCTACCGGTGGCAGGCTGGAGGGGCTCGATCCTGCATTGATCCTCAACTTCGGCAGCAATGGCGCAAGCCTTGCGGCCATGTTGAACGGCCAGGGTGCGCACCCGATTTCCGCAGTGATTGCCGCGCATCCCGACCTGCTCGTGATACGCGGTCCGCTGATCAACGATGTGCGGCTGGGTGCCACCTCGCTGGCAGGCGCCGAGCAACTGCTGCAGACCGCGCTGGACCAGATCATTTCCGGCAGCCCCGGCACCCCGATACTGCTGACTACCGAGAACTCGTTGCTGACCGTGGACGTGGGCGGCCATGGCTACGTGCAACCCAACGAGGCCGCGCAGCAGTACACCGATATCCTGCGTGCCGCCGTGCTCGCCATGAAGGATAAATATCCGGGTGTGAAGATTGCGGACGTGATGTACCTGGAATACGGCACGGTATGCCTTGCGCAATCGCCGCTGATGACCGACCAGCTGCATCCCGGTGAAGCCGGACAGAGGATGGAAGCCGACTTGATCGCCAACCTGATAGAAAGCCGCAGCCATGACGCAACTTGCCGACGACCTCGTCATCCAGAGGTCGTACTACACCAGGACCGCCGCCAACTACGACGACCGCCACCTGCATGAAGCCGAACACGAGTTCGCCGCCAGCATCATGCTCGGGGCGATGGACCACCTGGGCGTGCAGTCGGTGCTCGACATCGGCTCCGGCACGGGGCGGGCGTTACGGCATATCAAGAAGGCACGGCCTGCCACCCGCGTGCTGGGAATCGAGCCCGTTGCGGAGTTGCGCGACGTCGCCTACGCCAATGGAATTGCCCGCGACGAACTGGTGGAAGGGGATGCGACGCGCCTTCCTTTCAAGGACGGTGAGTTCGACCTGGTGTGTGAGTTCGGAGTCCTGCACCACATCAGGAATCCCGCGGACGCCGTGCGTGAGATGCTGCGCGTGTCGCGCAAGGCGATCCTGATTTCCGATTCCAATAATTTCGGGCAGGGCAGCCTGCTGGCGCGCAGCTTCAAGCAGTTGCTCAACGCCTTCAGCCTGTGGCCGCTGGCTTACCGGATGAAGACCCGCGGCAAGGGCTACACGATTTCAGAAGGCGATGGCCTGGCGTACTCCTATTCGGTGTTCACCGACTACCCGCAGATCCGCGCGAAATGCCGATCAGTACATGTGATGAACACGACGCCAGCCGGCATCGATCCCTACCGTTCGGCTTCCCACGTGGTGCTGCTCGGCATCCGCGACTGAGGACCGATCCAGGCTTCCATGGGAGCAGGGGAAACTCGCAGTGTCGTAGGCGATGGTGCGGCATCTTGCGGCCGGAATGATCGTTGCCGGATTGCCCACGGCCAGCGCGCCGGCGGGAACATCCTTGCGCACCACCGCGCCCGCTCCCCACTACCGCACCGGCGCCGATGGTTACGCCCGGCAGGATCATCGCCCCGGTGGCGATCCATGCGCGCTCACTCAATTACCACGGGCCTCGTGTACATGCGCCACAGTTCATCGCGCAGGTCGTGGCTGCCAGTGAGGATGGTGACGCGCCGGTTGATGACCGCGTACTCGCCGATGCGGATGCGGTCATGCAGGGCCAGTTCCGAACCGCGGCCGATGAACACGCCACGCCCGATATCAGCAATGCGTGCCTGCCCTCGATGCAGCAGGGCTCGATGATGGCCATGGGGCCGACCGTCGCGCCGCGCCGGAGCAGCGAGCCGCGGCGGAAGATCAGCGCCAGCAGCGATGGGAATGTCAGCGCGCGCTTCGCCCACACGACGATCAGCGTTTCGAGAACAGCGGCGGCGTTTCGCGATTCCGCCAGAGCTGGCCGAGCATCAGCGACCTCGCCCGAGGGAATGGCGATCATGCGGTGGGAGATCGCGAGCATCACCAGTTCGAGCAGCAGCAGGACGGCGACCACCGCTTCCATGCCGAAGCGTGCCGGCAACAGCGCGATGATGACGATGACGGCCAGCGCCACCAGCAGATACCAGAAGGAGAGTCGTACATGCGTATTGGTTGCTGCAAGCAGCACCTGCTCGACCTGCCATGCGCATCCGGCCAGCGCCGCGCCAGGAAGATGGCGAGCAGCGGCGCATCCATCGCGATCTTGTCGTGGGACCACAGCCCGAGTAGCGCTGGCCCGGCGAAATACATGGCCACGCAAATCACGGCGCAGCCCAGCAATGAAATCCGGGATGACTTGCGATACAGGATCTCGAGCGTTGCGAGATCGCCGGCGCCGTAAGTGCGCGACATCTCCGGCCACACCGAGCGACTGAACATGGTCAGCAGCTGCACTGGCACGCGCGACAGCGTGCGGAAGCTGCTGAACACGGCCAGCGCTGCAGGCCCGAAGGTGCTGCCGACCACTATGTTTACGCCCTGCAGGATGAGGGCGTTGCCGACAGGCAATGCCAGGAATGCCGCGGCCTGCGGTATCAGTTCGCGCAACTCGCCCCGCGGCCGGTGCCGCGGTTTTCCACGGGAACTGCGGAACTGATGGCGTGTCCACAGCACCATGGCAACGGTCGCCACGAACCGGCCCAGCAGCGTGCTGCCGCAACCGCCACCATGCTGCGAAACATCACAGGCCGGCGATTCCGCCCAGCATTCCACCAGCCGCGAGAGGTGGATGGAAAGCGTGCCGTGGCGGATTGCCCGGAGGCGCGGAACTGGCCGTCGATCAGGGCAGTGAAAGTTCCCGCCAGCGTGGCGACGATCAGCAGCGACAAGGTGGTGCGGGTTGCCGGATCGCGCAGCTCGCCCGGTGCCAGACCCCAGATCACCGCCACCGCCAGTGCCAGCAGCAACGTCGTCGATGCCAGCGTCATGCCGAGGGCAACCTGAAACACGCGACCCCGCTTCGTGCTCGCGTCCCTGTGCCGCGAGCATGGTCATGCGATTCATCGCGACAGTACCGACACCGACATCCGCCAGCGAGAAGTAGGCCGGTGCGGCGAGATCAACAGCCACAGGCCGTACTGGTGGAGATCCCAGAAGGCGAGGAAGAGGGGCAGCGACACCAGTTCGTGCCGATGGTCACCGCCTGGCCGAATCCATTGGCCCCAGCACGGTCCATACGCGCGCCAGGAAGAAGATGCCGGCGCCAGTGCATGGCCGGTGCTTCAGTCGGTGGCATGGCTGTTCGCGGTGCGTGCGCTGGCCGGGCTGCACCGCATCGGCTGCGGCGAGTTCGCGCGTCTTCAGCACGATCATGTATTCGTAGATCGATTGCAGTGCTGCGTACGTAAACCCGGCGCGTCCGTCGAGGAAGCCGCGCTTGACGAGATAGAGCAGCGCGAATTTCAGCAGTGGCCTGCCGGCAGCCGGTAGAAAAGTTCCTTCTGGTGGAAGCGCCGCTCGTTGAAATTCCGCGCGAACAAGGCGCCGCGCAGGCTGAACTGCGCCGCCTGGCGGCGGTTCTCGCGGATCTGCTGTGCCTCGAGGCTGCTGTAGGAATTGTGGCGCGCCAGCCAGTGGGTCATGCCCTTGCTGAACGGGTAGTGGTTGAGATAACCGCCGATCGCGCCCACGGGTCCGTCGACCAGGGTCACCGGATTGACGAGTCGCTCATAGCGCACGGCTTCAGGCCGGACAGGCGTATGTAAAACGCCGAGGCCTGCACATGGCGCAGCCAGGTATCGAGGAAGAAATCGCGGCGCTGCAGGCGGAAGGCCACGTTGTTGCGGGATCGCGCGCGGCTTCCTGCAGCGCCTGGCGCAGTTCTGGTGTCACGCGCTCATCCGCGTCGATGTAGAAACCCAGGATGCCTGAACGCGATGTTCCTGAGTCCCCAGTTCTGGTGCGCGGCCCAGTTGTCGAATTCACGCGCGATGACGCTGGCACCCGCTGCGCGCGCGATCTCCACGGTGCGGTCGCTGCTCAATGAATCGTAGACATGGATGTCATCCGACCAGCTGACGGATTCCAGGCAGCCGGCAGGTCCTGCTGCTCGTTCTTCGTGAGCACGAGCACGGAGATCATGCCAGCCGACCCGCCATGACCATGGACTTGCCCAGCGGCCGGAAACGCCCGGCGGTGCTGAAGCGCAGTTCCGAAAACCCGCTTTCGATGAACAGTCGGGTGAGCGTTGCGCGCGAGAAGAACTTGATGTGTCCGTAATCCCGCAGCGGATGCCAGTGGCCGTCGAAGCTATGGTCAGCGCCAGTAGCAGGTTCTTGCATAGCCATGGAAGGGTGTGGTCACGATCAGATGCCCGCCGGGTCGCAGCGCGGCGCGCGCGTTGTGCATGACCATGCGCGGCAGCAGCAGGTGTTCGATGACCTCGGTGGACACCACGGCATCAAATCCCTGCGAATAACTGGCGCCCAGCGGTTGCTGCAGGTCGTGCTGCGCGAAGCGCAGCGACGGGAAATTACTGCGTGCCCGCTCGATGCCGGAAGCGCTGAAATCCACGCCAGTCACTTCGAAGCCGTGGCTCGCCAGTCGCGCCGAGAAGGACCCATTGCCACAGCCGAGGTCGAGCACCCGCTTGGCGCCATACCCGCGCAGCAACCTCAGCACCGGTTGCAGCAGGTAGTCGTGCGACTCGACGTGGCCGTCGATGTCCCAGCAGTACTCCTCGCTCTGGATCGAACTCAATGCATCGGTGCGGGTGGTTTCACGCATGGTTCTGGCGCCTGCGGCAGAAGCGGGCGGGGATGCCGGCATAAACGGACCAGGCATCGAGGTCGCGCGTGGCTACCGACGCCAGCGCGAGCACGGCGCCCGGCTGCAGCTTCACGCCCGGCAGCACGGTGGCACGCGCGCATACCCAGGCATGCTCCGCGATGTCGATCGGCGCGCCGGTCATCGGGAACGCCGCATCGTCGATGTCGTGGCTGGCGGTGCACAGGTAGGCCTGCTGCGAGATCGTGGCGTGCGATCCGAGAGTGATGCGCCATGCGTTGTAGATGTCCGCTTCGTCCGCGATGGCGACGACATCACCACAGCGCAGGTTCCATGGCGCCCAGATGCGCACTCGCGGATAGATATGGCAATTGCGTCCAATGTGAGCACCGAAACAACGCAACAGCGTGCTGCGCCAGGCATGCAGGGGACGCGGCGAGGTGCGGAACAGCAGCCAGTAAGCCATGCCCCACAGCAGGCGCGCGCAGCGATTGCCGAAGCTGGTCTGCGGCCGCAGGTAGGGATCGTTGCCGTTCATGGTGCCGCAGTGGCGATTCGCAGCAGCGGCGCAGGAGCGATGCGTTCCTGCATCACCTGCACCAGCGCCTGCGCGGCCGCGTCGATGTGGAAGCGCGACTGGAACAGCTGCAATCCATTGCGCGACATGCGTTGCTTCGCGAACTTGTCGAGATGCAGCCAGCGCTGCAGCAGTTCAGTGGTACCCGCCAGGTTGTCCGCGGCGACGAGCCCCGCGCCCGCATCATCGATCTCGCGCGCGATATTCACTTCGCGCGAGATCAGGACCGGCACGCCGACAGACAACGCCTCGGCAACCGCAACGCCAAAGTTCTCCTGGTGCGAAGGCAGCACGAAGGCTTCCGCCGCCCGCAGCGCTCCCCACTTGAGATCACCGGTGAGCATGCCGGTCCACGTGAGCCGCTGCAGTCCGAGCGCCTCGGCCCTGGCCTGCAGCGCCACGCGCCAGCCGGTGGCATCCGGACCCGCCATCACCAGATGCAGGTCCGGATTGTCGGCAGCGAGCTGCGCAAACGCCTCGATCAACAGATCGCAACCCTTCTTGGGATGGATGCGCCCGAGGAACAGCAGGATGCGGCGCCCGGCAAGCTCTGGATACGCACGCAGGAATGCGGCGCGCTGGCGCTGCGGATCGCCCTCGGGCGGTGATGCACCGAAAGGCGAGATGACTTCGCGCGCGCGATACAGCCTGAAACTTTCGCGCGCCAGCAGGCGCTCCTGTTCGCAGGTGAACAGCACGCCGTGCGCATCGCGCAGCACGCGATATTCCGCCCAGGGCCAGTACAGCAGCTTCTTCAGGTGCTTCAGCGGATAGGTGCGCTTGAACCAGGGATCCAGCATCCCGTGCGCGAACACGAAGTAGGGCGTGTTCGTGCCATGCAGCGCCTGCTGGACTGCGAAGCCATGGTGTTGCCAGAGCCCGTGGACCACCACGGCCTGGTAGCTGCTGGCATGGCGGCCGAGCCACCGGAGCAGCTGTGAGGAATAGGCATAGCTGCCGAGGCGCGGCGGACCGAGGCTGTGCACGACGCCTGGCAGGTTGTGGTTCCACGCTGCCCCCGGTGCATCGAGCGTCGCGATCTCGACGTCATGTCCCTGCCGCAGGCTGGCGCTGGTCAATCGCAGCACGCCTTCGGCAGGTCCACCACCTTCCGGGTTCAGGGACGAGATGACGTGCAGGTAGCGCATGGCGGCCGTCCACATTGGCCGGGCATCGTGATACCCGTGTGACACAAACGCATTTCCACAAAACTGAAATCTGCCGGCGCTAAGGTGGCCCGCATTTGACGGCGCCATTTCCCTCCCCATGGCCATCAAGATCCTGCTGATCCTGCTGCCGTGGCGGCTGCGTCGTTACCTGCTGCAGTGGTTGTATGGCTACGAGCTGCATCCGCGCGCGCGCATCGGATTGGCGTGGGTGTACCCGAAGCAGCTTGCCATGGGTGAAGGCGCGCACATCGGACACCTCACCGTCGTGAAGGGGCTGGATCGCCTGGCGCTGGCAGAGTTCGCCACCATCGGCCGCCTCAACTGGATCAGCGCTTATCCATCCGGCCTGCCGCCGCATTTCGCACACCAGCTGGATCGCCGTCCGGAGCTGGAACTGGCGGCCCATGCGGCCATCACCAATCGCCACATCATCGACTGCACCGATCGCATTTCCATCGGCGCATTCGCGACGGTGGCGGGCTTCCGTTCGCAGCTGCTCACCCACAGCATCAATCTCGGGCGTTGCCGGCAGGAAGCGCTGCCCATCAGCATCGGGGCTTACTGCTTCGTGGGTACGGCATGCACGGTGCTCGGCGGCGCCACTCTGCCTGACTACTGCGTGCTGGGCGCGCATAGCCTGCTCAACAAGCGTCTGCAGGAAACCCATCGCCTCTATGCCGGTGTACCGGCGCAGTCGCAGCGCGAGTTGAGCGCCGATCTCGCGTACTTCAAACGTATGACAGGTGTGGTGATCTGAAGCGCATTCGGTGCACGACACCGAGCAGTTGCACAGCAAGAAAAGCTTTACACGACCGTCACACGGCGCGCGTATCTATCTCCCCCGGTTGCTTTCAGTGTCGATGCCAGTCCGGGGATCCGCTTGCCTTCATTCGCTTCCAAGCCGCGCGTTCTGGTCGTTGCGCTGAACTACGCACCCGACCTCACCGGCATCGGCAAGTACGTCGGCGAGATGGTCGAGCACATGACTGGCTCAGGCTTCGACGTCCGCGTCATCACCGCTCCGCCCTACTATCCCGAGTGGAAGATCGGCGCGGGCTATTCGGCATTTGCCTGGCGCCGCGAGCGCCACAACGGCGCGCGGATCATCCGCTGCCCCATCTACGTATCGAAACGCATGAATGGCATGCGACGCCTGGTACATCTGGCGTCGTTCGCATTGTCGAGCCTGCCGGTGATTTTCTGGCAGGCGCTCAGCTGGCGCCCGCAGATGATCTTCGTAGTCGAGCCGACGCTGGGCTATGTGCCCGCTTCCTGGCTGGCAGGTCGCATGGTCGGCGCCAAGCTGTGGTTGCACGTGCAGGACTTCGAAGTGGACGCGGCCTTCGGTCTCGGCCTGTTGCCCAAGGGCCGGCTGCAGCGCGTGGCCATGGCGGCCGAATCCTGGTTGATGCGCCGCTTCGATCGGGTCTCCTCGATCTGCGGCAACATGATCAAGCGCCTGGCCGCGAAGAAAGTGGCGCCGGAGAAGCTCGCCGACCTGCCGAACTGGGTGGACATGCAGAGCATCCGCCCGGTCGCGCGCGACAACGCGCTGCGTGCCGAGCTCGGCATTCCCGCCGATCGTTGCGTGATGCTGTACTCGGGCAACATGGGCGAGAAGCAGGGCCTGGACATCCTCGTCGATGCCGCCCGCCGCCTGGAGCAGGACAAGTCGGTGCTGTTCCTGATGTGCGGTGACGGTGCCGCGCGCGCGCGCATCGAGAAGCAGGCGCAAGGCCTCGCCAACATGCGCTTCCTGCCGCTGCAACCGCGCGAGCGGCTCAACGAGCTGCTGTCGCTGGCGGACATCCACCTGCTGCCACAGCGTGCCGACGTCGAAGACCTGGTGCTGCCCTCCAAGCTCACCGGCATCATGGCGAGCGCGCGCCCGGTGGTCGCCACGGCGACCGCCGACTCCGAACTGGACCGGGCCGCCGCGCGTGGCGGCCTCGTCGTGCCTCCCGGCGATACCGGCGCCTTCGTCGACGCCCTGCGGTTGCTGCGCGACGATCCGGGCCTGCGTGAACGGCTCGGTGCCACCGGCCGGGCCTACGCGGCGACACGCTGGGATCGCAGGGTAGTGCTGAATCGCATGTGCAGCGACTTCCACGCTGCCATCGGCCAGAAAACTGAAACATTGCTTGCCTACGCTACGCGGCTCCTCATGCAAGCAGCCACCGCCACCATCTCCGGGCCGACGGAATACGCCCTCTCCCGTGTGCAGTGGGGCGTGCTCGGCATCGGCGTGCTGACGCTGGCGCTGATGTTCCGCGGCACCTTCCCGCTCATCTGGTCCCACTGGCATCGCGAGGAATACAGCTACGGCTTCCTGATTCCGGCGATCAGCCTGTTCCTGCTGTGGCAACGCCGGCGGCGCCTGCAGCAGCTGCCCTTCGTCGGCAGCTGGGGCGGAGTCGCACTCACGGTGGCGGGTATCGCGCTCTATTTCGTGGGTACCATGGGTTCGCTTGCCATCATCGACGCCTATGCGCTGGTGGTGGTGCTCGCCGGGGTTGCACTGGCGGTGATGGGATGGAAGGCGTTCCGCGTGGCGCTGCCGGCGATCGCGCTGCTGTTCCTGATGATTCCGATCCCCACTTTCTTCTTCAACAATCTCTCTTCCTTCCTGCAGCTGGTGTCGTCGCAGTTCGGCGTGGCGGTGATCCGCCTGTTCAACATCAGCGTGTTCCTCGAAGGCAACGTGATCGACCTGGGTTCGTACAAACTGCAGGTGGTGGAAGCCTGCAGCGGGCTGCGTTACCTGTTCCCGCTGCTGGCGCTGGGCATCATCGTGGTGAGCCTGGTGCGCTTCCCGATGTGGATGCGGTTGTTCGTGGTTGCCTCCACGGTACCGATCACCATCCTGATGAACAGCTTCCGCATCGGCGTGATCGGTTTGCTGGTGGACCGCTTCGGTACCGCGCAGGCGGAAGGCTTCCTGCACGAATTCGAAGGCTGGGTCATCTTCATGGCCTGCCTTGCGCTGCTGGCGCTCGAGATACGGCTGCTGTTGCGACTGTCCGGCGACAAGCGCTCACTGCGCGACGTGCTGGCCATCGACCTGCCTGAAGGCCGTTCGACGGCGATGGCCGTGAGCTATCGGACCATGCAGGTGCCGCTGGTCGTCGTGGTGACGGCGGTTGCGGTGGCCAGCGCCACCACCATGGCCATGCCGCACCGGGGCGACGAGGTGCGTCCCGAGCGCGCGTGGTTCTCCGGCTTTCCGATGCAGCTGGGCGCGTGGCAGGGGCAGCGCGATGTCATCGAGAAGAAGTACCTCGATGCACTGATGCTCGATGACTACCTGCTCGTGAACTACGCGGATGGCGTCTCCGCGCCGGTCAATCTCTACATGGCCTACTACGGCGCGCAGACTTCCAACGCCTCGGCCCATTCGCCCTCCTCATGCCTGCCCGGCGATGGCTGGCGCATCGTCGATTTCACGCAGCAGCAGATCCCCGGCCCCACGCCCGGTGCGGCGCCGATATGGGTGAACCGTGCGCTGGTGGAGAAGGGCGACCAGCGCCAGCTCGTTTACTACTGGTTCAAGGAACGCGGCCGCAGCGTCACCAATGAATACATGGTGAAGTGGTACCTGCTGTGGGATTCAGCCACGCGCCACCGCACCGATGGCGCACTGGTGCGCATGATCACGCCGCTGCCGCGGGATGGCGATGTACGCGACGCCGATGCGCGGCTGGTGAAGTTCTCGCGGCAGGTGCTGCCGATCATGGACCAGTACGTTCCCGGCTGATCTCCAGGGGCCGCCGCAATGACGGCTTTCTTCCTGCTGGTTTGCTCGGTCGCCGCCAGCATGCTGGTGATACCGCTTGCCTGGCGCCTTGCGCCGCGCATCGGCATGGTGGATCAACCCGATCCACGCAAGGTGCACAAGCTGCCGGTGCCACGTGTCGGTGGCTGGGGCATCGTGGCGGGATGCCTGCTGCCGCTGCTGTTGCTCGGGACGGATTCAAATCCGCTGCTGCAATCCTTCATGGCCGGCACGCTGGTGCTGTTCGCCTTCGGTGCGTGGGATGACGCACGCCAGATCAGCCACTGGCCAAAGTTCGTCGGCCAGGTGCTTGCGGTCGGGCTGGTGATCTTCTGGGGTGATCTCTACATCACGCGGCTGCCGTTCTTCGACGGCGATGTACTGGCGCCGTGGGCCGGCCGGATTTTCACGATGGTCGCGATGATCGGCGTCATCAACGCCATCAATCATTCGGACGGCCTCGACGGACTCGCTGCGGGAGAAACGCTGCTCAGCCTGATCGCGGTGGCCTTCCTCGGCTATCTCGCCGGTGCGCCGCTGGTGCTGCACCTGGCGCTGGTGGTGATCGGCGGCATCTTCGGGTTCCTGCGCTACAACACCCATCCGGCCCGCGTGTTCATGGGCGACGCCGGCAGCCAGGTGCTGGGCTTCGCCACCGGCCTGCTGGTGGTGTACCTGATCCAGCACGCCAACAGTGCGGCGAGTGCGGCGCTGCCGCTGCTGCTGCTGGGGTTGCCCATCGCGGATATCTGCGCGGTGCTGTACCTGCGCATCAGCGGCGACATGAACTGGTTCAAGGCAACGCGCAACCACGTGCATCATCGCCTGCTCGACCTCGGCTTCACGCACTTCCAGTCCGTGGTGGTGATCTATTCCTTGCAGGCCTGCCTGGTGACCGCCGCGGTGCTGCTGCGCTACGCGCCTGACCTCGTGGTGATCGGGGTGTACGCCATCGCGATCACCGGATTGTTCACATTGCTGTGGCGGGCGGAGCGCTCCGGCTGGCAGCTGACGGCCGACGCGTGGCGGCTTCCTGCGCAGTTGAGCCGGATACTCGCCCGGCTCCGTCACAGCGCCCGCGTGCAATCGGGGTTCGTATGGACGATCGCGGTTACGGTTTCTTCGCTGCTGCTGCTGGCTGTATTCGGTTCGCATCAGGTGCCGCGCGACTTCGGCGTCTTCGCCGGAGTTGCCGTGTTGCTGGCGGTGATGGTCGCGCTTGCGTACCGTGCGTGGCAGGGCATGGCCTTGCGCGTGATCGTGTACATGACCGTGGCCTTTGCGACCTACCTGCTTACGACCTATCCCACCGAAGCAGGCGTCGACCTGCAGCAGGGTTTCGGCGCGGTGATCATCCTGCTGGCGGTGGCGCTCGGTATCTTCGTGCGCTTTGTCCCGGACCAGAGTTTCGGCGCCACGCCCACCGACTACCTGATCGCATTTGCATTGATCGCGCTGCTGGCCTTCGGCGGTATCGGCACGGCAAGCACCGGCCTTGGTGCGCCGTTGCGCTTCGTCACGTTCTCGATCGTGCTGTTCTACGGCTGCGAGATCATCATCAGCCACCTGCAGCGCTGGCGTTCGGTACTGGGCAGCGCATCGCTGGCAACTCTGCTGGTGGTGGCGGTGCGCGGCCTCACCACGGGAATCTGACAACCGCGTTACCGCGTTGTTGTCACGCATCGGTCAAACACCGCGGTTACTTTTCAAGGCCGCTCTGGGCGCACTGTCCACTGCGGATTCCCTGCGGAGATTTGCGGCCATGATCCATACACGTTCGCTGGTTGTAGTCGGTTGTGCCATCGCCTTGTCATCGCTGGCGGCGTGTTCCGGTACCGCGGGCCGCAAGGCGCACTACCTCGAGCGTGGCCAGAGCTATCTCGCCGACGGCAAGTACGACAAGGCACGCGTCGAGTTCAGCAACGCGCTGCAGATCGATCCGAATGATGCCAAGGCGCGCTACTTCGCCGGGCAGGTGGCCGAGAAACTCGGCAAGCCGCGCGATGCCGTGGGCAACTACCAGGCCGCCATCGAGGCCGATCCGAACCTGATCGCCGCGCGCGCCGCGCTGGGCCGCATCTTCCTGCTGGGTGGCCTGCCGGACAAGGCGAGCGAAGTCATCGATCCCGGTCTCGCGAAGGAGCCCGACAACGCGCAGCTGCGTACGGTGCGTGGTGGCCTGCGCGCCCTGCAGGGCAATCTCGAAGGTGCGATGGAAGATGCGCAGGCCGCGGTGAAGGCCGCGCCCAACGATGAAATCGCAATTGCGTTCCTGGCCGCGCAGTACACGCGGCAGAAGCTTCTCGAAGACGCGATGCTGGTGTTGAACGACGGTATCAGGAAACTGCCGGACAGCATCGACCTGCGGGCCATCCTCGCGAACCTGCTGTACCAGACCGACCACAAAGCCGAAGCGCTGGCACAGCTCGAGACCGTAGCCAAGGCGCACAAGACCGAGCTGGTCCACTGGCAGCGACTCGCACAGCTGCAGTTGCTGATGAAGGATGCGGATGGTGCCATCACCTCGCTGCGCGCGGCCGTGGCCGCCGCGCCCGACAATATCGAAGCCAAGTCGGCACTGGTGTCGTTGATCGGCACGCAGAAGGGTGTTGCCACTGCCCTGGCCGAGATGCAGAAGTTCGTCGACGCCGATCCCAAGCGCGCGGAGCTGCAGGTAGCGCTGGCCCAGTTCCAGGAAGCCGCGCAACAGCCCGAGAAGGCCGAGGCCACTTACCGGACGCTGATCAAGTCCCAGGGAGTCGAAGCACAGGGCCTGGTAGCCCGTGATCGTCTCGCTGCCATGCTGGTCAAGCGCAACGATCTTGCCGGCGCGGAAACACTGATCGGAGAAGTGCTGAAGGAAAACCAGCGCGACAACGATGCATTGATCCTGCGCGCTGGCATTGCGATGACGCGCAACCAGACCGCTGCGGCGATCACCGACCTGCGTTCGGTGCTGCGCGACCAGCCCAATTCAGTGCCGTTGATGCGTGCACTGGCGCGCGCGCACCTGCAGAACAACGAAACCGCACTGGCGGAGGAAGTATTGCGGCAGGCGGTGCAGGCCAATCCCGGCGATGTGCAGACCCGCTTCGACCTCGCTTCGCTGCTTGCCACCACCGGTCGCGCCAACCTCGCATTGCCGGTGCTCGAGCAGCTGATCAAGGATGCGCCCGACAACCTGCAGGCACGTGAGGCCTACTTCCGCGTGCAGGCAGCATTGCCGGATCTCGCGGGAGCCCGCAAGACTGCGGAAGAGATCCGAACGTTGCATCCTGACTTGCCCGTGGGTTCCGTCATGCTCGGCAGCCTGGCCGAGCGCGACCACAAATACGCTGAAGCGACCGCGCAGTACGAAGTCGCACTGAAGCTGAGCCCGGATTCGGGCGAAGTACTGGCGGCCCTGGTGCGTGTAGACCTGAGCCAGAAGCAGACGGAGAAGGCAGTGAGCCGCGTGCGTGCGGTACTGGCGAAGAATCCGGGCAATCCGAATGCGAATGAACTGCTCGGCGAGCTGCAGTTGTCGCAGGGCAATGCCGCGGCCGCGACACAGGCCTTCGACGCCGCGATTGCCGCGCAGCCGGCCTGGTGGGTTCCCTATCGCGCCAAGGCGAACGCGCAGTTGCTCACCAGGCAGCCGGAACAGGCGTTCGCCACGTGGAACGACGGCATCGCGAAGACCGGAGCGGTGCAGCTGTATACCGACCTGGCGTCGATCTACCAGCAGCAGGGCAACGTCGACCGTGCCGTTGCCACGTATGAAGATGCGCTCAAGCGGTATCCGCACGAACTGCCGCTGGCCAACAACCTCGCCATGCTGCTGGTCAGTCGCAAGGACAAGGCCAGCCTCGAACGTGCCGCGCAGGTGGCGCAGATCCTCAACGGCATCGACCAGCCATCGATGCTCGATACGCTGGGCTGGGTGAAATACCAGAATGGCGCCGTTGGTGAGGCGCTGCCGCTGCTGCGGAAGGCCGTGGAGAAGTCGCCTGATTCGGCCGAGATCCACTACCACCTCGGCATGGCGCAACTGCGCAGCGGTGATCGTGCCGCGGCGAAACTCAGCCTGCAGTCCGCGCTCACTGGCAGCCCGAAGTTCTCGGGCACTGAAGATGCGAAGTCGGCGCTCGCCAGCCTGAGTGGCGCGGGATGATGCGCGCGGCCGGCACGGCATGCATGGCGGGGTTGCTGTGGCTCGCGGCCGGCAATGCCGGTGCCGCCACGCTCGCGGCTGATACGCGGACACTTGGTGCGACTGCGGATCTCAGCGCGCTGTTGCCTGCGGCGCAGACGTTCACGGTGGTCACTGCTGCGCAGGTGAAGGTGACGCTCGCTGACAACGCCACTCCGCGGGCATTCGCACAACTCAAGCTCATCGTCAGTCGTGGCGGCGCGAAGGTGGCTTCGCTGGGCGCGATCGGCAGCGAGACCTTTGCCGCGACACCCGGTGACTACAAAGTACAAGTGGTTGGCGTACCAGCTGCAGCATCCGGCTCCGCCGTACCCAGTGGCAGCTTCGACGTGGTAGTCAACGAGCTCACGGGCAACACGCAGCTGGCGCATTTTGCGGCTGGCGTGTCAGCGGCATCGTCCGTGCCGGCCAGCAGAATCGTCTTTGCACAGCCGGGCAGTTACCAGGTGACGCTGACGGATCGCGCCTTCCCGGCAGCACTTGCCGACTTGAGCCTGCTGCTCAATCCCGATTCCGGCAGCAATGACATGGCGGTGATTTCCTCCGGACCATGCACCACGGCCTGCACGGCTACCTTCAATGTCGGCGTGGCCGGCGGCTACGATCTGTTCCTCCCTGTCACTGCGGCGAATCCCGACCAGGCAGGCCTGTACTCGCTCAAGATCACCGGCGGGCCGGGCAATGCCGTGGTGTATGCGACAACACAGCCGGTGGGTCGCCTCGCAGCTGCAACGGCCATCGTGCTACCCGCCGCTGGTAGTTACGCACTGTCGTCCGCCGACTTCGCGACGCCCGTGGCACTCACATCGCTGAAATTGCGCCTCGTGCAGGGAGCAGACCTGCTGGCATCACTCGACGCCGCTGGCTCCGTCGCCGTGAACGCGCCCGCGGCGGGCAATGCGCAGTTGTTCGCATTCGCCCGCGCCGGAACCGGCAACCTCGGCTTCTACGGCCTCGGCCTCAGCCAGGGTGCGACGTCGGTATATGGCGATGTGCGCACGCTGCCCGCGGGGTTCGATACCACGCTGAATGCAGGCGGCTATCCCTATGCCTTCACGGTGCCCGCCGCCGCCAACTACAGGCTGCAATTGCACGACCTCGGATTTCCGGTTGCCCTCGGCCAGTTGCGCGCCGTGGTCGTGCAGAACGGCAGCGTCGTGCAGGCAGTGAGCGGCACCAGTGTCGATACCAGCTTCCAGCTCGCCGGCGGACCCGCATTCCTCGCGCTCATCGGCAGTGAGTCCGCGGCGAATGCCGACAGCCTCATCGGAGTCTCCCTGGCACCGCAGGCAGGCGGCAACGCGCTGCTCGATCAGGCGCAGGCCTTCGGTGCATCGTTCGATGCGCGGCCGGTGACCGTAGCGACGGCGGGTTCCTACGATCTCACCGTCACCGACCTGGCATTTCCGGTGGCGTTCAACAATGATCTTGCCGTCGCGGTGACGCGTGGTTCGCAACTGGTCGGCCAGGTCTTCGGTGGCGGCCGGCTGCGCTTCGGAGCCCAGGCTGGTGCGCATGTCATCAATGTGCGGGCGCGTCCCGATGCCACCGCACAGTACGGTACCTGGGGTTTCGAATTCGCGAATACGCCACCGGCGCCCACCATCGAGCTGGCTGCGAACCCGGCCGCGGTGAGCAACAACACCACGACCACGATCACATGGTCCGCCAGCGGTGCCACGAGCTGCACGGCAAGCGGTGCGTGGACAGGAGGGCGCGCGGTATCGGGAACCGAGGTGACCAGCGCGCTCACCAGTCCCGCTACCTACACATTGTCCTGCACGGGCGATGGCGGCAGCACCAGTCGTTCCATCGACGTCACCATCAAGTCCGCGAGCAAGGGTGGTGGCGGTGCGCTGGATCTGTCGGCGCTGCTGCTGCTCGCTGGCGTGTTGTACGCGCGGCGGCGACGGCTGCGCGCGTAGCGTCGATCAGGAACGTCCCTTCACTTCCGCCAGCGCCGCATCTCGCGCAGCCCGCAGCCTGTCGATCATGGCGCGATCGCCTTCGGCCTCCGCCTTGGTCTGCTGGCGCCGGAACGCGGCTTCGATGTCGCGCAGTCCCGCGGAACGCGGGATATCCAGCAGCAGTGTCCAGTCACCGGTCTGCGATGTCTTGAAAGTGCGGGAAGTGTTCGAAGTGCTTGCGGGGGTCGCAGCGCTCGAAGAGATCGGTGCAGGCAGGGCGCGCGGCGTCCCACTGGGTGGTGGTAAAGCTGCATCCGTACGCGGCGGCTGTGCATCACGCGGCGGCGGACGCAAATCATCCGCGCCGGTCTTCATCAGCACGCTGACGATGGCATAGCCCGCCACGAGTCCACCTGCGATCACGAGTATGAGATTCCAGCTCATGTCGATGAGTCTCCCAGTTTCCCCAGCAGCACCGCAATCTGCCCTTGTACTTCAGCAGAGGATGGTTCACCGGCCTGCTGTTCGTCGAGCTTGCGCAACAGCAGCTGGCGCAGCGCTTCGCGCCCCGCCGGTTCGAACTGCGCGCCGGCGAAGGAAATCGGATCGCCTTCCAGACCGCGGCGCATGGCGATCTTGCGCACCAGGTTCGTCGCGAACGGCGCACAGGCCAGCGCGTCGAAAACCAGCGATGCGCAGGCCGAGCCAGAGAGCTGCAACACCGCGCGCCGCCGCAGCACGAACACCAGCGCGACGATCACGAGCACGTAGTACAGCGCGAACACCGCCAGCAGCGTGACGCCCGTGCCGAGCGTCCAGCTCACCAGCGGCAGCAGCACCAGCAACCAGGCCAGCAGCAGCGCGATCAGGCCGATCGGTCGCAGGGCGCGCAGGAAATCATCCGGTGAGGTTGCGGCAGCGCGTTCCTCGGCGAGTCTCCAGTGCACCTTGAAGGCGGGACGTTGCGGCAGCAGCGGGTTCGGCAGGTACAACCTGCGCCCCATCATGCTGATCGAGGCAGGACCTTCCGCATGCCAGCGACCGGCACCGCGCACGTACAGCAGTTCGTTGTGCCAGAGCAGCTGCGCCGAATCGTACAGATAGAAGGCGATGGCGCCGATCGGCAGCCAGAATTCAACGGGGGTCATCCGCCTTCTTTTTGCCGGTGAAGAAACGACGCAGGCCCGCGAACAGCGCCGCGCCGCCCGCGATCAGCAACTTGATCTTGGCGATGATGAAAGCACCGATCACCGCCCACAGGCCTTTCTTCGTCGCGATGGCAGCAGCACCGCCAAGCACCAGCGCAGCAAGACCGTAGGTGGCGACCTTGTCGCCGGGCACCCAGTCCGCATAACGCTCGCCCTGGTCGAAGCTGTAACCGCCGAGCACGGTTTCGAGTTGCGTCCGCGAGGCGTTGAGCGTTTCCGGTGCGCACACCAGGATCACCGAGGTATGGCCACGGCGCGCCAGCACCTTGGTGGAGAAATTCACGCCACGCTCGCCCTGCGATTCGAGGATGGTGGCCCATTCGAGGCGATGGTTGCTGGCGTTGTACGCCGGCTGCACGGCCCAGCCCACGATCGAAAGTTCAGCCCAGCCGCGACGACGACGTTCTTCATTGCTTTGCTGCGCGCCTTCCTGCAATGACTTCAGCAGCGCCGGCGCGTCGATCTTCTCGTCGTCCTTCACATAGCCTTCGTCCGCGAAGGACAGATACGCCACCCAGTGGAGGTCGGCCGGGCCCACCATCACATCGGTGCCACTGGGCAGGTTGTGCGTGAGCT
Source organism: Pseudomonadota bacterium (assembly GCA_037200665.1). Taxonomy (GTDB): domain Bacteria; phylum Pseudomonadota; class Gammaproteobacteria; order Steroidobacterales; family Steroidobacteraceae; genus ZC4RG30. The sequence continues at coordinate 311,219 of JBBCGD010000007.1, read as the reverse complement.
CCAGGTATTTGTCGGTGTTGCCCTGATCGAGGAATACATAGCCCTCGGGGATCTGCAGCTTCGACTTGCCGGGGACGTCGACGCTCGACGGGCCTTTCACCCAATCGAGTTTCTTCAGGGCATCGATGAAGGCCTGCTGCTGCGGCGACGGCTGCGGCTCGGAGGAAGCGGATGGTGTTTCGGCGGCAACCACGCGCAGGGGCAGGGCCTGTGCAAGCGTGAGCAGGCAAAGCAGCAGGATTCGCGACAGTCTCGACATCTTGGTCTTCCTCAACACCCAGTCACGCGGATGAGCGCCGCGTCTCAAGCCTTCTTCGGCGGGAACTGACTGCCGGGCACCCACCAGCCATGCACCTGCCCGACGATGCGCGTCGGCATCTTCACGGTGGCGATGGGGCCATCCTCGACATGCTCGGCATCGAGGATGACGAGATCGGAACGTCCGTTCTCCGCCGCGTAGCTCGCCACTGCCATGACGTAGCCCGCGCCTTCCGGCGCATCGGCGCTCTTCGCCGCATGGCAGATCTCGCCCAAGGACGCACCCTGCGGCGCCTGCCAGAAAGTGCGCGTGCGGTTCTGTACGTCGAGGCGCGCGATGCCGCTCTTGCGTGCGCCGCCATCGATCAGTTCCACCGAACCGAAGCCGTAACGATAGTGCGCGGTATTGTAGCGATCGTCCTGGCGCGGCAACGGCAGCAGCATGCCGGGGAACAGCACTTCGATGCCGTAATCCTTCGGTGTCTTCTGCGACAGGTCCGCCGACAGGCGCGTGATGATGCTGCCACCCTTCACCGGATCCCAGTGCGAACCATCGTGCATGGGCATGAAGGGAAAGGGGTTGGACAGCGAGCTTTCGACATCGATGACCACCTGCTTGCCGTCATCGAAGGCGCCCATCACGTGCGTGGCGCTGCGCTCGGGGCCCTTGATCCATTTGATGTCCTTGCCGTCGCCACCGCGGCGCATGTAGCCGAAGTAGGTGGGTTCGCCCGGCCACCAGGACCAGTGGATGCCGCCCTTCTCGATCTGCGCCTCGTCGATCTTCAGCGGGATCACGTAGAAGACGATGAAGTTCTCGGTGACCGCGAAGTCGTGCAGCATGCCGACGTAGGGCACCTTGATCCACGCGTCCCACACCTTCTTGCCCCTGGGTGTGTACTCGAACACGTTGACGTCGGTGGTGTTGAAACCCCTGGCTTCGTAACCGAAGGCGATGAGGTTGCCCGACTTGTGGTCGAGCTTCGGATGCGCGGTGAAGGTGGCGCTCTGCAGCTGGCCGTTGAAACGGTACGCAGGGTCGAGAGTCTCGAGCGTGTTCAGGTCGAGCGCGGCGGGCGGGCTGTCTTCCTTGAAGGCCAGCAGCATGCCGTTGTGATGGATGATGTGCGTGTTGTGCGTGCCGCGCACCTTGCCCTTCACCGAAGGGTCGTCCATGTACGGATTGCGGTACATGGGGAAGAGCGTCTTGCCGGCCTTGTCCTGGGCGAGGTAACGCTCGTTGCGCACATAGCGGCTCTTGAAGTGCACGTTGCCGTTCTCGAAGCGGAACTGGCTGACGTGTCCCTCGCCATCGAAGGGGATGTTGCCCTGGCGCAGCGGGAATTGCGGATCCGGACCGACGCGGAAGAAGGCGCCGGAAAGATCGGACGGCAGCTTGCCGTCGACTTCGCAGTAGCGGATGTCCTGTTCCTCGCGGAACAGCTTCGGGCCGCGACCCACTGGCGGCTCGGGTGCATAACGCTTTTCGATGCTGCTACCCAGTGGCACGGTGCCCGCGCCGGCCGGTGCCTGCGGTGCATCCGCCGCGGCCGCGCTGAGCGCTGCAGTGGCGCCGGCGGCGGCGGTCAACGCGCCACCCATGAACTGGCGGCGATCCACGGCGATGCCGGGATCGGAAACATGGCTGCTGCTTTCTGCATGGCGTGCGTCGGACATGTGAGCCCCCGGACAGTGCTGATTACGCGACGATTCTGCGGCGATTCTAGCGCGGCCATGCGCCGATGATCGCGCCCATGGCCGCGAAATTCACGACCTGGTAACCGGCATTGATCAGCCACAGCTTGAACGGACGCTGCTCGAACAGGTGGATGACACCGAGCGCCGTGGCGATGAAGAACAGCGCGGAGAATGCACCAGCGTGCAGGCCCAGCAGCACGCCGTGCCGCTCGCCCAGCAGCATCGCGATGGCGAAGGCACCAAGCAGGTTCAGGACATAAGCACCGCCGAAGGTCAGCGGCATGTTGCCCTGTGCGCCTTTCTCGAAGCTCATGCCACTGGCCTGCATCCAGGGCTTCCGGAACAGCGGGCCATACCACAGGCCACCAATGACGAATCCCGACAGCGCCGCGACCAGCACCGACAGCCAATGGATCGACTCGATATGCATGCGGACTCTCCCCGGATTGTTGTTGGTGGACTAACCTGGCAGTCGTGACAGATCCGCGATGCCGGCGAACAGGTTGCGCAGCGTGCCGAGCAGCGCGAGGCGGTTGGCACGCAGGGCAAGGTCGGGATCCATCACCATCACGTCGTCGAAGAAGGCATCGACCGGAACCCTGAGTGCGGCGAGCGCGGCCAGTGCCGCGCCATATTCGCCGACCGCGATCTGCTCCGGCACGGAATGCGTCACGCCCTGCAGGGCGTCGAACAGCTGTTTCTCGGCCGGTGCTTTCAGCAATGCGGCGTCGATCTTCAATTCGATGACGCCACCGCCTGCGGATTTCTTCAGCAGGTTGGCGATGCGCTTGTTCGCGGCGGTGAGGCTCGCTGCTTCCGGCAGCGCGAGGAAGCCGATCAGCGCGCGGATGCGTGCATCGAAGTCCAGCGGCGAGCGCGGGCGCGTGGCGATGACGGCATCGCAGATCTCGGAAGTGATGCCGGGAATGGGCGCACCGCCATCGGGTGGCTCGAGCCAGGCGTTGCGTTGCCGTTCCATCATGTAGTCGTAGACATCGGTCGCGACGGCCTCGCGCGCGGGCCAGCTCCTGCCCTGTGGAGGTGGCGATTCGAACACGGTGTGGGCACGCAATGCGGCGTCGATCAGGTCGACCAGGTCGAGTGGCAGGCGATGTTCGTACAGCATGCGACCTACGCCGATGGCGGCGCGACGCAGCGCGAAGGGATCCTTGGTGCCGCTGGGCTTCTGCCCGATGGCGAAGATGCCGGTGACGGTGTCGAGTCGATCGGCGAGCGCAACTGCAAGGCCGCTCTTCGTCGCGGGCAACGCATCGCCGGCGCCACGCGGTTGATAGTGTTCGGCGATGGCGGTCGCTACTTCTGCAGGCTCGCCGTCGGCGGCCGCGTAGTAGCGGCCCATGATGCCCTGCAGTTCCGGGAACTCGCCCACGAGGTTCGTGACCAGGTCGCACTTGGCCAACTGCGCCGCGCGCGCCGCCAGCTTCGCATCGCCATCGATGCGCGCGGCGATGTCATGCGCCAGCGGTGTGATGCGCCGGACCTTGTCACCGATGGAGCCGAGCTGCGCCTGGAAGGTGACCTTGTCCAGCTGCGCGAGCCGCGTGGCCAGCGGCGCCTTGCGATCCTGCTCCCAGAAAAACGCCGCGTCGGAAAGCCGCGGTCGCACCACGCGCTCGTTGCCGGCGCGCACCACGTTGATGTCGTTGCTGTCGACGTTGCTGACGGTGATGAACCAGGGCAACAGGCGACCATCCGCGCCTTCGACGGGGAAGTAGCGCTGATGATCCTGCAGCACCGAGATCAGGAGCTCGCGCGGCAGCTGCAGGAAACGGTCCTCGAAGCGGCCAGCCAGCGGCACCGGCCATTCGACCAGTGCGGTGACTTCATCGAGCAGCTCATCGGAAATGAGTGCGCGGCCACCCTGTACCGTGGCGAGCTTCGTCACGCCCGCGCGAATGCGCTCGCGCCGCGCCGCGAAGTCGGCGACGACCTTGCCTTCGAGCAGTACCTGTTCGTAATCGGCGGGACTCGCGATGCGCAGCAGGCCTTCGGAGTGGAAGCGGTGGCCGCGCGTTTCGTTGCCGGTCCCGATATTGAAGATGATGGCTGGCAGCACATCGTTCCCGAACAACAGCACCAGCCAGTGCGCCGGCCGCACGAACTGCGCGTCTCCAGCACCCCAGCGCATGCGCTTCGGAACGGGCAGTCCGTCGAGCGCTTCGCCGACGAAACCCGGCAGCAACGCCTGCGCCGCAGAGCCCGGCTTCACGCCGGTGTAGCTCAGGCACTCGTTGCCCTTCGGGTCGGTCTCGCGTCCCAGCTGTTCGATGGCGATGCCGCAGCTCTGTGCAAAAGCTTCGGCTGCACGCGTCGGCTTGCCACTCTTGTCGAAGGCCGCAGTCACTGGAGGACCGCGGCGCTGGATCTTCTGCTCCGGTTGCGTGCGCGCGAGTTCGCGCACGCGCACGGCCAGCCGGCGTGGCGTAGCGAAAATTTCGACCACGCCATGCGTGAGGCCCGCCGTATCGATGCGCGACACCAGCGCGTCACGGAATGCTTCGGACAACGAGCGCAGCGCCTTGGGTGGCAGCTCTTCCGTGCCCAGCTCGACCAGGAAATCCGCGTTGCTCATGCCGCCGATGTCCTGAGCATCGGAAAGCCCAGCGCTTCGCGGCTGGCGAAGTAGCTCTGCGCCACCGCGCGAGCCAGCGTGCGCACACGCAGGATGTAGCGCTGGCGCTCGGTCACCGAGATGGCGCGACGGGCATCGAGCAGGTTGAAGGTGTGCGATGCCTTCAGCACCTGCTCATAAGCGGGCAGCGCAAGCTTTGCAGCGAGCAGGTCGTTGCAGGCTTTCTCGTGGTCGTCGAAATGCCGCAGCAGCACGGCCACATCGGCGTGCTCGAAGTTGTAGGCCGACTGCTCCACCTCGTTCTGGTGGAACACATCGCCATAGGTCACGCGGCCGAGCGGGCCATCGGTCCACACCAGCTCGAACATGCTCTCGATGCCCTGCAGGTACATGGCGAGCCGCTCGAGTCCGTAGGTGATCTCGCCGCTCACCGGTTTGCAGTCGAGTCCGCCCACCTGCTGGAAGTAGGTGAACTGCGTGACTTCCATGCCGTTGAGCCATACCTCCCATCCCAGACCCCATGCGCCGAGCGTCGGGGATTCCCAGTTGTCCTCGACGAAGCGCAGGTCGTGTATCAGCGGATCGATGCCGATGGCCATCAGGCTGCCGATGTAGAGATCCTGGATCTCCAGCGGCGAGGGTTTGATCAGCACCTGGAACTGGTAGTAGTGCTGGCCACGGAAGGGATTCTCGCCATAGCGACCATCAGTCGGACGGCGCGAGGGCTGGACATAAGCCGCGCTCCACGGCTCCGGCCCGATGGCGCGCAGGAAAGTTGCCGTATTGAAGGTGCCGGCACCCATTTCCATATCATGCGGCTGCAGGATCACGCAGCCCTGTGCGGCCCAGTACTTCTGCAGGGCCAGGATCAGGTCCTGGAAGGTCGCCGGCCGGGGGCCAACTGTTCTTTTATTGGTCATGGGATCTTGGCCACGCCGGATGGCCGCTGGAATCGAGCGCGGCAGTATATCGGCTCGCTCCCGGTGCGCAGGGCGCCATAAAAGAGCCCGGGTGCGCACTGTCCTGATGCACTTGCGGGCGATGCGCACTATGATGGTGCGTCGCGTGCTCGAGTTCACACTAGCCGCGAACTAACCTATTGATCGACAAGACCCACAGGCTTGGCACAGCGCCTGCAATGAGCACAGGCCTGCCGTCCAAGACGAAGTATTTCCCACCCGGAGGAACCATGACCACACCCAGCGACGTCCTGAAGATCATTAAAGATAAGGAGGTCAAGTACGTCGATTTCCGTTTCTGCGATACCCGTGGCAAGGAACAGCACGTCAGCGTGCCCGCCAAGGTCATCAAGGAAGACATCTTCACCGAAGGCAAGATGTTCGACGGTTCGTCGATCGCCGGTTGGAAGGGCATCAACGAGTCCGACATGATCCTGCTGCCGGACGCCGCCACTGCCATCGTCGATCCGTTCTTCGAAGACACGACGCTGGCCCTGCGCTGCAATGTCATCGAGCCCGCCACGATGCAGGGCTACGAGCGCGATCCGCGTTCACTCGGCCTGCGCGCCGAGGCCTACCTGAAGTCCACCGGCATCGCGGACGGCGCGTTGTTCGGCCCGGAAAATGAATTCTTCATTTTCGACGACGTGAAGTGGCACAGTGACATGAACACCACTGGCTACACGATCGATTCGTACACCGGTGCGTGGAACTCCAACAGCACCTTCACGGATCGTCCGAACCTCGGCCATCGTCCTGGCGTGAAGGGCGGCTACTTCCCGCTGCCGCCGGTCGATGCCTACCAGGACATCCGCAGCGCCATGTGCAATGCGCTGGAAGAGATGGGCCTCGTTGTCGAAGTGCACCACCATGAAGTGGCCACCGGTGGCCAGTGCGAAATCGGCGTGGGTCCGGGCGGCCTGGTCAAGAAGGCCGACGAAGTCCTGATCCTCAAGTACGTGATCCAGCAGGTGGCCGCGAGCTACGGCAAGACGGCGACCTTCATGCCGAAGCCGCTGGTCGGCGACAACGGCTCGGGCATGCACGTGCACCAGTCCCTGCAGAAGGCTGGCGTCGCGCTGTTCGCTGGCGACAAGTACGGCGGACTCTCCGAGACCGCGCTGTACTACATCGGCGGCATCATCAAGCACGCCAAGGCGATCAACGCGTTCACGAACCCGGGCACCAACAGCTACAAGCGCCTGGTGCCGGGCTTCGAAGCGCCGGTGATGCTGGCCTACTCGGCCCGCAACCGTTCGGCGTCGATCCGCATTCCCTGGGTCGCGAACCCGAAGGCGCGTCGCATCGAAGTGCGTTTCCCGGATTCGTCCTCGAACCCGTACTTCGCCTTCGCCGCGATGATGATGGCCGGCCTCGACGGCATCCAGAACAAGATCCATCCGGGCGAACCGGCCGACAAGGATCTGTATGACCTGGAGCCGGAAGAAGAGAAGCTGATTCCGCGCGTCTGCCATTCGCTCGACATGGCGCTGGAAAACCTGGACAAGGATCGCGAGTTCCTGACCCGCGGTGGCGTGTTCACCAGCGACCTGATCGATGCCTATATCGCCCTCAAGGAGCAGGAAGTCACGCGCTTCCGGATGTGCACGCATCCGGTCGAGCTCGACATGTACTACAGCCTCTAAGGGCTCGGGAACTGCCCGTCGCTGTGCCTACGCAGCGACGGGCGAGTTCCTTGAAACGACGGGAAATGGGACTATGCTGATGCCCTATGCGCCGACTTGCCTCATTCCTGTTGCTTGGTATCGCGCTCACCGCGAGTGCGAAAGATATCTGGCGCTGGAAGGACGCGGACGGCGTCGTTCATTACTCCGACAGCCCGGTACAGGGCGCCGAACGCATCAACGCGAGTCCGGCGCCGAAGCCGGGCAGCGTGACCTCCGGTGCGCCTTCCGTCAGTTCAGTGCGCGACCCGGAAGCTTCGAATGCGGTGCGTTACACACGTTGCGAAGTGATCCGTCCCGCGAAGGACACGACATTCAACAGTGCGGTCGAATTCGTCTCCGCCGACGTGACGATCGAACCGCCGTTGCAGCCAAACCATCGCATAAAGGTCTATCTGAACGGCAGCGTCTATCCACAGTGGCCGGACAATTCCGTCAGCTTTACCTTTCCGCAGCTGGATCGCGGTGCCTACACGCTCTCCGTGCGCGTGCAGGACGCGAGCGGTGCTACGGCGTGCTCGGGACCAGCAACCAATTTCTACGTACGGCAACCTTCGGTGTTGTCGCCGGCAAGGCAGCCGCAGAAAAAGAACTGACTGCCACGCTCAACAGGAGATCGACGCGCTGATGAACCCCGCGATGCGCGACCACTCCTGGTTCTCTCCGCTCTCCCAATTCGAGCCCACGGAGCTGTTCGACTCGCTGTCGACCGGCATCGTGGTGCTGGACGCGCAGCTGTGTCCGATCTACGCCAATGTCAGCGCACAGGATTTCATGGCCGTGAGCCTGCGCCAGGCGCGTGGCCGGCCATTTTCGGAACTCTTCTATGATCCGCGGCAGCTGCTCGATGTACTGCGTCGTTCGCTCACCAACCTCGAGACCTGCACGCAGCACGAGCTGGTGCTGAAGGCGGTGGGTTCGGCCGCCAATCGCGAACCCTCGCTGATCGACCTCATCGTCACGCCGCTGGAAGGCCAGGTCACCGGCACCTACCTCCTGCTCGAGCTCACCGACGCCACGCAGCGCCAGCGCATCACGCGCGACACCGAGATCCTCGCCGACATGGACGCGAGCCGCCTGATGGTGAAGCAGCTGGCGCACGAGGTGAAGAATCCGCTGGGCGGCCTGCGCGGTGCCGCGCAGCTGCTCGAGAAGGAGCTGAGCAATCCGGCGCTGCGTGAATACACCGCCGTGATCATCGCCGAGGCGGATCGCCTCTCGGCACTGGTGGATTCCATGGCCGGCGGAGGTGGCCCACCGCGCAAGGATTCACTGAACATCCACGAGCTGTGCGAGCACGTGGTCAAGCTGATCCGCGCCGAGGCGCCGCCCGGCGTGCAGATGGATCGCGACTACGATCCCTCGCTGCCCGATGGCAATTTCGACCGCAACCAGATCGTGCAGGCCTTGCTCAACGTGATGCGCAACGCGATGCAGGCCGTCGGCCAGCACGGCAAGATCGTGGTGCGCACGCGCGTGCGCAGCGGCATGCACATCGGCAAGGTGCGCCACCGCCTCGTGGCCATCATCGAAGTTGAAGACAACGGCCCGGGCGTGCCGCCCGATCTGGTCAAGACACTGTTCCTGCCGCTGGTGACGGGTCGCTCCAATGGCAGCGGCCTGGGGCTCGCTGTTGCACAGGATCTCGCCACGCGTCACGGTGGCATCATCGAATTCACCAGCCAGCCCGGCAGGACGGTGTTCTCGCTGCTTCTACCCCTGGAAGGAACCAAGGAATGAGCAACACTGGCTTGCGCGTCTGGCTGGTCGATGACGACGCCTCCATACGCTGGGTTCTGGAACGCGCGCTCAAGAACGCCGGCATGTCACCGCGGCTGTTCGAGTCGGCGGAGTCGGCGCTCGCCACGCTGGGCACCGAAGTGCCCGACGTGCTGATGACCGACATCCGCATGTCGGGCAAGTCGGGCCTCGAACTGTTGAAGAACGTGCACGAGCGGCATGCGGAATTGCCCGTGATCGTGATGACGGCGCACTCCGATCTCGGCGCCGCGGTGTCCGCTTACGAGAGCGGTGCATTCGAATATCTCCCGAAGCCTTTCGACGTCGATCAGGCAGTCGATCTCGTGCGCCGTGCCGCGCAGTCGGGCGAGAGGGTCGGGGAGAATGTTCCGGCGCCACCTTCCATGCCGGAGTTGCTGGGCAAGGCACCGGCGATGCAGCAGGTGTTCCGCGCCATCGGCAGGTTGTCGCGTTCGTCGGTGAACGTGCTCGTCACTGGCGAGTCCGGCACCGGCAAGGAGCTGGTCGCACGTGCATTGCACGACCACAGCCCGCGCGCGGGCAAGGGCTTCATCGCACTGAACACATCGGCGATTCCCAGCGAACTGCTGGAGTCCGAATTGTTCGGCCACGAGAAGGGCTCGTTCACCGGCGCGGACAGCATGCGCCGCGGTCGCTTCGAACAGGCCGACAACGGCACGCTGTTCCTCGACGAAATCGGCGACATGAATCTGCCGCTGCAGACACGACTGCTGCGCGTGCTGGCTGAAGGCGAGTTCTACCGCGTTGGTGGCCAGACGCCGATTCGCGTCGACGTGCGCGTGATCGCGGCCACGCACCAGAACCTCGAGGAGCGCGTGGCGCGCGGCCAGTTCCGCGAAGATCTTTTCCACCGCCTCAACGTGATCCGCATCGAGCTGCCGCCGCTGCGCCTGCGCCGTGAGGACGTGCCCTCGTTGCTGTCGCATTATCTCGGGCTGGCCGCAAAAGAACTGGGCGTGGATACGAAGACCCTGTCCGCGGACGCCGCCGAAGTGCTGGGACGCTACGGCTGGCCCGGCAACGTGCGCGAGCTGGTCAACCTGTGCCGGCGTCTGACGGTGCTCGCGCCCGGCAGCGAAGTGCATGTCGATGATTTGCCCCACGAGATCACGGCCGCGGGCCCGGCGGCTACACCGGCCGATGATTGGGTCGGAAGTCTCGCGGGCTGGGCCGATCGCGCCGCCATCAACGGTGGCCGGCCGCTGCTCGACGAAGCCCTGCCGCAGTTTGAAAAGACCTTGATCCGCGTGGCTTTGAAACACACGCAGGGACATCGCCAGGCTGCGGCGAAACTCCTGGGCTGGGGTCGCAACACGTTGACCCGCAAGCTCAAGGAACTCGGGATGGACGACATCCCCGAATAGGGTCGCTGCGGTAGGATCGCGTCCCATGCAGGACCTCCTCTCACATCTCGATCGCCAGTTCCTCGGCAACTCGCTCTCCGACTGGCTGCGCGCTGGCGCGTTGTTCGTCGTCATCTTCCTGACCGTGGAGTTCCTGCGCGGCATGGTGCGGGCGCGCCGCGAGCGCTGGCAGAGCACGCACAGCGCGGCGCTCGAATTGCTGGGTGGCGTGGCCGCTGCGACCAGTCGCCTGGTGGTGCTGTCGGTCGCACTGTATTTCTCCGAGCAATTCCTGAAATTGCCACCGAAGGCCGATCGCGTCTTCGACGTGGTGATCGTGGCGGGCGTTGCCGTGCAGATGGCGCTGTGGGCCAGCGCCGCGCTGCGCTTCACCATCGAGCGCCACTACCGCGCCGAATCCGGTGGCAGTTCCAGCTCCGGCGCCGTTGGCGTATTGATGTTCGTGGGCGGCATGGTGATCTGGGCGGTCTTCGCGCTGCTGGCGCTCGACAACCTCGGCGTCAACATCACCGCGCTGGTGGCGGGCCTCGGCGTCGGCGGCATCGCCATCGCGCTGGCCGTGCAGACCATACTCGGTGACCTGTTCGCCTCGATCTCGATCGCGCTGGAGAAATCCTTCGTCATCGGCGATGCGCTCAAGCTCGACGACATCGAAGGCACGGTCGAATACATCGGCATCAAGAGCACGCGATTGCGCAGTGTTTCCGGTGAGCAGGTGATCATCGCCAACGCGGACCTGCTGAAAAGCCGCGTGCGCAACCTCGGCCGCATGCCGGAGCGGCGCGTGCTGTTCCGGTTGCAGCTGGACTACGGCAATGAATCCGGTCGCCTCGACCAGGTGGGCGACATCGTGAAGCGCATCGTGGCCGCGCAGCGCGGCGCGCGCTTCGTGCAGTGCCTGCTGATGACGCTGCATCGGGATGCGCTGGAATATGAGGTGGTCTACTTCGTCGCCAACCGCGCCGATGTGAACCATGCGGCGACGGTGGATGCCATCAACCGCGGCATCGTGCGCGAGTTCGCCGCGAACGGCATCAGCTTCGCGCATGCCACGCAGCGCGTACTGCTGCAACAGGTCCCGGCACCGCAGGCGGCGCCGGCGGTGCCGGGACCTGCATCGGCCTAGCGTGCCAGGTGCTTCGCGAAGAAGGGCAGCACGTCCGCGATGAAGCGCGCGCCCACGCGATTGCCGTGGGTGCCTTCATAGATTTCAAAATCGTGCGCAACGCCGAGTCGCGTGAGCGAATCCGAGAACTGCTTGTTGCTGGTGGAAAGCGCATCCGCATTGCCGACATCCATGGCGATGCCACGAAAGCTCCTCAGCGCGGCGACGTGCTGGTCGACGGTGACCAGCACTGAATTCGCAGCCCACTTCTCGGCCACCAGCGGCACGGCCTTGCCATCGGCATCGAACGGCAGGTCGAAATACCACGGCGCGTTCTGCGGATTCGGCGACCAGGCCGAAGCCTGCGACTGCATGCCGTCGGTGGAGCTCTTCGGTTCGCTCCTGAGCTTCGGATCCGCAGCCATGCGGTCGAGCTGCTTCCTCGTGGATTCGGCACTCGGTGCCTGCAGCATCACCGCTGCACTCATGGCGTAGATGGCGCCGTAGGTCTCCGGGTGCGCCATGCCGATGCGCCACGTGCCGTAGCCGCCCATCGAATGTCCGGCGAGCCCGCGACCCTCGCGCCTGGCAATGGTGCGGTAGTGGCTGTCGATGTAGCCGACCAGATCCTTCGTGATGAAGCTTTCCCAGTCGCCGATCACGGGGGAGTTCGAATACCAGCTGCCGCCGAAGCGCGTGAAGGCATCGGGCATCACGATGATGAACTCGGGCGTGCCGGCCGACATCGCTTCATCCGTGGCGGCGGGCAGCTTGAGGACTTCGTTCACGTAGACGTCCGCGGTCACGGCGTAGCCATGCAGGAAGTACACGACGGGATAGCGCTTGTTGCCCTTCGCATAACCGGGCGGCGTATATACCCACACGTCGCGCGTCGCGTCGTTGCCCTGCAGGTTGCCCTCCAGTGCGGCGCCGTGGACGCGGAGCTTTTCCAGCTTGCCTTGCGCGGCGAGCACTTCGCCCGGCAGCAGGCAGATCAGTAGCGTCGCGCACAGCGCGATGCCCATACGAATGGTCTTCATTGAGCCCCTGTTCCGACCGGCCTGTATGACAGATGTCCGTGGACTGCGATCCTCTCATGCTTCATTGCCGCGGCCATCACGGATCGCCACTGCCGCGCGCCGCATGCTCGCTGCGCCGGCAGCCGGGCTGCCAGGACTGAAACGCCAGTGAAACCTTCCGTACATGTGTCACGCCCACCATGGTCGGCAATCAGGGAGAAGCGGCTAGAGGATCAAGGGCATGTACAAGCGCTATCTTGCTGCTTCAGCGATCGCGGCGATGGCCGCGGCGAGCAATGCCGCGATGGCTGACATCGTTCCGTGGGGTATCGAAGACTCCGCCGCTTTCACCGTGAACATCAATAACGCGGCTACCACGGAGAGTGGCGATCTCAGCTGGAAACAGGACACCACGAATACAGACAAGTGGAGCCTGACCGGCGCGGTTACCTGGTGGAACAGCTACGGTTCCATCACGCTCGACTCCGCGTCGTTCGACTTGGATCCGGTGCTTTCCTTCGGCATCACGGCGACCAACAATTCGAACGCCCCCGCACCGTTTTCTTTCGTGTTTTCCGCGCCAATGGATCCGGGACTGACCGGTCCTATCCGCTCGCATGCGGATATGGGCATCACGCTCACGGACCACTCCGGCGATGGCGCGACGCTGCAGGCACGTGCCGGGTCACCACTGCTGTATCCCTTCGATCTCGCGGGCTTTGACGAGATCCCCAAGAACGTCGACCTGGGATCCGCCTACTTGCTGAATGTACTGACCGGAGCAAGCACCAGGACCATGGTCGACCTGCTTTCCAACGACGGCAGCCTCGTCTGCACGACGGCCTGCACGACCATGGCTGCCGAGCTGCGGTTCATACTCAGCGGCGGCCAGGACAAGGTGTCCTTCACGGGCGTCGTCACGCAGGACGTCTCGGAAGTTCCACTGCCCGGCGCGCTGGGGCTGTTCGGTGCGGGATTCGCGAGCCTCGTGGGTTTTGCGCGGCGGCGGCGGCGGCCGGTGCCGGCCGCCACTGCGTGAGCGTCTTCGAGGCCCGCTAACCCGAAGCTACTGCCTGACTTCGCGGACCGCAATCGCGAGCCTGCGAACTCCCTCATCGATCTGTGCCGGCGTCAGTGCGCAGAACGGCAAGCGCAGGAAGCGCTCACCACCACCGCCCGGAAAGAACGCCAGACCATCGGCGAGGTTGAGGTTGTGCCGGGTGGCTGCGGTGCGCAGCGCAGTGGTCGAGGTGCCGGCTGGCAGCGTGATCGAGAGAAAGAACCCGCCGTTCGGTCGCGTGGCAACGGCCTCCGGCATGTGCTTGTCGATGGCGGCCAGTGTCGCATCCAGGCGCGGTGCGTACAGCGCCTTCAGCTTCTCGATCTGCGGGCCGAGCCGGCCTTCCGCGCACCACTCGGCGGTCACGCCATGCGCGAAATAGCCCGGCGAGATGTAAGTGTCCTCCGCCACCTTGCCGATCTTCGCCAGCGTGGCCGGCTCGCCCAGCATGAAGCCGCTGCGCACGCCAGGCGCGATCAGCTTGGTGAAGGAGCTCATGTGCAGCACGCGATGCGGTGCCAGAGAGTACAGCGTGGCTTCGTCCTGGCCGCGATAGCGCAGCATCCGGTACGGCGCGTCTTCCAGCACCAGGAAGTTGTACTTCTCCGCGAGTTCGACGATGCGCTTGCGCTTCGCGGCCGAGCAGGTGGCGCCGGAAGGATTCTGGAAATCCGGAATCACGTAGAACAACTTGGGCACGCGGCGCTCGAGGATCTTCTCCAGCGCCTCGATGTTTGGGCCATCGGCTTCGAGCGGTACGCCTTCGACTTCCGCGCCATTGCGACGGAACAGCGTCAGCGCGCGGTCATAGGAAGGCGATTCGGTGAGCACGAAGTCGCCTTTCTTGAGGATGGCGATGCACAGGAACTCGACGATCTCGAGCGAGCCGTTGCCCGTGAGCACGCGCTCGACCGGCACTTTCTGCCATTGCGCGAGCCACTCGCGGAAACTCTGCAGTCCCGCGGCCGGCCCATATTGCAGCATGGCCGCGGCCTGCTTCTGCAACGCGCGCTGCGTGGCGGCGGCGATTTCTTCGGTGGGAAAGGATTCGTTCGCGGGCACGCCGCGCGTGAAATTGATGATTTCGGTGGTAGACATGATTTTGAGAGTGTTGGAAAGGAAAGAGGATCAGGCCGTGAGGGCGGCGACATTGGCCAACCCTTGCGCGGCCAGGTATTCGGCGATGCCACGATTGATCTTCGGGCACACCAGCGGATCGTAGAACAGCGCGGTGCCGACGCCGATGGCGCTGGCGCCCGCGATCAGGAACTCGAGGGCATCTTCAGCACTGCAGATGCCGCCCTGGCCGATGATCGGAATGCCATGTGGCTTCGCGACCTCCGCCACCTGCGCTACCTTCAGCAGTGCGATGGGCTTGATGGCCGGGCCCGACAATCCGCCCTGGCGGTTGCCGATGATGGGCTGGCGCGTGCGTGTGTCGATGGCCATGCCCATCAGCGTGTTGATCACCGCGAAGGCATCGGTGCCGGCCTCGATGCATAATTTCGCGTTGAGCTTGATATCGGTCTGGTTCGGCGACAGCTTGGTGATCAGCGGCTTTTTCGTCACCTTGCGACAGGCCGCCACCACGCGCGCGGACATCTCCGGCGAGTTGCCGAACTGCACGCCACCTTCCTTCACGTTGGGGCAGGAGATGTTCAGCTCCATCGCATCGATGGGCGAATCGTCGAACTTCGCGGTGACCTCGACGTATTCCTCGATGGTGGAGCCGCACACGTTGGCGATGAAGCGCGTCTCGGTGAAGTCGAGAGTGGGCAGGATTTCCTGCACGACTACATCGACGCCAGGGTTCTGCAGGCCGATGGCGTTGAGCATGCCCATCGGCGTTTCATACACGCGATGCGGCTTGTTGCCCAGGCGCGCCTTGCCGGTAGTGCCCTTGAGGCAGATGCCGCCCACGTCGCGATTGGAAAAACCGGCGACGCGCGTGTATTCCTCGCCGAAGCCCACGCAGCCCGACAGCAGCACGATCGGCGAATCGAACCGCATGCCGCAGAATTTCAGTGCCAGCGAGGGATGGGGCGGCGCCCAGCCTGCAGTGTTTTCGGGGGGCGTTTCCAGGGCCGCGTTCATGCTGCGATTATCGCTGAAATCCGGGCCGGACGCCCGCGGAGGCCGCTGTGTTCAATGTGCTGCTGTATGAGCCCGAGATCCCGCCGAATACCGGCAATTCGATCCGGCTCTGCGCCAATACCGGGGCGCACCTGCACCTGGTGGGGCGGCTCGGGTTCGATCTGTCGGCGCCGCAGCTGAAGCGCGCCGGACTCGATTACCACGACCTCGCGCGGGTCAGCGTGCATGCGGACATGGCCACCTGCCTCGCCGCCATCGGCACGACGCGGCTGTTCGTGATCGAGACCGATGGTGCGAAGGGCTTCCACGAAGTGGCGTTCCAGCCGGGGGACAGCTTCCTGTTCGGCCGCGAGACCAGTGGACTGCCGGACGAGGTGGCAGCGGGGCTGCCGCCGCATGAGCGGCTGCGTATCCCGATGCGGCCGTCGAACCGCAGCCTGAATCTGTCGAATGCAGTCGCGGTCGTCGTGTACGAGGCCTGGCGGCAGAACGATTTCGGGATGTCCGGGATCGCGCCCTAGTTCGAGCGCACACGCCGCACGGCATCCTGCCAGCCGGCGTACAGCGTATCGGCGCGTGCTGCGGGCATCTGCGGAGTAAAGCGACGCTCGGCTTGCCAGAGCTGAGCGATCTGTTCGAGCGAGTCGTACACACCAGCCTGCAGGCCGGCGAGGAAGGCGGCGCCCAGTGCGGTCGTCTCCACAGTCTGCGGACGCACCACGGGAAGTTGCAGCAGGTCGGCGAGATCCTGTGCCAGCCAGTCGTTGACCACCATGCCGCCATCGACGCGCAGCTCCGTTGGCACCACGGCATCCTGCGCCATGGCACGCATCAGGTCGCGAGTCTGGTAGCCGACGGCTTCGAGCGCAGCGCGTGCGATCTGCGCGATGCCGGTGTCACGCGTCAGCCCGAACAATGCGCCGCGCGCCTGTGGATCCCAGTAGGGCGCACCCAGCCCGGTGAAGGCAGGTACCAGATACACGCCCTGGCTGTCTTCGATGGATTTCGCCAGTGGCTCGGTTTCACTGGCCGAGTGGATGACATGTAGCGCATCGCGCAGCCATTGCACGGCGGCGCCAGCGACGAAGATGCTGCCTTCCAGCGCATACGTCGGCTTGCCTTCGAGTCGATAGGCAACGGTGCTCAGCAGCCGATTGCGCGAGATCTTCATCTCGGCACCGGTGTTGAGGACGATGAAGCAACCTGTTCCGTAGGTGGACTTCGCCATGCCTGGTGCGAAGCAAGCCTGGCCGACCGTCGCGGCCTGCTGGTCGCCGGCCATGCCGCCGATGGCGATGGCGCCATCGAACAGCGATGCGTCGGTGCGACCGAAATCCGCGGCGTTGTCGAGCACCTCCGGCAACAACGCGTGCGGCACATCGAAGAATGCCAGCAATTCTTCATCCCATTGCTGGGTGCTCAGGTTGAAGAGCGCGGTGCGCGAGGCGTTGGTGGCGTCGGTCCGATGCACCTTGCCGCCGGTCAGTTTCCACAGCAGCCAGCTGTCGATGGTGCCGAATGCGAGCTGGCCACGCGCGGCGCGGGCACGCGCGCCATCGACGTGGTCGAGTATCCACGCGATCTTGGTGGCGGAAAAATAAGGATCGAGCAGCAGGCCCGTGCGCTGTGCGAGCCAGTCGCTGCGGTCCTGGTGCTGCTGGCAGAACTCGGCGGTACGCCGATCCTGCCAGACGATGGCACGATGGATCGGCTCACCGGTGGCGCGATCCCACAGCACCGTGGTCTCGCGCTGGTTGGTGATGCCGATGGCGGTGACATCGCGCGCGGCGAGCCGCGCCTGCGAAAGCACATCGCGCACGCAGGCGCGGGTGTCTTCCCAGATGCGTTGCGCGTCGTGTTCCACCCAGCCCGGTTGCGGAAAGAGTTGCGGCAACTCGCGTTGCACGGCCGCGATGCGCACGCCGCGATGGTCGAACAGTATGGCGCGCGTGCTGGTCGTTCCCTGATCGATCGCCAGCAGCGCCGACATCTATTCGAACTCCGCCTGCGGTGGTTGCGCCATCAGGTCGCGCACCACTTTCCGGGCATCCGCGCCATCGAACAGGATGCGGCAGATGCCTTCGCACACCGGCAGGTCGAGCTGCAACTGCATGGCTACTTTGCGCAGCAGGCGCGCGGCGTGGTAACCCTCGACCACCTGGCCGATTTCCTGCATCGCTGCGTCCACGGAAAGTCCACGTGCCAGCGCGAGGCCGCAGCGGCGATTGCGCGATTGATCGTCGGTGCAGGTGAGTACCAGATCGCCGAGGCCGGCGAGACCCATGAAAGTGCGCTCGCGCGCACCGAGCGCAACGCCCAGCCGCGTCATTTCGGCGAGGCCGCGCGTGATCAGCGCGACACGCATGTTCGCGCCGAAACCGAGTCCATCGGAAAGCCCCGCGCCGATGGCGATGACATTCTTCACCGCGCCGCCGATTTCCACGCCGGTGATGTCGGTGGAGACATAGGTCCGGAACGCTGGCGAGGCCAGATCCTCGGCAATGCGCATCGCGAAGGCGGCATCAGCGGAAGCAACGACCATCGCGGTGGGCAGGCCCTGGCCGACTTCCTTCGCAAATGTGGGGCCGGAGAGCACCGCCATCGTGTAATCAGGGCCGAGCACGGAGCGTGCGACCTGGTTCGGGAGCAGGCCGGTCTCGTGCTCGAAACCCTTGGTGGCCCAGGCCACGCGCACTTCCCGCGTGATGCGCGGGGAGAGTTCGATGAGCAGTGCGCGAAAGGCGTTGCTCGGTACCGCGATGACCACGTCGCCCACGCCGGCCAGCGCGGCATCAATGGAATCGGCGACCTGCAGAAGCTGGGGAAAGGGCGCATCCGGCAGGTAACGCAGGTTGGCACCAGCGCTGCGCATCGCGTCGCGTTGCGCGGCATCCCTGCCCCAGAGGCGGGTGGGCTTGCCGGCGCGCGCGAACTGGATCGCGAGCGCTGTGCCCCATGAACCACTGCCGAGTACGGCGATCGGCGCGGTCACGGCGTTCGTCAGTTCTTCAGCTGCGAAGCGGGCTGCACCGACTGCGCCTGCGCATTCAGGTACAGCGCATCGAAGTTCACCGGCGGCAACAGCAGCTGCGGGAAACCGCCCTGCGATACCAGCTGCGAGACCATCGAACGCGCATACGGGAACAGCACGCCGGGGCAGATGCTGGCGATGGCGCGCTTGGTGTCGTCCTCGGAAAGGTTCTGCATCAGGAATGCACCGGCCTGCTTCACTTCCACCAGGAACAGCGTCTTGTCGTTCTGCTTGGCGGAGACCGTCACCGTCAGTACCACTTCGCGCAGGTCACCGTCGATCGACGTGCTGTTGGTGGCGAGGTCGAGGTTGATCTGCGGCTGCCAGTTGCCATCGGCGCGCGGGCCCAGCGGGGATTCATAAGACGCGTCTTTCAGGTAGACGCCCTGCAGCGCGAGGTTTGGCTGCGTATCGGGGGTTGCTTCGGCCATGGTCATGATTCCTCTGTAGGTCGCTGGTCTTTGGCAAAGGGTGGATCAGGAAGCCGCTGCGAGCAGCGGATCGAGTGCGCCGCGCTGGTCCAGCGCGTGCATGTCATCGTAGCCGCCAACGTGTTGCTCGCCGATGAAGATCTGCGGCACGCTGGTGCGGCCACTGCGCCGCTGCATTTCCTCGCGGCTGCCCGGTACTGCGTCGACGTCGATTTCCACGAACGACGCCCCTTTCGCGGTGAGCAGGTGTCGCGCCCGGGCGCAATAGCCGCACCAGGAAGTGGAGTACATGACGACGCTGGCCACGGATTTTCAGCCGCGAGCGAGCGGCAATCCTTCGGTGCGCCAGGCCGCGAGGCCGCCGCGCAGGCTGAACACCTTCGTGAAACCATTGTCGTGCAGCTGCCGCGTGAGTGAGGCGGAGCGGGCGCCATCCTCGCAATACACCACCAGCAAACGATCCTTGAAGCGCTTCAGTTGCTCCGCCGCGCTGGCCTGCTGGGCCGGATCGAGATGCTTGGCGCCGTTGATGTGCCCTTCGGCATAACTCGGGGCATCGCGCAGGTCGTAGAGCTGCGCACCCTGGTTCATCAGCTGTATTGCTTCCTGTGGACGCAGCGCTGCGTAAGCCATGCGACGCGCGCGCAGTTCGAAGACGAGCACTGCCACGGCCATCGCCAGGGCGAGGACGACCAGGATGGGGTGGTGTTGGAGATATTCGAGCAGGCGATCCATGCGGGCGTGGGGCCTTGTTGCAAAGGGGCGGCATTATAGACTGGCACCTCAATGATCGGAGCCTTACGCCTAGTCCCGGGGATCCTGCTGCTCGCCGCCGCGCTGGCGTTGCCGGCTGCGCAGCAGAATCGCAAGCGCACCGAGCAGGATCTGCGCACCGTGACAGATCGCATCGAGCGTGTGCAACGCCAGGTTGCGCAAGACGCCGTCGACAAGGACCGCATGAACCGTGACCTGCGCGAGGCGGAACGCTCCGTGGCGAAGGCGCGCGGGTCACTGGGCGACTTGCGCGCACGCCGGAGCGAGCGCGCCGCGGCTCGGCAGAAACTCGTCGATCTGCGGGCCTTGAAAGAAGAGGAGCGTCGGCGCGATCAGGCTGAGTTAGCGAACCAATTGCGTGCCGCGTACTTCATGGGTCAGAACGAATCGCTGCAGTTGCTGCTCAATCAAAGCAACTCAGCCGAAGTTAGTCGCAATTTGGCTTACTACGGCTATTTCGGTCGTTACCGGGCTCATCAGATTGCGCAATTGAATGAAGATGTCGCTCAGATTAAGGAAATTACCGCTAAAATCGATGCAGAAGATGCTCAATTAGCGACATTGGAGCAGCAACAGAAAGACAAAGTCGGGCAGCTGGACAGTGCCCGCCAGCAGCGCGGAGCAGTGCTGGCCTCTTTGCAGCAGGAGTCCCAGAGTCGCGCAACCCAGCTGGCCCGACTGCAGAAAGAGCAGCAGCAGCTGGAAAGGCTCTTGAAGCAGCTTTCAAAGGCCACCGAGTCGGTGCCCTTCGATCCCAATGCGCCGTTCGCACGCCTGCGCGGCCGCCTTGCGTGGCCCGTTGCCGGTCGCGTCTCCGTCGATTTCGGCGATTCGACCGCGGGCGGATTGCGCTCCAATGGCATCGAGATCGAGACGGAAAGAGGCGCCGACGTGCGCGCCGTGCAGGAAGGCCGGGTGGTCTACGCCGACTGGTTACCCGGCCGCGGGTTGCTGGTCATCCTCGACCACGGGGATGGCTATCTCAGCCTATACGGGCATAACGAGCAGATTTTCCAGCAGGTCGGGGCGCGGGTTCAGGCGGGAGAAGCCATTGCTACTGCGGGAGATTCTGGTGGTCGCAAGACCCCCGGCCTCTACTTCGAAATCCGTCGCGCCGGCAAACCTGTGGATCCGCACGGCTGGTTCCGTTCGAAGGAGCCACCGGGCTAGTTCCGCCGCTTCATTTGCAGGGCGAATTGCCAACTCGGACATCATCTCCCGGCGGTCGCTAAGTCATGCTTCCTTCGATGTCGAAGGATCCGACCACCCAATGGGATTTCCATCCCTACGCCCAGCTGGTTGCCGCACTGCTGCCGCGCGCGGCGGGCCTGAGCATCTGTGAGCCGGATGGCGAGGTGCGCTGGACCAGCGAGGAATACATCTCGACGGCCTTCGCGCCGTTGATCCGCAAGTCTGCTGCCGTCGCCGCTGGCAGCAGCGAAGCAGGTGAACTGACGCAGCTGGGCAAGAACGAGCCGCTGCATGTCTTCTGGCTCCGCGATGACGTGGGCCTGCTCACCGCACTGTTCGCGATCAGCTGGCGCCCGGCGGAAGGCGAATCCCGCAGCCTGACCTACGTGCACGCCATGCTGAAGCCGGTGCTCGAAACACTGCGCCGCGAACTCGCGCTGCGCGCGCGCGTGGAGCAGTTGCGCGCACCGGTTCCCGCCGCCGACACCGATGACAACGACCTGCAGGTGCTGCTGTCCACGCCCGACATCGAGCAGTGCGAAGTGGCCGATGTCGGCATACGGCAGCTGCTCGACAACGTGAATCGCCACATGGGTTGCGAGTTCTCCGCGCTGGTGGTGCCGGAGCGCAATCTCGTTACCGTACTCAAGGCAGAAGGCCGCGAGGTGGATACCTCCATGCTTGCCCGCCTGCATCGCCACCTGATGTCGCTGGCGCAGGCGCGCAGCGGCGCCATCGTGCTCAACGATGCCGACAGCCTGCCTGGCGTCGAGTTGCCGTTGCGGGTATTGGCGAGCAGCATGCGCAACCCTGCGGGTCGCGTGTCCGGTGTGCTCGCGATGTTCCGCTCGCGCGAGTCGCAGGCCTTCCGTCATCGCGACGGACTGCTGGCGGACCTGCTTGCGCGCCGCGCGGCGGGCATCATCGATTCCAGCTACGACCCGCTGTCCGGCGTGCTGACACGCAAGGCCTTCGAGCAGCGCGCGCGCGCGCTGCTTGCCGCGCAATCCGGGAATCCTCGCGCACGCTGGACCTGCCTGTATCTGGATGCCGACCGCATGCACGTCATCAACGACAACTACGGCATGCTGATCGGCGACAAGCTGATCTCGAAGCTCGGTGAATTGATCCGTACCCGCATGGTTCCAGGCGCGCTGGCTGCGCGCATCTCCGGCGATCGCTTCGCGTTGCTGCTGCCCACCGCTGAAGAAGACGCGGTGCATTTCGGCGAAGCATTGCGGGCTGGCGTCGAAAAGATCAGCGTCGTGCATCTCGGCGCCTCGGCCGCCGAGGCCAGCTTCCATGCCTCCATCAGCATCGGCGTGGCCGCGCTGGCCGGTTCGCGCGTGGATCTCTCGCACGCCCTGGCCATCGCGGAGACTGCCTGCAAAGCCGCCAAGGATCGTGGCCGCAACCGCGTCGAGGTTTACCAGGCCAGCGACCTGTCGCTGATCCGCCGCTACGAGGACGTGAACATCGCACCCAGCCTGCGCTCGGCCCTGAGCGAGGGGCGCGTGCGCATGGATGCGCAGCTGATCGCGCCGCTGCCCGGCAATGGCGGCGACAAGCCGCATTTCGAGTTGCTGATGCGCGTGATCGACGACAACGGCGAGACGCTGGGGCCGAGCCGCTTCCTGTCCGCGGCGAAGCGCTACCAGCTGATGCCCGAAGTCGATCGCTGGGTGATCGCCGAGACTCTGGGCAAGCTCGCGCCGCATGCGCAGCTGCTGGCCGACGCGCCGGTGGTGTTCACCGTCAATCTTTCCGGCCAGTCGCTCGGCGAGGCGCAGTTCGTCGATTACCTGCTGGCGCAGATCAAGGGCAGCGGCGTCAATCCCAGGGTGTTGTGCTTCGAGCTCACCGAGAGCGAAGCCATCGCGAACCTCGATCGCGCCGAGGAGCTGATGCAGCGCCTGCGCGAGGTCGGTTGCAGCGTTGCGCTGGATGACTTCGGCACCGGCTTGTCTTCGCTGGCCTACCTGCGCAAGCTACCCGTGGACATGCTGAAGATCGACGGCAGTTTCGTGCGCGATGTGCTGAAGGATCCGCGCGCCGAATCGATGGTGCAGGCCATCGCCCAGCTTGCGCATTCGATGCAGATGATCACCGTTGCGGAGTACGTGGAGACCGACGAGATACGGCTGCGCGTGGCGCGCCTCGGCGTGGACTACGGCCAGGGTTTCGCCATAGCGAGGCCAGTGCCGATGACTGAAATCATCCGCGAGCTGCCTACGTATGCGGCCTTGGCGCGGGAAAATGGCGGCGAGGAACTGGTGCTCGGTGCCAATGACGAAACGATCTCGGCGGAACTGCATGCCGAGTTGCAGCGGGAGCTGCTGGCCAGCTGCATCGATGTGCCGGGGGATGAGACCGAAGGCGACATCCAGCAGCGCATGGAGCGCGTTATCTCCGGCTACGGCCAGGACGCTTCGACCGAATACGCGCAGAAAGCCGCCAGTTAGCTGGCGCGGCTGCAGTCCATCTGAAAGAATCTTCCAGCATGGATCTGCTGCATTTCCTTGTCGATTTCGTTTTGCACCTCGACCGTCACCTGGTCGACCTGCTGATGCGCTTCGATGTCTGGCTGTACGCCATCCTGTTCCTGGTGATCTTCGCGGAGACTGGTCTGGTGGTGACGCCGTTCCTGCCTGGCGATTCGCTGCTGTTCGGCGTCGGTGCGCTGGCGGCGATCGATACCAGCGGTACGCTGTCGCCATGGTGGCTGATGTTGTTGCTGGCCGCGGCGGCAGCGCTCGGCAATACCACGAACTATCACATCGGCCGCGCCATCGGTGCGCATGCGTTCAGCGGCCGGTACCGCTTCATCAAGCTCGATTACCTGCGCCAGACCGAAGGATGGTTTGCGCGGCATGGTTCGGTGACGGTGCTGCTGTCACGCTTCGCGCCGATCATCCGTACCTTCGCGCCCTTCGTCGCCGGCGTGGGCCACATGCAGTACGGTCGCTTCCAGGCCTGGAACATCACCGGCGCGTTCGCATGGGTTGGCCTGTTCGTATGGGGCGGCTATTTCGTCGGCAACATTCCGCTGATCCGCGACAACTTCGGGATCGTGACCATCGCAGTCATCGCGGTGTCGCTGCTGCCCTTCGTCGCCATGGTCCTGCGCCATCGACGCGCGGCGGGATGATCCAGTGACCTTGAAGACACGCGGCTTCGCGCACCGGATCGACATCGCAGTAACGCCAGCCAAGGTGTGGGCAGTGCTTTGCGGACCAACCCTGTTGCCGTTGTGGGCCGGCATGGGCGCACGCATCAAGCCACAGAAAGGCGGGCACTGGTCCGTGCTGCCGGCACCTGGCCTCGAGCGCGAGGCGATGATCGACATCTTCGATCCGCCGCGGCGGTTGCGGCTCATCTACCTCACGCCGCCGAATCTTCCGGCGTTTGATGGCGCGGTGGTCGAAGACATCCTGCTGGACACCGAAGGTACGGACACCGTGGTCCGCCTGCTCTGTTCGGGTGTGCCCGACTTTGCACAGTGGACACCCCACTTCGGCAAGATCCGCATCAATACCGAGCGTTCCCTGGCGCGACTGAAGGTATTGTGTGAGCAGCGCGAACGGATGGCGCAGGCGTCGAGCAAGAGCACGACGTAAGTCGGCTACCCCGGCGGGCGCGCCGCGCGCTCCGGCAGGTTGATCATCAGTACGCCGACCAGGATCACGGCAGCGCCTGCCGCCTGCATCAGGCTCAGGTGTTCTCCAAGCAGAAGATATCCAGTCAACGCTGTGATTGCGGGGTTCACGTAACTGTAGGTACCTGTCTGTGCCGGCGTGGCATGGCGGGCAAGCCAGCTGTAGGCGAGGTAGGCGCAGCCGCTGCTCGCGATCACGAGGTAAGCCATCGCGCCCATTCCAGGCAAGGACCAGTGCCATCGCGATGGTTCGCCGTCTGCGAGGCCGGCAAGCGTCAGCCAGATTCCGCCCAGCAGCGTCTGCAGTCCGAGCAGCGCAAACAGGTCGATATCGACGGTGTGGTTGCGCATGTAGATGGTCCCCAGCGACCAGAACACGCAACTGGCGAGGATCATCAGTTGCGGCAGCAGTGGCGCGTCGCCCGCGTGGGTGCTGCCCGTGGGCCAGACCAGCAATGCCGTGCCGATGAAGCCGATGATCAATCCCGCGACGGCGCGCGCGCCCGGGTGGTGCCGGCGCTGGCCGGTCAGTCCGAACAGCACGATCCAGAAAGCACAGGAAGCATTCAACAGCGAGCTGGTATTCGCCTGCACCGACTGCATGGCCCAGATCTGCAAACCGTTGCTCAGGGATATGCACAGCAGCGACAGGATCAGCAGATGGCGCCACTGGCCCCTGAGCGAAGACAGCTTGAAGCCTCGCCACAGCGCAATGGCGGTCAAGCCGGTTCCCGCAATGATGAAACGCAAACCGCCGAACAGCAGCGGCGGCAGGTTGAGTACGCCAACGCGCGTCGCGACGTAACTGGTGCCCCAGACGATGTAGACCGTGGCGAGGCAGAGCACCAGCATGCGCCGCTGGCGCGAGGCTTCGCTCATTCCTGAGGCTTGACCCAGCGTTTGAGCCAGGGCGAGAGAATCACCAGCACCAGTGCACCGCCGGCGCCGTATTCGAACATGCGCATGAAGTAGGTGGTCAGGCCGTTGGCGTCGGCTGAATCAACGCTGCCAGCCAGCTGGCTTGCGAACAGGTTACCCATCGCAAGGCTCGTGAACCACAATCCCATCGCCTGTCCCGTGTAGCGCCGTGGTGCGAGCTGCGTGGTTGCGCTCATTCCTACGGGTGAGAGACACAGCTCACCCAGTGTGTGCAGCAGGTAAGTGGTGATGAGCCAGATGGGGCCCGCACCACCGCTTGCTCCCATGAGGCTGTGCGCGACGATGCGCGCCGCACCGACCATCACCAAGAACCCCAGGCCCATTCCGGCCAGGCCCAGCGCGAACTTGAGTATGAGGTTCAGATCGCGGCCGCGTGCCGCAAGAGACGACCACAGTGCGGCCAGCAGCGGCGCGAAGATCAATACGAATACGGCGGGTACGGACTGGAACCAGCCGGACGGGAATTCATGGCTGCCGACCATCCTGTTGGTGTGGCGATCGGCAAAAAGCGTCAGTGAAGATCCCGCTTGTTCATAGCCAGCCCAGAACAGCGTGCTCGCCACCACCAGTACCAGCAGAAGCACGACGCCTTTCTTCTCCGCGGCGGTGAGGCCCGCGAAGAAAAGAAGGTAGACGAAATATGCAGCCACGGCGGTGACCATCACGGTCGCCGCATGCTGGCGCAGCGTCAGCGGAGAGACATCCACCACCCGCAGGAAGAAGAGCGCAACGACCAGTACGAGCAGTGCCAGTGCGACCTTGAAGATGAACCATGAGTTGTGCCGGGTATCTGCCGCCGCGCTCAGTGGTGTGCGGCCTGTTTCGCCCAGTACCGTGACCGTGCGGCGGTAGTAGAAGAGTCCGGCAACCATGCCAACGGCCGCGGCGAGGAAGCCGATATGCCAGCCGAACTGCTGCGCGAGCCATGCGACCAGCAGCGGGCCGAACGTCGCGCCGATGTTGACCCCGAAATAGAACCAGGTGAAACCAGCATCGCGGGCGCCACCGGTCCCACCGCGCGCATCGTGCAGTTGTCCCACCAGTGCGCTTACGTTTGGTTTCAGCAGGCCGGTGCCGAGGACGATCACCGCCAGTCCCAGCAGGAACAGTCGCGGCAGTCCGGCGGCTCCGGCGATGGCGAGCAACACATGCCCGATGGCGATTCCGGTTCCGCCCCAGAGCACGGCACGCTGCGCGCCGATGAGCCGGTCCGCCACCCAGCCGCCCGGCATGGACATGATGTAGACGCCGGAGGTGTACAGCCCGTAGATTGCCGTGGCCGTAGCATCATCGAGTCCGAGGCCACCTTTCGCGACGGCGGCGACCAGGAACAGCAGCAGGATCGCCCGCATGCCGTAGAAGCTGAAGCGTTCCCACAGCTCGGTGAAGAACAGCGTGGTGAAGCCCGGCGGTTGGCCGGGAAACAGGTATGGCAGTGGCTTTGGATCAGCCGCCATTTTCGACGTTGGCGTCGGCGGCTGGTTTTTTCCCGCGCGTGAGCAGGCGCGCCATCAGCACGCCGCCCTCATAGAGCAACCACATGGGAATTGCCATCAGGCACTGCGACAGAGGATCCGGCGGCGTCAGTATCGCGGCCACCACGAAGATGCCGATGATCACGTAACCGCGCACGCTGTTGAGTTTTTCCACGGTGACGAGGCCAGTCAGTGTCAGCAGCACGACGATGACCGGTACTTCATAGGCTACGCCGAAAGCCAGGAACATCTTCAGCGCGAAATCCAGGTACTTGTCGATGTCGGTCATCACCAGGACGTCAGCGGGGCCACTGCCGGCGAAGAAGTGGAAGGCCATCGGGAATACGAACTTGTAGGCGAAGGCCGCGCCGACATAGAACAGCACGATCGCGGATACGAGCAGGGGAACCGCAAAGCGCTTTTCCTTGCGGTAGAGACCCGGTGCAACGAAGGACCAGAGCTGGTAAAGCACGTAAGGCATCGCGGCGAATATCGCGACGAAGAACGCCAGCTTGAATGGCGCCACGAACGTCGAAGTGACCCCGGTGGCGATCAGCGAGCCGCCATTGAGATGAAGCTGCTTGATCAAGGGCGCAGCCAGAGCTTCGAAGATCTTGTTGCGGAATATTGCAGCTGGAATGAACAGCACTGCAATTGCAGCAGTGGCACGTACGAGCCGGCTGCGCAACTCCAGCAGATGCGAGATCAACGTGCCTTCGGCCAGGCGTTCCTTATCTTTGTCGCTCATCGGGACAGATACTACGCCGCGGGCTTGCTATGGCTCTGGTCGCCTGCGGTGGTGCCGGGTCCATGCGCGTGCGAATAGGTATCGTCACCCGGATTCGGATGCACCTCTGTCGCAGGTTCGGTGTTCATCAGCGAGCCATACGGATAGTCGGTGTTGGCGTACGCGTTCGGCTCGGCGGGAGTCTCGGAAGCTGCGGGGGCGGGGCTCACCGGTGCACCGGAAAATTCCGGAGGAGGCGCCGGTGTTTTCGCGCTCGATTCGCTGCTTGCCCGCAGGTCAGTAGCGCGGTTCAGCTCGGCGAGGGTGGCCTCGCTCTCGAGCTGCTGCTGGAAATCCCGCGCCATGCTGCGCGCCTTTCCCACCCAGCGGCCGATCGTGCGCACCAATCCCGGCATCTTCGTGGGGCCGAGCACCACAAGTGCGACGATGAAGATCAGCACCACGTGCCAGCCGTCGAACATTACGCAGGGGCTCGAAGAGTGGCGTGAAGGAGGGAGCCGCGCTCAGGCCTGATGGTCGTGACTGGTCGACGAAGAGGCGGTCGACTTGCTCTCCGGGAATTCGGCGTCTACGCCGCCGATCGGCTGCTTGATCTGCTTGGGCGCTTCTTTGCTCTCCGCCTCGCCTTCATTCACTGCTTTCTTGAAGTTGCGGATGGCGGTGCCTACGTCGCTGCCCACGGATCCGAGCTTCTTGGTGCCGAACACCAGGATGACGATGCCGAGAACGATCAACCAATGCCAAATGCTGAGTGAACCCATCGAAGTGCTCCGTGACGCCCCCAACGATCAATAGGGGGCTGAATCATAAGACATGGCCGCGTGGAAAGGTTCGCAGAGGCTGCCTTATGCTCCATTCCGGGCCTCAAGCCAGAAGGTCGCGGGGCCGTCATTTACCAGTTCTACCTGCATGTCGGCTCCGAAAACTCCGCTGGCAACCTTCGGATACAGCGTTCGCGCAGTCATCAGAAGCTTTCCATACAAGGCCCGAGCCTGGTCGGGTGAGGCGCCTCCGGAGAAGCCCGGCCGATTCCCCTTGCTTGTCTCTGCGACCAGCGTGAATTGCGGGACCAGCACAAGATCTCCGTCGATATCCCGAATACTGAGATTCATCTTGCCGGCTTCGTCAGCAAAAATTCGATAACCGAGCACTCTGTCGATCAAACGTGCACCGGTCTCGATCGAATCCGTGGCGGCAATGCCGATCAGGGCCAGAATGCCGCGCGAAGCACTGGCAACCACTTCACTCCGGACGGTGACCTGAGCACGACTTACGCGCTGGATGAGGGCGATCATCTTTCCCTTTTCGATAGAGTGGCTTAGGGGCGGTACGGTAGATGTCCGGGTGGCATTCTCGCCGGTCGAACCGTAGAATTCCGGGCAGTTTTGCCGCGCCATCGCGCGCTCTTCTTCGAGGTCTTCCGGATGTCTCTGCGTTTCCTGTCGAAGGTTGTCCCGTCGTTGGCGTTTGCCGCCGTGGCCTTGTTCGTGACGGTTCCTGCCACGGCAGCCGGCGATGCGGTCACGGGTAAACAGATTGCCTATACCTGCCTCGGCTGCCACGGCATCGAGAGCTACAAGAATGTGTATCCGACTTTCTCCGTGCCCAAGCTGCGTGGCCAGCATCCGGAGTACATCGTGTCGGCGTTGCAGGAATACGCGAAGGGTGAGCGCAGCCATCCCACGATGCATGCGCACGCGGCGTCGCTGTCGGATCAGGACATGCAGGACATCGCTGCTTATTTCAGCGGCGCCCAGGTGGCGTCAGCGAGCAAGGATGTGGTCGGCACTCCGCCGGCGGCAGTGGCCACCTGCCAGGCCTGTCATGGTCGCGACGGTGTCGGCATCATGGGCATCTACCCCACGCTTTCCGGCCAGCATGCGGACTACATCGAGCACGCGCTCGAGAGCTACCGCTCCGGCGCCCGCAAGAACGCCATCATGGCGCCCTTCGCGAGCCAGCTGAAGCCCGAGGAAATCAAGCAGGTCGCTGAATACTTCTCGAAACAGAAGCCTGCGTTGAAGACCGTGCCGCGCTTCGAGAAGCTTGCCGCGAAGTAGACAGCGCGTTTTCTGAATTGATCCCGCACAGGCCGCCGCGAGCGGCCTGTTTCTTTTCATCTTCCTGCCAGTCGCTTCAGGAAGGCAACCAGCACGGCGCGGTACGCATCGTTGTTGGCCTTCTTGCGGAAGCCATGTCCCTCGTCCTTCGCAGCGAGGTACCAGACCTCACCGCCGCGCGCACGCACCACCGCTTTCATCTGTTCGGATTCGCTCGCCGGTACGCGCGGATCGGTCAGCCCCTGCACGATGAACAGAGGCTTGCGGATCGAAGAGGCATTGGTAAGTGGAGAGATGCCGCTGAGCAGGGCGCGCATCTGCGGATCGCGTTCATCGCCGTATTCCACGCGTCGCAGGTCACGTCGATAGCCCGACGTGTTGGCCAGGAAGGTGACGAAATTGCTGATGCCCACGACGTCGATGCCACCAGCAAGTCGATCGCCATACTGCACCATCGACGCCAGCGACATATAGCCGCCATAGGAACCGCCCATCACCACGATGCGGTCACGATCGACCTCGCGCTGCGCACCGAGCCACACCAGCAGCGCACCGATATCGCGGACTGAATCCTCACGCAAAGCGCCGTCATCGAGTTTCAGGAAGCTGCGCCCATACCCCGATGAGCCACGTACATTCGGCGCGACCACGATGTAGCCCAGCTCATTGACCAGGTATTGCCGGAAGGCATCCCACTTGGGGCGGAATTGGGATTCAGGCCCGCCATGGATATCGATGATCACCGGATGTGGTCCCGGAGTCGCGGGCCGGTACATGAAGGCCGGCAGAATGCGTCGCTGGCCACCCACGTCATCCCAGGTGGGAAACTGCACGAGCTGCGCCGACACCGGCTTGGCAGGATCGATGCCGCCCAGTTCGCCGTGCACCCACTGCGCCAGCGTGACCAGAGGCAGCGTCGCACCATCGGTCGCGACCGAGTACGCAACCACCTGCGCCGGCCCCGTTGCAGTCTGCAACGCGACGGCCAGCCGGTTGCTGCGGCGATCAAAACCAAGGTTGTCGATGACGGCGCCTGCGGGCAGCGGCGGCAGCAGCAGGTCTGCCTTCTGGCGCAGGTCACGCAGCATCAGGCGCGATACTCCTCCTTCATTCAGCGCGTACGCGAGAAAACGACCATCCGCCGACAGCTCGAAGCGCTCCACGTCCCAACGTGGATCGGGTGTCAAGGTGCTGAGCTGATGGGTGAAGAGATCGAGGTAGTGCAATCCCATGAATTCACCGCCGCGATCGGAGGTGAAGTACAGGCCGCGACCGTCGCGGGTGAAACGTGCCTCGCCCACCGACGCCGGGCCCGACCTGGCCTTGCGCGGCGAGAGAATCGGAGCGGGTTCGACCAGCGTCTGATTGCCCGTTGCCACATCCACGATCAGCAACTCACTGTCGGTGCTCGACCGGTAGCGGATCACCGCGAGTCGCGTGTCATCCAGCGACCAGTCCTGCACATCTAGGTCATCGCTGCTGCCAGCGAGCACCAGCCGCGGACCTGCCTGTGTCGCGATGTCCGACAGGAAGATGTCATTGCTCGCCGGATCGCGGGCGTTGCCGTAGTAGGCGATGCGGTGACCATCGTGCGCGAACACCGGCGGGCCATGGCGCGAGACGCCATCCGTGAGCAGGCGCTCGGTTCCGTGGGCGAGGTCGCGCAGCCACAACTGTGTGTTCTCGTCACCGCCGCGATCCTTGCGATAGACCAGCAGGTTGGCATCGTAGGGATGCGCGGTGGCGCTGCTGATCGGCTCGACATCGTGCGTCAATGGCTCAGGTGTCGCGAGCGGTTCGCGTACGCGATGCAGCTGCACGGTGTCACCGGCACGCATCGACACCAGCAGGCTGCCGTCCGCCAACCAGTCGAGGAAGGTTGCCCCACGCGAATCGAGCCAGTTCGACAGCGATGCGGGCGCATTCGTGGCGTCGGCGGGAATGCCGTCGTAGATGAGGTTGCCCTTTTCGATCCGTGGCAGTGCCTGGCCCGCGGCGACACTGCATGCGAGCGCCAGGGTTGCCACGATCAAAGCGGAAATGCGTACCTGCCTCATGGGCATCGATCTTAGCGCAGGGTTAAGATGCTCTCCGCTCCATGCAGACCTTCAACGCATTCCGCATCCACGAACAGCGCGCGGGCATCGAACGGCTCGCGCTCGATGATCTCGCGCCCGGCGAGGTGACGATCCGCGTGCACTGGTCGGGCATCAATTACAAGGATGCGCTCGCCGGCACCGGCAAGGGCCGCATCCTGCGGCGCTTCCCGCTGGTCGGTGGCGTCGATCTCGCCGGTATTGTCGAAGCGTCCAGCGACGCGGCGATCGCGGTGGGAGAAAAGGTGCTCGTCACCGGTTGCGGGCTTTCCGAAACACGCGACGGCGGCTACGCGGAATATGCGCGAGTGCCGGCTGATGCCGTGGTGAAGCTGCCCACCTCGCTGAGCCTGAGCGAGGCGATGGCGATTGGAACGGCGGGTTTCGCCGCCGCGCTCGCGATTTCCCAGCTCGAGCACAATGGCCTGATGCCGAGCCAGGGGCCCGTGGCCGTTACCGGCGCGAGCGGTGGCGTCGGCCTCATCGCCATCGACATGCTCGCGAGTCGCGGCTACCAGGTGGTCGCGTTCACGCGCAAGACGGACAGCGCGGCGCTGCTTCGTCGCATCGGCGCGGCCGAGGTGCAAGTCCTCGATGACGCTGCACCGTCGACGCGGCCGCTGGAACCGGAGCGCTGGGCTGGTTCCATCGACAATGTCGGTGGCGCGCTGCTGTCGTGGCTGGTGCGCGGCACGCGCATGCAGGGCAGCGTTGCTTCCGTGGGGCTCGCGGGTGGCGCTGAGCTCAACGTCAGCGTGATGCCATTCATCCTGCGCGGCGTGAACCTGCTCGGCATCAATTCATCGGCCACGCGGCGCGACAAGCGCCTGGCCATGTGGCGACGCATATCGGGCGATCTGTCTCCGCGCCATCTGGAAGAGATTGCCACGCGCACTGTCACTCTCGAAACCTTGCCGCAGGCTTTCGAATCGATCCTCGCCGGCACCAATACCGGCCGCACGCTGGTGCGCATTCGCGATGAGCACTGATACGAACGCCGTGGGCCGCCAGCGTCTGCTGGCCGTGACCAGCGCGCTGCTCGAAGCCTTGTATGAGCCCGCGGCCGTACCTGTGCTCGGCAAATTGAAACCGGCCGACATGCGGCCCGGTGGTGCGCGCGTACCAGGCACCTCCTACGAACTCGAAGGGCCACGTGCTGCCCAGCTC
This sequence comes from Pseudomonadota bacterium, assembly GCA_037200665.1. Taxonomy (GTDB): domain Bacteria; phylum Pseudomonadota; class Gammaproteobacteria; order Steroidobacterales; family Steroidobacteraceae; genus ZC4RG30. Next base: position 278,035 of record JBBCGD010000007.1, on the reverse strand, counting down.
ATGCGCGAACTCCTGGTTTTGCGCGGCGCTGCCGCCGACGTGCTGCTGGCCCGGATCGCCGAGGCGGACATGGCCGCACGTTACGCAGTGCTCTCCGGCAAGGAGCCGCCACGACTGGCATCGCTCTACGTCTACTGTACGGCGGGGGTAGCAGGGCTGCCCGATGAGGCATTCGAGCTCGCGTTGAAACGCCTGTACGTCGCCGCCGAGCGCATCTTCACGCTGACCCAGATGCGGCGCATCGATGCGCAGTGCTTCGAGTGGAAGGAACATCCTGAGATCCTCGATGCAATGCCGGTGCAGCAGTTCATCGCGCGCTGGGTGCGCAACACGCTGTGAGCGATCTCGCGGCGCGGCTTGCCGCCGGCGCCCACGTGCTCGGTGTCGAACTCGATGCCGGGCAACTCGCGCAGTTCGGCAAGCTGGTCGAACAGCTGCTGAAATGGAACAAGGCCTACAGCCTCACGGCGATCACGCAGCCGGAGGAAATCCTCACTCACCACCTGCTCGATTCGCTGGCTGCGCAGCCGGACCTGCTCGGCAAGACGATTGCCGATGTCGGCACCGGTGCGGGTTTCCCCGGCCTGCCCCTGGCCATTGCCAATCCGGACCGGCACTTCACCTTGATCGATGCAGTGGACAAGAAGCTGCGCTTCATTGATCACGCCGCGCGCGAACTGGGCCTCGCCAACCTGCGCACCCGGCATGCCCGCGTGGAGCAGATCACCGGTGCGGCCTTCGACAGCGTGATCGCGCGCGCCTTCGCCCCGCTGCCGCGATTGACTGCCTGGGTGCAGCCACTGGCTGGTCCCGGCACGCGGATCATCGCGATGAAGGGAAAGTGGCCGCCGCCCGCAGTGGTGGACGTCGACAGCGATGGTGGCCCACTGCCGGCTGGCTGGCATATCGAAGCCGTGCGGCCGGTGGTCGTGCCGGGGCTCGCGGAGGCACGCCATCACATCCTGCTGCGCCACGTTCCGGCGCCGTGACGCTCGGGCGGCGCTGCCGCTAGACTGCCGCCTCCCATGAAGACCAAACGCGTCATCGCCATCGCCAACCAGAAGGGCGGAGTCGGCAAGACCACTACTGCCGTGAATCTCACTGCTTCGCTCGCGGCCACGCAGCGCCGCGTGCTGCTGATCGACCTCGATCCGCAGGGCAACGCGACCATGGGCTGTGGCGTGGAGAAATCCGCGGTGGAGAACGGCAGCTGCCAGGTACTGCTGGGCGAATGCACGGCGCACGACGCGCTGCTCGAAGTGGTCGAAGGCAGCTTCCACCTGTTGCCGAGCAACCAGGACCTCACCTCCGCCGAAGTGCGGTTGCTGTCCCTGGATGCCGGACGCGAGGGGCGATTGCGCGAGGCGCTCGCGCCAGTGCGCGACAACTACGACCTCGTCATCATCGACTGCCCGCCGTCGCTGAACATGCTGACGCTGAATGCGCTGGTCGCGGCCGACAGCGTGATCGTGCCCATGCAGTGCGAGTACTACGCGCTGGAAGGACTCTCCGCACTCGCCGCCACCATCGACCAGGTGCGCGACGCGGTGAATCCCCGCCTGCACATCGAGGGTATCCTGCGCACCATGTTCGATCCGCGTTCGAATCTCTCGAATGAAGTCAGCGCGCAGTTGCTGCAGCACTTTGGCGATACCGTGTTCCGTACGGTGATTCCGCGCAATGTGCGTCTTGCCGAAGCGCCTTCCTTCGGCAAGCCGGCGCTGCTGCACGACAAGGATTCGCGCGGCGCGCTCGCTTATCTGGCGCTGGCGGGAGAGATGATCCGTCGCGAGGAAGAGCCTCTCGATGGTCCGCCGTCGCCGGAAGCCATGGCCGGAGGCGCTCCGGCATGAGCGACAAGAAGCCCGCTTTGGGTCGCGGCCTGGCTGATCTGCTTGGTGCATCGAAGGTGCGCGCCGCCGCGCCTGCGGCGCCAGTGTCGATCACGCCGCCGGCTGGCGCGCCGCAGCCTGCCGTGGGTGCGCGTGGTGATGAGCTCGCTCATCTGCCCGTCGATACGCTGACGCGTGGCAAATACCAGCCACGCAGCGACATGCGGCAGGAGGCGCTCGAGGAACTCGCCATCTCGATCCGCAACCAGGGCGTGATCCAGCCGATCGTGGTGCGGCCATTGGCCAATGCAGCGCCGGGCACGCCGCAGTACGAGATCATCGCGGGTGAGCGTCGCTGGCGCGCGGCGCTGATCGCGGGGCTCGGCACCATTCCCGCGGTCATCCGCCGCGTGGCGGATGACGCCGCGATCGCGATGGCGTTGATCGAGAACATCCAGCGCGAGAACCTGAATCCGCTCGAGGAAGCGCGTGCGCTCGAGCGCCTCATTGCCGAATTCAAAGTGACGCATGAACAGGCAGCCGATGCGGTGGGTCGTTCGCGCGCAGCAGTCAGCAACCTGCTGCGGCTCCTGCAGCTCGCGCCGGAAGTCGCCGAGCTGGTGGAGAAGCGACAGCTGGAGATGGGCCACGCGCGAGCGCTGCTCGGTCTCGTCAATCGCCGCGACCAGGTGGTCGCCGCCCAGCGCGTGGTGAGCGAGAGCCTTTCAGTCCGCCAGACCGAAGCATTGGTAAAGGAGTTGCTCGCTCCGTCTATCGAAAAAAACAGGACCGCGAGTTCCGGCGCCCAGCGCAAGGTGGATCCGAACGTCGGTGCCCTCCAGCAGGACCTGACCGAGCGCCTCGGCGCCAAGGTCTTGATTCAACAGGTATCCGGTGGCAAGGGTCGCCTTGTAATCGCCTACAACTCACTCGATGAACTCGACGGAATCCTTCGCCATATCAAGTGATTGACCCCAGCCGCTGCACGGGCAGCGGTTTTTCTTGAGTTGACCTGTACCCGTCCCTATAATGCCGCCGCCTCGTGAAGACCGGCTGCCGCCGGCAACTAAACGAGGCTCCGTCAAGTCTTCGCAAATTCAGGGAGCTGCAAGGTGGCGGCAGTAGAACTGCCGGGCCTGCGGCGCGTCGCCTACGGCGTCGTGCTGGCGCAGGCGGTGCTCACAGCATTGATCGCCGCGCTCGGCTACGTCTTCAAGGGTCAACAAGTGGCCTTGTCGGCGGCGGTCGGCGGCGGCATCGGTACCGCTGCGAGCCTTGCCGTCGCGCTGATCGCGTTCCGCAAGGGCGCGCGCGAGTTGATGGATGTAGTGCGCGCCTTCTATATCGCCGAAGCGGCGAAGTTCGGCGTGACGATCGTCCTGTTCGTGGTGGTGCTCGTCACCATGAAGAGGATGCTGGTGCCCGGGGCGTTGTTCGGCGCGTTTGTCGCCGTCTTCCTGGTGCACTGGCTGGTATTGCCGCGCGCGATGCGCCGGCTGGATCGCGGGCAGTTTGGCGGGTAGCAGAGAGAGGCGCGAGTCCGAGAATCATGGCTGAACACGAAGCCCCCAGCATCGGCGAGTACATCCGTCACCACATCACCTTTCTGTCCAACAAGGAACAGACGGCGATCGTGGACATGTCCGTCGTGCACTGGGACAGCGTGTTCTGGTCGGTATTCCTCGCCATCGTTTTCCTCGGCACTTTCCTGCTGGTGGCGCGCAAGGCCACGGCCGGCGTGCCGCGCGGCTGGCAGAACTTCATCGAATTCGTGGTCGAGTTCGTCGATGGCCAGGTGCGCGAGGTTTACCACGGCTCCAGCAAGCTCATCGCGCCGCTGGCGCTCACCATCTTCTGCTGGGTGTTCCTGTTCAATTTCATGGATCTGATCCCCGTAGATCTTTTCCCCACCCTCGCCGCGGGCGCGGGCATGTCGCACATGAAGGTCGTGCCCAGCACCGACCTCAACGTCACCTTCGGCATGTCGCTGACGGTGTTCATCCTCATCATTTTCTACAGCATCAAGGTGAAGGGCATCGGCGGCTTCATCGGTGAGTTCACGCTGCATCCGTTCTATACGAAGAACAAGTTCGTGCAGGCGCTGATCATCCCGTTCAACTTCGTGCTGGAGTTCGTGCCCTTCCTGGCGAAGCCGGTGTCGCTGTCGCTGCGTCTCTACGGCAACCTGTTCGCCGGCGAGATGATCTTCATGCTGATCGCGCTGTTCACGCTGTCGCTGGGCGTCGACCACCTGCTTTCGTTCGGTGGCGCGCTGGCGGTCGTGGCGCAGCTGGTACTCGGCCTCGCGTGGGCGCTGTTCCACATCCTGGTGATCGTGCTGCAGTCGTTCATTTTCATGGTGCTGACGATCATCTACCTGAGCATGGCGAGCACGAAGCCGGCGAGCGATCACTAAGGCACGCGGCACGAAGTTTCGGTTATTCGATTTCGACAATTTCTCTCGGAGGTAAGGCAAGTGGGAAACATCGCAAACGTACAAGGCATGACGGCCCTCGCGGTCGGCATCATCTTCGGTCTGGGCGCCCTGGGCACCGCCATCGGCTTCGGCCTGCTGGGCGGCAAGCTGCTGGAAGGTTCGGCTCGCCAGCCTGAGCTCGGCCCCATGCTGCTGGGCCGCTTCTTCGTGGTCGCGGCGTTCGTCGACGCGGTGGCGATGATCGGCATCGGCTTCGCGCTGTTCTTCACGTTCGCGAACCCGTTCCTCACCGGCGTGACCGGCTAAGAAGACACCCGGGAGTCCGCCGTGAACATCAATCTCACGCTGGTCATCCAGATGGTCGTCTTCGGACTGACCGTGTGGATCGCCATGAAGTTCGTGTGGCCGATGCTCCAGGGGCCGATGGAAGAGCGCGCGAAGAAGATCGCGACGGGCCTGGCTGCCGCCGAGAAGGGCCAGCTGGACGCCGCGCAGGCTGAAGCACGCGCGGAGGTCGTCGTACGCGAAGCCCGCGAGCGTGCCAACCAGATCCTCGATGCCGCCTCCAAGCGCTCGAACGAGATCGTGGAAGCCGCGAAGCAGGCCGCGCAGACCGAAGGCGATCGACTGATCGCCAGCGCCAAGCAGCAGATCGACCTCGAAGCCTCGAAGGCCCGCGAAGAACTGCGCAAGCAGGTTGCGGAGCTCACGGTGCGTACCGCTGCGAAGGTGCTGGGTCGCGAGATCGATCCGGCCAGGCACGCCGAGATCCTCGGCAAGCTCGCCACGGAGATCTGAAGCAGCATGGCCGACCGCCTCACCATCGCGCGTCCGTATGCCAAGGCCGCTTTCGCGCAGGCGAAGGCCGATGCGAGCCTCGGTGCCTGGGCCAATGCGCTTGATCGCGCGGCGGCTGTGGTCATCGACCCGCGCGTGCGGGCGCTGTTCGGCAGCCCGAAGGTGACGACGGCGCAGCTGGCGGATCTCGTCGGCGGCGTGGCCGGCAGCGAGCTCAGTGCCAACGGCCGCAACTTCATCGCCTTGCTGGCGGAGAACAAGCGCCTGCCCTTCCTGCCGGAGATCGCGCAGATCTTCAATGCATTGAAGGACGACGTGGAGCGCGTGGTCGACGTGCACATCACCTCCGCCACGGAGCTGCCCGCTGCCGAGAGCGCGCAGCTCACCGCGGCGCTGGAGAAGCGCTTCGATCGCAAGGTGCGCATCGAAGCCTCGGTCGATCCTTCGCTCATTGGTGGCGCGGTTGTACGCGCCGGCGACCTCACCATCGACGGTTCCCTGCAGGCGCGCCTCGCGCGCCTCGCGCAAGAACTGATCGCCTAAGTTTCAAATACAGGTACAGCAGACATGTCGTCCATCAAGGCATCGGAAATCAGCGACCTGATCGGTCAACGAATCCAGAACTTCGCGGGCGCGAATGAAGCCCGCAACGTCGGCAGCGTGATGTCGGTGGCGGATGGCGTGGTGCGCATCCACGGCCTGGCCGACGCGCGCTACGGCGAAATGCTGGAGTTCCCCGGCAACCTCTTCGGCCTCGCGCTGAACCTCGAGCAGGATTCAGTCGGCGCCGTGGTGCTGGGTGAGTACAAGACGATCAAAGAAGGGGACACGGTCAAGACCACTGGCCGCATCCTGGAAGTGCCCGTTGGCACTGAGCTGCTCGGCCGCGTGGTCGATGCGCTGGGCAATCCGGTGGACGGCAAGGGCCCGATCAATGCCAAGCAGACCGCGCCGATCGAGCGCGTCGCGCCGGGCGTGATCTATCGCAAGAGCGTGAGCCAGCCCATCCAGACCGGCTACAAGGCCGTCGACGCGATGGTGCCCGTGGGCCGCGGCCAGCGCGAGCTGATCATCGGCGACCGCCAGACCGGCAAGACCGCGATGGCCATCGACGCCATCATCAATCAGAAGTCTTCGGGCGTGAAGTGCGTGTACGTGGCGATCGGGCAGAAGGCCTCGACCGTCGCGAACGTGGTGCGCAAGCTGGAAGAGCACGATGCACTGAAGCACACCATCGTCGTGGTCGCTTCCGCCGCGACGCCCGCCGCCCTGCAGTACATCAGCGCCTACTCGGGCGTGACCATGGGCGAATACTTCATGGACAACGGCGAAGACGCGCTGATCGTGTACGACGATCTGTCGAAGCAGGCCGTTGCCTATCGGCAGATCTCGCTGCTGCTCAAGCGCCCGCCGGGCCGCGAAGCATTCCCCGGCGACGTGTTCTATCTCCACAGCCGTCTGCTCGAGCGCAGTGCCCGCGTGAACGAGGCCTACGTCGAGATGGTCACCAAGGGCCGCGTGAAGGGCAAGACGGGTTCGCTGACGGGCCTGCCCATCATCGAAACGCAGGCGGGCGACGTGACCGCGTTCGTGCCGACCAACGTGATCTCGATCACCGACGGCCAGATCTTCGTGGAATCTAACCTGTTCAATGCCGGCATCCGCCCGGCCATGAACGCCGGCATCTCGGTGTCGCGCGTCGGTGGCGCCGCGCAGACCGACATCATCAAGCGCCTGGGTGGCGGTATCCGCCTTGCGCTGGCGCAGTACCGCGAACTTGCGGCGTTCTCGCAGTTTGCGTCGGACCTAGACGAGGCCACCCGCAAGCAGCTGGAGCGCGGCCAGCGCACCACCGAAGTGATGAAGCAGAAGCAGTACGCGCCGATGTCGGTGGCGGAAATGGCCCTGTCCATCTACGCGGTGAACGAGGGCTACATGGACGCCGTGCCCGTGGGCAAGATCGTGGCCTTCGAAGCCGCGCTGCAGGGCTTCGCCAAGTCCGGCCACAAGGCGGATCTCGACGCGATCAATGCGGAGCCGGTGCTGAAGAAGCATGCGGACACGCTGAAGAAGATCGTGCAGAACTTCGCGAAGACCGGCAGCTACTAAGAGTCAAGCGATGGCCGGCACCAAGGAAATCCGCACCCAGATCGCGAGTGTCAAAAGCACTCAGAAGATCACCAAGGCCATGCAGATGGTCGCGACCAGCAAGATGCGTCGCGCCCAGGACCGCATGAAACTGGCGCGGCCCTATGCGCAGAAGATCCGTGCCGTGATCGGCAACCTGCATCACGCGAACCCGGATTACCGGCATCCGTTCATGGCGACGCGCGAGGCGAAGAACGTCGGCTTCATCGTCATCTCGTCGGATCGCGGTCTCGCTGGTGGCCTCAACGCCAACGTGTTCCGCGCCACGCTGAATGCGACCAGGGAATGGACGGAGAAGGGCGCCGGTGTGCAGCTGTGCCTGGTCGGCGCGAAGGGCATCGCCTTCTTCCGCCGCCTCGATCTCACGGTTGCGGCCAGCGTCTCCGGCCTCGGCGACAAGCCGCATGTGAACGACCTGATCGGCACCGTGAAGGTGATGCTCGATGCGTATCGCGCGGGCAAGATCGATCGCCTCTTCCTGATCCACGCCGAGTTCGTGAACACCATGACGCAGAGCCCGAACATCGTGCAGCTGCTGCCGGTGTTGCCGTCGGACAAGGCCGGCCTGCAGGATCATTGGGATTACATCTACGAGCCGTCGGCCGGCGACATCCTCGATGGCCTTTTGATGCGCTACGTCGAATCGCAGGTGTATCGCGGCGTCGTCGAGAACGTGGCCAGCGAAATGGCCGCGCGCATGGTCGCGATGAAGGCCGCGACCGACAACGCGGGCAAGCTCATCCACGAGCTGCAGCTCGTCTACAACAAGGCCCGCCAGGCGGCGATCACCACCGAGCTCGCGGAAATCGTGGGCGGCGCGGCTGCGGTCTGAAGACCGCCACAGAATTACCGAGGTAATAGAAATGGCTACCGGCAAAATCACCCAGATCATCGGCCCCGTCATCGACGTCGAATTCCCGCGCGAGGCGATCCCGCAGATCTATGAAGCGTTGAAGCTCACCGACGTGGACCTGACGCTCGAAGTACAGCAGCAGCTCGGCGACGGCGTGGTGCGCACCATCGCGATGGGCGCGTCCGAAGGTCTGAAGCGCGGCCTGGCCGTGCAGGCCACCGGCAAGCCGATCAACGTTCCGGTGGGCAAGGCGACCCTGGGTCGCATCATGGACGTGCTTGGCACGCCGCAGGACAACCGCGGCCCCGTCGCTTCGGAAGGCACGCTGCCCATCCATCGCCCCGCGCCGGCTTTCGATGAGCAGGCGGGTGGCCAGGATCTTCTCGTCACCGGCATCAAGGTGATCGACCTGCTCGTTCCCTTCGCGAAGGGCGGCAAGGTGGGCCTGTTCGGCGGCGCCGGCGTCGGCAAGACCGTGAACATGCTCGAGCTGATCAACAACATCGCCAAGCAGTACTCGGGTCTGTCGGTGTTCGCCGGCGTCGGCGAGCGTACCCGCGAAGGCAACGACTTCTACCACGAGATGATCGAGTCGGGCGTCATCGACGCCGAGAACCTCGAGAACTCGAAGGTGGCGATGGTCTACGGCCAGATGAACGAGCCGCCCGGCAACCGCCTGCGCGTCGCGCTCACCGGCCTCACCATGGCCGAATTCTTCCGTGACGAGAAGCAGGCCAACGGCCGCGGCCGCGACGTGCTGTTCTTCGTCGACAACATCTACCGCTACACGCTGGCCGGCACCGAAGTGTCGGCGCTCTTGGGCCGCATGCCTTCTGCGGTGGGTTACCAGCCTACGCTGGCCGAGGAAATGGGCGTGCTGCAGGAACGCATCACTTCGACCAAGACCGGTTCGATCACGTCCATCCAGGCCGTGTATGTTCCGGCCGACGACTTGACCGATCCGTCGCCCGCCACGACCTTCGCGCACCTTGATGCGACGGTGGTGTTGAGCCGCAACATCGCGGCACTCGGCATCTACCCCGCGGTGGATCCACTCGACTCGACCAGCCGCCAGCTCGATCCGCTGGTGATCGGCGAAGAGCACTACAACATCGCGCGCGGCGTGCAGGGCGTGCTGCAGAAGTACAAGGAACTGCAGGACATCATCGCCATCCTCGGCATGGATGAGCTGTCGCAGGAAGACAAGCAGACGGTATACCGCGCGCGCAAGATCCAACGCTTCCTGTCGCAGCCGTTCAACGTCGCGAAGGTGTTCACCGGTCAGGACGGCAAGATCGTCCCGCTGGCGGAAACCATCCGCGGCTTCAAGGGCATCCTCGCCGGCGACTACGACCATCTTCCGGAGCAGGCCTTCTACATGGTCGGCGGCATCGAAGAGGCCGTGGAAAAGGCCAAGACGCTCAACTAAGCAGCACTGGTAAGAACGCACATGGCCAAGAGCACCATCCACGTCGACATCGTCAGCGCCGAAGGCGAGATCTTCGCAGGCGAGGCGGAGATGGTGTTCGTGCCGGCGAAAGAGGGCGAGCTCGGCATCACGCCGCGGCATGCGCCACTGCTGACGCTGGTGAAGGCCGGTGAAGTGCGTGTGAAGACCAGCGAAGGCGAGCAGTCCATCTACGTGGGTGGCGGCGCGCTGGAAGTGCAGCCGAACAAGGTCACCATCCTCGCCGACACGGCGATGCGCGCCGCGGACATCGATGAAGCCGCGGCGCTGGCCGCGAAGCAGCGCGCCGAAGAAGCGCTGGCGGACAAGAGCGACAGGATCGACCAGGCGCAGGCGCTGGCGGAACTCGCGCAGGCCGCCGCGCAGCTGAAGCTGCTCGAGAAGATCCGCAAGACACGCGGTTGATCCTTATCGCCATGGCATGATCGCGCCATGGCCCTGCTCCGCACCGTCGATGCCCGTCGCTACGTCACGCCATTGCGCGAGGGCGGCTCCATGCCCGCCATCGTCGAGGCCGACGACTCGGGCCTGTATGTACTGAAGTTCCGCGGCTCCGGCCAGGGACCGCGCGCGCTGATCGCGGAATTGCTGGGCGGCGAGATCGCCCGCGTGCTCGGCCTCGATACGCCCGAGCTGGTATTCATGACGCTGGACGCCGAGCTTGCACGCACCGAGCCCGATCCCGAGATCCAGTCGCTGATCAAGGCCAGTGTCGGCCTCAACATCGCCAGCGACTATCTTCCCGGCTCGGTCACCTTCGATCCTGCGGTATGGCCGGTGGATGCGGACCTCGCCTCGCGTATCGTCTGGTTCGACGCCTTCACTACCAACGTCGATCGCACGGCCAAGAACGTCAACATGCTGGTGTGGCACAAGAAGCTGCGCCTGATCGACCATGGCGCCGCGTTCTACATGCATCACGACTGGGACCATGCGCTGGAACGCGCGCGCAGCCCTTTCGAGCGCATCCGCGACCATGTATTGCTGCCACGCGCGAGCCACATCGCGGAAGTCGATGCCGAACTCGCCGCGAAGCTGGGGCCGGCCGTGCTCGAAGGTCTCGTCCAGGCCATTCCCGTCGAATGGCTCGCCGATGCCGGCGGCGAAGCACGTCGCGCCGACTACCTCGGCTATCTCACGCAGCGGCTCGCCGCGCCGCGAGCCTTCGTCACGGAGGCCACTCGTGCCCGCGCGTAACACGTACGACTACGCCGTGATCCGCGTGGTGCCGCGCGTGGAGCGCGAGGAGTTCCTCAACGTGGGCGTGATCCTGTCGTGCCCGGCGCATGATTTCCTCGATGCGCGGCTGCACTTCGATCGCCAGCGCCTCGCCGCGTTCGATCCCACGCTGGATCTCGACCTGGTCGAGCAGCACCTGAAGATGATCCCGCTGGTCTGCCGCGGCGATGCCGCCGCCGGTCCCATCGCGCAGCTGACGCAGCGCCAGCGCTTCCACTGGCTCATCGCTCCGCGGAGCACCATCATCCAGACTTCGGTGGCGCACAGCGGCCTGTGTGGCGATACGCCCGACGCATCGCTGCTGCACCTGATGGCAACGATGGTGCTGCCGCTCGCGCAGCGCTGACCCGCAGCGAATTCCAGCAAGAACCCCGGGGGAACCATGAGCACACCGCAGAGCGTCCGGCCGGTGATCAACCTCGATGAAGTGCAGATCGGCGATCGTCCGCAGGCATTCCAGCCCGCCGGCAGGGCGGTCGAACGCTTTGAATCACGCATGGGCGTGATCGGTGCACGCATCGGCGCGCGCATGCTCGGCTACAACATCACCGCGGTACCGCCCGGCAAGCGCGCCTTTCCGCTGCACAACCACCATGCGAACGAGGAGATGTTCTTCATCCTGCAGGGCAGTGGCGAATTGCGCGTCGGTGATGAGCGCTACACCCTGCGCGCCGGCGATTTCATCGCGAGCCCGCCCGGTGGGCCGGAGAGCGCGCACCAGATCATCAACACCGGCAAGGAAGAGCTGCGCTACCTGGCGGTCAGCACGTTGATCGCACCCGAAGCCGTCGAATATCCGGACTCGGGCAAGATCGGCATCCTGTCGCGGCAGATCGCGCCGGATGGCTCGACGCGCATGGTGCGGCACGTGGCCCGCACTGATGCCAGCGTCGATTACTGGGAAGGCGAGTAGGGCCGGCGGGCGAGTCCAATGCCTGCCGCCCGCGCCTCAGGCGCTGACGGCGCGCTTCACCACCGCCGGCAACCCGGCCTGCGCGGCCGCGATCGCCGTCATGTTCAGCACGCGACGGAAGGTGGAAGACGGCGTCAGCACATGCGCCGGCTTCGCCACGCCCATCAGGATGGGACCCACCGTCGCGCCTTCACCATCCACCGCCTTCAGCACGTTGAACAGGATGTTGGCCGCGTCGATGTTCGGGCAGATCAGGATGTTGGCTTCGCCGGTGAGGCGGCTGTCCATCAGCATGCCCCGGCGCACGACCTCGGAGAGCGCGGCATCGCCGTGCATCTCGCCATCGCATTCCACGTCCGGGTTCTGCTTCGCGAACAGGTCGTAGGCATCGCGCATGCGCTTGGCCGATTCGCGGCGCGAGGAGCCGTAGTTCGAGTGCGAGACGAAGGCCACCTTCGGCGTGAGGCCGAAGAGCCGTACTTCACGCACCGCCTGTCGTGCGATGCGCGCCAGCTGCTCGGAGGTCGGCACTTCGTTCACGTAGGTATCGGCAATGAACAGCGTGCGCTTGTCGATGGTGAGCCCGGAGAGCGCGGCCATCGCCGACTCGCCTTCGCGGATGCCGATGACGTCGCGGATGTGCTCGAGATGCGCGTCGTAGCGGCCCTGCAATCCGCACAGCATTCCATCCGCATCGCCGAGGTGCACCATCAGCGAGGCGATGGTGGTGGTCGAGCGATGCACCGCTGCCTTGGCCGCCTCCGGGCTTACGCCGCGGCGACCCATGATGCGGTGATACGCCTGCCAGTACTGCTTGAAGCGCGGGTCGTCATCCGGATTCACCACGGTGACGTCCTTGCCCAGCTGCAGGCGCAGGCCCGCTTTCTTGATGCGCGCCTCGATCACCGCCGGACGACCCACGAGTAGCGGCGTGGCCAGCTCTTCATCGATGGCCACCTGCGCAGCGCGCAGCGCGCGTTCATCCTCGCCCTCGGCGTAGGCGATGCGCTTGCGATTCGACGCACGCGCCGCGCCGAACACCGGACGCGTCAGCATGCCGCCGGAGGAGAACTGCTTCACGAGCTGCGCGCGATAGGCGTCGAGATCCGCGATCGGCCGCGTCGCCACGCCGGACGCCGCAGCCGCCGCCGCCACCGCCGGTGCGATGCGCAGGATCAGCCGCGAATCAAAGGGTTTCGGGATGATGTACTCGGTGCCGAAGGCGAGATCCTGGCCCGCATAGGCGCTGGCCACTTCCTCGCTGATCTCCGCCTTGGCGAGATCGGCGATCTCCTTCACGCAGGCGAGTTTCATCTGCGCCGTGATCTTGGTGGCGCCCGAATCAAGCGCACCACGGAAGATGTACGGGAAGCACAGCACGTTGTTCACCTGGTTCGGGTAATCCGAACGGCCGGTGGCGATGATGCAATCCGGACGCGCGAGTTTCGCGAGCTCGGGCCGGATCTCCGGCTCCGGATTCGCCAGCGCCAGGATGATGGGCTTCGCCGCCATCACCGTGACCATGTGCGGCGTCATCACGCCGCCGGTGGAGCAGCCGAGGAACACATCGGCATCGGGCATCACATCGGCCAGCGTGCGCAGCGTCGACTTCTGCATGTAGCGCGCCTTCTCCGGATTGAAGGAATCGCCGCGGCCCTCGTAGATGAGACCTTTGGAATCGCAGGCCCAGACATTGGAGCGGTCCAGCCCGAGACCAACAAGCAGATCGAGGATGGCGATGGCCGCAGCGCCCGCGCCGGAGACGACGAGCTTCACCTTGTCGATGTCCTTGCCGACCAGCTCGAGCCCATTGCGGATCGCCGCCGCCGCGATGATGGCCGTGCCGTGCTGGTCATCGTGGAACACCGGGATGTTCATGCGCTCGGTGAGCTTGCGCTCTATGTAGAAACACTCCGGCGCCTTGATGTCCTCGAGGTTGACGCCGCCGAGCGTGGGCTCGAGCGCGGCGATCATGTCGATGAGCTTGTCCGGATCGCGCTCGGCCAGCTCGATGTCGAACACTTCGATGCCGGCGAACTTCTTGAACAGGCAACCCTTGCCTTCCATCACCGGCTTCGCGGCCAGCGGGCCGATGTCGCCGAGGCCGAGCACCGCAGTGCCATTGGTCACCACGCCGACGAGATTGCCGCGCGCCGTATAGTCCGCCGCCATGCGTGGATCGGCCGCGATATCGAGGCAGGGATAGGCCACGCCCGGCGAATAGGCCAGCGACAGATCGCGCTGGTTGGTCAGCGGCTTGGTCGGCGAAACCGAAATTTTGCCCGGCGTGGGCAGGCGGTGGTAATCGCGGGCGGCATCGCGCAGTGCGGCTTCGGCGGGGGTGAGCTTGTCGTTCATGCGTGCGTCCGGCCCAAAAAAAGATGGCGGATTATCGGCCCGTGCCGGGGCATGCGCCACCAGCGGAAACTGCGTTTTCACCGACCGAAAGTTGCCCCGAATTTCCTATAGGAAAAGGCCATCGAGGGGGCTCTTCACCGCCTGGCCGCCGCGATTGAGTACGTGGGTGTAGATCTGGGTGGTCTTCACGTCGGAGTGGCCGAGCAGCTCCTGCACGGTGCGGATGTCGCTGCCGGATTCGAGCAGGTGCGTGGCGAAGCAGTGGCGGAAGGTGTGGCAGCCGGCGGGTTTGGTGATGCCGGCGGCGTGGATGGCCTTGCTCACCGTGCGTTGCAGGGTGCGGTCGTAGATGTGCCAGCGGACCATCTGGCCGTCGTAGGGATCGCGACTCAGGGTGCGGGACGGAAATACCCATTGCCAGCCGATGGAGATGCCCGCTCCCGGGTATTTGGCCTTGAGTGCCTGGGGCAATGGAACACCAGGCGCCGCCACGCTGCGCTCGCGTCCGAACCATGCTTCGAGGGCTGCCAGATGCGAGCGGAGCGGTGCCACCAGTTCCGCGGGGATGACCGTAATCCGGTCCTTGCCACCCTTGCCGTGCCGGATGGTGACCGTGCGCTGCGCGAGATCCAGATCCTTCACGCGCAGTTCAAGTGCTTCGTTCAGGCGCAGGCCACCACCGTAGAGAAGGCCGACCACGAGACGGGAACTTCCCTGTAGCTCCTGCAGTACACGCCGGACTTCATCGCGCGTGAGCACGACGGGCAACCGGCGCGGACGGGTCGCGCGCACCACCTCGTTGATCAGTGGCAATTCGATCTCCAGCACATGCCGGTAGAGGAACAGCAGGGACTGCAGGGCCTGGTTCTGCGTGGAGGCCGAAACCTTCATGTCCACCGCCAGGTGGGTGAGGAAGGTGGTGATCTCCGCTGCTCCCAGTTCGCGCGGATGGCGACCACCGCAAAAGCGGATGTATCGACGCATCCACCAGATGTAGGACTTCTCGGTGCGTAGGCTATAGTGACGCAGTCGCAGGCGGTCACGCACGACGGCAAACAAGGAAGTTGGTTGGGAGGTCTCCATGACGTATATCTCCGTGACGTGTATCTACATGGCGTCCATGCAGACGAGCGATATGCACGATGCTTCGCTCGGTCCGCTTTGTTTATCAGTGGATTGGGGATGCCGTGAGCTGCATATACGACATGTTTGTCGTGTTTCGACTGGTGTGGCGACGGTTCTAATTACTAGTTAGGCGACTAGGAACCCAAGTGCACTTCTCGGCAGTCCTATTCTGGGTACTCATCGCATTCGCCGTGGTTGTCGCATTCTTCCGAATACTCAACTGGCACACTGCCAAGACCTACAAACCCACTAAAGCCGAAGTCCTAGAAGTTCTTGATGCAGTCCTTGCGGGGCGCGTGACCTACTTGCAATGGGACACATTCATTTGCGTCCCGATTCGACACGATCCCGAGTTGGAGTCGATCCGTGCGCAATGTTCCGCCTTAGATCAGGACAAAAGTCTCTTCGCTGGCATGGGCAAGAAGTGGCAGGGTGACGCAGGTTTCAATGAGCTCGGACTTCGGCGTATTCGCCAGATCCGAGACTCGCTTTCGGAGGGGCTTCGATCATGAACTTTGCGCGGTCGCCTAACAAATCGTTGCAGCGGTCGTGGACGCATAAAGTGCTCGGCCGCGGGCGACCGAGCAAGAGCGCACACGAGCGTCGGCGCGCCCGCGTGCTGAGAGGGCGGCGTGCCGCCGCTGAACTCAGCCGTTAGGCGCTATGAAACGCATACAGTGCACAATCTCCTTCTCGATGTTACTTCTGGCGCCGGCGGCGGGGCTTGCGCAACGCTCTGAAAGCACGGCGGAGACTTGCTATAGCGTTGGCGGCCATGCCGATGCCAAAGAGTGCATGGAGAAGCGGGCGGCGCAGTCCGCTGGGGAAGTTCGGAAGATCGAGGCAGAGTTTCGTAAGGCCCTGGCGAAGACCGACGCCGAACCTAGCGAGAAGCATAGAACCCTTGCTGCATTTGATGCTTCGTCCAAGGAATACACGCGATATCGCCGCGCGCAATGCGAGGTCCGTGCGGCGCTGGCCTTTGGCGGTAACAGCGCGAGCGACAGTCGATGGCTCTGCCAAATCGAGCTAGATGCCCGGCGCGTGGCCGACATACGCCGCGCGATAGAAGGTATGCCACCGCTATGACACGTAAACGCAGCGAGTGCGGTCTAGTTACAGGGCTCGCTGATGCGCCAATCGGGAATTTGGGGAAGAATTCGGAGTGTCTAAACAAACGCCACGCCCGGCGCCTAACAAATCGTTGCAGCGGTCGTGGACGCATAAAGTGCTCGGCCGCGGGCGGCCGAGCAAGAGCACGCACGAGCGCTGGCGCGCCCGCGTGCTGAAATGCCGGCGTGCCGCCGCTGAACTTTGCCGTTAGGCGACACTCAAGGTAACCGCAATGCGAATGCTTAATGCTATCCGTGCCATCGCGCTTCTCGCCCTTTCAACGAATACGGCGCACTCAGTCGAGATCCGAGTCTCGATCAATGGCGCACCGGCCCTAACGGCCGACGTTCCGAATGCTTGGGTTATCGGAGAGGCACGTGAGGGAACTATAAATGTCGCGGATGCCATACCGTCGAAGATCGTCATGGCGTTTAACCTCATACGTGACCCAAGAAGCCCTGATCTCTTCGTTAAGGAAGAGATGAGTTGCGCAGGGGGCAATGAACCGAAGAGAGTAAAAGGCATAAAGATCTCCGGGCTAAATGGCTGGCTCTACGCGGCGGCTGAGAAGGCTCCTTCCGGGCGCAACCTAAACATTAGGCACTACGTCGCAAGAGTTGATGCGCAGAACCTCTTGGCGATCGCGGTGCTCCTGCCCGATGACGCGTCAGAGCAAGATCTCAAACTCGTAGAGTCGATTCTCTCGAGTGTCAAAGTTCATCCCTAAGAAGGGCTGTGCACGTGTCGCCTAACAAAACGTTGCAGCGGTCGTGGAGGCATAAAGTGCTCGGCCGCGGGCGGCCGAGCAAGAGCGCACACGAGCGCTGGCGCGCCCGCGTGCTGAGATGTCGGCGTGCCGCCGCTGAACTCGGCCGTTATGCGACTCTGCAACTCCGATCGATTGTCGGGTTAGAGGAATTCAAGATGCGCCGTGCTGTCTTGACCGGCTTGTGCATGACACTAGGCACTCTGTGTGCCTCGTGCACGCCGAAGCCGAACTACAGTCAAACCGCACCGAAAGCTCAGTGCGAATCGATCTCCCACGGGAAGATCTACTTCCAAGGCTCCGTAGAATGCTTCCGGTCCTTACCGCAGAAGCGCATCTCGGGCTTCTGGCTTACAGGTAATGAATTCACGGCATTCTTTCCCACAAAGCCATCAGCGTTTCCACTCGTCGGCGAGAGTTTCACTACGTTTGTGCTGAGCGACGCAGCGTGGGCCGCAGCAAAAGCAAAAGTTCGGCTCGGAGAGCGCCAGCTGTTTGAAGTGCAATTCGTAGGTGTCGAGGCATACAGGCTCGGGTACTACGCGCCTGGAGCCGATACAGGCGTATTTGCCGAGAGTTTTACTTCAATCAAAGAGATCACCTTGCCGAATGACTGGGGTGCACATTGACCGAGTCGCATAACAAAGCGTTGCAGCGGTCGGGGACCCATAAAGTGCTGGCGCGCGGAC
The DNA here is from genome assembly GCA_037200665.1 of Pseudomonadota bacterium. Classification (GTDB taxonomy): domain Bacteria; phylum Pseudomonadota; class Gammaproteobacteria; order Steroidobacterales; family Steroidobacteraceae; genus ZC4RG30. The sequence goes on along the minus strand of JBBCGD010000007.1, from coordinate 260,296 downwards.
AGGGCATAAGTTCGTCTATCCAAGGTGCGCTTGCGCGCACTACCTGTCGGCGTGCCGCCGCTGAACTTTGCCGTTAGGCGCCATGCCAGACACCGACTCCAAGTTCGAGAAGGCACGCCATGATCTTTGGATGCGCTCGTCATTCCGAAGAGGAGACCATCCTGTTCAGGTCGCCTACCTGATTCGCCCAGAAGACTGGCGGCCACTCAAGGCCCCGTGGTGGAAGGGCAAGGAGGTCTACATCATTGGTGGCATCTCCAATGGCGACTTTCTTCTCCGCCACTGCGATGGGTCGGTCCGATACTGGAGTCATGACGACCAAAGAGACCAAGTTCTGTCTAAAAGCGTTGCCGAGTTCGCCTCATCCCTAGAGTAAGCTGCACCCATGGCACGGATCGCCGCAGAGACCGCTCATGAGCTCCAGATGCTCATCTCCTTGACACTCAGTGCTATCCAAGGAAAGAGCCGCCTCAATAAGCCTCTCGCTCAGGCGCCTAACAAATCGTTGCAGCGGTCGGGGACGCATAAAGTGCTCGGCCGCGGGCGTCCGAGCGCCGAGAGCACCCGAACGCTGCGCGCCCGCGTGCTGAGATGGCGGCGTGCCGCCGCTGAACTCGGCCGTTAGGCGCCAATTTGCCGTTGTGCTGGGGGACAGGTAAGGTAAGAACATGAGCGACCTGCCAGTAACAACTTCGAGCGAGATCATGGGCGGTACCCCCGTCTTTACTGGCACGCGCGTGCCTGTTCAATCGCTCATCGAGTTTCTTGAGGCTGGCGACAGCATCGATGCCTTTCTCACCGCGTTTCCTTCGGTCAAGCGTTCGCAGCTTGTCGAGTTTCTTGAAAAAGCCGCGAACCTGGCGGTCACGGCAGCCGCTTGAAGGTTCTGCTCGACGAGTGTGTCGACGCTCGTTTTGCACCTCACATCACGGGTTTCGATGCGCAGACCGTCCTGAGCAAGGGCTGGTCGGGCATCTCCAACGGCAAGTTGTTGGCACTAGCTCAGGCCGAGTTCGACGTCTTTGTCACGGTCGACAGGAACTTGTCCTTTCAGCAGCATCTCCCGAAGTTCTCTATCGCTGTCATCTTGATTCACTGCAAGAGCAATCGCGTCCAGGATCTGCTGTCCATACTTCCTGAGCTTCTCGACGCCATTCCCAAAGCCCCTAAGGGTCAAGTTTCGCGTGTTGGCGCCTAACAAATCGTTGCAGCGATCCGGGACACATAAAGTGCTCGGCCGCGGGCGACGGATCCTCCCGCTCCAACTATTGCCGCACGCCCGCGTGCTGAAGTGCCGACGTGCGGTCGCTGAACTCGGCCGTTATACGACCAGCGAGTTGAGCTCATCTCACTAGGAGGCGCCTGGCTAGCGCCGCGCCAGACTTTCACCGCTTATCGACCGCAGCGCTCCAACCCGCGTTGCCAGCTTCCCGTTGTTAAAGGTCTTGCCGCTTTGAAGGTCGGCCTCTCGCCAGGATCGCCGGCGCAGATAGCTCGACTTCCTCAATCGAAAACGGTCTGCGATAAAGTGCTCGGTTTAAAGGTCAGCGGTCTCCACGTTCTATCCGCAAGTGTTAACTGCGCCGGCCAAGTCATCTACCTCGCCGTTGGAAACGCCGTGCCGTCCGAAGCGCACTCGTGCATTGCGCCGCTGCACCTGTGCCGGCATCATCAGTTCAACGCCGCGCATGAATTCACGAGAAGGCGCGGCGGAAAGTCTCAGGGAGAGAGCATTGCAGGCGAAAGAACAAGAAGTGGTCGGCTCGGCCAGTCGTATAACAAGTCGTTGCAGCGGTCCGCGCCACCATAAAGTGCCCATCGCGCGGACAGCCCTTAAAGCTGGACGTCAAACCTGCGCTCGAATCTCTCAGAGTGCGGCCGCTGAACTCGGCCGTTAGGCGACTCTGAAATGTTGTGCAAAATTCTTAAGAGTCTGATCGTCTCGGTCACACTCGTTGTCATTGCCGATGACAGTAGTGGCGCCACGCCAGGCTACATCCCTAAGAACCATTCGACGCTATTGGAGAACTGGCTCCAGTCGAGACCAGATCTTCGCTTCGCCACCGACGACGACTGCAAATGCGACGACGATCTGGCATCGCTCCGTAGCGACATGTCGGATCTCAACTATCATCCGTACTATCTATCGGGTGACTTGAACGGTGACGGCAAAACAGACCTAGCTTTGCTTGTCGTATCAAAAGTCGATGCTTCGAAGAGGTATCTGGTCGTGTTCAACGGACCGCTCACGTCGGGTTCCAAGCCAGCCTTCTTTGGTGCCGCCAATGGAATCCTTGTTCTCTCAAGCGCCTCGAGTTTGCCGCGGAAACTCTTTGTAGGGCCGCCATATTCGGAAGCGGCAGTGCTTGAACCGCAAGGGTCGGGATACAAGCTAGTCTGGGAAGAGGAAGATGACTGAGCATCCGTCGCCTAACAAAACGTTGCAGCGGTCGGGGACGCATAAAGTGCTCGGCCGCGGGCGGCCGAGTAGGAGCGCACCCGAGCGCTGGCGCGCCCGCGTGCTGAGAGGGCGGCGTGCCGCCGCTGAACTTTGCCGTTAGGCGACACTATGCATCGCACATCGTTTAAGCAGAGCGGTAGAAGAGCGACATGGGTGCCGTGGGTGCTCGGTGCTCTTTGTGCTGAGGCGCTGTGGCTAAGTCTTCTATACCCATTGGTTCCTAACACCCCTATTGCATGGGCTAGCACGCTGTCGTTACCGGTCATCCCCGTTCTCTATACCTACGGGCTGTTCCGCTTCATTTCTGGCACTACTTGGAATTTCAAATACCAACTAACTCAGCGCTTCCTTGCGGTTCTCGCAGCGGTAAGTCCCGGGCTATTGATATTCGTTTTGTTGTACATAGTCCTGCATGTTCTGTCCGGCCAGTTTCGGTATGGTCTATGGATCCACTAACAGCTGAGAACGAAGAAGTCCTACTGGCTCCGTGTCGCCTAACAAATCGTTGCAGCGGTCGTGGACGCATAAAGTGCTCGGCCGCGGGCGGCCGAGCAAGAGCGCACACGAGCGCTGGCGCGCCCGCGTGCTGAAAGGGCGGCGTGCCGCCGCTGAACTCGGCCGTTAGGCGACAGGAGAAGCGCTGTGCTCGGATTGCTATCCCTCCGGTCCAACCTTTTCCTCGTCATTCTGTATGGCGTCCCGGTCCTACTATGCTTGAACTTTGCACAGACCAACTGGGTTCTGGCCTTCTGCGCCCTTGCACTGGGCATCCTGTCTGGTGCCTTGGAGGGCCGGGCTATTCAGAAATTCAAAGAGGCGCTGCCATATCCGCGCGCAGTCGATGATGCGCCCTTCTCATTGCACGAGCCTTCCGAAGGCTACCCGGCCGAGCTGCGCAGATCAGCTCCGTACCGTGCATTGATGCTCGTGCAATCGTTAGTTATCGTCCTGCTGGTGATCTTGGCGATTGTTAGCTACAAACACGACCTGTGGCGATCCATTCTTGGTGTTCCGGTTGCGTTCTTTTTCGCGCATGCAGTTGCAAGAATTCCAAGCACTTTGGCTCTACGAAGAACAGCGAGACAAGAGGGTGCTCGGCCTGTCGCCTAACAAATCGTTGCAGCGGTCGGGGACGCATAAACTGCTCGGCCGCGGGCGGCCGAGCGAGAGCGCACACGAGCGCTGGCGCGCCCGCGTGCTGAAAGGCCGGCGCGCCGCCGCTGAACTCAGCCGTTAGGCGACACAGAAATGTCTTGCCAGATTCATCTACAACTTTGGTCCTGTGCCATCGACTACTAGAGGAAGGGGAAACGATGACTAACACTCCGGAGCCGCGCCTGCATCAGATTGATGGCACGGGTCTTTCTTACCCACCGTCCCTCGCAATTTGCGCGCCATTTCGTGATCACGCCGGTCGTCTTTATGCGGATGCGTTCATATTCGGGCGATTCACAAGCGGCACACTTTTTAGAAGCGGGTGCCGAATCTCCTTTCCACCTCCTGGCACGGATACTGGACCCGTCACAATCGATGAGGAGTTCGCATTTTCCGAAGCTCTGGTTCAGGCCGAGTGCGACGTTCGAAATCTAATCATTGAAGCCGCTCCGCCTGTATTGCTTCAAGGCCAATGGGTTCAGATTAAGGTCACCCAATTGCCGCTCTCGAGACTCGGTTCCGCTTGGATAGAAGGCACCTTCAAAGACCACATCGTCCGAATTGGACAGCACACTGGTAGTAAGGCTCTTGCAACCTACATCGACTCACTAAAGGGCTTTCCGTACATCACTCGCAGCGGCATCGCACTTCAATAAGGAGGTAGGAGATGCGCCGTGCTCGTGTCGCCTAACAAATCGTTGCAGCGGTCGTGGAAGCATAAAGTGCTCGGCCGCGGGCGGCCGAGCGCCGAGAACGCACCCGGCCGCTGGCGCGCCCGCGTGCTGAAAGGCCAGCGTGCCGCCGCTGAACTTTGCCGTTAGGCGACTAGGATGACTCTACCTACTCATCAAGAGACGAGAGGGCGAGCCGCGGCTGTGCCTCGGGCGTTGCGATCCATGGCCATAGCCATCCTGGCTGCGCTGGCATATTGGCTACTACTTTGGGTTAGCTATACCTTGGTAGGTGGCCTCTACATCTTGGGCAACTTTCCTCGTGGCCTACTTCAACTAACGGTTCGGTTCACGCTCGTGAACGCCCTGGGAGCCATCGTGGCAGCAGTACCACTTGGCATCGCATTGAGGCGCTGGGGCTCTGCCCTTGGAAAGTCTTGGGTAATTGTCGTGGGGGTTGCGACTGGCGTCTACTTCTTAGGAGGCTGGTTCATCGAGCACGGTCCGCCACCGTATTTCTCTGGGTGGGTTATAGATGCTCTGCAGTTTGTCTTCATAGGCATCGCGCCATTGTTGGTCGTAATGACTCTGAAGCATCCTCCAACGACGGGTAGTAGAGAATGAACAAGATTGGCACATCGCACGCGTCGCCTAACAAAACGTTGCAGCGGTCGTGGACACATAAAGTGCTCGGCCGCGGGCGGCCGAGCAAGAGCGCACACGAGCGCTGTCGCGCCCGCGTGCTGAAAGGGCGGCGTGCCGCCGCTGAACTTTGCCGTTAGGCGACACTAGGAGGTGCACATATGGATCTTGCAGAATTCGTCTCACAGACCCTCACGCAAATTGCTACTGGAGTAAGCCAGGCCAAGGAATCAGTCGAAAAGCTCGGCGGCCAGATAAATCCCAAGCCCTTCATGACTGCCGACTCGGCAAGTCGCTTGGGCTTAGTTCACACCGATTCCAGTGGCGATGCAGTCAGTCTTGTCCAATTCGACGTCGCACTGACCGTAACGCAAGGCACCGGAACGAAAGGCGGAATTGGCGTGTTTGCCGGTGCGATTAGTCTTGGTAGCTCTGGACAATCTACGGCTGAAAGCTCCTCCGTCAGTCGTGTGAAATTCATTGTCCCAATGATGCTTGCTCCGACTAAGACTTAGGTGCGCCGTGTCGCCTAACAAATCGTTGCAGCGGTCGGGGACACATAAAGTGCTCGGCCGCGGGCGGCCGAGCCGAGAGGGCACCCGAGCGCCGCGCGCCCGCGTGCTGAGATGGCGGCGTGCCGCCGCTGAACTCAGCCGTTAGGCGACATGAAGCGCTTAGCAAAGTCCCTTAGAGTTTCATTGCTCGCGCTGGCGGTCTGTCTCGATGCATGTACTACCACTAAGAGCCCTGTCGCTGATCCACCGGTGGTTCGGATCTACGTACTTGAAGACGATGCTCAGTGCGAAGTTCAAAGAAAGAGATTGCCGTGCTCAGATGTCGGCGCTTACCTGCGGGACGAACTCAAGAATGAGCAGAAATCTTTTCCTCAGATTAAGTTCCGTGGCCCACCGAAGTATGAATCTGTGGCTGCTCTTATCGAGAGCTTGGGTAAGTCCGGATATAGAATGGGGTACGTGAATGTTGGCCCTAGCTCAGATTCAGAAGAATAGGACTTGTGCTCGTGTCGCCTAACAAATCGTTGCAGCGGTCGTGGACGCATAAAGTGCTCGGCCGCGGGCGGCCGAGCCAAGAGCGCACACGAGCGCTACCGCGCCCGCGTGCTGAAAGGTCGGCGTGCCGCCGCTGAACTCAGCCGTTAGCCGACACCGCCCACCCTCACTAGTTGAATTGACTGCGCGATTAATCGTAGCTACAGTTAATCCGTGCGCATAACCTGCAATCCCGCAAAGCGCGAGCAAACCCTGCGGGACCGCGGTCTTGATATGCACCGTGCAGCGGAAGTCTTTGCTGGTCCTACCCTGACCCGCCCGGACGACCGTCACGACTACGGTGAACTCCGCTTCGTTACCACCGGATGGCTGGATTCGAAGTTAGTGGTCTTTGTCTGGACGCCTCGAGGCAAGGCCAGACGCATCATCAGCATGAGGCATTGCCATGAGCGCGAAGCGAAAAAACTCCGTCCGCATCTCCTCCCGCACGGATGACCCGCCCGAGATTACAGACGAGTGGATTGCCGAGGCTGATCTGCACCATGGCAAGAAGCTGGTTCGTAGAGGTCGACCGAAGCTTCAGAATCCGCGTCAGTTGCTCTCGCTGCGCCTTCCTTCCGAGGTCATCGCTTCGTGGAAGGCTTCTGGCCCTGGCTGGCAAACACGCATGGCTCAAGTTCTAGAGAAGTCGCGTCCCAAGAGCCGCCGTGGTGTCGGCTAACAAATCGTTGCAGCGGTCGTGGACGCATAAAGTGCTCGGCCGCGGGCGGCCGGTCCAAGAGCGCACACGAGCGCCGGCGCGCCCGCGTGCTGAAATGTCGGCGTGCCGCCGCTGAACTCGGCCGTTAGGCGACACGAGAGCAATACCTTTGAATTCTTCAGAAAGTCTTGGCCGTGTAGTTGTCGCAGCTGTCTTGGTAGTCATGCTTACCATCACAATCGCATCGACGTCCTTCACCGCACTTCCAATCGGCCGCGACGTCATCAGGTTGGCTCTGACCATTGTTCTTTTGGCATTTCTATACCGCGGGCATACATGGGCCCGCTTCATCACCGTGGCGCTTCTGGCACTGGCTTTCGGTGTTCTCTTGTACTCGGTCCTAAATGGGCACGCGCGGTCGATTCGTGTCATAGGAATGGGTTCTTTCTATCTTCTGGCTATCTATGTCTTGGCTTGGTTCAAACCTGCCAAGGCATTTCTACAGTTCCAGAAGAGGGCTCGGCGCAGTGTCGCCTAACAAAACGTTGCAGCGGTCGTGGAGGCATAAAGTGCTCGGCCGCGGGCGGCCGAGCGAGAGCGCACACGAGCGCTGGCGCGCCCGCGTGCTGAAAAGTCGGCGTGCCGCCGCTGAACTCGGCCGTTAGGCGACTCTGTGACCACTCGCAGGAGATTTCTCGGAATGGGCTTTCTAGCAAGCATTTTTGGCAGCACGAAGAGCATGGCGCAGGAGGTGCGTTCCGTTGGAGAGGACGGATTCGTAAACCTCGATTTCCCGCTTTCTAGCCACACCAAGAATGCCTCCGGCAGCACCACTCTCGTTGCGCGCGGAGTTCTCTCTAACCAGCCAGTGGGGTTCTCTATTGAAGTCCATCCGAGCTGGAAGGAATCTCCCATAGAGGGCTCAGATGTCGTGATCTACTGGGGTCGAGTGACGATCAAGAGCATTGGTCCAGCCAGTGACAATTTCATCACCGCTCTTGCCCATCTTTACAACCTACCGAATCCGAAGCGCAGCATGCTTGCTGCAATTGAAGTCGAGGCTGCAGGCCTGAACTCAGATCCCAGGCAACTGGCGTCGAAGCCCGTCCACATGAAGCTCTTCTTCAACTCCAATGCCTCAGAGGAGCACTATGCAGAAGTGTTCCTAAACACTGATCTGCCAGGTCGAGTAGTTCAATTTCACGAAAAAGACATGGACTATCGCGAACCCCTAATAAGAGCCTTCTATGCCGTCGCCTAACAAATCGTTGCAGCGGTCGTGGACACATAAAGTGCTCGGCCGCGGGCGGCCGAGCCGAGAGGCCACACGAGCGCTCGCGCGCCCGCGTGCTGAAACGCTGGCGTGCCGCCGCTGAACTCGGCCGTTAGGCGGCTTCGTAAGGTCACCTTTCTATCCCTTTGACCCTGTCGGAACGGCCTGCGACGATACGCCATGCATTTCAAAATCCTGGGCGACATATCCGGTGTCGAAACCATCGCCACAGGGGCTGGAATCCGCGAAATTGCCCGACTCCGCAAGATCTACGGCCGCGGCAGATGGCGAAAGCGCAAGGGCGTCGCCAACGTTCGACTCGAAGATGGCACCACTGCCCGTGCTGAGATACATTGGTACGAGGCGACGGGCATCGGACGGCGCGAATTTAAAATCAAGTACTTCATAGACACGTAACGCTATGGCCAAAGCTGCAAAGAAATTCGTCATTTGCGTCGACAACGCTGGCTACGAGGTGTCCCTTGAGCGGCGCAAGATCTACGTGTCCATTCCGGATGTACGCGCTGAGAAGCTTGGGCAACTGCGCGTCATTGACGAATCGGGCGAAGACTATCTTTATCCCAAAGAGTCTTTTGTCGCGGTTGCGCTTCCACAGCCTGTCAGACGGGCTGTGCTAGAGGCCGCCTAACAAATCGTTGCAGCGATCCGGGACACATAAAGTGCTCGGCCGCGGGCGCCCGATCCTCCCGCTCCATTCATTGCCGCGCGCCCGCGTGCTGAACTGCCGACGTGCGGTCGCTGAACTCGGCCGTTAGGCGTCACACTATTGTTTTGCTAATTTCTTTCGGAGATCTAAATGGACGCGTCTGAGATTGCCCGCATGGCAAAGGTGACCCTCGAAGGGTCTATGCCCTTTCCGCAGGTCGTGGCAAAGCTGCTCTCCAGCGGCGTCGAGTACTACCACGTGGACTTCGCAACATGCTGCTTCACCTTCTACGGCGCGTCTGGTGAAGCTGTGGTAGCGCCGCTGCTTTTCCCCAACCTACCTCCAATTGCAGAGTCCTTTGATAGTGCCGAGCTCAAGGCGGCAATTCTCGATAGCCAACAGCATGGCCAGAAGTTCGCCGCCTTCTGCACCCGGGCTACGAGTGCCGGCGTTCAAGGGTATTTCGCGTTTCTGGCAGGAAAGCGGGTCTGCTACTTTGGTCGTCAGGGAGACCATCATGTTGAGTGGTTCCCGGGGGCTGGGCCAACCAACGCCTGAAAGGGCGCGAGAAGTCCTCCTTATACCGAAGTACAAGCAAATGCGGAAAAGAGAGCCTTGTGCCGTGACGCCTAACAAATCGTTGCAGCGGTCCGGGACGCATAAAGTGCTCGGCCGCGGGCGGCCGACCCAAGAGCGCACCCGAGCGCTGCGCGCCCGCGTGCTGATAGATCATCGGCCGGCCGCTGAACTCGGCCGTTATACGACGAGAGTTGTTTAGCTCGAAGAAGCCAGAGTGGACCTTAGACTTCTCAAGACGGTGCTCACACGACGCGGCGCTTCCCACCTCGGTGCTAGCATCCCCGTCGGCTAGGTTCCGCCGCCCAAAGGGTCGAGCTCACCGTTAGCCGGCGCCAACGGTCAGCGATCTCGGGTCGAAAACGGTTCTCGATAAAGTGCTGGTTCATAGGGCAGCGGTCTTCACTTGCTGCCCATAAATCTCACCTGCGCCGGCTGGTCGGCGAAGCCTCCGTTGGAAGCGATCGTGCCTTTCATGGGTCGGCAGGCTCGCGCACATTGCGCCGCTGCAACTGAGGTTGCATCATGTCGATGCGCCGTGCTTGCCGTCAGCGCGCTGGTGCCGAGCCAGGCTTCGAGCAACAAGATCTCAGGGAGTGAGGCCGTGGTTCAAGAGTTCAGAATGGTCGTTGCCAGCCTCAGCGTCCGTCGTATAACAAATCGTTGCAGCGGTCCGCCTCACCATAAAGTGCAAGGCGCGCGGACACATCAACCTGGTGGACATCGGACCTGCGCGCCAATCGCGCGTGCTGCGGCCGCTGAACTCGGCCGTTGGGCGTCAGGATTGACGCGCGCTACGTTGTAAGTACACTGTATGCATGCGAGACATCCGCTACGAGTGGGATCCGCGGAAGAGCCGATCCAACAAAGCCAAGCATGGTGTCTCGTTCGAGGAGGCGCGAACGGCCTTCCTGGATGAGCACGCCCGAGTCATCCCTGACGCTGAGCATTCGGAAGAAGAAGAGCGCTTCATCCTCTTAGGAATGAGCATCGAATTGCGGGTTCTAGTCGTGTGTCATTGCTATCGCGAATCCGACCAACTTGTGCGAATCATTTCGGCACGCCGGGCTGATGCCTCGGAGCGCCGCCAATACGCGGAGTACCTACCATGAAGAGCCAATACGACTTCTCAAAGTCCAAGCCCAACCCTTACATTCGCAAGCCAAAGCGCTCGATCACCATTCGTCTCGATGAGGCCACGGTCGACTATTTCAAAGGTCTATCTGAGAGCGCGGGCATTCCGTACCAGAATTTGATCAATCTCTACTTGCGTGACTGTGCGCTTGAGAAGAAGAAATTGAAGTTGGGGTGGGCGGCCTGACGCCCAACAAATCGTTGCAGCGGTCGGGGACGCATAAAGTGCTCGGCCGCGGGCGGCCAAGCGAGAGCGCACACGAGCGCTATCGCGCCCGCGTGCTGAAGTGGCGGCGTGCCGCCGCTGAACTCAGCCGTTATACGACCAGCGATTTGGGCTCATCTCACTAAGAGGCGTCTGGCTAGCGCCGCGCCGGAATCGCTTCGCTCATCGACCGCGGCGCTCCAACCGGCGTTGCCAGCTTCCCGTTGGTAAGGTCTTGCCGCGTTGAGAGTCGGCCTCTCGCTGGGTTCGCCAGCGCGGACAGCTCGAGTCACTCAATCGAAAACGGTCGGCGATAAAGCGCTTGGCCTGAAGGTCAGCGGTCTCCACGTTCTATCCGCAAGTGTTAACTGCGCCGGCTAGTCATCTACCTCTTCTTTGGAAACGCCGTGCCAACCAAAGGTCACCCGTGCATTGCGCCGCTGCACCTGTGCCGGCATCATCAGTTCAACGTCGCGCATGAATTCACGAGAAGGCGCGGCGGCAGATCTCAGGGAGAGAGCGTTGCAGGCAAAGAACAAGAATGTGGTCCGTTCGGCCAGTCGTATAACAAGTCGTTGCAGCGGTCCGTCCCACCATAAAGTGCACAGCGCGCGGACAAGCCTCGCCGGTGGACGTTTGACCTGCGCGCCAATCGGGCGTGCTGCGGCCGCTGAACTCAGCCGTTAGGCGACACTTATAGTGAGTGCATGAGGTCACCATGAAGCGCACATTGCTAATCGCATTGCTCACCGCTGTCTCCAGCGCAGTCAGATCTGCGCCTCCTGACCTCGATGCGGCTGTCGAAAAGTGGGCATCTGCTGATCTCAAGCCGACTTATACCTACGCACTCACGGACTTGAATGCGGACGGTTATCTAGATGCCGTAGTCCTGATCTCGGATCCCGACTACTGCGGCTCAGGCGGTTGCAGTATGGTCGTGTTCAAAGGCACTCCAGATGGCTTTGAAGTCTTGTCTGAATCAACAATAACGAGAGAGCCAATCTTCGTTCTCCCCGAAGTTAAGTCAGGGTGGCATTCGATCTCGGTATTTGTGGCTGGCGGCGGTGCGGAGCCAGGCCAGGTTTTGCTCCGATTCGACGGTAAGGGATATCCAGGAAATCCCACCACGGAAGAGTACGCCACAAAAGCTGATTTGAAATTAGCGCAGCAGCTGTCTTTGAAATAGGGCGTGCTTGGTGTCGCCTAACAAATCGTTGCAGCGGTCGTGGACACATAAAGTGCTCGGCCGCGGGCGGCCGAGCATGAGCGCACACGAGCGCTGGCGCGCCCGCGTGCTGAAAGGGCGGCGTGCCGCCGCTGAACTCGGCCGTTAGGCGACACTTCAACGTATTGCAAGGAGGTAAGCTCGTGAAGAAGATACTTTTAGCTTGTGTTGTAGCTTCGATCTCAATCGCGGCGGTTGCTGCCGATGCTTCACTCTTTTCCTACAGCGGAAAGATCGACGTCGTGGGTGGAGCAGCTACTTTTGTGACGGTCCAGGAAGTCTCTCGAACTGCCACAAGCTCCATCGTCAAGATCACTGGGGCCGCGCCGGTCTCGGGCCTAAACAGCAGAATCTTGACGCTAGCGATGTGCGGTCTGGCCAAGGCCAGGTCTGAGAGTTACTTCCAAGTCAAACTGATCGAAGCAGCTCCACAGACTTTTGAAGTGGCCTTTCCCAAAACCGGGCCGGGTCAGGCCGCCACTGGTGCGTTTCCCGCCAATGCAACTTCCCCAAACACCTATCCAGTGTCTGCCTGCCCGTGACTTAAGAGCCAAGTGCTCGCAGTGTCGCCTAACAAATCGTTGCAGCGGGCGTGGACGCATAAAGTGCTCGGCCGCGGGCGGCCGACCAAGAGCGCACACGAGCGCTGGCGCGCCCGCGTGCTGAAGTGGCGGCGTGCCGCCGCTGAACTTTGCCGTTAGGCGACATCACATGAAGCTCACCTCAATTAGGTTGCTTGGTGCTCGAATCTTGGCACCTTCCATGCTTGCGGCTTGGTGGATTCAACAACTTCCGAAGACTTCCAGATACACGCTGGAATCGATTGCCACGACGTATCTGCTTGCGTGCGCTTTATTTTTCCCTGGAGCATTCATTACTCGACACCTCTCAAGGAGGGTACACGCACCAACTCTACGGACGCGCATACTGATCATGGCGCTAGTAGAGGCGTCTCTGATGCTTCTCGTGATGCTGGCTTTTGATGCGTTCGATCCCAAGTACAAGGCGGGAATCGAATTGCGTTCTACTCTTGTGGTTGCCTTTGGCGGCGCTTCCTCGTATTGGCTTTATCAAAAGCTACGGCCGGTAGCAGCTTCAGAGGTCGGCTCTCATGTCGCCTGATATCAACTTCGAAGTGCAACGCTGACTAGCGTTCGAAGAGAACGTCTTCTGGGTTCCTGTATTCATGTCGCTTCCTTGGTCTGGTGTTGAGCGCCTTGGCGATTTGATCGCATTGCTCTTGAGTCACTGATCGCATGCTGGTGTTCTTTGGCAGGTACTGCCGGATCAAGCCGTTGGTGTTCTCGTTGGTGCCTCTCTCCCAGGAGTGGTGCGGATTGGCGAAGTAGAACAGCACGCCGGTAGCCGCCTCGATGTCCGCATAGCCATGGAACTCGGTGCCGTTGTCCGCGGTGATGGTCCTGAAGTGCATCCGATGCTTCCGAATGAGCTCGATGGCCTTGGCGGTGGTTTGCTCCTTGGTGCGCGAGGAGAGTTTTCCGATCAGGGTGTAGCCGCTCTTGCGTTCCACGATGGTCACGATGCAGTGGCGGGAGCCTTTTCCCAGCACCGTATCGATCTCCCAATGCCCCAGCTCTCGCCGGTCTTCAACAACGGCGGGTCTCTCCTGGATCATTCTCTTGCCGGCCAACCTGCCGCGACTGTCGTAGCTTCTGTAGCGTTTGCGCCGTCGCTTGATGGCACAGCGCAGATGCCGATGCAGACCGCCACCGCGATGCTTGTCGCGCCAGATGTGTCGGTAGATCGTCTCGTGGCTGATGCGCAGCTGACCAATGCCACCCAGATGTGCCGAGCCTGTTCCGGGCTCAGCTTGCATCGGATCAACTGCCACACCTGGTTGAGCTGCTGCGGTGAGAAGTGCGGGTGGCTGCGAGATCGGCGACGTCTGCCACTGGCACGCTGGATGGCCTTCTCCACCCTGTAATAGCCATCGGTGGGATGCGCATTGCGTCGAACCTCACGCCATATCGTGCTTCGATTCCGACCCAGCGCTCGAGCGATCTGCGTATTGCCCGGACCTTGCCTTCGCAAAGCCGACAGCCTATATCTCTCCCCAGAAGTGATCTGGTGGTAGCTCATGACACCTTCCCTTTTCTTGCCGGAAACGAGAGGCCACGACTCTGCCAGATCACTTCCTTCAACCAGGGAGAGGTTGCACTTAGTCTATGAATTCGCGTCGTATAACAAAACGTTGCAGCGGTCGGGGACACATAAAGTGCTTGGCCGCGGGCGGCCAAGCCGAGAGCGCACCCGAGCGTTGGCGCGCCCGCGTGCTGAAATGTCGGCGCGCCGCCGCCGAACTCTGCCGCTAGGCGGCACCGAGAACCTCATGCAAACTCCAATCCAATTTCCGATCGAAGGTGGGTGTGGCTGTAAGGCTGTTCGCTACAGGTTGATCTCTGCGCCGCTAGTAGTGCACTGCTGTCATTGCAGATGGTGTCAACGCGAGTCCGGCGCGTCATTTGCTCTGAACGCCATGATCGAAGCGGAGCGAGTCGTCGACTTGGGGTACGAAGTCCAGATCGTCGACACGCCCTCCAATAGCGGAAAGGGGCAGAAGATCGCGCGCTGCTCTCGGTGCGAGGTTGCGGTCTGGAGTCACTATGCTGGCTCCGGCCCCTTGACCAAGTTCGTGCGGGTCGGGACCCTCGATGAGCCCGATGCGCTACCTCCGGACATACACATCTTTACGTCGACCAAACAGCCCTGGGTTCTGCTATCAGACGCTACGCCGGCATTTGCCGAGTACTACGACCGCAAGACTGTCTGGTCTGCACAGAGTCTGGGAAGGTTCGAACAGCTGCGTCCGCTGATCGAAGCATATAGAGCGGGTGTGCATGGCGCCGCCCAACAAATCGTTGCAGCGATCGGGGACCCATAAAATGCTAGCGCGCGGACAGGGCATAAGTTCGTCTACCCAAGGCACGCTTGTGCGCACTACCTCTCGGCGCGCGGCCGCCGAACCTTGCCGGCAGGTGACTCTTGGAGGCAAATCCATGAACTTCAGGAATTCCGCGTTCATCGCCATCGCTCTCACTGCCTCGGTTGCCCCTGCCGCCGAGGCGGTGTGGCCGAACAATTCCGCGAGTAATCTCTCTGTATTCGCGGCCGTACAGAGATTTCGAATCTATGCCGACCACTGTTCTGTCGAGGTCCCGCAATTGAGGCCGCAGTTTGAAAGCCTCATGGAAAGGCTGAACAGTCGCATTCAAGGCATCTCGCAGGGCCTGCTTGCCTCTGACGCGTTCAAGGGCATGAAAGAAAAACCGGTCCCCGCTGCAATCGTCGCCGCCCTGCAGGACAGCTTCGATGATGTGAAACACAACTTCGAGAGGCTTGACGCCGTCTCAACCTGTCCGAAGACGCTTCACGACCTTGGTGAAATGGACGACGAATCACTGAAGTCAGGTCTCACGGAGGTCCTTACAGCCGTGCGGAACATGATCCAGATGCTGGAGAAACAAAATGGCAGCCAGGCGTTGCCTGACAAACCCTTGCAGCGCTAGCGGGCCGATAGAATGCTGGCGCGCGGAAGGCCAACAAGTTCTTCTACCCAAGGTGCGCTTGCGCGTACTACTTGCCGGCATGCCGCCGCCGGACTTTACCGTTAGCCGACATGCCTGCAGACAAGCGAATCCGTACTGACCGCGCCGCGAAATCGGCGGATCCGGAACCGCCGGCGTTCCTGTCGCGGCCTGCAGGCGCGCCGGTCTATCACGGATTCGTCGTGGTACCGGAGACCTGCACGGACGGCTGGTGCATGGGAGTCATTACAGACTACGAAGATGCCGACGGAGTCGATTCCGGCGATGCCTTCGTAGTTGCTCCCGACGGCTCTGCAGCCGGCCTGGTCTGGGAAGTGGGTGTCGAGCCTATATCCGAGATCCTCCCGCCTGATGAGGAGCGTTGGGGTGTGTATGCGGTCTGCTTCCCGCATGTAGTACGCAACACCGGAGACCTGGCGAGTGCGTTCCGGGCAGTACTGCCTTCGCTGAAGGAGATCCACGCACGGGTCAAGCGACCTGTCGGCTGACAGTACGTCGCAGCGAATGTGCCGATGGGCGCAATGACGACTGGGGTTCATCTCCGGCGGAATGCAGGCACTCGTAGGAAAACCGCATCTTTGGCACTATCGCCTCCGGCGGATTCTTCCATCGAGACCAACGCCAGCGCCTGAAACGCCCGGTCGCTGGCCGCGCGGAGCCATCGTGCCAGTACCGAAGAAGCGAGTGACGGAGAAACTTTCCCTGCGGATCATCGTGGTGGATCCTCCGCCCGGCATCACCTGGGCGCTGCAGCTCGGCCAGAACGAGCTGGTGAAGCCCACCTCGCGGGCGAAGTCGCGCATCTGCTTCGACTTCACGATCGATGTCGTGCCGGATTCCACCGTGGTTGGTTTCCGGCTCGCAGGTCCGGCGGTGCAGGGTCGCGCCGGCGAGCGCTTCGTGTACCTGGGCACGGGCACTTATGCGGGCCAGGTCGATTCTCCCATCGGCCGGCGCGCCAAGATCCGGCTCGAAGGCATCACTCGCAAGCTGATTGCGGCTTCGAAGGCGAAGCGCGCGGGACTGCTCGAGGTCCAGTTTGCAGGAACGGATTCGAAGGGCGGCCCGACATGCGCAACGGTCCCGTTGTCCGGCAAGGGTTGGTACGTGGCATGAGACAGCCGGCTGGTGAGAAGCCCGCGCGCTAGGCGCCACGAACATGGCGGTACTGGAATTCACGACCCTGTCGCGCGATGCCGATGGGATGCTCGAGCTGCAGGTGACGGTGCAGGGCAATGGCCTCATCGGCACGCACAAGGCGTACGTCTATCCGGACGAGCTCAATGCCTTTGGCGCCGCGCTCCAGTCGTACCCGTTCAGTGAAACGAAGGAGGCCGTGCTCGAGGCGGGTTCGCTGGATCCGGACTGGTATGGCTACATGCGGCTGCGGGTATTCCTGTTGTCGGGCTTCGGTCGTTCGGCGCTGGAGATGCAATACGACACACGGGGTGAGCTGCCGGACCGCGCGAGTGGCACGTTCTACGTGGCAGGAGAGCCGGCGGAGTTCAGCCGCCTGGGCGAGGAGATCTGCAGGTTCGCGTCCGGCACTGCGCAGTCGATGCGCAATGAATGGCGCGACGCATGAGGAACCGCGCGTAGCACGCGGCCTTCTTGCCCAGAAGGGCTGGTGGCAGCACACTGCGACGGGGTCATCCGCAGCGAGAACAGCCGTGATGAATCGTATCGGCGCGCATCTACTGGCCGTCTGCATGCTGGGCTTGTCCGCCTGCTCCCGGGAATCCGCTGGGCTGGAACCATGCCCGCCGGATCTCGGTGCCTATGCGCGCCTGGAGAACCGGGCCCGGCCCGATGATCCGCTGGGCGTCACGGCCAGGTCGGCGCTGGATTACCTGGCACGCGAGAAGCTGCCGACCACCGGCTACTACATGTCGAAGAAGCCGCTTGCGTCCGATGGCGACAAGGTGGAGTACGACCTGCGCCATGAATCCGGTTTCGACAAACCCTGCGTTGCGGGTGGCAACCCGAGTGGCTTCGATGGCGTGCTGGAGATCGATCCGGCAACCCGGCAGGTGAAGCGGTTTGTGCGCAGATAACCGGTGGTAAGACGTTTGCCTGGCCTGCCCGAAAATCTTTCCATGCCCACGGCGACGGTCGTTCCGGTGCTGCACTACCCGGATGTCGCGAATGCCGCGCAGTGGCTGGCAAAGGCTTTTGGATTCACCGTCCGCCTGGCCATCGGCACGCATCGCATGCAGTTGGCCATCGGCGATGGGGCGGTGATCATTGCGGCGGGTCCTGTTGCGACGCTGCCGCCTTCCTTTTCCGTGATGGTGCGTATCGATGACGTGGATGGCCACGCGAGCATTGCCGAAGCCTCGGGCGCGCGCCTGCTGTCGAAACCGGAGACCTTCCCCTATGGCGAGCGCCAGTACAGCGTTGAAGACCTGGCCGGCTACCTGTGGACCTTCTCGCAGTCCGTGGCCAATGTCGATCCCGCGAGTTGGGGAGGGCAGCTCGTCGCTGCCTCTCCCATCGGCAGCTGACAAGTCGTTGCAACGGTACGGAGTGCGCGCGAAACCATGACTGCTCCTTTCTCCGGTGGCTGCGCCTGCAAGTCCATCCGCTACGTCTGCAACCGCGCGCCGCTGGCGACGCTCAACTGCCATTGTCGTGATTGCCAGCTTGCCAGTGGTGCGCCCTTCGCTTCCGGCGTCATTGTGCAGCTGGCGGATTTGCAGGTCACCGGTACCCCGAAAACCCATGCGGTGCGCGCGAGCAGTGGTGGCCTCGCGACGCGCAGCTTCTGCGCCGATTGCGGAGTGCCCTTGTTCACAGGCAGCGAGGTGGCGCCGGGATTCCTATCCATCCGCTTCCCCACGCTGGACGATCAGTCGCAGTTCCAGCCTGCGCTCGATATCTGGACTGCGAGCGCGCAGCCATGGGTGTGCCTGAGCCCGGATATTCCGCACTACCCGAAATCACCGTGATATGGACAAGCTCCCGGCCGTCGAAGCCTTCCTGACCGACATCGAGCGCCTGAAGCTCGTGTATCGCAAGGCTTACGTCAGCGACCTGTCGCGACGGGAGAACTCCGCCGAGCACAGCTGGCATCTTGCGCTCGGCCTTTTGACGCTGGCGCATGAACTCGACCTGGACATCGACCTGAACAAGGCGCTCGCCATGGCGCTCATCCACGATACCTGCGAGATCGATGCCGGTGATTCGCCGGTGTATGGCCCGCACCGCGTCGACCAGCATGAGGCAGAGCTGGCCTGCATCGACCGCCTGGCTTCGCATCCACTGAAGTTCGCCCGCCGGCTGCGCGAGCTGTGGCTGGAATTCGAGGCGCAGCAATCACGCGAGGCCCGTTGGGTGAAGGCGATGGATCGCGTCATGCCTTTCATGGTCAATCTCGCGACGCAGGGCCAGAACTGGAGGGAGCAATCCATCCGCCGCTCGCAGGTGGTGAAGGTGAGCAAGCCGGTGCGGGACTACGCGCCGGAGATCTTCGCGTGGATGGAGAAGCGGCTCTATGAATGCGTGCGAGATGGCTGGCTCATCGATGGATGAGGGGCGGCAGCCGCATCGGGACTTTCCTACGTGATGACGGGCTGTGGCGTTCTTCCTGCAACGGCTTCTGCCCGGGATGATGGATTCCATGCACGACGTACTGGATAGCAGCTCGCAGCCGCCGCTGGGTCGGCAGCTCGCGGCACTGGCGGGCTGGCTGGTGCTGGCCTTCGCGGCAGCCTCGATCGGCGCAGTGGCATCGATCAACGCCGGTTCCTTTTATGGCGCGCTGGTGCGTCCGGCATGGGCGCCTCCCGCGTGGCTGTTCGGCCCGGTGTGGTCGGTGCTTTATTTCCTGATGGGCGTGGCTGCCTGGCTGGTGTGGCGCGCGCACGGCTTCCGCACCCACCGTGGTGCGCTGGTGCTGTTCATCGCGCAGCTGGCGGCGAACGCGCTGTGGACCTGGATTTTCTTCAGCTGGCACCAGGGCGCCGTCGCCTGCGTGGAAATCTTGCTGCTGTGGGTGCTGATCGTGGCGACGGTGGTGTCGTTCCGCCGCCGCAACGCGCTTGCCGGCCTGCTGCTGGTTCCGTATCTTGCGTGGGTCACGTTTGCGGCGGCACTCACGTTCAGCGTGTGGCGCCTCAACCCCGGCACGTTGTGATCCTCGACTAGATTCCGGCCGCGGGCCGGCCAGGCAAACATGCGAAAGCTGACGCGGCTCGGCCTCATCGCCGCAATCCTCATTGGCTGCGTGGGTTGCGACCAGCTGTCCAAGCATGCGGTGCGCACCCATCTCGAACTCGGTTACTCCGAATCCTTCCTCGGGGATACCTTGCGGTTGACGCATGCGGAGAATCCCGGCGCGTTCCTCAGCGTGGGCGCGAACCTCGCGGCACCGGCGCGGATCGCGGTGTTCCAGGTGGGCGTGGGCATCATCGTGCTGGGACTGCTGCTGTATGCGCTGCTCGCACGCAACCTCGGCAGGTGGACGGTGGCTGCGCTAGCGCTGCTGGCGGCCAGCGGACTGGGTAACCTGATCGACAGGCTGGCCTTCGATGGCCGCGTGACGGATTTCCTCAACATGGGAATCCATTCGCTGCGCACGGGGATATTCAACATCGCTGACGTGGTCGGCGTGGTGGGCGTGGTAATCCTGCTGTGCGCGAGCGGTTCGTCGCGGGAGACACCGCAGGCGACCAATGCCTGAGACCTTGTTCCGCGTGGCCGCGCCACTGCGGCACGATCCGGCCATCGATGCATGGCTGGATGCGCAGGAGCCCGAGCTCGGCGCGCAGGCGCGACTGTGGTTCACGCAGATGCGGCGCTGTGGCGCCGATGTGCGCGAGCTGATGCACGATGGCTGTCCCGTGGCCTGCGTTGGCGATGCGGCCTTCGGCTACGTGAATGTCTTCGCCATGCACCTGAACGTGGGCTTCTTCCGCGGTGCACTGCTCGATGATCCGGCCGGCTTGCTCGAGGGCAGCGGCAAGCGCATGCGGCATGTGAAGGTGCATCGTGGTGTCGAACCGGATCACGTCGCATTGGGCCAGCTGATCGAAGATGCCCATGCGGATATCCGCCGAGGCATTGCGACCGGGAGCAGTTGAGCATGCAGGTGGTTCGCTGCCCCAGGATATTGCTGGCCTGCGTGTTGCTTGCCGCGGGGCTGATGCAGGCGAGTGCGGCGACGCCTGCGTATCCCGCGCGGATTTCCCAACGCGACAGGAGCGTGCTCGCCGCAAAGGCCTGTACTGCCGGATCGTCCGGTGCGGAGCGCATCGAGGGCACGGCCCGCAGCAGGAATTCCACGGCCACCACCGCGCGCGTGCAATGCGCACCGCATGCGACCTTCGAGACGCTGCCACTGGTGCACTACACCGATTGCAGCAATGCGGCCGGCACATGGCGCTGTGAAGCGGGGCACGATGCCATCCACATGAAGCTGCCGAACGCGGCGGTGCTGCCGGTAGTTGCGCAGGACGTGCCGCCACACATGGCGCTGGTGGCGATCCGCGAAGCCTCGAAGCTGCTGGTACCGCCGTTCCACAAGCCGGCCATCGAACTGATGCAGGGCAGCTGCACGGTGTCCCCGCATGGCTCCACGCCATCGCGGGAAATGAAGCTGTTCGATATCCGTTGCGGGCGCGCCTCGATGCTGCTCACCCAGCATTGCTGGAGCGGCGGCTGCCGCTACTTCATCCCGCAGGGCGAGGGTTATTAGCAGCGCAAGCGCGGCCGCATCTGCCTTGCCGGCCTGTGGTGATTGTCCTAGGCTGTTTCGCAAATCAACCAGTGGGGGAAATCATGGCGATTTTTGCGAATCTTCGAGGCATCCGGCTGGGTGCACTGGCCGTTGCGGGTTCGGTTGCGCTGGCGGCCGGCAGCGCCACGCAGGCTGCGGATCTCACGGCGAAGGAACTGGCCGATCGCGCAGCGGTGCAGGACCTGATCACGCACTACTACTACAACTTCGGCAAGGAGAACCGCGAGAACTTCGCCGACTTCTATGCCGATGACGCCGAGCTGATCCTCGGCACCAAGCACTACAAGGGCAAGGAAGGGATCATGCAGGCCTACGGGCGCGCTGCCGCACCGACTGCCGATGGCGCTCCCGCAACGCCGCCGCCCGAACGGCCCAAGCGCTATGCCTTCAACGTGACCATCAGCAATCCGCTCATCGTCGTGCATGGCGACACCGCGACCTCGCAGGTGATCTTCACCGAGTACGTGCAGGAAAAGCAGGGTGACCCGACCAAGATGACCACGCAGGGCAAGGAATACTCCACCTTTGTGAAGGTGAAGGGCCAGTGGCGCTACAAGACGCGCCAGATCGCTGGTGGCAGCGAACCGCCTGAAGGCTGGAAGGAATAAGGGTGAAGAAGCAAGCCGCCGGTTCGTTGCAGCAAGCGGACGCGGCGGCGCGCATCAGTGCGCGCATCGCCGAGCTTGGCGATTGGCGCGGCAGGACGCTGGCGCGCATGCGCAAGCTCATCCTGCAGACCGACGCAGGGATCGTCGAGACCTGGAAGTGGATGGGCACCCCGGTGTGGGAATGCGGCGGCATCCTGTGTACGGGTGAATCGTACAAGGCGGTGGTGAAGCTCACCTTCGCCAAGGGCGCGTCATTGCCGGATCCCACGCAGCTGTTCAACTCCAGCCTCGATGGCAACGTGCGTCGCGCCATCGATATCCATGAAGGCGAAGAGGTGGATGAGAAGGCGTTCAAGGCGCTGCTGCGGGCGGCGATTGCGCTGAACGCTGTGCCGAAAGGAAAGCCTGCGAAGAAGGCGCCTGCGAAGAAGACGAAGGTGGCGAAGAAGAAGTCCGGGGTGTCGAGGTCCTGAAGAGGCCTGCATGAAGAAGTTTTCGCCGCCCGTTGCATTGCTGCCGGCCGGCTGCGTTACCTCGCCACGCCCCATCGAACAGCAGATCCGCACGCTCGAGCAGGCCCAGGCCCATGCCGCAGTGGCCGGCGATCGCGCGGCGGCGATCACGCGCTTCACCTCGTAGCGATGGTCGGGGAAGTTCTCCTTGAACCATTGCACGAAGGTACGCAGGCCTTCGGGGCCATCGGCGGCGTAGGGCGCTGCTGCTTGTAGGTCGCGCCCATGTACCGGCGGGCCGCTTCGAAATCCTTGCGGCCGATGATCTGCTCGTGGAACGCGAGCACCAGGCGCTTGTTCTCTTCGAGCTTCGCGTCCCCCATGGCCTTCTCCCGCTCAGTGCGCCGCGACGAATTCCTTGCGGTAGGCGCGCCGGCGCTTGTGGTTCACGTGCTCGAACTCACCCCACTGCGACTGCACCTTGGTGTTGGTGGCGAGCTCCGGGTTGCTCTCGGCGTACTTGATGCCGAAGCCCTGCGTGCGCGCGAAGCACTCGGCGAAGATCGCGGCGTTCACGCCCTTGTTCTGGAAATCCTTGCGCACGGCGATGAGCAGGAAATCGACCACCGGGTTCTTGCCTTTCAGCGCCTTCAGCAGGTGGAACACGCCGAACGGCAGCAGCTTGCCCTGCGCCTTCTGCAGCGCATGCGCCAGTGAGGGCATGGCCGCGCCCATGCCGACCAGCTCATCCTGTTCATTGACGATGAGCGCCAGCATCTCGAGCCGCATGTTGGGGATGTACAGCTTCAGGTAGTAATCGATCTGCTCCTGCGTGAGCGGCGTGAAGCCGTACAGGTGGCTGTAGGTGGTGTTGACCAGGTCGAACAGCTTCTTCGCCCAGCCATCCTTGATCATCTTCGAGCCGCTGGTGTAGCGCACGGCATGCAGCTTGTTCTTCTTCATCACCACGTCGGCGATGCGCTTCAGGCGCGGCGGCGTGGTCTCGGGAATGGTGATGCGGTATTCCACCCAGTCCGCATCGGGCAGGTAGCCCAGCTTCTCGATGTGCGTGACGTAGTAGGGGTGGTTGTAGATGGTGGCCATGGTGCCGAGCTGGTCGTAGCCCTCGATCAGCATGCCTTCCTGGTCCAGGTCCGTGAAACCCAGTGGACCGTGGATGGAATGCTGGCCCCGGTCCTGCAGCCACTTCTCGGCGGTGTCGAACAGCGCCTTTGACACGGCCTCGTCGTCGATGAAATCGACGAAGCCGAAGCGGCCGCTCTGCGTCTTCCACACCTCGTTGGCGCGGCGATTGACCATGGCGCAGATGCGGCCGACGGGCCTGTCGCCGTCGTAGGCGAGGAAGCACTGCGCATCGCAGAACTGGAAGGCGGGGTTCTTCTTCGGATCGAGCGTGGTCATCTCGTCCATGTACAGCGGCGGAATCGCGTAGGGCGAATCGCGGTACAGGTCGATGCGGAACTTGACGAACTGCTTGATCTCTTTCGGGCCGGAGACCGGGCGTACCGTGATTGCCATGCGCTGACCTTGTCGAGGGGTGGGTTGCACGCCAGCGAGCTGTTTGCGCTCCCATGACCGGCGTTTATAGTGTCGAGCATGTCATTTCAGCTCATCGAATGCACGCCCGACGCGCACGCGTCCGCGGTGCGCGAGATCTTCAACGACGCCATCCTGAACACCACCGCGATCTACGAATATCGCCCGCGTTCGCTGGATACGGTGCTGCAATGGTTCGGCGAGAAGGCGCGCGGCAGCCAGCCGGTGCTGGGCGCCGTCAACGAAGCTGGCGAGCTGTGCGGCTTCGCCACCTGGGGCGGCTTCCGTGTAAAGCCGGCTTACAAATACACCATCGAGCATTCGGTATACGTGCACCCCGGTTGGCGTCGGCGCGGCATTGCACGGCTCCTGATGCGCGAACTGGTGGAGCGCGCCTCGACCGCGGGCTTCCATGCCATGATCGGCGGCATCGATGCCGCGAACCGCGAAAGCATCGTGCTGCACGAACAGCTGGGCTTCGTGCACGCCGGCGACATCCGCGAAGCGGCGTGGAAATTCGGCCGCTGGCTCGACCTCGCGTTCTACCAGCTGCTGCTGCCCGGCCCCGCGCGACCCACCGAGGATTAAGAGAGCGTCATGTACGAGCTGATCATCGCCAACAAGAACTACTCGTCCTGGTCGATGCGGCCCTGGGTGCTGATGCGCCGGCTGCGCATCGCGTTCAGCGAGCGGCTGCTGCCGTTTCACCTGGGCGGGTTGAAGGAGCATTCGCCGTCGGGACGCGTGCCCTGCCTCGTCGATGGGCAGGCGGTGGTGTGGGATACGCTGGCCATCACCGAATACCTGGCCGAGCGCCATGCCGGTGTGTGGCCGGAGAATGCGAAGGCACGTGCCTGGGCACGCTCGGCCGCGGCCGAAATGCACAGCGGCTTCACCGCGCTACGCAATGATTGCTCGATGAGCGTTGGCGTGCGCATCAAGCTGCATGAGCTGGGTGCCGGGTTGCAGGCTGATCTCGCGCGACTCGCCGAGCTGTGGTCCGATGGCCTCTCGCGTTTCGGTGGTCCCTATCTCGGAGGCGCCGCGTTCAGCGCGGTGGATGCGTTCTTCGCGCCGGTGGCGACGCGGGTGCAGACCTATGGATTGCCCTTGCCGGCGCAGGCGGCGTCGTATGTAGGGCGCCTGCTCGACGAGCCCGTCGTGGTCGAGTGGATCGCCGCCGGCATTGCCGAGAATTTCCGCGATCCCGGGCACGAGGAAGAAATCCTCACGCACGGTGTGCTGCTCGCCGACCTGCGTGCGCCCGCGGCCTGAGCGATGCGGATGATTCCACGTCCGTTGTTGGTTGCCGGCGTGGCGATGCTGCTGGTGGCCTGCCAACCGGCGACGATCAGGCATGAACCACCGCCGCCGGCCGTGGTCACGCCGGCAACGCCGCCGCCGGCACCACCGCCGCCAGTACTGCGCTATGAATCCGCCAGCTGGACGGACCTGCCGGGCTGGAGCAGCGACGACATCGTCGCGGCCTGGCCGGCACTGCTCACCAGCTGTCGCGCACCGCGCATGGCGCCGGTGTGGAGCGGTTTCTGCTCCGCCGCGCAGGCCGTGGGCGCGACCGATGCAGCCGCGCAGCGCGCGCTCGTCGAAGCGCGCCTGAAACCCTGGCACATCATCACGCTGAGCCAGGACGGCAGGAACGAACGGCGCGACCAGGGCACGGTCACCGGTTACTACGAACCGGTGGTGAACGGTGCGCGCAAGCGCGGCGGTGCGTTCCAGACGCCGCTGTATGCCGTACCGGATGACCTGCTCACCATCGATCTCGGCGACCTGTATCCGCAGTTGAAGGGCGAACGCATCCGCGGCCGCCTGCAGGGCAAGCGCGTCACACCGTATCCGGATCGCGAACACCTGGCCGACGGCAAGCTGCTTGCCGGCAAGGAACTGGTGTGGCTCGACAGCGCGGCCGATGCGTTCTTCCTGCAGATCCAGGGTTCAGGTCGCGTGCGGCTGACGGATGGCAGCGCCGTGCGGCTTTCGTTCGCCGACGTGAACGGCCAGCCCTACAAATCCATCGGCAAGTATCTCGTGGACCACGGCGAGATGACGGTGGAGCAGGCGGCGCTGCCCAACCTCAAGCTGTGGCTGGCTGCGCATCCGGAACGCCAGGCCGAGATCTTCAATGCGAACCCGAGCGTGGTGTTCTTCAAGGAGGAGCAGTTGGGTGATCCTTCGATCGGACCGAAGGGTGCGCTGGGCCTGCCGCTCACCGCGGGCCGTTCGGTGGCCATCGACCAGCGCCAGCTGCCGCTGGGCGCGCCGCTGTATCTCGCAACGAAACACCCGCTGACTCATCAACCGCTGGCGCGCATGGTGTTCGGGCAGGACACCGGCGGTGCCATCCGTGGCGCATTGCGCGCGGATTTCTTCTGGGGCCTCGGTTCCGAAGCCGGTGAAGCCGCCGGTGCGATGCGCGAACAGGGATCCTTCTGGTTGCTGTGGCCCGCGGACCAGCCACCACCCGTGCCCGCCTCTTGAAGCACCCACGTCGGCGCATTGACGGAACGTTTGCTGCTGCCTAAGGTCCACGCAGACACTCGAGCTTCGAGCAACCGCGAACGAGGGGCCCATGAGCAGCAGCAAGCACCGGCAGTTCTCACGTCGAGCCATGATGCAGGCAGGTGTCGCCGCCGGCGTGGCACTGGCCACGCGGGCAACGTTCGCGGCCGATGCGAAGCCGCTCGCGCCCATCCTCAAGGCCATTCCTTCCACGGGTGAGAAATTGCCGGCCGTGGGCGTGGGCACGAATGCCTTCGGCGTGAACTCCGCCGATGAACTCGCCGAGATCAAGCGCGTGCTGCAGGGCCTGCCCGAGATCGGTGGCAAGGTCATCGACACCGCGCGCGCATATGGCTCATCCGAACTCGTGATCGGCAAGCTGCTGGCCGACATCGGCAATCGCGACAAGGTGTTCCTCGCCACCAAGACGCCGATGGGCGGCGGCTATGAAGGCGGCAAGGCGGTGCTCGATGAATCCTTCCGCCGCCTGCAGGTGAGCAAGATCGACCTGCTGCAGCTCCACAACGTGGGTGGCGTGCGCGAGTTGCTGCCGGCGATGCAGGAATACAAGCAGGCCGGCAAGATCCGCTATGTCGGCATCACGACTTCGATCGATGGCCAGTACGGCCAGCTGCTGGAGATACTCCGCAACAACAAGTTCGATTTCGTGCAGGTGAATTACTCGATCGGCAATCGCGATGCGGACCAGCAGGTGTTGCGGTTCGCGCAGGAGAAAGGGCTCGGCGTGCTGATCAACCAGCCCTTCGGCGGCCGCAACGGCAGCTATTTCCCGCGCCTCGCCAACAAGAAGGTGCCGGAGTGGGCGGCGGAGTTCGATGCCACCACCTGGGCGCAGTTCATGCTGAAGTACATCATCTCGCATCCCGCAGTGACGGCGGCGATACCGGGCACCACGACGCTGGCCTTCCTGCAGGACAATCAGTCTGGTGGACGCGGCGCGTTGCCGACGGCGGCACAGCGCAAGAAGATGGAGGAGTATTGGGATTCACTGGGCTGATCGGCAGCAAGGAGCAGCAACCATGGCCGCACAGATCGACATCGGCATCAGCAAGAAGGATCGCGCGGAAGTCGCCGGAGGCCTTGGGCACCTGCTTGCCGACACGTACACGCTTTATCTCAAGACGCACAACTTCCACTGGAACGTCACCGGGCCCATGTTCCAGACACTGCACCTGATGTTCGAGACGCAGTACAACGAGCTGTGGCTGGCGGTGGATGTGGTGGCCGAGCGCATCCGTTCACTGGGACATCCCGCACCCGGTACTTACGATCAGCTCATCAAGCTCAGCTCGATCAAGGACAAGCCCGGCGTGCCGAAGGCCCGCGAGATGATCAAGCAGCTGGTGGAAGGACACGAAGCCGTGGCGAGGACGGCGCGCAAGTTGTTTCCGTCAGCGGAGAAGGCCAGCGATGAAGCGACGGCTGACCTGCTGACCCAGCGCATCCAGCTGCATGAGAAGACGGCGTGGATGCTGAGGGCGCTGCTCGAGGAGTAGCGCCCTGCATTGCTGCTGGTGTGTTGCGTTAGTTCAGGCCAAACGCCAGCAGCACATTGCCCGGCCGGCCGACGAGCCCGCCGTAACCTGAATTCACGAACACCATGCCACCGGCCACCACCGGCCCCGGCCCATCCATGCTCGCGCCATTGGCCTTCACGCCGTTCACGGTGGTGAAGTCACGATTGGCATCGAAGAGCCACAGGATCTTGCCATCACGCGCCGAGTAGACGCGGATGCCACCATCGAGGCTGTCGCTGAAAACCGCGCCGGGAATCGCAGTGGCCGCCGAACCCTGGCCGGCGCCGCAGCCGGGTTTCGGCGGACCACACAGCGGCACCTGCGGTGGCTGCTGCCAGACGATCTTGCCATCGGTGAGGCTGATCGCCGTGAAGCCGCCCGGCGTAGTGAGGAAGCCATTCGTGCCGGTGTAGAAATTCACGCCGTCCACCGCGCCACCCCACTGGCCACCGAGGCCGCTGGGTTGTCCGAACACGGTCTTCCATACGAGCTCACCCTTGCGATCCGGATCGAGCGCGTAGGCCGTGGCGGATTTCTGGGGCAACACGATGAGATCGCGCTTGCCTACATGCGCGAGGATGGGAGTCGCGGAGAAGTCGTAGTCCGGCCCGAGTGTCGCGGGGCAGGCGGAATCACCGGGATTGGTGGCCTGGCAGCCCATCGCCCACTGGTCGGCAACGGTGAGCTGCCTGAACCAGCGTACCGCGCCGGTCTTCTGGTCGAGCGCCAGCACGGCATTGGTCATCGGCTGCGGCGGATCGGAGTAGCCATTGCCTGTGGCGGTGTAGACCAGCCCGCGCTTCACGTCGATGGAAGGCGAGGACCAGATGGCACCACCCGACGGACCATACAGCTGCACGCCATCCTTGCTCTTCGCGCGCGGCTTCGGTTCGCCCACGGTGTATGTCTTCCACAGCAGCTTGCCGGTGGAAACATCGAACGCAGAAAGATTGCCGCGGAAGGTGCAGCACTCGTAGCCGCCGGTGCCGCCACGACCTTCCTCGCCGATGCCCTGCACGCCGATGAAGACGCGACCGTCATGGATGATGGGCGAGCCGCTGATGCCGGCGATGGGATGCGTGTCGACGCGCGTGGTCCACAGCTGCTTGCCGGTGTTGGCATCGAGGCCGTAGAGATTGGCGCGCGTGTCACCGAACACGACCGCGTAGCCACGCTTGCCGTTCGCCGTGTATGCACCCACCGTCGGCGCGCTGCGCACTCCGGCCTGCGCCTTGTAGCTCCAGAACGTGCAGCCCGTCTTCGGATCGAGCGCATGCACTTCGCCATTCTCGCTGGCGATGAACAGGCGTCCACCGACGAGGGCTGGTTGTGTACGCGCGGTGGCAACGCCGTTGTAGCCAAAGGCCCATTTGAGCTTCAGCTGCGATACGTTCTCGACCGTGATGCCGCCGGTCTTCGCATCCTGGAAGCGCGTGGCGGCGGGACCATTGCCGTGGCCATTCCATCCCGCGACCTTCGATGGGTCCTGCATGGGCCGATCGAAGGTGCACTGGTTCAACACGGTCGCGACGCCGACTGAAGCCGCACCCAGCTGCTTGCCGGTGACGTATTCAGCGACGAGCCGCTTCTGCGCATCGTTGAGCCGTGAGCCCTGCAACTGCATCTTGCCGTTGGTCAGCGCGGTGAGTACCGCCTCGGCGGGGAAGTCATGCAGCTGCCCGCGTGTCGGTGCCTTCTCGTTGGGGCTACCAGCCGGGGCCGGGGTCGCCATGTGACAGACCGCACATTGCGCGGTGAACAACTGCTCGTCCTCGGAACCTTGCGCGGCCAGGACAGTCCGGGCGGCGAAACCTATCAGCAAGGCCGCTAGGCCCGTCACAGCAGCACGCATGGAACCCCCTCAATATGCCGGCGAAGGCCGCTGAGTATAGGTGAGCGGCCCCCTATCTTGGCGCCATACGAAAATGGAACAGGAAGCGTGGGAGCCGACTGAACCCGGCGACCTCAAAATCGGCGACTACATCCGGATCGACCATCGCTGGTTTGATCATCCGTTCGAGCGGCGTTTTTTCCGCATCAGCACGGACAAGGAACTCGGCATCATCCGCGACAGGCAGCTGACGCGGGTGTTCGTGGATCGTGCGCGCGCCGAGGAAGGGGCTGGTGGCGTGGCCACCGCCGCACAGGCCGCGCCGGCAACGGATGCGGCTGCAGGTACCGCTCCCGCGGAAGGCACTGCACCGACCGGAGGGGTGGAGCCACCTGAAACACTGGTCATTATCGACCCCGCTGCGGAAGCCGCGCGCGAAGCAAAGTTCCGCGCCGAGCAGCGCACGGCGCTTGAAGGAGCCAAGGCACGCGATCGACACACGCGCGAGCGCGCGCTGCAGACGCTGAGCATGCTCAGTGCCGGCAACCAGGATTCGGCGGTCGCAGTGGCCGGGTTCGTCGATTTCCTGGTCGCCATCCTCAACAACAGCACTTCACCGCTGGCGCCGATGTCGTCCACGGCACCGCGTCACTCCACGGTGCGGCTCGCGCTGCTCGGCAGCGATGCCGTGTGGCTGGCCGGATTGATCGGCAAGCGCATGGGCCTGAGCAAACCCGAGCTGCGCGCACTTACGCATGCCGCGCTGGTGCATGCGGTGGGCCTCACGCGCATGCCGCCGAACCTGCCGGAGGAAGAGCCGGGCGTGACCGTGCGCGGCACTCCGCTCGCGGACTATCCGACTTACAGCGCGCTGATCCTCGAAGGGTGCGGTGGCTTCGATGCGGAGGTCTTGCGCATCGTCAGCGAGCATCGCGAGCGTCCCGATGGCAACGGCTTGCCGAAAGCATTGCAGGGTGACCGCATCCATCCGCATGCGCTGATCATCGGCGCGGTGCGTGAACTGCAGATCCGCTGCGCGGGCAACGCGGTGGCGCCGGGCGTGGCACTGGCCGGCATGTACAAGTCATTGCGCGAGTCGCATGGCACGGTCATCGCGAACCACCTGGCGAGCGCGGTACTGCTCATTCCGGTGGGTACTTACGTGCAGCTGTCCGATGGCTCGGTGGCGCGCGTGCAGAAGCTCAACGAAGCGGCGCGGCTGTCGCCGGTGGTGGAATCCTTCGGACCGAATGCGGAACTGCGCGCGGGCAAGGCCATCGACCTGTCGCAGCGGCCGGACCTGTTCATCGTGCGCGCGCTGGATACCTCGAAGCTGCCGCCGAAGATGTTCGACACGGTGCGCGACATGGGTGCGAATACGGCACCGCCGGAGCCAGCGAAGGATTCGCCCACTGTCGAGGCACCGCCAGCGGACGCCGCAGTCGCGGAACCTGCTGCCGCTGTGCCGGATCAGGCGTCAGGAGCGTAGTGTCCCCACAGGCTCTTGAACGCCGCGATCACGAAGGTGTGGGAGTCGCCCCACTGCGCTTCGTATTCCTTCGCCGGGCCTGATTCGTAAGCTTCCTGCGGCCCCATGCCCTTCACCAGCTGCTTCACCAGCCGGTCGAAGACCTGGAAGTACATGTCACGATGCGCCTGCAGTTCCTTGCGGCCGATGATGGCGCCATCGGCGGGAATCACGCGGGTTGAATCGTTCGCGACCTTGAGCAGGCGGTCGTAGGCACCGACCAGCCCACCGATCCAGCCGCCGGTCTGCCAGTCCATCAACGGCCAGCCGGCGCTCGACACTACGCCACCCGCGACGAGCACGTTGGCCTTCGGTAGATAAGCGTACAGATCGCCATCCGTATGGGCCTGGCCGAGATGGCCCAGCGCGATGGTCTCGCCGCCGAACTCCAGCTTGTCCGTCGTGTAGAAACTCTTGCTGGGCAGTGCGATCTTCGGCAATGCGAGGAAAGGCTTCGGTGCCCAATCCACGTCGATGCTCTTGCGCGCCAGCCACAGCCGCGTGTTCTCGTGCGCGATGATGGTCGCGCCCTGCTTGCCCAGCGCTTCGTTCGAACCGGTCTGCTCGGGATGCCAGTGCGTATTCACCAGTGTGCGCACTTTCTTCGCGCCGACCGCGGCCGGCGCGATTTTCAGCAACGCCCTCGACTGCTCGAATTTGCCGCCGTCGAACAGCAAAGCGCCATCGGTAGAGCCGAACGCGAGCACGTTTGCTCCCGCGCCGGTGATGAAGGCGAGTCCGCCACCGAGATCCTTTGACGCGAACGCCGGCTCCTTCGCCTGCGCAACTTCGAGCGGCAATCCCGCGAGCGCGACGCCCGCACAGGAAGCGGCAGCGGCTTCCAGGAAGCCGCGACGGGTCTGCATCGCTTCAGATCTCCGCGAACTGGCCGGTGCTGTTGCCCAGCGTCGGCGTCTCGACGCCGGCACGGTTCAGCAGCGTGAGCAGCAGGTTGGCGTGCGGCGTGTCCTGCGGGAAATGCAGGTGCTGGCCGCCCTTGATCTTGCCGTAGCCGCGGCCAAGGATGGCGCTGGGCAGCGGGTCGTTGTTGTGCAGGTCGCTGTTCGACATGTTGCTGCCGTAAAGGATGATGGAATGGTCGAGCAGCGAGCCGTCGCCGTCCTCGGTCTTCGACAGCTTGGTGATGAACTTCGCGAACAGTTGCGTGTGGTAGTTCTGGATCTGCACCAGGCGCGACATCTTGTCCGGGTCGTTGCCATGGTGCGAGAGCGGATGGAAGGCCTCGGTGATCTGCAGGTTCGGGTAGGTGCGCATGCTGATCTCTTTCGCGATCATCATCGAAGCCACGCGCGTCTGGTTGGTCTGCCAGGCGAGGGCGATGAGATCGAACAGCGCGCCACTTCATCGGCGAACTGGTCGGGGATGCCTTCGGGTGCATTCGGCAGGTCCATCTGCGCGCTCTTGCTGGCGGCGAGCTTCTGCGTGCGGCTCTCCACCTCGCGGATCGAATCGAGGTAGTCCGACAGGCGCGCGCGATCTGCTGCGCCGACGCGGGCGTTCAGCGACTTGCTCTGGTCCATCACGTAGTCGAGCAATGAGCCCGTCTCGCTGAGGATCTCCTTGCGCTCCCTGGTGTTGTCGCCCTGGCCGAACAGCGCGAAGAACACCTTGCGCGGGTTGTCCTCCATCGGCAGCGGCTGGAAGGGCGTGCGGAACGCGGTGGTGCTGCCGTAGCCGCAACCGCCGCCGCTCTGGCTGCAGGTGGCCGCGCCGCCTTCACCGGCAAGCTCGAGCGAGGGGCAGCGGCGTCGTCGCGCCGAACTGGCGCGCGGCCAGCTGGTCGGCGGTGGTGCCGAGATCGTCCTTGCGATCCTTGATGCCGAAGCACGACAGCCAGGTGCCGGCCATGATGCCATGTGGATCCGAACTCTCGCCGCCCTTGTTGCGCAGGCCACTGACGATGGTCATCTGCGAGCGGAAGGGTTCGAGCGGCTTCAGGATGGGCGACATCGTGTAGCCGGTGCCGGTCTGCTCCGGAACCCACGACTTCATGATTGCGCCATGCGGGAAGTAGATGAAGCCCATGCGCGTCGTGGGCGCGGCAGCCGTGGCACCGAGTGCAACGCCCGCGGGAATCATCGCGTCCAGCAGTGGCAGCGCGATGCTGGCACCGGCCCCACGCAACACGGCGCGGCGGGAAATGGATTTCTTGGTGATGTACATGGCTAGCCTCTACTTCACTTCAGCACTGCCGCCGTCTTCAACGGCGCTGCTGCCTTCACGGATTCCGGAACCTTGGCCTTCACGAATTCGTCGCTCAGCACGATGTTGGTGAGCAGCGTCGAGAACTTGTAACCGTCCGCCGCCGAGCTGCGCACGATGCCGCGCACGTACGGCATGTCATGCGCCTCGATCACGCGGCCCAGTGAATACGCCAGCAGCCGCTCGGTCAGATTCTGCACGAAGGGCACCGGGTCGGCGAGCAGCGCGGTGCGCAGTTCGTCCGGATTCTTGACGATGGTGCCGTCGGGCAGCTTGCCGAGGCTGTCGATCTCGGTGCGCGCGAAGCGGTCGATGCGACGCTCCTTGCCGGTGGCGTCGAAGCCCTCGAGCGTGAAGCCGATCGGGTCGATGGCCGCATGGCAGGAGAAGCATTGCGGCTTCTTGCGATGTTCTTCGAGGCGCTCGCGCACCGTGGTCGCCTTCTTGCCGGCCTGGTTCTCGGCCAGTGCGGGCACGGCCGGCGGCGGAGTGGGCGGTGGCGTGCCGAGGATGCGTTCCAGCACATACGCACCGCGCAGCACCGGCGAAGTGCGGTTCGGATACGAACTCGCCATCAGCACACCGCCCTTGCCGAGCAGGCCCCAACGCTTCGAATCATCCAGCCTGATCTTGCGGAACTGGTCGCCGCGCACGCTGTTGATGTCGTAGTGCAGGGCGATGCGCTCGTTCACGAAGGTGTACTGCGAAGACAGCAGGTCGAGAACGCTGCCGTCGTGGTGGATGATGTCGTCCATCCACAGCGTGATTTCCTTGACGAAGTCGCCGCGCAGGTCCGCCGTGCCGCTGGCGTACGGGAAGATGCCCGCATCCGGCGTGATCTCCGGCAGGCGCGTGAGGTTCAGCCACTGCGCACCGAAGTTGCTGGACAGCGTGATGGAACGCGGATCGGCCAGCATGCGCACGACCTGTGCCTTCAGCACCGCCGGATCGTGCAGCTTGTCGGCGGCGGCGAGCTGCAGCAGCGTGTCATCAGGCAGGCTGCTCCACAGGAAGAACGACAGCCGCGATGCCAGCGTCAGGTCGTCGATGTGGTAGATGGTGCCGGGCGCCAGCGCGTCGGTGGGCGCATCGGTGCGATACAGGAAGTTCGGGTTCGCGAGCACCGCGGTCAACGCGCGGCGGATGCCGGCGTCGAAATCCGACTGCGCGCGACCGATCTCGTAGAAGCGCATCAGGCCCTGCATGTCCGCGTCGGTGACCGGACGGCGAAAGGCGCGGCGCGCGACATCGGCGATCACCGTGCGTGCGCAGGGCGTCTCTTCAGCCGTGCTCTTCGGATAGCAGGTCGCGAAGATGTGCTGGCGTGCGGCGGTCTGGCTGACACCGGTGGCATTGAACGGGCCGCGCACGTCGAACGAAGTGACGCGCAATACGCGATCCTGTCCACCACCGGGCGCATACATCTGCAGCCGGTCTTCGGATTCCGCGAAGGTGCGATGACGGAACGCCACCACCAGCCGATGCACGCCGGCCTTCGAGGTGAAGCGGATGTCCTTCAGGCGCTTGTTGATGGCTTCGACCGCCGGATCCTGCTTCTGGTCGATGGCCTTCATGTCGGCCTCGCCGCCGATGCTGGTTTCGTAGATGAGCTTGCCGTCGAGCGTCACCACCAGCGGGTTCTCGAACTCCATGTTGTAGACCCACAGGGCCTGCGCCATGTTGGCGATGTTCAGCACGTATTCGCCATCGGCCGGGAAGTTGTGGTCCACGGCGATGCCGCCGCGCGTGCCCAGCGGCAGGCCATCCTCATGGAACAGCTGCGTGCTCGGCGTGCTGGCGCGATAGGTGGTGCCGGCGGGCAGCGCATCCTTGTTGCCCATGGCCTGCACTACCAGCACGCGTGCGGCGGAGATGTACTGGTCCATGAACGAGGGCGTCACTTGCAGTGCCGCGGCGATGTTGTCGAGGCCATCGCGCGGCTCATCGCGCGGCAGGATCCCGGCCGGGTCGACCTCGATGCCGAGCAGGTCGTGCACGGCGTTGGCGTATTCCTTGCGGTTCAGGCGATGCAGGCCGACGCTGCCGGGGTCGGAATGCGCAGCACCCACCTGGTCGAGGCGGCCTTCCATCCAGGTGATGAAGGCGGCGCGGGTGGCCTTGTCCGGTACCTTGTGGCCGCCGGGCGGCATCTGCTGGCTGCGCAGCTTGCGCACGGCCTTCTCGAGCACGTCGATGTTGTCGGGGATGTCCTGCTCGGACATGGTGTCGAAGGCCACGCCGCCGGCCCAGTCCTCGGTGTTGTGGCACTCGGTGCAGTAGCTGCCGAACATGTCCCAGCCCACCGCGCTGCCGGCATGCGCGGCCGGGACATCAGCGGCAAACGCAGCCTGGCCGAGACCGGCCGCGAGAAGGGCAGCGCCAAGTGCCCGGGTAATGCGAAAATCTTTCACGGCGGACCAACTCCAACAAGGCTTTTCCAGCGGGTGCACGGCATGGCGAGAATAGGCGATACCTATCGCACAAACCATTGGCTTTCCCGCTGTTTACATAGACCTCGCGCGTTGCCTGGGGTTCCGGTTTGATGCGCGGATGGCAGCGTGCGGTGCTGGCCCTGGTGGTGCTGGCGGTGGTGTGGTTTGCGGCCCGCGATCCTTCGAGCGCGCCGCCCTTGCAGACGCCACCGGGCCCGCGTCCTGGTCCCGCCCACGAGGCCTTCACGCAGGCAGCCAGCGGTACGCTGGTGCGCGTGAGCGGGCGCGTACAGCGAATACTGGCCGATGATCGCGACGGCCTGGAGCACCAGCGCTTCATCATCGCGACGGATGGCGGCACCACGCTGCTGATCGCCCACAACATCGACCTCGCGCCGCGCCTCGATGGCCTCGCCGTCGGCGAAACCGTCGAGGTGTATGGCGAGTACCAGTGGAACGACAAGGGCGGGCTCATCCACTGGACCCATCGCGACCCTTCCGGCAGGCACGCACCGGGCTACATCGAATGGCACGGGCGGCGGTACCAATGAGCACCAGCACCGCGCATCGGGAGTCCCATGTCGTCGCCCGCATCGGCTGGTTGCGCGCCAGCGTGCTGGGGGCCAACGACGGGCTGATCTCCACTTCCAGCCTCATCATGGGCGTAGCGGCCGCGAACATCGCCGACTCGGCGGTGTTCGCGGCCGGCCTCGCCGGTCTCGTTGGCGGCGCGCTGTCGATGGCCGCCGGCGAATACGTTTCGGTCTCATCGCAGGCAGATAGCGAGAAGGCGGACCTGGCGCGCGAGCGCATGGAGCTGGCCACGCAGCCGGAGGCCGAGCACCGCGAACTGGTTGGCCTGTTCATGCAGCGTGGCCTGTCGCGCAACACCGCGGAAAAGGCGGCGCGCGATGTCGAAGCCGTGGACACGCTGGCCGCGCATGCGCGCATGGAACTCGGCATCACCGAAGAAACCCGCGCCCGGCCGATACTCGCGGCGCTGTCCTCGATGGCTTCGTTCTCCCTGGGCGCGGCGGTGCCGCTGGCGTTGTTCAGCTTCGTACCGGTTGCGGCGCGTGGCGTGGCCATGCCGGCCGTGTCGTTGCTGCTGTTGATGTCGCTGGGTGCACTGGCCGCCTGGCTGGGTGGCGCGCCGCTGCTGCGACCGGCGCTGCGCGTCGGCTTCTGGGGCGCCGCCGCCATGGGCGCCACCGTGGTCATCGGCCGGCTGTTCGGCGTGGGCGTGGCGTAGATGGGATCGAGGCTCGCGGCTGCCGCAACCTCCATCCGCGTGCGCGCCGCGGTGCCTGCGGATGCGCCACGGCTGGCGCTGCTCGGCCGTGCCACCTTCCTCGAAAGCTATGCGCACCTGCTGCCGGTGGAAGACATCCTCGAGCATGCCGAGCACCAGCACGCGCCGGAGAAGTACGCCGCCTGGCTGGCCGATCCCGCCTGCCCGTGCTGGATCGCCGAGGCGCCGGGTGGCGCACCGGTGGGTTACCTCGTGGCGACGCCGCCCGACCTGCCGCTGCCTGACCTGGATCCGCGCGATCTCGAAATACGCCGGCTGTACCTGCTGTACCGGTTCCAGGGCCTCGGCGTGGGACGCTGGCTGATGGAGCAGGTGCTGGCGCATGCCGCGGTCGCCAGTTTCCGGCGCGTACTGCTCGGCGTGTATTCGCGCAATGAGGGCGCGCTGGCTTTCTATGAGCGCTTCGGCTTCACGCAGGCCGGTACGCGGGAATTCCGCGTCGGCGCGCATCATTACCATGACTTCATCCTGCAGCGCGTGCCCTGACAGCGCAGCGTGCAAGTGGTAGCTTGGCGCGCCCTATGAAGACCAAGCGTTCCCGCAAGCCGGGCACCCCGAAAAAGGCGCAACCCGCGCAGGTCGCAGCGCCGCTGTCCGTCGTCATCCTCGCGGCCGGCAAGGGCCGGCGCATGAACTCCAGCCTGCCGAAGGTATTGCAGCCGCTGGCCGGACAACCGTTGCTGCGTTATGTGCTCCATACCGCGCGGCAATTGACTCCCGCCGGCCTGCATGTGGTGTACGGCTTCGGTGGTGATGCCGTGCGGGCTGCGTGCTCCGAAGATGACTTGCAGTGGGCGCTGCAGTCCGACCAGAAGGGCACCGGCCATGCAGGCACCGGCCATGCAGTGATGCAGGCCATGCCGGAAATTCCGCACGATCACCTGGTGCTCGTGCTTTACGGTGACGTGCCGTTGCTGGCGAGCGCGACGCTGCGCCGGCTGATCGCGCTGGTGGATGCCAAGTCGATGGCGCTGCTGACGGTGAAGCTCGACGATCCGACCGGCTACGGCCGCATCGTGCGCGACGCGCGCGGCCGCGTGAAAGCCATAGTCGAGCAGAATGATGCGACGGCTGCGCAGCAGCACATCCGCGAAGGCAACACCGGCGTGATGGTGGTGCGTGCCGCGCAGTTGCGCGGCTGGCTCACGAAACTCCGCAGCAACAATGCGCAGGGCGAGTACTACCTCACCGACATCATCGCGATGGCAGTGAAGGACGGCATCACCGTGCGCTCGCTCGCCGCTCCTGATGAAGACGAAGTGCTGGGCGTGAACGATCGCCGGCAGCTGGCGCATCTGGAAGCGGTATTGCGCGCACGTCGCGCGGAAGCCGCATTGCTGGCCGGTGCAACGCTAGCCGATCCTGCACGCTTCGAGCAGCGCGGTGAACTCGTGCTCGGCAGCGATGTGTTCATCGACATCAACGTGGTGTTCGAGGGCCGCGTGGTGCTCGGCGACCGCGTGCGCATCGGTGCGAACTGCGTGCTGCGTGACATGACGGTGGGTGCGGATACGCAGGTGTTCCCGAGCTGCGTGCTCGAAAAATCTGCCATCGGTGCGGGCTGCAACGTCGGTCCGTTCGCGCGAATGCGGCCCGGCGCCACGCTCGAGGATGGCGTGCACATCGGCAACTTCGTCGAAGTGAAGAACAGCCACATCGGCAAGGGTTCGAAGGCGAACCACCTTACGTATCTCGGCGACAGCGACGTGGGTGCGGGCGTCAACGTCGGTGCCGGCACCATCACCTGCAACTACGACGGCGCGAACAAGTCGCGCACGGTGATCGGCGACGGCGCCTTCATCGGCTCGGGCAACATGCTCGTCGCCCCGGTGACGATCGGTGCGAACGCGACCACCGCCGCCGGTTCAACCATTACCCAGGACGCGCCGCCAGGCAAATTGACGCTGGCGCGCGCGCGACAGACAACGATCGAAGGCTGGCAGCGCCCCGTGAAGCGCGGCCGCTAAGGAGCAGGCACGGATGTGCGGCATTGTTGGAGCAGTGGCGGGGCGCGATGTGGTGCCCGTGTTGATCGACGGCTTGCGGCGGCTGGAATACCGCGGTTACGACTCCGCCGGCATCGCGGTGGTGGGCGCGCGCGGCCATATCGGACGCCTGCGCACCGTGGGCAAGGTGAAGATGCTGCAGGAGGCGCTGGATGAAGCGCCGCTGCACGGTGGCACCGGCATCGCGCACACGCGCTGGGCCACGCATGGCGTGCCCTCCGAGCGCAATGCGCATCCGCATATCTCGCGCGATGGGCTCGCCATCGTCCACA
Organism: Pseudomonadota bacterium; assembly: GCA_037200665.1. Classification (GTDB taxonomy): domain Bacteria; phylum Pseudomonadota; class Gammaproteobacteria; order Steroidobacterales; family Steroidobacteraceae; genus ZC4RG30. The sequence continues at coordinate 220,995 of JBBCGD010000007.1, read as the reverse complement.
ACGGCATCATCGAGAACCACGAGGAGCTGCGCGAGGAACTCAGGAGCGCGGGCTATGTGTTCTCGTCCGAGACCGACACCGAAGTGGTGGCGCATCGCATCCACTTCCACATGCAGACGCTGGGCGACCTGTTCAAGGCGGTGCGCGCCACGGTCGCCGAACTCGAAGGTGCGTACGCACTGGCAGTGGTGTCCGAGCAGGAACCGGATCGGCTGATCGTCGCGCGCATGGGCTGCCCGGTGGTCATCGGCATCGGCGAGCACGAGAACTTCGTGGCCTCGGATGTTTCCGCGCTACTGCCGGTTACGCGCGCTTTCCCAGTTCCTGGAAGAAGGCGACATCGCCGAAGTGCGCCGCGAGAGCGTCAAGGTGCTCGACGCCGACGGCAACACCGCCGACCGGCCCGTGCGCATCAGCGAGCAATCCGCAGAAGCCGCTGAGAAGGGCCAGTACGAGCACTTCATGCTCAAGGAAATCCACGAGCAGCCCTGGGCCGTGTCGAACACGCTGCAGGAACGCGTGGCCAATGGCCGGTTGCTCGAGGCTGCGTTCGGGCACAAGGCACAGGCCATCTTCCCGGAAGTGAAGTACGTGCACATCGTCGCTTGCGGCACCGCTGGCACGCGGGCGTGGTGGCGCAGTACTTCATCGAACAGGTGTGCCGCATCCCGGCGCGCGTGGAGATCGCCAGCGAATACCGCTATCGCAATCCGGTGGTGCCGGAGAACGCGCTGTTCGTCAGCATCTCGCAGTCCGGTGAAACCGCGGACACGCTGGCAGCACTGCGCCACGCCAAGCGCGCCAACTACCTCGCCACGCTCGCCATCTGCAACGTGCCCGAGAGCTCGCTGGTGCGTGAATCCGACCTCGTGATGCTGACGCGCGCGGGCATGGAGATCGGCGTGGCTTCGACCAAGGCCTTCACCACGCAGATCACCGCGCTGTCGTTGCTGGTGATCGCGCTGGCCAAGACGCATGGCGCAGATGTCGAACGCGAGCGCGGCATGGTGCAGCGCCTGGTGGAACTGCCCGGGCTCATCGAGAAGACGCTGCAGCTCGATGGCCAGATCCGCGAGCTCGCGAAGCGTTTCGTGGACAAGCAGCATGCGCTGTTCCTCGGCCGTGGCGCCATGGCGGCCGTCGCGCTGGAGGGCGCGCTGAAGCTCAAGGAAATTTCCTACATCCATGCCGAAGGCTATGCCGCCGGTGAGTTGAAGCATGGCCCGCTGGCGCTGGTGGATGCCAACATGCCCATCGTCGCGGTCGCGCCCAACAACGACCTGCTCGAGAAGCTGAAATCCAACCTGCAGGAAGTGCGCGCGCGTGGCGGGGAGCTGTATGTATTCGCCGATCCGGATGCCGGCATCCAGGAGAGCGATGGCGTACACGTGCTGACCATGCCGCGCCACGTGAGCCACTTCCAGTCGCCGGTGGTGTACACGGTGCCGCTGCAACTGCCTCGCGTACCACGTGGCGATCCTGCGCGGCACCGACGTGGATCAGCCGCGCAACCTCGCCAAGAGCGTCACGGTGGAATAGGCGCGGTGCGCCGCGAACTGCGAGGTTGAGCGTGGCGCGCATCCCCGGAATCCGCTTCGGTCTCGCCCAGCGCACCATGCTGCTGCTGGTTGCAGTGGTGTTCGGCAGCCTCGCGGTGCTGGCCGCGGCCTTCGCCATGCAGCGGCAGGACGACTTCACCGATTTCGTCGACGCCAAGGCGCGCGGCATCGCTGCGCAGGTGTATTCGGCGCGCCTGATGCTGCTGTCGATTCCGTCCGGGTATCGCCGCAATGTTTCGGAAGGCCTGCGCCAGAGTGGCACCGTGCAGGTATTCCCCGCAGCGGAAAGGCAACCGCCGCGGGATGGAGCGCCGCCCCGCGGGCCGCATTCCTTCCTCGAATTCCTCGGCGCCGCGCCTCCGCAACTGCCGGATGTCTCCGAGGCCGTGACGCGTTATTCCACTGCGCCGTCGGAGGTGGTTGGTCCCTCCGAGGCCAGCGCGAGTTACTGGGTGAGCCAGGAGATAGGCGGCGAGAAGTGGTGGATCGTCGTGCATGCCGGCGGCCCACCGCCCGCAGCGGGTGGCGTGCCGTGGCTTGCGGTGGCCTCGATATTGTTCGCGCTGCTCGGCATCGCCGCGCTGTATGCCACGTCGATCACGCGACCACTGCGTGAACTTGCGGCCGCGACGCAAGGCGTCGGCGACAGCTGGCCCGATCCGGTCGAGGTGGATGGTCCGGCCGAACTGCGCGATCTCGCCGACAGCTTCAACGCCATGCTGGTGCGCCTGCGCCAGATCGAGGACGAGCGTCGCGTGCTGCTCGGCGGCCTGCCGCACGATCTGCGCGCGCCACTGACGCGGCTGCGACTGCGGCTCGAGATGCTGAGTGAATCTCCCGAGAGCCGCGGCATGGTGGAAGACATCGCGGCCATCGACCGCATCGTGCGCCAGTTCACCGCATACCTGCGTGGCGTGCAGCCGGATGAACCGCAGCAGCCACTCGACCAGCTGGTGCACACCGCAGTGGATTCATATCGCAGCCTCGGCCTCGACGTGCGCGTCGATGGTGCTGCCGATCCCGCGATCAGCCTGCCGCAATTCGCCGCGCGTCGCCTGCTCGACAATCTCATCGAGAACGCCTTGCAGCACGGCCGCGCGCCGGTGCTGGTGCGCGCCGGCGCATCGCGTGAAGGCGTGCTGGAACTTGCAGTCAGCGATCATGGCGAAGGCATCTCCGCGCAGACCGCGGAGTTCGCGCTGAAACCTTTCACCAAGCTCGACCCCGCACGCGGCAGTGGCGGATGCGGCCTCGGCCTCGCAATTGTTCGACAATTGTCACGTCAACTCGGCGGCGGCGTGCGTTTCGAGAGGCGGGACGGAATCTTCTCCGTGGTCGCAAGCCTTGGCGTAAAGTGACCGCGCACGGGGTCTCCGATGAATCGTCTCACTGCCATCAAGTTGCTTGCGCGGCTTACCGCGACGCTGGCGTTGCTCGTCGCGGGCCCGGCATTGACCGCGGAAATGGGCGGCATGCACCAGCGACCGATGGATCCTCCCGGCATGCCGGGTGCGCCAGGTGGAATGCGTCCTGCGCGTCCATCGCCGCAGCTTCCCGGTACGCAAATGCCAGGCACCCAGCTGCCCGTTCGCAGCCGCGTAATCCGCGGCCGGATTCCAGCGCCACATCAATCACCTTCCGCGGCACCAGCTACGTAGTCAGTGGCGGGCAGTGGTATGAGCGGCGCGGTACCGACCTCGTGGCCGTCGATGCGCCGGCCGGCGTACTGGTGCGCGAACTGCCCAAGGGCTATGCCATGCGCTGGATCGGTGGTGCGCCCTATTTCTACGCCGACGGCCTGTACTACGTATGGCGTGAGCGACTGCGCCTGTATGAAATCATGCGCAGTGCGCCCAGCGAAGAGACGCCACCTGCGCACGAGCACGCGCCGCCGCCCTGATCCCCAAGCTTTCCCATTTTTAACAAGTTGGCTGTGGCGAGTTGCGGCAGACTCGGCCGATGAGTGCAGTAGCCAGCGAAGTCATCCGCCCCGAAGCGCGTACTACCGGACACATCTGCATCGTCGATGACGATCACGAAGTGCGGGCGCTGCTGTCGGCGTACCTCACCCGCATGGCATGCGCGTCGGCGCTTTCGCCGATGGCGCATCGTTGCGGCGTTTCATGGCCAGGGGGCGCCCCGATCTCGTCATCCTCGATGTGATGATGCCGGGTGAAGACGGGCTCGCAGTGTGCCGCTGGCTGAAATCCGAGACCGACCTGCCGGTGGTGATGCTCACCGCCAAGGGCGAGGAAGTGGACCGTGTCATCGGCCTCGAGATGGGCGCCGACGACTATGTATGCAAACCCTTCAGTCCGCGCGAACTGCTGGCGCGCGTCCGCAACCTGCTGCGCCTCACCGAGCGGCACCGCCAGCAGGGCGATGCCACCGGCGGCGCGCGGCGCTTTCATTTCTCGGTTGGGCACTCGACACCATGGAGCGCGTGCTCGAAGCCACGGACGGTGTTTCGCATCGCCTGTCGGGCTGCGAGTACCAGCTGCTGCATGCGCTGGTGAGCAATGCCAACCGCGTGCTGTCACGCAGCCAGATCGCCGAGTCGATGGATGGCCGCGAGCTCGAGCCCTACGACCGCAGCATCGACGTGCTGATCAGTCGCCTGCGGCACCTGTTGCGCGACAAACGCGCGCGACCCGCGCATCATCCGCACCGTGTACGGCCGCGGCTATGTGCTGACCGGCAGCGTCTCGCGCGACTAGGTCCCGGCCGCAAACTCCACCTGGTGACGCGCGCATACAGCGTTTGCGTCACGCATGAAAAAGCCGGCAGACGCAATGCGTCTGCCGGCTTTTCAGTTTGCGCCTGTGGCGCTTTCGGCCTAGCGGTCCTTGCGCAGCGTGCCGGTCACGCCCAGGTTCACGCCGCCCCGCGCCGGTGTTGCTGCCGCCCGCCGCGAAGAACGTGTACACACTGCCGTTCAGCACGGTGAGCGTATCCCGCGACAGTACCGACTGCAGGTTGTTCGCGTCAGTCACGTCGATCTGGTTCTGGTTGCTCGCCACCGGGACGAACTCGAACGGATCCGAGGCCTTGCCTACCTCGACGAAATCGGCCACCGGCGAGAAGTTGATGGCCAGGCTGAGCGGATGCTGCAGGCCCGACATGCCGTTGATCAGCTTGACCTTCGAATAGCCGGTCGTCGGCACGTGGTTGTCGTCGGTGATCAGCGTGGTCAGCACGGGGCGCACCGATGGTGCCGGCATCGTAGGCCAGCAGCGTGTAGTCATTGCCCGGCACCAGGGTCTGCGGGGTGGTCGACTGGACCACGTTGTCGACGCTGATGACGACGCTGGTCGCCCCGGCCGGCAGGATGGTGTAGGTGTCACCGATGTAGCTCAGTGCCGCTTCCTGGTCACGAAGGTCGTGCCATTCGCGGTCATCGACACGGCTGAGGCCGTTCGACAGGCCGCTCGCGCCACGGATGCGCACGGTGGTGTTGGCGTGGATGTCGGCAGTGCCCCTCTGGGGAATCGCCGCCGCACTGACGAGGATGCCGCCGGCCGCTTCGCTGAGCACCAGCGACATCACGCCGGTTACCGGTGCTGGCGTGGCCAGTGAGTTGGCGGCAGGCAATGTGATGGTCCTGGTGCCGGTGGGCGGCGCGGGCTCGTTCGCGGTAATCGAGCCGGATGTCGGTCTTGCTGCCTGCCAGCGTCACGCGCAGCCGGTACGTGTTGGCCACCACGATGGTATCCGCAGCCTGCGTGCCCGGCTGTATCGCGGCAACCGTGGGCGAGATATCGGTGATCGCGTCGTTGGGGCCGCTCAGGTACACGTCCAGTGCGTCGCCCGAGGAGGTGTTGTACACCTGCAGCTTGGTGTAGCCATCGTTCGCCGCGTCTGCGTTCTCGAGGATCGGCAACACCGCGAAGTGGTTCGTGGTGCCGTACGTGACCAGCGTGGTGTACGAGGTTTCACTGAAGGTCTGGCTCTGCGCCGTCAGGTTGCCGGTGGCCAGATGCTTGCGGAACAACAGCGTGTAGGTATCCGCCGTGATCGGTGAATACGGAGTGATGGTGTTGGTATCCATGCTCGAGCCGGTGAACTGCTGCGTCTCGGTGCTCGTCGTGGTGTTGCTGTCGGTGGTGAACAGGTCGATCGGGCTGTAGCCCGTGCTCATGTTCAGCACGCGCACGTTGGCGCTGGCGGTGTTGTCGAAGTACGTGGGCTGGCCCTGCTTCGGCAGGAACACGGCATTGACCAGCACGCCGCCGTCGGTGTCGGTCAGGATGATGGCGTAGATGCCCTTGTTCGCCAGCGTGATGTTCGGGATGTCGAGGCGGATGTCGGTCTTGCTGCCGCTGTTGGCGATGCGCATGCGGTAGCTGCCGGCCAGCTTGGTCGCGGTGGAGCCCGAGCCGCCGGAAACGGCCAGCGCCGTGGCGGCGGTATCATCCAGCGAATCGGTGGGGCCCGTCAGGTAGACGTCGAAACGGCCGGCCAGCGTGGTGTTCAACACCTGGATGCGGGCGTAGCCCGAATCCGGATCGTCGCCGTCTTCGCTGACCGCGAGGATCGAGAAGTGGTGAGCGCGCCATAGCCCACGTAGGTGGTGTGCGTGCCATCGGCCACCGTCGTGTTGCTGACCAGCAAGTCAGAGGTAACGCCGGTCTTGCGGTACTTGAAGGTGAAGCTGTCCGCCTTGAACGAGGCGTAGTTGGTGATGTTCCTTTCCGTCACGCCCGTGAACAGCGTCTTGTCCACGTCGGTGTCGCCGTTGTTGCTCAACAGGTCGATCGAGGTGTAGTAGCTGCTGAGGTTCAGCAATCGCACGTGCGCGGGACCGTGCAGGTCGTCGGAGTTGCCGCAAGCGGCGACGACCATGGCGATGGCCACCGGCAACAGCCGGAGGAGTCTGCGGAACGGGTGGTTGTTCATGGCTTTTCCGTCATTGACAAGGTTTAAATCAGAATGCGCTGCCGACAGAGAACTGGAAGCGCTCCTTTTCGTCGCCGAAAAACTTGCTGGTCTCGCGCTGATAGGTGAGCGGTATTCCGTAGCTGAAACGGAACAGGCCCATCGGGGCGAGCCATTCGACCGCGAGGCCGGCCGAGGTGCGCATGCGGCTCAGGTCGAAACTGGTGTCGGCACGCGAGCCGTCCCTGTTGTAGAACTTCGTGCTGTCGCCGAGGTAGAAGGCCTGGCCGAAGTCATAGAACAAGCTGACGCGCGCGCTAGTCTGCCACTTATCCGGCATCGGGACGATGGCGTTCAGGCTGCCGTACAGCGCGGTGTCGCCGCCGTAAGGATTGCCCAGCGAATCGCGCGGGCCTAGCGTGCTCTCACGGAAGCCGCGCACCGAATCCGGGCCGCCGACGAACCACTGCTTGTTGGGCGGCAGGGCGTCGGTACCGCCGTAGGACTGGCCGTACCCCATGGTCGTGCTGAAGCGGAAAGGCACGTCGCGGATCACCGGCAGCGGAATGCGGAAGTACTGCTGGATGCGGTACAGCGCGGTGATGTATTCAAGGCCGCTGCCCGGCGCCGTGGCGGTGATGCCAAAGGTCTGCGAGTTACCCGCAGTCGCGAACAGCGCGCGGTTGCGGCTCTCGTAGTTCCACGAGGCGCTCAGCTCGACCACATTGGAAATGGTGCCGCGGATGAACGACAGGCCATCGGTGTGGATGTAGGTCTTGCCGCCATTGTTTCGCGCCCACATCCAGATCTGGTCCGAGGTGCCGGAACTGGTGGCGAATTCGACACGTTCCAGCGCCCCGCCCACATGGAAGGTCTGCTGTTCGCTGATGGGCCAGCCGAAGTCCATGCCGGCGAGCCAGGTGCGCGTCGAGAAATCCGAATAGCTCGAGGTGAGCTGCGTCTGGCGCGAGTAGGACAGGTTCGTGGTGCGGCTCAGGCCATCCATCGTCACGAAGGGCGTGGTGTGCGAGAAGCTGTACACCTGACCGTAGTTGCCCGCGTTGAGATCGAGGGCGAGGCGCTGGCCGGTGCCCAGGAAGTTGGAGTCGGCGACGTTGCCGGTCAGCGAGAAGGACTGGCCTTCCGAGTAGCCGATGCCGCCGGTGAGCGTGGCGCTCGGGCCTTCCTTGACCGTGTACTTCACGTCGACCAGGTCGTCCGCGCCTTCCACCTTGGTCTTCTCGTAGTCGACCTTCTCGACATACGGCAGGCGCTGGATGCGGGTCTTGGAAAGCTCCAGCAGCGAGTTCGACACCCACGCGCCTTCGAGCTGGCGCATTTCACGGCGCATCACCACGTCCTGGGTGCGCTCGAGGCCGGTGAAGATGATGTGGCGCACGTAGACGCGCTTGCCCGGGTCCACGAGGAAGGTCATGGTGACTTCCTTCTTCTCGTCGTCGAGCTTGGGCACGGGATCGACCTTGGCGAAGGCATAGCCCTCGACGCCGAGGCGGTTCTCGATGAGCTTCTGCGTCAGCGAGATGGCTTCCTGGTTGTAGACCTCGCCCTTGTGTACCAGCACCAGCGCCTGGATCTGCGCCAGCGGCACGATGGTGTTGCCGGCGATCTTGGCGTCGGCGATCTTGTAGATCTCGCCTTCATGCACGCTGATGGTGATGAACATGTCGTCCTTCTCGGGCGAAATGGTCACCTGTGCCGATTCGATGTCGAAGTTCGCGTAGCCACGGTCCTGGTAATAGGACTTCAGCTTCTCAAGGTCGCCCTGCAGCGATTCGCGCGAATAGCGCGTCTTGTCCTTGTAGAAGTTGTGCCAGTTCGGGGTCTCGAGTTCGAAGGTGTCGAGGATGTCCTTTTCCTTGAACTTCGTATTGCCGACGATGCTGATCTGGCGGATCTTGGCGCGGTCGCCCTCGTTGATGTCCACGAGGATGTTCACGCGGTTGCCGGGCAGCTCATCGACCTTGGTGTCGACGGTGACGCCGTATTTACCGCGGCTGTAGTAGGTATCGACGAGGTAACCCTTCACGTCCTCGAGCACGGAACGGTCGAAGGTCTTGCCCTGCGCGAGGCCCACGCCTTTCAGCGATTTGGTGAGGTCCTCGGTCTTGATGTCCTTGTTGCCCTTGATCTCGAAGCTCTCGATCGAGGGACGTTCGCCCACCACGACGACCAGCGTATCGCCATCGCGGCGCAGGTCCACTGTCTTGAAGAAGCCGGTGGCGTACAGCGCGCGCAGTGCCTCGCGCAGCTTGGTCGGCGTCATTTCATCGCCGATGTTCACCGGCAGGTAGTTGAACACCGTGCCTTCGGACACGCGCTGCAGGCCGAGCACGCGGATGTCGCCCACGGTGAAGCGGCTTCCGGAATCGTCCGCGGCAAAAGAGGCTGATGCGTGCACCAGGATCAGCAACGCCAGGAAGGAGTAGAGCCAGGACCTCATTTGCACTTTCGGCCACCTGAGCATCCGCGGTAGATCGCGAGGCTCGCGGGCGGAGCGGGCGATGCTCCGGGAGGATTGAGGCCCGGTCGAGGGTTTGTTAATGACGTTGACGACTCTTGCAACTGGTTACATTTCGGATTTCGCATTACGAATCACCCGCCCCGCGGAGTCGTCGGCGGTCAGGCCGGCTCAGCCGCGAGATCATAAACGCCTGCGGTAGTGATCCGCACCCTTGCGAACTCGCCGGGACGCAGACCTTTCGCCTTCTTCACGTTGACCACCCCGTCGATCTCCGGGGCATCGCCGGCCGTCCGGCCCACCGCCTTGGCGCCATCGACATGGTCCACCAGCACGGTCATTTCACGACCCACCTTGGACGTCATGCGCCGCTCGGAAATGGCGGCGGCCCTCTCCATGAAACGCGCATGGCGCTCTTCCATGACTTCGGGCGCGACAGCACCGGGCAATTCATTGGCCGTGGCGCCGGCGACGGGAGAGTACTTGAAGCAGCCCACGCGATCGAGCTGTGCGGTGTCGATCCACTGCAGCAGCTCCTCGAATTCGGCCTCGGTCTCGCCGGGGAACCCCACGATGAAGGTGCTGCGCAGGGTGAGGTCGCGGACGGCGCGGCGCCAGCCGGCGATGCGTTCGAGGGTGTCCTCGGCATGGGCGGGGCGCTTCATGCGCTTCAGTACTGACGGGCTGCCGTGCTGGAAGGGAATGTCGAGGTAGGGCAGCACCTTGCCCTCGGCCATCAGTGGCAGCACCGCATCCACGTGCGGGTAGGGATAAACGTAATGCAGGCGCACCCAGACGCCCAGCGAGCCCAGCCCGCGGGCGAGGTCGATGAAGCGCGTCTCGTATTCCTGGCCGCCGAAAGTCACCGGCTGGTAGCGCAGGTCCACGCCGTAGGCGCTGGTGTCCTGCGAGATCACCAGCAGCTCTTTCACGCCCGCCGCCACCAGGCGTTCGGCTTCCAGCAGCACGCTGTCGAGCGGTCGCGAAGCCAGTTTGCCGCGCAGTGACGGGATGATGCAGAAGCTGCACTTGTTGTTGCAGCCTTCGAAATCTTCAGGTATGCGTAGTGGCGCGGCGTGAGCCTTATGCCCTGCGCCGGCACCAGATCCATGAATGGATCGTGCGGGCGCGGCAGGTGTTCATGCACCGCCTCGAGCACCTGCTCGGTGGCATGCGGACCCGTGACGGCCAGCACCTTGGGATGCTTCGCGAGGATCTTCTGCGGGTTCGCGCCCAGGCAGCCGGTGACCACCACCTTGCCATTCGCCGCGAGGGCCTCACCTATGGCTTCGAGCGATTCATCGATGGCGCTGTCGATGAACCCGCAGTGTTCACGACCACGAGATCCGAGGCCTGGTAGCTCGGCGAGATCTCGTAGCCGCGGATGCGCAATTGCGTCAGGATGCGCTCCGAATCGACCAGTGCCTTGGGGCAGCCGAGGCTGACGAAACCGACGCGTGGAGCAGGAGCGGGCATCCGCCCAGTCTATCGAATGGCAGAGCAGTTTGACCGGGCGTATTACCAGCGCTTCTATTTCAACCCACGCACCGCAGTCACCAATCGCGCCGAAATGAATGCGCGCGGCCGGCTGATTGCCGGCATGGCCGATCACCTGGGCGTGCCCGTACGGAGCATCCTCGATGCGGGCTGCGGTGTAGGACTGCTGCGCACGCCGCTGAAACGCGGGCTGCCCAAAGCGGCCTATACGGGACTCGAGGTCAGCGAATACCTGTGCGAGCGCTATGGCTGGATCCACGGCGGCATCCAGGATTTCACGCGCAAGGCCGTCTACGATCTCGTCATCTGCTACGACGTGCTGCAGTACCTCGGCGCGGCCGAGACGCAGCGCGCGCTGAAGAACCTGGCGCGGGTATGTCGTGGCCTGCTGTACTTCGGCGTGCTGACGCGCGAGGACTGGGAACAGAACTGCGACCAGACGCGCACCGATCCGGCGGTGTCGCTGCGTGGTGGCGCCTGGTACCGGCGCGAGCTGTCGAAGAACTTCAAGCACCTCGGTGCCGGCTTCTGGCTGCGCCACGATTGCCCGGTCACCGTCTGGGAAATGGATACCGCGGGACGCAAGTAAACACATGAACAAGACTGCACGCATTCCGGTCACCGTGCTGACCGGCTTCCTCGGCGCTGGCAAGACCACGCTGCTGAACCGCATCCTGTCGGAGAACCACGGCAGCGTATTGCCGTCATCGAAAACGAATTCGGTGAAGTGGATGTGGATTCGGCGCTCGTCATCGGTGCCGAAGAGGAAATCTTCGAGACCAGCAATGGCTGCATCTGCTGCACGGTGCGCGGCGATCTGATCCGCGTGCTGGGCCAGCTCACCAAGCGGCGCGATCGTTTCGACTACATCCTGGTCGAGACCACGGGCATGGCGGACCCGGGCCCGGTGGCGCAGACCTTCTTCCTCGACGACGACCTGAAGGAACAGTTCGTGGTCGATGCCATCGTCACGGTGGTGGATGCGCGGCATTTCGAGCAGCACCTGAAGGAGCTCAAAGAGCCTGCGATCCAGGTGGGCTTCGCCGATGTGGTGATCCTCAACAAGACGGACCTCGTCTCGCCCACGGATCTCGCGCGCATCGAGCAGAAGATCCGCGGCATCAATGGCACGGCGAAGATCCATCGCGCGGTGAATGCGCAGGTGCCGGTCGATGTGGTGCTGGGGCTGGGTGCGTTTGATCTGGATCGTGCGCTGACGGTCGATGCGGCGTTCTCGAGCCGCAATATCCGTTCGAGTGGGCGGGTGCGTATGAGCTGGCCGCGGGCCGGCATATCCTGAAGGCCACGGGTGAAGGGGAGCATGGTCACGATCATCATGACCACGATCATGATCACGAAGCTCACGATCACGAGCATGCTCATGACGAGCACGAGCACGAGCACGAGCACGAAGGCCACGATCACCACCACGGCCACAGTCACGCCGCACTGAAAGTGGCGCTGCTGCCGATGTCCGCCGCCACCGCCGATGCGCTCGCCGCGCAGATCGAACCCGCGGTGCGTGTCTTTGCCGAGGACGAGACCGAAGTCGAAAGCGGTGGCCATCTCGCTCCCGCCGCCACGCCGTTCGCACTGGAAATGCAGTGCATGGGCGGTCAATACGCCATCGACATCGCCGAGCCGGGTGCCTATGCGCTGTTCACCGAACACGCGCCCGCCGAGTTCGCCTGTCGCTGATGGCAAGCTGGTGCTGGAACGCGCCTTCGCTTCACACCATCACGACGATGAGATCAGCTCCGTCGGCATCGCGGAGACCCGCGCGCTCGATGCGCGCAAGGTCAACGACTGGCTCTCCTACCTGCTGCAGAACCATGGTGAGGACATCCTGCGCATGAAGGGCGTGCTGAACATCAAGGGCGATGAGCGTCGCTATGTGTTCCACGGCGTGCACATGATGTTCGACGGCCGGCCCGATCGTCCCTGGGACAAGGCCCCGCGCCACAGCCAGCTGGTGTTCATCGGCCGCAACCTCGATCGCGAAGAACTCATCACCGGTTTCCTCGGCTGCGTGGCATGAATCCGAAGGGCCCGCGCCTCGTGGCGACCGCTGCGGTCGCCATCGAGGATTTTCCCGTTGCCGTTGCATGGACGCCGGATGGCTCGGCACTCACCGTAGGCGGTGGCGAAGGTCGCCTGTACCTGCTGCGCGCGGATGGCAGCCCCGCGCATCAGTTCGGCGAGCACGCACCCGGCGTGCTGCAACTGGCCTGGCAACCGAAGGGCACATGGCTTGCGAGCAGCGGACAGGATGGCAGCGTCCAGGTGTGGTCCGCGCTCGATGCCGATCCCGCCACGCGTACCCTGCATCGCGCCGCGCGCTGGCCGGCCGGTCTCGCCTGGCGCGGCGATGGCAAGGTACAAGGTACTGGCCTTCGCGCAGGGCAAGGACGTACTGCTGTTCGATCCGCAGGGCGAATCCGCCGGAAAACTTGCCGGCCATGAAACCGCGCTCACGCACCTGCTGTGGCGTGGCCGCGATGAACTACTCGGTGCCGGCAACGGTGCGCTGTTCGCCGATCGCGTCGACAGCAGCGCCATCGAGCAATTCGTGCTCGAAGGCACGCCACTGACGCTGGTGCTCAGTCCCGATTCCAAAGTCACCGCCAACGGGCTCGCTGATGGCACGGTGAACTTCCGTCACCTGAACAGCCGCAAGCGCTCACGCATGAGTGGCTACGCGGGCAAGGTCGACCAGACGACATGGAGCGCGAACAGTCGCTGGCTCGCCACCGCATCGACGGGCGCGACCAGCATCGTGGTGTGGGATTTCAGCGGCAAGGGCCCCGAAGGCAGCGCGCCACTGCAGCTGGAAGGACACCAGGAGCGGATCGACAGCCTGGTATTCCAGCCGAATGGACCATTGCTGGTCTCAGCCGGCCGCGACTGGCGCGTTGTCCTGTGGAGGCCGGGTCCTGGCAGCCGGGCTGCGCTGGATATTCAGCTGCTCGACGGCCCCGCCGGCATCGCGGCCTGGTCGCCCGATGGCCGCAAGCTGGCAGTGGCCCAGCCTTCCGGCACGGTCCGCTTCTTCGCACTCAACGAGGCGTAGAGCGCGAGCTGCTCGCGCAGCGCGATGTCCCAGCTGAATTTCGCTTGCACGCGGGCGCGGGCCACGCGTCCGAGTTCTTCCACGTCGCGGTGGTAGAGATCGCGCACGGCCGAGGCGATCATCCAGCCCACGGCGCGATTCGCGGTGACGCCCACGGCATCATCGATGAGCTCGGCGATGGCGGCGGCGCGCACGCCGACTACAGGACGTCCACAAGCCATGGCTTCGAGCACGATCAGCCCGAAGGTCTCGGCCGTGCCGGCATGCACTAGCGCATCCACCGATGCCAGCAGGCCCGCGAGTTCGACGCTGTCGCGGCGGTACGGGAGCACGGTGATGTTCGGCGCGGGCCGGCGTGTCTCGCCGCCACCCACCAGCAGCAGGTGGTAGTGCGAACCCAGCCGTGCGAAGGCATCGTGCAGCACGTCGATGTTCTTCTCCGCGGAGAAACGGCCCGCATACGCCAGCAGGCGCACATCCTTGGCGAGGCCCAGTTGCTGGCGCAGCTTCTCGTTGCGATGGCGCGGATGGAACACGGTGGTATCCACGCCCAGCGGCTGCTGCATCACGCGCGACAGGCCCAGTGACCGCAGGTATTCGCACATCACGCGGCTCGGTGCGAGCACGGTGTCGAAGCGCTCGTACACCGAACGCAGGTAACTCGCGGCCGCGCGGCCGATGGTCGAACCGCAACGCATGCGCACCAGTCGCGGCAGGTGTGAATGAAAGAACGCGACGGCGGGAATGTCATGGCGCCGCGCGACTCCGAGCGCACACCAGGCCGGATGGAAGACATCGCCGGCTTCCACCACATCGGGCTGCAGTGCCTCGAGCATCTTCGACCACTTGCGCGCGCGCAGCGGCAACCGGTAGTTGAACGTGCCCGGGACGGTGTATCCGGCGATGGTGCTGGCGTCACCGGGCAGCAGTTCGGTGCGTACGCCAGGCACGAGCAACGAGTGCGCATGTACGCCTTGCCGGCAATACCACTGGTGCTTGGCGTTCAGGTAACGCCGCACGCCACCGCTGGTGGGTGAATAGAAGACCGTCGTATCGACCACGTGCATGCGATGTCCCTTTGCGCAAGGTTCGTTGCATGCCATTGCACGCGGCCACGTGCAACCGGGTCAAGGAGGGTCCTCGCCAGCTCGTGTAGGAATTTTCCGTCTATGGATTGACGGGCAGCTGGAACACGAAGCGCGTGTAGCGACCCGGCTTGGTGGCCACCGAGATCTGTCCACCGAGCCGCGTGACCGAGCGGCGCAGGAACTTCATGCCGCGCCCACGCTCTTCCTCGCCCTCGAGATGTTCGGTGGAGAACGCGGGCTTGAAGATCAGTCCCACCACTTCACCGGGGTCGTACTCGAGCAGCGATTCTTCCGTGAGCAGGCCGGAGCGCACGGCAGCGCGCCCGATGCGCTCGATGTCGAAGCCGCGACCATCATCGCGTACCGTCATCACCAGGCCTTCACGGGCTTTTTCCTCGAAGCGCACGCTGATCTGTCCCGCCGCCGGCTTGTCGGCGGCAACACGCTGCTCCGGCATCTCGATGCCATGCTCGACCGCGTTGCGCAGCAGGTGCTGGATCATGTCGTCGACGTCGCGGCGCAGGCGTGTCGGTACCCGCTGTGCGTCCTGCACCTGCAGCTTCACCAGCAGGCCGAGCTCCGCGCCGCGCTTGCGCAGGAAGCTGTTCCAGCCGCGCTCGGCGGCGCGCGCCCAGTCGTCGGCTTCCCTGGTGGTTTCAGGCGCGGCCGTGGCGGTGCGCGTGTTCGCGCGCCCGCGCGACGGCGCGAGGTAGCGCTGTTCCTCGATGCGTGCGGTATCGCCGACGCTGCTGGCGATGCGATCGAGCAGGGGCGCGAGGGGCAGCAGGTCATCGCCGCTGATTTGCGCCTTCTCGCGCAGGGCCACCACGCGCAGCGTGAAATTGGTGCAGGCCGCGGCCACCGTGGGCAGGCCGACGCCACGCGCGTCCGCACCGAGCTGGTCGGCGCCTTCCTTCAATCGCGTGAGCTTGGCGTGCACGGCTTCCTGCGTGCGCGCCGGCATTTTCATGATGGCGCGCAGTGCGCTGAAGGCCGTCATCGCCGCGGGCAGGAACAACCGCAGTGGCTTGGGCGGAGCGCGTAGTGCGCCGAGTGCCGCATCGAGGGCCTGCTGGGTCTGCGCATGCGCCTGTTGCTGCAGCACCTGCGGCGTCACATCCCGCAGCAGCAACAGCAGGCCAGCCGCGGGATCGGCGCCGCGATGCAAGCTGAGTTCGGCATGGCGATCCGGTCCACCACCGCGCGGCATGCGCAGTGCCACGATGCCGAGCGTGGCGCCAGCGACATCCACATCGCCGGCCTGCGTCTCGACCTGGCGCAACACGGTGCGCGCCTCAGCCAGCGGCAGCAGTTCTTCGAGCAACAGGTGCAGCGAGCCGGGCATGGCATCGCCATGGCCGCGCCATTCCGCCAGCAGCGGCGCGTTGTGCACGATGCGTATGGCGAGCTTGTCGTTGAGCTGCAGGGCGAGCAGGCGGCCCGCAGTGAGCACGATTTCAATCAACGCAGGAAATGGGCCATCCATGGCGGCAGGATTATGACTCAGGCGGCCAGGCCGTGGAGGCGCTCCAGCAATGCCGAGGAGGATTCGAAGCGTTCGTCGCGATCCTTGGCCATGAGGCCGGTCAGCAATGCCTGGTGGCGTGAAAGTTCCGGTGCCAGCTGTGGCAAAGCGCCAGTGACATGCAACTGCAGTACTTCGACGGCAGTGCCGGCGAGATAAGGCTTCGTGCCGGTGAGCATTTCGTAGAAGATGACGCCGAGGCTGTACAGGTCGCTGCGCGCATCCAGTTCTTCACCCTGGGCCTGCTCCGGGCTCATGTAATAGGGCGAGCCGCGCAATACGCCGGTGCGCGTGCTGCCGCCGCCATCCGCGAGGTTCTTGGCGATGCCGAAGTCGATGAGCACGACCTCGCCATCCTCACGCAGCATGATGTTCGGTGGCTTGAGGTCGCGATGCACCAGCCCCTGCGCATGCACCACGGAAAGTGCGCGTGCGATGCGGCCGAGGTACTGCAGGCATTCGTGCTCGGAGATGGGATTCTGCAGCCGCGCTTTCAGGTCGCCGCAGGGGAAGTATTCCATCGCGATGAATTCGCGGCCCTCGTGGATGCCGTAGTCGTAGATATCAACCACGGAGGCATCACGCAGCGCACCTGCCGCGGCGAACTCACGCGCGAACTGCGGTTCGCCATCCTCGATGGTGCGGCTGACTTTCAACGCCACGTGCCGGTTGAGCGCCGCACTCACGGCGAGATAAACCGTGGCACGCATGGATTCGCCCAGCGTGTCGAGCAGCTGGTAGCGCGGGATCAGGTCCCGCGGCATGCGCTGTGGCAACAGCACGGGTGGCGGCGCCTCGTCGGCGGCGCGTGGCTGTTCTCGCGGCGCGTTGCGCGCGGATTTCAGGCTCGCCGCGAGCTGCTCGGAACTGAGCAGGTGGCGCGGCAGGTAGTCGGTGGCGCCGTGGCGCATGGCGCTGGCGGCGGCCACTTCATCGCCATGGTCGGCGATTACGACCAGCGGCGGCATGTCGGCGGTCGCGGTGGCGCGATCGATCCAGCCGAGGGTGGTGGCGGAATCCCGCGCGAAATCCAGTGCCGCGACCAGCAGGTCGAAAGGCAGCGCGCCCGCTGCAGCGAGGCGACGTTCGAAGGCCGCGGTGTCTTCGAGGTCGATGCGGCCCGCAAGGCCGAGCGTGTCGATGCGATGCTGCAGCCAGCGTCCGACCTGGCCATCCTCGGCGACGATCAGGATGCGGGTGCTGGGCGCCACGTCGTTGCGCGCTACTTCTGCTGCTCGGTCGCAGTGAAACGCATGCGCGTGCGGGCGCGCTGCTCGACTGGCTGGCCATCCTTCAGCACCGGCGCGAAACGGAACCGGCGCAGCGCCGCGCTGGCGGCATTGTCGAAGATGCGGTTCGGTTCCGAGGCGGTGACGGCGACGTCTTTCACGCCACCATCCGTGCCGACGGTGAATTCAAGTTCCACCCAGCCGGAGACCAGCTTGTTCAGTGCATCCGGCGGAAATTCCGGCGGCACGCTGCGCACGATCTTGAGCTTGTTGATCGCGACCACGCCTTCACCGGGAATCCATGCGGCTTCGCCCTTCGCCGCAGGTACGGCGGCCTGCGTCGTTGCCGGTTCCACTGCGGGAGCGGCGGGCGGCGGCGTGTTGGTGCTGACCGGCGGTGCCACTGGCGCTGCGGCTGGCGGTGGTGCTGCAACTGGCTCCGGCGCCGGGGCATTCACCACGGCCGGTTTCGCGGCAACGCTCACCGTAGTCGCGGCGTTGGCCGCAGCGCCGGCTTCGTCGATGTGCTGCAGCAGTTCGGCAAGGCCTGCGGCGCTGGTGTTGATGCGAGCGGTGGCGGCGGCAAAACGGCGCGCGTCCGGTAGCCGGCGCGCGAGCAGTGCGCGGTCGCCCGCGGCGACCAGTGCCGAAGTGAGTTCGCTGCGCGCTGCGCGCACCGCCGGGTCGCCCGGGCTCAGGTCCTGCGCGGTCTGGAAGTACAGCGTCGCACTGTCGGCATCCGGATCGAGCAGCTTGCCGGCACCGATGCTGGCCTCCATCCGTTCCACTGCCGAATGGATCTGCAACTGGCGATCCACCACGGCCTGGCGTGCCTTCTCGTCCGAGAGCTGGCGCTGCGATTCCGTTGCGATCTGTGCGGTGAGTTCCTTGATGCCGGCATGCTCGGGTGCGATCACCTTCACCGCTTCCAGGCCATTGGTGGCTGCATCGAGCTTGCCGCTGGCCAGCGATTCGCGCGCGCCGTTGATGGCGCCTTCGATGGATTTGTCGAGACCGGTGCGTGCGGGCTCGTTCGCCTTGTCAAGTTGCAGCACATCACGATACAGCTCGGCGGCACTGGTGCCATCGAAGCCCACGAAGCGCTTGGCCGCGAGGCCGGCATTCGCCTGGCGCAGCATCTCCTCCACGCGACCGAGGTCGCGGGCATTGAGGCGCGCGGCCGCGCCATGCGGCCAGAAAATCCATGCAGCGGCCGCGGCGACGCAGACGGCAACCAGGCCTGCGACCACGAAGGCCAGCTTCGACGGCGGCTTGGGCGGCGTGTTCCGCACCACCGGTTCGCGACGCCGGCCGCTCTCGCGCGAGGCAGCCTCCAGGAAAAGCTTCAGCCGCTGCGGCGAAGCCGGCTTGTGCACGAAACGGAACACGGTTTCATCGGCCAGCCGCGAAGCCAGCAGGTTCTGTTCGCTGGCGTGGCCGGCCACCATCAGGCGCAGGTCCGGGAACTGGGAGATGAGTGAATCCACGATGCCTTCCAGCGGCGCTTCGGCGATGGCGGAATCGATCAGTGCGAGGTTGCTGCCATGTCGCAGCATCTCGTCGCTGAGTTTGCGCAGGTCGTCGACGATGACGACGGAAACATCTTCGGCCAGCGCCTGCAGGGCACGTGCAAGCGCCACATCCGTGGTGGCGGCGATCAGCCGGGCCGAGGCTGCCTGGTCGTGCGGGTAATTTCCCGAAGCCGTGCCTGCGTCGGTGCGGGGTGTGGGGCTTGCGCTCAAGACCGTCTCCAGCGATTCGTGTTATCGGGACGCAGGCAATCCAGCTTGCGCCATACCCTTCCAAGGAAGACTTTACGAGGCTGCGCCATCGGTACAACCTTCCGCAGCGGCCCGTTTCGCAATTTGTGAAGTCGGTAGCCCTGTATCTCTCCTGTTTGAGGACTGGTCCCCATGGTGTCGAGCGCCCGCTTAGTGCTGTTCGTGCTGGCTGCAATCTGTTGCGTCGCGCCCCCATCCGTGCTGGCGGCGGACCGCGCTGCCAGCGACAGTCCCGGTGCCGTGCGCGGGGCCGCGCAACGCAAGGCGGCGGAAGAATACCTTGCCGCGCTGGCTTCGGGCGATGCACGCGCCCTGGCGGGGACCATCCAGGAAAGCGAGCTCGAGCAATTGCGCAAGCGCCTGCTCGACGAGATGCAGCTCGAAGCCGATCGCAATGAAAGCCTGGTGCGTGCGCGGCTGTTCGGCCTCGGTATGCCGCTGACCGACATCGAGCGACTGACGCCGGCGAATTTCTTCGCCGCGCTGGCAGTGCGCCTGCGTTTCGGCAGTCGCGAGTTCGAGCGCGTGGACTGGCTCGACGCGGTGGGCGACAGCGGCGGCATGGTGCAGATGGTGGGCCGGCTGATCCCGCGCAAGGACCAGGGCACGGTGCGCGTACCGGTGGTGGTTTCCATCGTGCCGTGGGGCAAGGACTGGAAGGCGGCGCTGCCGCTGGAGCTGCAGGCGCAGATCGATGACCTGCGCACCGGCCGGGTTTCGCCACCGCGGGTGGTCGCGGCGTTGCCGGTCGCAACGGCTGCTGCGGGAACTTCCGCACCGGCATCACCCGCCAGCGCTTCAGGTACCGCCAGTATCGGCGCCAGTCCGCAGGCCATTCTCGAACTCTTCGACAAGGCCGAGGCGAACATCAAGGCCGGTCACTGCGACGACTACTACGACAAGCAGATGAGTCCGAATTTCCGCCAGACCACTGGCGCGAAGGCGCTACGTGCGCTGATCAAATCCTGCGAGACACGCGACTCGCTGCGCGAACAGATGATCACGGCGCTGCAGCTGGCGCGCGCCGGTACGCCGCGTTACGAATACCAGGGCACGCGCGCGATCTACGATCTCAGCGGGCAGGGTCTGCCGTATCCGGCGCTGGTGCTGGAGCAGATCGACAAGCACTGGTACATCGCCGAGTAGCGATTCGGCTGCACGTCAGCCGCATGCAGCAACCGCTTTCAGCCGCCGGCAGGCAGCAGGAAGCGCTGGCCGCGTGCATCGAGCACCACGCCGCGTTCCGTGATGGCTTCCACCTTGATGCCATCGGGCGTGAATTCGCCTTCGGCCAGGCGCAGCCCGTTCAGCAGTACGTAGCGCGAGGCGGGGCTCGGGTCGTAGACGTGCAGGTTCAGCAGCAGCGGTGGCAGCGAGACGCCGGCGGACTGCAGGTCGCGCTGCGTGGGCAGGTTGGCGAGGTTGGCCGGTGTGGCGCCAGAGGTACGCACGGTCGGTGAGCCGGGTGGTGGCGCCAGCGTCGTCGGAATCGGGACGTGCGCTGTGGATGGCGATGCTGCTGGCGGCGACGTCGAAGTCGATGCGGATGCCCGCGGCATGGGTGCATTCACAGGCACGGGCGCCACGCTTGCTGCCGCCGCCGCCGCGCCTGCTTCCTCGATCGCAGGCCTGCGCAACATCAGCCAAGCCAGCACGAACAGGTTCGCCAGCAACACGCTGCCCAGCACCCAGGCCCACACCGGCAAACGCCGGCGTGGCGGTGCGATGTGCACATCCACCAGCACCGGTCCCGACGCACGACTGCGCTCGGATTCGGCCTTCTTCAATGCATCGAGGATGAAGGACATGGTTCAGCGTGCCACAGTGAGTTGTGGAGTATCGGCCGTGGCGAACTGTGCATCGAGCAGGGCCTGCGTGCGCGTGCCGGCTACACCGTCGGTGATGAGGCCATTGCGCTGCTGGAACTGCAGCACCAGCTGGCGCAGCGATTCATCGAAGACTTCGGGCATTCCGGTTTCGGCGGGGGCATTCGCCCATTGCTGCAGCCGTTGGCGCAGCGCCAGCACCGGTGCGCCTTCCATGCCCATCGACAGGCTGCGCGTGTCCAGCTGCGCCGGCTTCCACAGCAGCAGGAAGTCACCATTCCAGTGCGTGCTGACATCCGCCAACGGCACTTCGTGTTCAGCATCGCCGATCATCAGCGTGGCGCTGTCGTCGCCGAGCTTCGTGGCCACGGTCTGGTGTACCGCGCCCGTGTCGTCCTGGAGCGCGAGGATGGCGGGTCGGTTGTAGCGCCGCAGCGACACCGCGCCGCCGGATTCATTCACGCATTGCAGCCCCTGGCGCAGCGCCTGCGAGCACGCGTCTTCGGAGCCCGCGACATAGCGTGCGTTCCAGCGCGAGAACAGGCGCGCATAGGCACCATCGAGGTCGGTCATGGCGGCCGCCTGGTGCAGCAGCGTGAGCAGGTCTGGTGGAGCGGGCGCCTGTATCGGTGGCGGTTTTGCAGCCGCCGCGGCAGCAGCGGCCATCTTCGCCTTTGCAGCGGCGGCGACCTGCTGCTGGTTCCACACGAACCATGTAGTCGTGGCCAGCAGCACCACCGTTGCGCCACCGACCAGCCATGGCAGCCATGCCGGCAAAACGCGACGACCTGAAACCTCACTGGCCGCACGGCGCGCGAGCGCTGCATTCACCACATGCCGGTCTTCGGTGTAACCGCCGAGCAGCGCGCGATCGCCGATCACATTCAGCAACCGCGGGATGCCACCGCTGGCGCGATACAGCTCGGCCAACGCACCGCGCGTGAAGATCTCCTGCGTCGCGCCGGCGATGCGCAGGCGATGCCTGAGGTATGCGGCCGATTCCGCGCGCGACAGCGGTTCGAGGTGGTAGCGCCCGGTGATCCGCTGCGCCAGCTGCCGGAGGTCATTGCGCTCGAGCATGGTGCGCAGCTCAGGCTGGCCGATCAGGATGATCTGCAGCAGCTTCTGCGTTTCGGTCTCGAGATTGGTGAGCAGCCGCACCTGTTCCAGTACATCGGCCGCAAGGTTCTGTGCTTCATCGACGATCACCACCACGCGGCGACCTGCCGCATGCGCCTTGAGCAGGTGGCGGTTGAGCTGGTCGATGAGCTCCTTCAGGTTGCCCGTGGCGCTGGCCGGCAGCGCGATGCCCAGCTCTTCGCAGATGGTCTGCAGGAACTGTGGCGCATCCAGGTGCGGGTTCAGGATCAGCGCGATCTCGGCGTTGTCCGGCTTCCTCGCAAGCAAGGAGCGGATCACGGTTGTCTTGCCTGTTCCCACTTCGCCGGTGAGCTGGATGAAACCACCGGCGTCGGTGATGCCGTAGACCAGATGCGCCAGCGCCTCGGCGTGGCGTCCGCCGAGGAACAGGTAGCGTGGATCCGGCGTGATCGAGAGGGGCTTGTCGGCCAGGCCGTAGAAAGTCAGGTACATCGGTGGCCTGGCCGCAGCGCCTCGCGCTTACTCGACGGTGATGGTGATCTTCTGCGAGGCGACCACCGGATCGAACGGGATGTGCATGTGGTCACCGAGCAGCAGCTGCAGCGTGTGCTTGCCGGGCGGCAGCGTGATGGTGGCCTCGGTCTGGCCCTTGCCGAAGTGGCGGATGTTGTCGGTGGCCGGCAGCGGCTGGCCAAGGTCCTTCGGCAGGTCCGTGTCGATCAACAGGTGGTGGTGGCCGGCGTTGTCGAACTTCACGCCGGCGGGCGCGATGCCCATGCCGGAGAGGCCGAACACTACCGTCACGGGGCCCTTCACCTTGGCGCCGTCGGCGGGGCTCACGATGTAAACCTTCGCGCCTGCCGGGGAAGGCGTGCGTGCCATGGCCGGCGCAGCAGCGGGCGGGGTCTGTGCGGAAGCCGTGACGATGGCGCAGGTGCCGGCCAGCAGCACGGCGAGGGGCAGCAGTCGTGACATGGAATTTCCTTGGTTTGGTTGGCGGACGGAATCAGCCGCCGGCCGGCAGTTCGGACGGCGCGAAATCATCGACGTTGATGATCTGCATGATGCGGCGATCATAGTCCAGCAGGAGCGCGGCTTCCTCTTCGGTGAGGATGCCGAGTTGCCGGCCGGCGTCGATCTGGCCCGGCATGTCGAGCACCTTGATGCGGCCGGTCTTCACGCCTTCGACGCGCAGCTTGCGCTCCAGCGGCTCGGTTTTCTCCGCCAGCACCAGCGCTTCGTGCAGCAGGCCGAGCGGATTGCCGTTCACGTTGGTACGGAAGGCATGGCGGCACAGGCGATCGCGCGAGGGGCCGGCTTCCATCGCGAGTTGTGAAAGCTGCGCGCCGAGACGGTCGCTGGGCGAAAAGTAGGTGCGCCCGCGCGGGAAGATCAGCACGCGCATCAGCCACGCCAGCAGCGGATTGGGGAAATTGCGCAGGAAGCCGTGCAACTGTTCCTGCGCGCGGTACAGAAGATCGCGGCAGGCCCATTCGACGATGGGCTGGTCTTCCTTCGGTTCGCCTTGATCGTAGTGGTGCTTCAGCACCATCGAGGCGAGGTAAAGATAAGAGAGCACGTCGCCGAGGCGCGCCGACAGGCTCTCCTTCTTCTTCAGGTAACCGCCCAGCGACAGCATCGCCACGTCAGTGGCGAAGGCGAACGACGCCGAGAAGCGCTCGATGTGCTGGTAGTAGCGGCGTAACGGTCCGCTGCCTGGCGCGCTTTCAAAGCGCGCCAGCGTCAGCGCCATCACCAGCGAACGCACTGCATTCGAGATGGTGAAGCCGATGTGGCCGAACAGCGCGCGATCGAAATCATCGACGCTGCGCGCGCCCTGCGCCGAGCGCGCCGCTTCCATTTCCCTGAACACGAAGGGATGGCAGCGGATCGCACCCTGGCCAAAGATGATCAGGTTGCGCGTGAGGATGTTCGCGCCTTCCACGGTGATGCCGATGGGCGCCGCCTGCCAGCCGCGTGCGAGGTAATTGCGCGGCCCGAGCATCACGCCCTTGCCGCCGTGTACATCCATGGCATCGGCTGCGACAACGCGACCCATCTCGGTGACATGCATCTTCAGGATGGCCGCTGGCACCGCGGGTTTCTCGCCGCCGTCGATGGCGCCGGTGGTGACGCTGCGTGCGGCATCCATGATGTAGGTATAGCCGACGATGCGTGCGATGGATTGCTCCACGCCTTCGAACTTGCCCACGGACAAACCGAACTGCTTGCGGATGCGGGCATAGGCACCGGTGGTCCACGTCGCGACCATCGCGCCGCCGGTGGCGGTGGCGGGCAGCGAGATGCAGCGCCCGACGGACAGCTGCTCCACCAGCATGCGCCAGCCTTTGCCCGCCATCTTCGTGCCGCCGATGATGAAATCCACCGGCACGAATACGTTGTGTCCCTGGATGGGGCCGTTCTGGAACGGGATGTTCAGCGGGAAGTGGCGCCGCCCGATGACGATGCCCGGCGTGCCGCGCGGAATCAGCGCGCAGGTGATGCCGATGTCTTCGATCTCGCCGATCAGGTGATCCGGATCGAACAGCCGGAACGCGAGGCCGATGACGGTCGCGATGGGCGCCAGCGTGATGTAGCGCTTCGAGAAGCCCAGCCGGATGCCGATGACCTCACGGCCTTCGTAGATGCCACGCTGCACGATGCCGACGTCGGTGATCGACGCCGCATCGGAACCGGCCACCGGGCTCGTCAATCCGAAGCAGGGGATTTCCTCGCCACGCGCGAGTCGCGGCAGGTAGTGATTCTTCTGTTCCTCGGTGCCGTAGTGCACGAGCAGCTCGCCCGGCCCCAGTGAATTCGGCACCGCCACCGTCGAACCGAGCACGATGCTGCGCGTGCAGAGCTTGGTGAGCACCGAGCTCTGCGCATACCGGCCCAGTTCGAGCCCGCCGTACTGCTTCGGGATGATCATCGCGAAGAAGCCGCGCTGCTTGATGTATTCCCAGGCTTCGGGCGGCAGGTCGGCGCGGCGATGCGTGATGTCGAAGTCGTCGACCATCGCGCACAACTCCTCGACCGGGCCGTCGAGGAAGGCCTGCTCTTCCGCGCTCAGCTGCGCGGGGCGCGTCTTCAGCAGCTTGTCCCAGTTGGGCTTGCCGGTGAACAGCTCGCCGTCCCACCACACGCCGCCGGCTTCGAGCGCATCGCGTTCGGTAGCCGACATGGTGGGCAGCATGCGCAGGTAGGCCTTCAGGAACGGCCGCGACACCAGCGCCTTGCGCAGTGGCCGGAAGTTGAACAGCCACATCACCACCAGCATCAGCAGCAACAGGCCTTTCCACACGCCGGCCGGCGAACCCAACGCGCTGTAGGCGATGAACAGCACCGTGAAGACGATGGAGAACGCCAGCAGCGGCAGGCGCTTGTACGCGAGCACCAGCACCGCCGCCACGAACAGCAGCGTGATCAGCGCGCCGATCTGCGTGACCGCGAATACCGCGCCGACGACGACGAGCAGCAGCAGGACGATGAGCAGCATGGCCGCACTATAGCGCCTGCCCCGGCCCGCCGAACCGTTGTAAGGTAAGTGCCATGTTCGCAAGAGCCCTCACTGCACTGCTGGCCATCGGACTCACGGCCGTTGCTGCGGCCGCAGCGCCCGATGCGGCGCCTTCGCGCTACACCTTTTCATGGCCGCTGGGGCCCGATGCGCCCGCGCCACGCGGTGGGACTACGCGCGGTGCGCCGGTCACGCTGGTCACCGGACCCACTGCCGAATGGCAGGCACTGCAGGCACCCGGCCTTGCGCCACGCGAACGCGACCGGCGCGCCATCCTCGCCATGGCGGGCAGCTACCGCGTGTCCTTCGATTTCCTCGAGGTCGCGGCTTTCACCGACGATGCCACGCGGCCGCGCCCCTACCAGTCATGGGCCACCGAGAAGGTCTACCTCGATCGCGATGAACCCGGCTTCATCAGCCTCGTCCATATCCTGGAAATGCGTGTGGTGGATGCCGATGGCAAGGTCGGCGAAGCGATGGTGCAGAAACACTGGCGCCAGGACTGGCGCTACGAGCCCGCCTACGTGATCGAGAACGTGGATGGCGACACCTGGAAGCGTCGTGATGTCCCGCGCGCCGAACGCAAGGGCGCCTGGTCGCAGCAGGTGTACCAGGTGGACGAGTCACCGCGTTACGGCGCGCTTGGCCATTGGGAACACAACGCGAGCTTCTCCACCTGGATCAGCGGCGACACGCCGCGTCCGTTGCCGCGCCGTGAATGGAGCGTGCGCAAGGACTACCAGCTGCTGCTCGGCACGAACCGCCACACCATCCTGCCGCGCGGCTGGCTGCAGGAAGAGAACAACCTGAAGCAGGCCACCACTGGTGCGCGACCTTTCGTCGGCCGTGAATACGGAGTCGCCCGTTACGAGCGCCTGAAGGACGCGGACTTCACCGCCTCAGATGAGTACTTCCGCGCCACGCGCGAGTTCTGGGATGCGGTGCTCGATGCATGGGGCGAAGTGTGGGCGCACCAACAAGTGGTGAAGGTGGCCAACAGCGACCAGTCCGGCGATTTCGCGAAACTCTTCGACATTGCCGATGAATTCGCGAGTGGCAGGCTCGATCGCGAATCGATGAAGCCTGCGATCCGCGCGGCGCTGGCGGCGCAGGGCGTGAAAGTTACCGGCGGGTAGTGAATTTGCCGGGGCAAGGTCAACATTGCGTTGACGTTGCCGTGCTAGCCTCGGGCAGTCCGCTCTAATAACAAGACAGGTCTCGCCGCATGCCTCGTCCATCTTGCAAGATCGCCAGGTGCGATCTCGATCGCCTGCGCCAGTTTCGCCTGCTGCCGAACCTGACGAAGATCCCGCTGTTCACCGCGTTGATGGTGGGCCTCGGCTTCATCGCGTGGCATGCCGACTCGCTGCTGGTGTTGTCCGTGGCCTACATCGGCATAGGCTACATGTGGATGGGCATGGTGACGTTCATGCACGATGCCCTGCACTACACGCTGTTTCGAGGCCGCTGGGCGAACTGGTTGTTCGGCGTGCTGTGCATGCTGCCGATCTTCGCCACCTTCGTGGGCTTTCGTGAAGACCACATCGAACACCACCGCCACAACCGTTCACCGCGCGATCCCGATGCCTTCACGATGGGGAAGCGCGGGATGCTCGACTACCTGCAGTTCTATGCCTATGCGCTGGCCGGTGGCGCGCTCAGCTTCATCTACTTCAACTTCATCTATCCGGTGAAAAGCTTCGGGCCGCGACTGTGGGCGATCCAGGTGTTCGAGCTGTCATTGAAGGTGCTGGTCTACTGGCTGGTGCTGGGATGGGCTGCGCAACACGGCATGCTGGATCGCGCGCTCGGCCTGCTGCTCTGGCCGGTGCTGGTGCTGGCGCTGCTGAACTCGATGCGCTTCATCGCCGAGCATTACGGCACACCGTGGAATGCGGGCCAGATGGCCGGCACGCGCACCGTGGTCTCGAATCGCGTCAATGCCTTCTTCTGGAACAACATAAACTGGCACATCGGCCATCACGTGTATCCGAGCGTGCCCTGGTACAACCTGGTGGAACTGCACAAGGTGCTGGAGCCGCAGATCGTGGCGAGCGGTGCACCGGTGGATCGCAGCTACGTCGCCGTGTACCTGGACGCCTTGCGCCGGGGCCCGGAATCGCCGGTGCAGCTCGAGTTGGTACTGGCGGAGCGCTCGGCACGGCGCGAACGTTTTGCGATGGCGCGCGCCACGGTCTGACGCGCGTACGCGCAGGCCGTATCCGGATTCAGCTCAGGGGATCTTTTCCAGCGCCACTTCCTGTTCGCAACGTGCCGGGTCGGGCGTTGCATGCGGGGATGCGCGCAACGCGGATAGTTCCGCGCGCGCCGCAGCCAGGTCCGCCTGGTATTCAGGCGTCACCATGACGAGGTCGAGCGTGGCACTGGTTGCCAAACGCGCTGCGGATACCGCCGAAGCATTGTGCATGCCGCACACGATGCGGCTGTCGCCGATGGCGCGGCCGCGCGCGAAGATCGCATTCGCGTGTTCAGGCGCAACCTGCGCCAGCACCAGTGCCCAGCTCCAGCCCGCAGTGGTGTGGCCCGACGGGTAGTCGTAACTGCCGGCGACGGTCGAGCGATCGACGCACAACGGTCCGTTGTCGATGAAGAAAGGGCGGTCGCGCTTGTAGTAGTCCTTGGCCTTGCCCGCGACCCGTGAAGCATCGCGGGTCGCCTTCTGCAGCATGGCCACCATGCGTGGGGCCTGCTGTGGCGTGAGTTCGATGCCCATGCTGCAGGAAAAATGCTTCAGCAGGTTGGGGGTGCTGAGGTCCGCGTCATCGGCGGCCATCTTCCAGCGTGCCGTGCCTTCGAGCGCACGCGTGTCGCGGAAGATGCGGCGGTCATTTTCGTACTGCGCTTCGCCGGCGCGTGGCGCGGGAGGCATCACGGCGAACATGTCGACGGCATCAGCTGCGAGGTAACTGCCGGAAGCGGCGGTGCTGGCAGCCGCGCCGGATGATGCGTTCGCGGGAGCCTGCATGGCCGCCGGCGATGTCGACACCGGCGCTGCCGCCGTGGCGCAGGCGCCGATGGCAACGGCGGCCGCCAGGATCATTCCGTTTCGCGCGCTGCGCATGCAGCTTCCCCTTGCAGTTGGCCGGTGGTTATTCGCCCCACACCTCGCGCGCGACCTTCACCACCAGCTCGAGCTTGCGACGCTGGTTGTCCCAGCTGATGTCGTTGCCTTCAGCACTGCTGGCGAAGCCGCATTGCGGGGACAGCGCGAGCTGTTCCAGCGGTACGTACTTCGCGGCCTCGTCGATGCGGCGCTTCAGCGCTCCCTTGTCCTCGAGCTCACCGACCTTGCTGGTGACCAGGCCCAGCACCGCGGTCTTGCCCGGCTGCAGGAAACGCAGCGGCTTGAAGTCGCCGCTGCGCGCATCGTCGTATTCCAGGAAGTAGGCGTCAATGTCCATCTCGGCGAGCAATGCCTCGGCCACTGGCTCGTAGTCGCCGCTGGCCGCGAAGGTGCTTTTGAAATTGCCGCGGCACAGGTGCATGGCGAGCAGCATCCCTTGCGGTTTATGGGCCACCACCTTGTTCACGAAGGTGGCGTAACGATGCGGCAGTTCGTTCGGGTCGTCGCCGCGCGCGCGCGCGGCTTCGCGCATCTTCGGGTCGCAGAGATAGGCGAGGTTGGTGTCGTCCATCTGCACGTAACGGCAACCGGCGTCGTACAGCGATTGCAGCTCGTCGCCGTAGGCGCGCGCGACATCGTCGTAGAAGGCGGGGTCGAGTTCCGGATACGCATCCTTGCTGATGCCGCCGCGGCCGCCGCGGAAGTGCAGCATGGTCGGCGAGGGGATCGTCACCTTGGCCGTGCCGCCCGGCGCGAGCTGGCCCTTCAGGTACTGGTAATTCTCAAGCTCGATGGGCCGGTCGTGCCGTACCTTGCCCACTACTTTCATCACCGGCGGTGCCAGCTGCAGCGAGCCATCGGGCAACTCCACCTGCACGGGTGCTGCGGTCTTCACGCCGCCCAGCTGGTCGAGGAAGTCGATGTGGAAGTACGTGCGCCGGTATTCGCCATCGGTGATGGCCTTCATGCCCACGTCCTGCTGGAACTTCACGATCCCGGAGATGGCGCGGTCTTCCACGGCACGCAATGCGGTGGCGTCGATTTCTCCCTTGGCTTTGCGGGCGCGCGCCTGCAGCAGGTAGTCGGGGCGCAGGAAGCTGCCGACGTGGTCGTAGCGGGCGGGCAGGTGCGGATGTTCGGTCGTCGGCATGAGGCGGGGAGTCCTGGGCGAAGTGCTGTACATGCCTCGATGCTACGGGCCCGTACCGATGACCGGAAGTGATATAAATTCACCCTGGAATGAACAATATTCATGGGACCTGAATGCTGGAACGCAGCCACCTGGCCATCGTGCGCGAGGTCGAGCGACAGGGTTCGCTGACGGCGGCCGCGCGCAAACTTCACCTGACGCAGTCGGCGTTGAGCCATGCGATGAACAAGCTGAAGCGCGCGCTCGGTACCGAGCTCTGGCAGCGCAAGGGCCGCAAGCTGCAGCTGACGCAGGCCGGCCAGCGCCTGCTCGCCACTGCCAACCGCCTGTTGCCGCAGCTGGAAAATGCCGATGCCGAACTGCGCCAGTACGCAGGCGGCACGCGCGGCGCGCTGCGCATCGGCATGGAATGCCATCCCTGCTACCAGTGGCTGCTGAAGGTCGTGGCGCGCTACATGCCGGGCTGGCCGGACGTGGATGTCGACGTGAAGCAGAAATTCCGCTTCGGCGGCATCGGCGCGCTGCTCGACCATGAGATCGACCTGGTGGTGACGCCGGATCCGGAAACGCGCGCCGGGCTCACCTTCATACCGGTGTTCGACTACGAGCAGGTGCTGGTGGTGGCGCGCGGCCATGCGCTGGACGGCAAGCCGTTCGTCACGCCGAAGCAGCTCATGGATGAGGTGCTCATCACCTATCCGGTGGATACCGGCCGGCTCGACATCTACAACCTCTTCCTTACGCCAGCAGGCGTGGTGCCCCGCGCGCACAAGGTGATCGAATCCACCGACCTGATGCTGCAGATGGTGGCGGCCGGACGTGGCGTGGGCGCGCTACCGAAGTGGCTGGTGGAGGAACATGCCGCACGCGTCGCGGTGGTGCCGCTGCGGTTGGGGCGCAAGGGCGTGCACAAGCACATCAACCTGGGGCTGCGCAGCGCTGACCTCGATACCGAGTACCTGCGAGGCTTCATCGATACGGCGCGTGCGATGTAAGTGCGCTCGGCGTGCAGTGTCCCCGGTGGCACAATCGCAGCGCCTTCACCGATCGGGGGATCCATGCGTAGCGCCATGTTGTTGTGCCTGTCCGTTTGCGGAATCGCGTTCGCGGCGGATGCGCCCTCTGGACGGCCGCCACCCGGCCTCTCGCCATCGGGAAAGCCGCTGGCACCACTCGTGGTTGCGTCTGATCAGCGCGCCTTGCTGGCGAGCAGGGATCGGCAACTGGCGCGCAACAAGCAGCTGGTCTACGACTTCTGGCGCATCGTCTACGAGGGTGGGCACATGGAGCGCGCCGCCGAGTTCATGACGCCCGAATACATCCAGCACAACCCGAACGTGGAATCCGGGCGCGATGCCTTCGTCGGCACCATCGGCAAGTCGCGTCCGCCGCGGCCGGTGCGGGAAACCTCGAGCTTTCCCATCATCGACATCATTGCCGAGCGCGACATCGTGATGGTGATGTGGGCGCGCAAGGTACGCGACCGCGAACACCCGGACCAGATCTACGAAATGACGTGGTTCGATGTGTTCCGGGTCGATGCACGCACCCACAAGATCGCCGAGCACTGGGATTCCTCGGAGCGCTGGGGCAGCGCGGGTCGTCCGCCAGGAGCGGAATTCTTCCCCTGAGCGCGAGTGCCTTTCAGAACGGCGCACCCAGCACGATGTGCCAGCCGGAGAACTCCCCGGCGACGCGATAGCCGACGCCGATCCGGGGCCAATGCAGGAAGCCGAGCTGCGGCCGCGGATCGGCGTTGAAGGTGATGCCCGCCTCCAGCTGCACCAGCGAAGGCTTCACGCCGGCTGGCGCCGCGGGCGCATCCGGCACGATGTCGAGGATGCTGTACACGCCCATCAGCAGTCGATGGTCGGACCACAGCCGGAGCGTCGGTACGCGCACGTCCACCGCGTTGCGCAGGCGCAGGAAACCATCGTTCGGCTGGTTGCGGTAATTCACCCCCACGAACCCCAGCTCATGGCGCTGGGTGATGCCGATGTCGGCGACATCGAGCACGCGCTCCAGCCGCAGGCCCGTTCCATACAGCACGCCATCGCTGGTGCTCTCCGCGAAGCTCGCGCCCGCGCGCAGCCACGGCGTCAGCACCCAGTCCTTGCCCAGCGGAAAGTCGAATTCGAAGCCCGGCATGATGCTGAAGCTGTCGATGCGGTTGGGCAGCTTGCCGTCGATGGCGTCGTCGGGCACGAAGTTGAATGATCCCGCCGACATCGGGAACACCAGACGCACGCCGGGACGCGCAGCATCGGCCTCGCGCAGGTCGAGGTCGGGGGCGATGCTCAGCAGGAAGACGCTGCGCCCGCCGATGTCGTAGAAACCCGTGCCGAGTTCGGTGGCGAAGGCGTGATTGATGGTGCTGGCCGCGCCATGCGCTTCGGCGGCGCGCGCGCGCGCCGGCATCAGCACGCATGCGGCGGGTACCAGGACCGCCCACAGCCCCATCAAAAGCGCAGAGAGTTGTCGCGACAGCAAACGATTATGTTTCATGCATGCGTTGCGGCGAATGTAGCGTCTCCCATCCAATTCCGCGACAGTCTGAGCCCGCCGACATCGGTCGGCGATCGTATTCAAGGATCAGGGGGCTCTATGTCGATTTCAGTACGACCAATGGTCGCGCGTGCCGTTGCCTTGGCGCTTGCAACGCCGTTCATGCAGCAATCGGTTTATGCAGCCGACGAGGCGGCAAAAACGGACGAATTGCCGGAAGTGGTGGTGACCGCGCAGTTCCGCGAACAGAACTTGCAGGACACACCGATCGCGATTACCGCGGTCAATGCCGAGATGCTCGAGGCGCGCGGGCAGACCAGCATTGCGGACGTTGCTGCACAGGCGCCCAACGTCTCGCTGCGCCCCCAGCCGCAGAATGGTGGTTCGGGCCTGATCGCCTTCATCCGCGGCGTCGGCCAGACCGATTTCAACTACGCACTGGACCCCGGCGTCGGCGTGTACATCGACGATGTCTATATCCCGACGCTGTCCAGCTCGCTGCTGGAGCTGATCGATCTCGATCGCATCGAGATCCTGCGCGGACCGCAGGGCACGCTGGCCGGCAAGAATTCCATTGGCGGCGCCATCAAGCTATTCAGCGCCAAGCCGAAGGGCGACGACACGGGTTCATTGCGCGTTTCGTACGGTTCGTTCAATGAAATAGCCATTCGTGGCATGGCCGACCTCAAGATCACCGACGATCTGGCACTGCGCGTTTCTGGCATGAGTCGCGCGCATGACGGCTATGTCGGCATGCTCGACTACGGCCAGACGCATCCCACATCGAACGTGCCCGAGAACAACACGCGCGGCGCCAACAATTCCGATTACCAGACAATGGGCGGGCAGAACATCGTCGCGGGTCGCGCAGCCCTGCGCTACACGCCGACCAGCAAACTCGAGATCAATCTTTCGGGTGATTACACCCGCGAGAGGTCCGAAGCGATTCCGACCGTGGTCATCGCCGCGGGCGCTATTGCTCCGGGCGGCACAACCTTCGATCCAGCTTCGGTCGGAGCTTCGAACTCCGCCGGCAATCCGTGGCTCGTCGGCAAGGACGGCAACGCGGTCAACATGTCGTGCATCTTCGTTCCATATGGCAAGTACAGTTGCGACCCCGCCAATCGCCAACTGCATGGGTGGAGCCCGAAGTTCGTCAGCTATTCCAACTTCCTGGATGCTTCGCAGCCCACCACGCAGGCTCCGTTCAAGCCCTACTTCGCGGCGCCCATCACGACCTTCCAGGGTTCTGGCTTCCATGGCGACTTCAGCTACCACCTCAATGACAACCTGGAGCTGGTGTACATCGGGTCGTACCGCAAGTACGAATCGAAGTTCGGCCAGGACCAGGACGCCACGCCGATTCCGGTCGCACAGCTCGACAACCAGCTGAACCATCACGCGTTCACTTCGGAACTGCGACTGAACTTCAAGTCCGGCGGCGGTTTCCTCGACGGTACCGTCGGTGCGTTCTATCTCAAGCAGAAGGGCACCTATACCGCCCGCGTCGACCTCAACTACGTAAGCCCGGTGATCGACTTCCTGCATGGTCCGGACACCACGCCCAGCAAGACCGAGGCGCTGTTCGGGACCGCGACGGTGCATCCGACGGAGAAGATGAGCTTCACCGGTGGCGTGCGCTACACGCAGGATGAAAAGGATTACACCTATTTCCGCCGGAACCCGGATGGATCCATCCCAAGCGTTCCGGCGTGTTTCGCCAATCCCGCGGGCGGCTCACTCGCCTTGTATCCAAACTGCCTGCTGGCTGGCATCTACGATGTGACCGGTCACTTCGGCGGCAAGGATGGCGAGCGGTGGGACTGGCGCGCCGTCGGTGACTATCGTTTCACGCCGGATTTCCTGGCATACGCCTCCGTCTCCACCGGCTTCAAGGGCGGTGGTGTCAATCCGCGTCCGTTCACCGCCGACCAGAAGCTGCCGTTCAAGCCGGAGACCATCACGACCTACGAAATGGGTTTCAAGTCCGACATGCTTGAACGCCACCTGCGCCTGAACGGCGCTGTGTTCCTGAACAAGTACAAGGACATCATCCTGGGCAAGACCGTGTGCCCGGAATCATCGCTGCCCACGCCCTGCCTGCGTCCGGACAACATCGGTGCCGCCGATGTGAAGGGCGCGGAGCTCGAAGCTTCGGTCTATCCGGGCGGTGGGTTCTCGTTGGACGCCAGCGTCAGTGTGCTCGACTTCAACTACACGTCCCCGAGCCGCAATGGCTACCTGGTCAAGCTCACCAATCTGGCGGCCCCGAACGATGTCATCGCCACAGCCATTCCGGACGACGGCATCACGCCATACACGCCCAAGTTGTCCTACTCGGTGGGAGCGCAGTACGACCACCAGCTGGAAAACGCCACGCTCACCTTCCGTCTGGATGGCTCCTACCAAGGCAAGCTGTACACGAACGCCGAGAACACCTCCTGGGGAGCGGTTGACGGGCGGTTCCTCGCCAATGCCCACGTCACCTGGTCCGCGGAGAACAAGTGGAAGCTGTCGCTGGAAGTGCAGAACCTGCTGAACAAGTACTACTACCAGTCGGTCAGCGACATCACGACCTCGCTCGGCGAAGTCACTGGCGTACCTGGGCTGCCACGTACCTACGCGGTTTCCATCGAGCGCAAGTTCTGAGTTGAGATCAAGTACCTGAGTTCACACGCTGCTTCCCAAAATGGCGCGTGTGGAATGCGGGCGGGCCGGTCAAGGAGGACCGGCCTGCATCGTCGGCAGCTCAGCGCAACGTCGCGCTGTCGAGATTCAACTTGTCGATGCTGATGGTTTCGAGCTTCGGGTACTGCGCCCTGAGCTTGGGCCCGAACACCGATGCATCGCCCACCACCACCAGTGACGCGTTCGCGGGATCGAAGTGCGCCTTCGCCGCCGCCGCCGCTTGCTCCGCGGTCACTGCCTCGATGTCGGCGGCATAGCTCTGCAGCTTGCTGAGCGGCAGTCCGAATTGCGCGAGTTCAGACAACTCGCCCGCCAGTCCGCCCACGGTTTCCACCGAGCGTCCGAAGTCGCCGATGATCACGGCCTTGCGATTGCCGAGTTCAGATGCGGAGATCGGGTTCGCGCCCAGGCCAGTCAGTTCCGCGCCCATCAATTGCGCCACCTGCGGCACGGCGTCGTTGCGGGTCTGGGCCCCGGCAACGATGGGCGCGCCATGGCGACGCGATGGCAGCGAGGAATTCGCGCCGTAGGAGAGTCCGCGCTTGATGCGGATTTCCTCGTTGAGGCGCGCTGAATAGCCACCACCCAGCACGTCATTCGCGACCAGCGTGGGGAAGTAGTCCGCAGCGGTGCGGCTCGGACCGATGGAGCCCATCAGCACGGCCGCCTGGCCGATCTTCGGGATGTCGATGACCAGTGGCGACTGCGCAGTGGAGACGGCAGTGGAATCCGACTGTGCGGCCAGCGCGGTGGCCGGCTTTACCCACGCACCGAAGGCATCTTCCGCGAGCTTGAATCCAGCCTCCGGCGTCACATCGCCGCTGATCACCAGCAGCGCATTGTCCGGCCGCCACCAGGTGGCGTGGAAGCCGGCCGCATCCTCGGGCTTGATGGCTTCGATGGAATGCGGTGAGGGTGTCTTGCCGTAGAGGCCCGCGCCGAACAGGCGTCGCGTCATCGCGTAGCGCGCAACGCTCACCGGCTGGCGCAGCGACACGGTGAGGCTGTCGAGGGTTTCGTGTCGCGCGCGCTCGAGTTCTTCCTGCTTGAACGCGGGATGCATCGCTACATCGGCGAGTACCGCGAATACCGGTGCTGCCTTGTCGGCCACGGTGACCGTCGAGACGCTGGAGGAATCGGCACCGGCGTTGGCATCCAGCGTGGCACCGAGGCTTTCCACCGCACGCGAGATGTCGGTTGCGGAACGCGAGGTCGTGCCGCGCTTGGCGGTGTTCGCGGTAAGTGCGGCGAGGCCGGCGCGATCGGCCGGATCGAGTGCGCCCCCAGCGGCAATGCTCAGGTTCGCCGCCACCAGCGGCAACCCCGGCCGGTTCGCGACGATGACGCGCAGGCCGTTGGCCAGTGTCTTCTCGGTGGCGGACGGCACCTTTGCGGCGACCGCGGCACCCGGCACCGGCGGCTGCTGGCGCTTGTCCTCCGGCGCGAGCGCGTAGGTCGGAATCTCCGCCGCGGGAATATCGATGGTCGTCGGCTTGATGGTGGTCGCGCTGGCAATGGTGTCGCCCTTTGCCCCAGGCGCTTCCGGCAGGTAGCGGATGGTCACGCTGCGCGAATCATCCATGATGGATTTCGCCACGCGCTGTACGTCCATTGCAGTGACCGATTGCACCTGCGCCAGCAGCTTGTCGGATGCGGACGGATCCTTGAACAGGATCACCGAGCGCGCGAGTTCAGAGGCGCGTCCGTCCGAGGTCTCGCGGCTCTTCAACGCATCGGCCAGCAGTTCGTTGCGGGCTTCGTCGAGTTCCGCGGTGCTCACCGGGTTGTCGCGGATCTTCGCGATCTCGGCATGCAGCGCCTTGATGCCATCCTCCGCGGACTTGCCCTCCGACAGGATGGCCAGCAAGGTGTAGACACCCGGATCGATGCGCACCTCGAAGTCCGACTCCACTTCCGCGGCGAGCTGCTGCTCATATACCAGTGACTGGTGCAGTCGCGAGGAGTCGCCACGCTGCAGGATGGCGTCCAGCATCATCCACGCGGCGACGTCGGAGCTGCTGGCCGCCGGTGAAGGCCAGGAGATGGCTACTGCCGGCAGCGGCACATTGGGCACGTATACGGTCAATGCCTTGGGCGCAGTGCGTACTGGTTCCACCGCGGTCACGCGCGGTATCGCACGCCTGGGAGTAACCAGCGATCCGAAGTACTGGTCGACCCAGGCATCCAGCTGCTTCATATCGAAGTTGCCGGAAATCACCAGCACCGCGTTGTCTGGCCGGTAGTACGCGGCGTGGAAAGCTTTCACGTCATCGACAGTCGAGGCATCCAGGTCTTCGATCGAACCGATGCCCGGCCTGCCATAGGGATGCACGTCGAAGTTCGCCTGCGAGATGTACAGGCCGAACAGCCGGCCGTAGGGTTGCGCGAGGATGCGCTGGCGCAATTCCTCCTGCACCACCGCGCGCTCGGATTTGAAATTCGCTTCGTCGACGACCAGCGAACCCATGCGCTCGGCCTCGGCCCACAGCACGCGCTGCAGGTGGTTGGCCGGCACCGTCTCGAAGTAGTCGGTGAAGTCGTCCCAGGTGGACGCGTTGTTGAAACCACCCACGTCCTCGGTGAGACGGTCGAAATTCTCCGCCGGCATGTTCGCCGTGGATTTGAACATCAGGTGTTCGAACAGATGCGCGAAGCCGGAGCGTCCCGGTGGATCGTTCTTCGCACCCACGTCGTACCACACTGCCACCGAGACACTGGCCGTGTTCGCATCCGGCAGCGCGTAAGCCCGCAGTCCGTTGGCGAGCGTGCGGATCTTCGGTTCCAGCTTCGGGATGACAAGGCCCGCGCTGGCCGGAGGTTTGGGCTGGCAGGCGCTTATGGTGATTCCCACGATGGCAGCGAGCAATACGACGTGGTGCTTGTTCATGGCTCTACAGCAGGTCCTTCACGCCATCGCGTTCCTCGCGCAGTTCGGTTTCGCTCGCGTCCATGCGCTTGCGGCTGAAGTCGTCCACCGCGAGGCCCTGCACGATCTTGTATTCGCCATCCTTCGTCGTGACCGGATAGGAATAGATCACGCCTTCCTTGATGCCGTAGCTGCCATCCGACGGCACCGCCATCGACACCCAGTCACCATCAGCAGTGCCCTTGACCCAGGTGTGCACGTGATCGACCGCGGCTGCAGCCGCAGAGGCTGCCGAAGAAGCACCACGCGCCTTGATGATGGCTGCGCCGCGCTGCTGCACGACCGGGATGAAGGTTTCCTCTATCCACTTCTGGTCCACCAGCGTCTTCGCCGCCTTGCCCGACACCGTGGTGTGCGAGAGATCCGGGTACTGCGTCGAGGAGTGGTTGCCCCAGATGGTGAGCTTGCGGATATCCGTGGTGTGCGTGCCGGTCTTCTCGGCGAGCTGCGACAGTGCGCGGTTGTGATCGAGGCGCGTCATCGCGGTGAAGTTGCGCGGGTTCAGGTCCTTCGCATTCGCGCGCGCGATCAGTGCATTGGTGTTCGCGGGATTGCCGACCACGAGCACCTTGATGTTGCGATCGGCGACTTCGTTCATCGCCTTGCCCTGCGCGGAGAAGATCGCGGCATTCGCCAGCAGCAGATCCTTGCGCTCCATGCCCGGGCCACGTGGGCGTGCGCCGACGAGCAGCGCGACTTGCGAATCCTTGAACGCAACCTTTGCGTCATCGGTGGCGATGACCTTGTTCAGCAGCGGGAACGCGCAGTCGTTCAACTCCATCACCACACCCTGCAACGCGGGCAGCGTCGGCGTGATCTCGAGCAGGTGCAGATTGACTGGCTGGTCGTTGCCCAGCAGCTGCCCGGAGGCGACACGGAAGGCGAGGGCATAGCCGATCTGGCCGGCGGCGCCGGTAATGGTGACGGTGACAGGCTTCTTCATCGGAACTCCAGGCTGAAAGGAAGGGATTTGCGTCAGTGCCGGCTGCTTCCCTGCCGGCGGTGGGGGCGAATTCTACTGCCGCGACGGCCCGGAACCCTTGCCGCCCGCCCCGGAAAAGGATTTTGGTGATTGGGTGTTGACACTTAACTAGTGTTGTAGTTAGATATAACACCATGGAGGTACGGAAAGATTCCGCACCCCGCAACCGGAAACAAGGAGAACGAACATGGAGAAGATCAATGAAACCCCACGCGTGGGACTGGTGCATCGCGCCTTCGCCTTTGGACTGGCTCTCGCCACCACCGCCTTCATCGCCACCAGCACTGCTGTCGTCTTCACCGGCAACACGCACACGGTCGGCGGAGCGCTCGCCCGGGTCGCGCTCGCGCCGTTCCAGGCGCTCATCGGAGGCTGATCCGACCCGCCCGGTCGAATAGAGTGGAGACAAGCATGAGCCCCGTCGACGCCAAGTGGGATGAATCCCAACCCATCTATCGCCAGCTGCGTGACCGCGTGGTGGCGATGATGCTGGAAGGAGTGCTGAAGGAAGGCGAACCGCTGCCTTCGGTGCGTCAGGTCGCGACGGAGTACCGGCTGAATCCGCTCACGGTGCTGAAGGCGTACCAGCAACTGGCCGACGAAGGGCTGGTGGAAAAGCGCCGCGGCCTCGGGATGTTCGTGGCCCCCGGCGCAGGCAGTGCGCTGATGAAGGACGAACGCGAGCGCTTCCTCGAGCAGGAATGGCCGCGCGTGCACGCCACCATCCAGCGCCTGGGTTTGTCCGCCGCGGAGTTGTTGGGCAGGGAACCGTCTGGCTCGGCCACGCCGCCGCTGCCGACACGTACGGAGCAAAAATAATGTCTGCGATCATCGAATCGCGCGGTCTCGCCAAGCGCTATGGCGGTGGCAAGCAGGCCGTCGCCGGAGTGGACTTCACCATCGGTGCCGGACGCATCGTTGGTCTGATCGGCCGCAATGGTGCGGGCAAGACCACGGTCATCAAATCCATCCTCGGGCTCACGCCCTACGAGGGAAGCCTCAAGGTGCTGGGTCGAAATCCCACCACCGAACGCGACCAACTGATGCGTGAGGTCTCCTTCATTGCCGACGTGGCGGTGCTGCCCAAGTGGCTGAAGGTCAACCAGGCGCTCGACTACGTAGAGGCGGTGCATCCGGCTTTCGAGCGCCCCAAGGCGGAGGCCTTCCTCGCTACTACTGATGTAAAGCCAAAGCACAAGGTGCGTGAGCTGTCGAAAGGCATGGTCACCCAACTGCACCTGGCGCTGGTTCTGGCCATTCGTGCACGCCTGCTCGTGCTGGATGAGCCCACGCTGGGCCTCGACCTGCTGGTACGCCGGCGCTTCTACGACACGCTGCTGAACGACTACATGGACGACCAGCGCACCATCCTCGTGACCACCCACCAGGTGGAGGAGATCGAACAGCTGCTCACCGATGTGATCTTCATCGAGGACGGCAGGATCGTGCTCGACACCCCGGTGGATGCCATCGGCGATCGTTATGCCCAGCTCATCGTCAAGCCCGACCAGCTCGCGGCTGCACGTGCACTGAATCCATTCAGCGAACGCGCCGTACTGGGCCGCACCGTTCTCTTCTACGAGCACGCGCCGCGCGCCGGACTCGCTGCCCTCGGTGAGCTGGGTACGCCGACCATTGCCGATCTCTTCGTTGCGCGCATGCAGAAGGTGACTTCATGAACAAGAACAACAAATACGTGACGCTGGCGCGGCGCGAACTATGGGAACACCGCGGCCTGTGGGCCGTGCCCCTTGCCGCTGCCGCATTGATCGTGTTCGGCGTGATGTTCGGCGGGATGAACATCACCGGCAACGGCTTCCATTTCACGCTCAATTCACCCATGCCACCGGAAGCGGGGCCGCAGGTGGGCGCCATTTCCCTGCTGGGTGTTGCCACGGGCATCGGGTTGTTCGCGGGCATCGTGATCTTCGTGTACCTGCTCGACTGCCTTTCCGCGGAGCGCAAGGATCGCAGCATCCTGTTCTGGAAATCGCTGCCGGTCTCGGACACGGAGACGGTGATCGCCAAGCTTGCCGTGGCGCTGGTGGTGGTTCCGCTGTTGGTGCTGTTACTTACGGTGCTGTTGCAGCCGTTGATAGCCGGGATCGTGGCACTGCGTTTCCCTTTCACGCGTGAGTATGCGTGGCCTCTGCTTGGCGGGAGCCTGACTGCGTTACCGAACCTGATCGGCATCGGCATCATCGGATTGCTCTGGTACGCCCCGATAGCGACCTACATGATGCTGGCTTCCGTGCTCGCGAAGCGGACACCGATTGTCTACGCAGTCGTACCGCCGGTTGTACTGGGAGTGGTCGAGCGATTCATGTTCAGCACCAATCATGTCTTCCGGTTCGTTGGTGAGCGGCTTGCACCCTTCCCGGCAGGCACTTCGGTGGTGGCCAAGGCCAGTGACGGTTCGGTTTCTCTGTCTGGCGACTGGTGGAGGGCATTCGGCGAGCCTGCACTGTGGCTGGGCTTGCTGGCCGCAGCGGCGATGATCTACGTGGTGATCCGCCTGCGTCGCTACCGCGACGACACCTGAGAAGATCGGCGCGCCTTCAGGCGCGCAGGTCGCTGCCGGTGAGGGCCTTGCGCCCGAAGAACGGGAAAGGCGAAGCGGAACCAGCGGCCTGCTGGGCCAGCAACTGGCTCAGCCCGTCGATGGAGCAAGGTTCGCCGAACAGCTGCCCCTGTGCTTCATCGCAGCCGGCGGACTTCAGGAACTCCAGCTGCGCGCGCGTTTCGACGCCTTCGGCAACGACCTGCATCCCGAGGCTGTGGCCCATCTCGATGATGGTGCGCACGATGGTGGCGTCGTTGCGGTCTTCGTTCACGTCGCGCACGAAGGATTGATCGATCTTCAGCGTACCGATGGGGAACTGCTGCAGCGCTGACAGCGAGGAATAACCCGTGCCGAAGTCGTCGATGGAGAGGTGCAGCCCCATGGCGGCCAGTTCGCGCAGCATGCCGATGGTGCGCTTCGGGTCGGCCATCAGCGTGGTTTCGGTGATCTCGAGCTCGAGCTGCTTCGGCGACACACCGCGTCGCGCGAACAGCGAGGCGCAGTCGAGGATGAAGCTCGCCTGGCGCAGCTGTTTCAGCGACAGGTTCAGCGCGATGCGACCTGGCGCCAGACCCTGGCTGGTGAGTCCGCCGTAATCCTGGCAGACGCGATCCAGCACCCACTCGCCGATGCTGCCGATCAGGTTGTTCTCTTCGGCCAGCGGGATGAACTGCGACGGCGGGATGTCGCCGTGCCCCGGAGCGCGCCAGCGCAGCAGCGCCTCGGCACCGACGATGCGCCCCGTGGCGATCGCGACCTTGGGCATGTAGGCGACCACGAACTCGTCGCGCTCGATGGCACGCTTCAGCTTGCTCTTGAGCATCAGCCGCTCGACCGCGGCCGCATTCATCTCCGGCGTGTAGAAGGCGCAGCTGTTGCCGCCGTTCTGCTTGGAGTAATACATGGCCGCATCGGCATTGCGGATCAGGTCGATGACGTTCTCGGCATCGCGCGGGCACAGCGC
This sequence comes from Pseudomonadota bacterium, assembly GCA_037200665.1. Lineage (GTDB taxonomy): Bacteria > Pseudomonadota > Gammaproteobacteria > Steroidobacterales > Steroidobacteraceae > ZC4RG30. The sequence goes on along the minus strand of JBBCGD010000007.1, from coordinate 178,582 downwards.
CACGCCGATGGAAGCCGACAGAAAGACTTCCTGCCCGCCCACATGGAACGGCTGCGCCACCACGTTGAGGATGTCCTCCGACAGGTGCCGCACGATCTCGCGCGAGTTGGCCTCGGAGATGCCATCCATGAACAGCGCGAATTCATCGCCGGCGAGGCGGCCGAGCACCGTGCCTTCAGGCAACGTGCTGGTGAGCCGCTCGGTCAACGCCTCGAGCACCCGGTCGCCGGCGCCGTGGCCGAAGGTGTCGTTCACTTCCTTGAAGTGATCCATGTCGAGGTACAGCAGCGCGAGCCCGGTGTTCGAGCGCAGCGCGCGTGCGATGGTCTGCTGCAGCAGGTGCTGGAACTGCATGCGGTTCGGGATCTTGGTCAGCGCGTCGTAGCGCGCGAGATAGCGGATGCGCCGCTCGGCCCGCTTGCGGTCGGTGATGTCGCGCACCGCGTAGATGCGGCCGGAGAACTGCTCGTCAGCGGTCTCGATCTCCGAACCCGAGAACGAAACCGGGATGGTCTGGCCGGATTCGGTGCGCAGCACGGCTTCGCCGACTTCGCAGGCCTTCTTCAGCTTGTCTTCGTCGCTGAGCTCCGGCGCGTACAGCAGCGTCGCCACGTAGCGGTCATTCAACGATTCCGCATCCGCGCCAGTCAGGCGCTGCGCGGCAAGGTTGGTGAACTTGATCGAGCCATCGCTGCGCGCCACGAATACCGCATCGGCCATGCTGTTGAGCACGTTGTCGAGGTAGTTCTTGGTGATGGTGGTGTCGGCCAGGCTCTGGCGCATCTGGTCGACGGTACGCTGCAGGTCGCCGAGCTCATCGTCGCGCAGCGCGCGCACCGGCTGCGTGTAGTCACCCTGCGAGATGCGGTTGGTGCTGTCGTTCAGCTGTTCGAGGGCGAGGGTGATGCGCCGGCCCATCACGAACGCGACCCAGGCGGCGCCGGCGATGGCCGCGATGCCGATGCTGGCCACTGCGGCCGGCAGCAACGCGCCACCACCAGGCTTGCGCAGGATGATCGCCAGCGACACGCAGGCCACCACCAAAAGGACCGCGAATGCCGCACCGGCGAGGGCAAACTTGGTCTTCAGGCTGCGCATCGCCGAAATGGTACCCCGCGCTCCGGGGCTGCGGCCACACGTATCTCACCGCATGACCCTAAAATCGGGCATGGCAGACGCGATCCAGTTTTCCCCGCAGCAACTCACCGGCCGCAGCCGCTCACATATTGTCGAACTGGCCGATCCTTCCTGCAGCCTGCATCACGCGGTGGTGCAGCCCTTCCTGCGGCTGCGTGCGACCGCGGCGGGGGCGGGCATCGACCTCGTGCCCATCTCCACGTTCCGCGATTTCGAGCGCCAGCTCGCCATCTGGAACGGCAAGCATCGTGGCCAGCGCGAGCTGCGTGGTGCCGATGGCGCCTTGCTCGATGCCCGGCTGCTGGATGACGACGCGCGGGTAACCGCAATCCTGCACTGGTCGGCATTGCCCGGCGCCAGTCGCCATCACTGGGGCACGGACATGGACGTGATCGATGCCAATGCGGTGCCGGCCGGCTACCGGCCGCAGTTCATCACCGAGGAATATGCGGCCGGCGGCGTGTTCGCCGGGCTCGATTCCTGGCTCGCGCAGCACGCCGCGCAACACGGCTTTTTTCGGCCTTATTCCACCTGGCGGGGCGGCGTACAGCCGGAGCCCTGGCACCTGAGCTACGCGCCGGTGGCCCAGGTCGCGCTGGCGGATTTTTCGGTGGACGACCTGCGTGCGGCGCTGGATTCCGCCGAGGTGGAGGCGCGCGCGGCGGTCGAGCGGATGCTGCCGGCGATCGTCGAGCGCTACGTGCGCAACATCGATCCACCGCCGGGGGCGGCTACTTCTCCGACCAGGCTCGCTTGAAGTAGGTCGACATCAGGCCGCGCACGATGGTGAGCGGATCCGGTCCCGGCGCGAACACCTGCGGTGTACGTCGCAACATACGCCAGCTCTCGCTGCGCAGGACCTGGCGCAGGAAGCCGAGGCTGCGCTGGATGGTTTCCATGTAGGGATTGCGTCCTTCGAACAGCACTTCCAGGTGGTGGTAGTCGCTGTGGAAGGCCGCATCGAGGCGCTTCTTGATGGTCTCTTCCATGAACTGCGGCGTCTGGCGCAGCAGGTCCAGGCCCGAGGCATAGCGCACGCCGCGCTCGCCCAGCGCCGAGGTGGTCATGGCCATGCCGCCAAGCACGAACTCCGGGTACAACCGGTCGCGGCATTTCTCCAGGTAACAGCGGTCGGCCATCTGCGCGATCATGTCGGCCGTGCCCAGCAGGTGGCCGAGCTGGATGTCGCGCGCGTCGCTCACCCGTGCGCCGATCTCGTCGAAGGTTTTCTCGTAGCCAGTGAAATGCACGATCTCGCTGGCGATGCGGGCCCAGTGCGCGAAGCCGATGGTCGGGAGGTAGTACTCCATGAAGCGCGCGCCGCGCGATACATGGTTGCGCGTGAATTCGGCGCCGTTCTGCGCGTCCTCGCCCTTTTCGCGCAGGTAGCCGATGTCGTGGAACAGCGCGAGCAGGATGCCGAGCTGGGCGCGTTCCGCACCCAGTGCCGTGGGCTTGCCCGCATGCGCGCGTTCGTAGCCGGCCAGCAGCCGGCCCATCGCGAGCGTCACATCGAGCGTGTGCTGCTGGTCGTGGTACACGGTGTCCACGCCGAAGTAGCCCGGCATGCGGCCGGTGAAGGCCATTTCGAAATCGTTGAAGGCGCGTGCCACGGGCATGAAGTCGATGCCCGGCCATGTCGCGGCCAGCAGTACCTGCACGGCATCGCGCACATCCTGAGCGGAACTGACTTTCACCGTGTTGGTGACGTCGTAGTCGCTGCGGCGAACGTTATACATGTGGAGCGGACTCATGGATCTGGCCGGGAGTCTATGCACCCCCAATCCCCGGGAGAACGACAGCCGCCACAGTTTGCGCCTGCGGTAACGATCCGTAACCAGACATAAGGGAAATGCTGGTCGCGAATCGCGCCTCAGGCCCTCAAGGCGCGATGCCGTGCTGGCGGAGCAGTGGACCGATGTCGGGCGGACGACCGCGGAACGCGACGAAGGCATCGAGCGGATCGCGACTGCCACCGCGCGACAGGATGGCATCGACGAAGCGCTGCGCGGTCGCGCGATCGTAGATGCCCGCTTCCTCGAACGCGGCGAAGGCATCGGCGGCCAGCACTTCGGCCCACTTGTAGCTGTAGTAGCCCGCCGCATAGCCGCCGGCGAAGATGTGGCCGAAGCTGTTGGGGTAGCGGTTCCACTCCGGGATCTGGATGACCGCCACTTCCCTGCGCACCTCGGCGAGGATTTCGTAAAGCCGCGCGCCCAGCGCCGGGTCGTACTCCGCATGCAGGCGGAAATCGAACAGCGCGAACTCAACCTGGCGCAGCGTGGCGAGGCCAGCCTGGAAGCTGCGCGTGCGCAGCAGCTGCGCGATCTTCTCGTCGGGCAGCGGCGTGCCGGTGTCGACATGGCGCGTGATGTCGCGCAAGACCTTGGGCTGCCAGGCGTAGTTCTCCATGAACTGGCTGGGCAGCTCTACCGCATCCCAGGCCACGCCGTTGATGCCGGAGATCGACGGATAGCGCACGCGCGTCAGCAGGTGATGCAGCCCATGCCCGAACTCGTGGAACAGCGTCACCACGTCATCGTGCGTGAGCTGCGCGGGCTTGCCTTCCGCTCCGGGTAGCGCATTGCAGACGAGGTAGGCCACCGGCAGCGCGTGGCTGCTGGAGAGTTCCTTGCGGCCCACGCAATCATCCATCCACGCGCCGCTGCGCTTGTTCGGGCGCGCGTAGGGATCGAGATAGAAGCCGCCGATCAGGTTGCCACTGATGTCGAGGATGTCGTAGTAGCGCGCATCCGCATGCCACAGCGGCACGTCCTCGCGCTGGCGGAAGTTCACGCGGAACAGCTCGCTGATCAGTGCGAACAGGCCATCGAGCACGCGCGGCAGCGCGAAGTACGGGCGCAGTTCTTCCTGCGACACGCTGTAGCGTTCTTCCTGCAGGCGCTCGGAGTAGTAGGTGATGTCCCAGGCATCGAGCTTGTGTCCGGCAAAGACCTCGAGTTCCGCCAGCTCGCGCTGTGCGGCAGGCCTGGCCGCGGCGGCCATGTCGCGCAGGAACTGGATCACCTGCTCGACGCTGCGTGCCATGCGTCGTGCCAGCGCATAGGCCGCATAGTTCGGATAACCCAGCAGCTGCGCCGCTTCATGGCGCAGGCGTAGCAGGTCTTCCATCACCTTGGTGTTGTCGAATTTCACCGGACTCGGCCCGGTGGTGGCGGCGCGCGTGGTCCAGGCGCGATAGAAAGCCTGGCGCAGCGCCTGCGAGTGCGCGTCGGTGACCACTGCCACATAGGTGGGCTGGTCGAGGCCGAGCAGCCAACCGGTCTTCTCCGCCGCGACGGCGCGCTCTTTCGCGCGCGCGACGATCATCGCGTTGAGCCCGGCCAGTTCCGCGACGTCGGTGACCTGGTGGCTGTACGCGCTGGTGGAGTCGAGCACGTTCTCTTCGAACTTCGCGGCGAGACTCGACAGCTCCAGCATCACGGCCTTGAAGCGATCTTTCTTCGCGCCATCAAGCGCGACGCCGGCGAGGCGGAAATCGATCAACGCATGATCGACCACCGCGAGCTGCTCGGCGTCGAGGCTCGCGGCTTCCTGCTCGCGCACCGTGCTGTATGCGCGGAACAGGTGTTCGTTCTGGCTGAGATCCGTGCCGTATTCGGAAAGCAGTGGCAGGCAGGCGTTGTAGCGCTCGCGCAGCGCTTCGTTGTTCATCACGCCATTGAGATGGCCTACCGGCGACCATGCGCGCGACAGGCGATGCTGCAATTCCTCGAGTGGCTCAACCAGCGTGCGGAAGCTCGGTGCAGTGGTTGCGGCCAACTCCTGGATGCGGGTGCGGTTTTCTTCGAGGATCGCCCGGATGCCGGCTTCGACGTCTTCGGGGCGGATGCGGTCGAACGCCGGGAGGGGGCCACCGTTCAACAAGGGGTTCTGATTATTCATTTGCGCCCATAGTAATGAGAGCGGGATGCAGCGATCCACGTCTGTATGCAGCTCCGGGGTAACATGCTCCTATGAGTGAGATTGTCGACTTGGTCGTGGTGGGTGGCGGTAGTGGCGGCATTGCCACGGCACGCCGTGCGGCGGAATACGGCGCGCGCGTAGTGCTCGTCGAAGCGGGCCGCCTCGGCGGAACCTGCGTCAACGTCGGCTGCGTACCCAAAAAGCTGATGTGGAATGCCGCCGACCTCGCGGGTGCACTGCAGGATGCGCAGGGCTACGGCTTCGACGTCACGGTCAGCGGCCATGACTGGGCCGGCCTCAAGACCAGGCGTGACGCCTACATCGTGCGCCTCAACGGCATATATGAAAGCAACCTGGCCAAGTCGAAGGTCGAGGTGCTGCGTGGCTGGGCGAAGCTGGTCGATGCACGCACGGTTGAAGTCGATGGCCGGCGCATCAGCGCGCAGCGCGTAGTGCTGGCCACCGGCGGGCGACCGCGTCGCCCAGCCATTCCGGGTGCCGAGCTCGGTCTCGATTCCGACGGTTTCTTCAAACTGGCGCAGCGGCCGCAACGCGTGACGCTGGTGGGTGCGGGTTACATCGCCGTGGAACTCGCCGGCGTGTTCGCAGCGCTGGGCAGCGAAGTAACGCTGCTGTGGCGTGGTTCGACGCTGCTGCGTGATTTCGATCCCATGCTGGTCAACGCGGCACAGGAAGGCCTGGTCTCCGCCGGAGTAAAGCTGCTGCCGCAGACCACGCCGGTTGCCCTCGCGCGTTCAGCCGATGGCCGCATCGAGGCGAAGCTGGACAATGGCACCACGCTCGCCGGCCAGGATGCGCTGATCTGGGCCATTGGCCGTGACCCGATCACTTCCTTCGTCGATCCCGCGCTGAGCCTGCGCCACGATGCGCAGGGCTACATCGCCGTGGATGATTTCCAGGAAACCAGCCTGCCCGATGTCTTCGCCATCGGCGATGTGGCGGGCAGGGCGGCGCTCACACCGGTTGCCATCGCGGCGGGCCGGCGACTGGCGGATCGCATCTGGGGCGGACAAGCGGGGCGCAAGCTTTCCTACGAGAACATCGCGACCGTGGTCTTCGGGCATCCGCCGCTGGGCACGGTGGGGATGACCGAACCCGATGCGCGTGCGCGCTTTGGCGACGCGGTGAATTGCTACACCTCGACCTTCGTGCCGATGTACCACGCGCTCACCCAGGCGCGCCACAAGACCTACATGAAGCTGGTCACGGTGGGTCCCGAACAGCGCGTCGTCGGTGTGCACCTGGCGGGTCGCGGCGTGGATGAAATGCTGCAGGGCTTTGCCGTCGCGGTGCGCATGGGCGCGACCAAGCGCGATTTCGACGACACCGTCGCCATCCATCCCACCGCCGCCGAAGAACTGGTGACGATGCGCTGATGGCTGCCGCGAAATCCGCACTGCTGATCGCCCACCGCGGTGCCAGCGGCTACATGCCCGAGCACACGCTGCCGGCGTATTCGCTGGCCATCCTGCAGGGCGCGGATTTCATCGAGCCTGATCTGGTCGCGACGAAAGATGGCGTGCTGGTGGCGCGGCATGAGAACGAGATCGGCGGCACCACGGACGTGGCCACGCGCCCCGAGTTCAGCGAACGCCGCCGCACGCAGCGTATCGATGGCGAGGAACTCACCGGCTGGTTCACCGAAGACTTCACGCTCGCCGAGCTGAAGACGCTGCGCGCGCGCGAACGTATCCCGCAGCTGCGTCCGAAGAACCAGCAACATGACGGACGCCTCGAGATCCCGACCTTCGCGGAGATCCTCGCCTACCTTTCCTACGTCAACACCGTGCGCGGCACGGCGGGTCTCGCGCCGGTTGGCGTTTATCCGGAAACGAAGCATCCCTCGCATTTCAGGGCGATCGGACTGGCCCTCGAGCCGCCGCTGCTTGCGGCACTGAAGGGCGGGCTCGGCAGCGCACCGGTATTCATCCAGTGCTTCGAAACAGGCAACCTGCGCGAGCTGCGCCGGCAATGCACGTATCCGCTGGTGCAATTGATGTCGGCCGATGGTGGTCCGTGGGATCTTTCAGATGCAGGCACTGCATACAACGCGATGGCAGGCGCGGATGGATTGCGCCACATCGCCGAATACGCCAACGCCATCGGTGTTGAAAAGAAGATGATCATCACCGAAGGCACTGATGGCGTGCTGCGCCCGACACCACTCGTGCCTGCGGCCCACGCCGCGAAACTCGCAGTGCATGCATGGACTTTCCGCGCCGAGAACTACTTCCTGCCCAAGGCTCTGCAACGCGGTACCGAACCCACCATGCATGGCGATCTCGCAGCGGAGATCCACGCACACCTCGCTGCGGGCATCGATGGTTTGTTCTGCGATTTCCCGGATCTCGCGCGCCATGCCATCGACGACTTCCCTGCCCGCGCAGGCACAGCAGCACCCCGGTGAAGATCTCTTAACTCTTCGCTTGTCGCAGATCTTTGTGCCTCGGCGTTCTTTCATACAGGTCTATGATGCCCGCAGTCATTAACCGCCCCGGGGGGCATATGGTCAGCAAGAAGTTGAAAGGAATGCTGGTGGTCACCGCCGCCAGTGCGATGGCGATGATTTCCATGGGCGCGTCGGCCCAGGCTCCTGCGGGTGGTCCCCCGGGTGGTGGCGGCATGCGCATGGGCGCACAGGATCGTCCGGGCATCGAACAGCGCTTCGGCTTGACCGATCCCGCGCTGAAGCTCACCGCTGACCAGCAGGGCAAGATCGACAAGCTCGTCGATGCGTACCTGGAAGACCAGAAGAAGCTGCAGGAAAAGTATCCGATGACGCCGGGCACGCCGCCGAGCGCGGATGCCACGGCAGCCCGCCAGGCTTCGCGCACCACTCTGACCACTGCGGTGGGCAAGGTGTTGAACGACGACCAGCGCAAGCTCTTCGAAGCCGCGCAGCAGCGTCGTGGTCCGGGCGGTGGTCCTGGTGGCGGCGCTGGTGGCCCGCCTCCCGGTCACTGATAAGCGGTAACCCGACCGGCGAAAAAGGCCCGCTTTTGCGGGCCTTTTTCATTTGACGCGTGCCTCATGTCGCGGGCAGCACACGTGTGCCTATTGTCCTTTTGTAGGCCTTGTCTGTCAGGAACTGTGAAAGTGGCGACAGTTTGGACCCATACCCCCGCTGCTACAGTATCGGCAGCAGCGCCCTCCATGGTGCGCATCCAGCAACACCAGGAAGGAGCCACGCATATGTCCAACCAATCGGCACGATTCGCGCTTCGCCATGCCATGACGGCACTCGGCGCAGCCACTGCGTTGGCGCTGTGCGCGGTCCCTGCGCAGGCGGGCGTACCCGGCGTCGACTTCTACGTGGGCGCCGGCATCGGCCAGAGCAATGCCGACATCAGCGCCGATGATCTCGGCGTGAGCGACTTCGACAAGAAAGATACCGCGTGGAAGCTGTACGCCGGTGCGCGCGCACTGTCGTTCGGTGCGGAGTTGAACTACATCGACCTGGGCAAGCCCAGTGGCGGTGGCGCGGAGTTCAAGTACAAGGCGTTCGCGGGTTACGGCCTGTACTACCTGCCGCTGCCGCTGCCCATCCTCGATGTGTACCTCAAGGCCGGTCTCGCGCGCATCGACACCAAGGTGCCCTCGGCGGACCTGAGCGACAACGACACCAAGTTCAGCTACGGCGGTGGCCTGCAGCTCAAGTTCGGTTCCTATGCGATCCGCGCCGAATACGAACAGTTCAAGGTCGAGAGCGCCAAGCCGAAGCTTCTGACGCTGGGTTTCTCGAAGTACTTCCTCTAAGCCGCGCCGGAGCAGCGCCATGGGCATGGTCCGCGGCGTGCTCGACCGGCTGGTACTCATCGGCGGCGTGCTCGTGGGCGGCTGCGTGCCAGGCTACATCACGCAGTACCAGCAGCGTGTCGGTGGCCGGCTCGACCAGGTGAAGATCGATCTCGCGCCCTTCGAGGAGATCGCACGCCGCTTCCACGGCGGTGACCTGCACGCACTGGTGGCGCATCACCTTGCGAGTCCCGATCAGAGCTTCCATGCAGAAGGGCAGGCCGTGCAGGGTATGATCGATTCGCTGGCGCGCCTGCAGGCCATGATGGAAGGCCTCACCGGTTCGGTCTGGCACCAGATGGGTTATCTCGCGCGGCACTTCGACGGCCAGATCGGCACGGCGACGTGGCAGAACTACCTGCCTTCGTTCAACCTCGATCCGGCGAGCCTGATGGTGGCTGGTGCGTTCGGCGTGCTGTGCTGGCTCCTCTTCATGGCGCTGTGGTCGGGCATTTCATTGCTGGCCGACCTGATCGTGATCAAGGTTTTCGGCAGGACAGCGCGCCTCTAGCCGCGCAACTCCGCGGTCAGCGCGCTGAGCACCGAGGCGGTATCCGGTCGCAGGCCGCGCCACAGGTGGAAGGATTCCGCCGCCTGTTCCACCAGCATGCCCAGGCCCATCAATGCGCGCGCCACGCCGCGCTCCAGCGCCCAGCGCACGAAGGGTGTGTCGTCGCGTGCGTAAGCCATGTCATAGCAGATGCTCTGCGCACCGACGATGCCTGCGGGCAGCGGCGGCAATTCACCCTGGAGGCTGGCCGCAGTCGCGTTGATCACGATGTCGCAGGGCTGGTTGCCGAGCTCCGCGTAACCGATGGCGCGCAAGGCGCCCATGTCGCTGAACAATTCAGCCAGTTCACGCGCGCGCGCGACATCGCGATTGACGATGGTGAGTTCGCTGGGCCTGAGCCCGAGCAGCGGCGCCAGTACGCCACGCGCCGCGCCACCGGCACCGAGCAGCAACACGCGGCGACCCGCGATCACCACATGCTGGTTGTTCAGCAGGTCGCGGGCGAGGCCCGCGCCATCGGTGTTGTCGCCCAGCAGTGCGCCGCTCCTCGAGATGGCCAGCGTGTTGACCGCGCGCGCGCGCTGCGCGCGTGGCGTGAGTTCGGCGGCAAGCCCGAACGCGGCTTCCTTGTGGGGAACCGTGACATTGAGTCCCTTGCCGCCGCCGGAGAAAAAGCCCCGCACCGTTGCCTCGAATTCGGCGGGTGCCGCATCGATGGTGCCGTATTCCATTTCCTGTCGCGTCTGTTCGGCGAAGCGGGTGTGGATGAACGGCGAGCGGCTGTGCGCGACGGGGTGGCCGATGACGGCGTAACGATCCTTATTGCTCATGCACCAGCCATCTTGTCGTACTGCCTGAATTGCCACCGAGCAGCTGATGCAGCTCTGCCTGCCATGCCGCGGCGTCGGTATCGAACTGCCATGGAGGATTCACCACCAGCATGCCCGAACCGTTGAGCCCGGCCGCATGATCGGGCGCGGAGACGCACAGTTCCGCCACCATCGTGGGGCGCTCGATGCCGCGCGTGATCCGCGCCAGCCACAGATCGGTGTCATGCTGCTTCTTGATCGGATACCACACCGCGAACACGCCGGTTTCAAAGCGTTCGAGGCCCGCGGCCAGTACGGCAGCGATCTGCTGTTCCTCATCCGCGGATTCATAAGGTGGATCGATGAGCGCGAGCCCGCGACGCAGGGCCGGCGGCAGATGACTCTTCACCTCGTGGTAGCCATCGCCGGCAACCACGCGTGCCTGCATGGCGAGCAGCGTGGCGCTGCGTTCGAAGGCACGTTGCAGGGCGCGCGCGGCCTGCGGCTGGGTTTCCACGCAGATGGCCTGGTCGGCCTCGCGCAGGCGCGTGGCCGCGAGCAGCGGCGAACCCGGATACAGCTGCCGTGAATTGCCATGTGCCTGGCGGATGCGTTCCACCGCGTCCATGTAGTGGCGGATGGCTGGATGCGCATCGGGCGCGCCACCCAGCTTGCCCTCCAGCCGCCGGATCCCGGCATTGCTCTCGCCGCTCTGGCGCGAGTCCGGTTCGGTGAGGTCGTACAGTCCTTCGCCCGCATGCGTGTCCAGGAACAGGAAGCCCTTGGCCTTCTTCTGCAGCGTTTCGATCAGCTGCAGCAGCGCGATGTGCTTATGCACGTCCGCGAAATTTCCCGCGTGGAAGCTGTGGCGGTAGCGCATGGGGCCGCGATCCTATCATTTAGTTCTAACGACATGTCCGCGTAGTCGTTGTCCATGCAGGATCCGGCATGTGAGGCTGCCGCAAATGAAATTGCAGCAACTGAGATTCCTCGCCACCGTCGCGCAGAGCGAACTGAACATCACCACCGCCGCGGCCAAGCTCTATACCACCCAGCCGGCCGTGAGCAAGCAATTGCGCCAGCTGGAGGACGAACTGGGCTTCAAGATCTTCGTGCGCCATGGCCGTGCGCTGTCGAAGGTGACCCCGCCGGGCGAGCGCGTCATCGAGTGCGCCGTGCGCGTGCTGCGCGAAGTGCACAACATCAAGGGCATCTCCACCGACTTCAAGGATGACAGCTCCGGCACGCTGTCGATCGGCACCACGCACACCCAGGCGCGCTACGTGCTGCCGCCGGTGATCAAGATTTTCCGCGAGCGCTATCCGAAGGTGCAGCTCAACCTGTTGCAGGGAACCTCCGAGCAGATTGCCGAGATGGCGCGTACCGGTCGCATCGACCTCGCCATCGCCACCGGCTCCTCCAATGGCTTCGAGAAGTTCGCGCTTCTGCCCTGCTATCGCTGGCATCGCCAGGTGATCGTGCCGCGCGGCCATCCGCTGGCGGGCGTGGACCACCTGACCCTCGAGCAGCTCGGTGAACATCCCATCGTCACGTATGCGTTCAGCTTCACGGGCCCTTCCTCGCTGACGGATGCCTTCCTCGCGCACAACCTGCATCCGAACATCGCGCTGGCGGCGCGCGATGCCGACGTGATCAAGACTTATGTGCGGCTGGGCATCGGCGTCGGCATCATCGCCAACATGGCGATCGATCCGGTGGAGGATGCGGACCTCGTGGTGATCGAAGCCGGGCACCTGTTCCCGACGCACACCAGCTGGGTGGGGTTCGATCGTTCGGCGCTGCTGCGCAAGTACGTGTACGACTTCGTGGGCCTGCTGGCTCCACACCTCACGCGACGCCTGGTGGATCGCGCGCGCTCGGCCGCCAGCCAGGCCGATACCGATGCGCTGTTCGGGGAAGTGGAGCTGCCCGAACGCTAGACGTTCGGTGCTCTATTGCGCCGGCGGCAACGGCACCTCGAAGTGCACGCTGAACAGCGTGCAGGTGCCGTCGCTCTCATGGCAGGCCTGTCCGCGCAGCGTGCCGGCCACGCTCTTCACGCCATCCGCTACCGCCACCACCTGCGACAGGTTCGCCGCGCCTTCGAAATAGGTGTACGCGGAGTTGAATGCCGCATCCTTGCCCGCCTTCGTGCCGGTCGACTGCAGCTTGTCGTGCGTCGTGATGCCTTCCTTCGCATCCAGGCGCAGCCGCGTCGGGTTCGGGCCAAGGCCGGCCTCGAAGTCCGATCCATAGATGATGTAGCCGGGCGTGATGTGGCCATCGAACTGCAATCGATACAGCTTGCCACCATCGGCACTCTTCACGGCGATTGCGCTGCTCTTCCATGCCACGGCGTCACTGGGCGGCTGTTGTGCGTAGAGCGGGGAAGCGAGCACTGAAAGCAGGCCCGCGGCTGCAAGGATGTTCCGGTTCTTCATGCCTGTGAGACTAGCGAGCCTGCTGCAACTGTTCTAATTCCGGTTGGCAATGAGCTGCAGCACTTCGTGCCGCATTACATGCACTGGCGTCGCAATGACATCGCCAGTGGTCATTTCCGCGCGCGGCGCGCACGCCACAGTATCCAGCTCACTTCATCAGGACGGTCTCGCCAGCGCGTGAAATGGCAACGCGCCAGTCCTGCACAAGAACATCACGACCCCGGGAGAATCATGTTGCGCAGGGAAATGACGCGTGCGGCGCTGGCCGCGACGCTGGGTGGAATCATCACGCTGTCTGCCGCGGCTGCCACGCAGGAAGACGAACGGCTCGACGAAGTGACGGTCACGGGCCGTCGCCTCTCCGATGCCGCCACGGCCATCGGCACGGACCAGGAGACGGCCACCGTCTCGATCACGCGCGATGCGCTGTTGTCCGCGCCCGCCGGCATCACCGGCCTCAAGGTGCTGGAATCGCTGCCGGGCTTCAACGTGCAGGCCAATGACGCGCTCGGCATGTACGAGTTCGGCAACTCGGTCTCGGTGCGCGCCTTCACCTTCCGCCAGATCGGCTTCGTGCTCGATGGCATCCCCATGGGCCGCAGCGACCAGTTCGGCGGCAGCCCGATCTACCGCTACGTGGACAACGAGAACCTGCTGCGCGTGACGGCTTCATCCGGTGCGGGCGATGTCGCATTGCCGAGCTATTCATCGCTCGGCCCCATCGTCAGCTATCGCACCATCGATCCCGACCGCGAGGCCGGCATCGCTGCGAGCCAGACCTTCGGTACCGACTCGTTGCATCGAACCTTCGTGCGACTGGATGCGGGCGATCACGCCGGATTTTCCGGATACCTGAGTGGTTCGTTCGTGCACGGCGACGTGTGGCGTGGTCCGGGCTACTACGACCGCGATCACTACGAAGGCAAGTTGCGCTACGGCTTCGGCGAAGCCGCGCTGACCTTGCAGGCCACGCACAACAAGTACTTCGACTACGACTCGCCCAGCATCACGCTGGCGCAGTACTGGGGCACGGTGGCCGACCCCTTCAGTCGTTCGGGACGCGACTTCGCGTATCTCGGCACGGTGCCGGTGCTGCCGCAGACCACCGCGGGCGTGCAGTACTCGAACAGCCTGTACAACCAGTTCTACAAGCAGGCCATCAACAGCCGCAATGACACGCTGTATGGCCTGACCTTCGATACGCCGTTCGCGGACCACTGGAAGCTCACGACCACGGTCTACTACGAAGACAAGGATGGCTACGGCGTTTCGCCCGAGGCCTATGCCACCTCGCTCGCGAGTTACAACGCCGAGCGCAACATCGTCCCGGGCCTCAATGCACCACTGGGCCTGCAGTACGGTCTTTCGACCGTCGGCGGCACGCGCCGTGGCGCGACCGGATCACTGAGCTGGAATGCCGGGATCCAGACCATCACGCTGACCGCCTGGGCCGAGCGCGACAACTACCATCGCACGCAGGCGCGCTACAACGAGGTCGGCGGCAGTCCCGATGGCGATCCGTTGCTGAACCAGCCCGTGCATCTGCAGAAGGATTTCTGGTCGCGGCGTGATTCAACGCAGTTCTCGCTGAAGGACGTGCTGAAGTTCTTCGATGATCGCCTCAAGCTCGAACTCGGTGCGAAGGCGCTCGACATCGACTATCGCATCCGCGGCTATCGCAATCCGGCGGACTACATCAGCCAGCGTCGTCCCACCATCACGGACAACTGGAAGGATGGCTTCCTGCCGCAGCTGGGTGCGGTGTTCAACCTCACCGCACGCGACCAGCTGTTCACCTCGTGGTCGCAGAACCTGGCGTTGCCACAGGGCGCCGACGACATCTTCTCGCTGGCCAGCCCCGCGGCGCCCGGCCCCGATGCCGAGCGTGCCAGCAACTGGGAACTGGGCGTGCGTTCCAACCGCGCCACGTTCAACGCGGCATTGGTGGCGTACTACTCCACCTTCCAGAACCGCCTGCAGTCGTTCTCCGCGCCGGTGCCCGGATCCTCGACCACGGAGACTTACTACCAGAACGTCGGCGCCGTGCACGCGCATGGCCTCGAACTCAGCGGCCAGTGGAAGCCGCTGCTGCTGGGCGGTCACGTCTATTTCAACGGCAACGCCTCGTTGAACCAGTCGCGCTTCCAGGACAGCTATTCGACGCTCGCCATCAAGGGCAACGACCTGCCGGACTTCCCGCACTTCATTTTCCAGGGCGGCGCCACATGGGAAGTGCTGCCGAGCGCGCTGGTGAATCTCTCCGCGCGATACATCAGCCAGCGCTATACCAACTTCACCAACAGCGAACAGGTGGGCGGCTATGCGCTGTTCAATGGTTACGTGGAAATCGGCGACGGCTGGCACTTCGGCGTGCTGCAGGAAGTGAAGCTGCGACTCAACGTCGACAACATCCTCGACCGCGACTATCCCGGCACGTTGAACACCACCACGAACACGCCGGCGACTTTCCGTCCCGGTCCCCCGCGCACCGTGCAGTTCACGCTGTCCGCAAAGTTGTAGACAGAGATCGTCGCCGCACGCATCTGGTGCATGCGGCGACGATCCTGCGCCACGCTGGTTCAGAGCCGCGCGACGCATGTTCATGGCGATTCGCAATTTCTGGCACGACACGCGCGGCCATACGCTGATTTCCCTCGGCACATTCAAGAAACACTCCAGGGAGATCTCATGACCTTCAGTACAGGCAAGCATGGTGTGGCATCCATGGTCGCGGCTGCAGTGGCGTTGGCGATCGCCGCATCCGCGCGCACCGCGGAGCCAGACAAGGCACCGGAGCCCAGGGACACGACGCTCGAGGAAGTGATCGTCACCGGTACGCGCGCCACTGGCGTCGCGTTGTCGGAAAGCGCGACACCGATACAGGTGGTGAGCGGGGAAGCACTCGCGACTTCCGGCAAAGCCGACCTGATCGGCACGCTGGCGCAGATCGTGCCGTCGTTCCAGGCGCAGAGCTTCGGCGGTGACATGTCGAACCAGACGCTGCAGGCGAAGCTGCGAGGCCTTTCCCCCAACCACGCGCTGGTGCTCATCGATGGCAAGCGCCGCCACACCACGGCGAACCTCGCGGTCGCTACCGGTGCATTCCAGGGCGGCGCGGGCGTGGACCTGAACTTCATTCCCGTCGGCGCCATCGATCATGTCGAAGTGCTCACCGACGGCGCCGCCGCCACCTATGGCACCGATGCCATCGCCGGCGTCATCAACATCATCACGAAGAAGGATGCGACCGGCGGCAATCTCAGCGTGCGCTCCGGCGCGTACTACGACCAGGGTGGCCAGTCGCTGGGCGCCAGCGGCAACATCGGTTTCGAGCCTGCGGCGGGCGCGTACCTGAACCTGTCGGTGGAAGCGCGCAGCAAGGACGCCACTGATCGAGGCGGTCCCGACTATCGCGTGTTCAATCCCAGCGCATCGGTGAATCCGCCCGCGGTGTCATCCAACACGCCATACATCCAGGACTATCCATACATCAACCACATCTTCGGCGAGGCCGCGAATTCCGCGCAGCTCGCGGCATTGAGCGCCGGTTACAAATTCGGTGACGGCACGGACCTGTATTCATTGTTCACATGGGGACACAAGAGCGCGACCTCGCTCGAGAACGTGCGCCTGCCCGGACAGATCTCCGTGCTCTATGGCACGCAGCGCGTCTATCCGTATCCGTATGGCTTCAACCCGAAGGAATCGAGCGATGAGCGCGACTACTCCGGGACACTCGGCCTCGCAGGCGAAGCCGCAGGATGGAAGTGGGATCTCTCCACCATCTACGGCAAGGACGAGGTGAACGTCTATACGCTCGATTCCATCAACAGCTCGCTGTACCAGGCGCAGGTTACCAGGGCCTATGCGGCCGGCGCGGCGCTTCCGCTGGTGTTCCAGCAGGATTTCCGCGATGGCGTGCTCGAGGCTTCGCAGTGGACCACCGGCCTCGACATCAGCAGGGATCTCGAGACCGCGATACCGGTGACAGTGGCCTTCGGCCTCGAGTACCGGAAGGACACCTATGAGATCGTTGCCGGCGAACCTTCGTCGTACTACGGCTCGCCCGGTGCGCAGTCCTTCCCCGGTTACCAGCCCTGGGCCGCGGGACACCACTCGCGCGACAACAAGGCCATCTATGCCAACGTCATCGTGAAGCCGCTGGAGCCGTGGACCATCGACGTGGCCGGTCGCCACGAGGACTACAGCGATTTCGGCACCACCACCATCGGCAAGTTCACCACGCGCTACGACATCACCGATGCCTTCGCGGTGCGCGGCACCTACAGCACGGGCTTTCGCGCACCGACCCTGGCGGAGGAGTTCTACAGCGCCGGCAACGTATCGCCCACTTCCACCTTCCTGCAGCTGCCGCCGAATTCACCCGGCGCCATCGCCATCCTCGGCCATGGCCTCGAGCCGGAGAAATCGAAGAGCATCAGCGCCGGCCTCGTCTTCAAGGCGAATGGCTTCCTCGCCACGCTCGATGGCTTCCAGATCAAGCTGAAGAATCGCATCGCCGGGTCCTCCAGCATCTACGGCTGGTATCTCTCCGGCGGGCTTGGACAGAACGGCGTCGCGGGCGCCGGCCTCGTATCGCAGGCCGCGCTCGACATCGCGCAGGCCTATGGCGTGGTCGATCCCAACGCACTGCTGGATCCGAACGGATCGGTGGGCTTCAACCTGTTCGCCAACGGCATCGATACCACGACCAGCGGTGTCGACCTCGTGCTGAGCTATCGCAGTGCCTTCGACTTCGGCAGCGTGGACTGGACCTTCAGCGGCACCAGGGTGAAGAACAAGGTGACGAGCTTCGCGCCGTTGCCGCAGGTGTTCTACTCACCGCCGCGCAACTCCGCGCTGTTCGATTCCTCGAAGGAAGCCGATCTGGAAGATGCCACGCCCGATTTCGTGCTGAACCTCGGTGCACTGGCGAAGTTCGGCGACATCAGCGTGAACCTGCGCGAGGTGCTATACGGCAGTTCGCAGGTACTGACGCGCACCGGCAGCCCGGTGCAGGACTACATCACGAAGCTCGGCGCCCAGCCGATCACGAACCTTGACCTCGGCTACCAGGCCACCGAACACCTGAACTTCACGCTGGGTGCGCAGAACGTGTTCAACAAGTATCCGACGAAGATCAACGGCAGCCTGCTGGCGTACTACCGCTCGGCGTACAGCAATGGCACGGTGAGCCAGTATCCGTCGATCTCGCCGTACGGTTTCAGCGGCGGCTTCTACTACGGCAAGGTGACTTACAGGTTCTGACGGACGGCAGGCAAATCCTCCGTCGGATCGACGCCCGGTGCTCGCAAGGCACCGGGCGTTTTTCTTTGCGGCAGCGCTGTTACCAGTTCAAGCCGAGCTTCGCGTACAGGAAGCGGCCGTTGAATCCAAACGGCGAGAAGCTCGAGAAGACACCAGTGCCGCTGCCCACCCCACCCGGGTAGAGCTGCGCCAGCGTCGGCTTGGTCGGATACTGGTTGAACAGGTTGTCCGCGCCGATGGTGGCCGTCACCGCATGCACCTTGAGGTTCAGCGCAAGGCTCGTTATCCAGGTCGGATCCAGTACCACGTCGTTCGCGGCGACCGAGCCCGGCGCGACCGTTTCGCCGTAGTGCGTGACATGCACATCGGTGCCCAGCTGGTATTCGCCGAAGGCGCGGTTCCAGTCGACGCCGAACACATACTTGTTCTTCGGCGTGCCCTGCTCGATGCGCAGCCGGTTCTGACGGCCGAGGATGCCGCCGGTCACCGCGTAGGTCGCCGTTCCTGCCGCCACGTCGCTGAGGTCGGTGTGGTTGAAGTTCGCCGCCGCGCTGAAGTCGAACTTGCCGATCGACTCCGTCACCAGCGAACGGTTCAGCACCAGGTCGATGCCCTTGGTGGTCGTGTCGGCGCCATTGGTGAAGAAGCGCGCGGCGTTGATCCCCAGCGGATTCAGCACCGGGCTCGCACTCGGGGTGGTGTTGGTGTTGCTCAGGTTCTCCGTCAGCAGGATGCGATGGCTGATGTCGATGCGATACGCATCCACCGTCGCCTCGAAGCCGCCAGCGCGTACCACCGCGCCCACCGAATAGTTCCAGCTCTTCTCCGGATCGAGGTCGGTGGCGCCAAGCGCCTGCGCCGTTGCGGAACTTGGCGGCAACGTACGCACCAGCACCGGATCCGCACCCACCGTGAGGATGTTGAGTTGCGTGTTGGTGTAGTACTGCTGCTGCAGGCTCGGTGCGCGGAAGCCGCGCGACACCGTGCCGCGCAGTGCGAAAGCGGGCACGAAGTCGTAACGCAGCGAGATCTTGCCCGTGGCGGTGGAACCGAAGTCCGAGTAGTGCTCGCCGCGTACCGCGAGCGATGCCAGCAGCTGTTCGGTGAAGTTGGCCTCGGCTTCGCCATACACGCTGAACGCCGAGCGATCCTTGTCGATGGCGTCGATGGGGTTCTGGCCCTGGAAGCCCTGCGAACCCGGCTGCGCACTCGCACCGGCGCCGGTGTGGCCATGGCCGGTGTCATAGGAGGCGAGTTCGCCCGCGATCACCTGGTAGTTCTCGCGTCGTGCTTCCGCGCCCCAGGCGAAGTTCACTGGCTTCACGAGGCCAAGGTCCACGCCGCGCGTGAAGCCCAGGTTCAGCACGAACTGGTCGTACACCAGCGCGCCAGCATCGAAGGAGGTCGGCGAGTCGATGCCATACGAGGCGTTGATGCTGTCCTTCACGCTGTAGTCGACGCGATTGCGGCCATAGGTGAGGCTGAGGTCGGTATCCCAGCCGGCAAGCCGGCCGCGCGTGCCGACGGCGCTGGAAAGATCCTTCACCTTCGGATTGATGATGGGCAGGAAGCCGTTCGGATAGATGGCCAGCACATTGCTCGCATTGTTCGGTGCACGGAAGCTGGCCGCGGATTCCGAATCGCGATCCTGGTAACCGGCCCAGCCGTACAGCTCCCAGCCCGATGCCAGCGGCAATCCCGCATTGGCATAGAAGGTGAGGTCCTGGCTCTTCGGATCGCCAAAGCGCGAGGTGATGCGCACCGGCGTGACGCTGGCGCGGTTGTCCAGGTCGCCGCGGCTGGTGGCGTCGCGATCGCGGTATTCGCCCGACAAAGTGAGGAAACCATCGGCGCCGAGCGGCAGGCCGGTCCATCCGGAGACAGAAGTGGTCTTGCCGTCATGCTCGGTGCGTGATTCGAGCAGCGCATCGACCTTCGTGTCGTACTCGCCGTAGGAAACACTGGCGCCACCGCCTTCACGTGCCTGGCGCAGGCGGATGTTCACCACGCCGGCGATGGCATCCGAGCCGTATTCGGCCGATGCGCCGTCGCGCAGCACTTCGATGCGATCGATGGCCGCCAGCGGCAGCGTGTTCAGGTCCGTCGCCGAAGAGCCGCGACCCACCGTGCCATTGACGTTGACCAGTGCCGAGGTATGCGCGCGCTTGGAATTCACCAGCACCAGCGTCTGGTCCGGCGACAGGCCGCGCAGTGTCACGGGACGCACGGTGTCCGTGCCATCCGTCAGCGCAGGACGCGGGAAGTCGAGTGAGGGCGCCAGGCGTCCCAATGCCTCGGCGAGTTCGGTGGAGCCCTGTGCCTGCAGCGAAGTGGCGCTGAGCACGTCGACCGGCGAGAGCGTGTCGAGTCGGCTGCGCGTGGTCACGCGCGTACCGGTGACGACTACCTGGTCGAGGATTTCCTCCTCTTCAGCCGCCTGCACCAGCGGTGCTGTGCTGCTGGCGAGAAGGGCGATTGCGACGGCCAGGCGAACCTGGCGGTTGGGCGATGAAACATGGGACATGGCCCACCTCTTGGCTGTTGTTGGAACCAAGCAGTGTCACGACCCGATCACGTTGCAATAAATGAAGGAACAGCATGGCGTGATTGCCAACCGGCATGACCGCCATGCCTGCGCTCACCTGGCGGCGGACAATTCCCTGCCGATGCGCTGTGCCTCGCCGATCACGCGCAGCAGGTTGCCGCCCCACATGTTGGCGATCTGCTCGTCGGTATAGCCTTCCTGCAGCAGGCGCCCGGTGATCTTCGGCAGCTTGCTGACGTCCTCGAGGCCGATGACGCCGCCGCCGCCGTCCCAGTCCGCACCGAAGCCCACATGGTCGGGGCCGGCTACCTGGATGATGTGCAGCAGGTGCTTGAAGTAGTCCTCGATGGTGGCGGGCTGGATGTGGTACTTCGCATCGAGCGCGGCGAGTTCGGCATGCAGCTGCTTGTCCTCGGGCGATCCGGCCTTCGTATCCTGGTAGCGCTGGTTCAGCGCGCGCACGGCCTGCTGGTATTCCGGCGTGGCGCCGGTGTCCTTCAGGTAGGTGCTGTACGAGTTGACCTGGATCACACCGCCCTTCGCGGCGAGGCGCTTGATGCGCTCGTCGTCGATGTTGCGGGGGTGGTTGTAGATGGCCTTCGAGCTGGTATGCGTCAGTACGATGGGCGCCCTTGATAGTTCCAGTAACTGATCGAATACATCGTCAGATGCATGCGACTGATCCAGGAGAATGCCCAATCGATTGGCTTCAGCCACCAGTTCGCGGCCCTTCGGGCTGATGCCATGCCACTCCGCAGGCGCGGTGGCCGAGTCGGCGAACTCATTATTAGAGGTATGGACCAGGCCCAGCACCCGCAGGCCCTGGTCGTAATAGAACTTCAGCAGCGAGGGATCGAGCACCAGCGGCGAGGCGTTCTCCATGCTGATGAACACGATGCGCTTGCCGGTCTTCGCGATGCGTCGCGCATCGTCGGGCGTGGCCGCGAGTTCGAACTTGTCGGGATGTCCGGCGACGAGCTGCTTGATCTCGATCAGCCGTTGCAGGCCGTGGTCGCGCGCGACCTGGTAGTCGGCCAAGGTGCGCCCACGTTGTGGCGTGTAGATGGCCCAGGCGCCGCCATCGAGTCCGCCTTCCAGCATGCGCGGGTAATCCACCTGGTTGTCGCCATGGCCGGGCGCGTGCCGCTGCAGGATGTCCCAGGCCGGATCGTCCAGCTGCGCCGGTGTATCGAGATGACTGTCGAGCGTGAGGATGCGTTCATGCAGCGCGCGTGCGCGTGGCGACACGTCTTCGGCGGCATTCACCGG
The DNA here is from genome assembly GCA_037200665.1 of Pseudomonadota bacterium. Taxonomy (GTDB): domain Bacteria; phylum Pseudomonadota; class Gammaproteobacteria; order Steroidobacterales; family Steroidobacteraceae; genus ZC4RG30. The sequence continues at coordinate 156,859 of JBBCGD010000007.1, read as the reverse complement.
CAGCGCGCTGGCAATCATCAGGCACAGGACGAGGCGCAACGAAGTGGGGGGCTGGCGCATGAGCGTGCTCGCGAGGCGGTGGAAGGAGCGCGGATTATGAAGATCCGGTTCCCCCGCGTTGGCGGCGGCTCTTCATGTGCTCATGCCGACATGTCACGGCCAATAAAAAAGCGGCTCATCCGGTTGGATGAGCCGCCAGGAAAGCCGATCAGCATTGGGGGGGTATCAGCTTGTCGGCGAAACTGGTGGCCTCCCAGTAGCCAGTGACAGCGCGGAGAAGGAGCCGCGGGTCGCCTGGATCATTCTGGGGGCCGGGTTACAGAGTATTCGGGCGGATTCCTTCAGGGAAACGACAGTTCGTATCCACCACATGCCTTCCGGTAACCAGTGGCACGACCGCGGGCTAATGAACGAACGGTCGCACATGGTTTCTTCCAGATAGCTGATGGCTATGTAGTCCTCTGCCTACACCCCACTAGACTGAGCCCGCGCGCCTGATGCCGATGTCATCCGGCGAGCTCCCTGCAAAACAACCAACGCTCATATGGAGCCACATGGCCGCTGAAATCCAGACCGCACTCGGCGACGTTGCCGCGCGTCAACTTGCCAATGCGACGAAGACCGTCCCGCAACTCGAATCGATCTCGCCGCGCTGGCTGACGAAATTGCTGCATTGGGTACCGGTGGAGGCCGGCATATACCGCCTGAACCGCGTGAAGAAGGGCACCAGCGTCGCTGTCGATTGCTCCAACCGCGACGAGCGCGAGCTGCCCAATACTTTCGTGGATTACGAAGAGCAGCCGCGTGAGTACCTGCTCTCCGCGGTGAACACCGTGCTCGACGTGCACACGCGCGTTTCGGACCTGTATTCCAGCCCCTACAACCAGATCGCCGAACAGCTGCGGCTGACCATCGAGACGATCAAGGAGCGGCAGGAAAGCGAGCTCATCAACAATCCCGAGTACGGCCTGCTGTCGCATGTGACCAAGGCGCAGACCATCAAGACCCGCAAGGGTCCCCCGACGCCGGATGATTTCGACGAGCTGCTGTCGAAGGTGTGGAAGGAGCCGGGCTTCTTCCTGCTGCATCCCGCTGCCATCGCTGCTTTCGGCCGCGAGTGCACGCGCCGTGGCGTACCGCCGCCAACCGTGTCGCTGTTCGGTTCGCAGTTCATCACCTGGCGTGGTGTGCCGTTGATTCCTTCCGACAAGGTGCCGGTGAACAAGGGCAAGAGCAGCATCCTGCTGCTGCGTACCGGCGAAAGCCGCCAGGGTGCGGTGGGCCTGTACCAGCCGAACCTGCCGGGCGAACAGACGCCGGGCCTGTCGGTGCGCTTCATGGGCATCAACAACAAGGCGATCGCGTCGTACCTGGTATCGCTGTACTGCTCGCTGGCGGTGCTGGTGGATGACGCCATCGCCGTGCTCGACGACGTGGACGTGACCAAGTACCACGAATATGGCTGAAGCGCCGTTCTTCGATCCGTCGGACGTCGCAGCACTGACGCGGCTGGCGAATGAGATGTTCAAGGGCGTGAGTGGTAGTACGGTTCCGCAGAACCTCACGCCACCGGTATCGCCCGTGCCACCGAGTGCGCCGCCAGGAACGCAGGGATTGCCTGCCGCGAGCCCGCCAACCGGCGGACTCACGCCATCATTGCCCGGCTCATCTCCAGCGCAGGCGTTTCCGCAGGCGGACCCTGCACGCACGGCCGCGCCTCCGCTGCGCGTGCCGTCGCAGGAGCTGGATTCCCCGGCGCTGGAAAAGCTGCAGTTGCCGCATGTGTATGGTGGCGCGTCGGATATCCCTGCGATTTCCTTCCCTCGTCTGGCCGAGCCCGCGGTGCCGGCAGAAGCCGCGCGCGGCGAACCGTACTTCTATTTCCTGGATGCGCCACGCGTTGCCGCGCCAGCCGCTCCCGCTGCAACGCTCGATCCTTTCCGCATCAAGAACGATTTCCCTATCCTGCGCGAGAAGGTCAACGGCCGGCCGCTGGTGTGGCTCGACAACGCCGCGACCACGCAGAAGCCGCAGGTGGTCATCGACCGCCTCGCGCATTTCTACGCGCACGAGAATTCGAACATCCACCGCGCCGCGCATGAACTCGCCGCCCGTGCCACGGATGCGTATGAAAACGCGCGCAGCACCGTGCAGCACTTTATCAATGCGCGCTCATCGAACGAGATCGTGTTCGTGCGCGGTGCCACCGAGGCCATCAATCTCGTGGCCGGCAGTTGGGGTCGCGCCAACATCGGCAAGGGCGACGAGATCATCGTCAGCCACCTGGAGCATCACGCCAACATCGTGCCGTGGAAACGGCTCGCCGATGACGTGGGCGCGACGCTCAAGGTCATCCCGGTGGATGACCGCGGCCAGTTGCGGCTCGATGCCTATGCACAGCTGCTGGGTTCGAAGACCAGGCTGGTTGCGGTGACGCAGGTTTCCAACGCACTTGGCACCATCACGCCAACGACGGAAATCGTGCGCCTGGGCCACGCAGTCGGCGCACGCGTGCTGGTCGATGGCGCGCAGTCGGTGCTGCACATGCCCACCGATGTGATCGCGATGGATGCGGACTGGTTCGTGTTCTCCGGCCACAAGGTATTCGGGCCTACCGGCATCGGTGTGCTGTACGGCAAGGAAGACCTGCTGAACGCGACACCACCCTGGCAGGGCGGCGGCAACATGATCGCGGATGTCACCTTCGAGCAGATCCGCTACCAGGATGCGCCGAACCGCTTCGAAGCCGGCACCGGCAACATCGCCGATGCGGCCGGTCTCGCGGCCGCGCTGGAATACGTGCACGCCATCGGCCTGCCGGCGATCGCCGCGCACGAGCATGGACTGCTCGAGTACGGAGAGCATTTGCTGAGCGGCGTCCCCGGCCTGCGCTTCATCGGCACCGCGAAGGAGAAAGCCGGCGTGCTGTCGTTCGTCATCGACGGCTGCGATCCGGTGGACATCGGCCACGCGCTGAATCGCGAAGGTATCGCGGTGCGCGCGGGTCATCACTGCGCACAGCCCATTCTGCGGCGTTTCGGACTCGAGGCGACGGTGCGTCCGTCACTGGCGCTGTACAACACGCCGGCGGATCTCGATGCACTGGCTGGAGCGCTGCGTCGTTATACGAGCCGCTCGCGCAGCTACGCGACGCCGGGCGCCTGAGCCCGGCCCACGGCTTCCGTTGCGAGTCTGCAGCGGAAGCCTTTTGAGCGAAGCTACTGTGCTGAAGGCTTCGGCGTGGCGCCCGGCAGCTTGCTCGCGCCGGCATCTGGTGCACCCTGGCCCGACGAGCCCGTCTGGAATACACGCCCATCCGGCAACGCCACGCGCTGACCATCGATCACGCGATTGCCACTGCGTGCCAGATAACCATCGACGGTGAGGATGTCGCCAACCTTCACGGTGCCCTTGCTGAACCCACGACGAGACAGCGCGCCAGGCCCGGCGCCTTCCACCGACCACAGGCTCACCTGGCCATCCTTGCCTTTCACTTCCAGGTCGAAGTGCGCATGCGGGTTCACCCACTCGACCTTCACCAGCTTGCCGGTGAGCCGGATGGGTTTGGAGGAATCGAACATGGCCGCGAACGAATGATGGGCCTGCGCCGTTGCGGCACCGATGATCGCGATCGCAAGCGTGGTCATCGCGATGGAGCTTCTTGCTGTCTTCATGCATGAATCGTAGGTGGCCTGCGCCGCGCGACAAATTCCACGGTGGCATGTGGACATGCTAAGCGCGCGCCAGCCCGCGCCGCATGCGCGACTACCATGCAGGGCGACTAACACGAGGTTGCTTCATCCATGTCGAGTCCGATTAATCGCAGCGGCGCGCTGCTGCTCGGCGGTGCGTTCACGCTGCTGCTGATCGCCGCATGTGCGCCCACGCCACGAGCCACGGCCGAACCCTCCGCGCAGGATGTATTGCTGGGCAAGCCTTACACCGGCAGCGCCGCGCCCACGCCGCGCGATGCACAGGGACACCCGCTGCTCACCGGCTACTGGAAGCTGCTGCGCGAACCCGGCAAGCCCGATGGCAATCTCGGCAAGGACCAGCCCGGCTTCGCGCTGCCGTATTCGGAAGCGGGCAGGAAGGCACTGCAGTTCAATCTCACGCACACCATCGATCCCGAAGCCCGCTGCGTGCTCAGCGGCAGTCCGCGCCTCACTACGGGCGTGCTGCCGTTCGAGATCCTGCAGACGCCGACCCGGCTCGCGTTCTTCTACTACCTGAGCTGGCATCGCTGGGCGTGGATCGATGGACGCAAGCCCGAAGCCGATCAGGACCCGACCTATCTCGGCAACAACGTCGGCCACTGGGAAGGCGACACGCTGGTGATCGAGTCCAATGGCTTCAAGGACAGTGCCGACGGACGGCTCTGGCTCGACGACAACGGCAATCCACAGAGCGCGCGCGCGACGATCGTGGAACGCTGGACGCGCACTGACCAGCAGCATCTGAACGTCGCGCTCACTTACACCGATCCTGTCTACTACACGCAGCCAGTGAGTTACACGCGCAGCTGGGTACTGGCCGCACCAGGCGAAGTGTTGCCCGAGTTCTCCTGCGAATGGAACACGCCATGGGTGCTCGAGCATCTCGAGCCCGGCCCGGGCAAGATCGGCGCGGATGGCAATCGCGGCTTCGGTCCCGATGGCCAGGCGGTTCCCGACCTGCCGCTGGGTGCGGTGGATGGCGCGGATTCGCGCGGCACCGGTTACTGGCTGTATCGCAAGAACAAACCCAAACCCTCGGATCCTCCGGCGCAGCAGGCAGGTGGTTGATCATGCAGAACACATCCGGTGAATCGAACCCGCGCCTGAAGATCAGGATCGCGATCTTCGTGGCGCTTGCTTTGGCCACGGCATCAACGTGGTCGTTGTCGCAGGACAAGAAGCCGGCACCCGTTGGCACCGCGCCCGCCGCGGCATCCGCGGCCACACCGCTCAGCCAGGACGAACAGGTCGAGAAGCTGATGCGCGGCAAGCCTTACACCGGCCCGGTGCTGCCCACGCCGCATGGACTCGATGGCAAACCCGACTTCAGTGGTTTCTGGCGACCGGTGCGCGAGCAGGGCAAGCCAGGCGGCAACTTCGGCAAGGATTATCCGAACTTCCAGCTGCCGTTCACTGCGGAAGGAAGACGCGCGTTGCTCTATGCGCAGAACCACACGCCCGATCCCGAGGCGCTGTGCGTGCTCGGCGGCATTCCGCGCCACAACGCGAGTGGCCTGCCGTTCGAAGTGCTGCACACGCCGGGACGCATCGCGTTCACGTACCTGTACAACACCAGCCGACGCATCTCCATCGGCAACGCGCTGCGCATCGATGCGCAGGCGCCGCGCCGCTACTTCGGCACGGAGGTCGCGCACTGGGATGGCGAGACGCTGGTGATCGAAACCACCGGACTGTTCGACAGCGCGCACGATCGCATCTGGCTGGACGAGAACGGCGACCCGACCAGCAACGCGACGCGCGTGACCGAACGCTGGGTGCGTCCGGATTTCCATCACTTCCACGTCGACATCATCATCGATGATCCGAAGTACTACTCGGAGCCGCTGCACTACAGCCGCACCTGGGAAGCCGCGCCCGCGGGCGTGGGCCAGCAGGAATACGCCTGCAACGAAAGCAACCTCGAGATGAGCAACATCGGTCCGGGTGCGGGCGTGATCGGACCGGATGGCAACCGTGGCTATGGCAAGCCGGCACCGTTGCCGGAGAAGCCGCCGGGTCCGGAAGCCTACGGGCTGTAGCAACTACCAGCGCGCCCTGATCCGCGTCGCAACTGTCCGCTCTGCAAGGCCCGCCTCTTCGATGAGGCGGGCTTTTTCTTTCATGCAGATGTGTCGCTGGACCGTGATTGACAGTGGCTCTTCCGCTGACTCGCGGGCATCACGACATTGCGCAACGCAATTAGGACGACGGAGAAGTTCGCACATGATGTTGCGACAGGGAAGCCAACAGGTCTTTCCGAAACACAGTCACGGAGCCTGGCATTCAGGCAATGCAATCGAGAGAAAGGAAAATGCAACAAGGTATGAACGTCGCGCGCCGCGCATGGCGAAAGGGCTTGATCGCAGTGGCGGTCGCCAATGCAATCGGAGGAGTGGCGATGGCGCAGCAGACACCAGCTTCCGCGAACAGGGCCGATGTCGGCGACGGCGAACTCGAAGCGGTGGTGGTCACGGGCTCGCGCGTCAGCGGCCGCACTGTCGAGAACAGCGCCGTGCCGGTCGACGTGATCTCCAGCAGGGATCTTCAGTCCACCGGCCAGGTCAATCTGGTGCAGGCGCTGGAGTCGCTGCTGCCGTCCTTCCAGCGCAACAACAACAGCCAGTCCGACGTGGAGAAGACCCATCCGGGCGTGAAGCTGCGCGGCCTGAATCCCGGCTATACGCTGGTGCTGGTCAACGGCAAGCGCCGCAATACCAGCGCCTATGTCAGTCCGCAGACCTTCCCCGGCCAGACCTATGCGGACATCTCGCTGATTCCGACCGCGGCCGTGGAGCGCGTCGAAGTGCTGCGCGATGGTGCTTCGGCAATCTACGGGTCCGACGCCGTTGCCGGTGTGTTCAACATCATCCTCAAATCCAACTACCAGGGCGGCGCCGTCGGCGTGGAGTGGGGCAAGTCCTATGAAGGGGATGGCGAACGCCAGGACTACTACGCCAACGCGGGCTTTTCGCTGAATTCGAAAGGCTTTCTCAGCCTGTCCGCGGAGCGCTCCAGCCAGAAGGCCGAGTATCGTACGGTCGACTATCTGTCGAACGATCTCTTCTATCCGCTGCTGGATGCCAGCGGCAATGCCGTCAGCGCGGCTACCTACGGAACGGTGCCGCAATTGAAAGCGGTCAGCGGCGATCCCTACCACACGACTACCGGCACGAGCCCGCTCACGAACAATACCGGCAACCTGCTGGTGGATCCGCAGCAGATCAACCACGATGGTTCGATCAATCTGGGCAGCTCGGTATCAGGAAGCTGGGTGCCAAATGGCCAGCTGGCGTACATCAATCCCAAGGACAGAAACCGGGACCTCAGCTGGGTCAATGTCGACAGCAGCTCGACCGGCGTCTCCAGGTTGCCTGTGGCGCTGTCCGCGAACCTCGATTACAGCCTGACCGACAACCTCGACGTCTACGCGTTCGGCACCTACACCAAGAAATTCGCCTCGTCGCGCTGGGGTTATCGCCAGCCGCTGAAGCTCTGGGCCAACAATCCCGGCTTCCTGGAGGACGCGGTTTATCCCGACGGCTTCATTCCGCGCATCGATACCGATGAAATCGATTATTCCGCGGTGGCCGGGTTGCGGAGCAAGGTGTCCGGATGGGATACGGATTTCAGCCTGACCTACAACCATGACTCCATCGATATCCTCTCCGACAACACGCTGAACCTGGGTCAGCAGTACACCAGTGCCGCAGCGGGCTCGGTGGCGGTGAAGAACTTTTTCGCCGGCAGCCTGATCTATGGACAGCTGCTCGGAAACCTCGACCTGCGCCGCGGCTTTGCGGTTGGCTGGCTCGATTCGCCGCTGCAGTCCAGCTTCGGCTTCGAATTCCAGCATGAGCAGTACCAGCGTACCGCCGGCGATCCTCTGGGTTATTACCGCGGGTATTACGGTCCCGAGGGACCGCTGGCTGCCGGCAAGGCCAAGGCTCCGCAGGCGCAGGATTATCCGTCGAACCGCCCTGAGGATGCGGTGGATCAGGGACGCCATGGCGAAGCGGTGTACGCCGGGCTCGCGGCCAATGCCACCAGGTCGTGGTATGTCGACGTCGCCGCGCGCTATGAGGATCACTCCGATTACGGCGATGTCTTCGCCGGCCGTCTCAGCACGCGCTGGGACATCACTGACTTCATCGGCCTGCGCGCCACGGCGAGCAACGGCTTCCATGCTCCGGGTCTGGGCGCGCAAGGCTTCCAGGTGGACAAGGTGACGCCGACTTCCCACACCATCATTGCCGAGGTGGGATCGCCGGTAGCGGTTGCGCTGGGCGCGACGCCGCTGACGCCGGAGAAGTCACGCAACTACAGCGTCGGCGTGGCATTCAACCTGGATCACGATCTGAAGGCGGCGATCGACTTCTACCGGATCTACATCGATGGACAGCTGGGCATTTCGTCCGCGGTGGGCTATGACTACTCGGATGGCGTCAATGCCAAGGTGGGCGGGGTTACGCTGACCGCTGCGCAGAAGGCGGCTTACGACGCCATTCTCACCGGCGACGATGCAATCGTCCCGGGCGACAATCTTTCCTACCAGTACTTCACCAACATCGGCGACTTCCGTTACCACGGCTTCGAGGCGACGCTGGAGGATGCCTGGGAGCTGGCGGGTGGCCGCCTGCGCGCAAGCTATGCGTTCTCCCAGACCAGGGTCGCCGTGGAAAACGTGCGCAACCTGCCTGCCAATGTCCTGGCGCTGTATGGCCAGACGCAGAAGACGCTGGATTCCTATGCCAGCTACAACACCAGCCTGCCGAAGTACAACCAGATCCTGAATCTGTCCTATACCCATGGATCCTGGAACCTGGCGATCAATGAGGTCAATACGGCGGCGCGCAAGCAAGCCGGCGTGTCGATCAGTGGCGTGACGAGCTACTACAAGGTTGATCCGACCTTCGTCACCAACCTGTCGGCGGGTTACCGGTTCCAGAACGGGCTGGGCCTGGAGATCGGTGCGCAGAATGCGCTCAACGAGAAGACACAGAAGCTTCCGGCCAGTCAGGTCTCGGCGACTACCCAGCAGTACACCTCGTATGTCAGCGGTACCAACCTGACCCTGGAGGGAGGGCGTTACTACGCTCGCGCGAACTACCGGTTCTGAGCCGGTCGGAAACAAAGGGCCCGCCTCGTGAGAGGCGGGCCCTTTGTCGTTGGGGGGCTGACGGCCTGTGCGACGCGCTGGTCCGTCAGCCTGGAGATGAGCAACATCGCTCAGGGTGCGGGTGTGATCGGACCGGATGGTAGCGGTTACGGCAAGCCCGCGCCTTTGCCGGACCAGTCGCCACGCCCCGAGGCTTACGGGCTCTGAAACAAAAAGGCCCGCTTCTTGCGAAGCGGGCCTTTCCGATTCACTGCGTGTTACTAAATCACGGAGCGCGGAACGGCTGCAGTCCGTTCTGTGACACGCGCGTGTCCACCGACTTCTTCTCCGCCAGCAGCTTCTCGATCAACCCGGTGAATTCCTGCTTCAGCTGCGCATTGAACTGGCCACTGGCCGGTGAAGCGAAGCCCGAGTGCACAGCGCGCACCGTGCCATCGCGACCGACGAACACCGTCGCGGGCCAGGTGTTCAGGTTAACCAGCTGCGGCACCTTCTCCCACATGTCGGAGGGCGCCCCAGCGATGAGGTAGGGATACTTCACGCCGTACTGCTTCACGAAGGCATGCACACGGTCGAGGCTGCCCTGCTGTTCAGCCTCCTCGAAATCCAGCGCGACGATGCGCAGGCCCTGGTCGCGATACTGCTGGTCGAGCTGCACCAGGTACTGCGCCTCGTCGTGGCAGTTCGGGCACCAGGTGCCGGTGACCACAGCGAGCACCACGTTGTCCTTGAAGTACGCATCGTTCTGCGAGACCTGCTTGCCGCTGGTGTCCGGGAAGTTGAAGGCGAACTTCTCCCTGGGATCACGTGCGGTGGTGTGGGCGAGGTAGTTGTCGGGCTGCGGCAGGCCCTTCGCCTTCGCCACATCTTCACGCCAGGCCGTGTAGTGCGGCGTGGCATCGCCATAGCGTTCTTCTACATAGCCGCGGTCCTCGGTGCCGCGCAACGCGTTCAGCAGCTCGTTGTGGTCGATCACGGCCAGCGTGCCATCGGCCTTCGTCGTGATCTCGATGACGCCGGGACGATGCCCGTCGAAGTGCGACAGCACCCACTTGCCATCCTTGAACGTGCCGCTGTACGCGCCGGTATCGCCGTCCACGCGCAGGATCGATGCATAGGCATCGGCGCCCTGTTGCTCGACGATCAGGCGGAATGCCTTCTCACCCTTCGACGAAAGCTTGTCCAGCGGAATCACCCAGGAGCCCGCGATGGCCGGCACTTTCTGCGCATTCGCCGCGGCATCGACGTGGCGCACGGCCTTGAAGCCGAACTTGTAGCTGTAACCCGGGCCCTGCAGCGCCGTGTCACCCACCAGTTCGCCGTCCTTCAACTGCGCGGTGATGGTGGTCAGGTAGTGCTCGATGTTCAGCACCAGCTTGCCATCCTTGAAGCTCGCGGAAGTCGTGTTCTCGTAGGCGCGTGGACCATCGTAGAACGTGGCCTTCAACGCCGGTCCGGTGCCACTGATGTCGAGGCGGAATGAAATCGGCGGACCCTGTCCGACCAGCGCCGCATCCCAGCGCCCGTCGACGGCATCTCCCGCAGTGGTCGAGCCCGCGAGCCCGATCGAAGTGCCCGCCGCGAACAACGCAACGAGCGTGGATATTCTCAAGACCGCTTTCATCGTAGATCCCTCCATTGAAATGGCATGGCGCCAGTGCGGAGGAGTAGAGCGGTGATGCAGCGCGCACGGCCAATGACGTTTGCGGCCTGCCTGATAACTTCCGGCATCCATGAAATAAAAAGGCCCGTCTCTTGCGGGACGGGCCTCTGCGGTTATATCAACCCTGCAACGCTAACGCAGCGCTGCCATCGCGGTCAGCTCACTGGATGTTGGCCGACACGCGTGTATCGACCGCCGCCTTCTCGGCCAGCAGCGCTTCGATGCGTTGGGTGAACTCGTTGTCCTGCTTGGTGCGCAGGTCGCCGGTGGACAGCGAGGCGAAGCCCGCATGCACCGCGCGCACCGTGCCGTCACGACCCACGAACACCGTGGCCGGCCAGGTGTTCAGGTTCACCAGCTGCGGCACCTTCTCCCACATCTCTTCCGGTGCACCGGCGACGAGGTAGGGATACTTCACCCCGTACTGCGTGACGAAGGCCTTGGCGCGTTCCAGCGAAGCCTGCTGTTCCACTTCCTCGAAATCCAGCGCGACGATGCGCAGGCCCTTGTCGCGATACTTCTTGTCGAGCTCTACCAGGTACTGGGCTTCGTCGTGGCAGTTCGGGCACCAGGTGCCGGTCACGATGGCGAGTACCACCTGGCCCTTGTAGTACGGATCATCCTGCGACTGCTGCTTGCCGTAGAGATCCTTGAAGTTGAACGCGAACTTTTCCTTGGCATCGCGCGCAGTGGTGTGCGTCAGCGGCTGGTCAGGAGCCGGCAGGCCCTTGGCGCGCGCCACGTCCGGGCGATAGGCCACCAGCACCGGCGTGTTGCGGCCGTTCTGCACGCCGGAGTACACGTCTTCCTCGCCACCAGCAGCAGCGCCACGGCGCGCTGCGCCACGATCGCCACCCTGGATGACCTGCAGCGTGCCATCGGAATTCTGGCTCACGGTGATGTTGCCGGGACGCGAACCGTCGAAGTGCGACAGCTGCCACTTGCCGTCCTTGAACACGCCGCTGTATGCGCCGGTGTCGCCATCGATGCGCAGGATGGACGCGGCCACTTCCGCGCCATGCTGTTCGACGATGAAGTGGAATGCCTTCTCGCCCTTGGCCGAAGTCGCGGCCAGCGGAATTTCCCAATCGCCCGCGATGTTCGGCGCCTGGGCCGCAACGGCCTTGGCGTACGCGGCGTCATCGTGGCGGGTGGCCGCGAAGCCGTAGTCCGAGCGGTTGGAACGGCTCTGCGAGAACACCTGGCCGACCAGCTTGCCGTCCTTCAGTTCGGCATTGATGGAGGTGAGGTAGTGCTCGATGTTCAGCACGAGCTTGCCGTCCTTGAAGGAGGCGCTGGTGCTGTATTCATAAGGCTTGAAGCCGTCGTAGAAGGTGCCCTTCACCGTGCCGCCATCGCTCGAGATGTCGAGGCGGAAGGGAATGGTGGATTCGCCGCGAACCAGCTGGGCGTCCCAGCGGCCGTCAACGGGAGTTGCGGCGAGCGCGGCTGCGCTTCCGGACAACAACAGGGCGAGACTTGTCATGCGCACTGACGCTTTCATGGTCGATTCCTCTCTTTGGCTTGGTCTTGCGGAACGGGATGGGTCATCGGGCGGCGTGTAACCGGTTGGCGCGCGCGTAGTCGAGCCACTCGGTGGGCAGGCCGTGCTTGGTCTGCAACAGGATCTCCAGCGCCACGCGCCGGTCTTCGGTGGACAGCGCGTCGAAGTCGCCACTGGTGTCCTTGCCGGTCAGGACTTCCAGCAGGCGGTGCCACACGTAGCCTCTTGCGGGCTCGGGCAGCGCGTCGAAGTCCTCCGAGTACACGAGGTAGCTCACCGGGTAGCGGAAGATGCGCTTGTTCAAATCGAAGTCACGCAGTGAACGGCCCTGCGGATCGCGCGGACCGCGCGCGGCGAAATCGCGCGCGAAGCGTGACGTGGCGATGATCTGCTTCGCGTCCAGGTCCGGCAGCGGCGTTTCGTTGGAGAAGAGGGCGTAGCGCAGCAGCTGTTCGGCCGGGCGTTCGATCTTCTCGCGTACGTTGTCCGGGAGTTGCTCGAACGCTGGCGGCGCAGCCACCGCTGCATCGCCACCCAGCTCGTACAGCGCGATGCGCGTGCGGTAGTTGGTCAGCGTGATGAGGTTGTGCATCTGGGTCTGGTGTCCGAGCACCAGCAGTGCGACGTCCTCGCTGGTGGGCGCGAGGAAATCCTTCGCGTTGTAGCCGGCCTGCAGCGGTTCGAACTTCACCGTCTTCGCATTGGCATCGCCCGGTGCAACGGCATTGGCCTGCGTCTTCGCCGCGAGCGCGCCGGTCACATACCAGCCTCCCCAGCGCTGGTTCAGCGGGCTGTCCTGGTCGGTGATGTAGGTCTTCGCGCCGGCCACCAGCGTCCCGGTGGAAGTCGCCGGCACCGAGCGCAACAGCACGCCGGGAATGCCGCGCGTGCCCGCGGCGATATGGCATTGCGTGCAATCGAGCTCGGCGCGTTCGAAGCGCGGCTTGTCCGTCTTCTGTTCGTGCAGGATGTAGAACACCGCGCCCTGGTTCTTGTCGAAGGAGACGACTTCGATCTCCTTCCCCTCGTGTACCTGGCCGATGTACACGTCATCGTTGTAGTACAGCGCACGCGGATGCTCGGGCGTGATCTTCGGATACTGGAAGCTGGTCTTCGAGAACACCAGCGTCTGCGAGCTGAGCGGGATGTCGAGCAGGTCGAGCACGGACTTCAGGTAGCCGTGTCCATCCTTGTCGTTGTAGCGCAGCTTCGCCTTGCCGGCATCGAGCTTGCGCTGCAGCTGTTGTACGGGATCGTTGACGTTGTCCGCGCGGTAGTTGATGGGCGCGTCGGTGTAGGGCATGTAGCCCTGGTTGATCACGGCGATCTGCGCATGCGCGCTCGGGCCCACGACCAGCGCTGCCGCCAGTGCCAACCGAACAAGAGTGATCCTGCGCATCATCGTGCCTTCGACTCGAAGGGCGGCGGATTCGCGCGTCCCTGGTGGCAGGTGCCGCAGCCCATGTCGGCCGTATAGCGCACGTCGCCATCCAGCTGGGCGAGGTACTTGTCGTTGATGTCTTCGAGCATCGTGATCATGATCCGCGCGGTTTCCTTCTTGGCATTCTCGTCAGAGATGTAATCGACCTTGCCGGTGTCGCGGTTTTCCACGTGGCAGTAGCTGCACGCCACGCCGAGCTCGCGGTTGTAGCGCTTCATCGCCCGGTTGAGGTTGCTCACCGAAATGTCGGTGGGCATGGCCTTCAGGTTCACCGGCTTCGTCAGCGGCAACTCATCCGTGGGATCGGCAGCTGGCGCGGCACAGGACAGGACACAACCCAGCATCACCAGAACCGTCGCGCGCCACGCAGCCATAAACAACCGAACTCTAGGTTTCCGACGGGCACTCTAAGACGGCGCGCGAGCTCCGCTTATGAATCATTGGTTGGCTTTCATAACCGCGCGGACTTGCGTGTTTCTCATGACGTTTCGGCCCCGGGGCCGGGCGGAATTTGAGGTTGTGAGGAATATGACGCCCTTCACCATCACAGCGCGGGCCTGGTCTTCAAGTGCGACCACGACCTGAAGGCGTCGGTGGACGTCTGCCAGATCGACATCAGCAACCAGCTGCGCGGGCGCGGGCACTGATGATCGGTGGCATCTCCGCGCTCGCCATGGCGCAGGCGCTGTTCCCGCGCTATGCCGAAGCGCAGATCATCTCCTTCACCGATAGCGCATCAAGGCGCATTACGTGGACTGCCCGTCGCCGGGTGGCAACTCCGGAAAGATGCGCGGCTACCTGGTGCAGCCCGCGGGCAAGGGGCCGTTTCCCGCAGTGGTGGTCATCCACGAGAACCGTGGTCTGAATCCCTATGTGGAAGATGTGGCACGGCGGTTGGCGGTGGCGGGTTTTCTCGCACTGGCGCCGGATGGGCTCGCGCCCGCGGGCGGCTATCCGGGCAATGACGATGATGGCCGCACGCTGCAATCCGGCCTCGACCAGGCGAAGCTGCGCATCGACCTGCTGAACAGCGCGCGCTTGGTGAAGGCGCATGCGCTTTCCACCGGCAAGCTTGGCGCCACGGGTTTCTGCTTCGGCGGCGGCATCGTCAATTACCTCGCCGTCGAACTGGGCGCGGATCTCGCCGCCGCCGTGCGTTACTACGGCGCGGCGCCTGAGGTCGCCGACGTGCCGAAGATCAAGGCCGCGCTGCTGCTCAACTACGCCGGCACCGATGAGCGCATCAACGGCATGTGGCCGGCCTATGAAGCCGCGCTCAAGGCAAACAAGGTGCGCTACGAGGAATTCGCCTGCGTCGGCACGCAGCACGGCTTCCACAACAACTCCACGCCACGACGAGGCCGCGGCGACTCTGGCCTGGCAGCGCACGCTGGGGCATTTCCACAAGTACCTCGCCTGAGGTTCGCGCAACAGGAAGCGGCTCTCCCTGCCGGTTGAGCGGAAAGGCCGCGTCCCGTCGGATTCAACTTGCCAGAAAGTACTTTGTATGAAAAAGTGGATGCCTTACGGAGGCAACCCGCCATGCAACTTTCCCCGCAGGATGCCAGCGAAGCGCTGGACCTGATCGATTCGGCGGAACACCGCGCCCGCGAACGCAACGGCTATCGCGAGGCGTCCGCGTTCCTGATCCTGTGGGGTTGTGTGTGGCTGGTGGCGAATGCGGTCACCGATCTCGCGCCAGTGAATGGGCGGCTGGCCTGGCCCATCGCCACGCCGCTGGGCACGCTCGCTACCTGCGTGCTCGTCTTCCTGCAGTTCCGGCGCGGCGCGCGCGGTTGCCAGCGCACACCCACGCAGCGCGCGCTCATCCGTCGGCGCACGCTGCTGCTCGGTATCGCCATCCTCGGCTTCTTTCCCGCCATGCTCACGGTGCTGCCGCCACTCACGGGCAGGCAGGGTAATGCCTTCGTCTCGCTGTTCTGGGCATTCGCCTACATGGCTGCGGGCGCCTGGCTCGGCCTGCGCATGTTCATCACCGGGGTCGTGCTGGCCGCGGCCATCCTCGTCGGCTACCTGTTCGTGCAATCGCACTTCCTGCTGTGGATGGCGGTGGTCAGCGGCGGTTCGCTGCTGCTCGCCGGTTTCTGGCTGCGCCGCACCTGATGAGCGCGCCGGACGAAATCATCCACCAGTCCACGCGCCTGCGCATCGTTGCCATGCTCAATGCGCAGGCGTCGCGCGACATGCTGGAGTTCGGCCACCTGAAGGCCATGCTCGACATGACGGACGGCAACCTCGCCACGCATCTCGCGGCGCTCGAGAAGGCCGGATACGTGGCCATCGACAAGGATTTCGTGGGCAAACGGCCGCGCACGCGCGTGGCGCTGACCGCGAAGGGGCGCAAGGCCTTGCGCAGCCACGTGGCCTTCCTGCGCTCCGTGCTGGAAGGCGCGCAACTGTGAGGACGAGAGAAGGAGTGACGGAATGCTGATCGTTGAAGGGCTGACCAAACGCTACGGCGAGCGTGTCGCCGTGAAGGGCATTTCCTTTGCCATCGCGCGCGGCGAGTGCGTGGGGCTGCTGGGCCCCAACGGCGCCGGCAAGACCAGCACGCTGGCGATGATCTCCGGCATCGCGAAACCCGATGGCGGCACGCTGCGTTTCGAAGGCGCGGCGACGGCTGGCGACCTGCTGGCGTTGAAGCGCAAGGTGGGCCTGGTACCGCAGGATCTCGCGCTGTTCGACGAGCTTTCGGCCTGGGCCAACCTGCAGCTGTTCGGCGGCCTGTACGGACTCGACGAGGCGGCGCTGCATGACCGTGCCGACAGCGCGCTGGAACTGGTCGGGCTCTTCGAACGCCGCAACGATCGCGTGAAGAGCTTCAGCGGCGGCATGAAGCGCCGGCTCAACATCGCCGGTGCGTTGCTGCACGATCCGGATCTGATCCTGCTGGATGAACCCACGGTGGGTGTCGATCCGCAATCGCGCAATGCCATCTTCGCGAACCTGGAGCAGCTGAAAGCGCGCGGCAAGACGCTGCTGTACACCACGCACTACATGGAAGAGGCTGAGCGGCTCTGCGATCGCGTGCTGATCATGGACCACGGCAAGGTGCTGGCGAACGACACCATTGCCAGGCTGAAGGGCGAGCACGGCAACCTGGAGCAGGCCTTCCTGCGACTGACCGGCCGCGACCTGCGTGATGAAAGCGAAGGAGCGGCGGCATGAATACCCTGGCCATCCGCGCGCTGGTGCGCAACGACCTCAGGCTCTATCTCACCGATCGCCGTGCCGTGATCATCGGCATGCTGGTGCCCATCATGCTGGCGGCGTTCTTCGGCTACATCTTCGGCGGCGCCGGCAGCGGTGATCGCGAGGCCGGCAAGGTGCCGATCGCGGTGGTGGATGAAGACAACAGCACGGTGAGCCGTGCGATCGCCACGGATCTCGCCGGCGACAAGATGCTGGATGTGCTGCCGCTGACGCGTGCACAGGCCACCGAGGAAGTGAAAAAGGGCAAGCGCCATGCGGCCGCGGTGTTCCCCGCGGGCTTCGGCGACAAAAGCGTTTCGGCCCTCTTCAGCGGTCGCGACAAGCCCACGGTCGAACTGCTGGTCGATCCTAGCCAGGCCATCAGCGCACGGCTGGTGCAGGGCCTGCTGACGCAGTACTCCATGCAGGACATCTCGCGCGAAGCCTTCAACGGCACCAGCGGGAAGAAGGCGGCGGATGATTTCCTCGGCGACCTCGAGAAGGAAGAGAACACGCCGGATCGCGCGGAGCTGAAGAACCTGCTGGGTGCGGTGAAGCGCTTGAACGAGCTGCAGGAGAAGGAAAAGGCCAGTGCTCCTCCCGCCGCCGATGGTGCGGCCGCGAAAGGCAGCAGCGGCTTCGGCCTCAGCATCCCCTATGAAGTCAGCAGCACGCAGCTCACCGCGCGCAAGGACGTGCCTTACAACAGCTTCGCGCATTCCTTCGCGGGCATGACGGTACAGTTCATCCTGTTCGCGGGCATCGATGCCGGCATCCTGTTGTTGCTGCTGCGCCAGCGCGGCATCTGGCAGCGCATCCGTTCCGCACCGGTGAGCAAGTCGGAGTTCATCCTCGCGCGCCTGCTGGCCACCGCGACGATCAGCGCGTTCCAGTTCCTGGTGATCTACATCGCGGCCATCGCCATCTTCGGCGTGCGCATCTCCGGCAGCGTGCCGGGCTTCCTGCTGGTGGCGGTGGCGTTCTGCCTGCTCAACGCCGCATTCGGCTTGATGCTGGCAACGCTGGGACGCAGTGCCGGCGCGACGCGCGGCATCGCCATCCTGGTGATGCTGCTGCTGGTGATGGTGGGTGGCGCGTGGGTGCCGTCGTTCATCTTCCCGCACTGGTTGCAGCAGGCGTCGCTGGTCACGCCGACGCGCTGGGCAGTGGACGGCCTCGATGCCACCACGTGGCGTGGGTTGTCGTTCACCGCGGCATTGATGCCAGCTGCAGTGCTCGCCGGCTTCGCGTTGCTGTGCTTCCGGATCGCCGTGTGGCGATTCCGCTGGGAGGAATAGCGACCGCGCTCAGGCGGCCGCGGGTTTCTTCTTCGGCGCGGCCCTGGCCTTGGCGGGTGCCTTCGCCTTGGCCGGAGCCTTGGCAGCGGCAGCTTCCGTAGAAGAAGCTTTGGCTGTGGGGGCTTTGTCGGAAGCAATCCTGGCGGAAGGAGTCTTCTCCTTCACCGCTGCGTCCGTCTTCGCCTTCGCGGGTGCCTTGGCTTTGGCTTTCTTCGCTTTGGCTTTGGCCTTCGGCGCAGCCTTGTCGGCAGCTTCAGTTGCGGCAGGTGCTGCGGCCTTGGCCTTTACCGGCGCGCCACGGCGGCCGAAACGACCGCGCGCCGGACGCGGCGGCGCAGCCGCCAGCAGTGCGCGGCATTCCTCCAGCGTCAGCGTCTTCGGGTCGCGATCCTTGGGGATGCGCGCGTTGCGCTGCTTGTCGGTGATGTACGGACCATAGCGGCCGTTCAACACCTGGATGTCATCGACGCCGAAGTCCTGGATGGTGCGGTTCGCATCCGCGACCTTCTTCGCCTCGATCACTTCGAGCGCACGTTCCAGCGTCACCGTGTAGGGATCGTCGGGCTCTTTCAGCGATACGTACTTGGCGCCGTACTTCACGTAGGGACCGAACTGGCCGATCGCCACGGTGATCGGCTCGCCATCGGCGGTGTCGCCGATCTTGCGCGGCAGCTGGAACAGCACCAGCGCCTGCTCCAGCGTGATGGTGTCCATCTTCTGGCCGGGGCGCAGGCCCGCGAACTTGGGCTTCTCGACGTCGTCCTTGGTGCCGGCCTGCACGAAAGGTCCGAACCGGCCCATGCGCACCGACACCGGCCGGCCACTGTCCGGATGGGTGCCCAGGTCGCGGGACATCGCTACTTCTTCGCGGCTGACGTTGGCTTCCACTTCCTCGACCTGGTCGATGAAGGGCTTCCAGAATTTTTCCAGCGGCATGGTCCAGGATTCTTCGCCGCGCGACACGGCGTCGAGTTCGTCTTCCATCTCGGCCGTGTAGCCGTATTCCACGTACTTGCTGAAGTACTTGGTGAGGAAACGGCTGACGATCTTGCCGATGTCGGTGGCGATGAAGCGGCGCGCGTCCATGTCCACGTACTCGCGATCGCGCAGCGTGGAGATGATCGAGGCGTAGGTGGAAGGACGGCCGATGCCGTATTCCTCGAGTGCTTTCACCAGTGAGGCTTCGGAGAAGCGCGGTGGCGGCTCGGTGAAGTGCTGCTGGCCCTGCAGGCCGAGCAGCTTCACCAGGTCACCTTCGTTCATGGCCGGCAGCACGTGGTCGTTGTCGTCCTCGCCGGCCTTGGTGTCGTCGAAGCCTTCCTGGTACACCGCGATGTAGCCGGGCTTCACCAGCGTCGAGCCATTGGCGCGCAGCGTATGGCCCGAGCCGCGCTTGCCCGCGATGAGGTCCACGGCAACGGTGTCGAACACGGCGTGTGCCATCTGGCAGGCCACGGCACGCTTCCAGATCAGCGCGTACAGCTTGAACTGGTCGGCATCGATCTTGCCTTCGACCTGTTGCGGGGTGATCGAGGCCGAAGTCGGGCGCACGGCTTCGTGCGCTTCCTGTGCGTTCTTCGACTTGGTCTTGAACACGCGCGGTTCTTCGGCAAGGCCTTCCTTGCCGTACAGTTTTTCGATGACGCTGCGGATCTCGGTGACCGCTTCCGCTGCCAGGTTCACCGAATCGGTACGCATGTAGGTGATGAGGCCGACGGCGCCTTCGCCGAAATCCACGCCTTCATACAGCTGCTGCGCGAGGCGCATCGTGCGCTGCGCGGAGAAGCCGAGTTTGCGCGCGGCCTCCTGCTGCAACGTCGAAGTGGTGAACGGCGGCGCCGGATTGCGCTTGCGCTGCTTGCGGTCGATGGTGTCGACGGTGAGCTCGCCGCCAGCCACCTTGTTCAGCGTGGCTTCGACTTCGCGCGCCTGCGCTTCGTTGGTGAAGCTGAACTGCTCGACTTTCTTGCCCGAGTATTCGACGAGCTTCAGCGGGAAGGTGACTTCGCTGTGCTGGCCTTCGGCCTCGATGGTCCAGTATTCCTGCGGCTTGAAGGCGTCGATGGCCTCGTCGCGCTCGCAGATCATGCGCAGCGCCGGGCTCTGGACGCGGCCGGCGGAGAGACCCTGCCGCACCTTCTTCCACAGCAGCGGCGAGAGGTTGAAGCCCACGAGGTAATCGAGCGCGCGGCGCGCCTGTTGCGCGTTCACGAGCTCCATCGCCAGGTCGCGCGGCTCCTTGATTGCCGCCTGGATCGCGTTCTTGGTGATCTCGTAGAACACCACGCGATGGACTTTCTTGTCCTTCAGTTCGCCTTTCTCTTTCAGCAGCTCGTACAGGTGCCAGGAGATGGCTTCGCCTTCGCGGTCAGGGTCGGTTGCGAGATACAGCGCGTCGGCCTTGCGCAGCTGCTTGGCAATCGCTTCGACGTGCTTTTCGTTGCGCTCGATGACGCGATAGCGCATCGCGAAGTCATGCTCGGGATCGACCGCGCCTTCCTTCGGCACCAGGTCGCGCACGTGTCCATAGGACGCCAGCACCTCGAAGCTCTTGCCGAGGTACTTCTTGATGGTTTTCGCCTTGGCGGGCGATTCGACGATGACTAGGTTTTCAGCCATGAGCGCGGGGGTTGGCGTTCGCGCAGCCCCCGGTGAGGAGCCGCGCTGCGCTCAATGTGTCGAGCTCGGGTCGGTTTCGAACACCAGCGTTTCCATGCGCGCGCAGGCCTGTTCCTGCCCCGGCTGGCTGGAGAGCACCATCAGCACCACCCAGCGCACCTGGTCGAGGGTGAGGTCTTCCACTTCCAGCGCCAGCAGGCGGTCGATGACCAGCTCGCGCTGTGCGGGATTCAGGATGCCGACCTCTTCGAGCGAGATCAGCAGCCCGCGGCATTCGACCGACAGGCGCACCATCTCGGCGGTGCTGTAAAGGCGCATCGCCGGCCTCTGGCGGGCACCAGCTTCGCCCGCTGCACCGGGTATCTGCGCGCGGCTGCGTTCGCCGGCGAGATCCGCCAGCCAGTCGAGGGCGCGTTCCACATTCGCCTCGCCGAACCCGGCGCTGGCCAGATCCTGCGCCAGCATTTCGCGTTCCGGCACCTCGGGTGCCTCATCGAACATGTAGCGGTCGAAGACGTATAGAAGGATGTCGAGGACGGTGCCGTTCATTCTTTATGCAACGCGGTTGTACAGTGCTCCGGGACGGGCCTCGACCCGTCCCTCCAGTTCAAGGATCAACAACATGGAGGCGATGGAACCCGGTCCAAGGCCGGTTCTTTCTACCAGATCGTCGACGGTGGAGGGCTCGAAGCCGAGCGCATCTAACAGCATTTCGTAATCCTTGTCCAACCTCGAAGACCCGCCGGCGCCCGCAATTGGCAATCCAAGTTGTTGATGGGCATGCACATTTCCTTCGATCTTTACGGCGATCTCCGGCAATACATCGGCTGCGCCGCGTACCAGCGTCGCGCCCTGGCGCAAGAGTTCGAGGCAGCCGGCAGCCAGCGGATTCAGCGGCGAGCCGGGCACGGCGAATACCTCCCGGCCTTGGGCGAGTGCGTGCCGGGCGGTGATCAGGGAGCCGCTGTCGGCCGCCGCCTCGACCACCACCACGCCCCGCGACAGCCCGGAGATGACGCGATTCCGTTGCGGGAAATGCGCCGCCCGCGGCGGCGTGCCCGGTGGGAACTCCGAAACCAGCAGGCCTTCGCGCGCGATGCGTTCGAACAGTGCGCGATGTTGCGCGGGATAGCAGATGTCGAGCCCGGTGCCGCATACCGCGATGGTCTTGCCGCCGGCGGCGAGCGCCGCTTCATGCGCGGCTGCGTCGATACCGCGCGCAAGGCCACTGGTGATGACGAGGCCAGCCGTGGCGAGATCACCTGCCATGCGTGCCGCCAGTGACCGGCCTGCAGCCGTGGGTTGGCGACTGCCGATCACCGCGATCTGTGGTTCCTGCAACAGGCTGGCGTCACCGAGTACGTAGAGCACTGGCGGTGGATCCGCCAGTGCGGCGAGTTGCGCGGGGTAGTCCAATTCGTTCCGGCGCAGGAGTCGCGCGCCGGAAGTCGTGAGCCAGCTTTCGACGTCGGGATCCTGCATGCGGGCAGCCTAAAAGCGAAGGGCCCGCGCGAGGCGGGCCCTTACTGTTGTGTTCGTGCGGAAATTCCGCGATCAGGGCGTGCGCACCATGTCGGCGACGCGCACCGGCACCAGAGTCTCGACCACGAGCGCATAACTCATGCGGTCGTAAGTCTTGAACACCAGCAGCGTGCCCGCGCGTTCGTCCGGCAGCTTGACCGTGCCCTTGCACGAGGTACGGCCGAAAGTCTTGCAGGAACCATCGGGAACGACTTCGCCCTTCTGGTCGATGGCGAGCACGTGGCCAACCTGCAGCCCCTGTCTCGTGCCGCGGTTCACCGCCACCACGTTGTACTGGCCGATCTGCGTAGTGCCATCGACAACCGCCATGATCTGGCCCGAGAAATTCGCTGGCGGTGCATGCGGCACGATGTCGCTGCCAGGCGCGGAGACTTCTTCGCCGAACAGCAGGTCGCCAGTGGTGGCTTCGCGGAAGCTTTCTTCCAGCAAGGCCTTGGACAGCTCATCGTTGGCCTGGTCGATGCGCGCCGTGGCGGCGTAATTGCCCATGTATCCCAGCACGGCGCCGGTTTCCGGATCCTTGAGCTCATTGCCTACGCGCACGATCGAGTAGCGGCCCGGGCCATGGTCCTTCATGCCCTTCACGTACACGTAGTCGCCGACGCTGGCCACCAGGTGGTTGTCGCGTACTACGGCGACTTTCGGGGCGTGTGCTACATCGTCCGTGGACAGCAAGCTGGGCTTGCCGAGGAAGGACGCGATGGCGCGGTAGGGGATGCTTGCAATGGGACCGTCGAGCGATGCGCCGCGCACCAGCGGCGATACGCGAAGCGCATTGCCAGCAATCAACTGTATCTCTGGTGCGCCATTGGTGCCGTAGACCAGCATCAGTGTGTCGCCAGGGTAGATAAGGTGGGGGTTGGCCACCGCCGGATTCACATGCCAGATCTCCGGCCACAGCCAGGGATCACGCAGGAACATGGCCGAGATGCCCCACAGCGTGTCGCCACGTTTGACCACATAGCTGTTTGGAGCATTCGGATTGAGCACCGGGCCAGGGGCCGGGGTGGGCGCGGCGACCGGAGCCATCGATGACGCATCCGCAGGTTCCCGGGCGAGGGCGGCTTCGATCGCCGTCTCCTCTTTAACCGGAGCAGCGCCTACGCTCGCGACCACCGGTTCAGCGGCGGGCGCGCTGGATGGCGCCTTCACTGTCTGGCAGCCCGCGGTTAGCAGCAGCGCGAGACTCGTTGCGATGCCCATTGCACTGCCGAGAGAGCGTGTAACTACTTGATTCGAGACCATGTCTGCTCCTGTCCTCGCTTTATGTCGCACGTATTTTCGCGCGAGCAGCCTCATTTCACACGCTGTTATAAACTCTTTGGCCGAAGGCACGCCAAGTGCAGCACTCACTTTGAGGACTGCATCACGGGCACCTTGGAAATTCCAAGCGGTGGCCGGACATTAGCCTTCACATTAGCAGCATTTTCGAGTCCGGAGACAGGCCATGGCCAGACTGACCATTCTCGAGTATCCGGATCCGCGACTGCGGACACGCGCTGCTCCGGTCACGCGTTTCGACGCCGCGCTGAAGCAGCAGATCGCCGACATGTTCGAGACCATGTACGCAGCGCCGGGCATCGGCCTCGCGGCGACCCAGGTCGACTGGCATCACCAGCTCATCGTCATCGATGTCTCCGACGAAAAGAACGAACCGCAGGTGTTCATCAACCCGCAGATCCTGTCGCGCGATGGCAAGGCCACAGGACAGGAAGGCTGCCTGTCGGTGCCGGGCATCTACGACGACGTGGCGCGCGCCGAGCGCATACGGCTGCGTTACCAGGATGCCGAGGGCACCACGCACGAACGCGATGTCGACGGCCTGCTCGGCGTCTGCGTGCAGCACGAGATGGACCATCTTTCCGGCAAGCTGTTCGTGGACTATCTCTCCGAACTGAAGCGCCAGCGCATCCGCAAGAAGCTCGACAAGGAAAAACGCGAGCGCGAGAGCAAGTCGCCATCTTCCGCGGAGCGCCAGGCGCGGCTCTGAGTCCGTTCCCCAGGCGTCATTTCATCCGATGAGTCTTCGTATCGCGTTTGCGGGTACGCCCGCGTTCGCCGTGCCGCCATTGCGCGCTCTCCATGGCACGCATGAAGTAGTTGGCGTACTGACGCAGCCGGATCGTCCCGCAGGGCGCGGCCGCGAGGTTGCGGCGAGCCCGGTGAAAGCAGCGGCGATGGAGCTGGGTCTGTCAGTAGCGCAGCCCGCGAAATTGCGTGGCGATCCTGCGGCGCTGGCGGCCACGCTGGCGTTGCTCTCCAGCTGGCGTCCCGATGTCATGGTGGTGGTCGCCTACGGACTGATCCTGCCGCGCGAAGTGCTGCAATTGCCGCGCCTGGGTTGCCTCAACATCCATGCCTCGCTGTTGCCCCGCTGGCGTGGCGCGGCGCCGATCCAGCGCGCCATTCTTGCCGGAGATACCGAGAGCGGTGTCTGCATCATGCAGATGGATGAAGGCCTCGACACCGGTGCCGTGTTGACCAGCGAACGCGTTGCCATTGGCACGGAGACGACGACCGCGCAACTGCATGACCAGTTGGCGGAACTTGGCGCCCGGCAGATCGTGCTGGCGCTCGCGTCCCTCGCCGCGGGTGCATCGCACGCGGTCGCGCAGCCGACCGAAGGCGTGACCTACGCGCAGAAGCTGGCGCGATCCGAATCGGCCATCGACTGGCAGCGCGATGCCATCGACATCGATCGGCAGGTGCGCGCATTCAATCCATGGCCCACGGCGGAGACGCGCCTGGATGGCGAACCCGTGAAGCTGTTGCGCAGCTGTGTGATATCAGGCCGTGGCGTGCCGGCAGTTGCTGCGCCGGGCACGCTGATCGGATTGAACGGTGCCGCGCTCCAGGTGGCCTGCGGCAGCGGCGTACTGCAGGTGCTGGAACTGCAGCGTGCAGGCCGCAAGCCCGTCGCTGCGCGCGATTTCTACAACGCGCTGCGGCTCGCGCCCGAGGCGCGCGCGGTGTTCGCTTGAGTACCCAGCCGCGCGCGCAGTTCGCACCCGGCGCCACGGTGATGGCGGCAGCCGCACGCGCACTCGAATTGGTAATTCGCGATGGCGGTTGCACGGCGGAGGCTGCCCTGCGACAGCTCGACATCGAACCCGCCGAGCGCGGGGCGGTGCGCGCACTACACAGCGGCACGCTGCGCTGGTACCTGCGGCTGGCTCCACTTGTCGATGCGCTGCTGCAACCGGGCCAGCGCATGGCGCCGCAAGTCGCGGCCGCGCTGACCGTCGCTATCCACCAGATCGAATACTCACGCGCGCGCCCCGAGAGCGTGGTCAACATCGCCGTGGACGCGGTGCGTGCGCTCGGTCACGCCAATGCCAGTGGTTTCGCCAACGCACTGCTGCGGCGTTACCTGCGCGAGCGCGAGGTCCTGGTCGCGCGCATCGATCGCAGCGAACCGGCGCAACTGGCGCATCCACGCTGGCTGCTCAAGGCCTTGCGCAGCGCCTGGCCCGAGGCGGCCGCGCACATCGTCGCAGCCAACAACGAACAACCACCACTCGTGCTGCGCGTGAATCTCGTGCGCGATACGCGCGAGGCCGCGCTCGATCGGCTGGCGACAAGCGGCATTCGTGCGCAATCCGGCGCCAGCCCGACCAGCATCGTGCTGGAGCAGGCCGTGGATGTGAAAGCCCTGCCCGGATTCGAGGCTGGCCTGCTCAGCGTGCAGGATGCCGGCGCACAGCGGGCTGCGGAGCTCCTCGACGCGCAACCCGGCGAACGCATCCTCGATGCCTGCGCGGCCCCAGGCGGCAAGGCCGGGCATATCCTCGAGCGCTGTGCCGGCGCGCTCGATTTCACCGCGCTCGACAGCGACGCCGCCCGCCTCGAACGCGTGCGCGAGAACCTCACGCGCCTCGGTTTCACCGCACCGCTGATCGCCGCGGACCTCGAAGCCGATGGCTGGTGGGATGGCCGGCTCTATCACCGTATCCTGCTCGACGCGCCGTGCTCGGGTACCGGCGTGATCCGCCGCCATCCCGATATCAAGTTGCTGCGCCGTGCCGACGACATCGCCGGCTTCGCCGCCACGCAGATGCGCCTGCTCGAACGCTGCGTGACCCTGCTCGCGCCCGGCGGCCACCTGGTGTATGCGACCTGCTCGATCCTGCCGCAGGAAAACCAGGAGCTCATCGAGCGCTTCCTGCAGCGGCACCGTGGCTTCCGGCGCACGCGTGAGGACATCCAGCTGCTGCCGCAGCCGGCCAGCGCCGGAGCCGCGCAACTTACCGACGGCTTCTACTATGCTTGCCTGATGAAAGAGGGCGCCGCCCCGTGAAGCCTGGCCGCGTGGGATTGCTGTACGCGCTGTGTGCACTGTTGCTGCCGCTGCTGGTCGCGGGGCCGTGCACAGCCCAGGAAATCGCGGTGGCTTCGCTCGACGTGAACGTGCGCGGCAGCGTGTTCGAACTCAACGTGCACGCCAGCTTTCCCACCGACGACAAGATCCGCGAAGTGCTGGCTTCGGGCGCCACCGTGAACGTGCGACTGGAGGCAGTGCTCGACAAGAAGCAGCGCTACTGGTTCGATGAGCGGCTGGTGGACCTCACGCTGCGTCGCGCCCTCTCCTGGAATGCACTGAGCCAGCGCTACGTCCTGCAGGAGATGACACCGACCGGCCCGAGCCAGCAGCAGGCCTTCGCCTCGCTCGAAGAGGCGCTCACCGCTGCTGGCACCGTCGAGAACTGGCCGCTCGAATACAGTGATCCGCGCGACCCCGACGCGACCTACCAGATCGGCGTGCAGGCCGGCATGCGCATCGGCAACATGTCGAAGACGCTGCGCGCACTCACTTTCTGGACGCGTTACTGGAATCATCGCAGCGAGTGGAAGTCATGGGTCCTGCCGCGCTGAGGCGCTGGGGCGGCTACGTCTTCATCGCCGCCGGTGCGGCGGTGGTGCTGGGGTCGCTGCTGCTGCTGGCGCGCAGTGTCGAGAATTCCACGCAGTTCAGCGAGTGGCAGGTCGGCATCCTGTCGGTGAACGCGGTGTTCGTGCTCGTCATGGCCGTGCTGCTGTCACGCCGGCTCTACCGGCTGATACGCGATTACCGCAATCACGTGCCTGGTTCGCGCCTCACCGTGCGCACCGTGGCGGTGTTCAGCGGCCTCGTCATCGTGCCGCTGCTGATCATCTACGGCTTCGCGCTGCACTTCCTCAACAAGAGCATCGACAGCTGGTTCAATGGCGAGATGCGCCAGGACCTGACGGATGCGCTGAACCAGTCGCGCGCCGCGCTTGAACTGCGCACCAGCGAGGAAGGCCGGCTCATCGCCGACGTCGCGGCAATGCTGAGTCGCGAACCCGGCAGGGACCTCAAGGCCGCGCTCGATGCCGGACGCAGCAGCTCCGGTGCGCGCGAGCTGCTGGTGTTCGACCCCGATGGCAAGGTCGCGGCCACCAGCTACGCCCCCAACGAGCCGCAGCTTCTGCCCGAGGTGCCGCATGAAGTGCTGGCCAAGGTGCGGGGCGGCGAGGCTTACGGTGGCTTCGAGCCAATGGCCGATGGCGGTTTCCTGATGACCGTGGCGACGCCGATTCCCTACGCCAAGCGCGCGCCGCCGCGCTACCTGCTCGCGCGTGCCGAGCTGCCGCGTGAACTCGCCGGCGTCGCCAACGCCGTGCAGGACATCCGCAACAGCTTCGCCAACCTGCAGGAATCGCGCAAACCGCTGAAATACAGCTTCCGCCTGACGCTGACGCTGGTGCTGCTGCTGGCGATGTTCGCGGCCATGTTCCTCGCCATCCGTTCAGCGCATCGCCTGATGCGTCCGGTGCGTGACCTGATCGAAGGCACGCGCGCGGTGGGCAAGGGCGATTTCACCATGCGCCTGCAATTGCCCGCGCGCGACGAGATGGGCTGGCTGGTGCATTCGTTCAACGACATGACGCGTCGCCTGCGCCGTACCAGCGAAGAGGCCAGCCGCAGTCGCGCGCAGGTGGAAGAAGAACGCGAACGCCTCGCCGTCATCCTCGCCGGCCTTTCCACCGGCGTGATGGTGCTCGACACGGCGCGCCGCCTGCGCCTCGCCAATGCCGCGGCCGATGCCATCCTCGGCGTGCAGCTGGCGCAGGGCACCGGCCTCGAACTGCGCGAGCTGCATGAACTGCACGAGGATTCCACGCGCCTGCCCGCCTTCGCGCGCGAAGTCGGTACGCGGCTCGATGCCGAAGGCCCCGAATGGCAGGACGAGATCGCGCTGGTGCCCGACTGCGCGCTGCGCTGTGCCTGCGCGCAGCTGGTGGATTCCTCCGGCGTTTCCGCCGGCCTGGTGCTGGTATTCGACGACATCACGCACCTGCTGCACGCCCAGCGCGAGGCGGCGTGGGGCGAAGTGGCACGGCGCCTCGCTCATGAAATAAAGAACCCGCTCATGCCGATCCAGCTCGCCGCCGAGCGCCTGCGTCGACGCCTGTATGATCGACTCGCGCCCGAAGAAGCCGACCTTCTCGATCGCGCGACTCACACCATCGTGCAGCAGGTCGAATCCCTGAAGGGCATGGTCAATGCATTCAGCGAATACGCGCGCGCGCCGGACCTGAAACTCGTGCAGCTCGACCTCAACGAGCTGGTCTCCGAAGTGGTGGAGCTGCATCGGGCCGAGGAAATCCGTGCGGCCATCGAACTCACCGTGGATGCGACGCTGCCGCTGGTGCGCGCTGATCGCAATCGACTGCGCCAGGTGCTCAACAACCTCATAACCAATGCGCTCGAAGCGACCGACGGTGGCAAGGCCGGCCGTGTCCAGGTGACCACGCACCAGGAAGGTGGACCGGAAGGCGGCAAAGCGGTCATCATGGTCACCGACAACGGCCACGGGTTCGATCGTGAAATGCTGGCACGGGTGTTTGAGCCATACGTGACCAGCAAGCCGAGGGGTACGGGCTTGGGTCTCGCCATCGTGAAGAAGATTGCCGAAGAGCATGGCGGCAGCATCGAGGCGAACAACCTGCCCGATGGAGGCGCGTACGTGCGCGTCGCATTACCGTTGGCAGCGGCGGCGGAAGCGGCGCAGTCCGCAAGAGGCATCGCATGAGTACCGGCAGGATCCTTGTCGTCGATGACGAAGCGGATATTCGCGTTCTCCTGAAAGAGATCCTCTCCGACGAAGGCTACGACGTGGACGTCGCGGCCAACGCCGGCCAGGCACGCGCCTCGCGTGCGCGCACCACGCCTGACCTCGTGCTGCTCGACATCTGGATGCCGGACACCGATGGCATCACGCTGCTGCGTGAATGGTCCGCGTCCGCCGCCGAGGATTGCCCGGTGGTGATGATGTCCGGCCACGGCACCGTTGAAACCGCCGTCGAAGCAACGCGTCTCGGGGCCTTCGACTATGTAGAGAAGCCGCTGTCGCTGGCGAAACTCCTGCGTACGGTCGAACGTGCCATGGATGCCGGCAAGCGGCGTCGCGTCGCGGGTCGTCCGCAGCTCACGCCGTTGCCTGCCACCTTCGGCAAGAGCCGCGTCGCGCAGCAGTTGCGCGAAGAGCTCACGCGCGTGGCCGCATTGAATGCCTCGCTGCTGCTGGTGGGTGAGCCGGGCAGCGGCCGCGAAGCCCTGGCGCGCTTCACGCATGAATCCGGTCCGCGCGCCATCCGCGGCTTCGTCACGCTGGTGGCGAGTGCCGTGCCCGAGGATGCCGCCGAGAGTTACCTCTTCGGCACGGTCGGTCCCCAGGGCATCACGCAGGGCGTGCTCGACCACGCGCCCACCGGCACGCTGTTCATCCAGGAAGCCGAGGATCTTTCACCGCGCGTGCAGCGCCTGCTGCTGGGCGTGATCGAAACTGGTCGTTTCAATCGCGTCGGCGCCAGCGGTGATGCGGGCGTTGCGATCAACCTGCGCCTGGTCGCCACCGCGCAACCCGGCGTCGAGCTGCGTGCCGGCAACGAAGGTGGTCTGCGTCGCGATCTGTTCGCGCATCTTTCTGGCGTGCTGGTGCGCGTGCCGCCGCTGCGCGACTACGCGGAAGACGTACCCGACCTGCTGCGCTTCTATGCCGAGCGCATCGCCGACGCCGAGAAGCTGCCCTTGCGCCGCTTCTCCGTCGCTGCACAGAACCGCCTGCGCAATTACCCATGGCCCGGCAACCTGCGCGAACTGCGCAGCCTCGTGCGCCGCATGCTGGCGCGTGGTGGCAACGAAGAGATCGCGCTCGACGAGATCGAAGCCGAACTCGCCGCACACACGCCACCCGACGAGCCGCTGGTGAAGCAGGATCTTCTGGCACTGCCGCTGCGCGAAGCACGCGAGCAGTTCGAGCGCGCCTACCTGCAGCAGCAGCTCATGCTGTGCAATGGCAAGGTCGGCCAGCTCGCCAAGCGCGTTGGCATGGAACGCACGCATCTCTACCGCAAGCTGCGTTCGCTGGGCGTGGAGTTCCGGTCCGCCGGCGAAGAGTGACGGGTTACGCCGAGCATCGTCGCGGCGCGCATACCGCGCGCTGGCTCGCCACTGTCGATGAAGGCTATGCGCAGATGGAGCGGTACATCGATGCCGCCACCATCTCCATCCGTATCGAAACCTACGTGCTGCGCGAGGAAGGGCCGGCGACGAGGCTGCGCGAGGCGCTGCTGCGCGCCCGCGCCCGCAACGTAGAAGTGCGCATGCTGGTGGATGCCTTCGGCGCCGAAGGCGTGCATCGGGAGTTCTTCGCGCCACTGCGCGGGGCGGGCGCCTTCGTCGCCATCTTCAATCCACAGCGCTGGCTGCGTCGTTCCTTCCGCAACCACCGCAAGCTCTTTGCCTGCGATGGCGAACATGCAGTGCTCGGTGGCTTCAACATCGCGCCGGAGTACGCCGGCGATGGCGTGACGCATGGCTGGTGCGATACCGCCGTGCAGGTTAGCGGTCCGGTGGTGCGGCAGCTGGAGGCGAGTTTCGATGCGATGTTCCAGCTCGCGCCGTTTACGCCGCAGGCCCTGCATCGCTTCCGTCGCACCATGCGCCATGGTGTGCACGGCGCGGTGGCGCCGGATGCGCCGGTGCGCCTGCTGCTCACCGGCCCCGGTACGCGCGGGCGCATGCTGCGTCATCGCCTCGCCGCGGATCTCGCGAAGGCGCGCGATGTGGCGATCGCTTCGGCTTATTTCCTGCCGTCGGTCAGCTTCCGTCGCCTGCTGTATGCAGCGGCGAAGCGCGGCAAGGTGCAGCTGCTGCTTGCAGGTCGCAGCGATGTCGCGGTGGCGCGCCTCGCGGCCGAGCGACTGTACAGCCGCCTGCTCAAGCGACATGTGCGCATCTTCGAATACCAGCCGCAGATCCTGCACGCCAAGCTCGTGATCATCGATGAGATCGCCTATGTCGGTTCGGCGAACCTCGACCAGCGCAGCCTGCACATCAACTACGAACTGCTGCTGCGTTTCGACTGGCCGGAACTCGTCGCTGATGCGCGGCACTGGTTCGAGCAATCACTTGCCTCGGCCGCGCGCATCGATCGCGCGGTGTTGAAGGCGCGGCGTCGATTCTGGCGACGCCTGGCTTCGTGGCTGTGCTACTACCTCCTGGCACGACTCGATCCGCTCGTGGCCCGACGGGGATCGCGCGCGATGTCGTAGTGGGGCCGACCGGTCGGCTGCGCCCCGTCACAGCCCTGTAACCAAAAATCCGGACCTTGCTGTTCCCGTCCGGAATTCTGGCGTCGCTTCGTCCCACCATCCATGTCCCCGCTGCCGCCCGTGCCCGAGAAAGGCATGCACTGGTCGAATGAGCACGGCACCTATGTCGACGCCGATGGCACGCTGCTGCGCCGGCTGAATCATCGAACGGTTGGTCGTGCACGACGCCGCCTACAACGGTGCGGTTGGCGCCACCGCGACGCTGCTAGCCGACCAGACCAACGCATCGTCCAGCCAGCAGGTGGCGTTCGGCGCCGCCGGCTCCTCGGGTGATGCGCCGCTGCCGTGGTGGGCGGATCTGCTGCTGGCACTCGCACTGCTGGTCGGGTTGCGGCGTCTGGATCGGATCGGCGTCCTGCGCACGGCAAGCGGCTAGCGATCATCCGCAGGCCTCGTTACCCTGTCGCCATGAGCTGGCAGGAAGGCGAACCACCCGAGAAAGCCACGAGCGACTGCAAGGCCGTGGATATCCGCATCGTGCCGCGCGCCCGCGACCTCGGCGGTTTCGAAGTACGCCGCGTGCTGCCGGCCATCCAGCGGCAGATGATCGGTCCGTTCATTTTCTGGGACCAGATGGGTCTCGCGCGCTTCATGCCGGGTACCGGCATCGACGTGCGGCCGCATCCGCATATCGGCCTCGCCACCGTCACCTACCTCTTCAGCGGCGAGATCCTGCATCGGGATTCACTGGGCACGGTGGCGACCATCCGCCCCGGCGAGATGAACCTGATGAGCTCGGGGCGCGGCATCGTGCATTCGGAGCGCACGCCACCGGGGCCGCGCGCCGCGGGCCAGGAGCTGTATGGCATCCAGGCCTGGGTGGCACTGCCACGCTCGCATGAACAGGCGCCGCCGGCCTTCGATCATTTCGGCCCGACGCAATTGCCGATGGTCACGGGCGAGGGCGTAACCCTGCGCGTCATCGCGGGCGAAATGGAAGGACGCGTTTCGCCGGTAACGCTGCCGATGGAAACCATCTACGCCGAAGCGCAGCTTGCAGCCGGTGCGCAGCTGCCATTCGAGGCGCGCCATGCGGAGCGCGCCATCTATCTCTGTGACGGAGATGTCGAGATCGACGGCGAGCGCTTCGCTTCGCCGCAACTGCTGGTGCTGCGCGCCGGCCTCGTCGCAACTATCCGCGCCGTGACGCCAGCACGCTTCATGCTGCTCGGTGGCGAACCCGCCGATGGGCCACGCTTCATCTGGTGGAACTTCGTTTCCAGCAGCCGTGAGCGCATCGAACAGGCGAAGGCGGATTGGCAAGCGAGCCGCTTCGCCGCCGTGCCGGGCGAGACGGAGTTCATTCCGCTGCCGCCGCGATAGGGCTCTGCGCCAAGGCGCGTGCACCAGAGCCAGCGCGCTAGAACCAGGCGCGAATTCCCGCCACGAAACGAGTGTCGCTCGCTGAACCCGCGGCCGCACGCCGCATCGACGCGGTATCGCCAAAGGCATGCTCGAATTCCACGCCACAGTAAGGCGCGAACTGGCGCGTGATCTCGTAGTGCAGACGCAATCCGGTCTCGCTGGTCGCAAGCCCCGAGCCGACGCCGCGTGATGCATCGTCCCTGCCATACGCCCACAGGTCCAGCGTCGGCCGCAGCACCAGCCGGTTGGTGAGCAGCAATTTGTATCCGGCTTCGAAGCGCGCAGCGGTCTGGCCGCCTGTGCCTGCGTAAACCGTCGCCGCCAGCTCGAAGCGTTGCGGCGCCAGGCCTTGCACGCCCAGCGCGACCCAACTTCGTCCGTGCGCTTCCAGATCCTGCCGCGCGCCGCCGACCACATCCCACCAGGTCGAGACACTGTGCCCGTACAGCAGCTCCACATCGGCCGCATCGAAGTGGCCAGTCGCGTGCATGCCTTCGGTGCGCAACCACAGCCGGTCGATATCGGTGCCGAGCCAGCCCTCCGCCTGCCAGGCGAGACCATTGCGATCGCCATTGGAATATTCGAGCCGGTCCACCACCAGCAGCGAATGGATGTCGTTGTCGTGCGTGTCGTGCGTGTCGTGCGTGCCGTGCGTGTCGTGCGCATCGCTGGCGATGGCACGCAGTGCCGGGTTCGCGCACACCAGCAACAGCGACAGCAGCCGCACCCGCTTCAAGATTCCGCCACCATCACATGGCGCATCATCCCGGCTTCCATGTGGTACAGCATGTGGCAGTGGTACGCCCAGCTGCCCGGGGCATCCGCGCTCACCCGATAGCTGCGACGGCTGCCCGGCGGCATGTCCACGGTGTGCTTGCGGACCATGAACGCGCCGTGCTCATCCTCCACATCGCTCCACATGCCATGCAGGTGAATGGGATGCGCCATCATCGTGTCGTTCACCAGCACGATGCGCAGGCGCTCGCCGTAGTTCAGATGCAGCGGCGCGGCGCCGGAGAACTTGATGCCGTCGAAGGACCAGGCGAATTTCTCCATGTGGCCGGTGAGATGCAGCTCCAGCTCGCGCATGGGCTCGCGTCCGTCCGCATCGGTGAGGCTCTTCAGCATCGCATAGCTCAGCACGGTGCGACCGTTGTCGCGCAGTCCGTTGCCGGGATCATCGAGGCGCGCGGTGGGCATCCGTGCCTGGTTGTCAACGAGCGCATTGTGCTGCTCGCTGGGCGGATGCTTCGGCATGCCCTCCATGTCCATGTCCATATCCATGTGGTGCACGCCATGCATCATGCCCATGTCGGCCATGGTGAGGATGGGGCGTGCATCGAGCGGCGGCACTGGCGCCGTGAGGCCGGCGCGCGACGCCAGCGTGCCGCGCACGAAGCCCGTGCGCGCGGAATCCTGCGCGAAGATGGTGAAGGCGTCCTGGCCGGTGGGCTCGACGATGACGTCGAAGGTCTCGGCGGCAGCGATGCGGAACTCCTCCACCGTCACCGGATGCACATACTGGCCGTCGGCGGCGACTACCGTCATCTTCAAGCCCGGGATGCGCACGTCGAAGTAGGTCATCGACGAGCCGTTGATGAAACGCAGCCGCAGCTTCTCGCCAGCGGCAAACAGGCCCGTCCAGTTGCCCAGCGAGGTGGTGCCGTTCATCAGGTAGGTATAGGTGTTGCCGTTGACATCGGCGATGTCGGTGCGCGACATGCGCATCGCGCCCCACATCGCGCGCTCCTCCGCGGTAGCCTTGAAGCCGTCGCGTCGCGCGTCGTGGAAGAAATCCGCCAGCGTGGGCTGGTGGTGGTTGTCGTATGCCGCCATCTTCTTCAGTCGCGCGAACAACTGTTCGCCCGTCAGATCCGTCCAGTCCGACAGCAGCACCACGTAGTCACGCTGGTACGTGAAAGGCTCGGGCTGCAGCGGATCGATGACCAGCGCGCCATACAGCCCGGCCTGTTCCTGGAAGCCCGAATGGCTGTGGTACCAGTACGTGCCCGCCTGCTTCACATCGAACCGGTAACGGAAAGTCTCGCCGCGCCGGATGCCATCGAAGCTCATGCCCGGCACGCCATCCATGTCCGCGGGCAGCACGATGCCATGCCAGTGGATGGAAGTGGTATCGCCATGCATCGAACCCACGGGCAACGCATTCGTCACGCTGAGATTCACCGTGGTGCCTTCGCGCCAGCGCAGCACCGGCGCCGGCAGGGTGCCGTTCATCGTGATGGCGGTGCGCGCGCGGCCGGTGTAGTTCACCGCCGTCTCGCCGATGGTGAGGTTGAAGTCGGTGCCGGTGAGCGCATCGATGCGGCGGGCCGGCTCCAGCGACTGGCTTGCCCGCGGCCATATGCCCATGGCGGCCAGGCTGCCACCTGCCGCCAATCCCTGCACGAAATGGCGCCGCGTCGGTACGAAAGGACTGCGGGATCGCGTGGACATCGAAGCCGCCTGTGCTACTTGATCAATGCGCGGGCGGATTCGGCTTCGCCCCAACCACCGTGAAATGGATGGTGCCGCTGCTGACATGCGTGTCGTCGGACACCACGCGCCAGTTCACTGCGTAGTCACCGGGCGCGAGCGCGGGCAGCGGGATGTTGAAACCGTAGTCCGCCTGCGGCGGCAGACCCAGCTTCTTCACGGCCTCCTTGCCACGCTGCAGCGTCAGCGCGGTGAGCACCACCGAATCGGTGAAGGTCAGCGCGAGTTTTTCCGGCGCCGTGACCTGGCTCTTCTCCGCGGGACTCGAGGCCGTGAGCCGGGCATGCGCCGAGGCGATGGCGGAAACGGTCATCAACAGGGATAGCGCGAAGAGACGAAGTTTCATCATGTGCTCCTTGATATACGCAGTCGCAATGCATTGCCGATGACCGAAACCGAACTGAGGCTCATGGCCGCCGCCGCCACCATGGGATTCAGCAGGATGCCGAGCGTCGGGAAGAGCGCGCCGGCAGCCAGCGGTATGCCGAGCACGTTATAGACGAAGGCCAGCACCAGGTTCTGGCGGATGTTGCGCATCGTGGCGCGACTGAGCCGACGTGCCCTCACGATGCCTTCGAGATCGCCTTTCACCAGCGTCACGCCTGCGCTCTGCATGGCCACATCCGTGCCGCTGCCCATGGCAATGCCCACGTCGGCCTCGGCCAGTGCCGGCGCATCGTTCACGCCATCGCCGGCCATGGCGACGATGCGTCCCGCGCCACGCAGTCCGCGCACGATGGCGTGCTTCTGTTCGGGCAGCACCTGCGCTTCGACCTCGTCGATGCCGAGCTGGCGCGCCACCGCGAGCGCCGTGGCGCGATGATCGCCGGTGAGCATGACGATGCGCATGCCCTGGCCGCGCAGCGCGTCGAGCGCGCTGCGCGCAGTGGCCTTGATCGGGTCGGCCACTGCGATCACGCCGGCTGGCCTGCCGTCGATGGCAACGTACATCGCGGTCGCGCCGTCGGCGCGCAGTTGCGCCGCCTGCGGTTCCAGCGCCGTGCCGGCGAAGGCCGGTTCCTGCATCAGCTTGTCGTTGCCCACCGCGACCACGCGGCCATTGACGCGACCGGTGACGCCCTTGCCGGTGAGGGAGGTGAAATCCTCGACCGTCGGCAAGGTGATGCCACGTTCACGTGCTGCCGCGACGATCGCGCCCGCAAGTGGGTGTTCGCTGGCGCGTTCCAGTGCGGCCGCATGAGCGAACAGGCTGTCCGCATCGATGCCATCCACCGGCAGGATGGCGATGACGCGCGGCTGTCCTTCGGTCAGCGTGCCGGTCTTGTCGACCACCAGCGTATCGACCTTCTCCAGGCGTTCCAGCGCCGCGGCATCGCGGATCAGCACGCCGACGGTCGCGCCCCTGCCGACGCCCACCATGATGGATATGGGCGTGGCGAGCCCGAGCGCGCAAGGGCAGGCGATGATCAGCACCGAGACGGCGGCGGCCAGTGCCAGTGCGAAAGCCGGCGCGGGTGCCCAGATCATCCATGCAGCGAAGCTCAGGAACGCCACCGCGATCACCGCGGGAACGAACCAGGCGGCGACCTGGTCCGCCAGCCGCTGGATGGGTGCGCGGGTGCGCTGTGCCTCGGAAACCATGTGCACGATGCGCGTCAGCATCATGTCGGCGCCGACGCGTTCCGCGCGCATGACCATGGCGCCGGTGCCGTTGACCGTGCCGCCGATCAGCGGATCACCCGGTTGCTTCGCAACGGGCAGGGCTTCGCCGGTGATCATGGATTCATCCACGCCGCCATGGCCTTCGAGCACCACGCCGTCCACCGGCACCGCTTCACCGGGCCGCACGCGCAGTCGATCACCGGGGCGCACTTCTTCCAGCGGCACTTCAATGTCCCGGCCGTCTGCGTCGATGCGCCGTGCAATCTTTGGTGTGAGCCTGAGCAGCGCGCGGATCGCGCCACCGGTGCGTTCACGCGCGCGCAGTTCCAGCACCTGACCCAGCAGCACCAGCACGGTAATGACCGCGCTGGCTTCGAAGTACAGCGCCACGCTGCCGTCCGCCGCATGCAATGCCGCGGGCAGCAGCGCGGGCGCGAACAGCGCGACCAGGCTGTACAGATAAGCCGCGCCCACGCCCAGCGCGATCAGGCTGAACATGTTGAGCGAACGGTGACGCACGGAAGCGGCGGCGCGTGCGAGGAATGGCCAGCCCGCCCACAGCACCACCGGCGTCGCGAACAGGAATTGCAGCCACTGCCCGGCATGCATGCCGATGAGGTGGTGCAGGTTCAGCACCGGCAGGTGACCGCCCATCTCCAGCACGACGACCGGCAGCGCCAGTACCAGGCCGATCCAGAACCGGCGTTGCATGTCGCGCAGCTCGGCGTTGCCGTCACCGGATTCGGTTGCGTGCAGCGGCTCCAGCGCCATGCCGCAGAGCGGGCAGCTGCCCGGCCCGACCTGGCGGACCTGTGGATGCATCGGGCAGGTGTAGATCGCATCGGGCGCGGTGGCGCGCGGCGCAGCTGCTGGTGGCGCGGCGTGATGAGCGCAGCAGCTTCCCTGCGGTGGAACCGCTGGCGTGTGCCCCTGGCCCGGATGGTGGGCATGATGGCCGTCGGCCGCATTCACTCCTCATCTCCTCCAAGCGCCTGCAGTATCGGGCACTCTGATGTGCGGCCATGGCCGGGACAGGCGGCGACCAGCGTGGCGAGGCCATCGCGCACGCGCTGCAGCTCGGCCATGCGCTCGTCGATCATCGCGAGCTTCGCTTCCGCCGTGCGCTTCACGCGGGCCACGTCGCGACGCGTCGAGAGCGCCAGCAGTTCATGGATCTCCTTCAGCGAGAAGCCGAGCGCCTGCGCGCGCCGGATGAAGCGCAGCCGCGCGACTTCCGCATCCGAGTAGCGGCGGTAGCCTGAACGCAGCCGCTGCTTCGGATCGAGCAGGCCGGCGCGTTCGTAGTAACGGACCGTATCGATGCCCACGCCGGCCCGCCTGGCGATGGCGCCGATTCCCATCAATGTCATCGTTGCTCCTTGTCTCACTATCCTGGAGTCTGGACCATGGTCCAGAGTCAAGCGAGGGAAGATGGCGGGTGCACCTCCGGATGGGCCCGGCGGCGTATATCAACAGTGTGGACACGCAATTCCCCGAACTGCCGCTGATGGAGACGCCGCCAGAGGTCCTGGTCGCAGGCAGCGCCCTCGAGCGCGCCCGGCGCGGCGACCTCGCGGCCTTCCGCGAGCTGCTGCGCGCGCATCGGGCACGCGTGTTCAGCATCGCGCTGCGTTTCACCGGTCGCCGCGCCGATGCCGAGGAACTGGCGCAGGACGTGTTCCTGCAATTGCACGGCGCGCTGGACCAGATCGGCAGCGACGCGCACCTGAAGCACTGGCTGCTGCGCACGGTCTCGCATCGCTGCATCGACCGGCTGCGCAGTGAGCAGCGCCAGCCGCGGCTGGTGCCCATCGAGTCGCTCACCGAAGACCAGGAAGCGACGGCGCCCGAAGCAGGGCACGACCCGCTCGCTGATGCGCAGCTGCGCCGCCTGCTGCGCGAACTCGCACCCGACGCGCGCGCCGTGGTGCTGCTGAAATTCCAGGAAGACCTGGACCCCACGGACATCGCGGCCGTGCTCGCGATGTCGGTGAATACCGTGAAGAGCCATTTGCGCCGCTCACTCGACTGGCTGCGCGAACAACTGGCTGGAGGGAACGATGGACATTGAACAGCGCCTGCGTGGCAGCCTCGCCGCACGCGACCCCGGCATGGAGTTCGATGACGCCGTGATCGCGCGGCTCACGCGCAAGCAAGGCATGCCGCCACGGCGCAGCACCTGGCGCGTGCCCGCTGCGCTCGCCGCCACGGTGGTGGCCGCGGCCTTCGGCCTGCACTGGTATGTGGTGCAGCAACGCGAAGCCCATGCGCATGCGCAGCTGGTGATGGCGCTGCAGATCACCAGCTACGAACTCGACCAGGTACAGCAGAAACTCGTCCGCAACGACTGAACCACGACCGAAGGAGAAGGAACATGAAGAGCCGGAACAATTTCAAACACCTGCTGCTGATGATGGCGCTGGCCATCACCATGCTGCCGCTGGCTGCATTCGCGCAGGCGGCGAAACTCAAGATGCCGGATTTCTCCGGCCTCGCATCCAAGGCCACCAAGTCCGTGGACATCGACATGGACCGCGACATGCTGAAGAACGCCATGGGCTTCATGACCGGCAACAACACCGATCCGCAGCTGGCCGAATCGCTGAAGGGCATCGAGAGCCTCACCGTAAAGGTGTTCTCCTTCGACAAGCCCGGCGTCTATTCGATGAAGGACATCGATGGCGTGGTGAAGCAGGTGGAGACGCGCGGCTGGAAGAAGCTGCTCTCCGTGAACCAGGGCAACCAGACGGTGGGCATGTGGATGCTGGATGGCGGCGCCAGGCCCGCCGACGGCGGCATGTTCTTCGTGGCCGCGCAGCCGACGGAACTGGTGCTGATCAACATCGCGGGAAAGATCGACCTTGCGACGCTGTCGAAGCTGCAGGGCAGGATGGGGATGCCGAACATGGGGCTGGGTGGTGCGGCTCCGGCTGCTCCTGCGAGCCCGGCGTCACCAGCGGCACCGGCTGCGCCTGCCGCGCCGGCGTCGCCGCCGGGGCAGTAGTCAGCAACCGAAAGGCCGCTCGAACCCGGCGGTCTTCTCGGCGATGTACTGCATGAAGTCGTAGTTCGGCCGCTCGAGGTGCGAGATGTGCCCCGGGCGCGCCGAAGTCGAACGAAGGCCGTTGAATACCCGCTCGGTGCAGGTGCGATCTTCCACATTGACCGTGTCGAGCAGTGTCTTGAGACCTGTCATGTATTCCTCGGCACGCGGATCGGCGAGGAACTCCGGCGACCAACCACCACCGAACAGCATCGCCACGCGATCCGGGCCTTTCGGATGCAGCGACAGGTACCAGAAGTAGCCCGGCGTCAGCGTGATCATGTGGCTGGGATAGATGGCGAGCAGCGCAGTAGTGCGACGCCAGCGTCCCTCGAGGCGAGTGTTGTCCGGATGCGCGTTGGCCGTCGGCTGCGCCGACTCCTTGGTGATCCAGTGGTAGTTGAATGCCGGATAGCCCGGCGGACATTCCATCTCTTTCAGCTTCGAGAACGAACCGATGGTGCCGGCGTGGCAGACCGGCAGGTGGTAACTCTCCATGAAGTTCTCGGCGAGGATCTTCCAGTTGGTGTCCCACACATGGGTCTCGCGGAAGGTCTCGACGTAGTTCTCCATCTGGTACCGGGAGATCATCGCCTCCAGAGGCGCGAGTTCCGAAGCAATGCTCGCTCGTGTGTCGTCGAGGGTGATGTAGATCCATCCCAGCCATTGCTCGCAGCGAACCGAAGACAGTGCGTAGTCGTCCTTGCAGAAGGCGGTGTTCTGCGACATGAACCCGGCACCGCGCAGGCGTCCGTCGAGACCGTAGGTCCAGCCGTGGTAGGGACAGACTATTGCGTTCTGATGTCCCGATCCTTCGAGCAGGGTGGACATGCGATGTCGGCAGACGTTGGCGAAGGCGCGCAGGTTCTGCTCCTTGTCGCGCAGTACGATCACCGACTGGCCGCCGATCTCGTGCGTCAGGTAGTCGCCGCTGGCCTTCAGGCCACTGGAGCGCCCGACGCAAACCCACTCCTTCGAGAAGATCGACTGCAGTTCCAGCTTCAGGAAATCCGGGCTGGTGTAGACCGCAGGCGGCATGGCTCGCGCCTGTTCGAATGGCAAGCGTGCTGCGTCGAGGAGTTGTACGGCGGGTTGAACGACTGACATCGGGTAGCTCCTGCTCCTGCCCAGCGGATGGCGCAATCCTGAGTGGTCAGACACTACAGCGCAGGCGGCGCCTTTCCGAGGCAGGCAAACTGCATTTCCCTTCCATAAAGATGAGTGTGACGCGACTACTGTTGCACCCGCAGAGCGCTGTCACGGTTCAGTGGCACGCCGATCTCTTCC
Source organism: Pseudomonadota bacterium (assembly GCA_037200665.1). Classification (GTDB taxonomy): domain Bacteria; phylum Pseudomonadota; class Gammaproteobacteria; order Steroidobacterales; family Steroidobacteraceae; genus ZC4RG30. The sequence continues at coordinate 115,297 of JBBCGD010000007.1, read as the reverse complement.
CCGGCGGACACGCCAAAAGTCCTGGACACCCTCCCCAAGGGTGTCGACATCGAATTGGTGGTGCGTCGCTTTGGAGAGACGGTGAGGTTGAAAGCGCGGTTCTGAATTCCCGGGCGGTTACCAATTGGGGACAACCCATGGAGGCTTTACAACGCCCGACGGCGATCAGGGCAAACCATGAGCTCTCCGTATCGCTAGAACGCACTCTTGACCGTGCCACCATCCACACGCAACGCCGCGCCGGTGGTGGCCGACGCCAGCGGACTCGCCACATACGCCACCAGCGTCGCCACTTCCTTCGGCGTCGCGAAGCGCTTGATCAGCGACGTCGGCCGCACATGCTCGAAGAACTCCTTCTCGAACTCCGCCGCCGACTTCCCCTGTTCCTTCGCCAGCGATTCCACGAAATCGCCGACACCACGCGACCGCGTCGGTCCCGGCAACACGCTGTTCGCGGTGATGCCCGTACCCGCAACGCTCTCGGCAATGCCACGCGCCACCGCAATCTGCGCGGCCTTGGTCATCCCGTAATGAACCATCTCGGTCGGGATATGCATGCCGCTCTCGCTCGAGATGAAGATGATGCGTCCCCAGTTTGCCTTGCGCATGCCAGGCAAAACCAGCCGCGCCAGCCGCGCACCGGACAGCACGTTCACGTCGAAGAAGCGCTGCCAGTCCGCATCGGGGATCTGCTCGAACGGCGTCGCTTCGAAGATGCCGAGGTTGTTCACCAGGATCTCGATGCCGGGATGCGCCCTGACCACGGCTTCCGCCGCAGCGGCAGTGGAAAGATCGCCGGCAAAACCCAGCGCCTGCTTGCCGGTGCTCTGGTGGATCGACGCCAGCGCGGCATCCACGCCGGCCTGCGTACGACCATTCACGATGACGCGCGCACCTTCGCCGACGAGGGTCTCCGCGATGGCGTAACCGATGCCGGCAGTGCTGCCGCTGACGAGGGCGAGTTTGTTGTCGAGTTGCAGGTTCATGGCGCTGTCCGTCTGTGGATGTTGTGTGTGGCGACTGTACCGCAACGTGCAGGGCGCGCCGCTAAAGCGGCCTTCATAATTGCTAATCCGGAATACGAGGCGATGCGGAGTAAAAATCCATCGCGTCGATCAGGGCTCGAAGTCCATGTTCCCCGGCCTTGCGGGAAGATTGTCGGCAGGTGGTGGATTGAATGTCATGGAAGGCCGGGCAGGTGGCGTGATCGGGGTGGCCGGCACTTCCTGAAGTTGAACAGCAGGTTGAGGCGGGACATCGCGTCGGGGGAACACGAAGAACGCAGCACCGGCTGCGAGAATGCCAACGACAAGACTGCGTATCACGGCAAGCCTGCGGATATGGATCCGGGCCGCCGGTGGCGCGCGCTGCTTCAGTCACCGACGCGGTAGATCACCGCATCGATATCCGCCGCGCGCAACTGCTTGCGCGTCGAGTTGAGTTTCACGAGGTCGCTGATCGGACCGATGCGCACGCGGTTCCATTCATCGGCATCGATGGCGATGTGCTGCACGTTGGCCTGGATGCCGAGCTTGGAGAGCTTGTCGGCGAGTCGATCGGCATCAGGCCGGTTGCGATACGAGCCCACCTGCAGCACATAGGCGCCGGCCTGGGCGATGGCCTCGTCGGGCAAGTCGCGGCGCGCGCCGTGATCCTTCTCCGGAACCGTCACTTCGAACTTCGGCAGCGCCTCGTAGAACGCGTAGTCCTTCGCCGGATCGGCTTCGGTTTCGGCGGCGGCGGATTGTTTGGGCGCGGCTTTACCCGCACGCGCGCCTGGACCGCTCACATCCGCGAGGTCCGCAGTGGGCTTCGGTTGCGTGCGATGGTCGTACAGCCACACGCCCAGCGCGACGGCGAGCCCGATGGCGAGGCCAATGCCCAGCTGCCGGTACTGCGAGAAATCGAAGCCATCGCCTGGCGCGCGCCGCGCGTGCTTGTAGTCACGGGCCGAAAGACGCTGGCGCAGGTCGTTCACATGCTCTCCGGCGCCGAGACGCCGAGCAGCGTGAGTCCGTTCTTCACCACCTGCTGCGTGGCGAGCGCGAGTGCGATGCGTGCGTTGCGCAGCCCCGCATCCTCGACGATGAATTGCTCGGCGTTGTACCAGGTGTGGAAGGCCTGCGCGAGTTCGCGCAGGAAGTGCACCAGCGTATGCGGCGCGCGATTCGCGCCAGCAAGCTGGATGATCTCCGGGTAACGACCGAGCAGCGTCAGCAATGCGATCTCATGCGGCGAAACCAGTGTCGCGAGGTTCGCGAGCCCGATGGACGCATCGTACTGGTAACCCTTCGAAGCCAGCTGCCGGCCCACGCTCGCGACGCGCGCGTGCGCGTACTGGATGTAGTAGACCGGGTTCTCGTTGCTGCGGCTTTTCGCAAGATCGAGGTCGAAGTCGAGCGGCTGGTCGTGGCTGCGCAGCACATAGAAGAAGCGCGCGGCATCGTTGCCCACTTCGGCGCGCAACTGACGCAGCGTGACGAACTCGCCGGCGCGCGTGGACATCGCGGCCTTCTCGCCACCGCGGAACAGCGACACGAACTGCACCAGCTGCACTTCCAGCGAATCCGGCGGCTCGCCCATGGCTTCGAGACCGGCGCGCACGCGCGCGGTGTAGCCGTGGTGATCCGAACCCAGGATGTCGAGCAGGATCTCGAAGCCGCGCTCGCGCTTCTCCAGGTGATACGCGATGTCGGAGGCGAAGTAGGTCTTCACGCCGTTCTCGCGCACGACCACGCGATCCTTCTCGTCGCCGAAGGCGGTGGCCCGGAACCAGTGCGCGCCGTCCTTCTCGTACACATGGCCCTGCTTGCGCAGGCGGTCGAGTGCGCGGTCGATGGCGCCGTTGGTGGTCAGCGATGCTTCCGAGTACCAGCGGTCATAGGTGACCCCGAACTCGGCGAGATCGTTCTCCATGTCCGCGATGATGGTTTTCAGCGCCAGCTGCGAGATGTCGCGGAAGTCGGCATCGCCGATCAGTTCCTTCGCGCGCGTGATCACCGCATCGATGAAGGTTTCCTTGTTGCCGCCGTCCGGTTCATCGGGCGGAAGTTCGAAGAACACCTGCGCCTCGGGGCGCACCAGCATCTGGCCAGCCTGTTCCTGCAACTGTGCCGCGATGTCGCGCACGTACTCGCCCTTGTAACCGTTGGCGGGAAAGCGGAACTCCTCGCCGCAGGCTTCGAGGTAACGCAGCCACACGCTGACGGCGATGATGTCCACCTGCCGCCCGGCGTCGTTGATGTAGTACTCGCGATGCACGGCATAGCCGTTGGCATCGAGCAGGTTGGCAACACTCGCGCCATACGCGCCGTGCCGGCCATGGCCCACGTGCAGCGGTCCGGTCGGGTTCGACGACACGAACTCCACCAGCACCTTGCGGTTCGCGCCGCTGCCGTTGCGGCCATAGGCCTCGCGCAGTTCGTGGATGCGCTTCACGACGCTGGACTGCGCATCGCGCGCCAGGAAGAAATTGATGAAGCCGGCGCCGGCGATCTCCACCTTCTCGATGGCGGCGTCCTGCTCCAGCGCACCGACAATCGCCTGCGCCAGCTCGCGCGGCGGCTTGCGCGCACCCTTGGCGAGGCGCATCGCGAGGTTGGTGGCGAAATCGCCGTTGGTGGAATCGCGCGTACGCTCCACGCCGAGGTCCGCGATGGCGAGGTCGTCGGGCAGCACGCTGCCCTTCAGGCGCGCCAGCGCGGCGTGCAGCAGTTGTTCGATTTCTGATTTCATGGGGTGCGCAAGTCTACCAAGGCTTCCGGCACGGAGATGCGCCTAGAACACGTCCAGCGGATCCACATCCAGTGCCCAGCGCAGTGAGCGCGGCGCGGGCAGATCCGTGAGTCGCGGCGTCCACTCCGCGAGGAACCGCTGCAGCAGCACCCGCTGCGTCGATTCCACCAGCATCTGTGCATGCGTGCGGCCCGCGCGACGCGCCATGGTCGCCGGCACCGGTGGCTGCAGTACGACGCCGGCCGGTGCCGCGAGCAGCGTGCGTGCCGCAGTCAGGAACTGGATTGCGCCCGCGGGCGTCGTATCCGAAGCGCGCAGCAGCGCCATACGCGCGAATGGCGGCCAGTGCGCGGCTTCACGCTCGGCCAGCGCGCTGGCGGCGAAGCCGGCATAGCCCTGTTCCAGCAGCGTCTTCAGCAGCGGATTGTCGGGGAACTGGCTCTGGATCAGCACCTCGCCGGGCCGCTCGGCCCGACCCGCGCGCCCCGCGACCTGCACGATGGTCTGCGCCATGCGTTCGGCCGCGCGGAAGTCGGTGGCGAACAGGCTCTGGTCCGCGTTCAGCACCACCACCAGCGTGACGTCCGGGAAGTGATGTCCCTTGGTGAGCATCTGCGTGCCGACGAGGATGCGCGCCTGGCCGCTGTGCACGCGATCGATGGCATCGTTGAGTTCGCCGGCGCCGCGCAGGATGTCGCGATCGAAGCGTTCCACCGCGTGGTCCGGAAATAATTCGGCGAGCGTTTCTTCCACGCGTTCGGTACCCGCGCCGAGTGGACGCACTTCGTGTCCGCAGCGCGGACAACGCTCGGGCAGTGGCGTATCGGCGCCGCAGTGATGGCAGTTGAGCCGCCGCCGCTTCATGTGCACGGTCATGCGCGCATCGCAGCTCTCGCATGGTGCGACCCAGCCGCAGCCATGGCACAGCAGCGTCGGCGCGTAGCCGCGGCGGTTCAGGAACAGCAGCACCTGCGAGCCTTGCGCCAGGTGCGTGCGCATCGCTTCCAGTGTCTGCGCGGCGAAGCCCTTGTGCATGGCGCGCGCGCGCATGTCGATGATGGTCAGTGCCGGTGGCAGGGCACTGCCGGCGCGTTCCGGCAGGCGCAGCGGCGTGAGCCTTCCCTGCTGCGCATTGCGCAGTGATTCCAGCGATGGCGTGGCCGAACCCAGCACCACCGGCAACTTCTGCAGCTGTCCGCGCATCAGCGCGAGATCGCGTGCGGAATAGCGGAAGCCGCCATCCTGCTGCTTGTACGAGGAGTCGTGCTCCTCGTCCACGATGATCAGTGCAAGGCCCGGAATGGGCGTGAACACGGCAGAACGCGTGCCGATGACGATGCGTGCCGCGCCGCTCGCCGCCTGCTGCCAGGCGCGTGCGCGTTCGCCATCCGTGAGGCCTGAATGCAGTGATGCAATCGGCGCGTCGAAGCGTTGCTCGAATCGCTCCAGCAACTGCGGCGTGAGCCCGATCTCCGGGCACAGCACCAGCACCGAGCCGCCGCGTGCCAGCGTCGCCGCACAGGCCTGCAGATAGACCTCGGTCTTGCCGCTGCCGGTAACGCCGTCGAGCAGGAAGTTGCTGGTGCCGCTGGCCGCGATCAGTGCCTGCACGGCGGCATCCTGTGCGGCGCTCAATGCATGAGGTGCTTCACGCAACGTGACCGGGACGATGGCATGCCCGGTCACCTGTGCTTCTTCTGCCTTCTTCTTGCGCTTGCGCACCGTGCGCAACAGTCGCGGCAGGGCGGTGGCCATCACCTCGCCGACGGGATGATGGTAGTAATCCGCGGCCCATTCGAGCAGGCGCACATCGCTCGCCGCCAGCAACGGCGCGGCATCGAGCAGCGCCGCCACGTCGCGCAGCTTTTCCGCCGGCACGGTGGAGCTGTCGCTGGTGCGCAGTATCAACCCGATGACGGAGCGCCGCCCGAACGGCACCTGCACGCGCATGCCCGGCTGCGCATGCGCCATGGCTTCAGGAAGCCGGTAGTCGAACGGCTGGCGCAGCGGCGTGTCGATGGCAACCTGACAATATCCGCTGGCTGGCACTGATTCTGTTGTCCGGATGGCGGTGAGTGGACGATGATGTCCGAATGCAAAGGAAATGCATTCTAGTTCTCCAGGCGGCTGCGCTGTTCGTTCTCGCAGCCTGTGGCGGTGGCGGTTCATCCAGCTTCGGCCCATCCGGCGGCAGCATTGCGTATACCGCTGGCGTGTTCCCGGCTTCCTCGACCTTCGCCAACCAGTGCGAAACACCGCGCACCGGCATGTGTCCATGGGGCGCTGCGTGCCCCGATACGAAAGGCAGTGCACTCGCCGAGAAGCATTTCCTGCGCTCGTGGACCAACGAGCTGTACCTCTGGTACAGCGAAGTGCCGGATACCAACCCCGCCAGTGCCACCGGCACGGTGGAGGACTACTTCGACACGTTGAAGACCGCGGCGGTGCTGCCCTCGGGCCAGCTGAAGGACCGCTTCCACTTCACCTACGACACGGCCGACTACTACGCGCTCTCGACCGCCGGCGTCACGCAGGGTTACGGCATCGACTGGGTGGTGATCGAAGCCCTTCCGCCGCGCCTGGTGGCAGTTGAAATGGTGCAGCCAGGCGGCGCCGCGGCCGGCGTCGGCATCACGCGTGGCGCGGAACTGGACAGCGTCGATGGCGTCGATGTGGTCAACACCTACACGCAGGCCGGTGTGGATGCGATCAACTCCGCGCTGTTCACGCCGGCCTCCGGTTCCACCCATACCTTCGTGTTCCGCGATCGCGGCACCGGCGCAGCACGCACCGTGACGCTGACCGCCGCGGCCGTTACCGAGAACCCGGTGCCCACCGTCACCGTGAATACGGTCGGTTCGAGCAAGGTGGGTTACATCCTCTTCAACGACCATATCGCGACCGCCGAACTTGCGCTGCAGAACGCCATCCAGCAGCTGGCGGCCGCGCAGGTGAACGACCTGGTGCTCGACATGCGCTACAACGGCGGCGGTTACCTCGACATCGCCGCGGAGCTGGCCTACATGATCGCGGGGCCAGCCACCAATGGCCTGACCTTCGAGAAGCTGCAGTTCAACAGCAAATATCCCACCACCAACCCGGTGACCCAGGTCGCGATCACGCCTACGCCGTTCTACTCGACCGCGCAGGGGTTCTCGGTGGCCACGGGCACGGCATTGCCGACGCTGAACCTGCCGCGTGTGTACGTACTCACCTCCGGTGGCACCTGCTCGGCCAGCGAGGCCGTCATCAACGGCCTGCGTGGCGCCGGCATCACCGTCTACCAGTTCGGCGCGGATACCTGCGGCAAGCCGTATGGTTTCTACGTCAAGGACAATTGCGGCACGAGCTACTTCTCGATCGAGTTCAAAGGCGTGAACAACCAGGGCTTCGGTGACTATCCCGAAGGATTCTCGGCGACGCGTTCCGACGCCCTGCCGGGTACCTCGCTGCCCGGCTGTGCCGCCAGTGACGACATCACCCATGAGCTTGGCGATCCGCTGGAAGGGCAGCTGGCGGTGGCGTTGTCTTACTACGGCACCGGCCATTGCCCGGTGGTGTCGTCCAAGCCGTCGCTGCCGCGGGGAGTGGCAGCCGTCGGGCAGGTGCCTAATGGCCTCGCGCTGCGCGTGCCGCAGAACCCGGTGCGCGACAATCGCATCCTGCGCTGAGGCGCAGGAGTGCGTGGGGTTACCGCGTCAGTCCAGTGACAGCGTGACCTTGCCGAAGTGCTTGCCGTCCTGGAAATGACGGTAAGCTTCGGGCGCCTCGTTGAAGGCGAAGACGCGATCCACCACTGGCTTGATGTGCTTCAGTTCGATGAAGCGCGCCAGATCCTCGTGCATGCGGCGACTGCCCACGTAGATCCCCTGCACGCGCGTCGCGCCGGGGATCAGCGAGCGCGGACCGATGCCGCCACCCACGCCACTGACCGCGCCGATGACCACCACCGTGCCTTGCGGGCGCACCGAGGCCACGGACTGTCCCACGGTCTTCTCGCCGCCGACCTCCAGCACCATGTCCACGCCTTCGCCATCGGTGAGGCGGCGCGCTTCGGTGCTCCACTCGGGCGTCTTGTTGTAGTTGATGGTGGCGTCGGCACCGAGCGCGCGGGCGCGCTCGAGCTTCGCATCGCTCGACGAGGTGATGATCACGCGCGCACCGGCTGCCTTGGCCAGCTGCAGCGCCCAGATGGAAACGCCGCCGGTGCCGAGCAGCAGCACCGTGCCGCCGGGGCATAGCGGGCCGGTGTGGAACAGCGCATGCCAGGCGGTGACGCCGGCGCAGGTCAGCGTCGCGGCCTGCGTGTCGTCGAGATGCGCGGGGCTTTTGATGAGCGCGGTTTCGGGCAGCACGATTTCCTCGGCGAAAGTGCCGGGGCCACCACCACCCAGTGCACTGCGGATGCGCGGCACGCTCATGCGACCTTCCACCCAGTCCGGGAAAAAGCTGGTGGCCACGCGATCGCCGGTCTTGAATGCGGTGACGCCGGCGCCGGTCTCCGTGACCAGGCCCACGCCGTCCGAACCCGGGATCATCGGATCCCGGGTGGTGACCGGATACATGCCCTTCACCACGGCGAGATCGCGGAAGTTCAGCGAAGTCGCCTTGATCCGCACCCGTACCTGGCCGGCGCCCAGCGCGGCCGGGGCCTCATCCGCCAGCTTCAGGCCTTCGATCTGCGCACCAGCGGCAATACGCCATGCTTTCATGATGTCTCCGGACTGCAATATTCGCGGCCGCGCCTGCAGCCGCGTTGTCTGTTGGGGCGGGCTATCTTAATCTCTGACCTCGTGAACCGTTACGAAGTCCGCCTGCATACGGGGCCGCGAGGCACCCACACGGCGCAGGACGCGCTGGAACTGGAAGGCCACGGCCTGAACCAGCCGATCCTGCGTGCGGACGTTGCGGGCATGCCGCTGGAATGGGTCGACTACAAAGAAGCCGCGCGCCTGTACACGCAGGGGCAGGTGGCTTACGCCGTGGGTTCGCCGCTGTTCCGCCTGCGCGGCGGTTACAGCGCCATCACCGGCAATCGCACGGTGCTCGAGCTCAGCTCCATCATCGCGACCATCGGCCACACCGCGAACCCGGGCAACACGCGCCACGACTACGTGCCACCGCTGAACAACCAGACGCTGTTCCGCCGCGATGGCTACCTGTGCCTGTACTGCGCACAGCGCTTTGCGTCGAACGAGCTGTCGCGCGACCACATCCGTCCGTTCAGTCAGGGTGGCGAAGACACCTGGAAGAACGTCGCCACCGCATGCCGTCGCTGCAACAACCAGAAGGCTTCGCGCACGCCGGAGCAGGCCAAGATGCAGCTCATCGCCGTGCCGTTCACGCCCACCTATGCGGAATACATCTTCCTGAAGGGCAGGCGCGTGCTGGCGGACCAGATGCAGTACCTGCTGGCGCATTTCCCGCGCAGCAGTCCGCTGCATGCGCGCATCCGCGACTGGATGAATTGAACTGATCTTCCTGGTCGACGCCTCGGTGTACGTGTTCCGCGCGTACTACTCCATGCCCCCCGACATGCGCGATGGTGATGGCAATCCGGTGCATGCGCTGTACGGGTTCGCGCGCTTCCTCGGCGACCTGCTGGAACGCGCGCAGCCGGAATACATCGCCGTGGCCTTCGATGCCAGCCTGAGTTCCTCGTTCCGCAACCGCATCTATCCGCCGTACAAGGCGAACCGCGAACCGGCACCGCCGGATCTGATGCTGCAGTTCGAACGTTGCCGCAATTTCTGCGAACGGCTCGGCATCGCCTGGTTCGACAGCACCGAGTTCGAGGCCGACGACATCATCGGCACGCTCGCCGTGCGCATGCGCGGCGAGGGATTGCGCACTACCATCGTGACGCGCGACAAGGACATGGCGCAGCTGATCGGCCCCGGCGATGTGTACTGGGACTACAGCGGCGACGAGCGTTACCACCACGGTGAGATCGCCGGTCGCTTTGGCGTCGCGCCCGAGCGCTATGCGGATTACCTCGCGCTCACCGGCGATGCCGTGGACAACATCGCCGGCGTGCCCGGCATCGGACCGAAGACCGCCACCGCGCTGCTGCAGGTCTATGAATCGCTCGAGGATCTGTACGCGCGCCTCGACACCGTGCGCGACCTGCCGCTGCGTGGCGCCTCGCGCCTGCCGGAAAAACTGGCCATGCATCGTGACAAGGCCTTCCTCGCGCGCGAGCTCACGCGCATCCGCTGCGACATGCCGCTGGCCGTGACGCGCGCGGACCTGCGCCGCAAGCCGCCGGATCTGGCGGGCATCGAAGGCTTCTGTTCGGCGAACAATTTCGGGCTGCTGCTGCAACGTCAGGCCGCGCGACTGACCAGCTGAGCTTCAGATTCTGGGGGAATCAAGATGAGCGAAAAATCACTGCAATCCGTACAGCAGGAGCACCGGCTGTTCCCGGCGCCGGCGGGTTTCGCGCAGCAGGCGCATCCGGATGCCGCGGAGCTGGCGCAGCTGCATGAACAGGCGCGCCGCGATCCGCAGGCTTTCTGGGCGCAGCAGGCACGCTCGGCCCTGCACTGGCACAAGCCATTCACCGAAGTGCTCGATACTTCGCAGGCGCCGAACTTCCGCTGGTTCGCCGATGGTGAGCTGAATGCTTCGTATATCTGCCTCGACCTGCAGCTGGCGACGCGGCGCGATGCGCCGGCGCTGGTGTTCGAGGCCGAGGGTGGAGAAGTACGCAAGCTCACTTACGGCGAGCTGCATGCCGAGGTGTGCCGTTTCGCCAATGCATTGCGCGGGCTCGGCGTGGGCAAGGGTGATCGCGTGGTCATCTACATGCCGCTGGTGCCGGAGGCCATCGTGGCCATGCAGGCCTGTGCGCGCATCGGTGCCGTGCACTCGGTGGTGTTCGGTGGCTTCTCCGCGTTGTCGCTGCGCGATCGCATCGAGGATGCGCAGGCGCGCTTCGTCATCACCGCGGACGGCGGCTGGCGCGGCGGCAAGGTGGTGGAGTTGAAAGCCGCCACCGACAAGGCCCTGGCCGAAGGCGCTGCCAGCATCGAGAAGGTCATCGTGCTGAAGCACAGCGGCGCAGCCGTGCCGATGCGCGCGGGTCGCGACCTGTGGTGGCATGAGCTGGTGCAGGGGCAGTCCACTACCTGTGAACCTGCGTGGGTCGATGCCGAGCATCCGCTGTTCCTGCTGTACACCTCCGGATCCACCGGCAAGCCCAAAGGTATCCAGCATTCGACGGCGGGTTACCTCCTGGGCGCGAAGCTCACCAGCAAGTGGGTGTTCGATCTCAAGCCCAGCGATGTGTACTGGTGTACGGCGGATGTGGGCTGGATCACCGGCCACAGCTACGTGGCCTACGGGCCGCTGGCGAATGGCGCGACGGTGGTTCTGTACGAAGGCGCGCCTACGTTCCCCGATGCGGGTCGCTTCTGGAAGATCATCCAGGACCACAAGATCAGCATCTTCTACACCGCGCCCACTGCGATCCGCGCGTTGATGAAGCTCGGTGATGAGATCCCGGCGAAGTACGACCTCGGTTCGCTGCGCCTGCTCGGCAGCGTCGGCGAGCCGATCAATCCAGAAGCATGGATGTGGTACCACCGCGTGATCGGTGGCGAGCGCTGCCCCATCGTCGATACCTGGTGGCAGACCGAAACCGGCGCCATCATGATTTCGCCGGTGCCCGGCGTCACGGCAACCAAGCCCGGCTCGTGCACGCAACCGTTGCCCGGCATCGATGTCGACATCGTCGATGAAGACGGCAACCCGGTGAAGGGACCGGAAGCAGGCGGCTACCTCGTGATCAAACAACCGTGGCCCTCGATGCTGCGCACGATCTGGGGCGACAACGCGCGTTACCTCGAGACTTACTGGAGCAAGTTCCGGAACCGCTACTACGTCGCCGGCGACAGCGCGCATCGCGACAAGGACGGCTACTTCTGGATCATGGGCCGCATCGATGATGTGCTGAACGTCGCGGGCCATCGCCTCGGCACGGCGGAGATCGAATCCGCGCTGGTGGCGCATCCACGCGTGGCCGAAGCCGCAGTGGTCGGGCGGCCGCACGAGATCAAGGGTGAAGCGGTGTTTGCATTCGTGGTGTGCAAGGGTGAACGACCCACCGGCAACACGAAGGCATTCGTCGAGGAGCTGCGCGCGTGGGTGAACGAGCAGCTCGGCGCCATCGCGAAGCCGGACGACATTCGCTTCGCCGACAACCTGCCAAAGACGCGCTCGGGCAAGATCATGCGCCGATTGCTGCGCACGATCGCGAAAGGCGAGGAGATCACGCAGGACATCTCGACGCTGGAAAACCCGGCTATCGTGGATCAGCTGCGCGGCGTCGAATAGATCCGGGACCTGCACGCGCGCCACGACACCGGTGTGGTGCCGCGTTTGCGCGTATGTTGGCGGATGAACCTCTCTCCGGGTATCTCGCCGCAGCTCGGCTACCACCGCGTGCTGCGTCCGGGCAGGTGGCTGCCGGCACGGGCCGTCGGCTGGATGGCAACGCTCATCTTCGCCATCGTGCTGGCCTTCGGGCCCGGCATGGAAGCGCTCTCCCACGCGCTGCCGGACCAGCCGATGCCGCAATTCATGGCGCATGCGGCCGGTGCCTGCATCGTGCTCGCGTCCTATTTATTGCTGGTGCGACTGGGCGAAGCGCGCGCTCCCGTCGAACTCGACCTGCGCGCCGCGCCGGCTGGACTGCTTGCGGGAATCGTTCTCGGTCTCGCGTTGTTCTCGCTCGTGATGCTGCTGCTGGTATTGAGCGGCGCATATCACGTCGATTATTCGGGTGCGGCTTCCGCCTGGCAGGGAGCAGGCCTCGCACTCGAATCCGGCGTGTTCGAGGAGGTGCTGGTTCGCGGCGTGATATTGAGGGTGGCCTGGCGCGCCTTCGGACCATGGGTCGCCTTCATCGTATCGGCGCTGCTGTTCGGCGCAGGGCACGCCGCCAACCCCGGCGCCACGGTGTTCACCGTGGCCTGCGTTGCCATCGAAGCCGGCGTGATGCTGGGCGCGTTCTATGCGTTGACCGGTCGACTCTGGCTTTCCATCGGCGTGCATGCGGGCTGGAATTTCACGCAGGGATACCTGTTCGGTGCGAATGTTTCGGGCAGCAACTTCGGCAAGGCGCTGGCGCGCAGCGTTGCGGAACCACGGCTGCCGGACTGGCTTACTGGCGGCGCATTTGGTCCCGAGGCGTCGCTGCCTTGCCTCGTGGTGTGTGTCGCGGTCGGCGCCGTGGTGCTGTGGCTGGCGCTGCGCGCCGGTCGATTCGCGGCAACGACGCGAAGCCCGCCCGTCGGCTAGTCGAGATGCCCCACGCCGTGGCAACGATGGCACTGGACGTTTTCGAACATGCCGTCACCCGGGCAGGTGGCGCAGCCACGGCCGCAGCATAGCGACATCAATACGGTACCGGCGCCGTGGCAGGTGGGGCAGACCGCTTGCTGCCGCTCTTTTTCGTCGTGATCCGTGCTGGCTGGCATGACGAAGTCAGCGTAGCAGGCAGTTTCCTCGAAGTCAGTGCGCCCGTTCCGCGGCCCGCTGCGGCAGCACCACGATGAGCACGGCGATGGCCACGAACAGCGCTGCCGTCGCGGTGTAACGGCTCATCTCGAGGCCACCCTTCGCGACGGGCTTGTCGAGGAAATCGCCGACTACCGCGCCCAGCGGACGCGTCAGCACGAAGGCTGACCAGAACAGCGCGGTACGCGAGACCTGCGTGAACAGGTACAGCGCCACAACCAGCAGCAGCAAGGCACTGAATACCGCGGCCGCGCCCAGGTAACCGAGGCCATTGGTGTCCGCGGTCCAGTCGCCCAGTGCCGTGCCCAGCGTCTGCGAGAACATGATGGTGAGCCAGTAGAAGAGTTCGGCTTTGGGGCCGTGCACAGAAGCCACGCTCACCGTGCCGAGCACGCGCTGCCAGGTGAAGAGACAGCCGATCAGCAGCGCGAGCAGCAACGCCGAACCGCCGGTGTAGCCGATGCCCAGCGAACGCGTCGCGAAATCCGCGAGCGTGGTGCCGACGGTGGTCGAAGCGATGATGGTGATCCAGTAAAGCACGGCATGGAAACGCGAGACGCGCACTTGCGCAGTCACCGCGATGACGAACACCGCCATGAAGATGGCGGTGGCCACGAGGTAACCCAGGTCCATCGACATCGACACGGCATCGCCGCCGGTTTCACCCAGCGTGGTGGCGAGGATCTTGATGATCCAGAAGCCCAGCGTGATCGCGGGCACCTTGGCCAGCACCGCGTTGCCTGCTGTTGCCTTCATGCGTACAGGTCGAAGTAGGCGCGCGTGTGCATGTGCACGCGATCGGATTGCGCGGCCGCTGCCGGTGTCCACCATGCGTATTCGGCGTGCTGCTCCTTCGGCAGCGATGCCATGTCGGGCAACCATGGCAGTTCATAGGCCAGGCACACGCAGTGCGTGTCGATACCGGGTGCCTCCTTGTAGTTCGTGTCGTACTTGTGCGTGTACACGCCGCGGAAGGTCGTCGCCGCGAACGGCACGCTCTGGCCCAGCTCGGCACGCGTTAGGCGCGCGAACGCATCCTCCATGGTTTCGTTCTTGCGGATGCGGCCGCCGGGTACGAACCAGCTGCCGCGCGCGGGCTGGTTGTTGCGCAGGCCGAGCAGCAGCGCGTCGTCGTCGCGACGCACCAGCAGATCGACGGCCACCAGCGGCGCGTGCTGGATGACCTGCAGAAAATCGTGATCGGAAAGCATCGCGTGCTCCATGGCTACCGGTACGTTACAGATGACATGTGGCGTGTGAATCGTGACGAAGTTCTCCATTCACGATTTCTCCTCATTTTCTCCCAACTAGGTTAATTCAACGTTAATGAAACTTAGCCATCGTCAGCGTCGTCTTATCAGGCGTAGTGACGGATACATACCCCCAGGAGACGAACATGGACGCACTTGTACTTTCAACCCTTCTCTTCAACAGCGCTGGCATCGTGGCCATCGCAATCGTCATGGCGCTGGCTTACTGCCTGCCCGAGCGTCGCCAGTACCGCTCGTGGGTATCGAGCGATGCGCAGGTGGCCGCCACGGAACTTCCGCACGCTGCCTGAGTCGTTGCCATGAGCACTCGCACACAGCGTCCCGTTTCGCCACATTGTTTCCACAATTGGCGGGACGGGGTGCTGCCTTCAGTCGCTCTCGCGCCCGTCCCGCCGATCAACCAGCGGCAGGGATCTGCAGCATCCGGCTGATTGCCGGCCAGGTGTTGCGCCCGTTCCGGGCCATCTCGGCTTCGAGTTCACGCGGCACCCAGTCCCGCAGCGCCGGTACAAAGCTGCGCCGCGCACGCAGCCGATCGAACCAGTCTTCCACGCGCGGATACCGGCCGTTTTTCCACATGCCCTGCATCGATAGCGCATCGAGGCGATTGAGGTAGGGCGCCAGCGCGATGTCGGCCATGGTGAAGGATTCGCCCGTCAGCCACGGTTGCGATTGGAGGGTCTCTTCCATCCTGCCCGGATAGCCATCGTAGAGACGGATCTGGTCGGCGGCTCCCGGTGCATCGATGCCGTCCTGGATCCAGCGCCACTTTCTCTCGCGCGCCACCATGCCCTCACCGGAGCCGCGCCGCAGGAAATCCTCGAAGCTGCCCGCGCCCTTCGGATTGATGCGCAGGAAATCCGCTTCGAATTGTTCGCATTTCAGGATGTCGACGTAGTGGCCGGTCCATTCACCTTCGCGGCACAGGCTGATGAACCATGGACATGTTCACGCTGGTGCGAGCTGAGCTTCTTCCGGCAGGCCATGGTGTCCTTGCCGGCCGCCGTGAGCGCCTTGCGCAGGTTCGGTGGCAGTTCCACGGTGCGCTGCTGCGTATCCAGTTCGACCTTCACCTGCAGTGTTGCCTCCTCCCGCACGCCCGCAGCCTCACGATGGCTGGCGCGCAGGGGAATGAACACGCGGCCGCCCATGGAGAAGATGGTGCTGCGGTAGCTGTAGCCGTTCAGGGTGACCTTGACCGGCGCGCGCACCTTGCCGAACACCACCTTGGGATCGAAGGTCACGGGGATGCTGCTCATCTCGCCGCGCACCAGCCTTACGGGCACGGTGCGCGCGGCTGGCGGCGCAAGCCTGCAGACTTGTCGCCGCCGCGAGGCATCGTCTCAGGTGCCCTTGATGGTGCGCATCGCCGTCGCCTTGCGATGCGCGATTTCCTGCGCGTAGATCGGCGTGCGCGTGTAGTCGCGGCCCTTCAGTGCATCGGGCATGGGCTGCACCGGCGTCATGGATTCCAGCAATGCGGTCATGCGTGTCTCGACACCGGAGCGCCACTCGGGCTGCAGCACGATGAACAGGTCGTTGTGCAGGATGCCGTCGAGCACCACGCGGCCCACCACCACTGGATCCTGCGGACGCGACCAGTAAGGTGAAGGTGGCGCAGCGGCAGCGGCTGCAGCCGGGCGCGGTGCCGCCGGACGCTGTCCGCCCGCGGCAGCGGGACGCGGCGCCGCGGCCGCCTCGTTCTTCAATTCCTCGGGGCGATGCGTCTCGCTCTGTCCGATGTTGGTCTGCGTGTTGCCGGGCACGAAGCAGGAAGTACCGATGTTGCTGGTGCGCAGCTCACCGCGCAGTTCCTCCATCAGGCCCACTGCGGCGATCTTGCTCACCGAGTAAATGCCCGCGCCATTGTTCGGCACGATGCCGCTGGTCGAGGTGGTGGTGACGATCTGGCAACCCTGCTTGCTGGCCAGCATGCGCGGCACGAAGGTGTTGATGCCGTACACCGGGCCCCAGAAGTTCACGCCCATGCCCCATTCCCAATCCTTCAGCGAGCCGGCGCTGGCGGACTGCTGCAGGCCGACGCCGGCGTTGTTGATCAGGACGTTCACCGGACCGTACATCTTCTCGATGAGGTCGGCGGTGCGCTGCCAGCCGTCCTTGTCCATGACGTTGTGTACGACGGTGCGGATGCGCGCATCCCCCGCAGGGAATTTCTTCAACGCGTCCGGAAACTGCTTGTCGTCGAGATTGCCGATGACGACTCTCGCGCCGGCTTCGTGCAGTACCTGCGCGATACCAAGACCGATGCCGCTGGAGCCGCCGGTGATGTAAACCACCTTGCCCTTCACGTCAGTGATGGTCGGTGCCTGTGAAGGACCTGCATCCGGCGTGGCCGGCGCCGCGGCTGCCTGTGCGGCAGCGGTCAGCGGCGTGATCGAACCCAGCGCGCCTGCGGCGCCTGCTGCCGCCATGCCGCCGAGAATGGTCCGCCGGTTGATTGTGTTTTCGTCCATGGCCCCGCTCCCCGTTGGTTGATGTGGGCGAGAGCCTACTCCAAATTCGCCATGCCGAGATCCCAGTCACGACCATCGGAAGACCTCATCATGGACCGTACGGTGCCTGCATGCAGGCACCGTACGTCTACGCGGAAGCCATCGAGATTCGCGGTGTACCGCAGATCGTGAAGCGCATCGTCAAAGCGCCGCTTCCGCTTCGATCCACGCGGCAACGTCCGCGACTTCACGACGCGGTCGCACGTCGGCGTGAATCAGCCAGTGGCCGTAGCTGCTCTCCACGCAACCCTGCGGCGGGTCGATCATGACGAGGCGACCTTCTTCAAGCAGAGGCGCGATCAATTCGAGCCGTCCCAATGCAATGCCCTGACCAGCGAGCGCTGCCTGGATCACCAGGTCGTATTGATTGAAATGCAGGAACGCGCGTGGCCTGGCGCCTTCCCGGCCAATGGCCTCCAACCAGCTGCGCCACTGCAACCGGGGATAGCGCGGGTCATCGAACTCCAGCAGCGTGACTTCCGGCAACGAGAGCCCGGAGCGAAGCGATCCTGCACCCAATGAAGGATGCGCCACCGGTGCGACCGACTCACCAATCAGGCGGCGCGATCCTGCCGGCGCGAGCGTCGCGGACGTGTAGCGAATGGCAAGATCGACGCCTTCCTTGCGCAACTCGACGAGATCGTTGTTGGCCGAGACGCGCACGTCAACGCCGGGATGCCGGGCTTGCAACATCTTCAGGCGTGGCAGCAGCCACAACCCGGTAAAGCCGAACGTGGCGCTCACCGTGACGGGCTTCGGCATTGCGCTCGCGCGCAAATCCCCCAATGTCTCCTGCAACTGCCGGAGGGCGTCGTCAGCGCTGCGGAACAGCCGCGCCCCGTCCGCGGTGAACGAGACGCTGCGATAGCTGCGGACAAACAGCTTGATGCCCAGTTGGACTTCCAGTGCCTGAATCTGTCGGCTCACGGCAGATTGGGTCAGACACAGGTCTCGTGCGGCGAGCGTGATGCTCATGCGTCGACCGACTGCGACGAACGCGCGAATGAGATCCAGCGACAACTTCGCAAGTTCCAGTGGCATTCCCATAGTGCATGCGACCTGTAGAAAAGATTGATTGAGCCACAGTCTGGCGCCGCATGTAATGGGTGCCGCGCGGATGGTCGCGCCACGAGGTGACATGACCGTACCCATATCGAATTCAGGCTTTGGAGGTACAGCGGGAACCGTCTTGCCTTGGTGGCGACAAGCCTGGGTCGTCACATTGGCCGGTGGTGTCGTCATGGGCCTTGCCTTGGGCGTGCGGCACGTACAAGGGCTTTTCCTGCTGCCGATCACCTCGGAAAAAGGCTGGTCGCGCGAGCTCTTTGCCTTGGCGATGGCGGTACAAAATCTCACATGGGGCGTTGTGCAGCCGGTCACTGGCATCGTGGCCGATCGCTTCGGATCGGCGAAGGTTGTGGCCGCGGGTCTCGTGCTGTATGCGTTCGGGCTTCATGGCATGGCGACCGCCACGACACCGACAGGATTCGTGCTGGCGTCAGGTGTGTGCATCGGTGTTGCGCTGTCTGGTACCGCGTTCGGCGTGATCTATGCAACAGTGAGTCGGCTCGTCGCGTCGGAACGTCGGGCCTCGGCGATGGGCGTGGCTGGCGCCATCGGGGGTCTGGGCCAATTCTTCATGGTGCCTGCGACGCAGGAGCTGATAGGAACGCTTGGTTGGCGGTCGTCCCTGGCCATTTTCGCGCTGGTGACCGCGACACTCTTGCCGTTGGCCGTACCTCTGCAGGAACGATGGAAAGATGCGGTTGATCCGTACGCCGATGCGGCTCCGGACCAGCGTGTGACGGAAGTCGTGCGCGAAGCATTCTCGCATTCGGGGTTCTGGCTTCTGAATCTGGGATTCATGGCGTGCGGCTTTCAGGTGGCCTTCATCGGCACCCATTTGCCCGCCTATCTCATGGACAAGGGAATGACCCCCAGGGATGGTGTTGGTGCGCTCGCGACCATCGCCCTGGCCAACATCATCGGCATCTACTTTTGCGGCCGGCTAGGGGGACGATTCCGGCAGAAATATCTGCTGTCGGGTCTGTATCTCGCACGCACGGCAGTCATTGCACTGTTCCTGGTGTTCCCGCTGAGCAGGACGAGCATGTACCTGTTTTCGGGGGCGATGGGCCTGCTGTGGCTGGGTGTGGTGCCGCTGACGAATGGTGTGTTGTCACGCATCTTCGGTGTGCGCAACTTGAGCACGCTCTTCGGTTTCGTGTTCCTCGGTCATCAGCTGGGTTCGTTCCTGGGAATCTGGCTGGGCGGCTACGTCTTCGATACGACGCGGTCCTACGACACGGTCTGGTCAATCGCGATGGCGTTGGGCGTGCTGTCCTGCTTCGTGCACTGGCCCATCGACGATCGGCAAGTCCTCCGCGACACGCCGAAATTGGCGCTTGCATGAAGTCGAACAGATTGCGTCGCTGGCTCGTGCTGCTGGCTGCGACCGGGTTCATCGTGGTTGACGTGCTTGTCTTCAAAGCGTGGCTCGCGCCGGGGAATATCTCGTCGTGGCTGCAAGCGTGGATTCCGGGCCTCTGCGCCTGATGCGGATGATCCGTCGCGACCTGACAGAAACGATGGGAAAAGCCCCAATGGTTGGGCTGGCCCGCCTCGCATGTGCGTGGCTGCAGTCCGTGGATACAGCCAGTGAAGCGCTATGCCACCACGGAATTGTTCGCGAAGTGACACACGACGCAGAGCTTGTTCCGATCAGGATCACGAAAGTAGGCGCCGTAGTAGTTCTCGTGATACTCGAGCCTCAATCCTGGTGCGCCCTCCGGACTGCCGCCTCCCGCGAGGGCGATGGCGAAGGCTTCATCCACCACGGCTCGGCTGGCCGCGAGGAACGCAACCATGTTCCCGTTGCCGCTCTGCTGCGGCTGGCCGTCGTACGGCTTGCCGATCAGGAAAAGCGGTCTCGGGCCGGGACTGGATTGCCAACCTGCCCACGGGCGACTTCGATCGCAGAAGCGCGGTTCGATGCCGAGTCTGGCCATCAACGGATCGTAGAAGGCGAGCGCGCGATCGAAGTCACTTACGCCAATGAACACATGTGAGAACACATCGCCTCCAAGGTCGTCACTTCGGGTTGATGCTACTGCACGTTTTCGAAGAACAGGAGATCGCATGCATATCGGATTCATCGGGCTGGGGGTGATGGGGCGGCCGATGGCGCTCAATCTAGTTCGCGCGGGAATGGAGCTCACCGTGTGGAATCGTTCGACCGCGAACAGCGAGGTGCTGCGTGCGGCTGGTGCGCGCGTCGCTTCAGGCGTGCCCGAGGTATTCGAGCGGACGCGTATCGTGATCCTGATGCTTTCCGGGGCACCGGCGATGGATGCGGTGCTTGGCCGGGGTACGCCGGTGTTCCGGGCAAATGTCGCGGATCATGTCATCGTGCATATGGGCACGACGTCGCCGGAGTATTCCCTTGCGCTCGGCCATGACATCCAGGCCGCTGGCGGCCGTTATGTCGAGGCCCCCGTGTCTGGTTCACGTGTGCCTGCCGAGGCGGGTCAGCTCGTGGCGATGCTGGCCGGGGCCGATGCTGACGTAGAGGAAATCGAACCTCTTCTCCGCGCCATGTGCAGGCAGAGCGTGTTCTGCGGTCCCCTGCCGACCGCGCTACTGATGAAGCTATCGGTCAATCTGTTCTTGATTTCCATGGTGACCGGCCTGGTCGAAGCGACGCACTTCGCCCAACAGCACCGCTTGGACATGCAGCGCTTCCGCGCGGTGCTCGACGCCGGCCAATGGCCAGCGTCGTATCGCGCCTGAAGTTGGAGAAGCTGGTGGCCAATGATTTCGCCGTGCAGGCTGCCGTCGGGGATGTTCTGAACAACAATCGATTGATTGCCGAAGCCGCGCGGCGCGCAACCATCGCGTCACCGCTGCTCGACGTCTGTCACGCCCTGTTCAGCGAGACGCAGCAGCTCGGTCACGGACAGGCGGACATGATCGCCGTGTTGCGCGCGATCGAGGGCCGCACCGCGTCTCGGCAAGGCAGTGCGATTCCGTGACCTACTCCAAATCGGCCATGCCGCGTTCCCAGTCGCGGCCATCGAAAGACTTCACCGTCATGGATTGCACCGTGCCTTCGTCGAGGCAGCGCGCGTTCACGCTGAAACCATCGGGATGCGAACGCGGCACGTAGAAGGATTTCACGCCACAGTGCCGGCAGAAGAGATGCCGCGCCGTGCGCGTACCGAACTGGTAGTTCGTGAGCTCATCAGCGTCAGTGAACAGCCGGAACTCAGGCTTCGCGACGATGAGATGCTGGTAGCCGGACATGCGGCATGCCGAGCAGTCGCAGTCGGACACGGTGATGTCGGCGGGTGCGCGCACTTCGAAACGCACCCGGCCGCAGTGGCAACCGCCGCGATGGGTGATCGCCACTGCCATCGCGGGCTCTACAGCCCCAGTTCCTTCGCGATGTAAGGGGCGTCGTACACCTGCGTCAGTGCCATGCGGATGATGGCCGGATGCACGGCCACCGAGCGGTTGAGCTTCGGATCCACCCAGTAGGTGCCGGCGATGGAATGGATGTTGCCGTCGAACATGAGGCCAACGATCTCGCCCTTTGCATTGAGCAACGCGCTGCCGGAGTTGCCGCCGACGATGTCGTTGTTGGTGGAAAGGTTGAACGGCGTGGACATGTCGAGCTTGTCCTTCACCTTCAGCCAGCTGTCCGGCACGCGGAACGGATCGGCGCCGGTGGCACGTCCATACAGTAGATCCAGATGCGTGAAGGGATCGACGGGCTTGCCGTTCTCGAGCCAGCCCTGCACGGTGCCGTAGTTCAGGCGCAGCGTGAAGGTGGCATCCGGGTACACGCTGGTGCCGTAAGCCTTGAAGCGTGCCGCGGCGATCTTGCCGGAGCCGGCTTCGTTTGGTGCGTCGTATTCATCCTCGTACTGCTTGCGCAGCGTGCGCGCTTCGGGGTCGACCAGCTTCGCGATGCGGATCATCGGATCCTGCGAGGCATCGATGGCAGCCTGGCCGCCATCCCACAGCGCCCTGCGCACCGCCGGATCGGCGAGCTTGCTGGCGCCGATGAGCGCTTTCGCCAGCGACGTGGGTGAATCTTCCTTCAGCAGGTTGCGCACCAGCGGATAGTCGGGCCCGAGGTATTCGCGCATGCGATCGAGTCCGAAGCTCAGCGTCACCTGTTCCAGCTCCGGGTAGATGGGAACGGGTGCTTCGATCTGTTGCTGCAGCTGGGGCAGGGCCGCGTCGGTGAATTCACGCAGGCGCTCGCCATTGGGCTTGGTGCGCTCCGCCGCTGCGCGTACCAGCAGCATCGCGTAGCTGTACAGCTGGCTGTTGAAGCCGGCGCGCTGTTCGATGAATACATAGGGATAGGCAAGTTCGCGTTCTCGCGTCGCCGCCTTGGCGACCTGCGCCCACGGATCCACGCCCGGCAATTTGCCAACCTTGTTGCGCAGGGCCGTTTCCTCGCGCTTCTTGCTGGTCATCAGTTGCTCGTCGAGCAGTGCATCGAGCTGCTTGCGCCGCACCTTGATGGAGTTCTCCATGGTGTTCAGCATGTCGGCGGCCATGCTGGCGTGCGCGGGGCTTTCCGCCGAGAACTGGATCAGCCGGCCGCGCAGTTCCGCGTAACGCAGCAGCCAGAAGTGGATGTATTTCGCCTGACGCTCCAGCTGCGCCACGGTGAGCAGGCGCTCGGTGGTGCCGGGATGACCGGGCACGAACACGGGCTCACCGGCCTTGGGGCCATCCCAGTTGATCTTGCGGAACTGCGGCGTGGCGGCAGGCTTGCCGTTCTCGTAGGCACGCATCAGCGAGAAGTCCAGGTCCCAGCGCGGGAACTGGAAGTTGTCCGGGTCACCGCCGAAGGCCGCGACCGCGTCTTCGGGCGCGAACACCAGACGCACATCACTGTAGCGCTTGTACTTGTAGAGGAAGTACTGGCCACCCTGGTAGAGCTTCACGGATTCGCACTTCAGCGGCTGCGTCTTCGCGGAGCCGGTTTCGCAGGCCTGTTCGAGTGCGGTGAGGGTCTTGCGTCGCGCGTCGTTGGCGGCTTTCTCGTTCATGCCGGCGATGGCGGCGTTCACCTTCGCGGTGATGTTTTCCATTGCGACCAGCACGTCGGCCTGCTGCGTCGGGCAACGCGGTTCGCTGGCGCGGCCGGGCGCGGCGTAGCCATCCTGCAGGCGATCGTGCTCGGGCGTGGACTGCTGCGCGAGGCATGAGGCCGCGCAGTGGTGGTTGGTGAGGATGAGTCCGTCGGGCGATACGAACGACGCCGTGCAGTTTGAAAGCCGCACGGTGGCGAGGCGCACGTTGTCGAGCCAGGCGGGCGTGATGTCCACGCCATACAGCTGCTTCACTTTCGCGGCGGGGAAGTTGTCCGAAGGTCCACATGCCTTCGTCGGCGCGCGCGGTTTGCAGGGCCGGTGCGGCCAGCAGCGTGGCGAGCAACAGGTTCAACAGGATGGACTTGAGGCGCATGGCAAAGCCTTTCCGGTAGCGGAGAGGCTGCCAAGCTTACACAAAAGGCCGCGGGGACTCAGTCGGACGCGGTGTTGTTCTCCAGTTCGATGGGCACGCCAACGGCTGCGTTGCCGCGACCGTCAGATCCAGTGGCCGTGCGGCTGGCTCTACTTGCGATCGGTCTCTTCGACGATGACGGCAGTGCCGTAGCACAGCACTTCGGTCAGGCCGGCCATGAGCTCGGTCGCGTCATAACGCACGGCGATGATGGCGTTGGCGCCGAGCTGCCGCGCGTGCTGCACCATCTCCTGGTAAGTCTGCTCGCGCGCCTGTTCGCACAGCCGCGTGTAGATGGTGATGTTGCCGCCGAACAGCGTCTGCAGTCCGCCGACGAAATTGCCGACGATGGAGCGCGAGCGCACGGTGATGCCGCGCACGAGGCCGAGGTTGCGCACCACGCGGCAGCCCGGCAATTCCAGTGCCGTGGTGATTGCAGTGTGGTCCAGCGATGAAGTCGAGCCGCGCGCGGCACTGTCGTAGGGATTGTAGGGATTGCTCATGCGGTCTCCTGGTGGTGCTGTCCGTCCGGTAACGCTGGCTGCAGCAGCAGCATGGCCAGCTTCTCGACTCCGCGATACAGGCGATGGTTGTGTCCGCGCAGGGCAGGCACAGGTCGTTCCCTCGAAACTCCTGCGGCGCGCAGGGCTTCGTCATCCCATGCCTTCGTTGCATCAAACAGCAGCGCGGGATGCCTGAAGTCGGTGTCGAGGTGGTAGGCGATGGGCAAGCCCTGGAGGGCGATGTTGTCCCAGGGCTGGGTTCCAGCCTGCACATCCACGTCCAGTCGCTCCCAGAAGCCCTGCGCCTCACCCAGGTCCGCACACGGCAGGCTGATGGTGAGGAAGCGGCCGAATGCGGTCTGCTGCGGGATTTCCCGTGGCGGTGAGAAAGTGCGTGCCGCGATCACGCGCAGCAGCGTGCCGCCGGGTTCGCGCAAACCAAGTTCATTGAACACGTCGCTGCCGAGTCGCGTGCTCTCCACGTCGATGAGGCGCGTGGTGAGCTCGCGATCGAGCGTGGCCACATCAGGCCGCACGAAAGTGAGGCCGAGTGGCTCATCGCCCACGCCATGCAGGCCGATGGCAAGACCGTCGCAGGCCACCACGCCATACGGGTGCGTCCAGATGTCGCCGCTCGGTGCATCGGCGAAACCCAGCTGCTGCAGTTCGCTCCAGCCCGCACCGGGATCGTCGGTGACGAGCGCGAGTTCGAGGAAGCGCCCGAGCATGCGCCTCAGAGCAACGGCCGCAGCAGGCCGTCGATCAGCTGCACCTGTGCCGGAGTCGCGTTGAGGCTGGGGATGTAGCGCAATTGCTCGCCACCGGCTTCGCGGAACTGCGTGTCGGCTTCGTGGCCGATCTCGTCGATGGTTTCGAGGCAGTCGATGGCGAAGCCCGGGCAGATGGCATCGAGCTTGCGCACGCCATGCTTCGCCAGCTCCGCCAGTGTCTCGACGGTGTAGGGCTGCAGCCATTCAGCCACGCCCACGCGCGACTGGAAGCTCATCGTCCAGCTGCCGGCTTCAAGGCCCAGCGCCTGCGTCAGCGCCCGCGCGGTGAGTTCGCACTTGCGGCGATAAGGATCGCCCGCATCCGTGTATGCCCTGGGGATGCCGTGGAAGGTGATCAGCAGGTGGTCGCCGCTGCCATGCTCCGCACGGAATGCACGCACGCTGTCGGCCAGCGCGGCGATGTACGCAGGCTCCGCGGCGTAGTCGGGCAGCAGGTGCAGCTCGGGCACGTGCCGCCAGCGGCGCAGCGCTTCACCGACCTGGTCGTACACCGCTGCATTGGTGGTGGCCGAGTACTGCGGGAACAACGACAGCACCAGCACGCGCTGCGCGCCGGCGGCGCGCAATGCCGCCAGGCCCTGCCCGACATCCGGCGTGGAGTACAGCATGCCGAGTTCGACCGCGACGCTTTCACCGGCGCGATCACGCAACGCCGCGCGCAAGGCATCGCGCAGCGCCAGCGATGTGGTGAGCAGCGGCGAACCTTCTTCGGTCCACAGGCGCCGGTACTTGGGCAGCACGCGCGATGGCCGCAGCGGCAGGATCACGCCATAGAGGATGAGGTTCCAGATCAACCGCGGTGTTTCGATGGTGCGGCGATCGCCGAGCAGGCGGCGCAGGAAGTCACGCACGCCCGCGGCGGTGAGCGCATCCGGCGTGCCGGAATTCACCAGCAGCACGCCAGTGCGATACGGGCCGGCGTCGCGGTATGCGGGAGAGGGTTCGAAATCAGGCATCGGCCCATTCATCCATGGGCTGTTCCTTGTCGCCGTTGCCGGCGACATGCGATGCGAGGAAGGCCAGCGTGCGTTCGCGCGCCAGCTGCGCAGCGGCGGCATCGTAGGCGGCGCGCTGGTCGCAGTTGAAGCCGTGGTCCGCGTCGTAGACGTGGAACTCGCCTTCCGGATCCGCGGCAACGGATCTTCTCGATGCTCTCCGGCGGCAGGGATTTGTCCTTCGCGCCGAAATGGTATTGCACGGGGACGCGCGGCTTGCGGTCGAGCAGCTGCAGGGTGCGCGTGCCGTAGTACGACACCGCGCAACGCACGGGCAATTCGCAGGCCGCGAGATACGCGAGCGCGCCACCCCAGCAGTAACCGATCGCAGCTACCGGCCCCGAATGCTTCACCACATTGATGCAGGCCTGCATGTCGCGCAGCAGCTGCTCCTCTTTCAGCTGCAGTACGAAGCCGCGGCCCAGCTCCATGTCGGCGGGCGTGTAGCCGAGTTCGACGCCGCGCTTCACGCGATCGAACAGCGCCGGCGCGATGGCGACGTAACCCGCGGCCGCGAAGCCATCCGCCACCGCGCGGATGTGCGAATTCACGCCGAAGATTTCCTGCAGCACCAACACCACGCCGCGCGGCGTACCCGTGGCGGGCGCGAGCCAGGCGTCGAACTCGTGGCCATCGCGCGCCATCAGTCGCGTGAATTCACCCATGGCTGCGGCCCTTCAGGCCGGGCGCTCCACGATGGCGACCACGCCCATGCCGCCAGCGGTGCAGGCGGAGATCAGGCCGCGCTTCGCATGCGGCAGTTCATCGAACAGCTTCGCCGCGACGGACAGGATGCGTGCACCGGTGGCAGCGAAGGGATGCCCCATGGCGATGCTGCTGCCCTTGATATTGAGCTTGCTGCGATCGATGGAACCCATCGGTTCGCTGCGGCCCAGCCGCTCGCGACAGTATTCGGCGGATTCCCATGCGCGCAACGTGCACAGCACCTGCGCCGCAAAGGCTTCGTGGATTTCGTAGAAGTCGAAGTCCTGCAGCTTCAGGTTCGCATCCTTCAGCATTTCCGAAACGCCGTAGGCCGGTGCCATCAGCAGGCCTTCGTGGCCGGTGGCGAAATCCACGGCCCAGCTCTTGCCGTAGGTCAGCAGCGCCTTGATCGGCAGGTTGCGCGACTTCGCCCAGTCCTCGCTCGCGAGCAACGTCGCGGCGGCGCCATCGGTGAGCGGCGTGCTGTTGCCTGCGGTCAATGTGCCGGCGGGGCTGGTGTCGAAGACCGTACGCAGCTTCGCCAGCTTTTCGACGGTGGAATCCGCGCGCACGTTGTTGTCGCGTTCGAGTCCCATGAAAGGAACGACGGTCGGAGTGGAAGCCGGCCTTCCACGAGGCCGCCGCGTTCGCATGGCTCTGCGCGGCGAGTTCATCCTGTGCCACGCGCGTGATCTTCCAGGTCTTCGCCATCAGTTCGCAGCTCTGCCCATCGACAGGCGGTGCGTGGCTCCACTACACCAGGTGTCCACTGGCTTCAGGTGCCGCGGACGTAGCTTCAGCCAGGGTTTCAGGCGCTGCCAGGCACTGCGACCGCGATAGCTCTCGAACAGCAGCTCGCGATACTCGTTCGGGAACACCACGGGAACATCGCTGATGGTGTCCACGCCCGCAGCGATGCCGGCATCGATCTGGTTCAGTGCGATCTTGTTGCCGATGAGGATGGGCGGCTTCGAGGCTGGTGCCGCAGGCGCGCTGGATGTCGAGGCCCGGGCGTCTGCGGATCCAGGCCGGAAGACATCACGCACTCGCGCACGAGGTTGAAGTCCTT
Organism: Pseudomonadota bacterium; assembly: GCA_037200665.1. Classification (GTDB taxonomy): domain Bacteria; phylum Pseudomonadota; class Gammaproteobacteria; order Steroidobacterales; family Steroidobacteraceae; genus ZC4RG30. Next base: position 87,668 of record JBBCGD010000007.1, on the reverse strand, counting down.
GGAATGCTTCAGCACCGCGCCGGCGATTACATCGCCGAGGCGCACGCCGGCAAGACCATGGCGAGCCACGACGGCGCGCAGGGTCGCGGTGAGCATGTCCCTGGTTGCTGGCCTTGGCATATGCGCCGTGGGCGCGAGCAAACGGGATGCGCACGGCCGCCGACGATGGCGACGCGCCTGACGGTACTTCCTACCAGCATGGCGACCTCTGTGTTCTGGCGGCCTGCCGCAGCGGCCGTAAGCATGCCACCAATTAGGCGAGCGTGTAGACTGGCGCGCCCATGCCGCGATCCATCGACACCACATTCGAGCGGCGTATTGCCGCGCTGGTCAATTCCCGTGAGCCGGGGGTGTTGCAGAATGGGCTCAAGGGGCCTCGAGCGCGAGAGCCTGCGGGTCACTCCAGAAGGGGCGCTCGCACATACCCCGCATCCACAGGTGCTGGGTTCGGCGCTCACCAGCGAACACATCACCACGGATTTTTCCGAATCGCTGATCGAGATGGTCACGCCTGCGTTCACGCAGAGCTGGGAATTGCTGCAATACCTGTGTGACCTGCATCAGTTCGTGTACCAGCGGCTCGGCGACGAGATGCTGTGGGCGACTTCGATGCCGTGTCCGCTGGCGAACGATGCCGAGGTGCCGACCGCGTATTACGGCAAGTCACATGTCGGTCGCATGAAATACGTGTATCGCGAAGGCCTGCGCAATCGCTACGGCGCGCTGATGCAGGCGATCTCCGGCGTACATTTCAATTATTCCTTCGCACCGAAGTTCTGGGAGGTATACGCGGCGCTGCGTGGGCAGGGCGCCGGCGTCACCGCGGATTTCCGTTCCGCTAGTTACTTCGACCTGGTGCGCAACTACCGGCGCCTCGGCTGGATCGTGCTGTACCTGTTCGGCACCTCGCCGGTGGTGGGTCGCGATTTCCTCGGCGATTCGACGGCGGGTCTCGAGCGACTGGATGCGCGCACCGCGTACGGCCCTTACGCGACATCGCTGCGCATGAGCGACATCGGCTATCGCAATCGCAACCAGGCCGGCGTCACGGTTTCCCTGAACGGCCTCGATGAATACCTTCGTGACCTCAGGCGCGCGGTGAGCACACCGCATCCTGCGTTCGAGAAGATCGGCCTGAAGCGCGGCGACAGATGGATGCAGCTCTCCACGAGCGTGCTGCAGATAGAAAACGAGTACTACAGGCCCATACGTCCCAAGCGCGTCGCGAAATCGGGCGAAAGCCCCAGCAGCGCATTGCGCCGTGGCGGAGTGGAGTACATCGAAATGCGCGCGCTGGACGTTTCGGCATTCGATCCGGTTGGCGTCAACCAGACCAAGTTGCGCTTCCTCGAGGCTTTCGCGGCGCTGTGCCTGTTGAAGACCAGCCTGCGATCGGCAACAGCGAACAGGAAGCCATCGACGACAACTTCCTGAAGGCGGCGCGTCGCGGGCGCGAGCCCGGCCTGAACCTCGAGCGTGACGGTCGGCAGTTGCCGCTCGCCGTCTGGGCTTATGAAATCCTGGACGGGATGGTCGGCATCTGCGAGCTCCTCGACCATGGCGATCCGGCGCGTCCGTACAGCAGCGCGCTGCGCGCCCAGCAGGAAAAGCTCGTCGACGTGGAGCGCACTCCCTCGGCGCGCCTGTTGCGCGAGCTCACCACCAGCGGCGAGGACTTCTACACCCTCGCACGGCGCATGTCCGGCCTGCACAAGGAGTACATACTGGCCTTGCCGATTCCGAACGAGGACGGCTTGCGGAGTTCGAGAGCGAGGCGCGCGAATCATTCGTCAAGGCAGAGGCAATTGAAGCGGGCCAGACCGGAACGTTCGAGGAATACATCGCTGCGTGGTTCGCGCGGCTTTGAGAAAGTGTCGAAAGGATTGCGCACCACCATCGCGCGCAGCCCTGATCATCGCGCCCCATATTGGTGCGCAACATGTAGCGATGAGCTGTGGCAAGGCTGCGATGTGACGGGTTTCACGCTAGGATCCCCGTGGCATGAAAGGTGCAATCAAGACATCCAGTCCTTGGACCGCACTTAGCGACCTGAGAATAACGGAGGCGGGAGTCTCGACATGAAACTGGTTACTGCAATCATCAAGCCCTTCAAACTGGACGACGTACGTGCCGCGTTGTCTGAAATCGGTGTGTCCGGCATGACCGTCACGGAAGTGAAGGGCTTCGGACGCCAGCGCGGCCACACGGAGCTCTACCGTGGTGCTGAATACGTCGTCGATTTTGTCCCGAAGACCCGCATCGAAGTCGCTGTGCGCAGCGAACTGGTGGACCAGGTCATCGAAGCGGTGCTGAAGGCCGCCAAGACGGGCAAGGTCGGCGACGGCAAGATCTTCGTCACGGAGATCGATCGGGTGATCCGCATTCGCACCGGCGAGACGGATAACTCCGCGCTCTGATCAAGCCGCAAGGCTGGTCGTCCTGAGCAAATGGGGCCTGTCCGCTGAACAGCGGCCAGGCCTCAGCTTTCTACGACGTGGAGCGTGTGTTCCTGACGGGACATGGCGACCGCGCCGCTACGGACAATCTCCAGCAGCTCGGCTTGGGCCGCGAGGCGATGGGCCAGGTCGGTGACCTCGGCTTCGCTGCCAGCCAGTTCCACGATCTGGCAATCCCGTTCTTCGGCGAGCAATCGCGCGCCGGCCTTTTCGACGAGCGACCGGATGGCTTCACGCTGCGCCGGGCGCACCCGCAACTTGATGATGCCCAGTTCCCGCTCGAGGTGATCTTCGCCGGTCATGTCGTCGACCGCGATGACATCGATGAGCTTGTTCAGCTGGTTCGCGATCTGCGCTACTACCGTCTCCGAGCCCTTGGTCACCAGCGTGATCCGCGACAGGCTCGGGTCATCCGTGGCCGACACCGACAGGGACTCGATGTTGTAGCCGCGGCTGGAGAACAACCCGGCCACCCGCGAGAGGGCACCGGACTCGTTTTGCAGCAGGATTCCAATGATGTGGCGCATGGTTGGGCATGTTACCCTCCCCAAGGCTATGAGTGACACCGTCAAAGCCACGCTTTCCCGCGACAATCATCCCCTTGCCGGCCGGACCATGTCGGGCGCCGCCATGGTGGTACAGGCCATTGCGATGAGGGCGTGAGCTCGGTATTCGGCTACAGCGGCGGCGCGGTGCTCCCCATCTACGATGCCGTGTTCCTCTATAACGAGGCGCAGACCCGGCAAGGCCAGCCGCAACTGCCGCTGATCGTGCCTGCCAACGAGCAGGGCGCCGGATTCATGGCCGCTGGCTACTCGCGCTCCACCGGACAGGTGGGTGTGGCCCTGGTTACCTCCGGTCCGGGCGCCACCAACATGGTGACGCCGGTGCGCGATTGCATGGCCGATTCCATCCCGCTGGTCGTGGTCTGCGGCCAGGTGCCGCGTGCCGCCATTGGCTCCGATGCTTTCCAGGAGGCGCCGATTGCCTCGGTGATGGGTGCCGTTGCCAAGCATGTGTTCCTGGTCACCGAGCCCGAAAAACTCGAGGGTACGATCCGCGCCGCCTTCGAATTGGCACGTACAGGTCGCCCGGGCCCCGTGGTCGTGGACGTTCCGAAGGACGTGCAGAACTGGCAGGGCGTGTTCCAGGGCAAGGGCACGGCGGCTTCGATCGGCGTTTACCAGAAGCGCACCCGCGAGCTGGCCGCGCGCCGCCTGAGTGAGGCGCAGCTGGAATCCTTCTTCTCGCTGCTGGGCAAGGCGCGCCGGCCGCTGATCTACGCCGGTGGTGGCGTGGTCCTCGCCAATGCCACGGCGGAGCTGCGGGCATTCTCGGAGCTGCTCGGCATCCCGGTGGTTACAACGCTGATGGGCATCGGTGCGGTCGACACCACCGAACCGCTGTCGATGCGCATGCTCGGCATGCATGGCACCGTGTTCGCCAACCACGCGGTACAGGATTGCGACTTCCTCGTCGCGCTGGGCGCGCGTTTCGATGACCGCGTGGCCGGCAATCCCGCGAAGTTCGCATCGCACGCGAAAGTCATCGCACAGTTCGACATCGACGCGGCCGAGATCAACAAGGTCAAGCCCGTGACCTGGCATCACATCGGCGATCTCAAGGATTCGTTGAAGAGCCTGGTGGCACGCGGCAAGCAGCTGGCCACCAAACCCGATCTCGCCGCCTGGCACGCGGAACTTGCCGGTCTCAAGCGTGACTATCCGATGGATTTCGACCGCGCCAGCAAGCTGATCCAGCCGTACTACGTGCTTGAAGAGATCAACCGCATCACCAGAGGTGAGGCCATCATCTCGACCGGCGTCGGCCAGCACCAGATGTGGGCCGCGCAGTACTTCGATTTCCGCGAGCCGCGGCAGTGGCTCACTTCCGGCAGCATGGGCACGATGGGCTTCGGTTTGCCGGCTGCGCTGGGCGCGCAGGTGGCGAATCCGCACAGCCTCGTCATCGACATCGATGGCGATGCCAGCATCCGCATGAACATCGGTGAGATGGAAACGGCCACCACCTACAACCTGCCGGTGAAGATCTGTGTGCTGAACAACATCGGCGACGGCATGGTGCGACAGTGGCAGAAGCTGTTCCATGCGGGGCGCATGGCTTCCACCGACAAGTCGCTGCACACCAAGGATTTCATCAAGGCGGCGCAGGCCGACGGCTTCCGCTACGCGGTGCGCCTCGACCGCAAGGAAGACGTGCCGCGCGTGGTGGCTGAATGGCTGGCCTTCGACGGTCCGGCATTTCTCGAAGTGATGATCGACCCGGATGCGGGCGTGTTCCCGATGGTGCCGCCCGGCCAGGGTTACGACGCCATGATCACCGGCGACTTCATCAAGGCCCGCAAGGCCGCGCCTGTCGAGAAGCCAGGCGTCTCTGAAATGTTTTAGGGCCGGAAGCCCGCACCGTGGCGCGTTCCAGCAAGCTGCAGGATCAGGCCCGCGTCGCGCCGCGCTTGCGGCGCGCCTATTACGAATGCCGCTATGGCCAATTGCACCTGCATAACGCCATTCCCGGCGGTGGCGGTTTCGATGAATTGACCCCGGTGGTCTGCCTGCATGGCGCGGGCGAGACCGGTCGGGTGTTCGCGCCGGTGTTGTCGGTACTGGGCGAAGCGCGGTCGGTGTACGCGTTCGATCTGCCCGGCACGGGTGAATCCGATCCCGCTCCCGGTGAGGCAGCCGTCGATTCGACGATCAGCGCAGTCGTGGATTTCATCGATTCCATGCGCATCCGCCAGTTCGATCTGCTGGCGCGTGGCGATGCCGCGGCCGCGGTGCTGAAACTCTTCGAAGCCCGCGGGCCCGCGATACGCCGCGCAGTGCTGCTGGGTGCGGCAGGCGTGCGTAGCGCGCCCAAAATCACGTTGCTTTCGGCCGCCGATGCAGCCAGTCCGCAGCTGCCCGCGCGACTGGTGGATCTGCTGGGAGCAGGGGCGTGAGCAGCAAGCCAGGCACGCCGGCGGTCGATGACGATCTGGAAGCGACCGCCGAACTGCCGCAGATGGAATTCTCCGTGCCGCCGCCGCGAAACCTCGAGGCCGCGGTGTCCACGGATGTCTATCCCGTGCCGGCCATTCCGGTCGGTGCACCGGAACTGGCGGAAAGCCTGCGTGAAGCGGAGCAGAAGCTCGCGCGTGAACGCCATCGCGCGCAGGAACTCGGCGCCCGACTCGACGTCGCCAGCGATCGGCAGGTGGTGCTCGAAGCCCAGCTCACTGAATCCCGCGCGCGGCAAGCCACGCTGGAAGCACAGCTGCTCGACGCCGACGAACAGAAGATCGGTCTCGAAGCACGGCTGGTCGGTGCCATCGACCGGTGCGCAATACTCGAAGCGCGGCTGGCCGCGACGCAGGCGCGCCAGGCCGCGCTGGAAGCGCAGCTGCAAAGCAGCCATGCGCAGGAGCAGGAAGCGCTTGCCATCCAGCATCGCGCCGCTGATTTCGCGGAGCTGCGTCGCCGCTGCGAGCGGCAGCTGGAAGCGCTGAGTTCCTGGCAGGGTTTCCGCGCAGTGAGCGATGCGCTGCTGGGCGAGGAAGAGGCACGCAGTGCGCAGCTGCAGGCCGAGGCCAGCAGGCTGGCCGAGTCCGTGCGCATGCACGAGAAGCGCGCCGCGCGGGCGGCGCCGGAGAAGGAGCAGCCCGCACTGCGCGACGAGCTTGCTGCGCTCAAGGTCGAGCTCGGCGCCATGCAGGTCGTGCTGTCTTCCGTACGCGAGAAGTTGCAACAGGCCGAGCAGCGCGCCGAATCCGAAGCCACGCGCGCGCACCGCCTCGAAGCGGAGATGCACGCGAACATCGCACTGCTCGGTGATCCACAGAAGAATCCCGAACGCAGCAGCCAGGAAGGCGCGGGCAAAGCCGCTGTTCAAAAACCGGCGGCACTGGAAACGCCACTGCGCGTGCTGATCCGCCAGGATGGAGGTTCAGACGTGGTTTATCCGATCGGACGCCGCACGACCATCGGCCGCATGGCCGACAACGACATCCAGGTCGACACGGCCAATGTCAGCCGCCACCACGCCGTGCTGCTGTCCAGCCTGGAGCAATGCCTGGTCGAGGATCTCAACAGCACCAATGGCGTGCTGGTGAACGGACGCCGCGTGGCGCGCCAGGTGCTGCGCGATGGCGACATCGTCTACATCGGCAGGACCGAGTTCCGGTTCCAGCAGCGCGCATGACCGAACCCTATGTCGAGCGCATCCTCAAGGCCAGGGTGTATGACGTTGCGATCGAGTCGCCACTCGATGCGCTGCCACGGCTGTCGAAGCGCCTCGACAACGAGGTGCTGCTGAAGCGCGAGGACCTGCAGCCGATCTTCTCCTTCAAGCTGCGCGGCGCCTACAACAAGATCGCCAACCTCTCCGAGACCGTGGCGCGCCGTGGCGTGATCTGCGCCTCGGCCGGCAACCATGCCCAGGGCGTGGCGCTGGCGGCGAAGAAGCGCGGCATTCCCGCGCTGATCGTGATGCCGGTGACCACGCCCGCCATCAAGGTGCAGGCAGTGGTCGCGCTGGGCGGCGAGGTGGTACTGCATGGCGATGCCTTCGACGCCGCGTACGAACACGCGATGAAGCTCGCGGCCGAACGCCAGCTCGCTTTCGTGCACCCCTTCGACGATCCGGATGTGATCGCCGGCCAGGGCACCATCGGCATGGAAATCGTGCACCAGGCCAAGGGCGAGATCGACGCCATCTTCATCGCCGTGGGTGGTGGCGGGCTCATCGCTGGCGTTGCCGCCTACGTGAAGTCGTTGTTCCCGCGCACGCGCATCATCGGCGTGGAGCCGGAAGATGCGGCGGCCATGCACGATTCGCTGCGCGAGGGTCGTCGCGTCACGCTCGACCATGTCGGCATCTTCGCCGATGGCGTCGCCGTGAAGCGCGTGGGCGAGGAGACCTTCCAGCTCGCGCGCAAATACGTGGATGAAGTGGTGCTGGTCAACACCGATGAGATCTGCGCCGCCATCCAGGACAGCTTCGAGGACCTGCGCATCGTCCCGGAACCTTCCGGCGCACTGGCGCTGGCCGGCCTGAAGAAACACGTCGCGCGCAACGGCACGCACGGCAAGCGCCTGATCGCCATCAACAGCGGCGCCAACGTCAATTTCGACCGCCTGCGCCACATCGCCGAGCGCGCGGAGATCGGCGCGGGTCGCGAGATGCTGCTGGCCGTGGAAATCCCCGAGACACCGGGCAGCTTCCTGGCTTTCTGCCGCGCGCTCGGTGCGCGCAACATCACCGAGTTCAACTATCGCGAGCAGGGCCGCGAGCGCGCCCGCATCTTCGTGGGCGTGAACCTGCCGCGCGGTGCAGCCGAGCGCGTCGAAGTCGTGAAGCTTCTGTCCGATGCAGGCTATGGCGTTGTCGACATGACCGACAGCGAGATGGCGAAGCTGCACATCCGCTACATGGTCGGCGGGCGTGCCAGCGAGCTTGCGGATGAGCACCTGTTCCGCTTCGAGTTCCCCGAGCGTCCGGGTGCGCTGCTGCGTTTCCTCGAGGCAGTGGGCACGCGCTGGAACATCAGCCTGTTCCACTATCGCAACCACGGTTCGGACTACGGCCGCGTGCTGGCGGGCATCCAGGTGCCCGCCGGCGAACTCGAGCAGCTGCGCCTGCACCTGGTGGAGCTGCACTACCCCTACGTGGACGAGACAGCGAATCCGGCATACCGGATCTTTCTCGGTCGCTGAGGCTTCTCCTTCCCCCACCCGCCCCAACAACAGGCTCCATGAACAAGAAGTTCCGGCGCCTCGCAAGGCGCATCGGCATCGCCATCGCGGGCGGCGCCGTCATCCTCGCGGGAGTCGTGCTGTCCATCCCGCTGGTGCCGGGGCCGGGCTTTTTGCTGATCCTGATGGGCCTCGGCATCCTCAGCCTGGAGTTCGAGCGGCCACGCATCTGGCTGGCCCGTATCAAGGAGAAGGGACTGGCGCTCAAGGACTGGTTCAAGCGCTGGCGCTCGCGCTCCAAAGACGGATCGTAGAAACCCCGCCTATGCGCGGGCCGTGCCTCTGCAAGCGGCGAATTCTGCTGTGGCAGCGAGGCCGGAACCGCAGTCTCCAGAGAACTTCGCGCCAGGCATTCAGCGTAGAATTCCCGCGCAATTTCGCGGAGCGTGCTTGAACGCAAGGATCTCATTGCTGCTCGTGTCGCTCACGCCGCTGATGTTCGGCGGCTGCATGCGCGCGCGCGTGGATGAATCCCGCGAGCTGTCGACGGCGATCGGCGCCGATGAATCCGTGGTCGTGCTGGCCAAGCCGCAGATCGAAGGCGCAGGCGCGGAAGGTGAATTCATCCGTTGCGTGGGCAAGCGCATTGCCGGCCACAGGAAATCCATCAAGGTGGAATCCAACGAGAGTTTCACCAACCGCCTGTTCCCCTGGTTCGAGCCCGGCACCGTCCCCACGCGCCCCGAGGGACTGACGGCAGTGCTGGCGCAACCGGGAGTCAGCGAGGGCGTCGCAGCCACCGGGGTGCGTTACATCGTCTGGCTCGATGGCGGTACGCGCAAGACCGAAAGCGGTGGCAGCCTCGCCTGTGGCGCCGCGCCCGGCGCTGCCGGTTGCATCGGCTTCGGCTGGTGGGAGAAAGAAGCGGCCTATGAAGCCACCGTGTGGGATCTCAAGCAGGCGAAGTCGGTGGGTTCGGTGGGCACCAATGTCACGGGCACCTCGGCGGTCATCGGCCTGATCCTGCCGTTGCCGTTCGTGGCGCGCGTGCAGGGTGCGGCATGCGACCGGCTCGGTGAACAGTTGCACAGCTTCCTGATCGGCACCGCGACTGGAGCGGGTGGATGAAGCGGCGGGTCGTCCTCGCGCTGCTGTCGCTGTCCGCATTGCTTGCGGCATGCGCCACCACGAGCACTGGTGGTTCGACTTCCCCGAACCCGCAGTCGGGCAGCAGCTCGCGATCCGGTGGCGCAGGTTCCGTGGGTGCTGCTTTGCCCGATGGTGGTGCTTCCACCACCAGTGCCGGTACTGCAGCCGGCACCGCGGGTGCTTCGAACGGTGCCGCATCGAAGCGTGGTGATGGCAGCGCCGACACAGGCGCGTCCGCGAAGACCACTGCCGAACAACGCGCCGACATCGACGGCAAGCTCGATGCATCGCTGGGACGCTTCGACGAGCAGCTGCGTCGCGAACAGCAACGCAGCGCTTCCGAGCGTGATGCGCATACCGCGGCCCGCGCCGATGGCAGTGCCGATGCGGCCGGCAACGCCGCGGGCACTGGCAGCGGTACGGGCTCCGGTTCTGGTCCCGGCGATGAAATCCAGCGCGACCGCGCCGGCGACCTGCACGCCGATGGCAAGCAGCAGGATGGTGCGGGCAGCGCCGGTGATGTCGGCAGCACTGATCCGTCTTCCACTTCCGGCGGCCAGATGAAGCGCGCCGGTGGCGGTGGCGCATCGAGGAAGCCCATCCCTTCCGGTGACGATGACGACATCGTCGCGCGTCGCCTGCGCCGTGCCGCCGAAGCCGAGACCGATCCGGAGCTCAAGGAAAAACTCTGGAACGAGTACCGGGACTACAAGGAAAACACCAAGGGGTCGAAGTGAGGCTGCTCGTCTCCACCCTGGCGGCACTGGCGCTGCTCGCGGGCTGCGTGGTCGAAGACGTGAAGCCCTTGCCCAAGGTGGATGCGAAGCAGGCGGTGCGCGAGATTCCCGCCGAGCAGCGCCTCGACATCGTGGTGCATCCCTTCGATCCGGGCATTCCGGCCGAGCTCGCAACCGATGAGGATGCGCTGGCGAAGAAGCGCATCTATCCCGAGATGCGCAAGGCCGAGGCACGCTACTTCGCGGTCATGTTGCGCAATACTCTGGAAGGCAGCGCACAGTGGGGCGCGGTGCGCGTGGCGCCGGACAGCGTGCAGTTCGTCGATGTCGCGGTCAGCGGCCGCATCGTCGAATCCACCGGCAAGCACCTGGCGCTGGAGGTCACCGCGCGCGATGCGGCGGGCCGCGTGTGGCTGGATGCGAAACACTACGAAAGCGACGCCGATGTCGGCAGCTACAAGACCGATGCCTCGCTGAAGGCGCGCGACCCGTTCCAGAACGTGTTCTCCAACATCGCCAACGACATCATGGCGGCGCGCGACAAGCTCGACGTGGCAGCGCTGCGCGAGGTGCACCAGATCAGCGGACTGCAGTTCGCCGCCGACATCGCGCCGGACTCACTTTCCGGCTACCTGCACAAGGATGAAGTGGCGAAGCCGGCGCTCGTGCGCGTGGTGCGCCTGCCCGCCGGCAACGATCCCATCGCCACGCGCGTACAGCGCATCCGCGAGCGCGACACTTCGGTGCTCGACACACTCGATGGCTACTACACCGGCTTCTCCGACCAGATGCAGCAGCCGTACGGCGATTTCCGCCGCACTTCGTGGGACGAGATCGACAAGCAGGAGCGCGCACTGGCTTCGGCGCGGGCGCGTACTTTCCTCGGCGCAGCCGCCGTGGCGGCCAGCATCTTTGCGCCCAGCAGCTGCGGCAGCAATGCCACCTGCAACCTCGAAAGCGCGGCGCGCTATGCCGGCGCCATCGGTGGCGTCACTTCCGTGCTGTCGGGCCTGAAGAAATATTCCGACGCACGCACGCATGCGCAGGCCTTCGGCGAACTGGCACGTTCGTTCCAGGGTGAAGTCGCAAGCCAGGTGGTCGATGTCGAGGGACGCAGCCTGCGCCTCACCGGCACCGCCGAAGAGCAATACCGCGAGTGGCGCCAGCTGCTGCGCGACTACCAGAGCGGAGAGGCGCCGGTGGCCCATGGCGAGCCTTGAAACAGGGCGCCTGCTCGGCGACCGCTATCAATTGCAGGATCGCCTGGGCGACGGCGGACACGCCGAGGTCTGGAAGGCGCGCGATACGCGCGGCGGCCGCGTCGTTGCGCTGAAGTTCCTGCACCTGCGTGGCGGCGGTGCCAACGACGCGCTGCCGGTACTCCAGCACGAAGCCAACATGGCGCAGCGCCTCGATCATCCGGGCGTGCTGAAACTCGATGATCCACAGCAGGATGGATCCTTCGTGTTCCTGCCGATGGAACTGGCCACGGGTGGCGATGCTTCGTGGCTGCGCGGTGCGCCGTGGCAGCGCGTGCTGCCCGTGCTGCTGCAGGCGGCACGCGTGCTGGAACATGCGCATGGACGCGGCGTGGTGCATCGTGATCTCAAGGCGCGCAACGTGCTGTTCAACACGCTGGGCAATGTGCTGCTCTCGGATTTCGGCACGGCCGCGTCCACCGGCAGCAGCGATGCGCCGGCTTCGGGGTCGCCGTTCTCGGCCAGTCCGCAGCAGTTGCGCGACGAACCTGCCGCCACTGCCGACGATGTCTACGGCCTCGGCGCGCTGGCGCATGAACTGCTGACGCGCTATCCGCCGTTCTATCCGAACTTCGACCGGCGTCGCGTGCAGCAGGAGGATCCGCCGCGTCCCCTGCCCGTGCATCCGGCACCGGAGGCTTTGCTCGATCTCGTGCAGGCGATGCTGTCGCGGGACGCCGCCGCGCGTCCGGATCTCGCCACCATCATCCGTGCCTTCGAAGGCCTGCTGGTCGCCGGCGAGTCGACACCCGCGGTTGATGCCACGCTGGTCAACGAACCCGCGCTGGTGCCTGGTGTCACGGCAAAGCGCGGTGGCCCGTGGTTGCGCAGCGGCCTTCCGTGGATGCTGGGCATCCTGGCCATAGGTGGCATCGCGGCCCTGCTGTGGTCGCCCCATCCGGCGCCCACTGCAGTTGCGATGGCATCAACCGTGCCGATCCCGGAAGCACCACCGCAACGCGTGGCGGATGCGGTGCTATCGGCGCAGCCCGCCGCGCCCGTGCGACCGGCAACACCGCTGCCCGAATCATCACTGCAGGAAGCCCTGCGCGCCGGCCAGGCAGCGCTGCTCGCCATGCAACCGGAGCAGGCGCGCGCGGCATTCCAGCACGCACTGCTGCTGCAACCCGAACAGGCGCAGGCACGACAGGGTCTCGCCGCCAGTGAGCAGCTCGCAACCCAGCTCGCCGCACTCGCTGATGGCGCGCGCCTCGAGGCACGCGGTGATCTGCCAGCCGCAGCCGATCGATATCGCGAGCTGCTCACGGGCCGCGCGGCGTTCGCGCCGGCGCGCGCGGCACTGGCCCGCGTCGAGCAGCATCTCGGCGACCAGAAACTCGAAGACCTGCTCAACACCGGCGCCGATGCGCTTCGCCATGGGCATGTGCCGGTGGCGCAGTCGGCCTACCGGCAGGCCGCGGAGATCGCTGCCGGAGATTCGCGCGTGATCGAAGGGCAGCAGCGCGTCGCCGAAGTGCTCACCAACCAGCGCAACGCCACCGATCTGGCCAGCGGCGCGCAGCTCGAGGATGCCGAGCAATGGGACAATGCGCTGGCGCTGTATCGCGAAGTGCTGGCGCGTGACGCCTCGCTGCGCTTCGCCGCCGATGGCCTCGCGCGCAGCGAGCGTCGCGCGGCCCTCGACCAGGAACTGCGCGACTACCTTGCGCGCCCCGACCGGCTCACCGCTGCCGACGTGCAACGCGCGGCCCAGCGCGCACTGGCACGCGGCGAAGCCAGTGCCGCCGGCGCACCACGCCTGCAACAGCAATTGCAGCAGCTGCGCGCGCAACTGGACCAGCTCGCCGTCGCCGTGCCGGTATCCATCAATTCAGACAACACCACGCGCGTGAGCCTTGCGCCCCTCGGTGATCTGGGCAGCTTCGGTTTGCGCCAGGTGCAATTGCAGCCCGGCCACTACACCGTGGTGGGTCGTCGCGATGGTTTCCGCGACGTGCGCCAGGAGTTCGAGATCGCGCCGGGACAGGACACGCCGACACTGTCGGTGGAGTGCACGGAGCGTATCTAGCGATGAGCGCCGCAGTACGCGTCCATGAGCCGCTGGGTGAACGCGCGGCCACGCTGCCGCTCGCACTGGGTGCGGAAGGCGCGGATGTCCTCATCCCCGGAAGCGCGACGGTGGAGCTCACTCTCGAGCAGCGTGGCGCGCAATGGCAGGCGCAGCCCGCTGCCGGCGCCGCGGTCCTGCTCAATGGTTTGCCGTTGCTGGAGCCGGCGTTGCTCGATGCGGGCGATGTCATCGGCATCGGCCACGCGCAGGTCATCGTGCAACCGGCGCGCGGCGAGATCGAGGTGCGCCATCTCGCCGGCAATGCCACGGTGGCGCCGCTGCGCCAGGACAGTTTGCCGGGCGATGAAATCATCGCCGGCGTGCGCGAGATCTTCGCGACGGGCAGTGGCAGCGATGCGATGGCCACGTCGCGTGCCGCAGCGGCAACGCGTGGCACGCGCTGGCTGGTGCTGGCTACGCTGGCCGTGTTGCTCGCCATCGGCGCACTGCTGCTGGTACTGGTGCCAGTGCCATTGCAACTGCAGCCCGCGACCATGGCGGTACAGGCCAGCAGTGCCATCAACTGGCATGCGGGCGATCGCATCTTCGTGCTGCCCGGTGAACGCACGCTCACGTTCTCCGCCGCCGGTTATCGCAGCCAGTCACTCACCGTGAAAGTGTCGCGGGCGCTGGCCAGCGCGCAGCCGCTGCCGGTGGCGCTGGTGAAGCTGCCCGATCGCTATGCCATCGATACTGCAGGCATTGCTGCTGCGCTGCTGCTCGATGGCAGCGAGGTGGCGCAGCTGCCGGGCGAGGTGGAGATCGACGCCGGCGCGCATGAAATCATCGTGCGTGCGCCGAAGTACGTGGATCACGTGGAGCGGCTGGAAATCGTCGGTGGTGGCAGCAGCCATCAACTGAAGGTGCGGCTGCAGCCGGCGACTGGCTGGCTGGTGGTGGATACGCAGCCCACGGGCGCGCGCATCAGCATCGATGGCAGGGAGCAGGGCAGTGCCCCGCTGCGTGTGGAACTCGACGCGGGACTGCGTCGCCTCGCCATCGCCGCGCCGGGTCGACGTGGCTGGAACAGCGAGGTCGCCATCGTCGCCGGGCAGACGCTCGATCTCGGGCACATCAATTTGGCATTGCCACCACCTGCGCGCATCGATGCGCCCGCCACTGCGGATGCAGCGCAGGCCGCGGCATCCCTCGACTCCATCGAGGCTGCAGGGCCCACGCCACCCGCGCCACGTCCGCAACCACCCGCACGCCTCGCCAGTCCGCTGCTGGGCACGCTGGTGCTGATGCCTGCGGGCAAGTACCTGCAAGGCAGCGAGCGCCGCGAACAGGGACGACGCAACAACGAAGTGCAGCGTGAAGTCACGCTGACGCGCGCCTTCTATCTCGCCGAGAACGAAGTGACCAATGCGCAGTTCCGCGCCTTCAAGGCCGACCATGTCTCCGGCATCGCGATGGAGAAATCCCTCGACCTCGATCGCCAGCCGGTGAGCAATGTCGGCTGGAGCGACGCGGTGGAATTCTGCAACTGGCTGTCACTGCGCGAGTCACTGCCCGCGGCGTACGAGCGTCGCGATGGCCGCTGGCAGCTCATCGTGCCGTTGAACCGCGGCTATCGATTGCCCACCGAAGCAGAATGGGAATACGCCGCGCGCTATGTCGATGGCCAGCACTGGCAGCGCTATGCCTGGGGCGATGCGTTGCCGCCACCGCCCGGCGCGGCCAATCTCGGTGGCACCGAGTCGCTGCCACCCAGGCAGACTACGGATGCACGCCTCGCCAGCAGCCTGCCGGATTATCGCGATGAACATCCGATCGCGGCGCCGGTCGGCAGCTACGCGCGTTCAGCGGCCGGCTTCTACGATCTCGCCGGCAATGTTTCCGAATGGATGCACGACGTGTACATCTCGCTGCCGGACAACCAGCCCGTGAGCGACCCGATGGGCGCGACCAGCGACGGACCGCATGCCATCCGCGGCGCGAACTGGCGCACGGCCACCATCGCCGAGCTGCGTTCGGCCTGGCGCGAGCAGGCGTCGGCGCCGTCGCAGACCCTGGGCTTTCGCGTGGCGCGTTTTGCGGAGGATCCACCATGAAATCGAAGCACTGGCTGTGGGCATTCGCGGCGCTGCCGCTGGTGTGCGTGCCGCTGATCGCGCAGGAGAACCGCGATGTCGTGAAGGACGCTGCGCAGAAGAACGCGCAGGATGCGAAGCCAGCGCCGGCTGCGCCCACTGCGCAGGTCGATGCAAAGGCGGCGGAGTCGCCCGAGCCTGTGTCCACCGACAAGCCCGAGCCTGCCGATGAGCGCATCTCCGCCGACAACAACACCAGCTTCCCGGTGGATATCTAACCGCGCATGCCGAACGCATCGCCAGGCACGCTGCTGATGCCGGTCGAAGGCGCGGCCGGCTGGTTCGCGCTCGCCCCGCCGCCGGACCTCGCCGTGCTCGGCGAATTGCTGGCGCAGTTGCGCGCCGATGGCCAGTCGATCCGTGGCTTCGTCGATCGCGCCGCCTTGCTGGCCGCGTGGATCGAACTGCCGCCGCCGCTGGTCGTGCTCGAACTTTCGCGGCAACGCCTGTCGATCAGCGTGGCCGGTCGCGATGGAAAGGACGCAGCCCTGCTTCGTCATGTGTCGCTGCCGGGTGGCGAACGCGCGCTCACCAATGCGTGGCTGGAACTGGCGCGCGCCACGCTGGTCCAGCAGACGCGCTTCGATCCGCTGCACGACCAGCGCAGCGAATCACAACTGCGCGCCGGCTTGCCCGCCCTCGCCGCCGAAGCCGAACGCACTGGGCAGGCCAGCCTGCGCATCGACACCGCCACCGGTGCGCTCACGCTCACGTTGACGCGCGACCAGCTGGCCGCGGTAGCCACGCCAGTTCTGCAACCGCTGGCGGCTGCTTTGCAGGCACTGTCCGCTGCGAATGGCGCGGGCACATTGCTCGTTCCCGCGGCATTGCTCGATATCCCGGGCATGGATGCCATCATCGCCGGCGCGCATTTCGCGCGACTGCTGCGCATCGACGAGGGCCTGGTGACGCGCGCGCTGCGCCTGTTGCCCGATGCTTCCATATCCGTTGCAGGCGTGCCTTACCGTACGCAGTTGCCGCTGCTCGCGGAGAGCGCGCCACCCGAGGCGCTGTTGCCCTTGCAACTGCGCGGCCAGCAACCGCAGGTGATGGCGACCCATGTGGTGTATCGCGGTCGCGCGTTGCCACTCACATCCACGGGCCTCGTGCTCGGCCGCGATCCCGGTGAAGCGGGCGCACTCGCGCTGCCCGATGGCGTTGCCGGCCTGTCGCGCCGGCATTGCACGCTGCGTCGTGAAGACGGCCGCAGCCAGGTGATCGACCACTCGAGCCATGGCAGCTGGCTGGATGGCGCGCGCGTGCGCGGTCGCGCGCTGCTGCCGGCAGGCAGCACGCTGCAGCTCGGCGATCCCGGCATCGAGCTGCAACTGGTCGCGCTCGGCGAGTAGGCCATGCCGCGTCGTCGCAAGGTCGAGGTCTTCAGTCTTTCCTTCCTCGACTGCATCTGCTGCGGCTTCGGTGCGGTGGTGCTGTTCTACACCATCGTCGCGGGGCAGGCCGGCATCCACCGGCTGCGCACCAGCGACGACCTGCAGGCCGAGGTGAACAAGCTCGAAGAGCAAGTGCTGGTCGGCACGCGCAACCTCGTGCTGCTGCGGAACACGCTGCAGAAGACGCAGACCGACACCAGCAAAGCCGCGGCACGCGCGCGTGAAATCAGCGATGAAGTGGAAGAGGATCGCGCCGCCGCGCTCAACGCCGGCGCCACCAGCGTGGCGCAGCGTGCGCACATCAACCAGCTGAAGGCTGATCTGAAGTCGCTGGAAGAAGGTACCAGGAGGCTGGAGGGTGCGACGGTGCAGGTGGCGCCGCCTGGCGAGCGCGTGCGCGCCTTCCGCGGCAAGGGCAATCGCGAATACCTCAACGGCATCAACATCAAGGGCAAGCATGTACTGGTGCTGATGGATCGCTCGGCCAGCATGATGTCCGAGCAGCTCGATGCCATCATCAAGCTGCGCAACCAGGCGCCGGCACTGCGCCGCGCGACGCCCAAGTGGCACCAGGCGCTGGACATCGCCGACTGGCTCTCGACGCAGTTCCCCGCCGGCAGCCGTTTCCAGATGTTCAGTTTCAACACTTCGGCCAGCGCGTTGGTCGCGGGCACCGAGCGGCAGTGGCTCGACCCGGGTGATGCGAAGCTGCTGGCGCAGGCCATCGAGAACCTGCGCGGCCTCACACCCGAAGGCGGCACCAGCCTCATCAATGCATGGGATGCCATCCGCAATCTCAACCCGAAGCCGGACGAGGTGGTGCTGGTCACCGATGGCCTGCCTACGCAAGGCAAGGACAAACCGCTGCGCCGCTATGTGGATGTCGCCGCGCGCACGCGCCTCTTCGATGAGGCGCAACGCGCACTGCCCACCGGCGTGCCCATCGACGTGATCCTGCTGCCCATGCAGGGCGACCTGCCGGCACCGCATCGCTTCTGGACCATGGCACGCGAAAGCGGCGGCAGTTTCATGATGCCTGCGGCGGATTGGCCATGAAGCTGCGGCGTCGCGAAGCCGAGGTGTTCAGTCTCTCCTTCCTCGACTGCATCTGCTGCGGCTTCGGTGCCATCGTGCTGCTGCTGGTGCTCACCGACGTGGACCAGCCGGTGGTGATCGAGCGCGCCACGGAATCCATGCACGCGCAGATCCTCAAGCTGCAGCAGGAATTGTTCGACCTGCGCGGCGAAACCGACGAGCTGCACCGGGAGCTGCAGGGACGCATCACCGAACTGCGTGCGCAAAATGCGAAGCTGGTGCGCCTGCAGGCCGACCTCACCGACGTCAAGGGCGAATACTCGGCCAGCAACAGCGAGGCCCAGGTATCGAGCATCGTCGAGAACGAGCTGGTTTCCGCCTACCAGGAACTCACCGCCGAGATGGAACGCCTGCAGAAACAGCCGCGCCAGCGCGCCGCGCCGCCGGCGGCCGGCGGCATTCCCATCGACAGTGAGTACGTGGTGTTCATCATCGACACCTCGGGCAGCATGGTCAGCAACCATTGGGAAACCACCGGCAAGATCGTGGGCGAGGCGCTCGACATCTATCCGCGGTTGAAGGGCCTGCAGGTGATCAACGACCAGGGCCGCTACATGTTCGAAGACCTGCACCCCGGCCAGTGGCTCACCGACAGCGACAGCCTGCGCAATCGCATCCGCGAGAAACTGCCCAACTGGACTCCGTTCAGTCGCTCCAACCCCGTGCCCGGCATCGAGCAGGCATTGCGCCAGTTCCGCGCGCCGGGGCAACGCGTTGGCATCTACGTGATCGGTGATGAATTCACCGGCGAGTCGATGCAGAAGGCCATCGATGAGATCGCGAAACTCAACGCCGCCGATGGCAAGCGTCCGCGCGCACGCATCCATGCCATCGGATTCCCCGAAGGCGGCGGGATGTCGCCGTTTACAAATATCCAGTTTTCGGCTCTGATGCGCGTGGTGACCGAACAGAACGGCGGCACCTTCGTCGGCATCACCAGCGAGCAGCAATGCCAGTTCTACGCGGAAATCCTCGGCACACGGCAGTGCGTGGGACGCTAGTCGCCGCGCTCGGGCTGCTCGCCGGCTGCGGCGTGCGCATGCAGCCCGACTACGAGATGCCACAGCCGATGATGAAGCCCATGGCCGCGAAGGTCGGGTTGCTGATCGACGAGCCGCTGCGCAAATACACCCACGAAGAAACGCGCGCTGGCGGTAACTGGAAGATCAACCTCGGTCCCGGCCACGACCACCTGTTCCGCAGCATGTTCGGAGCCTCGTTCCAGCCGTTGCAGGTGTTCACCGACATCGACGCGGCGCGCGCGGCCGGCATGCAGGTGATCTTCGAGCCCGGCATCGAGCAGTATTCCTTCGTCACCGCGAACGAAACGGCCTCGGGATACTGGGCCGTGACCCTGCGCTACCGCATCGTCGTGCTCGACCCGACTGGCAATGCCGTCGATTCCTTCTCTCTCACCGGTTACGGCAGTGCCTATGGCGAGCGCGGTGCCGAGTCCTCGCTCACCGCAGCCACGCGTTCGGCCATGCGCGATGCCGCGGCCAAGTTCCTGGTGCAGATGCCACGCCAGGCGCTGTCGCAGAAGCTGCTTGCCGGACAGTCGGTGAGTGCGGCGGACAAAGCCGCGGCCGCCGATGTGGTGGAAACAGTGCCCATCGATCCGGTGCCGGCCACCTGAAGTTTGCGCGCGGCTCAGTTCGGCGCGGGCAGTTTCACGTAGATCATTTCATGGAACACGTAGTCGTCCACCGCGCTGGGCGAGCCATTGCGGAAGGCCGGCCGCCACGTGGCCTGGCGCGCGGCGCTCATCACCGACTTCTCGGCGGCTTCGCGCTCGGGCGCCGGGTTGGCGACGCTGGCGTCGCGCACCTTGCCGTTGGCTTCGAAGGCGAGGCGGATGTCGACGCGCTGCTCGCTGTACGCGTTGGGGTCTTTCTGGTGGCGTGACACCGCGATGCCGGGTGCGTGGTAGTACAGCAGCGCCGGCTGGTCGAGCAGGCTGGTGTCGCCGGCGGCGACGAGTTCCTTCCAGCCTTCGCGCCAGCTGCTCAGCGCAAGGCTCGCCTTGTTCGCGGTGAGGTACCAGTCGCCGAGGTCCACCAGCACGGCACCACGCAGCGCGGCCTGTGCCGGCGCATTGCCGAGCCTTTGCAGCGCGCTGCGCAGGTCGCGCTCGCCATCGCTGGAGGGCAGGCTGATGGCTTCCATCGAGTTGCCCGTCGCCAGTTGCGGGAAGGCCTGCGCAAGACTGGCAACCGATGCCTCGGTTTCGCCAAACACATAGGCGAGGCGCAGGCAGCGGGCTATGCCACGCAATCCCGGTACGGCCTGGATGCCGTTGGGTTTGCCGGCGTCCGCGACCTGCACCGCGCGTTCGTACAGCGCCCGCGCCGCCGTGTAGTGGCTGGATTTCTCGTGCCAGTGCGCCAGGTCATCCAGCGGGCCGAGCATGCGCGGATCGTTCCTGCCATAGGCCTGTTCGGCGACGGCGAATGCATAGTCATGTTCGCGGCCCGCGTCGGCGAGGCGATCGGTGGCTTCATAGGCCACGATCAGGGTGCGCAGCACCGGCAGCTGCGATTCCGCATGCAGGCCATCGTGGTTGCGCACGATGTCGATGGCGCGCTTCAGTGGCACCAGCGCTTCGTCCTCGCGTTGCATGGCGAGCAAGGTACTGCCGAGGCCTTGCAGCGGCCGCACCAGACGCGTGTCGGTGGGCTGGTTCTGCAGCTCGAGCAGCGTGATGGCGTTGCGATAGTGGTCGAGCGCCTCGCCGTACTGGTGCATGCGGTAGTACGTAGTGGCGAGGTTGGTGAGTGCGTTGGCCACTTCGGGCGTCTCGGTGCCGAACTGGCTCCTGGTCATTTCCAGCACGCGTGCCGCGGCGGGCAGTGCCAGCTTGTAGTCGCCCTTGTCGAAGGCGCCACGGAAATCCTGGTATGCGGTCACCCGCTCATCGGGAGTGGCGGCCATGCCGACGCTGCCGGACAAGGCAATGGCGAGTGCGGCCAGCATTCCGTTACATGCGCGCATGGGCGCAAGAGTACCGCATGCCCCACGCTTCGCGCCGACTTGACCGCGCGGCCACCGGCTTGGGAGCATCCGTGCTCGGCATTTTTCCAGGACCTCACCAGCTTTGGCCGCACCCGCTCCAGCGCAACCCACGCCGCGCACGGCAATCCTCGCCGGTGCCAGCGGCGTCACCGGCAATGCATTGCTGCGACTCCTGCTGCGCCAGGGTGACCATGCGCGCGTGCTGGCGCTGACGCGTCGGCCCCTGCCGCTCGAACATCCGCGCCTCGCCAATCGCGTGCTCAGGTTCGAAGAGCTCGCCACGCGCCTCACCGGCACTCGCTGCGATGACGCCTTCTGCTGCCTCGGCGCGGCGCAGGGACCGCGCGCCACCTCAGAAGAATTGCGCCGCGTGGACCTGCAGCTCGCGCTCGCCTTCGCGCGCGCGGCGCGTGCTGCCGGCGCGACGCGGCTGGTGCTGGTCTCCGCGGCTGGTGCCGATCCGCGGGCGCGTGGCGATTTCCTGCGCACCAAGGGCGAGCTCGAAGTGGCGCTGCGCGAACTGAAGTATCCGGCGCTCGACATCGTGCAGCCCGGCGCCGTGGTGGGCGAGCGTCCCACGGGCGGCGCAGTGGATACCTTGCGCGCCGTGGTGGCGCCGCTGGTGAACCTGGCCCTGCAGGGAAAACTCGCGGAATCACGCTGGATTTCCGGCGCGGATCTCGCGCTCGCCATGGTCGCGGCGGCACGTGGCCAGCGTGTCGGTGTCAACAGTTATTCCGGCATCAGGCTGATGCAGCTCACAAGGGCGGCCAGCCGCGCGGGCTGAGGTCCATTTGGTGACGTGGCGCACGCCTCCAGCGTGACCGAAATTGTCAAATCCCCTGCATCGCAATTGAGTGGGGCCGGGTACTCGACGATGCGCAAAACTCCTGCTGCGCTGTTCAGCGGCATCGGACGCTACGTTGCCCTGATGGTCATTTTCTGTGGCTTGGTGGTGCTCGGCCTTGGCCTGTGGCTGCAGGTCACGGGCGCGCAGAACCAGTACCGCGACATGCACCGACAGCAGCTGCGACAGGCCGCGGCGCAGACGGCATTGTTCGCACGCGCTCGCCTCGACAGCGCGGCGGTGCTGTTGCGCATGCAGATCGATGCCGCGAGCCGTGGCGCCGCCACCGCACCGACGGTGGTGGCGCAGCTGCGGCGTCCCGTGTTCGGTTTCGTCACCCTGCTCGCCTCGGGCAACGACAGCTTCGAAGCCGGCGGACACAACTTCAATCTCAGTACACGCGAGCGCGAGGCGCTGGAAGCCGGTGGCACCGTGCTGATCAGCGCCACTGGGAGTGCCGCGGCCGGGCGCCTGTACCTGCTGCTCGCCACCGGTCATCCCGAACGACCGGTGTGGGTGCTGGCCGAATTGCGCGGCGAGTGGCTGTGGTCGGAACTCGGCGCCATGAGTGGTGCGCTGGCAGTACTCGATTCCCACGGCACCATCCATTTCAGCTCCGAGGGCATTCCGGACAACTTCGCCGCATCGCTGGTCGCTGCGCTGCCTGGCCTGCCGGCGGGCGGATCCAGCATCGACCTGACCCACGCTGTCGGTGATAAATCCTGGTTGGGCGCGATGGCGCGCATCAACAGCGCCAGCACGACCTCCGAGCTCGAGTTCGCAGTGCTGACACTGGAGCCGGCGCGCCCGCGCCTGGCTGCGTTCTGGCCAGTGTTGCGCCAGCAGGGGCTGCTGCTGCTGGTGCTGGTCGTGCTCGCCCTCGGGCTTGCGCATGGCTTTGCTTCGCGCCTGCTGCAGCCCCTGCAGCAGCTGCGGCGTGCGCTGGCGCAGTTGCCGGATCGCCGGCTGATGGTACCGACGGCGTCGCGCCAGTTCCGCTTCCGCGAAGTGCGGCAGCTGGTGGATGCCTACAACCGCAGCGCCGAAGCCATCGAGACCCAGAGCAGCATGCGCCGCGTGCTCGATGAACTCGATGCGTTGCTGCTGCCCGGTGGCGACTACGAAAGCGTGATCGACCAGGTGCTGACGCGCGTGCGTGCGGTCACGCATGCGAACAATGTCGGCCTGGCGCTGGTGGATCCGGGCATCGCCGGGCACGGGCGCCTCTACGTGGTGAATGCCGAAGGTGGCGCGCCGGTCAATCGCGTGATCCTCGACGCCACCATGGTGGCCACGCTGCGCGATGCCGATGAAGGCCTCACCATCACGCGCTGCGAACCCGGGCGGCACAGCTTCCTCGAACCGTTGCAGGCGGCGGGTTCGTCGCATTTCTGGGTGTGGCCGGTGCGGGCGGCGGATGAACTCGCCGCCATCCTGACCGTGGGTTATGGCGAGCCGCCCGCGTTTGCCGAACGCATCGCCGACACCGGCACGCTGTGCGCACAGCGGCTCGGGCTTGCGCTGTCGAACAATGCGCGCGCCGAGCGCCTGTATCGCCAGGCGCATTTCGATCCACTGACGCAGTTGCCGAACCGGCAGCTGTTCCGCGAACAGCTGCAACACGAACTCGAGGCAACGCGCCGCGAGGCCGCGCGCGGTGCGCTGCTGTACATCGATCTCGATCATTTCAAGCGCGTGAACGATTCGCTGGGTCACGAGGCCGGCGACAAGTTGCTCGCCATCGTCGCGCAGCGCATGCAGGGCTGCGTGAAGGAAGGCGACACGGTCGCACGCCTGGGTGGCGATGAGTTCACGGTGATCCTGCGCGGCATCCGCGACAGGAGCGAAGTCGGCGCGGTGGCCGAGCGCATCGTCGATGCCATGCGCCAGCCCATGTGGCTCGGTGGTCGCGACCACCACGTGCAGGCCAGCATCGGCATCACGCTGTTCCCCGAGGACGGCACCGAGCTCGACCAGCTGCTGCACTACGCCGACCTCGCGATGTATCGCGCCAAGGACCTCGGCCGTGGCGGCGCCGTGTTCTACAGCACGGCGGCGGAGAAGCGCGGGCTGCGCGTCGCCGACAGCGGCCTGTATCGCGCGATCAAGCATCGCGAGTTCTCGCTGTACTACCAGCCACAGTACCGCATCGACGATGGCCGCCTCGCAGGCATCGAGGCACTCCTGCGCTGGAACCGGCCGCGCGAGGGCATCGTCGTGCCGGCCGAGTTCATTCCGGCGGCGGAGGAGTCCGGCATCATCGTGGAGATCGGCGTCTGGGTGGTCGAAGCGGCCTGCGCGCAGATCGCGCAATGGCGCGATGTCGGCGTGATCGCGCCGCGCGTGGCATTGAACCTGTCGATCCTGCAGCTGCGCGATGGCCACCTCGCCGCGGAACTGGGCCGCCAGCTGGCGCGGCACCAGCTGCACGTCGACGCCATCGAACTCGAGATGAACGAAGCGGCGCTGACCGATCCGCAGAGCGCGCCGGGCATCGAGGCTCTTTCCGCGCTGGGCACGCGCCTGACGCTGGATGATTTCGGCACCGGCAGCACCGCGCTCGCGAACCTCAGGCGCTACCCGGTGAGCGCGGTGAAGATCGATCGCAGCTTCGTGCAGCAGCTGCAGGCCAGTGCTTCGGCCGCTGCGCTGGCCGACACCATCATCGTAATGGCACATTCACAGCGTAAACAGGTGATCGCCGAAGGCGTCGAGACGCTGGAGCAACTCGAATACCTGCGCGAACGTGGCTGCGACATCGCGCAGGGCTTCTTCATGGCGCGGCCGCTGTCGAGCGTGGACATGACCGACCTGCTGCTCGGCAACCGCGACCGTCGTGGCCGCAATAGCGCGCGGGCCTGATCGCAGCGCGATTCTGTTAAGGGTTTCCCCGACTCCTGCCGATGTTTATGTCATTCGTCTCGGAACCATGTCGCAGGGTGGCGTCATGAGCACGACTTTCTTACTTATCTCTTTGACGAAGTGCTTGACGCACCGTTGCCGGTTGCCGACACTGGCTCCCGAACAGTGACCAATAGTGACAAAGGCAAACCCGTCGCAAGGCGGGGACGCAAAGCCTCCGGTCGCGAAGGTGATGAAACCTTCTCGATAGCGGGGTCGCCCCAGGAAGAGCAACTTCCACGGAGTTTCACGATGAACACCTCGAGCGCCGCACAGATGACGAATTCCGCGAATGGCAACGCTGCCGCGCAATTCGTCATCAACCTCTGCTCCTCCACTTCGCCGATGGCGCTCGCGCATCCGAGCTCGCCCGAGCTGAAGCGCTACACCTTCTTCGTCAGCCGCCAGCGCGAGGACGGCCGCGAACGCTTCCGCCTGCACATGGGTTACTTCATCTCGCAGCAGAAGGCCGAGGAATTGCTCGGCGCCGTGCGTGATGTCTATCCGGCCGCATGGGCCGGGCCCGCGCCGGTGAACGGCGTCGCACGGCGCGGCAGGATTTCGCCCGTGCAGCTCGCGCCCGCTGTGGCGCAGGCTGCGACGGCGTCGGCCGCACCGGTGGCACCGGCGCCATTCCCCGCAGCGCCTTCGCTGGAAGTCAGCGCGGCGCCGGCCGCCATCGAGAAAGTGGTGGCACCTGTCGCCCCGGTCGCAGCAGTGGCGCCTGTCGCCCCCACGGCCGCCGCCGACAACCTCGCGCTCGAACAGACGATGTCGGACATGCGCAATGTGCTCGCACAGCTCGGCGATGACGCGCCGACCGTGCAGCACAAGCAGCCGTTGCCGCAGATGCTGCAGCCTGCGCAACCCGCCGCCGTGCAGCCGGCGCGTCCAGCGGATCCGCCGCGACTGCAGCCCGTGGCACCGAAGGTCGCCGCGCCCAGGGCTGCTGCGGTCGAACTCACTCCGGTCCAGGCCTTGAAGGTGCTCGAGACGCAGGAGGTGCCGACCTTGTCGCTGGCCGCGTCGGTGCCCCGAGGCGCTACCAGCCTCGCGCCGCCAGCCGCACCGTTCGAAGCGCCGGACGAAGAATCCGCCGTGCCGGTGGTGACGCCTGAAGACACGCAGACCCTGCGCGACATCAAGCTCGACAAGGCCAACAACGCGCCGCCGTGCTTCGCCGTGCAGCTGGTGTTCTCGGTGTCGCCCATCGACGTGGCCGCCATGCCGCACATGGCGATCTTCGATGCGTACACCCTGTACAACGTCGAAGGCAATCGCCAGGGCCGCAAGTGGTATGGCCTGCGCCTGGGTTTCTTCAGCGATCCGAATTCGGCCACGCAGGTGGCGAACTATGTGCGTGGCGACTACCGCTCCGTCGCGGTGATCCCGGTGGCCAGCAAGGAACGCGACAATGCCATGGGCACCGCGCCGGTGGCGACGATCTCGCCGAACGATTCCGGTATTTCACCGCCGCAGCGTGCCGCCGAGCATCTCTCGACCAACCGCGAAGCGATGCAGGGCTTCGAGCTGGTGAATGACGATCGCCCGGCGCCGCAGAAGCGCGACCTGGATACGCCCGCGGTGAATGCGCCCGCGAAGACCGCGGCGAAGAGCGCGCAGTCGAAGGATCCGGAGGCCGTGAAGGCCGCAGTCCGCGCCAAGCTCGACAAGGTGATCAACCCGGGCGGTGCCGATTCCCCGGCCAGGCCGCAGGGCAAGGGCAAGCGCGTGGTGGCACGCAAGAAGCCCGACGCCACGCATGTCAGCGATCCGGGCCGCGCGGCGGTGCTCGAATCGACGCTGGAAATGCTCGGCGCTTCGACGCTGACGCTGGATACCGGCAAGGGCAACGTCATGGACGAAGCCGCGACCCGCAAGCGCACCACCGACAAGAAGAATTCGAACGGCAAATTCTCGAAGCTGCTGAGCCGCCTCAGCCGCGGCTAGTTCGCGGCTACTTGCCGAACAGCTTGTCGAGCGCGGCGCGCGCCGCATCGTTGGTGGCACTGGGGTTGCCGCCCTTGAATGCATCCGCCACCGGCTTGAAGTGATCGCAGAAATTCGCGCGTTCCTTGTCGCGCACTTCCTCCACCGTCGGCTCACGGCACTGCTGGTACGCACGCGTGTCGTAGAGGCCGCAGAGCTTGCAGGCGTGCAGGTCGGCGCCACAGGCGCGGCAACGCTCGGTGCGGCCGAGGGGCAATGACAGTGCCTCGAGCGAGGCGCCGCATTTCCAGCACTGGATGTGGGCGGTCATGCAATCAGTCCTTCCCTGATGTGGCCGATGTGCATGGTATACGGCCGCGCAAACTGCGTGCGCCACGTACGTACCCTGCCTACGTGCGGGCATTGTCGAACCAGCCTGTTTCCCCTTACCGGCGCGTAAGTACCGATGCGGCGGCCGCTGGAGATAATGCAGCCAGGACGAGCAGGATTCACCGGCCTGGATCATCCGCAACCATACAAAGAACCGGTGCAGGGGGTCTCGCATCCATGAGCATCCATCCATTGCGCGTGACATTCGTCGTGCCCATCGATCATTCGATCATCCTGCACGGCGGACTGCAGATACAGGTTTCGGAAACGGCGGCGGCGCTACGCGCACTCGGTATCGAAGTGCGCATGTTCGACGCCGCGACCACCGACCTCGGCGACGTCGTCCACTTCTTCGGCTGCTGCAGCTACTTCTGGGAAGTGGCGCGGATCGCCATCGACCGCGGCGTTCCCTTCTGCTGCAGCACTGTGTTCTCTTCCGCGAAGAGTGGCCTCGACCTCAGCCTGTCGGCCATCGTGAAGCGGCTGAAGATGAGCTATCCGCATGACCAGCGACGGCTGCTGAAACATGCACGGCGTGTGTTCACGCTGTCGGCGGTGGAAGAAGAAAGCCTGCGGCGCTTCTTCGGACTGGAAGATCGCACCATGGTCCGCGTGCCGAATGGCATGTCGGCTTCGGAAGCCGGCGACGCGCAGGCATTCCGTGACACCTATGGCATGCACGAGCCCTTCGTGCTGCAGGTGGCGAGCTTCTACAGGAACAAGCGACAGAAGGCACTGATCGAGATCGCCAATCGCGGCGGAAAACACGCGGTGTTCATTGGTGGCGCATTCGATCCCGCGTACATGCAGGCATGCCGCAGGATCGCCGGACCGACGGTGCACATCCTCGGCGAGATTCCCTACGGTTCATCGCTGATCGCCGGCGCGTATGCGGCGGCGAAGGTGTTCTGCCTGCCATCGAAGCGCGAGGTGATGAGCCTGGCGGCGATAGAAGCCGCCAAGGCGGGCCTGCCCATGGTCCTCGGCGATCGCTGGGGCGCGCGCGAATATTTCGGCGACGACGCGCGCTATGTTTCGCCGGACGATAGTGCCGCGACGGAAGCCGCGCTCAACGCCGCGTGGCAGGAGTCGCCGGAGCGACGCGAGCGGCGCCGGCAGAAATACATGCACGGCTTCCGCTGGGATGAAGCCGCCCGCAAGCTGCTGGTGGAATACGAAGCCATCAAGGCCGAGCAACGCCGCGCCGGGCGCCTGCCGGCTCAGTCGCCCTTGCGCGCGAGGACCGCGACGATCACCTGGTAGTTGGGGTCGACGCGATCCAGCAGTGCGGGCTCGGGCAGGTCTTCCACTGCGAGCCCCTGCAGGAAGGCGCAGGCGGCGAGCGCATTGCCGTAGGTTGCGACCTGCACTTGCGCACCGAAGACTTCGCCGAACGCCAGCGCCGCCGACTTCGACGTGAGCCGCCAGTAGTCGCCCCAGCGATCCATGTCGTAGCGGCTGATCTGGCTGATGCCGCCCAGCGTCACCAGCGCGCTGCCACCGGGCTTCAGTATGCGATGCAGTCCGCGGATGGCGCTCTTGAAGTCGTAGATGAAATTCAGCGTCTGCGTGCAGATGAAGCAGTCGAGATAGTCCGCCGGCAGCGTCTCGGGTTGCGCGAGGTCGCCGACGCAGGTGGCTTCGGGATTGCCGGCCGTGGCGTGCAGCACTTCGATGTGCGTCACGCGTGAGCCACCGAACTGGCGGATGTAATCCGCCGAGGCGATCTCCATGGCGCGGCCGCGGATGCGATCGACATTGGCCGCGAGGAAGGCCTCGATGTAGCGCCGGTCGATGGGCATGCCGCGTTCGCAGCCGAAGCGCTTGCTGACGGGCTCGACGTGGCGCAGGTCGAAGGGTGCCACCGGCCGCAGGAAACGCGCGGTGGCCGCGCGGATCCTTGTCATTCGCTTGCTGAAGCCCACCCCTGTCTCCCCAACCACGCCAGCTGTTGTTCTACATCATGCCGCGCGCTGCTTCATGAAGCTTGCCAGCTCCACGCCGGTTCGCGAAGCACGTTGCGCCATCACGGCGGCGGGTGGGCCCGCGACGACGATGCGTCCGCCATCGGGACCGGCTTCCGGCCCGAGGTCGATCACCCAGTCCGATTGCGCGATCACGTCGAGGTTGTGCTCCACCACCAGCACGGTGTTGCCGGCGTCG
Source organism: Pseudomonadota bacterium (assembly GCA_037200665.1). Classification (GTDB taxonomy): domain Bacteria; phylum Pseudomonadota; class Gammaproteobacteria; order Steroidobacterales; family Steroidobacteraceae; genus ZC4RG30. The sequence goes on along the minus strand of JBBCGD010000007.1, from coordinate 58,485 downwards.
GCAAGACGATGCAGTACCGCGATGAGCCTCTCCACATCGGCCATGTGCAGGCCGACGGTGGGTTCGTCGAGGATGTAGAACGAGCCGCGCACCATCGCCTCGGTCTGCGGCCGCAGTCGCGCGAGTTCGGTGACCAGCTTGATGCGCTGTGCCTCGCCGCCGGACAGCGTCGGGCTCTGCTGCCCGAGCGTGAGATAGCCAAGCCCCACTTCCTGCAGCAACAGCAGCGCATGGCGGATGGCGTTGTGGCTGGCGAAGAACTCCACCGCCTCATCCACGCTCATGCCCAGCACATCGCCGATCGACTTGCCGCGCCAGCGGATCGACAGCGTCTCCGGATCGAAGCGCTGGCCCTTGCAGGCATCGCAGGGCACTTTCACGTCGGGGAGGAAGTTCATCTCCACGGTGCGCATGCCCTGGCCTTCGCATGCGGGGCAGCGACCACCCGTCGTGTTGAAGGAGAAGCGGCTCGCGGTCCAGCCGCGGATGCCGGCTTCGGTGGTGCCCGCATACACGCGGCGGATCGCATCCCAGAAGCCGACGTAGGTGGCGGGGCAGGAGCGCGGTGTCTTGCCGATGGGCGTCTGGTCCACTTCGAGCACGCGATCCAGTTTGTCGGTGCCGTGGATGGCGCTGCACAGCTGCGGCTTGCCGGCCTTGTCCTTGCCTTTGCCCTTGCGCGTCACGGCGCGCGTAAGTTCGGGGCGCAGCACATCGAGCGCCAGCGTCGACTTGCCGGAACCGGAGACGCCGGTCAACGCGATCAGGCGGCCGAGCGGCAATTCAACGTTCAGCTTCTTCAGGTTGTGCAGCGAGATGCCATCGACCTCGACCATCGGCGTGGCGTTGGCGCCGCGCTTCACCACGGGACGGCGTGGTTCGGCCGCATGCCGCATCGGTTCGCGCAGGCAGCGACCGGTGACGGATTCGGGCACGCGCATGATTTCTTCCATCGTGCCTGCGGCGACGACGCGACCACCGCGCGTGCCGGCACCGGGGCCGAGATCGAGCACATGGTCGGCGCGGCGGATGGTCTCTTCGTCGTGCTCGACCACCACGAGTGTGTTGCGTCCGCCGCCGAGCCTGGCGAGTGCGTCGAGCAGCAGCCGGTTGTCGCGTGGATGCAGGCCAATGGTGGGTTCGTCCAGCACATAGCAGACACCGCGCAGGTTCGAACCCAGCTGCGCGGCCAGGCGCAGGCGCTGCGTTTCACCGCCGGAGAGAGTCGGTGCCGAGCGATCCAGCGCGAGATAGCCGAGCCCCACGCGTTGCAGGAAGGCGAGGCGTCCGCCGATCTCCTTGACGATGTCGACGGCGATGGCCGTTTCGCGCGTATCCAGTTTCAGCTTGCCGAGGAAGGTTTCGAGCTCGGTCACCGCGAGACCCGAAAGCTCCGCGATGGATTGGTCGCGGAAGGTCACGGCCAGCGCCAGTGGATTCAGTCGCGCGCCATGACATTCTTCGCAAGTCGTCGCTTCGATGGCGGGATCGAGCCAGCCACCTTCTTCGCCGGTCTGCTCCGCGTCGAATTCGGCCACGGTCTGTCCCGTACCGAAGCAGCTCTCGCACCAGCCCTTCGAGCTGTTGTACGCGAACAGGCGCGGATCGAGTTCCGCGAAACCACGGCCACAGTTCGGGCAGGCACGCTTGGAGGAGAACGACTGCATCGCGCCGCCACCCGCGGGCGCGACCATCAGTACGCCCTTGCCGAGGTCAAGGCCGAGCGCGATCAGCTCACGCAGCCGCGCTTCCTCGCGCGGCGCGGCTTTCACGCTGCCCAGCGGCAGCTCGATGTCATGCGTCTTGTGGCGCGCCAGCTTCGGCCACTTCGCGGTGGGCAGGAGCTTGCCGTCCACGCGCAGTTCCGCATAACCCTTCTTGCGCGCCCAGGCCGCGAGTTCGTTGTAGATGCCCTTGCGCGCGCTGACCAGCGGCGCAAACAGCGCGATCTCGCGCTGCTTGTGCGATTTCATGATGCGTGCGGCGATGGCGTCGGCACTCAGCGGTTCGATGGCCAGCTGGCAATCCGGGCAATGCTGCACGCCGAGCTTCACGTACAGCAGGCGCAGGAAGGGATAGATCTCGGTGAGCGTGGCCACCGTGCTCTTGCGTCCACCGCGGCTGGTGCGCTGTTCGATGGCGATCGTCGGCGGAATGCCAGTGACCGAGTCGGCCTCCGCGCGCGCAGCCGGCTGCACGAACTGGCGTGCGTAGGCATTCAGCGATTCCAGGTAACGCCGCTGGCCTTCGCCGAAGATGATGTCGAAGGCGAGGGTGGATTTGCCCGAACCGGAAACGCCGGTGACCACGGTCATCTTGCCGTGGGGCAGCTGCGCGTCGATGTCCTTCAGGTTGTGCTCGCGCGCGCCGCGCACCTCGATCTGGTTCGGCGGCGTCACGACGACACGCCGCTCGCCTGCGTCGCGCACGCTGGTCGCGGAGAGCACGTATTCCGCCAGCGCCGCGCCAGTGTGGCCGATGCGCGCGCGCTTGAAATCCGCTGGCGTGCCCGTGCCGACGATGCGACCGCCCGCATCGCCACCTTCCGGACCGAGCTCGATCAGCCAGTCGGCGGCGCCGATCACATCGAGGTTGTGCTCGATCACCAGCAGCGAATGGCCGCGCGCGGTCAGCTGCCGGAAGGCGCGCATCAGCTGCGCGATGTCCTCGAAGTGCAGGCCGGTGGTGGGTTCGTCGAAGATCAGCAGCTGGCGCGTGGCCGACTCGGTATCAGCCAGGTGGCCGGCGAGCTTCAGGCGCTGCGCCTCGCCACCCGACAGAGTCGGTACGGGTTGACCCAGCCGCACGTAGGAGAGCCCGACATCGGCCAGCGGCTGCAGTCGCGCCAGCACCTCGGGTTCGTGCGCGAAGAAGCCGATCGCTTCCGTCACGGTCATCTCGAGCACGGTGGCGATGTCCGCGCGCCGCCCGTCGGCGCCCTCGACCTTCAGCTCGAGGATCTCGTCGCGGAAACGCTTGCCATTGCAGCTGGGGCAACGCAGGTACACATCGGCGAGCAGCTGCATCTCCACATGCTCGAAGCCGTTGCCGCCGCACTCGGGGCAACGGCCGTTGCCCGAGTTGAAACTGAAGGTGCCCGGCGTGTACTTGCGCAGCGTGGCTTCCGGCAGCTTCGCGAACAGCTGGCGGATCGGATCGAAGGCGCCGACGAAACTCGCCGGGTTCGAACGCGTGGTGCGGCCGATGGGCGATTGATCCACCAGTACCACGCCCGCGATCTTGTCGTGGCCATGCAATGCGTTGAACGTGCCTGCCTGTTCCGCCGGCTTGCCATGCGCACGGCGCAGCGCCGGATACAGCAGTTCGGTGACCAGCGTGCTCTTGCCAGAACCCGAGACACCAGTGACGCACACCAGCTGCCCGAGCGGCACGGTGAGCGTGGCATCGCGCACGTTGTGCAGCGATGCGCCTTCCAGCACGATCGCGCCGGCCATGCTGGCCACGCCATCGCTGCGACTGGCTTCGATGCGGCGTCGTCCGGAAAGATAGTCACCCGTCAGTGAACGCGGCACATCGAGCACGCCACGCGGCGGGCCGCTGTACAGGATCTCGCCGCCATGCTCGCCCGCACCCGGGCCCATGTCGATGAGGCGGTCCGCCTCGAACATGATCTGCGGATCGTGCTCCACCACGACCAGCGTGTTGCCCGCATCGCGCAGCTTGGCCATCACGCCGATCACGCGGCTCATGTCGCGCGGATGCAGGCCGATGGAAGGCTCATCCAGCACGAACAGCGTATTCACCAGCGAAGTGCCCAAGGCGGTGGTGAGGTTGATGCGCTGGACTTCGCCGCCCGACAGCGTGCGCGACTGCCGGTCGAGCGTGAGATACGACAACCCGACTTCACACAGGTAGCCGAGCCGCGCGCGGATCTCCGACAGGATCAGCGTATCCGCCTCGCTCAGCGGCGGCGGCAGCGAGAACTGCTGGAAGAAATCACGGCAGCGCGCGATGGGCAGCTGCGCTAGCGCCTGCATGTTGTAGGGCCCGAGTCGCCACAGCAGCGACTCCGGCTTCAATCGCGCGCCATGGCAGGACGGACACTCGGTATAGCTGCGATAGCGCGACAACAGTACGCGCACATGCATCTTGTACGCCTTGCTTTCGAGCCACTCGAAGTAACCCTTGGCGCCGTACCAGTGCTTGCGGGCCTTCTTGCCGTCGCCGTTCAGCACCCAGTTCTGCTGGGCTTCGGTGAGATCCTTCCATGCCACATCCATGGGAATGCCGGCGGCTGGCGCAGCCTTAAGCATGTCGTCCTGGCATTCCTTGCCCGTCGCGGTCTGCCACGGTTTGATCGCGCCGCCACCGAGCGTCTTGTCCTTGTCCGGGATGACGAGGTCATAGTCCACGCCGATGACGCGACCGAAGCCGCGACAGGTGTCGCAGGCACCCAGCGGCGAGTTGAACGAGAAATGGCTGGGCAGAGGATCCTGGTAGGAGATGTCGCACTCGGCGCAGTGCAGGCCGGATGAATAGCGCCAGCTCGCGGTGGTGGCGCCGTCCTCGTCCAGCGCGTGCACGACGATGCGGCTGCGTCCGCCCTTCAACGCGGATTCCACCGCTTCGCTGATGCGACCCGAGTCCGCGCCGCCGATGCGCAGGCGATCCTGGATCACCGTGAGCTTGTCGCGATCCTTCGCGCCGGCCTCTTCGAGGATGCGCACATAGCCCTGCGATTCCAGCAGCGTGCGCAGGTCTTTCTCCGGCAGGGTTGGCGGCCGCGTCACCTCGAAGCAGATGAGCAGTCGCGGATCGCCGGCCGCCGCGGCATGTTCATGCAATGACGCGAGTATCGATGCCGGCGTATCCCGTCGCACCGGCTTGCCGCACTGGCGGCAGTACAGCTGCCCGCCACGCGCGAACAACAACTTCAGGTGGTCGTTGATCTCCGTCATCGTGCCGACGGTGGAGCGCGAGGTGCGCACCGGGTTGGTCTGGTCGATGGCGATGGCCGGCGGGATGTCCTCGACGCGATCCACCTGCGGGCGATCCATGCGATCGAGGAACTGGCGCGCGTACGGCGAGAAGGTCTCGACGTAGCGGCGCTGGCCTTCGGCGTACAGCGTGTCGAAGGCGAGCGAGGACTTGCCGGAGCCGGAGACACCCGTGACCACCGTCAGCTCGCCGAGCGGCAGCTCCAGCGAGAGGTTCTTCAGGTTGTTCTGCCGCGCGCCAAAAATGCGGATGGCGGGGCGCTGTGCTTTGGACATTGGCGAGCCGTTTGCGAATGGGGACCGGCAACCCTATCACCTGCCGGGGAGCAGTTGTATCGGGCGGTTCTGCGCGCTTTCAATGGCTGCAAACGACACGGGCCGGCGACGCTTGCGCGTCGCCGGCCCGTGGGTCGTCACGATCGAGCGTTACAGTCCCGGGAACTCGTAACGGGCGCTGGCCACGATGCCACTCTGCTTCAGGCTGGTGTCGTCGTACTTCTGGTAGGTCAGGTCCACGCCCACCGAGAAGGCGGGCATGAAGTAGTAGCGACCGCCGAGGTCGAGGCCGATGCCCGAACCGATGTCACCGGCATCGCGATAGTTCACGCTGCCGTTCCACTGGATCTTGTCGGTGGCCATGCCGCGCACGCCCGCGCTCAGCCCCCAGCCGTTGTACGAGTCGCTGAGGATGTTTTCTTCCTTCAGGTGCGCGCGCTCGAACGAGGCTTCACCCACGAGGTCGATCATGGGTGTGAGCGGCCAGTGGCCACCGAGTCCCACCGACAGATTGGTGAAGCGCAGGCTCTCGCCATTTTCCGAATACTTGTTGGTATCGATGCCGACGGTGCCGAAAAAATTCGACATGAAGCCGATGGAGCCGTCCGCGCCGAAGCCCGTGCCGTTCACCGAATCGCCGCTGCCCTTCAGCTTGCCGGCCTGGAAATCGCCCTGCGCATAGGTATATGAAAGGCCGTCGGCCATGGCACTGCCGGCCACGGTCATCGCGGCAACCGCTGACAGGATGAGATGTTTGCGCATGAAATCAGTCCTCGAAAAAGTTGTTGAACAGAACCTTTGGGTTCGGCCGGCACTATACGAGTGCGCAACGGTTTGCCGCGTGACACAAGGGCGTTGACGAGAGTCGGAATGCTCCTACGTGCACTGCGGTTATTCGCTATTCGTTGCCTGTCGTTGATAAGCGACGGTGCACGCATGCGTGATCGCGTCACGAGATTTGAACGGAGTTCCCGTTAGCATCCACGTCAACGAGGCGCGCTGACGCCAGAGCCTGTATTCACGATGCGCCAATCACTTCGCTCTGCTTCGGGATATGCACTGCTGTTCGTGGCCTCAGCGACGGCAACGTTGGTGTGGGTGCATCGCGAACGCAGTCGCGGGCACGATGCGCAAGGTTCTGTATCCACGCCGGCGACTCACAACATTGCGCGGGATGCCGGAAGTGCAATATTGCAGTCGGGTGATGAGGCGGCACCCGTGGCACAGGCTGTGAACGCAGACGAGGAGCGCATGCGCGTGCTGGCGCAACGCAGCCTTGATTCCACCGATGCCGACGAAGTGCTCGCGGCCGTGCGCGGCATGAACGTTGCCAGCACGCCGGAGTCGCTGGCCGCGCTGGCTCATCTGTCGCAGGCGCATCCGGATGTGCGCGTGCGCCTTGCGGTCATCACGACGCTGGGTGAGCTCGTTCGACACGTCGGTGACCAGGATGGGCGGATCCATCAGATCGTGCGCGAGGCGCGCAACACGCAGGACACGCAGGTCATCGAGCAGGTGGATATGATCGCCATGCAGATGGATTCACCCGCTGGCAGCTGAAGTTCAGCCGACGAGCAGTGCGATGCGCAGCCAGGACCAGTACGCGGCGATCGTGCCAATGCCGTAGAGCGCCGGCGTGCGGGCGCGCCGCGCCGCCGGCCAGCGCTTCAGCAATTCGCGGCACACCAGCCACGCCGCGCCCACGCAGGCCAGCTGTCCGGATTCCACGCCGAGGTTGAAGGTCAGCAACGCCACGGGAAGATGGTTCGCCGGCAGTCCCACGTCCTTCAGCGCGCCTGCGAAACCGAGGCCGTGTATCAGTCCGAAGAGGAACGCGAGCACCGCCGGATAGCGCCGGGCGAGTGTCAACCGCGGGTTCAGGGCTTCCGCCGCGACCAGCACGATCGACAGCGCGATGCATGCTTCCACTGGCGGCGGACGCAGCGTCAACCAGCCGAGCGCGGCGCTCGCGAGCGTGAGGCTGTGCGCCGCCGTGAACGCGGTGATGGTCCATATGAGCTTGCGCCCGAAGCCGACCAGGAACAGCAGGCCGGCCACGAACAGCAGGTGGTCGTAGCCGGTGAGGATGTGCTCCACGCCGAGCCCGAGGTAGGTGTAGGCGATCTCGCTCCAGCCACGCGTGTCATCGGCGGAGCCAAACAATCGCACGCCGGGTTGGCCGGCGGTGAGCGTGTAGAGGCTGTTGCGTCCGTCCTTCCAGTGGACCTGCACCATCGCCACCGAGAAGTGCTTGCCCACGCCGTCGATGCTGAACTCACCACTGAGGCCGGACTCGCCACAGCGGAGCACGTCCTGCTCCACGGAACATTGCGTCGGCCAGTGAAGTATCAACCACTGGTCCACGGGTCCCTTGTCGAAACCCGCGGTCCACTGCCACAGGAAATTGCCGCCCGGCACTTCCTGTATCTGCATTTCCGCCATGCTCATCTCATGTGCGGAAGCGGCACGTGGCTGGAACATGCCGCCGAACAGTGCGAGCAGCGCGAACGCGAGGCGCACGCCGGATCTCACGGCTTGCCGGGCTCGACGGTCACGGTGTACTTGCGACCCAGCCTGCGGACTTCGTCGGTGCGCTGCTGCGCGGCCGTGTCTTCCTTCCAGTCCTGGTGCACGGTTTGCTGGATGGCGGCGAAATCGGCCGGCTTGCGCGGCGTCATTTCCTCGAGGCGAATCGCATGCCAGCCATCGCGTGCCTGCAGCGCGCGCCATTCGCTGCCGGCGGACATCTGGTCCAGCGCATGCGCGAAATCCTGTCCGTAGCTGTCGACGACGTTCGACACAGGACGTCCACGGAAGACACGCAGGTCTGCCTTGAGCTCACCGGACGTGTTGTTGTTGAGTGTCGTGACCAGCGCGCGGATGCCGGCCTCGGTGCGATCCTCCGGCAGTCCTTCCTGGAAGGTATAGCGCATGGGTTCGTCATACTTGTCGCGGTGGGCTTCGAACCAGGCGCGCAGCTGCGCATCATTGATCTGCGGCAGCTGGACCGCGGCGTCCACCATCAACAGCTTCTTGAAGATCACGCGGTCGCGGATCATGTCGTCGCCCCTGTCCGTCTGCTGTGCGAGGCCTTCCCGGTACAGCACCTCGTTGTCGATCCATACCTGGCGCAGTCCGGCGAGTTCCTTCGCGTCCGGATCCCGACCGCGGTTGGCACGGAAACCCTCGCGCGCCTGTGCGGTTATGTCGGCTGGCACGACGATGTGGTGCTGGCTGTCCGTGGGATGCAGCGCGTGATCAATGCCGAACAGCAATCCGCCGGCGACCAGGAACACGACCAGCGGTTCGCGCAGCAGGTTCGTGAAGAGGTTGCTCAACGCACCCGGTCGTTCGACCGGCGCGGAGTCGAGGGGTATTGGCGTGGACATGGGCCGTGAAGGCTAGGCGTGAAAAAAGACAGGACGAAGACACAAAAAGAAACCGGGCATCGCGCTTGCGCACGAGGCCCGGCCAGGTTTCAACCTGCGGTGGAGGCGCTGCTTACTGCACGCCCTGCACCACCTGCGAGCCCGCCACTTCCACGAAAATCGGATTGCTGTAGAACCACAGGTCCGACCAGGCGGCGACGTCGTAGCTCACGTACTTCTGCGTGCCGACCTTCGCGAGGTGGGACGGGCAGCCGTTGAACTCCGTCGTGCCCGTGGTGTTGCACGGGATCTTCAGGAAGGCGCGCGAGCCGTTGGTGGCCAGGTCCGCGAGCGGGTTGCCCGAGGCATCCGTTTCCCACGGCGTGGCCGGCGGCAGGTTCGTGCCACGCAGGCGCACGTATTGCGAAGCCTGGACCTGTGTCGCCGGAATGCGGTAGGTCATCTTCAGCATCTGCTGGCCATCGGTGCCGGTCACCGGCGTCCAGAACACGCTGCCAGCCGTCGCAGCCGAGAACGTCTTGATCACCGAGGTGGTCGGGTTCTTCACTGCGTTCGGCAGGTCCGCGTACGCCACGGCCGGCGTCATGTCCGTCGTGTTGATGTAGTGATCCGGCCAGCGCGCGGCGTAGTCTGCCGATGCCGAGGTCTTGATGCCCGAGGTCACCATGCCGCGGATCAGGTCCACGTGGTCCAGCACCGGATGGTCGAGCGGCTGCTCGATGCCGGCCTGCAGCAGCGACGGGTTGTTGAAGGTGTACGGCGCGAAGTTCGCACCCGCCGGGTCACGCACCACCACCGTCACCACGATCTCGGCACCCTTCGTCACCTTGAGCTTCTCGCCCATGGTGGCGCAGTTCGGCTGGTCGATGTCCTTGTTGCCGTTGGCGGCCGCCACGGCCCAGCTCTCGACCAGCGCATTGGTGCGCGCGGTCAGGCCGGGGTACGAGGCGCAGGCCACGAACGACAGGCGGTCGATCAGCTGGCCCATGGTCGAGAAGGAGTTGCCGCTGCGCATGCCATCGACGATCAGCTGCGGATTCAGCCGCGCGCCGTTGTTGCGCACCAGCGAGTAGGCGCGCTGGTACTCACCGGGCAGGAAGTCCGCGGTCGAGCGACGATCATCGGCAGTGAAGCTGCCGCGGTTGTGCCAGTCGGAACTCGCGAAGAACCAGTAGGCGCGGCCTTCGCCGAGCATGGCATCCCACACGCCGCCCACGAGCGCGCCGTAGATGCCGGTGCCGCCCCAGGTCGTGCCGCCGATCGAGTCGTCCGCCTGGCGGGCAATCGAGTATTCGCCGCGATCACCCGAGGCATGATGGCCCGGCTGCGTCTCGAAGCCGAAGGCAACACCGGGCGCGGTGTTGTTGAAGTCACGCAGGTCGTTGACGTCGAAGCCCGAGTTGCCGCTCTGCTTGAATGCGCCGGCGCGCTCGAGGTGGGTCGGCAGGTAGTAACCTTCGCCCGGGTGGAAAGTCTGGATCCACTTCACGGCCTCGACGGTCTTCAGGTGGCCGCCGGTGCCGGCGTTCACCGTCAGGCGGGCAGCGTTGTTGCCCCAGTTGGCTGAACCGGGACCGGAGCTGCCTGGGATGGAGCAGTCCCAATTGTTCGGACCACCGCGGCTGCCGGGATCGGACTGGCCCGCATCGAAGCAGTACGTCCACTGTGCCAGCGCATTGACGTTGCCGATGGCGGTGTAGGGCGGTGCGCTGGGCAGCGTCTGCGCGTACACGCTGGCCGGCATCTGGCCCGTGATCACCGACAGCGAGCTGTGCTCGTGGCCTGCGACCACCGATTCCTGGCCAACGAACAGCGGCTTGTTGCGCAGAGCGGCCAGGTACTCGGTCACCGGGTACTGGTATTCCTGCAGCGTCTGCCAGCGATACATCGTGCCGGAGGGGTCGGTGCAGGTGGTGCCTGCAGGCACGGTGACCGGCGTGGTCGGGCTGGCGCCCGCCGAGCATGAATTGGTCGAGCTGACGGCGGTGAATGTCTGCGCCACATCGGTGACGAACGTGTGGCCCTTCAACGTGGCGCCACTGGCCAGCCACGACGTGGTCGGGCCCTGGCCCGCCACATACGGATAGGCCGGCGTACCCAGCGACGCGTCTTCGACCAGCGTGCAGTTGCTGGTGCCGTTGCTGCCGCCATGACCGGCCTGCACGAACCAGTCGAGACCCCATGGCGTATCGACGGTGTCCGTTGCCTTCTTGATCAGCTTCTCCATCGAGATGCTGCCGTCGGAGCAGGTGGTGTGGTTGTGGATGTCGCCGGCCACGTACTGGCCCGGCGTCTTCGCGGCCACTGCAGCAGGCGCGATCGCGGCGAGTGCTCCGCCACCGATGGCGGCCGCCACTGCGAAGGCGACCTGTGTCTTCTTGAATCCAACGTTCATCGTGATGTTCTCCGGGCTGGACATGATTTTTGAGACCGGGCAGTTGCCCATGGCGGGGACACTGTCAAATCAGTCCGTGAAATCCGGATGACGATTTGATGATGTCGGATCAGTCGTGCAGGGCCGGCGATGAAAGAGCCTGCAATGACTCGCGTGCCTCGGCGCGCGCGGGTTGCAGCGTCGCCAGTTGCTGCAGGAGTTGCCGTGCACCGGTGTTGTCCCGCGGCGCCAGCGCGCGTGCCATCTGCAGCAGTGGATCGTACGCGGGGCGGAAGTCCGGACTCTCGTGCAGCAACGCAAGCAGTGGCGCCTGCAGCTGCGACAGCATCACGCGTACGTCGGCGCTGGGCTGCACGTCGCGGCCGAGCGCGAGATAGCGATCGCGCACATGCCAGTAAGCGGCGAGTCGTGTTGAAGTCGCTTCGTCGGGCGCATCGAGCACTTCTGTTGGACGCACGTAAACTTCGCGCAACAGGGCCAGCAGGCGGTCGCGCGGCAGTGAATCGGGCAGATAGGTGATGCGCGGCGCGAGGTAGGCGACCACGGGATGGTCGTCGGTGTTGAGCGGTGCCGTGCCCGAGAAGTTTCGCAGTGACTCCGGTCCGGCGACGAAGCTGCCGAACAGTGCAGAGAAATCCTCGAGTCCGTAGCGTGATTGCACGCGTTCGCGCAATGCTGCAAGCGGGAAGGGTGTGTCTTCCGCGCGGCCCACGAGTCCAAGCACTGGCGTCTCGAGGCTGTTGCTCGCCAGCAGCGCAGTGCCCCGCGGGAACACCGTGATGAACGAGTGCACGATGCTGCGCAGGGTGGCGAGATCCAGCTGGTGCAGGGGCAACCACTGGCAGAAGACGCCGCCTGACGCGAGTCGCGCGCGCACCGCGCGGAAATGCTCCACCGTGTACAGCGACCCGGAGCCGCTGCGTGCCGGATGGAAATTGTCGGAGACGATGACGTCGTAGTGCTGCGGGCCGCCGCGCACATAGCGTCGTGCATCCGCGGTGAAGACATGCAGTCGCGTGGGGGCGAGCGCCGGGGATCCTTCCGTGAACTGCGGCATGGCTGCGACGACTTCCGGCAGCAGTTCGGCCACGTCCACCTGCAACGATGGATCGGCCGCGGCGGAAGCAGCAGTGACGCCGGTACCCAGGCCGAGGAACAACACGCGCGCGGGCGCCGGATGCAGCAGCAGCGGGATCCACGCCTGGCGCGCATCCACGTGCAGCGTCGCGTTGCTGCCTTCCTGCTGCCGGTTGTTGATGCGCAGGCGGCGCACGCCGGCGTCGTCCTCGACCACGCTGACCGCTGCCATCACGCCTTCGCGATAGCTGACCACGTGGCCGCCCTCGGGCACGGTGATGAAGCGCAGCGGTGGCAGCACGAAGGCCGTGGCGATCGTTGCCAGCGCGACAACCCAGGTCAGGCGACTGCGCCACGATTGGGTCATGGCGAGCACGAGATATCCGGCCACCACCAGCAACAGCGCATTGCCAGTACCCAGCAGAGGCAAGGCCCAGATGCCGAACAGCACTGGTGCCAGCGCGGCGCCGAGCGTGTTGATGCCGATGGCGTGTCCGAAGCTTGCGCCCGCGCGGCTGGCGTTCCGCGTCAGGTGGCTGAACAGTGCGCCCATCGCAAGAGTCGGCAACGCGAATACCAGCACTGCCATCGCGGCTTCCGCAGTGAGCTGGGCCGCAACACCGCCACCGATCGTCCGGGCCACATGCAGGCGCAGTGTGTCCGCGAATTGCAGGCAGGCGATGCCGGCAAGACAGGACAGTGCCACACCACAATGCAGTCGACGCGCCAATGCAGCGGTATCACGCAATCTCGTGGAGAGCAGTGTGTAGCAGGCTGCACCCGCGGATGTTCCAAGCAGATACACCGCCAGCAGCAACGCAAAGGTGTAGACGGTGTCTTCTGCCAGCTGACTCAACGCCCGCACCATCAGCACTTCGTAACCGATGCCAAGCAGGCCGGTAAACGCAAGCGGCCACAGTGCGCTGGTTGCCCCGCTCGCGGGTGATACGGCTCTTGCAACGGGTGGCGTTGCGCGTGGTAGCGCGACAGCCGCGAGCATCGCGCACAGCAAATTGAGTACCGCGCACAGGGCTGTTGTGCGAGCCAAACCCAGCCGCGGTGCCAGCAGGAAGGCAATCAACAGTACGCCCAGCACCGCACCCAGCGTGTTCGCCGCATATAGCCCTGCAATCGAACGTTGCTCGCGCTGCGCACCCGGCAACCGTTCCATCGCCGGAAGTGTCGCGCCCATCGCCGCGGTGGCCGGCAGCAACAACAGCAAGGTGCCACCGAAGGCGATGCTCCACTGGGCGAATGGCGCGGCATCGAGTCCGGTCATCTGCAGCAGCAAGCCGCTGGCCGGCGACATCAATCTGTTCAGCACCAGGCTCCACGCACCGATGACGAGCTCGCAGCCGATATACCAGCGCAGCGCATGCGCCGAGTTTTCGATGCGCCGACCCAGCGCCAGCGAACCCAGCGCCAGGCCCGTGAAGAAGGCCGTGACTACTGCGAGCACCGCGGCGGCTTCATGGCCCAGCCACAGCGCACTCTGCTGCACCCAGACGACCTGATAGCCGAGACCCGCGCAGCCGGACGCGAGCATCAGCAACACCGCAGCCGACCGGCGCGCGCGGCCGGCGCGCGGGCTCATCCGCTGAACCCGATCACATAGCCGAACGAATCCAGCCGCACCGGAATCGCATTGAACGCCAGCGAGATGCGCCGCTCGCCCTGGTTCGGTGGCACGGCATGCATCAGGTAGCTCGGAAACAGCACCATGTCGCCCGGCTGTGGTGCCGGACTCACCCACTTGTCCGCGTTGAACTCGGTGGAAGTCGTGCCCGCATGATCATTCTTGAAATGAAAATCGATGCCGCCCGGTGACTTCATGAACACTGTCTGCGAGCCCGGATGCGTGGGCGTCAGGTACACCACGCCCGAGATGAAGCTGTTGGCGTGGTTGTGCATGGCCTGGCGGCCACCGGCATCGAGCACGTTGACCCACATCTCCTTCACCGACCAGCCCATGCGCTCGCCGAACATGTGCCAGCCCATCTCGACCAGGTGCGGCGTGATCAGTGCGGCGGCCTGCTTGAACAGCGGGCTCTCGTCGGGCCGCAGCATGCGTGTGTGCGAGAGATTCGCCGAGGAGTTGTTGTCGTTGGTGGCGCGCGCGACGAAGTGCGCAACCAGGTTTTCCACCAGCGTGGCATCGAGTGCGCGCGGCGTACGCAGGAAGGGAATGGGAAAAAGGCCGATGATTTCAGATGGCATCCGGCAATTCTGTTCGCGCCGTAAGACACCCTCCTTACATTCGTCAGGCCGCGCGCGGTGTAGCGCGATCACCAAAATGTAATCGTTCGGAAACGCGCACCCGGCAACTTCCCCATCAGGTCTTGTGGCCCCGCATCGATGTGATCGGGTCCATGCCCACGCGATGTGCGTACTTGTGTCTGGAACTGTTTCTGCAAAGGGGAACGACAGTGAACTTGAAGTTGGTCTCGGCCCTGGTGGCCTTTGGTCTCGTATCCGCTGCTCCGGCGATGGCCGTGACCCTCGATTTCGAAGGGATTCCCACGTCCAGCGACGTCAACCAGTTCTACAACGGTGGCCAGGATATCGGCACGCCGACCGTGACCGGTCCGAACTACGGCATCAGCTTCGGTCCGCTGGCGATCGTGGGCACGAATGAGGATCCCTCGGCGCCACTGTTCAACCCGGACGATGCGCGCCTGGGTAGCGGCATCCTGGCTCCGGCCGGGGCGGGCGCGACGATGAATTCCACCATCGGCTTCAGCGCGCTTTCCTTCCTGTACTCGGCGCTGAGCGAAGGTTCGGTCACGGTGTGGTCGGGCCTCGATGGCACCGGCGATGCGCTGTACACCTTCAACCTGCTCGCGAACGCGGCCAGCGATGGCGTATCCGCGCTGACCCATTGGGATCAGCTGGCGGCCGTGTTCGGTACGGTTGGCCACTCGGTCACCTTCGGTGATGTCGCCGGTACCGCCGGCTTCGACAACATCGCCGTCTCGCAGGTGCCGCTGCCCGCCGCCGCGTGGCTGCTGATGTCGGGCCTCGGTGGGCTCGGTGGTTTCGCGCGCCGCCGCCGCCGCGCTGCCTGACATAGCTGCATATAGAAGAGTAGGCGGCGTCCGCATCCGCGGTCGCCGCCTTTTTCATGCCTGGCGCGAGCATTGCCTCAGTTGATATCGAACTGAACCAGCAGCATCACCGCCCGATGATGGAACGCCGGCGTCCCGGCCGTGCTGCTCTCCGCGAAGTTCGCGGCCTCGCCGCGCAACTGCAAGCCCACTGAAGACAGCGAATCCGGCAACGCCCACTGGTAGCCGATCGACGCCGCGGCGCCCAGCGCATGCAGGCTCTTGCAATGCCAGGAGATCGAACCCTCATCCTGGTCGTCATCGAAGATCAGCGCCTGCCAGAACCGGTGCCAACCGGAATCGCGCGCGCGGTAGTAGCGGTAGCACATGCTCGAGACCCCGACGCCGGCGCGTACTCGCAGACCGCCATCGCCGGGCCGCTGTTCGGCCAGCAGGAACCAGTGCGAGAAATCCGGCGCAAAGTCCGGGTCCGCGGGCGTGCAGTGATGTCCGCCGCAGCCGCCGTTCGGCGCGAGCACGCCGTACTCGAGCCCGAGCCCCCACTGCCGGTTGATGCGGTAGCCCGTATCGATGCTGAACGCGAAGGCATCGCGACTCGCCGATGGGGCAGGGCCGGCTGACGCGATCGAGCCACTGCCTACGCCGATGGCCAGCCAGCCACGCGTCCAGGGATCCTCCCCGCTGTATGTCACCTCTGCGCCCGCCCATATGGGCCAAAGCAGCGCCGCGACCAGCAAGAACAGCGGTTTCCGCATGACTCTCCCTGTCCATCTCATGGTTCCGGCCGCCTCCGGCCCCATGTACCGGTAGACTGCGACCCCGGATCTGAAGCCCTGCTGAACCCTCCATGCCTGTCATCCCCGCCGCGCCCCTGTTCCACGCTCCGCCGCCGCGCGCGGCCGCGCCCTTCCTGCCGATGAGCCGGGAAGAGATGCGGCAGCTGGGCTGGGACCAGTGCGACATCATCATCGTCACCGGCGATGCCTATGTGGATCATCCCAGCTTCGGCATGGCCATCCTCGGACGCCTGCTGGAAGCGCAGGGCTTCCGCGTCGGCATCATCGCGCAGCCGGACTGGAAGAGCGCCGCGCCGTTCAAGGCGCTGGGCCAGCCGCGCCTGTTCTTCGGCGTGACCGCCGGCAACATGGATTCGATGGTGAATCGCTACACCTCGGACAAGCGCGTGCGCAGCGACGATGCGTACACGCCGGGTGGCGAGGGGGGCAAGCGGCCGGATCGCTCGGTGATCGTGTATGCGCAGCGGCTGCGCGAAGCGTATCGCGATGTGCCCATCGTCATCGGTGGCATCGAGGCGTCGCTGCGCCGGATCGCGCACTTCGATTACTGGTCGGAGAAAGTGCGGCGCTCGGTGCTGTTCGATGCCAAGGCCGACCTGCTGGTGTACGGCAATGCCGAGCGGCAGGTGATCGAGATCGCGCAGCGCCTCGATGCAGGCGAAACCATCGACCAGTTGCGCGACCTGCGTGGCACCGCCTTCGTGCGTGGCGAGCATGCGCGGGACTACATCGAGATCGATTCGCGCCACCTCGATGCGCCGGGGCCGCTGAATCCGCCGGTGGATCCCTATGCGATGGAAGAGGAGATGCGCGACAAGGCCGCGCCGGCTCCCGCGGGTCCCGAAACCGTGGTGCGCTTCGTGCGTCGCGTGAAGAACACGGATCGCGGCCGCAGCGTCATCCGCATGCCGGATTACGAACAGGTGGCCAGCGACCCGGTGCTGTACGCGCATGCCTCGCGCATCCTGCATCTCGAGGCCAATCCGCATAACGCGCGCGCGCTGGCGCAGAGGCACGGCGACCTCGACCTGTGGATCAATCCGCCGCCGATTCCGCTGGCGACGCCGGACATGGACAACCTGTACGAGTTGCCCTACCAGCGTCGACCGCATCCGTCCTATGGCAAGGCGGAGATCCCTGCGTACAAGATGATCCGCTTCTCGATCTCGATACAGCGCGGCTGCTTCGGTGGCTGCAGCTTCTGTTCGATCACCGAGCACGAGGGCCGCATCATCCAGAATCGCAGCGAGGAGTCGGTGCTGAAGGAGATCGAGACCATCCGCGATACGGTGCCGGGCTTCACCGGCGTGATCTCGGATCTCGGCGGTCCGACCGCGAACATGTACCGCATCGCCTGCAAGAGTCGCGAGATCGAATCAGCGTGCCGGCTGCCGTCGTGCGTGTATCCCGCGGTGTGCGAGAACCTGAACACCGACCACACGCCGCTGATCGAGATGTATCGCAAGGCGCGCACCTTGCCGGGCATCAAGAAGGTGCTGATCGGTTCTGGAGTGCGCTACGACCTCGCCATCGAATCACCCGAGTACGTGAAGGAGCTCGCGCAGCACCACGTGGGCGGCTACCTGAAGATCGCACCCGAGCATGTGCGCGAAGGGCCGCTGTCCAAGATGATGAAGCCGGGCGTCGGCACGTACTACCGCTTCAAGGAGCTGTTCGACAAATACTCGAAGGAAGCGGGCAAGGAGCAGTACCTGATTCCTTACTTCATCGCCGCGCATCCCGGCACCACCGATGAAGACATGCTGGAGCTTGCGATCTGGCTGAAGAAGAACGGTTTCCGCGCGGACCAGGTGCAGGCCTTCCTGCCTTCGCCGATGGCTTCGGCCACGGCCATGTACCACAGCGGCAAGAATCCCCTGCGCCGCGTGACGCGCGACAGCGAGGACGTGCCCATCCCGAAAGGCCTGCGCCAGCGCCGCCTGCACAAGGCCTTCCTGCGTTACCACGATCCGAACAACTGGCCCGTGCTGCGCGAGGCTCTGCGCCGCATGGGCAAGGGGCGGTTGATCGGCAATGGACCGAACCAGTTGATCCCCGCGTATCAGCCGCCGGGCACCGGGCTGCAGGCTGAAGGGCAGCGCAGGCCCGTGGCACCGGGCGCGCGCAAGGCGGGCGAGCCGCAACGCCAGCCGCATGCCGCACGTCCGACGCAGCCGATGCGCACGCAGCACACCGGATTGCCGCGCGTGCCCGCGCGTCTGCCAGGCAAGTCGCGCAGCAAGCCGCGAGGTCGCGCATGAACGGCAATCGCGTCATCGCGACGGGCGCGCTGCTGGTGGCGATCGGCGTGGGCATCGGCGCACTGGGTGCGCATGCCTTGCAGAATGTACTCAGCGAGCACCAGCTGCAGTCCCTGCACACCGCGGTCTACTACCAGGTGTTCAATGCCATCGCGCTGCTGTTGCTCGGTGGCTGGGTGCGTGATGGCCACGCGGATCTCGCCTGGCCCATACGTCTCATCGGCATCGGCGTCGTACTGTTCAGTGGCAGCATCTATGGATTGCTTGCCGGGGCATCAGGTCCATTCGGCATCATCACGCCGGTGGGTGGCGTGATGTTGATCTGCGGCTGGCTTATGCTGGCCTGGAAGTTCTTCAGGAAACACTGAGCGCCGCGCATGGACGCTGATCCCCACACTGCTTCGAGGCGCCGGCGCTGGTTCATTGCGCTGATCGCGGTGGTGCTGGTGGTGGCGGCCTATGTCACCGATCGCGTACTCGGCCGCGTGCCCTGGCATGAAGTGTTCGTGCACATCGGCAACACACCGCGTGACACGCTGGTGCTCGCGCTGCTGCTCACCATCGGCAGCTACCTCGTGCTGACGCAGTTCGATGCGCTGGCCATGCGCGCGCTGGGCGCGAAGCCGGGCTGGCGCATGATCCTGCCGACTTCCTTCGCCGCCACCGCGGTGGGGCACAACGTGGGCATCGCGACGCTGTCGGGTGGATCGATCCGCCTGCGCTGGTACAGCCGTGCGGGCCTCACGACCTGGCAGGTCGGACAGCTGGTGGCGTTCTGCAGTTTCACTTCGCTGCTCGGTGCGGCGCTGTTGTGTGGCCTGTCCCTGGTGCTGCGCGCGCCGCTGGCCGGCGAGGTGCTGCACATCGGCACGTTGGGCGCGCGCGCGGCAGGCACGGTGTTCATCGCCTTCGTGATCGCGTACTGCCTGCTGGGCCTGCTGCGAAAAGAGCCATTGGTGATCGGCAAATGGCGCGTGCCCACGCCGAAGCTGCCGATTGCATTGGGGCAGGTGGCAGTGGCGAGTACGGACCTGCTGCTCGCCGCGGGCGTGTTGTACGTGCTCATGCCCGAGGATGCCACGCATGGCTTCCTCGCTTTCATCGCCGTGTACCTGCTGTCGGTTGCAGCGGGCCTCATCAGCAGCCTGCCCGGCGGCATCGGCGTGTTCGAGACCGTGCTGCTGCTGCTGCTGCCCGATGGTGCCGCGGAAGAAAAGCTCGCGGCCATGCTGACCTATCGCGCCATCTACTACATCCTGCCTTTCCTGCTGGCACTGGGCCTGCTCGCGGGACGCGAAGCCTGGGCCGGACGCGTGGCACTGGCGCGCAGCACGGCCTGGGCACGTGCATGGCTGCGACTGGCCGTGCCGCAGCTCATCAGTGCCACGGTGTTCAGCGGCGGAGTGTTGCTGCTGTTCTCGGGGGCGACGCCGGCCGCGGCCGCGCGTCGCCACATCCTGCGCGAACTGGTGCCGCTGCCACTGGTGGAGACTTCGCACCTGCTGGGCAGTGCCGCCGGCATCAGCCTCGTGCTGCTCGCGCATGGCCTGCAGCGCCGGCTCGATGCGGCCTGGCATGTCACCATGTGGCTGCTCGGCATCGGCATCATCGCATCGCTGGTGAAGGGCCTCGATTTCGAGGAAGCCATCGCGCTGTTCGTGGTCGCGCTGCTGATGCTGGCCGCGAAGGATCGCTTCCAGCGCAAGGCCTCGTTGCTGCAGCAGCCCTTCTCGACGGGCTGGACCATAGCGGTGCTGGCGGCGCTGGTGTCCTCGGTGTGCCTCGCGTGGCTGTCGTACCGCGACGTCGAATACTCGAACGAGATGTGGTGGCGCTTCGCCTTCCACGCCGATGCGCCGCGCACGCTGCGCGCGCTGGTGCTCACGGTGGTGATCACGTTCTTCGTCGGTGCATGGCTGCTGCTGCGACCTGCGCGTCATGCGCCGCGGTTGCCCGAGGCCGCGGAGCTCGACAGGGCGCGCGCCGTCATCGAGCAATCCGGTGGCGATACTTCGTCGTGGCTCGCCATGCTCGGCGACAAGAACCTGCTGTTCTCCGAAGACGGCCGCGGCTTCGTGATGTATCGACCGGTGGGCAGCAACTGGATCGCGATGGGTGATCCGGTCGGTCCGCCCGAAGTGCGGCATGAACTGCTGTGGCGCTTCCGCGAGGCCTGCGATCGCTACGCGGCGAAGCCCGTGTTCTACCAGGTGGGCGTGGAAGATCTTCCCGCCTACATCGATGCCGGCTTCGTGCTGTCGAAGATCGGCGAGGAAGCGCGCGTGCCGCTGCTCGATTTCGACCTCGAAGGTTCGAAACGCGCCGACCTGCGCCAGACCTGGCGCCGCGTGCAGCGCCAGGAGGTCTACTTTGAAGTACTGCCGGTGGAAGAAGTGGCGCGCCAGATCGGCGGCCTGCGCGCCGTCTCCGATGCCTGGCTCGAGGAACTCTCCGTCGCGGAGAAGAGCTTCTCTCTCGGTCGCTTCGATGAGCGCTACATGCAGAGCTTCCCCTGCGCGGTGGTGAAGCGCGACGAGGCCATCCTTGCCTTCGCCAACCTGTGGCCGGGCGCGGACAAGGCCGAACTCTCCGTCGACCTGATGCGCTACTACCCCAACGCGCCCAAGGGCGTGATGGATTACCTGCTCATCGAAGTGATGAAGTGGGGGCGCCAGCAGGGCTATGCCTGGTTCAGCCTCGGCATGGCGCCGCTCGCGGGCCTTGCCGATCGCGAGTTCGCACCGCTGTGGAACCGCGTCGGCGCCTTCCTCTACAACCACGGCGAGCGGTTTTACAATTTCGAGGGACTGCGCGCCTACAAGGAGAAGTTCCTGCCGGTGTGGCGCCCGCGTTATCTCGCCACTTCCGGGCATCTTGGCCTGCCGCGCACGGTGATGGATGTGGCGGGACTCATTGCCGGCAGCCCGCGCCGCATCGTGATGCACTGAGGCGGATCCGCACGCATGAAGGCTTCGTAATCCCGCGGTTATTCTCGCTTACAGCGACCAGCGCGATCATTGCCCGCATGTCCAAACGCTTCGCCTGGTTGATCCTTCTGTTGTGGCCCGCGCTGCATGCATTTGCGGCGGAACCCGAACAGATCAACGTGGGCGGGCGCTTCGGAACGGTCACCGTGTATCAACCCGTGGGTACGCCGAAGAGCCTGGTGCTGTTCGTCTCCGGTGATGGCGGCTGGAACCTCGGCGTCGTTGGCATGGCGAAGCACCTGGCGGAGCAGGGCGCCATCGTCGCGGGTATCGACATACGCCACTACCTCTCCGCCATCGGCGCCTCGCAGCAGTCCTGCATCTCGCTGGCCGTCGATTTCGAAATGCTCAGCCACGACCTGCAGAAGAAGCTCGGTCTGCCGCAGTACCTGGCGCCGACCCTGGTGGGTTATTCATCGGGCGCCACCGTGGTGTATGCGGTGCTGGCGCAGGCACCGCCAGGGACCTTCACGGGTGCGATCAGCCTGGGGTTCTGCGCCGACCAGGATTTCAAGGGCAAGCCGCTGTGCCCGGGCAATGCCCTGCACTACACCGTGAACAAGCGCGGTGATTTCGTGGTCGAGCCGGTGCCGAAGCTCGAAGATCACTGGGTCGCGATGCAGGGCCAGCAGGACCAGGTCTGCGAAGCCAGCGCGGTGGATACCTTCGCCGCGCAGATTCCGAGTGCCGAAGTGCAACGCCTGCCCAAGGTCGGCCATGGCTTCGGCGTCGAGCGCAACTGGTTGCCGCAATTCCAGGAATCCTTCGTGCGCATGCAAGTGAGCAATGCGCCCGCTGCGCCGGCGCACCCCACGGCAGCATCCGGCACGCCGGCTTCGATCACCGAGCTGCCGCTGACCATCGTGCCTGCGGCCGAAGGCGTGCCGCCTTCCGACTCTTTCGCGATCATGGTGTCGGGCGATGGCGGCTGGGCTGGCCTCGACCGCGGCATCGCGCATGCCTTCGCGGCGCGTGGCATTCCCGTCATCGGCATCGATTCGCTGCGCTATTTCTGGAGCGAGCACACACCGGAGCAGACCACGCGCGACATCGCCGCGATCATCGAGCACTACCAGCAGGCCTGGCATCGCAATGCCGTGCACCTGCTCGGCTATTCCTTCGGTGCCGACGTGCTGCCGTTTGTGATGAACCGCCTGCCGCGTCCGCTGGCCGCGAACGTACGCACGCTCACATTGGTCGCGCCTTCCGATTCGGCGACCTTCGAGATCCATGTCTCCGATTGGCTGCCCGGCGTCACCACCGCGGGCCTGCCCACCAAACCCGAACTCGCGCGCTTGCCGCTCGCGCCCATCTGCCTGTACGGCGCCGGTGACAAGGACACTCCCTGCACCAGCATGCCGCCCAGCCAGTCGATGCAGATCGGCAGCGGCCATCACCTCGGGGGCGACGCCGAGGGCATCGTCACCCGCGTATTGCAGGGGCACTGAAGTGGCCGCCGTGCAGGAAAGGAGCCTTGTGGATAGACTGACCGCCATGCGATTGCTGCTGATCGAAGACGATGTTGAAGCCGCGCGTTACCTCGCCAAAGGACTGCAGGAAAGCGGGTACGCGGTGGACGTGGCCTCGGATGGCCGCGACGGCCTGTTCCAGGCCAGTGAAGGAGGCTACGACCTCATCATCGCCGACCGCATGCTGCCCAACATCGATGGCCTGACCATCGTGCAGATGCTGCGCAAGCAGGGCAGCAAGATTCCCGTGCTCATCCTTTCGGCGCTGGGTTCGGTGGATGACCGCATCGACGGCCTGCGCGCCGGCGGTGATGATTACCTCACCAAGCCCTTCGCCTTCGGCGAGCTGATGGCGCGCATCGAGGCGCTGCTGAGGCGCGGCATGGGTGGCGCGGTGGTCACCAAGCTCAAGGTCGCGGACCTCGAGCTTGATCTCCTTGGCCGCACGGTCACGCGTGGCGGCAAGCGCATCGAACTCACCGCCAAGGAATTCCAGCTGCTCGAATACCTGATGCGCCGGCAGGGCCAGGTGGGTCACGCGCACCATGCTGCTCGAAGGCGTGTGGGACCTGCACTTCGATCCGCAGACCAATGTGATCGACGTGCACATGAGCCGGCTGCGCGCCGCCGTCGATCGCGATTTTCCGCAGGCGCTGATCCACACCGTGCGCGGTGCGGGCTATGTGCTGCGGGATGAATCCTGAGACCGTCTCGCGCGGCCCAGTCATGCGCCGCGCCGTGCGATGAGTCCAAAAACCGCCTTTCGATCCTCCACTGCGCGCCTGACGCTTACTTATGGCGCCATCGCGCTGCTGCTGGTCGTGGTGCTGCAGGGTACGGTGTACCTGCTGACGCGCAATGCGTTGCGCAGCGAGGTGAATCGCGTCATCACCTCCGAACTCTACGATCTCTCGCGTGACTACAACGCGGGTGGCATGGCGGAGCTGGTCTACACGCTGCGCTCGCGCACCGACAGCTGGGGTCGTACCGGCGCGGTGTACCTGCTCGCCGATTCGAACCTGCGTCCGATTGCCGGCAACCTCACCGCATGGCCGCGTGACATCGAGCCGCGCGCCAATGTCGAGGTGCGCTTCCGCATCAGCACGGCGGGCGAGGAGAGCACGCATCCGGTCAGTGCGCACCTGGTGCAATTGCCGCGCGGCGAGTGGCTGCTGGTCGGCACCGATACCAGCGAGATGGAGCGCAGCCTGCGCCGCTTCGGTTACGCGACGGTGTGGGGCATCCTCGCCATCACCGCGCTGATCGGGTTGCTGGGACGCTGGTATGCGGCGCGCGTGGCGAAGCGCGTGCGCGCGTTTTCCACCACCTGCGATTCCATCGTGCACAGTGACCTGTCGCGGCGACTGGAAGTGGGTCGCGGCGGTGGTGATGAATACGACCAGCTGGGTCGCACGGTGAACGAGATGCTCGAACGCATCGAGCAGCAGGCCGTGCTGTTGCGCGCGGCCTTCGGCAGCATCGCGCATGACCTGCGCACGCCGCTGTATCGCCTGCGCGTGCGGCTCGAGGAAGCACTGCTGCATACCGATGGCCCGGCCACGCGCGAACTGGTGGGCCCCGCGCTCGGCGAACTGGATCGCGTGCAGCGTACGCTGGGCACGCTGCTGGAAATTGCGCGCGCCGAAGGCGGCAGCACCGTGGCCGGCAGCGAGCAGGTGGATCTCGCGCAACTCGCGCGCGAGATGTTCGAGCTGTACCAGCCCGGCATGCAGGAGCAGGGCCTGGAACTCACGCTCGATGCCGAGCCCAGCGTCGCCATCATGGGCAAGCGCCAGCTGCTGGCGCAGCTGATCGCGAACCTCCTCGAGAACGTGGTGAAGTACGTGCCGGCAGGTGGCCAGATCAGGATGACCGCCCGCACCGAAGGCAAGCGCGTGCTGCTCGCGGTCAGCGACAACGGTCCGGGTATTCCTGCCGCCGATCGTGAGCGCGCGCAGGAACCCTTCGTCACGCTGCAGGCCAGTGGCGACAAGCCATCGAGTGGGCTTGGCCTGTCACTGGTGAAGGCCATCGTGCGCCTGCATCGCGGTGAGCTGACGCTGGGTGACAACTCGCCGGGCCTGCGCGTGGAGTGCCGCTTCGATCCCGCGGTGGCCGCACCCTGAAGCGCGGCCGTTGATGTTCTAAAGGCTGCTGGCCTTGAAGGTGTCGCAGTCGCTGACCTTGCCATCGGCAAAGCCATTGCGGAACCAGCGCTGGCGCTGCGCAGCCGAGCCATGCGTGAAGGTCTCGGGCACCACATAGCCCTGCATCTTCTTCTGGATCATGTCGTCGCCCACCGCTGCGGCGGCGGCGAGCGCGCTGTCGATGTCACCCGCGTCGAGGCGATCCTTCTCGTAGTGCGCCCACACGCCGGCGTAGCAATCGGCCTGCAGTTCCATGCGCACCTGCAGCGCGTCCTTCTGCTGTTCCGAGCCGCGTTCCTGCGCGTCGTGTACCTGCGCTTCGATGCCGGTGAGCGTCTGCACGTGATGGCCCACTTCATGCGCGATGACATAGGCCTGCGCGAAGCTGCCGGTCTGCGTGGCATCGGCCGGGCCACCGAAGCGATCCACCAGTTCCTTGAAGAAGGCGAGGTCGATGTACACCTTGTGGTCGGCGGGACAGTAGAACGGACCCGCTGCGGCATCGGCCGTGCCGCAGCCCGAAGCATCACGTCCCGAGAACAGGCGCATGCGCGGCGGCGTGTAACGCTGGCCGCTGGCCTGGAAGATCTGGCCCCACACATCTTCGGTAAGACCAAGAATGGTGGCGGCGTACTGACCCGCTTCATCCTGCGGTTGCGCGGTCTGCTGCGGACCGACCTGCGCGCTGCCACCGCTACCGCCGGCATCGAGCAGCCCCATCAGCAGGCGTGGATCGACGCCAAGGAAGTAGCCCGCGGCCACCACCACCAGCGAGCCGAGGCCGAACTTCGCGCCACCACCGAAGCCGCCGCCACCACCGCTGCCGCGGACATCCTCGACATTCGAGCTCTGCCTGCCGTCACGCCACCGCATTGCCGTTCCTCTGTTTCCAGGTATTCGCCAAACCCGCAGCCGCATCCAGGTCTTCGGTCTGGCCGATGATGAAGCCGGCGAGCCTGCTGTGATGCAGGCGCGGACGATATCATGCCGACCCGATGCGCAACGCCACCTCACTGCCGGTCGAAGCGATATTGCCGCAGCTGCTGGCGAGCCTGCGTGAGCAGGCGAATGCCGTGCTGGTGGCGCCGCCCGGCGCGGGCAAGAGCACGGTGGTGCCGCTGGCCTTGCTCGATGAACCCTGGGCGCGCGGTCGCAAGATCCTGCTGCTCGAACCGCGACGACTGGCTGCGCGCGCAGTGGCCGAGCGCATGGCCGCGTCGTTGCAGGAGCGCGTCGGCGAGACCGTGGGGTATCGCATGCGGCTCGATACGAAAGTCGGTCCGCGCACGCGCCTTGAAGTGGTGACCGAGGGCATCCTCACCCGCATGTTGCAGCAGGACGCTGCGCTCGAAGGCATCGCGGCCGTGCTGTTCGATGAATTCCACGAGCGCAGCCTGCATGCGGATCTCGGACTCGTGCTGTGCCGTGAAGCGCAGGAGTCGCTGGGCCTGCCGCTGAAGCTGCTGGTGATGTCGGCCACCATCGATGGCGCGGCGGTGGCAGCGCGGCTCGGCGCTGCGCCCGTGATCGAAGCGCAGGGGAGGATGTTTCCGGTAGAGGTGCACTACCTCGGCAAAGGCCTGCCAGCATTGCCCGAGCAACGCACACTGGCGCCACGCGCCATCGATGCGCTCGCTGCGCAGGTGCGCCGCGTACTGGATGAAACCGAAGGCGATGCGCTGCTGTTCCTGCCTGGCTCTTCCGAGATCCACCGCCTGCGTGCGCAAGTGGAAGCAATGGGCATCACCGGCCTCGTCGTGCATGCGCTGTACGGTGAGATGACGCTGGATGCACAGCGCGGCGTGCTCGATCCCGCGCCGCCCGGAAGGCGCAAGCTCATCCTCGCCACCAACATCGCCGAGACCAGCCTCACCATCGAAGGTGTGCGCGTGGTGATCGATACCGGTCTCGCGCGCCGCTCGCTGTTCGACCCGGGCACGGGGATGGAGCGGCTGGTCACGGTGCGCATCTCGCAGGCATCGGGCGTGCAGCGGGCAGGACGCGCGGGACGCACCGCGCCGGGTAGCGCCTGGCGACTGTGGGGTGAGGGTGCGCAGGTGACTCTGGCCGCACAGACGTCGCCGGAAATCCTCACCTCGGATCTTGCACCACTGGCGCTGGAACTCGCGCAGTGGGGCGCGCGTGATGCGAATGCATTGCCGTGGATGGATGTGCCTCCAGCAGCAACACTGGCGCAGGCGCGTGAACTGCTGCGTCGTCTCGAAGCCATCGATGCGTCGTTCGCGATCACCGCGACGGGACGCGCCATGCTGGCAACGGGACTGCATCCGCGCCTGGCGCACATGCTGGTGCGCGCGCGGGCGAAATCATCCGGGGCACTGGCCGCGCGACTTGCAGCGCTGCTGTCAGAGCGCGACCTGCTGCGCGCCGCGCGTGATCCGGACATGCGCACCCGACTCGAAGCGCTGCGTGGTGCCGCGCGCGGCATGGATCCCGGCGCGCTGTCGCGCGTGCGCGAAGTGGCGCGGCGCCTTGGTGCGGGCGGCGCCATCGATCCCGCCGAAGACGCTGATGCGGGCGCGGTGCTGGCCTGGGCGTATCCCGATCGCGTTGCGCAGCTACGAGCGGGTTCCGGTGGCGCGGCAGGCCAGCGCTATCTGCTGGCCAACGGTCGCGGCGCCCTGCTCGAAGGTGCTTCGACACTGACCGGTTCGCAGTTCCTCGTTGCACTGGATCTCGATGATGCGGAAGGCGCCGAGGCGCATATCCGGCTCGCGGTGCCGATCACGCGCGAGCAGATCGACGCCTCGCTGGCATCCTGGATCAGCGATGGCATCGAGACCGACGCCGATCCGCGCAGTGGCGCACCGCGTGCCCGTCATGTGCGACGCCTCGACGCCCTGATACTCGAAGAGCGTCGGGCGGAGCTGGATCCGGAAACGGTGGTCGAAGCGTTGCTGCAACAGCTGCGTGCCGGCGGACTGGATGCGTTGCCATGGGGCGAGGGTGGTGAGGCCCTGCGCGCGAGGTTGCGCTTCATCGAGCAGCATCGTGCAGCCGCTCGCACGGACCTGCCCGCGTTCGACGACGCCACCCTGCTCGCCGAGCTGCCGCAATGGCTCGCGCCCTACCTGCATGGCCTGAAGCGTCTGGACCAGTTGCGCGCCGGGAAATTGCACGAGGCGCTGCTGTCGCGCCTTTCGCACGCACAACGCCGGCAGTTCGATGAATTCGCGCCCACGCATGTCACCGTGCCCACGGGTTCGCGCATCGCCGTCGATTACGTCGACGACAACGCACCGGTGATCGAGGTGCGCATGCAGGAAGTATTCGGCCTTGCCGATACGCCGCGCATCGCAGGTGGTCGCGTGCCGATCACGTTGAAGCTGCTGTCGCCGGCGCGGCGACCCATGCAGATCACGCGTGATCTCGCCGGCTTCTGGAAGGGCAGCTATGCGGAAGTGCGCAAGGACATGCGCGGGCGTTATCCGCGGCATTACTGGCCGGAGAACCCGCTGGAGGCGGAGCCGGTACGCGGCCTGCGGCCGCGCAAGCCAAAGGACTGATCGAAACAGCGCAGGGCGTCCAGCCCCGTCCTATCGCTTCACCACCTGCGGCGGCAGCTTGATCGCCCGCATCGACGTTGCATGCGAGTCGAGCGTGCCGGTGAAGGTGCACGAAGGCGAGAAGCCCGATGTCTTGTAAGTGGCATCGATCTCGGCCTGCAGGTCCCATTTGTCGGTGCCCGCATTCAGGTCGACCGTTTCGGTTGCCTTCCATTTGACCGTGCCAGTCAGCGGGAAGGCGAATTTCAGGTTGGTCAGCTTGTTCGTCGTGCCGGTCTGCGTGGCGGTGACGACGCCGGCCTGCGTCAGGTCCACGTCGTAGGTGCTGTCGCCGTTGGCGATGACGGCACCGATCACATGCGTATTGCCGAAGTGGCGATCGATGATGAAGGCGTCCGGTGCCGTGAAGGTCGCATGGCGCGGAATCCAGCCACCGTCCTTCGTGGCATTGACCGCGAACTTGCCCAGTCCCTGCGCCACGTCGACGGGGGAATGCACGTCGATGTCATAGGGCGTGTCGTTGCGCGGCGCACCGCAACGGTAGTGAACCGCTTCGTGGGCCTTGGCCGTCATGCGGGAGCTGTCGATGTCCACCCTGAAACCCTGGGCTTCCTGCGGCCGTGCGCCCTGCGTACCCATCGCGGCCACGAAGAGGGCGAGTGCGTACCGTCGGTGTGCATTCATCTGGCAGGCACCTCCACAGGGAGCCCGATCATATCGATTGCGGCATTGTTTGGCATTCTGTAAGGGAACAGCCGCACGGGTCCGTTGTCCCAAAGCGCGGACCGGCCAGAAGATCGGCACAGTGCCCACTTCAAAGAAGCCGGAAACGGGGGCATCACTGTCGTGAGTGCGCGCGTATTGGCACCGCTTCCATGCAGAGTGTTGCTGGGCTGCGTCTTTTTGTTGTCGCCCGTAGCAGCGCTCACACAGGAGGCTGCTCCCGCATCCGCGCCCACCTCCGGCATCGTCCCGCGCATCGCCGACGGCAAGCGCATCTACGTCCCCGCCCAGTTCACGCGCTTCGCGCCGCAGACCGCCGCCGACATCGTGCAGCAGCTGCCGGGCTTCTCCGTCACTGGCGTGAGCAACGAACGCGGTCTCGGTGAGGCCTCGCAGAACGTGCTCATCAACGGCCAGCGCATCACCGGCAAGAACAACGATGCCTTCACCGTATTGCGCAGGATCCCCGCGCGCGCCGTGCTCGAACTGCAGATCATCGATGCCGCCACGCTGAACATTGGCGGCCTCACCGGCGATGTGCTGAACGTGCTGACCCAGCAGAGCGCCGTGCAGGGCAACTTCGTGTGGCGGCCGGTGGTGCGCGAACGCATCCCGGATTTCTGGGAGGGCGGTGAAGTGAATCTCGCCGGCAAGACGGGCATCGGCGATTTCTCCGCGGGCCTGCGCTGGGATGGCTTCAGCGGCGGCGGTTGGGGCGGTGAGACCGAGACGCATCCAGCCACGGATACTTCGTTCTTCCGCGCGCAGAAACGCCACTACTCCAACGACGACCCGAAATTCTCCGCCTCGTTCAACCGCAAGGGCGAAACGGGTTCCATCTGGAACATCAACGGCAGCATCGAGCGGCAGAATCCGCGCACCCGCATCACCACGGATTACCAGATGCCGGGTGATCCCGCGACCACGGAATACAGCCTCGGCGACCAGGTCAAATGGCGCACCGAGATCGGCACCGACTATGAATTCGCGCTGGGTGCGCAGCGGCTGAAGCTCATCGGCTACTTCAGCGAACGCGAAGGTCCGAACAACAGTGAGCTCCTCACATATACAGATGGTGTGACCATCCCCGCCGGTTCGCGTTTCTCGCAGGACGGCACCGAAGGCGAGCGCGTGGGGCGCGCGGAATATCGCGGCAAGGCCCTGGGCGGCGACTGGACGCTGTCGGGTGAAGCGGCCTACAACTTCATCAACGTGGACGGTTCGCTCGAGGATCTGGACGCCAGCGGCGTCTACCAGCCCGAAGAGCTGGATGGTGCCAGCGCGCGCGTGGCCGAGCGTCGCGGCGAAAGCATGCTCGGCTTCAGCCGGCCGCTGGATGCCGCATGGTCACTGCAGTTGAACGGCGGCGTCGAATACAGCTCGCTCGGCCAGAGCGACGCGGGCGGCAGCACGCGCCGCTTCTGGCGTCCGAAGGGTGCCGTGTCGCTGGCGTGGAACCCTTCGACGAAGTGGCAGGTGAATACCAAACTGCAGCGCAAAGTCTGGCAGCTCAACTTCTTCGACTTCCTCGCCTCGGTGGACCTGCAGAATGACAACACCAATGGCAGCAACCCGGCGCTGGTGCCGCCGCAGAGCTGGCTGCTGCAAGTGGAAACCATCCGCAACCTCGGTGCCCACGGCAAGCTGAATTTCAAGGTAGAGGCCGAAGACATCGACGATCTCGTCGACCAGGTGCCCATCAATGCCACTACCGAGGCGCCCGGCAACATCCATCGAGCGAAGCGCCTGCAGTTCACTCTGGATGGCACCTTGCTGCTGGATGCCTGGGGCATACCCGGCGGCAAGCTCGATACCTTCCTGACCTGGCGCGACACGGATCTGCGCGATCCGCTCGACGGCTCGCATCGCCAGGCCAACGGCAACCGCGTCTACGGCAACATCGATTTCCGCCACGACGTGCCGGGCACGCCCTGGGCGTATGGTTTCTTCACCGAGCTGCAGCCGAAGAATCATTTCTACCGGCTCGACTACCAGAGCACGAACTGGGGCTCGAAGCCGTACAGCCAGATATTCGTGGAGAACAAGGATGTGCACGGACTCAAGGTGCACGCGGAAATCGGCAACCTGCTGCGCAGTCGCGATCGATCCTTCTCGACGGCCTATGTGGGCCGACGCGACGGGTCGATCGACTACACGCGCGACTACGGCCTGTCGTGGGGCTGGGTGTACCGCCTGCAGGTCAGCGGTACGTTCTGATTCAGCCGGCGGGTTTCTTGTAGGGCACGAAGTCCTGCAGGAACACGACGTTCTTGAAGAAGCCCGCTGTCTGGTCCACCGCCGTAACCTGGTCGAGCTTGCACAGCTGCATGCCGTCGGTGCGCTGGATCACCAGCACATCGCTGCTGTCCAGGTCGTCCGGATGGGCGGTGCGGTTCACCCACAGCGTGTCGCCGTCCTTGTAGACCAGCGCAGTCTTGTCGATGACCTGCAGCTCGGAGCCGCGGGTGGTCGTAATGCAGGCCTGCGGCTTGCCGGCCTCGCGGCCATCGAGCATTTCGGCGAGCTTCTCCGCACCGGTCTGCTTTTCTTTCGCAGCAACGGCGGCGATGCCACCGAGTGCCAGGGTAGAGAACGCGAGAGCTGCAATGAATTTGCGCATGGAATTCTCCTTACTCTGGCCTGATCGTACGCCACCCACGCTGAACAGGTGATGAAGACCGGGTGGCGCGCTGCCGACGATACGCCAAGCCCCGGCGCGAGGCCCTCACACCGAGCCGGCGGGCACGCCCGGTCCATCTGGCGGCCAGCGCAGGAACAAGGGCAGGGCTTCGGATTGCGCCGACAGCGCCACCAGCCGCGGGTACCGCGACGCGGGCAGCTCGTCCGCGATCACCGATTGTGCGAACTGCCAGACCACTGCGATCCAGATCGCCGCGTGGTTCGCGCCGGGCTGGGCGAGCGATGGCTCGGCGTCGAGCATGCCTTCCAGCGCTGCGAACGCCGCGGTGAATTGGCTGCGCACCCGGGTCTTCCACGGTTCGTGCTGCGCGGATGGCGGTCGCAGCTGCATCTCGTAGACCAGCTGCACCGATTTCTCCGCTGCCGCGGACGCATACGACACCGCACGGAACTGCAACAACCGCCGCCGTGCATCGGCGGACCACAGCGGCGACGGCACGCCGCGCGTGGATTCGACGTACTGCAGGATCAGCGCCGAATCCATCAGCACGCCGCCGTCATCGCAGACCAGCGTTGGTGCGTTCACCACCGGGTTGATGCCGCGGAATTTCTCGAAGGTGCTGAACACCGAAACCGACTCGTGCCCGAAGCCCACGCCCAATGCATCGAGGCTGATGGCCACGCGCCGTACGAAGGGGGAATCGAGCATCCCGATCAATCTCATCCGCGTCTCCCGCTGGTTCGTTCCGGTACACTGCCCGGCATGCTGCATGCCACGCAATACCTGATCGCCATCCACATCCTGTTCATCATCTCGTGGATGGCGGGAATCTTCTACCTGCCGCGCATCTTCGTGCACTACGTCGAAGGCAAGGGCGCGGGCGAGGACGTGCGTCGCCTGAAGGTGATGGCGCGCAAGCTGTACCACTTCACCAGCATGATGGCGGTGTTCGCGCTGCTCACGGGCATCTCGCTGGCCGTGTATGAATCGCACCTCGGCATGCGCTTCACGGGCTGGCTGCACGCCAAGATCCTGATGGTGGTGCTGCTGATCGCGTACCACGTCTCGATGCGCGTCTACATGAAGCGCATGCAGCGCGACGCGGCGCTGCCTGCGGCCACCACGCTGCGCTGGTACAACGAGCTGCCGCTCTTCATCCTCGCCGCGATCCTGTGGCTGGTGGTCGTGAAACCGTTCTAGTCGCGCAACGCATGCTGCACGACCTCGTCATCGCCCTGATCCTCGCGCTGCTGATCGCCTTCCTCAGCGTGGCGGCGCGGCGATTGAAGTTCGCCTCGCCCATCCTGATGCTTCTGGCGGGCGCGGCGCTGGCCTTCGTGCCGAATGCGCCGGCGATCGCGCTCGATCCGGACGTGGTGCTGCTGCTGCTGCTGCCGCCGCTGCTGTATTCATCGGGCGTGCGCATGAGCTGGCGCGGGTTCCGCTCGAACCTGCGACCCATCCTGCTGCTGGCGATTGGTTGCGTGCTGTTCACCGCGGCCATCGTCGCGGCGGCGGTGCATTTCGCGCTGGGCGTGAGCTGGCCGGTGGGTTTCGTGCTGGGAGCCATCGTGTCGCCGCCGGATTCGGTGGCGCCGATGGCGGTGCTGAGTCGCGTGCAGTTGCCGCGCCGGCTGGTGACGATTCTCGAAGGCGAGAGCCTGGTGAACGATGCCACCGCGCTGGTGGCGTTGAGTTTCGCGCTGCTTGCAGTGGGCAGTTCGTCGTTCTCGCTGTCGGCGGCGGCGTTGCAGTTCGTGCTGATCGCGGCTGGCGAGATCGCCTTCGGCGTGCTGGTGGGCTACGTGGTGCTGAGGCTGCGCCATGTGGTCGCGGATCCGCGTGCGGAGGTGCTGCTGGCACTGGCCACTCCTTTCATTGCGTTCTGGCCACCGCATGCAGCCGGCGGATCGGGCGTCGTGGCCTGCGTGATCTCGGGTCTCTATGTTTCGTGGAATGGCCGCGATCTCATCCGGCCCGCCACCCGCCTGCAGGGCTACTTCATCTGGGACCTGATCGTGTGGGCCGTGGAGGCACTGGTGTTCCTGCTCGCCGGTTTGCAGGCGCGTTCCGTGCTCGTCACGCTGACCACCGAAGGCTGGGAGCGCGTGCTGGCTGCAGGCATCCTCACCAGCGTCGTGGTGATCGCCGTGCGCTTCGTGTGGGTATTCCCGGCTACTTACTGGCCACGCCTGCTGTTCAATTCATTCCGGCGCAAGGATCCCGCGCCGGACTGGCGGCAATGCTTCCTCGTCGCCTTCACCGGGCTGCGTGGTGCGGTGAGCCTGGCAGCCGCGCTGCTGATCGAACCCACCATCAACGGCATCCCGTTTCCGGATCGTGATCTCGTGCTGTTCGCCACCTACAGCGTGATCGTGGTGACGCTGGTGGGCCTGGGCAGTGCATTGCCGGCAGTGGTGCGCGGGCTCGGTGTCGAGAGGCTGGGTCGTGCCGAGGCCCGCCACAACAAGGAAGACGAACGGCGTGTGCGCCTCGAAGCTCTCGACGCGGTGTTGCAGGAGATACCATCGAACGCGGCCTCGGTGCGTACCGCGAGCCTGCGTCACCGCCACCAGGATCGCCGCAATTTCTACGCGGATGCGAGCTCGATGGATACGATGATCTCCGCCCCGCCGAACGTGATCCAGGATCTCAATCTGCTGCGCATCGAGCGCGAGACCATCTCGCGTGCGTATACCGAGAACCGCCTCACCGACGAAGCACGGCGTCGCATCGAGCGCGAGCTGGATCTGGAAGATGCCCGCCTGCGCCATGCTGTCGACAGCGCGGGAGCAGGCGACACCGAGTTTTCCTGATCGCGTAGCCACGCGCAATGCGGGTGTCACGCCACGGTCACCGCATCATCCTTCACGCGGACCAGCGCGTGCAGCACGCGATTCACCGGCGTCGCGATGCCGAGGCGCTCGCCTTCGCGCACCAGGGTAGCCGTTGATGAAATCGATCTCGCTGCGGCGGCCGCGCGCCACGTCGCGGGCGGTGGAGGAAAGCTGTCCCTGCATGCCGCGCGCGATCGCGAGCGTGTCTTCCTGGATGCTGGCGGGCAAGGCAATGCCAGCTGCCTGCGCGACGCTGCGGCATTCCTCGACGATGGCCTGGATGGTCGGCACGATGCCCGGTCGTTGCACCAGCTCACCGTAGGGCAGCTGCGTCAGTGCAGAGAGCGCGTTGTATGCGCAGTTGATGGTGAGCTTGGTCCACAGTGCTTCATGCACGCGCGGCGTGACGGTGGTGGGTATGGCGGCGGCATTCAGCAATTGCGCGATGGCGTCGCTACCCGACGCGGGGCCGAGGACCAGCTCGCAGCGACCGTAGTGCACCACATGCCCAGGGCCCGCCATGCCCGTGGCGACGTACACCGCGACTGGCACCGTCTCTCGCTGCAGGACTTGCGCAAGGCGCGCGGCATTGTCCACGCCATTCTGCATGTTGAGGATCACGCAGTCAGCGGCAAGGAATGGCGCCATGGCCGCACCCGCGCTTTCGGTATCACCGGACTTCACGCAGAAGAGAACGAGCCCCGCGCCGCGCACCGCTGACGGCGAGGTATCGGCCTGCAATGGCAGCAGTCCATCGAAACCTTCCGATTGCAGGTGCAGGCCGCGGGCACGCACCGCTTCGACCAGCGCGGGCCGCCCGATCAACACCACCTCATGGCCGGCCCGGTGCAGCAGCGCGCCGAAATAACAGCCGACCGCACCCGCACCCATCACCGCGATTCTCATGATGCGCGCACTCTAGCGCTTCGCACCCACCTCATGGAACAGTGCATTCAGCGCGATGGCCGACAGCGCGCCCAGCGTGATGCCGCTGCCGAACAGGATGGAGAGCCACTCGGGTACCGCACCCGACACGAAGGGTTGCGCCGTACACAGCATCGCAAGTCCAAGGCTGGTGCCTACGATCACCGCATTGCTGTGGTCGTTGAAATCCACCTTGGTCAGCGTCTGGATGCCGACCACTGCTACCGCGGCGAACATGGCAGCGCCGCGCCACCCAGCACTGGATGCGGAATGCCCGCGACTATGGCACCGGCCTTCGGCAACGAACCCAGCACGATCATGATCACCCCCGCGGCCGCGACCACCCAGCGGCTGCGCACCTGGGTCATGCGCACGAGGCCGACGTTCTCCGCGAAGCAGGTATAGGGAAATGAATTGAGCACGCCGCCGATGGTGGTGGCGAGGCCATCCGCGCGGATGGCGCGCGCGATGTCATCGCGCATGATGGGCATGCCGACGATCTCGCCGGTGGCGTACACATCGCCCGTGGTCTCCACCATGGTGATGACCATGACCACGCACATCGAGATGATGGCCATCAGGCTGAACGTGGGCACGCCGAAATAGAAAGGTGCGGTGTATCCCACCCAGGGTGCCGTGGTCACTGCACCGAACTGTGTGTCACCGAGTATCCACGCGACGAGCGTGCCGATGACGAGCCCGAGCAGCACGGCAATGGTGCCGAGGAAGCCCTTCGAGATGCGCTGGATGGCGACGATGAGGAACAGCGTGCCCAGCGCATAGGCGAGGTTGTGGCCGAGCACGGGCTTCTGGATGGAATTCGGCCCGAGTCCGGCGACCACGTCGTTCGCCGCCACTGGCAGCAGCGCGATGCCGATGATGAGGATCACCGTGCCCGTAACCACCGGCGGAAAGAAGCGCACCAGCCGTGCGAACCAGGGCGCGACGAAGAAGGTCGCGACTCCCGCGATGATCACGGAGCCGTAGATGGTGAGCAGGCCTTCAGTGCCACCGCCCACCGCAAGGCCAATGGCGATCATTGGACTCACCGCCGTGAACGTCACGCCCTGCAGCAGCGGCAGCCGCACGCCGATCTTCCTGCCGATTCCCACCGACTGGATCAGTGAAGCAATGCCGCAGGTGAACAGGTCCGCATTGATGAGGTGGATGAGCTGCGCCGTGGAAAGTCCCAGCGAGTTCGCCACCAGTATCGGTACCAGCACCGCGCCGGCATAGAACGCGAGCACGTGTTGCAGTCCGTAGGTCGCGAGGCGCGGCAGTGGCAATCGTTCATCGACGGCGTGCATGCGTGTTCATCCCGGATGGAAGAGTACGAAGGAATATAGCCCGCGTGTTTCGGTGCGTGCATGCATCACGACGGCACGCGCAAATCGTTGGGGCGCTCAACCGGCGCGCACTGGCGCGCGAATGGAGCGCGTCGCGTGCACCAGCGTGACATGTGCACGCTTCTTGCAAAGCAATCGGACAAGAGGCGCGGTCTCGAACGGCGCCAAGTACAACAGAAGGAATAGGGAACCCATGACTCTGATCCAGTCCATCCGTTTCGCCGTGCGCGGCCAACGCCGCTTCGCTTCCATCGCCGCCGCGTGCACGCTGCTGCCCTTCGTGCATTCCGTTGCACTGGCGGCCGAGGACGAAGAGCTTTCCGAAGTCGTCGTGCAGGGCGACCGCATGAACGTGATGCAGACGCAGCCGGTGGATTCCGTGTTCGGCTTCGGCAAGAAGGTGGATGAGACGCCGCGCGCCATCACCACCATCAGCAACGAGTTGCTGGAACAAACCATCATCACCGAGATCGACGACCTGGTGGCGCTGACGCCGGCTCGTTCACGCAGTCCTTCTTCGGCGTGGCCGGATCGCTGGACGTGCGCGGCACGCCCGGCGAGAACTATTTCCGCGGCGTGAAGCGCATCGACAACCCGGGCAACTATCCGACGGCCATCGGCGCCAGCGATCGCATCGACGTGGTGCGCGGCCCGGCATCCCGATCTACGGCCCGTCGAAGATCGGCGGTTACATGAACTTCGTGCCGAAGTCGGCGCGTGCCACCAACGGCAAGTTCATCTCCGACACCACCGGCCAGATCGGCGCCACCACCGGCAGCTATGGCAAGCGCGTCATCGATGCCGAGGTTGGCGGGCCTGTCTCCTTCGCCGGCAAGGAAGGTGGTTACTACCTGTATGGTGAATCCGAGAACTCGGGCAGCTATTACGAGAACACCAGCACCGAGCAATCCATCCTGCAGGCCTCGGTGGATTTCCAGCTCACCGACAACTGGCACACCGAATTCGGCGGCATGTACCAGTACTTCAACGGCAACCAGGTGGCCGGCTGGAACCGCCTGACGCAGGCGCTGATCGACCACGGCACCTACATCACCGGCAGTCCGGTCTCGCTCGATGCGGATCACAATGGCTATCTCTCCGGCAACGAGGCGGCCGCGGGTTCGCTGAATCCCTTCTATCCCTTCGATACTCCCAGCGCCAACATGAAGCTGGTGACCAATGTGGGCACCACGCACCTCAAGCGCAGCCAGGTGCTGGTTCAGGAAGACGACAAGCTGGGCGACCACGATGCCGTGCTGTACTTCGACCTCATCGGCGACCTGGGTCTCTTCAAGGTGCAGAACAAGGCGTTCTTCGAAACGCTGAAGAACATCAACGAGAACGCCTACGGCTTCGCGCAGTTCGCCGATACCTACGTGGTCGAAGACCAGCTGAACTTCCAGGTCAGCAAGGACTTCGACATGGTGAAGACCAATTTCCAGTTCGGTCCCTCCATCCGCTACTCGGACTTCGAGCATGGCGACAACTTCGCCTACGAATACTTCGATCGGCGCGACCTGTCGCTCGGTCCCGATGGCGGTTCGCCCATCGACCGGCGCGAATGGGCCACGCGACCACGACCGGACGGCCAGGAGGACTGGTCCACGCATACCTGGGGCCACTACACGGACTACGCGTTGGCATTCCTCAGTGACGTGACCTTCTTCGAGAAGCTCGACATCCTGGCCGGCGCCCGCTACGACTCGCTCGACATGAGTTCGATCGCCGACCCGCACTCGAACTCCTTCGACTATGTCGGCTACACGGGCCACCGCTACACCGACAAGGACCACGGCCTCTCGTGGTCGGCGAGCGCCTCGTACTACCTCTTCGGCCTGCGGCCGTACTACACCATCGCGCGGCAATCGACGATGGTGCTGGGGCAGGCGGGCAGATCCCCACCAACCTGCTGGCCAATGGCAACGACATCGGCAAGTCGAAGCTCGATGAATTCGGCGTGAAGACCACGACGCTGGGCGGCAAGATGTTCATCGCCCTCGATTACTTCAAGCAGGAGCGCACCGACTACAACGCGCAGGACACGGTGACCAACAACTCCACGCAGTCCAAGGGCATCGAGGCCGAGCTGCGCTGGGTGGCCACCAACTTCCTGACGGTCACCGGCGCGTACTCGAACCTGAAGGTGTACAACCTGGGCCCGAGCGCGTCCTCGCAGTTCAGCTTCATGGGCGCCGAAGACGAGATCAAGCTGGGCATCAACCCGGCGAACATCTTCGGTGGTGCCATGGGCTGGAACATCGCGACGCCGGACCATCGCAAGGCCGGTATTCCCGAGAACATCTACAGCCTGAACCTGTTGATGAACTTCAGCGAGATGATCCCGGGCCTCACCGGCACGCTGTCGGGCACGCATGTGGACTCGGTGTACTCGGGTTACTCGAAGGCCGTGAAACTGCCCAGCTACATGCTGGTCAATGCCGGCCTGCGCTATGCCGCCGGCAAGTGGGCCGTGGGTGTGCAGTCGAAGAACCTGACCGGCGAACGTTACTTCCGCTCCAACTTCCCGGACCTGTTCGGTTCGTCGGTGGTGCTGCCGGAATTGCCGCGCACCTTCCTTTTCACGGCGGACTACAAGTTCTAGCATCGGCATCGCGGCGGGACGCAATCCGGCGTCCCGCTGTTCATCGCCGGGGGATGCCATGTCCGTACGCCTGATTGCATTGACGGGAGCCGCGCTGCTGCTGGCGGCATGCGCGAAGGCGCCAACGCCTGCCGCATCCACCGCGCCCAAGCCCATCGAAGTGCGCGTGGTCGTGGTCAGCATGTTCGAGATCGGCGAGGACCAGGGCGATACCGCTGGCGAATTCCAGCTGTGGAAGGAGCGGCAGAAGCTCACGCAGAAGATTCCGTTTGCGCATCACCACGACCTGTTCCTGAATCCCGGGACCGGCGTGCTGGGCATGGTTACCGGCATGGGCAGCATCAATTCGGCCACGGCGGTGATGGAACTCGCCATGGATCCGCGCTTCGATCTCAGCAAGGCTTACTGGGTGGTGGCCGGCATCGCCGGCATCGATCCGGCGCAGGCTTCGATCGGTTCGGCGGCGTGGGCCGAGTGGCTGGTGGATGGCGACCTCGCGTACGAGATCGATCCGCGCGAGATGCCGAAGGACTGGGACACGGGCTACCTGCCCATCGATGCCACCAAGCCGTATGACCCGAAGCGTCCGCCTGATCATGGCGAAGTGCTGCAGCTCAATCCTGCACTGGTGGAGTGGGCCTACCAGCGCACCAGGGACATCACGCTACCCGACAGCCCTGACCTCGCCAGGGAACGCGCGCGCTTCAAGGGCTTCCCCAATGCGCAGAAACCCCCTTCGTGCTGAAGGGAGACAACCTCGCCGCGATGACGTTCTGGCACGGCAAGCTGATGAACCAGTGGGCGCAGAAGTGGGTGGACTACTGGACTCAGGGCAAGGGCAAGTTCGTCACTTCCGCGATGGAGGACACGGGCAGCTTCCACTCCATCACTTATCTCGCGCCCACCGGCAAGGTGGACAAGGATCGCGTACTGGTGCTGCGTACCGGCAGCAACTACACCATGCAGCCGCCGGGGCAGACGGCCGCGCAGCACCTGCTGCAGGAGAACGCCGGCTATGCGGGCCTCACGGCTTCGGTGGAATCCGCATATCGCGTCGGCTCGGCCGTGGTCGATGAGATCGCCGGCCACTGGGATCAATACAGGGACCACACACCCGGCACCGATGCCGCGAAATGAAATCGCTGCTGGTCCGGAACATCCACACGCTCGTCACGATGGACGAGGCGGGCACGGAGCTGCGCAATGCGGCCATGCTGGTGCGGGGCAATCGCATCGAAGCCATCGGGGCTGACGATCAGCTGCTGCACAGTGATGTGGATGAGGTGCTGGATCTCGAAGGCCGGCACGTGGTGCTGCCCGGGCTCGTCAACACGCACCATCATTTCTACCAGCACCTGACGCGCGCGTTTCCCGCGGGGCAGGATCGGGAGCTCTTCGGCTGGTTGCAGTCGCTGTATCCGGTGTGGGCACGCATGACGCCGGAAGGTGTGCAGGCCAGCGCGAAGCTGTGCGCGGCGGAGCTGCTGCTCTCCGGCTGCACCACGGCCAGCGATCATCTCTATATTTTCCCGAATGGCGCGCGCCTCGATGATGAGATCGAAGCCGTGGCTTCGACCGGCCTGCGCTTCCACGCCAGTCGCGGCAGCATGAGCGTGGGAGAAAGCCTCGGCGGGCTGCCACCGGATTCAGTGGTGGAAGACGAAGCTTCCATCCTGCGCGACAGCGAGCGTGTCATCGCCGCGTTCCACGATCCGGAGCCACTATCGATGCTGCGCATCGTGCTGGCGCCGTGTTCACCTTTCTCGGTGTCACCGGGACTGATGCGCGATTCCGCGGCGCTGGCGCGCAGTCACGCCGGCGTGCGGCTGCATACGCATCTCGCCGAGAACCGCCTCGACGTGGAATACAGCCAGCAGCACTTCGGCAAGACGCCGGCCGAGTTCGCTGAATCCGTCGACTGGCTGGGCGATGACGTGTGGCATGCGCACTGCGTGTGGCTGGATGAGCCGGGCATGCGGCGCTTCGCGGCTACCGGCACGGCGTTGCGCATTGTCCCTGCAGCAACATGCGACTGGGCAGTGGGCTCGCGCCGGTGCGGCGGATGCTCGAGGCAGGTGTGCCGGTGGGGTTGGGTGCCGATGGTGCCGCATCGAACGATGCCTCGAGCCTGCTGCGCGAGGCACGGCAAGCCATGCTCAGTGCGCGCGTGAAGGACATGGATGCGGGTGCGATGTCCGCGCGCACGG
Source organism: Pseudomonadota bacterium (assembly GCA_037200665.1). Lineage (GTDB taxonomy): Bacteria > Pseudomonadota > Gammaproteobacteria > Steroidobacterales > Steroidobacteraceae > ZC4RG30. The sequence continues at coordinate 16,857 of JBBCGD010000007.1, read as the reverse complement.
CGCTGCGGATCGCAACGCGTGGCGGTGCGCGCGTGCTCGGCCGCGACGACATCGGCATGCTCGCGCCCGCATGGCCGCGGATTTCATCGCCGTCGACATCGACACGCCACGCTTCGCCGGTGCGCAGGGTGATCCGGTGGCGGCGCTGCTGTTTTGCGATGCCGATCGCGTGGACTACAGCTACGTCAATGGTCGCTGCGTCGTCGATGCGGGCCGGCTGGTCACCATGGAACTGCCGCCGCTCGTCGAGCAGGTGAATCGCCTGTCGCGCGCAATGTGGAATGACTGAGGCGGGTAGCGAACCATCCGGGCCAGGTCGCTGGTCGCGGCATCGCGTTGCTTGCACCCATGGTTGAAAGTGGGCACCCGGCATCGCGTTGGTGCGCAGGGTTCCTGCGGATTGCACGTTTGCAGTACGGCCAGCGGCCCTGGAGTCGCGCAGCCGCGTCGCGCCGCAGGGCATGCTTCTTGCTCCCCTGAAGCAGATGTGCAGCAGGGCGGGCGGTACCAGTGCGGGTTAGCGGCTTCAGCCTGGCAAGGTTGCGGGGTTGTTCATCGCAGCCGTGCTGGCATTGCTGGTGTGCGTGCCCGCGTCGGGCAAATCCGCCGCCGATGCCGCGCCCCAATGGCACATGCTCGATGAGTACTGCTCCGCCTGCCACAACGACGACGACTTCTACGGCGGCCTGACCCTCAGTTCCATCGCCGCCGGTGACACGGCCGCGGGCGAGAACACCGAGGAGTGGGAAAAGATCCTGCGCATGGTGGACGGCGGCGAGATGCCACCGCGCAAGAAGCCGCAGCCCACGCCGCAGGCACGCGCTGCCTTCACGCAGTGGCTGCGGGGTTCCATCGATGCCCGCGCGGCCACGCATCCGAACCCCGGCCGCGCCACGCTGCGACGCCTGAATCGCGCCGAGTACGCCAATGCCGGTGCGTGACCTGCTGCACCTGGATGTCGATGTGGCCAGCCAGCTGCCCGGCGATGACTCCGGCTACGGCTTCGACAACATCGCCGATGTGCTCAGCGTGTCGCCGACGCTGCTCGATCGCTATCTCTCCGTGGCCGGCCGGCTCAGTCGCCTCGCGGTGGGTCGCGGTCCCGACAAGCCCTTCACCACCACCTGGCAGGTGCCCAAGGATGGTTCGATCAAGAACCAGGGCATTCCCTCCTGGGACGAACATGCCAGCGACGCGCTGCCGCTGGATTCGCGTGGTGGCGCGGCCTTCCACTTCTACGCGCCGCAGGATGGCACCTACGAGATCGCCGGCTGGCTGAACGCCAACACCAACAACGAAAGCGATCGCCTGCGTGACAACCGCATGAGCCTGCGCGTGCCGTTGCGCGCCGGTCCGCACAGCATCGGCATCACCTTCCGCCGCCAGCTGGCGCTGGATGAAACCGTGCAGACACTGCACAACGACATCGACTACGTGGTGATGCCGGTGAAGCCCCCGGCACCGCTGCCGATGCTGTATGTCGTCGACGGCGCGACGGTGGGCGAGACCGCGGTGCCTTCGTACTACATGTCGCCGCGCTTCTCGCAGGTGAACTGGCCGCGCGATGTGCTGCAGATCGATGTCGAAGGACCATTCGCGGCGAGCGGTGCGGGTGATACGCCGAGTCGTCGCCACATCTTCCGCTGCAAGCCAGCGAGCGCCGCGGAGGAGCCCGCCTGCGCACACGGCATCCTGATGCGACTGGCACGCCAGGGCTGGCGCCGGCCGGTTTCCGATGCCGACGTCGCACCGCTGCAGTCGGTCTATGACACTGCCCGTGCCAGTGGTGATTTCGAGCAGGGCATCGCCGCGGCCATCCAGGCGCTGCTGGTATCGCCGGGCTTCCTGTTCGTGCGCGAGCAGGATCCGGCCGCGCTGGCTCCGGTGCCGTGCATCCACTGGCCGACCTCGAACTGGCTTCGCGTCTCGCGCTGTTCCTGTGGAGCAGCCTGCCCGACGATGAGCTGCTCGACCTCGCCGCGAAGGATGGGCTGCGCAAGCCCGGCGTATTGCAGAAGGAGGTCACCCGCATGCTGGCTGATCCGCGCGCGCGCGCGCTAACCAGCAACTTCGCCGGCCAGTGGCTGTACCTGCGCAACCTCGACAGGTGCGTCCCGATGTCTTCCTGTTCCCGGGGTTCAACACGCGGTTTGCGCAATGCCATGCGCAGCGAGACCGAGATGTTCTTCACCAGCATCGTGCGCGAGAACCGCAGCGTGCTCGATTTCATCGATGCGGACTACACCTTCCTCAATGAGCCGCTGGCTGCGCACTACGGCATCACGGGTGTCGCGGGCCCAGAGTTCAGGCGCGTTTCCCTCGACCCCGGCATGCAGCGCGGCGGCTTGCTGGGACAGGCCAGCATCCTCACCGTCACCTCCTATGCGAACCACACCTCGGTGGTGAAGCGCGGGCAGTGGGTGCTCGCCAACCTGCTGGCCGCGCCACCGCCACCGCCACCACCGGACGTGCCATCGCTGAAGGCAGTGGTCGATGGACGCCAGCTGTCCGCACGCGAACAGCTGGAGCTGCATCGCGCCGATGCGCATTGCGCTTCCTGTCACTCGCGCATCGATCCACTGGGCTATGCACTGGAAGGCTTCGATGCCGTCGGCGCCTATCGCACCGAGGATTCAGGCAGGCCCGTCGATGTCGGTGCCGTGCTGGCTGATGGCACGCAGTTCAACGGCCTCGGCGGCCTGCGCGATGTGCTGCTCGCGCGCAAGGATCGCTTCACCGAAGCCTTCACGCAGCGGTTGCTCACCTATGCGCTGGGTCGCGGCCTCGAACCGGAGGACATGCCGGCCGTGCGCGCGATCGCGCGTCGTGCAGCCGCGGATGGATATCGCATCCAGGACGTGATCCTCGGCATCGTCGAGAGCGTGCCGATCAGCATGCGGAGGAAGCCATCGACATGAGCACCTGGATGCGCAAACCACTCAGTCGCCGCGCCGTGCTGCGCGGCGCGGGTACGATGCTGGCGTTGCCGCTGCTCGAGGCCATGCTGCCCCGTGCCAGCGCCGCCGACATCGCGGCACGGCCGAAGCGCCTGCAGACGCTGTATTCGCCCAACGGCATGATCATGCAGAACTGGCGGCCGGCGGCGGCGGGCAACGATTTCCCGATGTCGCGCACCTTGCAGCCGCTGGCGCCGTTCAAGGATCGGCTCACCGTATTCAGCGGCCTTGCACACAGCAAGGCCGTGGGGCCGGGCGGCCACGGCAAATCCTGTCCGCCTTCCTCACTGGCACGACGCCGCGACCCACCGAAGGCTCGGATCTTTTCTGCGGCATCTCGATGGACCAGGTACTGGCGAAGCACTTCACCGACCAGACGCTGCTGCCTTCGATGGAGCTGGGCATCGACGCGCCCAGCCTGCTCGGCAGCTGCGATATCAACTACAGCTGCACCTACACCAACACGCTGTCGTGGGTGAGCCCGACGCAGGCACTGCCGGTCACCGTGAACCCGCGCGATGTGTTCGAACGACTGTTCGGCGATGGCGATGCGCTGGATCCCGCGAGCCGGCGGGCGCAGGCCGAGCAGCGCGCCAGCATCCTCGACTTCGTGCGTGACGATGCTACGCGACTCGATGCCGCGCTCGGGAGCAACGATCGCCGCAAGATGGACCAGTACCTCACCTCCGTACGCGACGTGGAGCGCCGCGTGCAGAAGGCCGCGCAGTACGATGGCTCCGCCGCGATCGGCATGGTGCGACCCCGCCGGCATCCCCGATGTGTTCGCCGACCATGTGCACATGATGCTGGACCTGCAGGTGCTGGCCATGCAGGCGACCTCACGCGCGTCAGCACCTTCATGATTGGCCGCGAGCTGAGCAACCGCACTTATCCGGAAGTGGGTGTCAGCGACTCGCACCACATGCTCAGCCACCATGGTGGCGACACCGGCAAGATCGAGCGCATCTCGCGCATCAACCAGCTGTTCATGCAGCACTTCGCGTACTACCTCGCGAAGATGGTGGCGACCCCGGATGGGTCGGGCTCGTTGCTCGACAGCACCATGGTGATGATCGGCGCCGCGTTCGGCGAACCGAACGATCATGACGCCCTCGACCTGCCCATCCTTGTCGCGGGTGGCGGGCTGCGCGGGAACCGTCATGTGGTGGTGCCGAAGCTCACGCCCATGTCGAACCTGATGCTGGCGATGATGCAGCGGTTGGGCGTCGAGCAGGATCAGTTCGGCGACAGCACGGCGCCGCTGGCCGAACTCGCGGGCTGAAGCATGCGCAAGCCACACATATATATGTGTCGATGCTGGCGGTGCTGCTGCCGGTTCTCGCGGCCGCTGATGAAGGGGCGCTGGTGGATGCGATCCGCGCCGGCGACTACGCCGGTGTCTCGCGGCTTGCCACGCGCGCCACGGTGAACGCCCATCTGCCGGATGGTTCCACGCCGCTGTCCTGGGCCGTCGAAACGCAGGATCCGCGCACGGTACGCCTTCTGCTCGTGGCGGGCGCGAAGCCCGATGCGGTCCGCAACGTCGCCACCGCGCCGCTGCTGCTGGCCTGCCGAGCATGGCAATGCGCAGGTGCTCGCTCTTCTGCTCGACGCGCATGCCGACGTGCGCCGCGCGCGTCCCGATGGCATCGCACTCGCTGGCCTTGTGCGCCGGCCACGCATCGGCTGCGATCCTCGAACGCATGCTGAAGTCTGGCGCGCGGGTCGATGCCATCGACTCCGCGGGGCAGACCGCGCTGATGCATGCCGCAGCGGCAGGCCGCGTCGACAACCTGCGCCTGCTGCTTGCGCATGGCGCCGCCGTGAATCGCGTGACGCCTGGCGGCTTCACCGCGTTGTTCTTCGCGCTGAAGAGCGGCAACCCCGTGGCCTCGCTGACCGTGCTCGATGCCGGCGGCGATGCCCATCACGTCGGTCCGGAAGGCACCACCGCCGTACAGCTCGCCATGTACCAGAACGACTACGCCTTCGCCGCGCGCATGATCCTGGCGGGCGCCGATCTTGCCGCGCTCGATCGCAACGGCAACACGCTGCTGCATGCCGCCGTGCTCGCCCACCAGCCGCAGCTGGTGACGCTGCTGCTGCAGCGTGGCGCAACCCCAATGCGGTGACCGGACGTCCGCGCGTGGAGTGGCGCTTCGAATCCAACTTCAAGACGGCCACGGTGGAGTTTCCGCCGAAGACCGCGTTGATGCTGGCGCAGGAGAAGAAGTACTCCGACATCATCACGCTGCTCACCCAGGCCGGTGGTGGCGCCGCGGTCACCGCGCAGGTGCAATGACATCGCGCGGGTTTGGTTGATGAATCGAACCGTCGCTGTCACTGCGCGATCACTGCGACTGGTGCAGCGCTGACCCAGCGTGATGCAGAACCATCGCAATCCACACGCGAGACCCACTCATTAAGCTTTCGTAATCGGCATGCTTCTTGCTCCCGCCTCCGCAGGCAAATCGGTTCGATCAGCGGAGGGAGTGGAGATGAAGGGATTGTTCCCCACATGGGCGGCCATCGCGGTTGCCCTCGCATGCACGTCAACGGTGGTCATTGCACAGGAAACCACTTCATCCATCCGCGGCAGTATCACCAGTGGTGAAGGCACAGCGGTCGCCGGTGCCACGGTTTCCATCGTCCACATCCCTTCGGGCACCACCAGCAGCGTCGTCTCGGGTGCCGGTGGCAGCTTCTCCGCCTCGGGTCTGCGACCGGGTGGTCCCTACAAGGTGACGGTCAGCGCGAGTGGCTTCGATGCCAAATCGCAGGAGGGGTTCTACTCAGCGTGGGCGAGCCACTGAACCTGTCGGTGTCGTTGAGCGCGGAGCAGACACTGGAAGGAGGTGAGCGTCACCGGCAGCAAGTCGCTGTCGCTGACCGCGGGCCCGACCACCACCTACACGCGCGAGGACATCGAAGGCATCCCCTCGGTACAGCGCGACATCCGCGACATCGTGAAGCAGGATCCCTTCGCCTCCTTCAATCCCAGCATCCGCGGCGTGAACATCGCCGGCCAGAACAACCGCACCAACCGCTTCGCTGTCGATGGCATGCGCTACTCCGACAACTTCGGCCTGAAGCAGGGTGGCCTGCCCACCAAGGGCCCGGTGCCGCTGGATGCGGTCGAGCAGCTGTCCGTGAAGATCGCCCCGTATGACATCACCGAGGGTGATTTCCAGGGCGGTTCGATCAACGTGGTGATGCGTTCGGGCAGCAACCGCTACACGGGCTCGGTGTTCTACACCTACAACAGCGATGCGCTCACCGGCGACAAGTCGCGCGGCATCCCGGTGGACCTCGATTTCACCAGCAAGAACTGGGGCGTGTTCGCCTCCGGCCCCATCCTCGAGAACAAGCTGTTCTTCGCGCTGGCGTACGAGGACCTGAAGGCGGGGCGATCCGGCCGACTTCGGCCTGGCGGGCGCACCCAACCCCATCCCTGGCCTGACGCAGACCACCATCGACAACGTCGGCAGCATCGCCGAGTCGAAGTACGGGTACGACATCCTCGGCCTGCGCAGCATCAAGCCGGAGAAGGACGACAAGTACACCGCCAAGCTCGACTGGAATATCGTGGATGGCCAGCGTCTTTCGTATACCCTCATCCACCAGAAGACCTACCAGCAGTCGCCCAGCTCCGGTGGTTTCGGGCCGCCTCCCTTCATCAACACCACCTCGTACGCGACCAACGAACCGGAACTCGCCACCTCGCATGTGCTGCAGCTCAATTCGGACTGGGCTGGCGGCTTCAGCACCGAACTGCGCGGCAACTACCGCAAGACCAGCACCATTCCTTCCTCGCTGGGCACGGCGGGCTTCTCCCAGTTCACAGGTGTGCACGGACGCCACCAGTGTCGGCGTCATCAACGCCTGCTCCAACGCCACGCCGCGCGTGTACTTCGGCGTCGAGCAGTTCAGCCAGGCCGACGTCGTGGCGCAGAAGGAATACGGCCTCGAGCTGGTGGGCCGCTACGGCATCGGCGACCATGCGCTGAAGGCGCAGGCCTCGTGGAGCAGGCTGGATATCGTCAATGTGTTCGTGCAGAGCTCGCTGGGCCTGTACTACTTCGATTCGCTGGCCTCGCTGCAAGCGGGCAACGCCGACCAGTTCGACTGGCAGTACGCCATCAACGGCAACCTGCCGTCGCTCGCGGCGAGCTTCAGCTACGACCAGTACACAGCCGGCCTGCAGGACAGCTGGAACATCCTGCCCACGCTGAACCTCACCTACGGCGCGCGCATGGATCTCTACCAGATGAGCGACAAGCCGCCGGAGAATTCATTCTTCGTGGCCGCGCTACGCCGGCATCTATCCCGGCCTCACCAACACCAACAACATCGATGGCTACCATATCCTCCAGCCGCGCGTGAACCTCACCTGGCGGCCGATGGATCGCCTGCAGGCGCGCGCCGGCTTCGGCCTTTTCAATGGTGGTTCGCCGGATGTGTTCCTCGGCAACAGCTTCTCCGTGGCCGGCGTATACCAGAACACCATCCGCATCACGCGGGATACCACCGCAGCTTCCGGCTGCAGCGTGGCCGATGCGACGGTATGCGCAGCGGCGCTGAACAACGTCACGGGGCATGGCACGGAGTTGCCGCAGAACACGCCCGTGTTCAACTACCTCGCGACCAATACCGCTTCGCTGGCGGCCGCGCCGGTGAACCTCATGACCAAGGGCTTCAAGCTGCCTTCTACCTGGAAGGCCAGCCTGTCAGTGGACTACCGCACCGACCTCGGCCCGCTGGGCGACGACTGGGACTTCGGCGCCGACCTGTACCAGGGCTGGGTGCGCAAGGCGGTGGCGTACTCCGACATCCGCCTGCAGGACAGCGGCAACCGCTCGCCGGACGGCCGCATCATCTACCGCTATCTCGGCACCGCCGCCGCCAACCAGGAAGGATCTCCTGCTCTACAACACCGACAAGGGCAAATCGGGCATCGCGGTGGCGCGACTCGACAAGGCCTGGAGCTTCGGCCTCGGCGCCGGCATCAGCTACACCTGGGAGGACGTGAAATCAGTCAGCGACCTGACCAGCACCACGCACTGCAGGGCGGCTCGACCGGCAGCGGCACGTACGCCAGCCAGCCCAGCGCGCTCGACCCGAACCTCGGCGCCTACGGTACCTCGGTGTACGAGACCAAGGGCGCCGTGAAGATGCACCTCGACTACGAGAAGGCCTTCTTCGGTGACAACAAGACGCGCGTGAGCCTGTTCTGGGAACGCCGCACCGGCGCGCCGTACAGCCTGACCATGAGCAGTGGTGGCAGCGGCCGCTCCATCTTCGCACACTGAACACCAGCACTTCCACGCTGGCGCAGCGTTACCTGCTGTACGTGCCGGATGTGAGCTCGCAGACAGCGGACGCGAAGGTGCAGTACGGCAGCACGGCCATCTACCAGGCCCTGCACGACTACGTGCTGGCCAACGGCCTGCCGCAGGGACAGATCATCGGCAAGAACTCGCAGACCTCGCCGCACCTGTCGCGGGTCGACCTGCACCTGGAACAGGAACTGCCCGGCTTCGGACCCACCAGGTTCAAAGTATTCGCCGACGTGGAGAACCTGCTGAACCTCATCAACGACAAGTACGGCTCGTATCGCTACTACGACAACGTGACGCCGGTGGTGGGCGTGGCCTGCGTGGGTGGGTCGGGCGTCAATGGCGGAACCTGCCCGAAGTACAACTACACCTCGTTCACCGCGCCGGCGCTCAGGACCGATGGGCGCATCGGGTTGTGGGCCATGCGCATCGGGGCGAGGCTGGAGTTCTAGCGCGCTGGTGCCGTCCGCATGAGTGAAAGCCCGGTGGCGCAAGGCGCCACCGGGCTTTTCACCTTCACCGGACCTATCGGCGGCTCAGAACCGGAAGCCGATGCTGAGCGTGGTTTCGACCGTATTCAGTTCGTCGCCGTCGGTCTTCAGCAGCTTGTCGAAGTAGCGATAGCGCGCGTCGAGTCCGACATAGAGCGCGTCGGTGACGAACAGCTTGGCGCCGACGCCCGCATTGGCCGTGAAGCCGCCGTCATCCTGCAGCGTCTTCGTGGCCGATCCCACTACACCGACGATGGGATCATCCGCATCCGCCCAGACATAGCCGCCGCCCAGCACGGCGTACGTCGACAGCTTGTGGCCGCCGATCGTGAGGCCTGGACTGAGGTCCACCAGCAGGTGGCGTCGACGGTGTACACATCCACATCCACGTCACCACCTTGCGCGTACTTGACCTTGGAAGGTGAAGCACCGGCGGCAAGCTGCAGCCCGAAACGCGGACTGGGGAAGAATGTGTAACGGGTGCCGATCTTGACCTCGTCATCGAGTTTGATGGCGTGGCCGCTCGCGGGCTTGTCCACGAGGTCGTCGCCGAAGGCATAACCGGCATAGACCTCCACGTCCTGGACCGGATCGGCGAGTGCGCCTGGCCGAATGCAAGGGCGCCGATGGCAGTCACGGCGACTGCGGATACTTTGAGTTTCATGTGCGGATCTCCTGACTTCTCTGGCATCCGGTGTGGATGTCGTGGAACCAAGATAGGGATGCGCACGCGGTCGAAGTAGATCCCGGATGCGATAGCGCAAGTTCACCCGGGATATGCAGATGCGGCTATTCACCCTGTGGCAGGCGAACTATGCCGGAAGAGGTAGGCCTGCTTTCAGTTGCTGTTTTTGGCAGATGCCGCAGGCATGCGTCATGATCGCACGCTGAACTCCTTGTTCCAGCGCGACCGGCGCACGCGCTAATCCGCAGGCGGACCGCGTCGCCTGATGTCGCCATACGGCGTGCCATCGCGATGCGTGTAGAGGGAAGGCTTGCCGCCTGCGGGCGCAACCATGTCGACATCCGGATAGAACGCGGCATCGTCTGCGATGCGCGTGCCGATCTCCAGTACCAGCACTTCGCTGCCTGAGCGATTCTGCAGGCAGTGACCATTCCGGTCGCCCGCCTTGAAGCCCGCGGCATCGCCGGAACCGAGCAATTCCTCGCCTTCATCGGTGAGCAGTACCACCTCACCCCGCAGCACGTGGATGAATTCATCGGAAAGCGTGTGCCAGTGGCGCTGGCTGGACCATGCGCCGGGCGGCAGTCGCAGCAGGTTCACCCCGAACTGCGTGAGCCCCGCGGCATCGCCGAGCTTCGAGCGTTCCCGCGCGCGGCAGGGCAGGTCGAACGGCGAGGGATACAGCGTGCCGATGACCGGTGTGAGCGAGGCAGGGTTGATTCGCTTGGGCATGGGGGCAGTCTAAGATGGTCATCATCGACGTCAATCTTGATAAATAGCATCAACATGCACGCGAAGAACTGGGTGGACGCCACGACGGCGCTGGCGATATTGAAGGTGCGGCCACAGACGCTGTACGCGAATGTTTCGCGTCGACGCATTCGCGCGAAGCCCGATCCAGTCGACACGCGACGCAGTCTCTACCACGTGGGGGACCTGTCGCAGCTGCCGCGCAGCGACGAGGCAGGCCTTCGCATGAACGCGTTGCGGCCAGCGCCGCATCTTGGGGAACGCCGATACTGAATCCGCGATCTCCACCGTGGCAGGTGGACGTCTCTGGTATCGCGGGCGGGATGCAGTAGTGTTGTCCGAGGGTGCCTCGCTGGAGACCGTCGCCGCGTTGCTCTGGCAAGGTGACGAACCCGTCCGCACCACGAAAGCGGCCGCGAATGCTCCGGTCCGCAAGATCAGTACTCAAGCGGCGATATTCGATCTGCTGGCAACGCGCGCCGTCAGCGACGCGCCTATTCTCGGCCGTGCACCTGGATTGCTGAAGCAGGACGCGGCGCGAGTGTTCATTGCGCTGGCGGATTCCGTGGTGCGTGCCATTCATTCCGGGAGTCGCAACAAGCGCATGAGCACGACACGCGCATCGCGAACCCGGTGGTTGCACCACCGCCTTGCCGAGGCCTGGCATCGACCTGCCGCTGCCGACAGCATCCGTCGCGCACTGGTGCTGCTGGCTGACCATGAATTGAATGCGTCGACCTTTGCGGTGCGTATTGCCGCGTCCACCGGTGCTTCACTCCCGGCGTGCGTACTCGCGGGATTCTCCACGTTGAGTGGTCCGCTTCACGGTGCCGCGAGCATTGCCGTCAGGAGATTCGTCGAGGAGGCGGATCGGCTCGGAGCTGTTGAATCGATCCGCGATCACATGGTGGACTCGCGATCGCTGCCTGCATTCGGGCATCCGCTCTATCCGCAAGGCGATGTGCGGGCGCGGGCACTGCTCGATTCAGTGAAGCTGCCGAAGCGCTATGCACAGATCCGCATCGCCGCCGAAGAGATGACCGGCGAACTGCCCAATGTGGATTTCGCACTCGCAGCCGTGACCACGGCGGCACGACTTCCCGAGGATGCATCCATGGTGATCTTTGCGCTGGCCCGTTCGGTGGGCTGGATGGCCCACGCGCTGGAGCAAACGCAGGCCGGAAAGCTGATCCGCCCCCGGGCGCGGTACTCCGGCCCGGCGCTACAGCCTCCCGGCCGCGCGGCTACGGCAAGCACACCTTGTAGTGCTTGCAGATGAAGTTGTAGGTCACCGGTTGCGTGCCCGCCAATTCCGCCACGCCTTTCTTCTGGAACTGCGCCGCGAAGTTCGCCATGCGCGTGTCGTACTCGCCCATCAGCTTCGCCTTGGTCGCGGCATCGAGGAACGAATACTTCAATGAATTGCGCCCCAGCAGCACGATCTCATCCCACGACAGGTTGAACTCCTTCACCGCCACGTAGAACTCATCCGTCATGTCCGAATCCCACATGCCGCGATCGTCGGTGGACAGCGCCACCGGAATGCCGGTGCGCAGGTACTCCGGAAACGGATGCTGCTTGTAGCTCTGCACGTATTCCAGCAGCAGGTTGCTGATCAGGTTGATCTCCACCATGTACGGCCCGTTGCGCATCAGCAGCATGGTGTCCGGATCGGTGATCAGGTTCACGCCATGGCCGATGCGCTCGGCGCCGAGCAGCAGCGTGTCGCGCACGTGCTGGTTGGGTTCATCGACTTCGCCGGCGTGGAATGGACAGGTGGATCTCCGGATACTGGTGCCGCAGCTCGCGCAGCACCGGCAGGAAGCGCAGCGGATAGCCCTTGTCGTTGTCCTCGCGGCCCACCATGTTCACGCCGACGAACAGGTCGCGGTACTTGTCGGTGATGGCATAGAGCTCGCGCAGCCGGTCCCTCGGCCACGGGCGTGAAGCGCAGCAGCGCGTTCTGCAGCCGCACGGTCACGCCGGTGGCTTTGGCGCGCGGCGAGGCGAGGGCCGCGCGGAAGATGTCCGCGACCTCATCGTTGCTCATCGGCGAGCCATCGGCCTTCACGCAGCCATCCACGCCTTGCTGCGTCTCCAGGTACACCAGGCCCTCCTTGCCGAAGGCCTCCATGTTCTTCAGCAGGATCTCCGCGATGAGGTACGGGTTCTTCAGCATCTCGTTGATGCGCACCCCAGATGGCCTGGAAGAACTCGTCGCGACCCTCCCCAGCTTTCATCGAGGCGCATGCTTTCGAGGAAACCGGATTTCTCCCTGGCGTCGAGATCCTGCAGCCGCCTGTATTCGCTCTTGCCGCAGGCATCCAGTGCCGCGAACTGCTGCTGCGAGAGGATGCGGAAGAGCAGCAGCTCGCCATTGCCTCGTATTCATCCGCCCCGTAGGCGCGCAGTCGAGATCTTCACCTTGGTGTAGTAGATGTACCCGCGCTGCGCACTGCGATGGCAGCATCCCAGTACCACTCCGAACGCACCGCGCCGGTGAGGTGGTTGTGCAGGTCACCGCCCTTGGGCAGCGCGTACAGGAAGGTTGTACAGCTGCTAGTGGCGTGGCGGTGGCCTTGAAATCCTCGAACCATTTCTCCAGCGCCTGCGCCTGGGGCGCGAGGCACAGCGTGCAGAGGATGGCGAGCGTGCGGAGCATGGATTTCATGGGCAACTCCCCTGGGGACGAATCGGTGGCAAGCAGGTCGGCGAGTGCGCAGGTGACTGTCTGAGTAGCACGCCGCAGGTCCTCGAGGCGCAGGCACTCGTTGGCGCCATGGCCGTTGGCTTCCTGCAGCGTGCGCGGGCCGGCGCCGTACAGCACCGCGGGAATGCCGGCCGTGGTGTAGTGGCGCGCGTCGGTGTACAGCGGCACGCCATGCTCGGTGATGGCGGTGCCGAAGAAATGCGCGCCATGCTTCTGCAGCGCTTCGACCAGCGGCACGGCGCCGGGCAGTTTCACCAGCGGTACCGCGAGCAGGATGCGTCGCATCTCGAGGCTGATGCCGGCGAAGTGCGCGGCGGCCGTGGTGATGACCTGGCGCAGCGTCTCTTCCGCAACGGCCGCATCCTCTTCGGGAATGATGCGTCGGTCGATGCGGAAACTGATGCGATCCGGCACCACATTGGTGTTGATGCCGCCCTTGATCAATCCCACGTTCAGCGTCGGGCTGGCGATGCCGTTGGTGCGCGACTGGATCTTCGCCAGCTGCGCGCGATACGCATACAGCTCGGTGAGGATGCCATTCGCCGCTTCCAGCGCGTCGACGCCGGTCTGCGGCATGGCGGCGTGGCCGGGGCGGCCGTGCACGATCACTTCGAGATGCAGGCAGCCGTTGTGCGCAGTGGTGACGGCGTAGGAGAAACCCGCCGACAGCGCGAGATCCGGCTTCGAGACGCCTTGTTCCAGCAACCAGCGCGGACCGATGTCGCCGCCGGTCTCCTCGTCGTAGGTGAGCTGCAGCTCCAGCGTGCCATTGAGCCTGCCGTACTTCGCGGCGTAGTCGCGCAGCGCCAGCAGCGCGAAGGCATAGGTCGCGAAGTCGGATTTGCTCACGGCCACGCCGCGGCCATACATCACCTGGCCATGCACCGGGTCATCCACCACCTCGGCGCCGTAGGGGTCGTACTTCCAGCCGGTGCCGGGTGGCACCACGTCGCCATGCGCGTTCAGCGCGATGCAGGGTCCGCCGCTGCCGAGCACCAGCCGCACGACCAGGTTGGTGGCGGAGACCATCCCCGCCGCATGCACGCTCTGCGCCGGTACCGGATGCCTCTCCACCACGAAGCCCAGCTCTTCCAGCAGCCGCACCGCTTGCTCCGCATGGCGGTTGCAGTCGCCGGGCGGGTTGTCGCTGGGCACCTTCACCAGCTGCGCGAGGAAGCGCTTCTCGGCATCGAAGTGCGCATCCACGAATTCGCGCGCGAAGGTCTGCAGGGCATGGGTGGTGTCGGTCATCAGCTGGCCTTGTAGTGCAGGAGGAAATCGCGGAACACGTCCGCTGCGAGCCGCGCATCGGCGGCATCGAGGGATTCAGCGGGATGGTGGCTGATGCCGCCATTGCCGCAGCGGACGAACAGCATGCCGACGTCGGTGAGGCGCGCCATCATCATGTGTCGTGGCCGGCGCCGCTGGGCAGCGACAGCGCCGCCTTGCCGGTGATGCGCTCGATGCTGGCGGCGAACTGCTGTTGCAGCGCTGGCGTGCACGGAACTGCGCCGGCATCGAGCACCATGGTCTGCTTGATGTCGAGCTTGCGCCGGGTCGCGATGGTGGCGATGCCAGCGTCGATCCTTGCGGCAGTATTGGCGCGCAATGCATCGTCCACGGAACGCAGGTCGATGGAGAGCGTCGCGCGGCCGGGAATGACATTGGTTGCGCCGTTGGGTACCTGCAGCTGTCCGACCGTGCCGACGATGCCGGCTTCGCGCGCGAAACCCTTCCACAGCCAGCACGATTTCCGCCGCGCCCGCAGCGGCGTCGCGGCGCAGCGGCATGGGCACGGTGCCGGCGTGGCCAGCAAGCCCTTCGATCTCCACCAGCGAGCGGCGACTGCCAGCAACTCCGGTCACCACGCCGACGGCAAGACCCGCATCGAGCAGCACCGGACCCTGCTCGATATGCACTTCGACATAGCCGGCAACCTGCGCCGGATCGCGCGCGATACCGGGAATCTTCGCGGGATCATGGCCAGCGTCGACCAGCGCGGCACGCATGCTGGTGCCTTCGCGATCGACGCGATCGAGCAACTGCAGGTCGAAGCATCCCGCCACCGCACTGCTGCCGAGGAAGGTGGACTGGAAGCGCAGGCCTTCCTCCTCGGAGAAACCGATGATCTCGACATGGAAGGGCAGCTCCACGCCTTCGCGCTTCAGGCGCGCGGCCACGCCGATGGGCAGCAGGATGCCGAGCCGGCCGTCGTAGCGGCCGGCGCTGGCAACGGTGTCGTAGTGCGAACCGGTGAGCAGGGTCTTCGCGCCGCGCGTGCGACTTTCCAGCCGGCCGACCACATTACCCACGTCGTCGACGTGCGCGTCGAGCCCGGCGGCGAGCATGTAATCACGCAGCAGCTTCGCCGTGGCCCGGTGCGCCAGCGTCAGGTAGGCGCAGGTGAGGCCATCGGACTGGTCGGAGAATTCCGCCAGCTCATCCGAGCGCGCGAGGATTTCATTGCCGATGTCGTCCGCTACCAGGTCTTCGAGGCGGAAGCGCGCGATGCGACCTATCTGTTCGAGCGCCGTGCGTTGTTCCTCTTCAGGTGAATGCTCGATGCGCGCGCCCAGTGCGGCGATGATGGAATCCGGGTTGTGTCCCTTCACCGCTAGGATGAAGGGAAAGCCGAAGCGCGCGCCATAGTCGTTGTTCAGCCGCATCAGCTGCTCGAACTGCGTACGCGTCAGCGACTTCAATCCGGCGCCACCCTGCTCCCGGTTGGAGGCCTCGGTGAGATCGCCAGCCATGGCGGCGCGGCTGGCGAGTTCCGGATGCGCACGGATCAGTTGCAATTGCGCCGCGTCGCCGGCCGCATCGACCGCATCGCTCATCGCACGATGCAGCGCCGCGATGTCCGCGAACGGCCGCGCGCTGGCCGCAACTTCCGCCACCCACGGCGAGTGCTCGAAGATGCCGCCCAGCGTCGCCACGAAATGCGCCGCCGGCAGCGTGTTGAGTTCCGTGAGCGTGATCATGTCGGCAGCGGCACCTGTCCCGGTGGATGGTGCGCGATCCAGTGTTTCGCGATATCCACGCGCCGGCAGATCCACACCTTGTCGTGGGACTGCACATGATCGAGGAAGCGTTGCAGGGCCACGATGCGCGCCGGCCGGCCGACGATGCGCGCATGCAGGCCGATGGAAAGCATCTTCGGGCGGTCGAGGCCTGCCGGGTCGCCCTCCTTATATAGGGCATCGAAGGCATCGCGCAGGTAGTCGAAGAATTGCGTGCCGGAGTTGAAGCCCTGCGCGGCGGCGAAGCGCATGTCGTTGGTATCCAGCGTGTAAGGCACGACGAGGTGCGGGACCTTGCGCGCGCCGCTCGTCACATGCGTCCAGTACGGCAGGTCATCCGCGTATGAATCGGCGTCGTACAGGAAACCGCCATGCTCGACCACCAGTCGGCGCGTGTTCGGGCTGTCGCGGCCGGTGTACCAGCCCAGCGGCGCGCTGCCCGTGAGTTCGCGCAGCAGCGCCACGGCCTCGGCCATGTGCGCGCGCTCGGTGGTTTCATCGATGAGCTGGTAGCTGATCCAGCGCAGGCCGTGGCTCGCGATCTCGTAACCCAGTTCGCGATACGCCGCGACCGCCTCGGGATGCCGCTGCAATGCGCGCGCCACGCCGAAGATGGTGAGCGGCAGGCGCCGCGCTTCGAACAAGCGCAGGATGCGCCACAGCCCGGCGCGCGAGCCGTACTCATACAGCGACTCCATGCTCATGTGCCGGTTCGGGAAGGCCTGCGCGCCGATGATGTCGGAGAGGAAGGTTTCGGAACCGGCGTCGCCATCGAGCAGGCAGTTTTCCGCGCCTTCCTCATGATTCAGCACGAACTGCACGGCGATGCGCGCACCGCCGGGCCATGCGGCATGCGGTGGCGTACGGCCATGGCCGATGAGGTCGCGCGGGTATTCAGGCATTGCCAT